>DAOULY010000013.1:0-3580 GCA_034414595.1 Dehalococcoidia bacterium
CAAATATCCCGCCACGACCACCCTCAGAGAAAATGAAATCCAGACCCTTCTCCGCCAGCTTGAAGTCAGTATAGACAGGAGAGCTCCAGACGCGGGTTACGATGGCGCAGGGATCGCAAATAAACCCAGGGATAAAGGATTCGTCAGTGATGGTGCCACCGCCCAAGTCACCTGCCCCCTTTCAAAAACTGCCGTTGATAGCCCACTATGGGCCAGGTAACAGGCGGTGGTCAGTGCATTATGACCACCATCGATTACCACCGCGTCATAACTTGCATCAGCCATTGAATGTTTCCTCTTTCTCTTTACCTGATGCTTTGCAGAACGAGGGCCATTTACTTCATTCCCGATGAGAGCACGGCGTTATCGACTAATGGTTTTTTCATTCGAGCACATAGACCCGCAGCATATCACCGTCAACCTTGATCCTATCTCCGGTCTTGATTTTCACGGTCGCGTCCTGGCAACCGACTACAGCCGGTATTCCATATTCCCGGCCCACGATCGCAGCATGTGTCATCACCCCTCCGCCATCCGTTACCACTGCCTTAATGATGCTAAAGATAGGAGTCCAGGTAGCTTCGGTAAACGGTGTGACCAGAATCTCACCCGGTTGGATCTGGTCCATCTCCGATTGGCTCATGATAACCCGGGCAATCCCCTCAATGACTCCGGGTGCGGATGCAGCACCAACGCAGGTAGCCCCAACTTCTTCAGGCTTGGCCACAGGCATGCCAAGAATTGGTGTCATCAGGGCATCGCTCAGTGCAATCGGCAGTGTTGCCGGGTCGCCAAGGAACATCGGCAGTTCGTCGCTGATTGGCGGATTCGCAAGATACACCTTATGCTCTTCCTTGCGCTTGTTTATTCTGGAACGGAGATCGACCCTTTCTTCGAACATGCCAAGGTATCCTATCTCGTCAGGGAACAGGTAGAATATGTCTTCGGGGTCGTCCAGGGTTCCGAATCCGGCAAATCTCCTGCCCAGTGCTATAGCGGCACGCCTGATAAGTGAACAGCATCTCAACTCACACCAATAATCGTGGTCCTCGCTACAGAACTGAGCTGCCTGGGCGCAAGCCATGAGCTTGCTGAACCATTCCTTTTGCTCTGCAGGAACCTTGTCCAGTAACTCTTTTTCTATCTCCTTCCTTTCCTTAGCCAAGCGCTCTCTGTGGAGGTCCGGGGCATGAGATCCACCTGCGCCTATCATCCGCCTCACGTCAGGCACCACCAGGCTCGGCTTCTCGATCCAGGTTGGGGTGCAGACCTCCCACATCCGCACCATGCGCCAGCCATCAACCTGAAGGAAGTCATTGAGCTCCTTAAGCCACTGCCTTCCAGCATCGCTTTGCTCCATTGCTGAGAGCACCTCTTCATCCGAGAGCTTGAATTTGTCCTCGAGCTTCAGCTCCATAGCTCTGGTGGCAAGCTTAGTCAACCCTTTATTGAGCTGGAATAGCGCATTGTCATAGCCAGATAGCAGCTTTGAGTATTTAGCATCGGTGGGGGCAAGCCCGGTCAGCTCCGGGCAGAGCTCCGGAAAAATGATGGCCCCAGGAACATAGAGGCCTATAAGCGCTAAGTGGTGTATTTCCCACATCCTGCGGTGAAAAGCGTCCATATCGTGGAAGTGACTAACGAGTTCCATGCGGTTTATTCGGTCAACATCAAGTGGTATAACGCTGTCATAAAATGCTTTCAACTCTGCCCTCAGCTTAGCCCAATGGCCCCACGGATCATCAATGATTGGGGCAACCCTCTGCCGGAACACGACCTCCCGTTCCTTAATCTCGTTCTCATCTCTTACGGCGATTGTCGTTAAATAGCCATAACCTTTATATACCCTCCAAGCACAGCCATGGCTTTTTGGCTCGCAAAGAACTTCGGGGGCGTACAAGCAGCCATGGGCACAATTATTCCACATTAACCAGGTAAAAAGTGGCGTGAACGCAGGCGAGGTATGAACTAGATCGCAGACCCAAACAGGGTAGTTCTCTAGATCCGGCTCTCCTCTATGCTCCATAAGGTCCCAACCGTATGACATTGTCCACCTCCTTCTTAGTTTTTTATGTTGCCTAAGTTACCACAAAATGTGACTTCTGTCAATAATTTCAAAACATAGTCTTCACCTCCCCAAGGTCCATTATCCCAAGACAAATTAAGGAGTGTAGTTTTATAGTTCTATCGCCATTCGCAGTGCTCCGTTCTCTGAATAATATTGTCCTGGATTGACCTACTCAGCTGGGTGAAGTACGCGCTGTACCCTGCCACTTTGACCAGAAGGTCAGGGTATTTTTCGGGGTGTGCCTGAGCATCCAGTAAGGTTTCACTGCTTACCACGTTGAATTGCACGTGAAAGACCCCCAGCTCGCAGAATGCCCTGAGGAATGCCGACATATTCTTCAATCCCTTCTCACCCTCAAGCATCACCGGGCTAACCCTCATGTTGAGCAGGGCTGTTATCGGCGTCCCTTGCTCAAGAGTTGCCCGATTTATCTTCCCGCAGCTCTTGATTACTGCTGTTGGTCCAGTCCTGTCGTAGCCATAGGTTGGGCCAGATGAGTCAGCCATGGGAGTCCAGGCCTTCCTTCCATTTGGCAATGCACCAATCCTCTGGCCGAACCAAATGTTGCTTGTAAGAGTGAGTATATAGGGAACCCAATATCCCCCCAAGCAGTTTCTGTATTTATAGTGTTCATCAGCCATAATGGAATATACTTCCGTTGCAACGGAGTCTGCGTAATCATCGTCGTTCCCATACTTGGGCGCATTATTTATCAGCATTTGCCGTAAATCTTCCCTGCCCTCAAAGTCATTATCCAATGCATCGATGAGCTCAGGCATAGAGATAACCTTATCCTCAAATACAAGTTTTTTGATCGCAGCTAATGAATCTGCTGCCTCAGCCAAACCCGTATGCACACTCTGAGACCAAAAGAATTGAAGATCTGGGGGCAAGCCAGCACCTTTAATCAAGCCCACTCCATTTTCAATGCACACTGGATGCATTGCCGAGGCAAACGGCATAGCTACCGTGCTATTGAGAGTTGCAGCCACAGCAAAGTTCTGAGCTGCTTGCCAAAGCCGGAAAATGTGTGCATGTTGTTTTCTAAACGCTTCCACCACCTCCTCGTAACTTCCGAACTTACTTGGATCGCCCGTCTCAGCCCCGACCCTCTTTCCACTTATCCTGGCTACCCCGTTAGTGAAGACATACTCCAAAGGAGCTGCCATAGACGTGGTCAGATAGATAAGATGAAATCCAGGTGCAAAAGGGTCCTCCAGCCTGAGTTCCACACAGCCTGAATTGTAATAATCTCGCGCCTGCTCCAAAGATATAACCCCATTTGTTACTCGCAACATAATCGGGATTATTTGCTCGTCGTTATAAAACTTCGGATTCCCTATACCCAGTCTCAACACCTCACAAGCCTTCATGAGGAAGTCGTCCGGGGTCTCTTTGTGCAATCTTAGTGCTATATCAGGCAGATGTAGCTTCAGGTCCGCTATTGCCTGTAAAACCAAATATGAGAGCTCATTGGTGGCATCTCCGCCATCCCGGCTCACACCACCTATG
>DAOULY010000014.1:0-97844 GCA_034414595.1 Dehalococcoidia bacterium
TCATATGTTGTCCCTGCTACATCAGTTATGACCAGCGGCGGGCTGGGGTCGGGGCCGAAGTAAATATTGTAGGTCACCGTATCTCCAGCATCGGGGTCGCCTCCGGTCCAGCTCAGGTCAGCATTGATAGATACACCGGTGGCATCGTCTGCTGGAGAAGGGTTGCTCGGCGTGTTGGGCGCCCGGTTTGCCGTGGTGAAATCCCACACCGGTCCCGATGTGGATGCGCCATGATTGTCAGTGGCTACAATCTTCCAGTAGTAGTGAGTGTCGGCAAGCATGGTGCCCGGATCGTATATTACTGCCGATTGATCGTTGGAAACCAGCGTCGTCGGTGTCGGGTTGGTGCCAAAATAAACATCGTAGGTCACCGTATCCCCGGCATCGGGGTCGCCGCCTGTCCAGCTCAGATCAGAATCGATCGGATACCCGTTGAAACCATTCGCAGGGGTGGGACTGCTCGGCGTGTTGGGGGGCTGGTTGATGGTGGTGAAGGAGGTCTCCGTTGACCAGAGGGACCAGGCCCCATTATTGTCCCGGTGCCTTACATGCCAGTAGTAGAGGGTACCATTGCTCAGAGTCCCTCCCGGGATGGTGCGCTGGGTCAGGTTGGAGGCATCGGTACCGCTGTCGAACACCGGGCTGGTATAGTTGCCCGAGGTGGTGGTTATCTGCCACTGGGAGGCAGAATGAGTGTCGCTGCCATCAGGGTCGGAGAACGCTGAGGACTGCAGCGTGGGTGTCATGCTGACGCCAGTGGCCCCGTTGCTCGGTGAGGTATTGCTCGGCTGGTTGGGTGGGTTGTTGGCGCCAGACGCCATGGTGGTGAAATCCCACACCGGCCCCGATGCGGATGCGCCATGATTATCACTGGCTATAATCTTCCAGTAGTAGTCAGTGATGTAGCTCATGTCACCCGGCGGGTTGTATGTCGTCGCTGATTGGTCATTGGAGACCAGCGGCGGGCTGGCGCTGGTGCCGAAATAAACATCGTAGGTCACCGTATCTCCAGCATCGGGGTCGCCGCCGGTCCAGCTCAGAGCAGCGTCGATGGCTATATCGGTGTCATGATTTGCCGGAGAAGGACTGCCCGGCGTGTTGGGGGGCTGGTTGGGGGTGGTGAAGGCGGTCTCCCCCGACCATTTAGACCACTCGCCGTTACTGTCCTGATGCCTCACGTGCCAGTAGTAGAGGGTACTATCGCTCAGCGTCGCTGCCGGGACGGTATGCTGGGTCAAGTCGCCGGAGGTAACGGCGCCGCTGTCGTAGACGGGGCTGGAGTAGTCGTGAGAGGCAGTGGTTATCTCCCACTCGGAGGCGCTATGGGTTGGTGTGGGGGTGGTATCGGGGTCGGGAGAGAAGTCTGAGGACTCGAGCGTCGGCGTCACGCTGACGCCTGTTGCTTCGTCAGTGGGTGAGGTGTTGCTCGGCTTGTTCGGTGGGCGCTCAGCGGGCACGGTAAAATTCACTGCCGCCTCGGCGTCGATGAGCCCGGCCCCTAGGCCGTATACGCCGATGTCCTCGCAGGTATTTTCTATGGCATAGCGCACCTCATCGTTCAGGAAGCCATTGCTGTTTGTGTCGGTGACGGTGTTGAACAGCAGGGCGGCCAGCCCGGCGACATGAGGCGAGGCCATAGAGGTGCCGCTCATGTTCTGGTACGCGGCGTCGTGATCGGCCACCGTGGAGCGGATAGCGGCGCCGGGTGCAGCGACATCGATCCAATCGCCGTACTGGGAAAAGCTGGCTTTGGTGTCGCCAAACTGAGTAGCAGCTACCGCAATGCAGTTGTCGAAGGCGGCGGGGTACTGGAGCTGTGTGGTGCCATCGTTGCCGGCACTGGCTACCACCACCACCCCGTGGTCCCAGGCATAGTTAACCGCGGTGTTCATGGTGCTTGAGAAGTTGTCGAATAGCAGGCTCATGTTGATCACCTGGGCCCCGTCATCTGTTGTGTTTGGATCACCGTCGGGCCCGTCCACCGCCCAGTAGATAGCATTGGCTACCGCTCCAGAACTAACGGACCCACTGTCATAAGTCACTTTGGCAATCATCAGC
Organism: Dehalococcoidia bacterium; assembly: GCA_034414595.1. Lineage (GTDB taxonomy): Bacteria > Chloroflexota > Dehalococcoidia > SZUA-161 > JAUWZY01 > DAOULY01. The sequence continues at coordinate 2,059 of DAOULY010000014.1, forward strand.
GAGGAGTCATATCCCACCCCGGCTACACCCTGCGCGTTGTTGGTCTCGGCGGCAGCGGTTCCGGCCACATGCGTGCCGTGTTTGTAGACATCGTCCAGCGAACTGGTGGCGAAAATCGCAGTGTACACGATCTTGCTATCGAGGTCCTGGTGGGTACTTCTAATGCCGGTGTCTAGGATGGCAATGCGGATGTCCGAGCTGCTGGTGGTAACATCCCAGGCATCGTCGACGTCAATCCTGCTCAGGCCCCACTGCGAACTCCATAGGCTGTCATTGGGTACAGCAGCTATCTGCCCCACGTAGTTGGGCTCAGCATACTCCACAAAGGGACTACTGGCATAGGCAATCAGCAGAGCTGCAGAGAGGCTGGCGGGCACCTGCACCACCTGCACCCCGGCCACGGGGATGGTGTCCACCACTGTGCCGCCGTTCTGCTGATGCACCTGTGCGATCACTGAATCATCGGTGCCCGGCTTGAATTTCACCAGTATCTCAGTGTAGCTTGCAGCCGGGGCGCCGCTGGAGAATGCCAGAGCAACAGAGCTGCTGGCAGATACAACCAGCAGCAGCACCAGTGCTATGGTCAGGATCGACTTCGGCCTCAAAGCCTTCATATACACTTGCTATTTCCACCTTCCTGCAATGCTTAGCCTACATCAGACTCGTCCCACATGGCAACAAGCCACTCCATTTTACACCAGCTGTCAAGTATAGGCAAGCTTCTTGTATCTGTTTACAACACTTGTGGTACGCTGAACGAAGCAGCAGTGCCAGGCAACTTAGCGAATTAACTGGTACATCGACAGGCTGGGAAGTGGTCTGAATGCTTACTTTAATGTGCTCTATGAAAGCTTGACGGTGCGCTGGAACAATGCGTATAATGCGTTTGTAAGTCAAAATAGGAATCAGCCGGGATGGTCTCGGAGGGTGAAACGGAGGCGAGAGAAAAGGACAGAGGTGGCCAAGGCACCTCTGTCCTTTTTATTTCAGGTGAGGAGGTGCTTGCCTATGGGATAACACTCAGGCGAAGGGCCAAATGAGGGCATGAGAGAATAAAGAATAAAGAATAAAGAAGGAGGAAGGAATGGCAGGTTACCATAACTGGCCCACTTGGGAGTTTGATGAGGAAAGGGATTTCAAGGCTTCCAAGCTGTGGATATGGGACAAAAAAGAGTCCTATGCAGTAATGACAGTGCTCGATATGTGGATCATTATGGACGGCTACGCGATTACTGCCTTTCAATACGGCGCCGAGAAGCTCTCCATCCCCACCACGAAAGGCGTGGACTACAGGACGAAAGATGGCTGGTTCTATATCGCAGTCATAATACCGAGCGAAGAGGAACAGAAGCAGCGTGAGCCTGTATTCAGAGAGAGGATAGCCCCGTGGATCGATGATTTTGGCAAAGAGTGGGGCAAATTCACCAGTGAGTTGATGGGCTATTATGAGCAGTTCAAGTCCGCTGATTTGGCGAAGATGGAGAATGTTGAACTCCGGCAGCACATCCGCGACTGGATTACTATTTATAGAAAAAACGGGATATATCACTTCATCGCCATGTACGCTCAAGCTACCATTATGGTCCTATTTGAGAACATGTGCAAAGAGCTGCTTGGGATAGATAGACATGACCCTGTATACAACAAGTTAATGTCTGGCTTTGACAACAGGGTATTCCAGACCACACGCGGGCTGTGGCAGCTTGCCGGGAGGGTAAACGAGCTGAAGCTGGAGCAGCTTTTCCAGAAAACTCAGGGCAATGAACAGCTCATCTCTGCACTCGAGGAGAGTGAAGCAGGGAGGAAATGGCTTCAGGAGCTTCGTGATTTCCTCTGGACCGATGGCTGGCGGACAGGGGCAAACTGGTTTATCTCCGTTCCCAGCTGGGTTGAGAAGCCAGCACTGGCGCTGTCAGCAATAAGGCAGGCGGTTGGCATGGGTGGCATTTTCGTCCTCGATCAGGCACGGACACGCCTGGTCAAGGAGAGAGATGAAGCGGAGAAGGAAGTCCTCTCCCGTGTTCCCCGTGACCAAAGGGAGTGGTTTGCCAAGCTGATGAGGAGCACCCAGCTGAGCACCAGTTGCAATGAAGACCATCAGTTCTACTGTGAGAACTATGGCAATGGAATCTGGCGGCGCATAACCCAGGAGATAGGGAAGAGGTTTGCCAAAGCAGGAATAATAGATGACCCTCAGGATGTTTATTGGCTCGTACCTGAGGAGATAGATATGCGAATGATACCCAAACTTGACGCGCGCAAACTGGTGCAAATAAGAAAAGAGCAGCATCAAGAATTTCGCAAGACTGAGCCGCCGCTTTTTATTGGTGACCCCAGTATGGTGCCGGTACAATTGACCGCCGATCCCTTCCTGGCCACACGGATCATAGCGGACATTCGGGCCAAGCCTGAGTTAAAGGCGGACATCTTCGGTGCAGCGGCGACGCCGGGGGTCGCTGAGGGGGTAGCACGCTTCATAATGAGCGAAGAGGAGTTCGATCAGGTTCAGCCTGGAGAGATCCTGGTGACCGTAGAGACATCCCCGATATGGACGCCTCTCTTTGGCATCGTTAAAGGCGTGGTCACTGATATCGGCGGTGCCGTAAGCCATGCGGTGATAGTAGGCCGCGAATTCGGGATACCTGTTGTCGCCGGCACTCAAGAGGCAACACAGAAAATCAAGACCGGAATGAGGATAAGGGTAGACGGCGATATGTGCGCCGTGTATATATTGGAGAAGTAGCAATTCGGTAAATACCAGAGTCAGGAAGCGATATCGAGCCTAGTTCGCTTTGCTCGACGGTAAGTTTGTTCGTCAGTGTTTGAGGTCTAACCTTCAGGTTTGGCTTGTTGTTGGTGCGCCTGGAGCTGGCCCACCGTCACAGTTGGTCTTCGGAAGCAATGGTGGCCGCCTTTGATAGTATGGTGAAACTCTACTCGAGCAAAGCCAAAGGGTAACCCAAAAATTCGCCAGCTTTCGGCTAATAGATCAGCAGGAATCCATCCTCTATGGGCATGGCACAATAAGGAGGTGAATCTATGGCGGATGCCAGTTACGATGCTGTGATAATTGGAGGGGGGCCTAACGGGCTTACACTTGCCTGTTATCTGGCCAATGCTGGCATGAAGGTAGTTGTTCTGGAACGGCAGCATGAGTTAGGAGGTGGTGCCTGTGGGGAGGAAATTCCCATTCCTGGATTCCTAAGCAACCCTTGTGGCCACTGGGTCTACTTCTATCGTAACCCGGCATGGCATGATTTCAAGCTGTATGAGAAGGGACTTAAATATGCATTTCACGATGACCTTGGATATGGGATCATCTTCGACGATGGGACGTGTCTGCAGGGCTATTCGGTGACCAAGGTGATAGATCCCCTAACAGGCGCGTCAGAGTACTGGCCGGAGAATGCGGAAAAAGGGCTTAAAGAGATTGCCAGGTTTTCCCAGAGGGATGCGGAAACCGCCAGTATGATCAGGGAAAAGTGGCAAAAGAAATGGGGACCTGCCTACGAGGAATGGATGCTGAGTCCTCCCCCGCCGTTAGGTGAGAAGGATATCATGGAGAAGTTGTTTGACGATCCGCAGGACGGGATCGACCCTCTGTATCAAGTGATGACGGTCAAGGAGATAGCCTGCGACTTGTTTGAGCGCCCGGAGTTGCAGATATACTTCATGAGGGCTATATTAACAGTCGCTGCTGGCTATCCTGGAGATGTGATGCATATAGCTGACATTGTTGACCGGCTCAGGGTTGCGGCTTCATTTACGGGCCCGTCCGCGGCTACTGTAAGTGGTACCCATGCCGTGACTCATGCCCTGCAAAAGGCACTTACCGGGATGGGTGGCATGTTCTTCATCCACCACGAGGTTGACAAGGTACTCATTGATAATGGCACAGCAAGGGGCGTCCGGTTGACGGATGGGACAGAAATAGAGGCCAAACAGCTTGTGGTCAGCGATGTCGATCCCCATCAAACTTTATTCAGATTTGTGGGGGAGGACTACATAAGCCCTCAGCTTGCCCGCAGGGTGAGGAACTTCTCATATGACAGGGGCAGTCTGTTCTGGGTGAACTTTGCCACCCACGAGCTTCCTCAATACAAAGCGGCTGACTTCAATCCAGATTGCCTACGAGCCAGCAGGCTTTTCTATTCCCCGAAAGATGTTGAAACTCTGGCAGAGAGGCACCAGTCGGAGATTTTTACACGTGGCATCCCCGAGAAGTTGTATCTCGCAGTCGGTACGGATAGCATTTTGGACAGGACTCGAGCGCCTAAGGGGCAACATAACATTCTGCTGGAGAACTTTGCCGCGCCGGCCCGCAGTTTTTCGGAAAGGGAATGGCTGCGCATGAAGAAGGAGATCGTCGATGAAATGGTGAAGCAGTGGCAATGGTATGCTCCCAACATGACCTGGGATAATGTCATCGCTGGCTACTGCAACACCCCCTATGATGTGGTGCAAAGGAACAGTAACATGCATGAGGGCAGCTGGGTCTTAGGTGCACATACAGCCTCTCAGATGGGGAAGTTCAGGCCTTGCCCTGAGCTGTCACGGTACAGGACACCGGTAGAGAAGCTGTATCTCTGTGGAGGCTCTCAGCACTACGGAGGTGGGGTGCACGGACGAAATGGCTACAATTGCTATAAGATCATAGTTGAGGATTTCGGGCTTCCCAAAGTGTGGGAGGAAAAGGGACGACCATATTAGGTGAGAAAGGAGGTTATTCACCATGAGGCTTGAGGGCAAAGTGATCATAGTTACTGGTGGAGGCAGTGGCTTGGGCCAATTGTACTGCTTGAGGTTGGCAGAGGAGGGAGCAAAAGTGGTAGCGGCCGACATAATGGATGCCCCCGACACCATCAGGCAAATTGAGGCTAAGGGTGGCACTGCCATAGGCCTCAAGGTTGATGTGTCCAGCGAAGAGGACACTCTGCGCATGGCCGAGGAAACCGTGAACAAGTTTGGCAGGATTGACGTCCTCATCAACAACGCTGCCATATACTACGGAGTAGGTCTGAGGCCATGGTACGAGATTGGGATTAAGGAATGGGATCGGGAAATGGAGGTCAACGTGAAGGGGTGCTGGCTGTGTGCCAAGGCGGTGTTTCCGCAGATGAAGAAGCAAGGCAAGGGCAACATCGTTAACGTTTCATCAGGGACTATTTACAGCGGCACGCCGGGTTTTCTCCATTACCTCACCTCCAAGGCAGCGCTTATCGGCCTGACACGGGGATTGGCGACTGAGCTTGGAGATCATGGCATACGTGTTAATGCACTGGCTCCAGGCTATACCATGACCGAAGCCAGCAAGATATTGATGCCTGAGCAACGCCAGAAGGGAGCTGTGCAGCACAGGTGCCTCAAGCGCGCTGAGGAACCTGAAGACCTCGCTGGTGCCATCGTATTTCTGGCCTCGGATGAGAGCGATTTCATGACCGGGCAGACTGTCCTCGTCGATGGAGGGGCCAGCTTTCATTGACCGAGAGGATGCTAACCCCCTTTTCTTAAGTTCTTAGGAGTAGTATGCCCTTGACGAGATGGGAGGAACAATAGTGGGCTTTAAGCGAGGGTATTGATTATGGCGAAGGAGAGATTAAAAGCACCTCTCATTCGTTGGTGCGGGTTCGATTGGGGAGAGACTGTGATGGACCCGAGGAGCATGCCTCGAGTCATGAGAAAGCTACTACGGGAAGTCTTTACAGAGTTAAAGAGGCCAGAAGTCATAGACGAGAAAATCACGCTTGCATTTGAACTAGCGAAAAACTGTGGCGAAGTCGGAGAGGTTTCTGATTTCGGAATAGGTTGGTATGTCGAGGGAGCAAAAGGACGCGAGAGAAAATTTTGGGAGACAATATATCACTTCAAACAGCTCACTCATAGAGGTATGGAAGAGTTTCATCGTATCGTCTTAGATAGTGACCCGAATGCCATTGAGCTTTTCTGTAACAAGGAAACACGTATGGCAAGAGTGGCAAAGAATCTAAGGCAATGCCTGAAGCATTTGGCTAAGAATGGGATTAGCATCAACATTGTCAGTGATTCGCCCAACGAGACCGCGGCACGGCTGATCTTCAACTGGCTTGACTTCTGGGGGCTCAAACGTTTCTTCTCTGACGTAATAACAACCGCTGGTCGCTTCCAAAGAGATGGATCGGTGGATCTGAGCTATAAGGGGCTTGAGAAATTAGAGGGCGGACTCTATAAAAGAATGGTTGAAGACCTTCTTCACGCAGGGATTTCGACTTCTGAAGCGATGATAGTCGGTGACAGGCCAATAGATGACATAAAGCGAGCTAAGGAGAAGGGGCTGAGAACAGTCCAATTCACAGGTGTTATCGATCGCGGGCCCTCTGAGGCCGACTATGTGATATCAGATCTTGCCCAGTTGGAGATACTATTAGTCGGGTCTATTGAAGCGTGAAGGTGACATAACGAGAGTGCGGCTATCATAAACAAATTGCGCCGCTAAATTGGAATGGCTCTCCACTCTTATTCAGGGTCGTCTATTCGAGGTTTTGTTGACATAGGATCTTTATCCTGTCTCTGTTATCCTTCTCGTGAACAGGTTGCCTGTTAGCGGTTTCCCCTGTTAAAATAAAGCTGATATAGCTTTTAGGTCGGCTTTGCCACCCCGTCAGGAACTGCGGGAAGTTTTGCTCTAAGTTGCCAGAGCACGGAGTTACTACTTGGCTGATGTCCAGCCTTTTCAAGGCATTCGCTACAATTTGCAACGAGTCGGCGATCTCTCCACAGTGATCTGCCCACCATTCGACGTAATCTCCGACGAGCAATTTTATTACCATAAGAGCCCTTACAACATGATCAGGTTGGAGTTCGGTGGGGAAAGACTTGAAGACACTTCTGGTAACAATCGCTATGTGAGGGCGGCGAGGGTCATGCAGAGTTGGCTGGAAGAAGGTATCCTGATTCGTGACGAGAAGCCTGCTCTCTATGTTATAGAGCACCGTTTCCCTAATCAGGGCAGCTTGAAGAGCCGACGGGGGCTCATCGTCCGGCTGCGGCTGGAAGAACTCGGTACCGGCCATATCCGTCCCCACGAAAAGACGATGAAGAGACCGGCAAGGGATCGGCTCAGCCTCTTGCGCTCCTGTCGGGCTAATTTCAGTCCGATTATAGGCCTTTTCCACGATGCAGAAGGTGAGATTGTCCCTCTTCTTTCCAACTTACCCTCTGAACAAGCAGACTTTGTGGCTGGGGATGACGACGGAGTTACCTATTCGGTGTGGGCGGTGACTGAGCAGAGGGTTATAACCAAAATTGGCGAACTCTTCGCTGACAAGGTCGTCTACATTGCCGATGGGCACCATCGATATGAAACTGCCCTTATGTACCGAAAGGAGCAGCATGCCGCTGCTCGCTGCTATTCAGGTGAGGAGCCCTTCAATTTTGTCATGGCCAGCCTTATCCGTGCCGAGGATCCCAATCTGGTCATGGTCCCCACGCATCGCCTGGTGCGCGGAGTTCGCCGGGCCAAACTGTCAGAGCTTGAGCGCTCTCTTGCTGTTCACTTCGATATGGAGTTGCTTGCTCCCCTCCCCAACTTGTCCGACACCATCGACTACTGGATGAGAGCGCTGGGGGAGCGGGGGCGGGGCACCTTCGGGCTCTACGGATTGGATGGGAAGCGGTTTCGCCTGCTAACCGCTCGGAGGGAACAGGCATTACGGAGGAGCGTGGAAGCCAACGAGCCACCCTCCTGGAAGGAGCTCGATGTCAGCCTTCTTCACTGGGTCATCCTGCGCGGGATGCTCGGCATCGATACTCTTGAGAAGGAGGAAAAGAGCCTGGAGTATACCCGAGAAGAACTCCAGGCCTTATCCGAGGTTGATTCCGGCAACTATCAACTGGCCTTCTTTCTCAACTCGGCCCACATTTCCCAGATTCTGGAAGTCGCTGATGCCGGCTCCAGAGTCCCTCAGAAATCAACCTATTTCCACCCTAAAACACCCGCTGGCTTGGTGATAAATCCCTTGTGGGACGCTTGAATGATGCGGTCTCCAGCCCATCGCATGGTGCTTCGGAATAGATTGCGGCTTTATCCACTAGCGAATGAAATCGAGGTCATCGATCTCGCCAGCGGCCATGGTGAGAATAGCAGCCTGTCCCTTCTGGGCGCACCCCGGGTTGATAACTAAGGTTTGGCCAATTCTCGCTGTTCCCTGTTGCTCGTGGGCATGTCCGCAGGCAAAGACAAGAGGCTGCCACTTTTCGACCCACTGTTGAAAGAGTTCCATCCCCCAATGTTCACCGTGAATCGGACTTCCGGGATGGTCTATCTGATCCAGGGTTCCATAAGGAGGCCAGTGTGCTACAAAGATGGCTCTGCGCCAATTGATCACCTTCCAAGATAGCTGTTCCAATTCGCTTTTGCACAGCTCATCCATTTCGTTTTGTGACTCAACTGCGCGTATCCTGAGCCCTCCGTAACCCAGAATCTGATAGCCACTGAATTCAATGGCTTCTTTCTCCAGGAGGTACAGGTTCTCTGCCACCGCAATTCGTTGCTCTAATGCGGGCTTGTCGATGGCATAGGGCAATATCTTGACCATCTCGGCCAAGTAGTCAGCGTTTCCGGCGACGAGGAACACCGGCACCTTCAGTTCAGCCAGAAAATCAAGCACAACTTGCATGCTATCCATGGCGGGAAAATGCATCTCGGCAGGCATGAGTTTGAAAATATCTGCCGGTGTTTTGCCTTCTTGTAATTCGTGGAAATGCGTGAAGAAAATCTGCCTCATCCCATCCACTTCACAGAGGTCACCGAGGCAGAGGCAGGCATCGATAGCATATGACGACAGTCTCTCTCTCAGTAGATCAGGGACTATGCCGTGAAAATCCCCCACCAAGAGCAGCCTCAGCTTGGAAGTAGCGCTCGTCATCTGCTTTTCAAGCTCCATGAGATGGCCTTTTCTGAGTAATAGACTCTTCTTACAGGCAGGGCATCCTTGGCTCGGCTTGGCTACAATTATATACTAACGGGCTACCCAAAGCTATTTTTGGGGCTGGCTCCTTGCAAAGTGATTTCCAGATGGTTATATTGAGAGTGCTACAGCGAAACATTCACGGGGGTGACATCTTGGCGCAAAAAGTTCGTCACGAAGTAAGGTGTTTTGTCTGCCTGAAGCGAATGGAACTAGCTCCTGAGCAAAAGACGGTCGAGTGTCCTCATTGTGGTCAAGCCTGGCGCATAACTTGGGTAACGCCGACCATGCCCAAGATAAGAGGGCGGTACTATGGGTCGAGTAGCGCGGATGGAGCCAAGGGTGGAGATACCGAGAATGCAGAAACTGACCCTCAGTCCTGGTGGGATAGCTTTGAGGGTATGGTGGCTGGTGGCTGATATGCGGAGGCCAAGATAAGGGGGCACCGTGGATCGAATAGCATACGTTGATCTCTCCCAGAATGAGTTCACCACTAAGAGCATTCCCGAGGAGATAAAACGCCAGTACCTCGGTGGACGCGGTATCAATGCCTACCTGGTTTATAATCACATTGATAAGGACGTCGATCCCATTAGCCCTGACAATGTTCTGGTCTTTGGGGCGGGGTTGCTTTCTGGACACTTGGGTGTCGCCACTGCGAGACTGCATGTCTCGGCAAAGTCACCTGAGACCGGCTTCATCGGAGATGCCAATTGCGGTGGTTTCTGGGCCCCTGAGCTCAAATATGCTGGTTTCCAACATTTGGTGATCAAAGGAAGGGCGGAGAAACCAACTTATCTCTGGATCCATGATGGAGAAATAGAGTTCAGGGATGCTTCGGAGCTTTGGGGACTGGACACTTTTGATACCCAACAGAAGCTTAGAGAGGAACTGGGCGACCCCAATGTGCAAATAGTGTGCATCGGGCAGGCAGGGGAGAGACTGGTTCGGTTTGCCTGCGTCAGGCACGGGTTTAAGCGGGCGGCGGGGAGGACAGGGATGGGCTGTGTCATGGGTTCTAAAGGACTCAAGGCAATTGCTGTGCGCGGGCGGCAAGGGCTCGAGGTGGCATATCCGGACAGGCTGCTTGAGGTCACCGCCAAACACCTCAAACAGGTGCTGTCGACAAAGATGTACCCCGTCCTGTCGCGCTATGGTACACTATTTGCCTTCGTCGTCCAGAATGAGTCCGGACAGTTAGGGTGTTATAACCATCGCTATAACCGCGTCGAGATACCTGAGGGTACACTCGAGGCTGAGGTCTTTGAGGAGAAGTACAAGACTGGCAGCCTGAGCTGTTTTGCCTGTCCTATCCACTGCACCCATCGCTACAGCGTGCAGTCGGGGCCCAATGCCGGTCTATGGGGAGAAGGTCCGGAATGGTACCTAATGGGCGGGTTTGGTCCAACCTGTGGCAATGTCGATGACTGGGAGATAGTTTTAGCGGCAAACGATCTCTGCAATAGATATGGACTGGATATCGGCACCCCAATAGCGTATATCGCCTGGCTTATGGATCTTTACGACCGAGGAATCATCGACGACAAACTCACTGGGGGATTGCGTCTTGAGTGGGGGAGCAGGGAGGCGATAATCGGACTTATACACCAAATGGCAAACCGAGAGGGACTGGGAGACCTCTTGGCTAATGGCTGGCGGGAAGCAGCTAAGGTGATAGGGAAAGGGTGTGAGCATTATATGCCCCACACCAAGTGGTTGCCAATGGAGCAGATTGATAGTCGGGCGTTGAGGGGAACAGCGCTCGGTGAGATTACCTCGAATAGGGGACACGACCACCTGAGGGGACGCATTAACACGGAGTTTATGGGGCTCCCCGAGGATTTCTTGGAGAAAATGTATGGCAGGCCAATTGCTTCTGACCCCACTGCATGGGACGGTAAGGCATGGATGGCCACATGGACTCAGTACCTGTTTGCCGTTGTTGATGCCTTGGGTATTTGCAAGTTTTCTACCCAATTCTTTGGGCCTCGCCATCTCGGTTTTGAAGAATTTTGCGAATCAATTAATGCTGTCACCGGCTGGGATATGAGCAAAGCAGAGTTGATGGAGACCGGTGAGAGGATTTGGAATATAGAGAAGCTATTCAATGTGCGGGAGGGCATAGGCAGGGATGGCGATATGCCTCCTGAAGTTTACTGTGAACCTAATGCTGTTGAACCGCGCAAGGGGTGGAGAACTGACCCCGACAAATATGAGAAGCTGCTGGATGAGTACTATGAGGTCCACGGTTGGGATATGGACGGTATCCCCAGGCCGGAAACTCTGAAGCGTTTAGGACTTGACACTGAACCAAGCCACATCATTTAAATTGGCAGGAGGTTAAAAGAGTGTCAGCCAAAGTCAAGAGGTTGGATAAAAACCTGTTCATAAACAGCGAGGCTTGCACCGGTTGCAGGTTTTGCCAGGTAATTTGCTCTGTGGTCAAGGAGGGCAAAGGCGACCCAGACAAGGCCCGGATACATATTGAGACCTATCCCTATGAAGGGCTGATGATCCCCAGGGTGTGTATCAACTGTAAGAATGCACCCTGCGTGAAGGCCTGTCCCACGGGAGCTCTGGAAATTGATGCCAAGACCGGCATGGTCGTCTTGTATGAGGATAGATGCGATAACTGCGCCGAGTGCATTCCAGCTTGCCCTTTTAATGCTCTGACCCTAACTCTGGAGAGTGGATTGCTGAAATGCGACTTGTGCGGCGGAGACCCGGCATGTGTCAAGGTATGCATAACCGAGGCTATTCAATTTTTAGGTAGCGGCAAAGGGACTCAAAAGATCGCCAAGGTTCCAACGAGTCACAAACGCATTTAGAATGCGTCCTTCTCCGTTAAATACAGGGAGAAGCTCTCCCGCCTCAGCGGTGACATCCAGGGGTATAATCGCAGCGTACCCCGGGGACGTGTTGGAAGTAGAGACCGAATCAGACGCCATCCTCCACGACATCGACGACGAGCACGACTACCTTTCACTGCGGTGATAGCGCGGGCATATATAGAGGGGGACGAAAAAGAAAGAAAAGAAAGAGGGGTTTTCGCCCCTCTTAGACGCCCTTCCAGTTCTAATCCAACTTGGGCTAGCAATTAGGGTAATTTAACTATCTCTTCCTATTCTCACCCCTCACTTTGCCAGAGCAATATGGACAGGGTTCAGAATTAAGATAAGTCCAGAAAGGCACACCCTTACCACAACTCAGACACTTAAAATTATGAAGACCAACCCACTTCCCAGTCGACTTAAAGTGGTTTACAGCACTTACGAGCTTAGGTAGCCATTGTATTTTATACTCCTCAATATCATAAGTTCTGAATGCATTTTCTATATCAGGGATACATAAATATCGCGCTATCTCATAAGTAGGTTCAACTAGATGAGCAAAGCGTCTCTCCCAAACTTGTTGGTCAAATTTCTTTATCTTCCAATTACTGAAATCACCGAACATAGTGGCTCCCATAATTTTGGCATACCCGTTACGGTCGGGAGGATAATCACAGGTTGCAGAAAAATATCCTATGTACTTTCCTCCAGCAACCAGACTCTCTATAGAAGTTGTTAGAAGGTCAGTATACCGAAGTTGAACGTATAAGCCTAGAATATTAACCCAACCTCGCAACTCCGTAGGTAACTCATTCTTTTTGCTACCAATTTCATACAGAGCGGGAAATAACTCTTCAACTTTGCTGATTCTTCTCACGGACATAAGCTCTTCCTTCTTTTGAAGGTTTGTACTTTGGATTCTTAAAGCAAATTATCTATCTTTCATGTCTCCTTACTCAATCTTGGTTTGTGTTTAGCTTGTCTAATTCTAACCGAAGACTCTCTATTTCTTTTTGCAGTTGTTCTTCCCTTTCAGTATTCCAGTTAGCGAGTGTTTTGTCTTGAAGGTCAATCCCGGTTAATTCTCTCTCCAATTCTCTAATTTTTCTACGTATCTCGTCTCGTTGCTCTTGCTTATTGTTCATTCTTATTCACTCTATGCCACAACTTCCTTTTTTAACTGCTCTATTTGGCTAATCGTACCCGCTACCTTATCCAGGTAAGTACGGTTCGCTTTAATACCTTCCATTACTAACCATCTAATAGCGTCACTCCTGTTTTTAAACTTGTCCACTGCAACAAGATTATCAATGTCTTTCAACTCTTGCACAGATAAAGAAAGCTGGACAACAATTTCTTCTCTTGAGTCAGGTGTGGATATCATCAGCACAGGGAAATAACAATAAACACCTTTAACCCGCTCCCTCCTTATGCGCTTTTCTCTGCCTGTCTTAACCTGTTTACTTAGTGTGTTTGCTAGCGATTGTTCTGGGGTCTTTGAATCGCTTCCGTCGCTTCCCGCTTCTTCTAGGTATGCCCTCGCATACCACAACGCGGTTTCTCCGGGAAATTCTGGGACCAATATAGTTGCTACGTGATTCATAAATCCTCGTCTCATCTTAAGTCTCCATTTGTTTAATTAAGTTATAAGTATTATAAGACTTTTTAGTTATTTTGTCAAGTCGTTTGATGCTATTGAGTGAGATAGAGAAGTAGGGTGGGTGGAGCGCAGCGAAACCCACCACCACAGAAACACACCCGATTAAACGGTGGATTTCACCCACCCTACAAGGTTGTCAAGCTCGTTGCACTACAATTGCAGGGGATTGTCTATTGTGTCACCCTGAGCGTTAGCGAAGGGTCTCCTGTCCCGAGTAATACGAGATTCTTCCCTACGCTCAGAATGACAATATGAGAGGCGGCTATTCCTTACTTCCTGTCCAGCCCCTATGTTGATTGGCTCAGGACATATACCCGGCACAAGTTACCATCGACTTTGATCTTATCTCCAGTCTTGATCTTCTTGGTGGCATCGATGGCACCAGCCACACATGGTATCCCGTATTCACGGCTCACGATTACCGCATGGTGCAAGACCCCGCCCGTGTCTGCCACAACTGCCTTGATGGTGCTGAAAAGCGGAGTCCAGGGGGCCGCAGTCATGGACGCGACCAGTATCTCCCCCGGCTGAAGCTGGTCCCACTGTGTATGGTCCATTATGACGCGGGCGATTCCCTCGACCAAACCAGGCGCTCCGGCTGACCCAACACACGTAGCTCCCACTTCCTTGGGATCGGCCAGTTGTGGCGATATCGCGATATTTACTAATGCGTCAGCACCAGCAGCCGTGCGTAGCCAAGAGGGATCTCCGAGGAACAGCGGCACTTCATCGCTGGGATAAGGAAGGCTTCTATTGTGAAGCCATTCCTCCTTGTTCCTTTTCAGGGCTGCCTTTAGTGGGGCGGCGTTGCGCTCCTGACCTGCGGTGCCCAAGATCACATTCTCGATAAGAAGCATCAGCACATCATCGGCGTCCTCCAGTACCCCTGATCTGACGAGCCTTCTACCTGCCTCCATGGCAGCACGCCTGACCAGGGAGAAGACTCTCATCTCACACCAGTAATTGTGATCGTCGCAGAAGTACTCAAATGCCTGGACGGCTCTCATCAGGGACTCAAACCACTGCTTCTGGGAGGGAGGCACCTTTGCCAAGAGCTCTCTTTCCGTTTCTTCCCGCTCTCTGGCCAGCCGTTCCCGATGCAGATCGGGAACGTGAACTCCGCCGACGGCTATCAGCCGCCTGATATCGGCTATGGCCAGGTGCGGCTGCTCAATCCAGGTCGGGGTGTTATACTCCAGCATCACCTGCATCCGCCAGCCATTACCCTTGACATAGATGAAGTCGTGGAAGGCCTCAAGCCATTCCCTGCCGGTGGCGCTTTGCTCCAGCGCAGCGAGCACCTGCTCGGTGGGGGCATCGAACATGTGCTCCAGCTTAAGCTCTATCGCTTTCTGGGCAAGCTGAGACAGTCCCTTATTGAGCCGAAATACGTCGTTATCGAAGCCTGATACCAGCTTGGCGTAGAGGGGATCTTCATGCTCCAGACCGATTAATTCTGCTGCCAGATTGCGGAAAGCCCTGAATCCGCTGATATAAATACCCATGGCAAGCATGTGGATTTCCCAGACCTTGCGCTCAAGCTCCCAGATGTCCCACAGGTGAGAGGCAAGCTCTCCATTCCCCATTTGCTCCAGATTCATAGGTATATAGTGGTCATAATAAGACTTGAGCTCTGCCTTCCACCTATGCCAGGGCTCCCAGGGGTCGGCCATGAGCTGAGTCATCTTCTCTCTGAATTTGGGCTCACGCTCTCGGCTTTCCTCCTCAGTTGTCATATCTGCCGTCATATAGCCGAAACCCTTATAAGACCTCCAAGCCGTGCCCCTCTTCCCTGGGTCGCTTACGTACTCGGCGCCCAAGTGATTACTATAGAACCACATATGCTGTGCTACTGCTTGATAAAAAAGTGGTGTCACCGCAGGGGCAAAATGCGTTCCATCCAAGAAGAACACTTTGTAGGCTTCAATGTCCGCATCCCCTTGGAACTCCACGGCGTCGAAACCGTATGACATCTCCTCTCTCCTTTCTCCTCTTATGTGGCTCAGCGATCTCAATACGAAATTCGGCTATAGGTTCGTTGTGTCTGATGGTGAGGCAGGATGTTGCGAATCCGTACAAGTTCTCTCTTGGATTGCAGGCATGTCTCGAACTATTTTAACACCTTCGAGCCGCTCTGACCAAGGCTACACAGGAGCCACAGAAGGCAATACTTAGAGAGCGATAAAAGCCTTGGCAGCTAAATCAATACTGCTTAACCTTGTACACCTTACACAACGCTGTTTTCAACGGCCAGCCCCCGGAGAGCTTGTTGCACACATCTGGGTCATCATCGGTGAGCACATTTACATTGGACTCCCAGACCCCGTGTAGCCATGGCTCTTCTCCGGGAAGCTCCGGAAACCACCAACCATGCTCAGCGTGCACCACCCTGGGGTCGATGCCATCGAACAATTGGCATTTCATCCTTATCCTGCCCCGTGGGGACTCGATCCAGACCCAATCGCCGCTCCCTATTCCCAATTTGGCTGCTGTGTCCGGGTGGATCTGCATGGTGGGGTGGGGCCGCTTGCGCCTTATGGAATCAATTTGGCGGTGCTCAGAGTGGAAGTAGGGCTGAATTCTGCCGCCGGTTATCAGCATCAGCGGGTACTCCTTGGCCACCTCCGGCTTGGTCAGCGGGTTCTCGTGGGATTCCTCATAACGCGGCAGTGGGTCGTATCCCAGCTGCTCAAAGATGGTTGAATATAGCTCGGCCTTCCCCGTAGGTGTGCCGAAGCCCTGTCTTTCATACTTCTTGAAATCCTTCGGCGGGTCTTCGAACCCTCCTTGAGCCATGAACTCCTTGAAAGTGAGACCGATGGGCTCCAATTGCCAATTGAAAACTGCTTCGTAGTCCTCCCAGGGCCAGTGCTGTTCCTGACCCACTCGTAGTCCGATGCCGCGCATAATGTCATAATCGGTCCTGTGGTCAAACTCCCCTGGTATCGCCGATGGCAATGCCTTCTCTCCACCTCTGATGGTGTTGTCCGTGGACATCAAGGTGAACAGGTAGGGCCGTTCCATCCACGGTGTGACTGGGAGCACATAATCGGCAAGCTCAGCAGTTGGGGTCAGCCAGTGGTCCAGAACCACGTGGAGGTCCAATCTTTTCAGCGCCTTGTGGATGAGCTTGACATTAGGCCCGGTAATCATGGGATTGCTGGCCAGGTGTATCAGCGCCTTGACTGGGTAGGGCTCGCCGCTGATCATGGCCCGATAGACGCTGGGGGCATGGGCCCCTGCCGAGCCGCGGTCTACCGAGAATCTCTTGCCCCACACTCTCAATACATGGGGCATAATGGCATCGCGCCCCGGCCAGCCGATCACCTTGAAGCGGTCTGTGCCGATTTGCTTCTTTTTTTGCTCCGGTGATAACATCTCGCTGAGATCCAGTTCGGACTCGATATGGCAGCGGGCAGGCCCGGTCATGTAATCACCGCCGTCAACGTCGACGCTCCCGGTGAGCATGCTCAATATGAATTTGGCGTGGATGGCTTCGATAGAAGTGCTCAGTTGCTCCGTCCCCATGCCGTTGGTAGTCACCGCCGGGGTATTCTGGGCATACAATCTGGCAGCTTCCCGGATCTTCTCCGCAGGGAGCCAGGTGATTTCGGTTACCTTTTCCGGGGGATACTCTTTAGCCCTCTCCCTGAGCTCGGCGAATCCGTGGCACCAGTTCTCCACAAATTCCTTGTTATATAGCTCCTCCTCAATAATCACATTTATCATAGACAGGAGCAGCGCGGCATCGGTGCCTGGCCTGAGCTGAAGCCAGATGTCGGCCTTCTCCGCTGATTCCGTCCGCCTTGGGTCCACCACAATGACCTTGACGCCAAGCTTTTTGGCATCGCGCACCGATGGCCACATGCGTACTCGGGACTGTCGGGGGTTGATCCCCAGAAGGAGCATGCATTTGGTCTTCGGCCCCTTAGCTCCGGTTTCGATGAAAAGCTGGGTTCTATGGCGTGGTGGCCAACCCAGCAGCATTGCGCCGGGGTTAATGCATGGGTTATGGCAGATGCTGGCGGCACCCATATAATTGGGGCTGCCGAAGGTATTCATGAAGCGACCGATAGTCCAGCACATGGTCCGCTGAGTGCCGCTTTCCAGTGCCAGCGTCTCTGCCCCGTACTTCCCCTTCAACTCGCCTAACTTCGCGCCGATCTCGTCAAAAGCTTGATCCCAGGATATCGTTTGCCACTTTCCCTCGCCCTTCTCCCCAGCTCTCTTCAGCGGAAAGTGCACCCGATATGGGTGCTCCATGAACTCCCTCATCCCCCGCAATCTCAAACAGGCCACTATAGGGGGGTAAACTTTGTCCCACAAGGGGTAGGATTGGTCCGGCTCCACTTTGATCAGCCTGCCATTCTCGCTGTAGACCAGAACTCGGCATTTGGCGTGACACCATTCGCACACTGCTTTCTTCACTTCTTGAGCCATGTTATAATACCTCCCCGCGGAAGATTTCTGACCCGCTTGCTTCAGGATTATGAGTCCTGAGGTGTCTGGTTGTCAAGGTGTTCACGACAGGATATAAACTGCACATAATGCCATCTACCCTGCTTCGTGTGGGGGGATCCCTATCAGCTGCGTGCCCAGTCTGAGTTTAGCAGATAGCGTAGGACTTGGAAGGGAAAAAGAATATCCCGGGTGCTCTCTCCTTTCGCTGACGCCTCACGACCTCCTCACATCCCGTTCAGCTTGCGCTGACCCTCTAGGCCGTCCTGCCAGCGATTCCGGTTTGACCACCCGGGATGATGATTATATAGCACATGTTTTCATTTTTGTCAAGACCCTTTTCGCCTTTTTGGAGGATATGTTGAGATTACTATAAAAGTGAATCGTGTCCTTCTCTCAGTATGAGCGTCCCTTCTCCTCCCAGATTTTCCTGAGCCCGAGATCCTCGGCGATTACCTTATAGCAGATGTAACCAGGGCCGCCGCGGACACCGATACCGGGATGCATGGCTGCGGAGGCGAGATACATGTTCTTCACCGGCGCCCGGTAATTGGAAAGCTCGGGGATAGGCCTGAACCTTCCCTGTTGCCAGGGAACCATAGAGCCCATGCCACAGTGTCCCTGGACGAAGGCCTTGTCCCTCAATGCGGTGTCATAGGGAGTATGAATGTAGGCCCCAATGATATTGTCCCGGGTCATGTTAGGGGCATACCATTGCCACTGCTTCATGACCTCATCAGCCAGCCTGGTCTTCATCTTTAGCCATTCCCGCTCTGAGAGGAATCTGAGCGGGCAGAGGTATTCCTCCCAGACCGCCTCGTGCTTGCCTTCCGGGACCCTGTTCCGGGCAAACTGGCTATCATTCCAAATCTGACCGACGAGCCTTGAGGGCATGCCATTGGCGAAGATCTCAGCTTTGAATTTCGTGGCCACATAATCCGGGTCCTTGGGCACGAGCACCTTGGTGGGTAGCCAAGCGCTATCCGGGTCATAGTCAACAGATTTGTACCGCGGCGCTTCGTGGAGAGCAAGATGGACATAGGAAACCATACAGTCGTCGTAGTTGATGTTTTTTATCCTTTTCGTTATCTTGGGGCTCACATAATCAGGCCCAAGGAGCCTGTTCATGCTCTGATCAATATCCAGATTGCTGACCACCAACTTCTTGGCCTCGATCTCGGTCCCATCCGCCAGGCGAACGCCTTTGGCAATGCCATTTTCCACAAGCACCTTGTCCACCTCATGATGGACGAAGAACTTGCCTCCCAGCTCGCTGAGTGCCTTTTGCAAAGCGTGGACTACGGCGTGCGTGCCACCAAAGGGGATGAAAGAGGCAGAGATAGTGAACACCACTACCAGGGCTTCCAGGCAATTCACCGGGGAAAGTGTTTGGTCGGGATAGGCGCCTGTGAAGGTCATGAGCCGCCTCATGGCATAGCACTGCATCTCCGGGCTGTCCCACAGGTCATAGGATAGCTGGGCGATGCTCATCACCGACCACACCGGGTCAAAGCCGCTCTCGGTGTCATCCAGCAATATCTCCACAGTGTCTTTCTGGCCCCAGGGCTTGGGCGGGCCATATAATGCTTCTCTGAAAGGGCCCAGCCACTTATCGCGGAAGTTTTCCAGCAAAAACCGGGCGGTCTCGGCGTCCTTCTCGGAAAGCCTGGCCACTGCTCTAAGTGTCTTCTCCACATTAGCTTCTGAATACTCAGCCTTGCCGGTCGATCTGTCGACGACGGGAAAAGCAGGATAGGTCACCACAGCGGTGCCATCGCTGAATATGGCGCCATTGCCGCATTCCGGCCAGTAGGCATCCAAGCCTTTTTCTGCCAATTTAAGGTCATCGTAGGCGGGGTGGCTGTGGAAACGGGTGGATTGGGCACAGAGGTTGCCGACGAACCCTGGCAAGGGAACTTCTTCAGAACAAGCACCACCACCTATCTCGTGCTCCTTCTCAAAGACAGCCACGGACAACCCATTCATGGCAAGGTAGCCGGCGGTTATCAGACCATTATGGCCACCGCCAATCACCACTGCATCGTAACTCGCATCAGCCACTTCTTGCTCCTTTCGTTTGTTCTCAAGATGAGACGCCGCTATGAGCCTTTAACTTGGATAAGGAATCCATAACAAAGCACACGGGTTGGTAATCCCAACGTTCCAACTTGCTATCCTAATACACCATATCAGTGGAAGTTTGTCAAGGTATGGGGGTGCACCATTCCAGATTAATAAAGCACATTGATTTAGACCGGCAGAAGCAATATGACTATCAGACTACGATTGGTCCGGAAACAGGAATGGCAAAGAGTGAGCAGCCTTCCTATCACTTTTCCCTCAAAGCTATTGCTGTGCACAACGCCTTGGCGATGATGGTGCCGTCGGAGGCGGTGGCCACAGCCTCCACTGTTCCCATCGTCCCCCCAAAGTGGACTATCCTTGCCTCGGCGGTGAGGGTGTCTCCTGGTTTAGGGCCGGCGATATAGCATATGCTCAGCTCTACCCCGATGGTGCCTCGGCCTGTGGAGCCAAAGGCGCAACCGCAGGTGTGATCCAACAGCCCTGCGATCACACCGCCGTGAGGCCGATTGATCCTGCTGATGTGCTGCGGCCCCAGCGTCAGCCCGACCTTGGCGTAGCCCTCATCCAGCTCCACTACCTTCGCCCCGAGCATAGTGGCGAATGGTTCGCAATTGAAGAACTCCGCCATCTTCTGCCATTTCTCTGCATCTTGTTCTTTTCTCATCTCACTTAACTCACCTGTATTGTTGAGCCCTCTGCGCTCTTGGTGACCTCGATGCGCACCGGGAACGCATCCTTGAGCTCCTCGATGTGTGTGATCACGATTATCTTCTCGAAGTCGTCCTGAATTGAGTTTATCGCTTCTACCAGCTTCTCTCTGCCCGAGCTGTCCTGGCTGCCGAAGCCCTCGTCAATGAACAGCGTGGGCAGCGGTGCTCCGGCTCGCCGCGCCAACAACTTGGACAGGGCAATGCGCAGGGCGAAATCGATGCGAAAAGCCTCTCCGCCGCTGAACATCTCGTAGTTGCGCGTGCCCAGCTCGTCTGAGACCTTTATCTCCAAGGTCTCGGCAGGCTCTCCTTTCTTAGTCAGACGCTGTGTCTCAAGCCGCACGCCCATCCTGTTGTCGGTCATCCGGGCGAGCATTCTGTTGGCCTCGTCCTCAAGTTCAGGAAGCACCTGCTCGATGATAAGAGCCGGGATGCCCTTCTTGCTAAAGGCCAAGGCCAGCTCGTCGTAGATGCCTCTCTCCTCCGCGGCCCAGGCCAGACCTTTGACCTTTTCCTCTCTGCTCCTCTCCAGATCAGCACAATGTTCCAGCTTCTGATTTATGGCGCCCAATGCTTGGCGCAGCTGCGCTTGGCGGGAAAGCAGGGCACTGTGGGCATTTTCTGCCTCAGCCAGCTTGGTTGTGACTTCGGGCAAAGCTGCAAGCTCCTGTGTCAATGCTGCCTGTCTCTGAACCTCGGCATCGCGGGAGGAACGCCAGCGGCTGGCACTTTCCTCGGCCCTGGCCGACAACGCTCTCTCCCGGTCTATAGACCCTCTTGCTTCAGCGAGTTTTCGCTTGGAGTCCTCGAATGCGTTGAGCTCGGCCAGATGCTCCCAGACCAGCTTATGTCTTTCTGGATCGTAGTCCAGACTCTTTATCCGGGCCTCCAGTTCTCTGAACGCTGCCTTTTCGGTCAGGGCAAACTCCTCTCTCTGAAGTATCTCTGCCAGCTGAGCCAGACGCGATCTGTCCCATTCCAGCTTGGCTGTAGCCTCCTGAGCTTCATCGAGTCCCTTCTTCAGTGCTATCTCGCGACCTTGAGCCGTGGCCCGCTCTTTACTTATCCTGGTCTCAAGCTGAGTTACTTCGCCGGTCACCTCTTGCAGCTCGCTTTCCTTCTGCGCCAGCTCCGATTCATTACCATGATGAGCCTTGGCCTTGGCTTCCTCGTCCTGCTCATACTTGGTGATGATCCGCTCCCGGCCCTCAATGCCAAGCTCGGTCTCGCAGAGCGGACAACGCAGGCCATCGCCCCGTAGCTGCTCTACTTTGGACTTGAGCTCTGCTATCTCCACTTCGAGCTGAGCATTGGTCGCCTTCAGCAGGTGGATCTGACCTGATAACTCCTGTCCCTGCACTCTCTTTTGGTTCAGTTCCCGCTCCATCTCATCGAGCTGAGCCGAATCAGCCTGAATCTGGCGCAGTTCTTGCTCCAGCCCGGGCGCTGCTTCCGACTTGGCCTGCAATCTGTTTACCTCGTTCTGAAGCACACTTTGCTCTGTGATCAGCTCATTCCTGGCAGCTGTAAGCGCCTGCTCCAACCGGTTCTTATCCTCTGTGAGGCCGTGAAGTTGCCTGAGCTTTTCGTTTAGCTCTTGATCTTCGCTTTTAGCTGCCAGCAGCTCACCGTATTTCGCCTCTATCTCTGAACTCAGCTCCAGAATGGACTCAAACTCCTGCACCCTCTGCCGGTGCTCGCTGAGCTGGTGCTCCAGCGAATTCAGCTCTGCCTCTGCCTGTGCGATCCTTTTCTCTGCCTCCGAGAGCTGCTCCTTTTTGAGTTCCAACCCGTTCTTTTCCTGGTGCAACTCATCGAGCGCTGCCCTCTGCTCCTCTATTTGAGCTTCGAGTTCCGCTGATAGTGCCTGCACCTCATAGAGTTCGGCCTGATAACCATCCTTCTTGGCCAGCTCCTCGTCTATTTCCCTTACTCCTCTCTCCAATTCGCTTTGGCTCCGTTCTCTTTCCCTAGCCAGTTCCTTGGCCTGGTCTTCGAGCTCGTCGTACAGCGATAGATGCAAGATGTTCACCAGCACCTGTTTTCTTTCCGCAGGCGTCTTCTTGGTGGTAAATTCGTTGGCCCGGCCCTGGAGTAGCAAAGCGCTATTGATGAAAGTGTCATAATCCAGGCGCAGGATGTCGACTATCTTGCGCTGTGTCTCGGTGATGGTGTTGCCACTGATGGATGTAAAGCCCTGCTCTGTAGCCACCTGAAGCTCCAGGACTGGTGCTGCTGCCCGTTTCAGCCCTGCTTTGGTCCGCTTGCGGATGACCCGATACTGGTTTTCTCCTGAGGCGAACTCGAGCTCGACTTCCATATCCGCTTGACCGATGTGAATGAGGTCATCGTCGCTGCGGGACCTTGCCTTGCCCCAGAGGGCCCAGGTGATAGCATCGATGAGCGCTGACTTACCATTGCCGTTGTCGCCGCAGAGGCAGGCCACATGGAAGCCATCGAAGTGCAGCGGGGGCACGTTATCCCGGTAGCACATGAAATTTCGTAACGCGAGCTTTATCGGTATCATCTTTGTTTTCGTTCCTAAGAGATGGAGATCGTTTGCCCCTCCTCGGGAATGCGCACCTCGATTCCAGCGGCTTCCAGCTGGCGGAAATATTCGGGATTTTCGGTGTGAATTGGAATCAGAGCCTTGGGCCCGATTTGCTTGATGAGTTCGAGAAGCTCGGGGCCGCTGGCATGGCCTGAGGCATGATAGCCCCTTTCCTCTTCTGGTGTCTCCCATCTCGATGGCTCTACCTCTACAGGGAGCCCAATGCGGGTGATCTTGAAGTGGTCAAGCCAGTTATGAAGACGCTTGAAATCAAGCTGCTGTTCTTCGTTGTGGGCCTCGCTTGAGGAGTAGAGGTAGATGCTCCCCTCCGCGGGCCTGAGGGTGGGCAATTCATTGATGTCGAAGAAGCTGAAGCAGAGGATATAAGAGTCCTGCTGCTGGCGGATATCCTCCGGCGTCGCCATTTTGGACTGGTACCTCTTCCGGATTTCCTTTTCCCAGTTGTCCATTCTGGCCTTGGCGTCGTCGTAGATGCTGATGGTCGCATCTGAGGCGTCGGGCACTTCTGAGGATGCATGGCGCATGGCCTGCAAGAGGTAGGCATCCCGGGTGGATATAACGAGGGAGCGGCCTGTCTCTTTGGCTATCTGGAGAAAGCTGAGCAGGCGCTCCACGTTTCGGGGGCCGAAGTCAGCGATGACCAGGGACTTGGCCTTGCTCACCGCATTCAAAGCGTTGGCGTAGACCTCTGCCTCGCTGACCTGTGTGCTCTCCTCGACGTTAGTTCCCTCGCAGATAAGCGCTGTGGGCTTCAGTTGAGCCGCCCTCTGCACAAAATCAGCTGTGCAGTGGCCCTTACCGCCGTGGAGCCTGAGGTCTCCGCTGTAGACTATCCAGCCACAGCTTGTCTCGACGGAGAAAGCAGCGGCGCCGAAGATGGAGTGATCGACGGGGAAGCACCTCAGTGGCAGGTTCCCTATTTTGCCTGCTTCCTGTAACGGCTCGGGTTGTAACTCCCGACCCCCAGGGGTGCGTTGCCAGAACTTGTGGGCTTCTGAGGCCAGGGCATCGATGTCGAAGATGCGAAACGGCCTCTGTTGGCAGGGCACAGTTTTCCAATTGGCGGACTGAAGCACCCCTTCTCTTTTCTCCTTGGGAATGGCGTAGCATACTTCCTTCTCGAAGTCCGCCCTGCTGCTGTCCTGAATTGCCTTGGTGGTGAAGGCAGTCATGGCGGTGGTGTAGATGGGTATATCCTGGCGGAGGAATGAGATGAAGCCGCTGTGGTCGAGGTGGGCGTGAGACAGGAGCACGCCGTCCACGGTGAGCTCACGATACAGCGGCGATGCGCAGCACCCTTGCCAGAGCTCCTCATCCAAAATCAGGTCGTCGCGATAGAGCCCGTGAAGAGGTGGCAGAAGTCCCAGCTCCAGCAGGTCGAGGAGACCAGCACCAGCGCGGGGATTGAGGTATTCCTCGAAGTAGCGATAGCGCTTGGCGAAGGAGGTGCCGAAGTCGAAGAATAGCCGTGTCTCACCGTCCTCGAGCAGAACCTTATTCCCCCCGATCTCCCTGACTCCACCGTAGCAGGTTAACTTGACCATAGCTTCACAATTCGGCTTGCATCGAAGCTTCACGCTGGCGGATAAGCCTGTCTCCATATTCGAGGAGCACCTTGGCCCGCTCTGGGGGCGTTTTCTTGGAGTCAAGATAAGCCTTGAGAACTTCAACCGGCGTCATCCCCTCGGCGGAGCGCTGGCTCAGCCTGATGCGATGCTCTCGCTCCACATCCCTGGAGATGGTGACGGAGTGGGCCTCCTTTAATGCCCTGCGGATCTCGGTCTCCTGGATCAGCCCATCTCGGGAGGCTGGCACCTTGATTCGCACTCTGACAATGGCATCCGCAGTCTTTCTTCGGGAAATGGCCTGGAGCACAGCGGCGGTGGGATCATCAGAATCGGCGTTGACCTCGATGGTGAGGAAGGGACGGTCACTGACCTGGTGAAAGTCATAGGACAAGAGCCTGTGCCCCTGAGCCCCAGACGGGTCAATCTCCATGACATAAAACCCCTTCTCCTGGCCCTCATCGCCGAAGTCGATGGACTGCAGGCTGCCCGGGTAAACGAGCGGCGGGTTGTTTCCCAATACCTGTTTCTTATGGATGTGGCCCAGGGCCACGTAGTCGAAGGCGGGATTAGCCACGCTGCTCTGGAGCAGCACATGCTCCCGTCCTGCCATCATGCTCCGCTCCGAGCCGGGGTCGGCTGTTGACAGCCAGACATGGGCGGCCAGAATGGCGGGAAGCCCTGGATTGAGAGAGCGGATCTCGGTGAAAAGGTGGTCGGTGAGGATTTGCTCCAGCCTCTGGTTCAGCTGGTCGAAGGAGAGGTTCTTGTAGTCGTCGCGGCTGAGCAGGGCACTGCGCCGTGCCCAGGGCAGGGACACGATCTGAAGAGGGCCGTTCCTGGTCTCGATGAGGGAAGTGCCGGGGCGGCTGGCCACGATGACATTCTGCACCTCGAGGGCGTCGAAGATCTCCACAGTGGTGGCGCGGCCGATGGCATTGGGCAGGTCGTGGTTGCCCACCAGGAGAAAGACCGGGATGCCAGCGGCGACCAGCCTCCTGATGCGCCTGGCAAACTCACGCTGCTGGGTCTGGGAAGGGTCACGGCTCTTATAGGCATCACCGCAGAACAGCACCAGGTCTATCTCGTTATCAAGGGCATAGTCCACCAACTGGTCCAGTGCCAGGAGGAAGTCGCTGAGGCGGGAGGAGAGCCCGGTGGCCGGGTCCAGCCGCCCGTAGCTCTCCACGCCTAAGTGCAAATCAGCAAAGTGGAGTATCTTCATGTTCTCAAATCGGCCTCAATAATAGCAACTCAGCCCGGGCCAAATGTCTACCATATAACAGTCACCGAAACAATAGTGTCATCGTAGTCGGTGGGTTCCTGGTAGCCATTGATATTTGAGTAACTTTCACCTATGGTAAGCAGGACTTCGTCATCGTGTTGGGGCTCAATGTATACAATGCCTTTATCCACTGTATCGAAGGCGACGATAGCATGACCAATATCAGGAAACGAAATATTGACATAGGCAGCCCGGAGCCCTTCAGCCTCAGCGTTGAGGTTAACGTCGGCGGCAAAGTTATGGCAGTCATACACATCTTTAATGTACTGGTTCTGGTCGGTCTGGTCATCCTGGAGGAATTGCTTCAGCTCTGCATATGTAGGGTCTCTATAGCCAACCTGGGTAGTTGCCTGTGCCAGCGCCAGTTTGGTGGCCGACAGCTCTTCCCTGGTAGCGGAAAGGTCACTGCTCGTCAGGGCAAGAAGAACGCCGATAGCGGTGAGTGCCAGGGCAAGAGCTACCGTTAGAATAACTGAATATTCCTTCACAATTCCCCCTTAATCCCGAGCCAAATATTTACCATATGACAGTATACGAAACAATAGTGTCGTCATAGGTGGTGGGTTCCTGATAGCCATTGATATTTGAGTAACTTTCACCTATGGTAAGCAGAACCTCATCATCGTGTTGAGGCTCAATGTAGAGAATGCCTTTGTCCACTGTATTGAATGCGACGATAGCATGACCAGTATCAGGAAACGCAATACTGACATAGGCGGCTCTGATGCCTTTGGCCTCAGCGTTGAGGTTGACATCGGCGGCAAAGTTATGGCAGTCATACACATCTTTAATGTACTGGTTCTGGTCGGTCTGGTCATCCTGGAGGAATTGCCTTACTTCCATGTATGTCGGGTCTCTATAACCAACTTGAGTAGTCGCCTGTGCCAGTGCCAGTTTGGATGCGGCCAGTTCGTCTTTTGTCGCCGACAGCTCCTCCTGAACAGAGGAGAGTGCCGCTTTTGTGGACGAAAGCTCTCCCGTGGCAGCGGAAAGGTCGCTTCTCGCCAGGACAAAAAGGATGCCGATGGCGGCAATTGCCAAAATAATAGCTACAGTCGGAATAAATGATTGTCCCTTCACCATTCTCCCTTCATACGGTCATATGCAGAAGTAGCCAGCCTCCTCCCCAGCCCAATTGGAATTATCCCTCAAATCCCAGCCACTTGCTCCCGCCCGGTGGCCGGGCCCAGCTGCCCATAGCTCTCCAAACCAAGGTGCAAATCAGCAAAATGAAGTATTTTCATCTTGATTTGAAACTCGGATGTTCTCTGACAGATAGAAGATACCCCAATCCTCCTTCGCTCTTCAACGAGCTTAGTAACGCCTCTCGGCCCATGACTTCGAGAGCCAAGTCTTTGGCATCACCGAGACTATCTATGGCTGCCAACAATGCCCCTTTAGTTGTCCAATTCAGGACGAACTTGGGAATGACTGTACTGCCTTTTAGAATCAACTTTCTCCAAAACCGTCCCTTTTCCTTTGCAAGTCTATCTTGCAACTCATGTAGCGCAGGAGCAACATTGGTTTCTACGATATACCTCGCCTCCTTGTGCATGTCTGGCAAAGACGCTCCACTTTGTATGCCCTCGCGCACCATAGGCGCCAATGCAAGCATTGAACGCCGGAAAGGCGCAAGTTGTTCGCTTAATTGATCACGGGCTTTCAAGATGTCCTCATCGCTAATTTCTGCTATGGCTGGAATGGCAATATCAAGAGACTGGATGGCGAGGACTACTGCCTGAAGCTTTGCGAATCGTAGAAAGTCGATTTTCCCGATAAGCGATGCGGGTATCACCCATTCAGGATTGTCTGTCACAGGTACTGCGCCACTGCAAGCACAGGTGTTCAGCGCCATCGCGGTGATTTGCATATTGACAAACCGATTGAACTCTTCTTCTGTTCCCCAGTATTCGCCACTAGAAGGGTTGACTTCAACCTCAGGCAGCAAGAGTTCCTCCCTCAGTTCCAATACTCCAGCTTCAACTAACGTGTCATCAGCGAAGAAGTCGCTTATGCCGTGACCACCACCGCAAGCCATATCTGCGACTGGGAAGTGGCAGACCACTTTGTCGAATAGCAGGCATAAAATGGCCTTGGAACGAGGCTTTGCTATTATCTCAGAAGGGTAGTATGCACCTATCCATTGCTCAACGACCCTTGTCATTTCATTTGTCCCAAAAGGCATTCCAAATGGTTTTACCTACTCCTCAAAGCCCAGCCATTTGCTACCCCCTGGGGGCAGGACGTCGAGTGGCTCGCCTTTCAGCTTGGCGTCGAGGGTCTGGGCCAGCACTTCTCTGGGCACCCTGATCTGCTTCATGGAGTCGCGCTCACGGATGGTCACCTGGTTGTCCTCCAGCGACTGGAAGTCGATGGTGACGCAGAGCGGGGTGCCGATCTCGTCCTGCCGGCGGTAGCGGCGTCCGATGCTCTGGGCATCATCGTAGCTCACCATCCAGCATTTGCGCAGCTCGGAGTAGACCTCCCGGGACGTAGGCACCAGCTTCTCGTTGCGGCTCAGCGGCAGCACGGCCACCTTGATCGGGGCCAGCGCCGGGTGCAGCCGCAGCAGCACCCTGAGGCCCTCCTTGTCCTGCTCCTCGTCGTAGGCATCGACCAGAAAGGCCAGAGTGGTGCGGTCAACCCCTCCTGAAGGCTCGATGACGTAGGGGATGACACGCTCCTTGGTCTCCTCGTCGAAATAGCTCAGGTCCTGGCCGCTGAACTGGGAGTGCTGGCGCAGGTCGAAGTCGGTGCGGTTGGCGATGCCCTCAAGTTCAGACCAGCCCATGGGGAACAGGTATTCCACATCGTAGCAGTCGATAGCGTAGTGGGCCAGCTCGTCCTTGGCGTGCTGGCGCAACCTCAGGTTCTCCTCCCTGATGCCTAGGTCGATGTACCAGCGGTGCCTCTCCTCGACCCAGTAGCGGAACCACTCCTCATCGCTGCCCGGCTTGACGAAGTACTCCAGCTCCATCTGCTCGAACTCGCGGGTGCGAAAGATGAAGTTCCCCGGCGTGATCTCGTTGCGGAACGACTTGCCGATCTGGGCAATGCCGAAGGGCAGCTTCTTCCTGGTGGCGTTGAGCACGTTCTGGAAGTTGACGAAGATGCCCTGCGCTGTCTCCGGGCGTAGATAGACCTGGCTGGCCGCGTCTTCCACCGGGCCCATGAAGGTCTTGAACATCAGGTTGAACTTGCGCGGCTCGGTGAGCTCGCCGCCGCAGGCGGGACACTTCTCGTCCTTGATATCGTCAATGCGCCAGCGCTGCTTGCAGCTCTTGCAGTCAACCATGGCGTCGGCGAAGTCAGCGACATGGCCGCTGGCAACCCAGGTCTGGGGGTGCATCAGAATGCTGGCATCGAGGCCGACGACATCGTCCCTGTCCTGCACTATGGACTTCCACCAGGCAGCCTTGACATTGCTCTTGAGCTCGACCCCCAGGGGGCCGTAGTCCCAGCAGGAGGCGATGCCGCCGTATATCTCGCTCGACTGAAAGATGAAGCCCCGCCGCTTGCACAGCGAGACCAGCTTTTCCATGGTCACTTTGCTTGGAGACTGACGCACCACTATATTGACCTCTTTCTGTCCTTGTTTCCTCACAGCTTATCAATTTTGCCCCTTAGTGTCAAAGGAGTGTATTGAGGAGACTGTTTGGCAACGCCTCTTTGCCTGCCCACCCACCCGCCCTGAGAATTACCTCGGGGGCTAGCGCCCCCGCATCCCCCTTAAGTCTGTGAATGAGGTTCCTGAGGGTGTGAGGATGAGCAATTTACGTTAGCAAACGGCTTTGGCTATGTGGTCTAACTGCCTTTTCTTTAGCCCGCCCGATTGAATAGTTGTGGGGGGCACCCCCACACCCCCGTCAAAGGGGCCAGCCCCTTTGGGGACCCTGTTAGTAACAAACTTCTTTCCCCCTCTCCTTTGCCAAAGGAGAGGGGGAGCAAGGGGGTGAGGTTGCCAATTTTTTACAATCGGCTTTGCTGATGTTAGAATAGAGGTTGATATGAACTGTGTCTCCGAGGTGGCTGAGGGGGTATACCAGATCACCCCGGGGAACTCACCTTCACTATGCTCTGAGGTCTATTTCATCGCCGATGATCGGCCTGCTCTCATTGAGACTGGCCCTACAGCCATAGCTGACTCAATCCTGGACGACATAGCTCGATTAGGCTACGCCCCAGCTTCTATTTCATATATTGCCTTGACCCATATTCACATAGACCATGCCGGCGGCGCTGGCTATTTGGCAGAGCGACTCCCCGAAGCCAGGGTTATCGTCCATAGCCAGGTCGTGCACCATCTGGTGGAGCCATCGCGGCTCATCACGGGCACTGAGAAGGCCTTCGGGCCAGACTTCGCCCAGGAATACGGCCCGATACTGGCGGTACCCGAGTCCCGCATCGAGTCGGTCCAGAACGGGGAGACCTTCTCCCTGGGCCAGCGGGAGCTGCAGGTAATCCATGCTCCCGGTCATGCTCCCCATCATCTCTGCTTCTATGAGCCTGGTGAGCGCTGGCTGTTTTGCGGGGACGGGCTGGGGGTGTATTTTCATGAGTCCGATCTCCTGGTGCCCAGCGTAGCTCCTCCTGCCTTTGACCTCGAAGTGATGCTGGAGACGGCTGAGCGAATGCTGAAGCTCAGTCCAACGGCGCTGTTCTATTCGCACTATGCCCCGGGATGGAAAGCAGAGGCTTTGATACGCAGATTTCAGGATGTGGTAAAGGGCTGTGCCAAGCTGATTCAGGAGGCAATGAGCGCTGGCGCCGAAGCAGAAGAGATTGAGCAAATGGTTGTGGCTTATCTGAGGAGCGGTGCTCCCAATGCGCCTGAATTTAAGCCGGACCTGGTAAGGCTGATGACCCAGGGCTATATGGTATATTTCAGGAATAGAGGCCTGGCTTGAGAGGTGAATAATGGCCGAAGAGATGATTCTGAAGATGCTCGTCGTCGGGCCCTTCATGTCCAACTGCTACGTCGTGGGCTCGGAGAAGACAAAGGAAGGGATGATCATCGACCCCGGTGCTGAAGCTGACACTATAATGGATGTAGTGCGTAAGCTGGGGCTTTCCGTGGTGTTGGTGGTGGTCACTCACAGCCACATCGATCATATCGGGGCCTTGCCTCAGGTCATAAAGGCCACCGGGGCACCGTTTGCCATCCATGAGGCTGAGGCCCACGGGCACAAACTGGGCGAAGTGGGTCGTATGTTAGATAATATGTTGGGCCAGACTTCGAGGTCGCTGCCCCAGCCGGACCGCTTGCTTCATGATGGCGATGTGATTGAGGTCGGTGACTTGAGCTTCACCGTGCTCCATACACCGGGGCACTCCCCGGGAGGGATCTCACTGCTTGTGCCTGGTGCGGTTTTCTGTGGAGATTCCCTGTTCAACTTCAGCATCGGCCGTACTGACTTCCCCGGCTGTAGCTATGAAGAGTTGATGGACAGCATCTGGACCAAGCTCATGACTCTGCCCGATGACACCAGAGTATTCCCGGGACACGGGCCTGAGACCACCATCGGCTTTGAGCGGAAGGCCAATCCCTTCCTACGGGGTCTGGCTTAGACTGGCGGTGGCAGGAGACCACCGACTTCCGCCAGCACCGGGGCCAGCACCAAAGCCACGATGGACATCAACTTGATCATGATGTTGATGGAAGGTCCCGAGGTATCTTTGCACGGGTCGCCCACGGTATCGCCGATCACAGCCGCTTTGTGAGCGTCAGAGCCTTTGCCTCCGTAATTTCCCACCTCGATCCACTTCTTGGCATTGTCCCATGAGCCTCCGGCGTTGGCCAGCACGATTGCCAGGATGAAGCCGATCATGATGGCGCCGAGGAGGAACCCTGCCAGCGCTTCCACGCCGAGGACGAAGCCGACTATGATGGGGACGATGATGGTGACCAGCCCGGGGACGAGCATCCGACTGATAGCTGCTCTGGTGCAGATGTCAACAGCTTTCCCGTATTCGGGACGGGCTGTGCCCTCCATCAGCCCCGGTATCTCGCGGAACTGACGGCGTACCTCATCTATGATGGAGAACGTAGTCTTACCCACAGCAGTGAGGGTAAGGCCACAGAAGATGGCTGGCATCACTGCACCGAGGAACATCCCGGCCACCACTCGGTAGTCGAGCAGGCTGAGCGCGGCGACGATCTCGCCGGTGGTGTTGCCCAGCCCGGCTGAAGAGGAGTAGGAGAGCATCAAGGCCAGGGCGGTAAGAGCAGCGGAGCCGATAGCAAACCCCTTGCCCGTAGCTGCGGTGGTGTTGCCCAGGGAGTCGAGAGCGTCTGTGCGCTCCCTGATCTCATGGGGTAGCGCTGACATCTCCACGATTCCTCCCGAGTTGTCAGCCACCGGGCCGTAGGCGTCTGTAGCCAGGGTGACACCCAGTGTGGAGAGCATGCCCACGCCAGCGATGGCAATGCCATAGAAGCCAGCGAAGTGATAGGCGAGGGCAATGGCGATGGCGATGAACAGTACCGGGGGCACAGTGCTGGTAAGGCCATTGGCCAGTCCCCGCACTACATTGGTTCCGGCGCCAGTCTGCGACGCCTCAGAGATGCGGCGCGTGGGCGAGAAGCTGTAAGAGGTGAAGTAGTTAGTGCTCTCTCCGATGAGCACTCCCGCGATGAGTCCGGAGAGGACTGCCCAGAACACGCCCATGTCGGCGTCGAGGAAGAAGACGATGAGGAAGGAGAAGATGGCGACCAGTATCGAGGCGCCTAAAGTGCCTCGGCGCAGTGCCGCCAGCAGTGCCTCCATCTCTGGCTTCTCTCCCACTCTGACCAGGAAGACCCCGATCAGGGAGGCGATGATTCCCCCGGCAGCAATGAGCAGGGGCATATACCAGAGATTCTGGAGCGAAGCGAGTGCCGTGGCCAAGGTGGATAGGGCCATGGTAGCGATGATGGAGTCCACATAGGATTCGAAGAGGTCGGCGCCCATGCCGGCGACATCGCCCACATTGTCGCCGACGAAATCGGCGATGACGGCGGCGTTGCGCGGGTCGTCCTCAGGAATGCCCTGCTCCACCTTCCCTACAAGGTCGGCGCCGGTATCGGCGGCCTTGGTGTAGATACCGCCGCCTACTCTGGCGAAGATGGCCACGCCTGAGGCGCCGAAGCCATAGGCGGGAATCAGGGCGAGGAACTTCTCCGCCTCAAAGTGAGTGTGCAGTGCGAAGTAGAGGATGGTCAGACCGATGATACCGATACTGACCACGCAGATACCCATCACCGCGCCGGCGCGGAACGATACCCTGAGCCCCTGGTTGAGGCTCTTCTCCGCTGCGGCAGCGGTGCGTGCATTGGCCCGGACCGCTACGTTCATCCCGATGAAGCCAGCGAGGGCGGAGGAGACGGCGCCGAAGAGCAGCGCCACGCCTATTAACAGCCCCTCAACGGGGCCGTAGTCGGGGAGGAAGGAGAAGACCAACCCCAGAGCGATGGCGATGACCACCATCACTATGGCTAACACCCGGTATTCACGACCGAGGAAGGCCATAGCCCCCTCTTTGATGGCTGCCGATATCTCTCTCATCCGCGCTGACCCCTGGTCTTGGGACAGCACAAAGCGGACCAGGAATGCGGCGAAAGCCAGCCCCAGGACGCCTGCAATCAACGCTATCCACACAAGGTCCACGGGTTACCTCCTATCTAACTTCTGCTCCAGATCTCTTTGCTTTAGAAACAGGGTGACATCGCCCCTGGTTTTCTCTAAGACACCTCGGATGACATCGGTGGTCCGTCTAAGCCCTGTGGTTAAAGCATCGGGGAAGTCAATGGTCACCAGCAGGCCGTAGATGTCATCCATACTCTCGAAGAGCCATTCAAAATCCTCTTCCCCTCCCTGCCTCAGCGTGTCCAGCAGGTAGCGTCGCAGCTCTCCCACAGCCTCACCGAGCCCGTTGAGGTAGGCAGGATAAGAAACGCCGAGCTCATCGGGGTCGGGCAGGGACTCACGGCAAATCAAAGCCAGGGTCGAGGCTGCCTCGGCATACTCCTTCTCGGCGTTATGGACAAATCCGGAATAGAACAGGTCGCTATGGTCGGCGAGGACGTTGTGCAGTTGTTCCAGGAAGGAGCCGGCAGACTTCAGCAACTCCCTGGCATTGTCATATTCCCTGCGATGCACTGCGCGGATGGCAGTAGCGCAGTGGAATATCACCTCTCGGGTCAGCTGGAGGGCTTTCTCCCTGGCGCTATGCTTTGCGGCTAAACTGGAGCGAACCTTAGCTCCAATCTGCTCCAGATTAGATGTTGGCTTTTGCACTCGACTCCTCGGATGCTTCTATCTCGGTTGCCAGCCTCCGCGAAGCCTCCTCCACATCCTCAGCTCCAAGCACGGCGCTGATGACGGCAATAGCGTCAGCGCCAGCGGTGATGACTTGTGCTATGTTGGACTCATCGATGCCGCCGATGGCGACAACGGGGATAGAGACTGCCTCTTTAACTTTGTGCAACGTCTCCAACCCGGCCAGCCTGAATTTGGATTTCGATGTTGTCTCATAGATCGAGCCCACAGCGATGTAATCGGCACCGTCTTTCTCAGCTTTGAGGGCTTCCTCGAGGGTGGCTGTGGAACAGCCGAGGACTTTGTCCTGAGGCATAATCTTCCTCGCTTCGGATGTGGGCAAATCTTGCTGTCCAAGATGCATGCCATCGGCATCAGCAGCCAGGACCAGATCGAGATAGTCGTTCATTATGAACAGGACACCAGATGAGGTGCAAATCTGCTTCAATTCCTGAGCTACGGGCAAAAGGGCCTTTCTGTTTGGACCTTTATCGCGAAGCTGGATAACCTTGGCACCTCCTCGAATCACTTGGCGGGCGACCTCGCTTGCGCTGCGCTCGCCGAGGGCCTGGAGGTCGATGATCACGTACAGCCCGCGTATCTTCCCCCTTTGATTTTGGCGCAGTAGTTTCGATATCAGGTTTCGTTCCAGCTCGTAAACAGCGAACCGGGCACGCTTGAACTGGGTCCAATCGAGGGCTAGGGGGTGGAGCTTAGCTGTTTCCTCAAGTACTCGTAGCGATTCCTGCACTCTCTTGGAGTTAGCGGTGACAATGCTGGCGGCATCGCTTCGCTCTCCTTCCGCAGTGACCTCCGCGAAGGCAGCGACATCTCCTGATGAGTCGCGGGCATTGAGCAGCTGGCTCTGAAGCGGCCCGCCTCTGGGCCGAAGCTCATGGCGCAAATTTTTAAGCCTCTCGCTGAGTTCGACGTCGTTCAGCAGAAAGCGGGCTATATCCTCAAGGACTCGCAGTCCTTCACCCGCTCGGTTTAGATTGGCATCCACTATTCGAAGCACGATGAATTTCCGTCACAGGTCTTTTATTGGCTCGGGCATCTCACCGTCCCTGGCGGCAGAGATCATCTCCTGAACCTGAGAGGGAAGCTCCACTCCCATCTCCTTGGCCTTGTACTCAGCCCATCTTCCGATATTGCGCGGGTCCTTGTAATAGTCTGGCGAGCCGGGCTTGGATTCCTCGAGGCGTGTGCCCTCCGACTTATGGAAGGCAAAGCCGGAGAGGTAGCGAACCAAATCGCTGCTGCCGCAGAAAGGACAGTCAGGCGCTATCTCGGTGCCAATGCTCTTAACAAAGACGCTCGATTTGCGCTGACAGGACTGACAAGAGAACTCATAGATGGGCATAGCTACTCGCTCCCTGCTTTCTCCATCTCTTCCTTGGTTTTATTAACGGCCTCAGCTATTGGCTCACCGGCCTCCAATCGCCCCAGCATTTCATCGTGTTCCGGGCCGGGTGGCTCATCCATAGCTCTGGTCATCCTTCGATTCCATTCGGCGAGGGCTTTAGGGTCATTGCGCTGCATTGCCCTGACCAGTTGGGAATCGGATAGGATATCCTCATATACACCTTTCCTCTTATACCAGTCGCCCTTGCCCATGGTGAAGCTGGAGAAGAGGCGGCGCAGGTCTTTGCTGCCACAATGGTCGCAGACAGGGGTCAACGACTCCGGGAAGCCTTGGACGAAGATGGTTACTCGGCGCCGACAGTCGTTACATTGATACTCGTAGATTGGCATGGGCTGATTTGCTTGCCATATTGTAGCATAACTGGGACGGCAGGTAAATAGGCTTAGCTTCCTTCAGCTATGGCATTCTCGATAAGCTCCACCCGCGACGGCAGTCCGTCTGGTCCCAGCTCCACGGCGACAACATCAATGCGCCAGGGTTGCGACAGGGCGTGATAAGTCTGGAGGTAGGTGGTGGCCACTTGAATGAGCTTTTCTCTCTTGGCCGGAGTTATCGATTCCTCAGGGGTGCCGAATTCCTTGCTTCTCTTGGTGCGCACCTCGACGAACACTAACTGTCCCATCTTCTCGGCAACGATGTCGATCTCGCCTTCACGGCAGCGGAAGTTGGTCTCAATGATGCGATAGCCCCGCTTCTCCATATATTCTTGGGCTATCCTTTCTCCTTCAGCTCCTGCCTTCTTACGGTCGATGACTACCCCTTTCCACTACATCACGCACCGGGTGGAAGCTGCGACGGTGCAGCGGGCAGGGCCCAAAGCGTTGCAAACGGGAGAGGTGCTCCGGCGTGGGGTAGCCCTTGTTTCGGACAAAGCCATAGGCGGGATAGATGGCATCAAGCTCGGTCATAAGCTGATCCCGAGCCACTTTGGCCACAATAGAAGCTGCGGCGATGGATAGGGAAGAGGCATCACCGCGGATTATATTCCGTTGAGGGATATCGATCTCGGGCAGGGCCAAGGCATCGATGAGGAGGAAGTCCGGTGGTTGAGGGAGTTGTGCTATGGCATAGCTCATGGCCGATCGGGTGGCGGCGACAATGCCGTTTTCATCGATGCTCTCAGGAGGGACCACGCCGATGCCAATAGCTACAGCTATCTCTCGAATAAGCTGGCAGAGGGACTCCCTCGATTGGGGACTAAGCTTCTTGCTGTCTTGTACCTTGGCCAGCCAAGGGGCTTCGTAGTCACGGGGCAGGATCACAGCAGCAGCCATTACCGGTCCGGCCAACGGCCCTCGGCCAACCTCGTCAATGCCGGCCACGAAGCGGTATCCCTGCTGCCACAGCGTTCGTTCTTCGGCGAAGCTGGGTTTCATCTCAGCCCAGCGGCATAGTAGCACACAGCGACCGTTTTGACAAGCGACTCCGCCGAGGACAGCCGAAGCTGGCCTGTCTTGACAAGTACGGACTGAGAGCTTATCATAGAAGCGGAACCAGAAAGTGACCGCTCTCAGCTTACAGGTCGTCTTTAGCATCATGTTCTGGAATCCAATGTTTTTACTATTGGCACTGGTTCGCCGCTTGCACCTCATTGAAACCACTGGCTTATTTCTGCTATCAAATCCTGCGCCACAGATAGAGGCATTTAGGTGAACGAGGAATTCAAACCACATATATTGGGCTTTCTGTGCAACTGGTGTAGCTATGCCGGCGCTGATATGGCCGGAACCAGCAGGATGCAGTATCCCTCCAATATTCGAATTATCCGTGTCCCTTGCTCGGGTCGAGTTGATGCCCCGGTGATATTAAAAGGACTTCAATCATGGGCGGATGGCGTTTTGGTGGCTGGCTGTCATCCCGGAGATTGTCATTACATGGAAGGGAACTATCACGCCCGGCGCAGGATACATGCGGTGAAAAAGATGCTCGATGCCATCGGAATTGAGCCCGACAGGGTCCGCTTGGAATGGGTCTCCGCCTCGGAGGGCAAGAGATTTGCCAATTTGGTCAAGGAATTCACCGAGACTATTAAGTCATTGGGCCCTAATCCATTAAGAGCAAGCTAAATGGGACAGAACAACTATAGGGAGACAGTTCAAAGCATTGTGGCTGCTATGCTGAGAACAGGACTGGTTGATAGTGTACTCGCTTTTGTCCAGGGACTGGATGAATGGGACATTGTACCTGCCTTCATCACCACTGAGCAAGATGTGGGCAAGATAGTGGGCACTTCATATAATCCACTTAGCCTGGCGAAAGTCCTGTTTGAGTATGGTGATAAAGATAAGAAGCTCGGGGTTGTGGTCCGCTCCTGTGATGCCAGGGGGATAATAGAGCTGGCCAAAAGAAAGCAGGTCGACATAGACAAGCTGTACATGATCGGGATTGAATGCTATGGAGTAGCACGGCCCAGCGACAAGGTGGCAGAGGAGCTTTACATCGGGGCCGATGGGAGTGCTGGAACTCTGGAAGGAACTCTGCTGGCCCCGAACTGCCGCCGCTGCGAATACCCGGTACCCACTATGGCTGATATCAGCGTTGGTCTGGCTCAGGGGCGGACATCGATAACAGTAAATACCGAAAAAGGTCAGGAGATACTGTCAGCGGCCAACATGTCAGCAGAGCCGTCAGAAGCAGACTTGGCAGCAGCGAAGGAAAGAGCGGCTCGGTACCAAGAAGAGGACTTTGCTCCACTGAGGAACATGACTGCTGAGGAGAGGCTCGATTACTGGCTGAGCCAGTTCGATAAATGTATCAAGTGCTATGGCTGCCGAAATTCCTGCCCGATTTGCCATTGCTCCGATTGTTATCTCGATGCAGATTGGGTCCTGGTGGAGCCGGGGAAAGTACCGCCGGAAAGGCTGTTCCATCTGGTTCGCCTGATCCACGTCGCTGATAGCTGCTTGAACTGCGGGCGATGTGAGGCAGCCTGTCCTGTAGGTATTCCTATATCTAAGCTCTATCACATACTGCAAAAGGAGTTGAGTGCCCTCTTCCATTATGAACCGGGAAAGGATGTCAACGAGGCTCCCCCACTGGGGACGTTCAGTGAAGAGGAGCTGAAATTGCGAGGTGTTGAACTTGCTTAGCTTCATTCCGACTATCTGTCCTTATTGCGGCACCGGGTGTGGCCTGTTGCTGGTGGCCAAGGACGGTCTCGTGGTCGACACTCTACCCTGGGCTAGACATCCCATTAGCGAGGGCAGACTGTGCATCAAGGGCTGGAACGTCCACGAGTTCATCCATCACCAAGATCGGCTGACCAAGCCGCTGATAAAGGACGGCGGGGCATTTCGCGAGGCAAGCTGGGACGAAGCCCTGAGCCTGGTGGCGAGCAAACTGGGACAAACCAAGAGCGCACACGGGCCTGACGCCATAGCTCTGCTTTCTTCGGCCAAGTGCACCAATGAGGAAAACTACTTGGTGCAGAAGTTGGCCCGTGCCGTCATCGGGACTAACAATGTAGATCATTGCGCTCGTCTCTGACATGCCCCTACGGTGACCGGTCTGGTCGCCTCGTTCGGCAGCGGAGCGATGACCAACTCGGTGGCGGACATCGCCGAGGCCGATTGTGTCTTCATCATCGGCTCTGACACCTCCGCGCAGCATCCTCTGATCGCAACCAGAGTGGTGATGGCCAAGGAAAAGGGGGCCAAGCTCATCGTCGCTGACCCCAGGCGCATCCATCTCTGCAATTTGGCAGATGTCCATCTGGCACTGCGGCCCGGCACTGAGGTAGCTCTGCTCAATGGAATGATGAAGGCCATCATCGACAATGGGCTCCAGGATACCAAGTTCATCGAGGAGAGAACCGAGGGCTTCGAGCAATTGGTGGAGTTGCTCAAGGATTATTCTCTGGATCAGGCCGAGATGATCACCGGGGTGCCGGCAAAGGATATTGAGCAGGCGGCCCTGTTCTATGCTCAGGCGGAGGCAAGCACTATTCTCTATGCCATGGGTATAACCCAACATACCACCGGCACCGATAACGTCATGTCGGTTGCCAATCTGGCGATGCTTACTGGCAACGTTGGCAGGCCGGGTACCGGGGTGAATCCGTTGCGAGGGCAAAACAATGTCCAGGGTGCCTGTGATATGGGGGCTTTGCCCAATGTGTTGCCCGGCTATCAAGCGGTAACTGACGCGGAGAAAAGGTCTAAGGTAGCAGGGGTGTGGGACCTGGACCAGCTTCCGGAAAAAGCAGGTTTGACCGTGGTCGAGATGATGGACGCTGCTTGTCAGGGAAATCTGAAGGCTATGTACATCGTCGGAGAGAACCCGATGGTGTCTGATCCTGACCTAGGCCATGTGCAGCAGGGCCTGGAGAGCCTCGATTTCCTTGTGGTGCAAGACGTCTTCCTGAGCGAGACAGCGAAGCTGGCCGATGTCATTCTCCCCACTGCCTGTTGGGCTGAAAGGGAAGGCACCTTCACCAACACCGATAGGAGAGTGCAGCTAATCAGAAAAGCAGCGGAGCCACCAGGAGAGGCCAGGACAGACTGGCAAATTGTATGTCAGCTGGCTGAGGCTATGGGCGCTGGAAAGCTATTTCAGTTCAGTTCCCCGAGTGAGGTGTTCGAGGAGATTAGAAAGGTCACTCCACAATATGCTGGGATGAGCTATGAACGGCTAAACCAACCCGATGGACTGCAGTGGCCGTGTCCCGATGAAAGCCATCCGGGGACTCCTATTTTACACACACAGCAGTTCAGTCGGGGCAGAGGGAAATTCAACGCTGTGGCTTATAGAGAGCCAGCAGAGCAGCCAGATGACCAGTATCCCTATCTGCTGACCACAGGGCGGGTTATGGCTCACTTTCACACCGGCACTATGACTCGTCGGTCACCTGCATTGAATAGCGAATTTCCCGAGGGCTTCGTCGAAATCAGTCCCGAGGATGCACAGAAGCTGGGAATAAAGAACAATGATTTGGTACAGGTTGCCTCCCGGAGAGGGGAGATACAGACCAAAGCCCTGGTCACTGATAGAATCAAGCCGGGCGTAGTTTTCATGCCCTTCCATTTTGCCGAAGGGGCGGCGAATGTATTGACCAGTTCGGCGCTTGACCCTATAGCCAAGATCCCGGAATTGAAGGTCTGCGCTGTCAGTATCCGAGCGGCCGAGCCAGCAGCAGTCGGCTGACACAGTGCTTCTCATTCCCTCTCATTACGCTGAGAACTACCGACCTGCTTGGATTGCCTTGACAAGCGAAGTGCAAGAAGCTTATTATAGAGTCGGGTTC
Organism: Dehalococcoidia bacterium; assembly: GCA_034414595.1. Lineage (GTDB taxonomy): Bacteria > Chloroflexota > Dehalococcoidia > SZUA-161 > JAUWZY01 > DAOULY01. The sequence continues at coordinate 43,135 of DAOULY010000014.1, forward strand.
CAGTAAAAGTGGCTTCGGCGTCAATCGATTTTACTGCCTTACAGAATGCGCTCGGCATCACTTTCAAGGATACGGCATTACTGCAACAGGCATTAGTCCATCGCTCCTACCTGAATGAAACTCCTGGCTTCTCCTTGCCATCAAATGAACGGCTGGAATTCCTCGGTGATGCTTTGCTGGGCTTTGTCGTTGCCGAAGAGCTTTATCAGCAATTTCCAGACCTCGCCGAAGGAGAGCTGACTAAACTTCGAGCAAACTTGGTGCGCAAGGAAACGCTGGCCTCTTTGGCTCAGACACTGTCACTTGGTGACTATCTGTACCTGGGTCAGGGAGAAGAGAGGAGTGGGGGCCGCCGTCGAGGGAGCAATCTTAGCCATGTCGTAGAAGCTGTCATAGGTGCTGTCCTTATTGACCAAGGCTTTGCTGTGGCCAAGGATTTCGTATTGCGGCTGATTAATAAAGTGCCTGAGAAAATGGTGGCTGAGGAATTGATAGGAGATCACAAATCGAGGTTGCAAGAATTGGTGCAAGCGGAGCGGCGAATGCTGCCTGCATATCGGGTCGTTGCCTCAGAGGGTCCGCCTCATGACAAGGTGTTCACGGTGGAGGTCGTGGTTGATAACGAGGTGCTAGGTCGAGGCTCGGGCAAGGGAAAGCGAACTGCCGAACAAGAAGCTGCTCGCTCGGCACTGGAGCACTGGGAAAAGTGAGTTCTGCCATGTTGAGTTCTGTGAAGAGGACAGAGGATGCATTAAAGTCTACCCGTGAGACTTGGTTTAAGAAGGTGACAGGCCTTTTTCAGCGTTCTCATTTGGATGAGGAGCTATGGATTGAGCTCGAGGAACTCCTCATTTCGGCTGATGTTGGCGTGAGCACCACAGATAGACTCATCGCAGCGGTCAGAGAGCGAGTCGCGAAGGAGCGGATCAAAGAGGCAGATCGAGCTCGAGCTGCATTGAGACAGGAGATAGTAAACATCCTGAGCGTTGATGGCGAGAAGCGCTTTGCCTCAGCAAATGGACTTTGCGTGGTTCTGGTAATTGGGGTCAATGGGGTGGGCAAGACGACAAGCATTGCCAAGCTTGCTAATCAGCTAAAGGGACAAGGTAAGAAGGTGTTATTGGCCGCCGGCGATACCTTCAGGGCGGCAGCCATTGACCAGCTCAAGCTTTGGGGAGACCATATCGGCATTGATGTCATCGCCCATCAACCTGGCAGTGATCCCGGGGCGGTGGTGTTCGATGCCATCACTGCGGCTGGTAAGAGGGAGACGGATTTCCTTATTGTGGATACAGCAGGCCGCCTGCATACCAAGTTCAATTTGATGGAGGAACTCAAGAAGATAAAGCGGGTGGTGACCAAGACTGATATCGAACCGACGGTTCTCCTGGTTATCGATGCCACTACAGGGCAGAATGGGCTGAGCCAGGCAAGGTATTTCACCGAGGCAGTGGAGGTTGATGGCATCTTCTTGGCCAAGCTGGATAGTACTGCCAAAGGGGGCATAGTTCTGGCTATCTGCGACCAGTTGCGGATACCAATACTTTTCCTGGGCACTGGACAGGAGTTGGAACACCTATCTCAGTTCCGGGCCGAGGAGTTTGCCGAAGGCCTGCTTTCATCTTGACCGATAATCAAGTTGGAGAAGGCAACTCTGATCGAAGGAGGGTGAGCACCTATGGTTGAGGCAGTGATGTCGGATGAAGAGAAGAGAAGCGGCCTGATCCCCATGTTGCAACGGGTCCAAGCAGAGAGGGGCTACCTGTCCGAGGAGTCGATTCGGGAGATCGGTGAGGCTATAGGCATGTCGCCAAACAGGGTGTTTGGTGTAGCTACCTTCTATGCTCAATTCCGCTTTGTACCTCAAGGGAAGCACATGTGTAGAGTTTGCATGGGCACAGCCTGCCATGTGAGAGGTGCCGAGCGCGTATTAGAAGCAATTAGTCTGCGGCTTGGCATTGAGGATGGGGAAACTACACCTGATTTGGAGTATTCTTTGGAAACTGTTGCCTGCCTCGGTGCCTGCTCCCTGGCACCTGCAATAGTAATAGACGAAGAAGTCCATGGTCAGATGACTGCAAAGAAGGTAGCTGAGGTACTCGGCGGTAGCACGGAGGAATAGAGATGACACTTTCCAATAATCAGGGCTTAGTGCTGGTCTGTCAAGGGACAGGATGCCTATCCTCGAAATCAGATAAAATTCAGGCGGCATTAGAGGCAGAGATAGCACAATGGGGACTTCAGGATAGGTTTAAGGTGAAGTTCACCGGATGTCACGGCTTTTGTGAACAGGGCCCCTTGATCCACATCGAGCCTGAGGGTATCCTATATACCCATGTTTCTGTGCAGGATGCGCCGGAGATCGTCCAATCCCACCTGCGTGACGGGAAACCCGTGGAGAGGCTGTTTTATCACGATCCGGTTACCGGTGCTTCTATACCATATCATCGTGACATAGAGTTCTACAATCGGCAGCAGCGCGTAGTCCTGCGTAATTGCGGCAATATCGATCCTGAAGACATAGATGACTACATCGCCACCGGCGGCTACCAAGCGCTGAGGAAGGCCCTTTTCGAGATGACGCCGGAACAAGTGATCGAGGAGGTCAAGCGTTCTGGACTGCGAGGGCGAGGTGGCGCGGGCTTCCCCACGGGCAGGAAATGGGAGGGGGCACGCAAAGCAACAGGGGAGCCCAAGTATGTTGTGTGCAATGGCGATGAAGGCGACCCCGGGGCGTTTATGAACCGCTCCCTCTTGGAAGGAGACCCCCACGCCGTCGTCGAGGGCATGGCCATAGCTGGCTATGCCATTGGCACTTCTCATGGGTATATTTACGTTCGGGCGGAGTATCCCCTGGCGGTCAAACGCCTTCAGATAGCGCTCAAGCGGGCAGAGGAACGCAACTTCCTCGGCAGCAATATCTTAGGCAGCGGCTTCGACTTCCGGCTCAAGATCATGCAAGGGGCCGGCGCCTTCGTCTGCGGGGAGGCCAGTGCCCTGATGTATTCCATCGAGGGTAAGAGAGGCATGCCTCGGGTTAAACCACCACGCTCGATTGAGGCCGGGCTTTGGGCCAAGCCAACCTCGCTGAACAACGTGGAGACCTTCGCTGACGTCCCTTTGATTATCAGCAAAGGGGCTGACTGGTATGCTAGCATGGGCACAGAGACGAGTAAGGGGAGCAAGACCTTCTCTCTGGTGGGCAAGATAAAGCGCACCGGGCTCATTGAGGTCCCTATGGGCATAACCGTGCGTGAGATCATTTTTAACATCGGCGGCGGGATATTAAACGACAAGGAGTTCAAGGCGGTGCAGACCGGTGGGCCGTCAGGTGGCTGTATCCCGGCCAGCCTCTTGGACCTCCCTGTTGATTATGAGTCGTTGATTGAAGCGGGTTCCATGATGGGCTCTGGTGGCATGATAGTGGTGGATGAAGATACCTGCATGGTCAATCTTGCACAGTATTTCACCGCCTTCTGCAGGAGGGAGTCCTGTGGCAAGTGCACTGCCTGCCGCGAGGGGAATGAACAGATGCTCAATATCCTGGAGCGGATAACGCGAGGTGAAGGAAAAGAAGGGGACATCGAACTTCTCCAGGACCTCGGTGAGACCATTATCGCTGGTTCACTTTGTGGCTTGGGCCAGTCAGCGCCAAATCCTGTCCTGAGCACTATCCGCCATTTTCGCCACGAATACGAGGCACATATCTATGAAAAACGCTGCCCTGCCTTGGTGTGCAAGGATCTGATCTCATACTATATCGATCCTGACAAGTGCCAAGCCTGCATGATCTGCGCCAGGAATTGTCCTACCGATGCTATCATCGGGGCCAAGAAGACAGTACATGTCATAGAACAGGAGAAGTGCATCAAGTGTGGTACCTGCCTTGATGTGTGCCCACCGAAATTCAGTGCTGTGGTCAAACTCTCCGGAGAGCGTGTCCCAGCTCCTGTAGGAAGTGAGTAGCATAAAATGGAAACGGTTGCTATCACCATAAACGACATGGAGGTTGAGGCCAGGAAGGGCAGCAAGATCTTAGAGGCAGCCATAGAAGCGGGCATATATATCCCCAATCTTTGTTACCTTCGTGGCCTGAGGCTACCCACGGGTGCCTGCCGGCTCTGTTTTGTTGAGGTTGAGGGATGGCGTGAGCCAGCGACATCGTGCACCGAGACGGTGCGGGAGGGAATGAAAATCCGGACCGATTCTCCCGCGGTGTTGAAGCTGCAACGTAGGATGCTGGAACTGCTCCTCACCAAACATCCCCATTGGTGTCTTACATGCAACAGGACGGATCTTTGCCAGAACTTTGATATCTGCCTGAGAACTGTTGCGGTGGAGGAGCGTTGTGTTCTCTGCCCCAAGAACGGACGCTGTGAGCTGCAAAAGGTAGTGCTACATATCGGACTTGAGGAAGTCAGGCTTCCCTATACCTATAGAAGTCTCCCCGTTCTCACAGACAATCCTTTCTTTGACCGAAATTATAATTTGTGTATCTATTGTGGGCGCTGTGTCAGGGTGTGCAATGAGGTGATCGGCGCTGAGGCTATCGATTTCACCCATCGGGGTGGTGAGGTCAATGTAGGCACTGCCTTTGGCCAGACGCTTAGGGATGCAGGCTGTCGCTTCGATGGTTCCTGTGTCGAGGTCTGTCCCACTGGCGCCTTGATTGAGCGGGTCGACAAGTGGCACCCCCGGGCTGACAGAGAAGCCGCTTTAGTCCCCTGCCACGGTGCCTGTCCTGCTGGCATAGATGTGCCCCGCTACGTGCGCCTGATCGGAGAAGGAAAACCGGCTGAGGCATTGGCTGTGATCCGGGAGAAGGTCCCCTTCCCCGGTGTTCTGGGAAGGGTCTGTTTGCATCCCTGTGAGGCCCAGTGCCGTCGTGGCCAGTTGAATGACTCTATCGCTATCAGGCTGTTGAAGCGCTTCGCCGCAGAGCATGATACTGGCCTCTGGAGGCAGAGTTCGAAAGTGGCTCCTGCCACTGGCAAGCGCGTGGCCGTAGTAGGCTCCGGGCCTGCCGGTCTCACAGCAGCCTATTACCTAGCAAAGCAGGGGCATTCTGTCACTGTGTTTGAGGCCCTGCCCGAGCCCGGGGGCATGATGCGGGTAGGTAACCCCGAATACCGACTCCCTAAAGCGGTCCTTGACGCTGAGATCGAAGTGATTAAGGAGCGTGGTGTTGACATAAAGACTAACACCAGGATTGAGTCCCTGGATGAGCTCTTCGGCCAGGGCTATAATGCCATCTTCGTGGCCCTGGGCGCGCATCAGGGCTCCAAGCTCGCGATTCCCGGAGAGGACTTGCCCGGCGTCATCGATGCCATCACCTTACTGCGTGAGGTGACTCTGGGACAACAGGTGAGGATCGGACAGAGGGTTGCGGTGGTGGGCGGTGCCAATTCCGCTTTGATTGCCGCCCGCACAGCCCTGCGCCTGGGTGCTAAAGAGGCCACCGTTCTCTATGAGAATGTCAGGGATGAGATATCGGCGAGCTCAGAGGAGGTCGAGGAAGCGCTCCAGGAAGGGGTGAAGATCGTTGATCTCATTGCCCCAACTCGGATTGCCCAAGGGAACGGGGCGCTACGGGTGGAATGCATTCGTATGAGGCTCAGCGAGCCTGACGCCAGCGGGCGCAGGCACTCGGAGCCAATTGTAGGAAGCGATACCACCTTCGAGGTTGACAACCTGATCGCGGCCGTGGGTCGGGCTCCCGAGATCCCGGCTCAACTTGGCCTCACCCTGGATCGCGACGGCAGGATACAGGCAGCCTCCGAGACCATGGGCACCAGCAGAGAGGGCGTGTTCGCCGGTGGTGATGTTGCCACCAGCCCGGCCTCGGTCATTGAAGCCATCGCTGCGGGAAGGAAGGCAGCGGCTTCCATAGACAGGTACCTAGGGGGCGATGGAGATATTGAAGAGGTGCTGATACCTAGGCAGAAGCCGAACTATTGGCTGGGGCATGCCAATGGATTTGCCGACCGCACTCGGCCCCAGGTGCCCACCCTGGCCTCGGAGCAGAGGCTCAGCGGCTTCGCCGAGGTTGAGCTCGGCTTCAATGAGGAAATGGCCATAGCAGAGGCCAAAAGATGTTTCCAGTGCGACTTGAGGCTTTACATCAGCGAGGAGATGTTGCTCCCTGTTGAACTCAAGTTGCCACGACTAGAACGCTGAGGAGGACCATTGTATCGCATCTTAGACAGGCAAGACCTGACCCCCGATATCTATATGATGAGGGTTGAGGCCCCGGCAGTGGCCAGTAAAGCTCAGCCGGGCCAGTTCATCGTAATCCGAGTCGATGAAACAGGGGAGCGCATCCCACTCACCATCGCCGACTGGGATCGGGAGGAGGGGAGCATTACCATTGTGGTTATGGCTGTGGGCACCACCACCCACAAGTTAGCCTGTTTGAAAGCTGGCGATAGCATTCTGAACTTCGCTGGCCCTCTGGGTCGCCCCACAGAGATCGAAAACTTCGGCACTGTGATCTTCGTTGCCGGTGGCGTTGGCGCTGCTCCCATATTTCCCATAGCTCGGGCTATCAGGGAGGTGGGAAACAAGTGCATTACCATTCTGGGAGCACGAAGTAAAGACTTGCTGTTCTGGGAGGACCGCCTGGGTAGCGTTAGCGATGAGCTGATAGTGACCACCGATGATGGTTCATACGGCCGTGAGGGGGTGGTCACAGTGCCACTAAAAGAGTTGCTTGAAAGTGGCCTCAAGGCTGACTGCGTCTTTGCCATCGGGCCTGCGGTGATGATGAAGTTCTGCTCTCTTACCACCCTGCCCTTCGGGGTCAAGACCATCGTCAGCTTGAACTCGATCATGGTCGATGGCACCGGGATGTGTGGCTGCTGCCGGGTATCTGTAGCTGGCGAGACCAAGTTTGCCTGCGTCGACGGTCCTGACTTCGATGGCCACCAGGTTGACTGGGATTTACTGATGGCACGCCAAGCTGTGTACCTGGATGAGGAGAAGCAATCCTTCGCCCACTGGGAGGGCCATCATAAATGCTTGATAGGACTTGAGGACCATGGCTGAGAAATTGAACTTAAATCGAGTGTCCATGCCCAAACAGGAGCCCGGGGTACGGGCTAAAAACTTCAATGAGGTTGCCTTAGGCTATACTGCAGAACAAGCGATGGAGGAGGCCGGCCGCTGTATCCAGTGTAAAAAACGCAATTGCGTTGCCGGCTGCCCTGTTGACATTGATATCCCTGGTTTCATCGAAGCACTGCGCGATGGCAATATGGCGGAAGCGGTGAGTATCCTCAAGGCCAAGAATGCTCTCCCCGGGATCTGCGGCAGGGTCTGCCCTCAGGAGACGCAGTGCGAAGCTACCTGCACTCTGGCCAAGAAGGGTGCCCCCGTCGCTATTGGCCGCTTGGAACGCTACCTTGCTGACTGGGAGCTGGAGCATGGTTCCTCCGCAAACCCGGGACCGGAGCGACCTGCCCCTACGGGGAAAAGAGTTGCAGTCGTCGGCTCTGGCCCCGCTGGCCTGACCGCTGCTGCAGAATTGGCCAGGTCAGGTCACGAGGTCGTCCTCTTCGAGGCGCTCCACATCGCTGGCGGCGTGTTGATGTACGGCATTCCCGAGTTCAGATTGCCCAAGCACATCGTCCAGACTGAGGTCGACTATGTCAGATCGTTAGGCGTGGAGATCAGGCTGGACTCGGTGGTGGGCAAGGTCAACACTGTCGATGAGCTTCTGAATAATGGCTACCAGGCTGTTTTCCTCGGCACCGGGGCCGGGCTGCCCATGTTCTTCAATATCCCCGGCGAGAACCTGGGCGGCATTTATTCCGCCAATGAGTGGCTCACCCGTAACAATTTGATGAAGGCCTATCTCTTCCCTGAATATGACACTCCGCTTAAGTTGGGCCGCAGAATTGCGGTCTTCGGCGGTGGCAACGTAGCTATGGATGCCGCCCGCTGTGCCCTGAGGCTCGGCGCTGAGGAGGTGTACATCATCTATCGGCGCTCTGAGGTGGAGATGCCAGCACGCCGTGAAGAGGTGGAAAACGCTCAGGAAGAGGGCATCATCTTCAAGTATCTTACCAATCCCAAGCAGTTCTTCGGCGATGAGCGCGGCTGGGTGCGGGCCATGGAGTGCTATGAGATGGAGCTCGGGGAACCCGATGCCAGTGGCCGGCGCCGTCCCATTCCCAAGCCCGGCAGCGAGTACACCATGGAGATCGACATCGCGGTGGTGGCCCTGGGCACGACCCCCAACCCCTTGGTCCCCTCAACCACCGATGGCTTGGAGACCACCAGAAGGGGGACTGTGGTTGCTGATGAGAGCACGGGAAAGACGGTGAAGCGTGGAGTTTGGGCCGGTGGCGATGTGGTCACCGGCGCTGCTACCGTGATCAGCGCCATGGGCGCCGGGAAGATCGCCGCTGCTTCTATTGATGCCTATCTAAAAGGCGAGCCGTTCTGATTCTTTGCCCGCCTACCCGCACGATTTTATAGTTGTGGGGGAAATCCCCATCGATAGATAACCTATTTTTGGTCCCGCTTTCCTCAGCCCCCAGACTTTAGTAAAATAAGCTCAAATGAGCCGCCGAAAAGAGGCCCTGGCTCCCATCAGGCATCAATACCTCGGGATCAAACGGCAGTATCCTCAGGCTATCGTTCTCTTCCGCTTGGGTGATTTCTATGAGACCTTCGATGAGGACGCTGAGGTCGTATCCCGGGAGCTGGATATTGTGCTCACCTCCCGCGAGATGGGCAAGGGGCAGCGCTTCCCTATGGCGGGAATTCCCCACCATGCCCTCAATAGCTATCTGGCCAAGCTGATAAGCAGCGGCCATAAAGTCGCCATCTGCGAGCAGGTGAGCGAACCCACGGGCCGTGGGCTGGTGCAGCGTGAGGTGGTGCGGGTGGTGACGCCGGGGACGGTGGTAGAGCCCGAGCTACTCGAACTCAAAGCCAACAACTATCTTGTCTCCGTAGCGCCCGGCGAAGAAGGGGCCGGAGTGGCATATATTGACATAACAACAGGAGAGTTCGGCACCACACAGCTTGCCAGCGACCGCCTCCAGCCCGAGCTGGAGCGTTTGCTCCCCGCTGAGGTCCTGCTCCCGCAAAGCTGCTCATTCCCCGATTCCTCATTTGCGACACCGGCAACACGGCTCGACGACCGCTGGTTTGAGCTGGAGACGGCGCAGGAAGCCCTGTTGCAGCACTTCGAGGCAGCCTCCCTCGAGGGCTATGGCTGTGCCCATCTCCCTCTGGCGGTACAGGCTGCCGGCGCTATCATTCATTATCTCAGCGAGACCCAGAAAGGCGCTCTCTCTCAGGTGGGCGCGCTTTCCACCTACACCACGGAGTCCTTCATGCTCCTCGATCCCCAGACACGGCGCAACCTGGAGCTATTCCAGTCAAGCCGCTTTGGCTTGAGCAGCGGCTCACTGCTCGCACTCATCGACCTCACCCGCACCCCCATGGGGGCACGGCTGCTGCGGAGATGGCTGGGGCAGCCACTACTCGACATAAATGAGATAGGAAACAGGCAGAATGCCGTCGAGTGGTTCCTGCACAACACGGTGAGCCGTGCCGAGACGATAAGCACCTTGGGGCGCATCGCCGACCTGGAGCGGCTGATCGGGCGGGTGCGGGCCGGCATCGTCACTCCAAGGGAGCTGGTATCGCTGCGCCGCAGCCTGGAGGTCGTGCCCCAGCTCAAGGCCATTCTCGAAGCTGAGTCAGCGCCCTCATGGCTTTCTGCGGAGCTCAAGCCCTGTGACGAGGTGGTGGCCCTGCTTTCGCAGGCCATCGCCGATGAGCCTCCGCCTGCTAATGAGGGCGGTGTCATCAAACCGGGCTTTTCCGCGGAGCTGGATGGGATTCGCTCGGCATCCAAGGAAGCAAAGCAGTTCCTCGCCGACCTGGAGCGCAAGGAGCGGGAGCGCACCGGGATCAAGTCGCTCAAGGTGGGCTACAACAAGGTCTTCGGCTATTACATCGAGGTCACCAGCCCGCACCTGAAGCGCGTCCCTCCCGACTACATCAGGAAGCAGACGCTGGTCGGGGCCGAGCGCTTCTTCACCGAGGAGCTGAAGGAATACGAGTCGCTGATCCTCAACGCCGAGGAGCGCATCGCTGAGCTGGAGGGCACTCTGTTCCGGCAGGTGTGCCAGCAGGTAGCGGCCTGGGGCCAGCGCATCCTGGACACTGCCTCGGCCTTGGCGCAGATCGATGTCCTCGCCGCCTTAGCCGAGGTGGCTGCCCGCTACGGCTACATCCGTCCCAAACTGACCGATGACGACGCCATCGAGATACAGGCGGGACGCCATCCTGTGGTGGAGCGGGTGCTGCTTGAGGGGAGCTTTGTCCCCAACGATGTCTATCTGGCAAACCACGACTGTCAGCTCATCGTCCTCACCGGCCCCAACATGTCGGGGAAGTCCACCTACCTGCGGCAGGTGGCGCTGATCGTGCTTTTGGCCCAGATCGGGAGCTTCGTTCCTGCCGATGCTGCCATCATTGGCGTCGTCGACCGCATCTTCACCAGGGTCGGCCTGGTGGACGAGATCGCCACCGGGCGCTCCACGTTCATGGTGGAGATGGTGGAGACGGCCAACATCCTGAACAACGCCACTTCCAAGTCGCTGATCATCTTAGATGAGATCGGGCGCGGCACCAGCACCTATGATGGACTCTCCATCGCCCGCGCCGTTGCCGAATACATCCACAACCATCCCAGGCTGGGGGCCAAGACACTGTTCGCCACTCACTACCATGAGCTGGTGGAGCTGGCCGAGTACCTGCCCCGGGTGAGGAATTTCAACGTCGCTGTCTCAGAGGAGGGAGGCAAGGTTGTCTTCCTGCGCAAGATCGTGCCCGGCGGCGCCGATAAGAGCTACGGCATCCACGTGGCCCAGCTTGCCGGGCTACCCCGCACGGTGCTGAGCCGTGCCGAAGACATCTTAACCGAGCTTGAGGGAGGGGATTATGAGGGGAGGCGTGCCCGCAGGGCACGCCGCGGAAGAAGAGCCCCTCAAGGGGAGCAGCTACCGTTGCTTGCGCCCAAATCTTCAATCCTGGAGGAGCTTGAGGGACTGGACATCTTCTCTATGAGCCCGCTGGAAGCCCTGAGCAAGCTCTACGAGCTGCAACAAAAGGCAAAGGAGGAGTAATTATGGGCAAGCCTTCTTCACGCCAAATCGGCAAGTGTGGTGAACTGTTGGTGCAATACAAGCTTTTGAAACATGGGATTGAGTCATCTCCTTTGACAACGGACGCTGGCATAGATTTGGTAGCTTATAATAATGTAACTCAAAAGGCAGTTACAATCCAGGTCAAGACTGCTCACCCACATCATATTACCGGGGGACATAGGGTAATCGGATGGAGTCTGCGAGATGATTGTCCTGCGGAATATATAGCGGCTGTTGATCTTGACCGTGAAAAGTTCTGGCTCATCAGCTATGAAGAATTTAAAGGTAGAGCTCAGCAACATCATGGCGGCCTGCACCACCTGTGGTGGTTTACTCCCGAACAGCCTGAGGGGCTTCCACCTCCAAAAACAAAGAAATCGTGGTCAGAAAAGGATGATTTTGCAAGGTACAAAGATGATGAAGCTATCCAGCGCGTCTTTCGGCTCAAGTGAAATCACAAATGGTTAAGCTTCTACAAGGAGCTAATACTCTTTCGTTGACAGAGCTTAATTTGGTCACGATCAATTTGAACTATGCCAATCAAAATCCTATCGCCTGAAGTAGTAGTCGTAGGGTGGGTGAAGTGAAACGGAACCCACCACAAAGGTTCACGAGCAACGGCTATGCCTGATTACCGCAGGGCTTACCTGAAAGGTGGGACTTTCTTCTTCACTGTTGCCAGCTATAAAAGGCATCCCATCTTCAAAGAAGAAGCAGCTATTGACCTGCTATGGCGGTGCTTTGAGACAACAATATCTGTGCTTCCCTTTAGGGTAGATGCCATTGTGATATTGCCAGATCACCTGCATACTATCTGGACTCTTCCGGGCGACGATCCAGATTTCTCCACAAGGTGGAAGCGAATCAAAGCAACATTTAGCAGGCGCCACCATGGTTGCATCATTGAGGATATTCCAGAATCAATGCGCGGGAAAAAGGAGAAGGGTATATGGCAGAGAAGGTTCTGGGAACATGTGATTCGCGACCAGACAGATTTCAACCGGCATTGCGATTATATCCACTACAACCCGGTCAAACATGGTCTGGCGGACTCGCCTTCGGAATGGAAGTACAGCAGTTTCAGGGAGTTTGTGGAGAAAGGGCTCTATCGCCAGGACTGGGGGCGGTCACCGGCAAGAGAGCTGCTTGGGATGAATCTTGAGTGATTGATGGTGGGTTTCACTACGTTGCACCCACCCTACCGCCTTGGGATGGATATTGAGTGTAATGGTGGGTTTTGCTGCGCTGCACCCACCCTACTGGCTAAAATAAGATAGGAAGTAGGAAGTGGATCTAAACATGCCAATCAAAGTTTTAGAGCCTGATGTAGTTTCCAAGATTGCGGCGGGGGAGGTTGTGGAGCGGCCGGCCTCGGTGGTCAAGGAGCTGGTGGAGAACTCCCTCGACGCCGGCGCCACCCAGGTCACGGTGGAGGTCGTGGCCGGCGGCACCAGGCTGCTCCGCGTCAGCGACAACGGCATAGGCATCTCTGCTGAAGAGGTCGATCTTGCCTTCCACAGGTACGCCACAAGCAAGCTCTCTGCTATCCCTGACTTAGATGCTATCGGCAGCTTGGGCTTCAGGGGCGAGGCTTTGCCATCCATCGCCGCCGTCTCCGAGGTCTCAATGGTCACCAGAAGTGGTGACGAGCTCGGCGGTACCTTTATCCACCTCAAGGAAGGTGCTGTTGCCGGCAGGACCAAACGCGGCTCGCCGCCGGGGACATCGGTCACCGTGCGCCACCTGTTCCGCAACTTCCCGGCGCGGCTCAAGTTCCTCAAGTCGGCAGCCACCGAGAGCGGACGCGTCTCGCATCTGGTGACCCAGTACAGCCTTGCATTTCCCGAGGTCAGGTTCGTCCTCATCATCGATGGCCGTACCACCTTTCGCTCACCGGGCAGCGGCCAGCTGCGCGATGTGCTGGTGGCTGTCTACGGTGCGGAGACAGGCAAGTCCATGCTGGAGGTCGAGCCCTCGGACGAGGACTTTATCAAGGTCATGGGCTTTGCCAGCCCGCCGCGCCTCACCCGCGCCAGCCGCGGCTACCTTAGCTTCTTCGTCAACCGGCGCTGGGTCAACAGTCACATGCTGACCGCTGCTGTGGAGGAGGCCTATCGTGGCCTGCTGCTGACAGGAAAGCATCCCATCGCCGTGGTCAATATCTTCCTGCCCCCTGAGGAGGTGGATGTCAACGTCCATCCCACCAAGCGCGAGGTCCGCTTCCGCCACGAGCACGAGGTCTTCTCTGCGGTGCAGAAGTCGGTGAGGGCCGCTCTCATTGCGCAGATGCCCCTGCCCTCAATGAGAGTCCAGACCGTCCCTGCGCTCGCCTTTCCCGCGGAGCAGGCCCCTTTCCCCGGAGTTGCCTCCCGGGAGGAGCCTCAGCCCATGCCTGTGCCAGCGCCAGCGGCAGAAAAACCGGCAATGGGGCTTCCCATCCTGCGCGTCTTGGGGCAGCTTCAGGGCACCTATGTCGTCGCTGAGGGCCCCGAGGGGATGTACCTCATCGACCAGCACGCTGCCCATGAGCGGGTGCTGTTCGAGAAGATCAGGGAGCAGCAGAAGAACAGCAAGGTGGAGGTCCAGGGGCTGCTCGAGCCGCTGGCGGTAGAGCTGTCGCCACGCCAGGAGGAGGCGCTGAGAGCTCAGCGAGATGTCCTGGCCGAATACGGCTTTGCCATTGAGCCCTTCGGCGAGCGCACATATCTCATCCGCTCCATCCCCGCCCTGCTCAAAGGACAGGACGTGGCCCAGTCGCTGATCGAGCTGCTGGAGCTACCGGGCGAGGGGACAGCGGGCGACTGGAGGGAGCGCATAGCTATCTCCCTGGCCTGCCACGGTGCCGTAAAGGCTGGGCAGGTGTTAAGTCCGGAGGAGATGCGGGCACTGGTGCAACAGCTGGAGCAGACGACAATGCCTCATGCCTGCCCTCATGGCAGACCGACCATGATCCAGCTCAGCACCTCGCAGTTGGAGAAGGAATTCGGGCGGCGGTAGGTCAGAGCCTCAGGTACCCGTGGGCGTAGAGAGTATTATTCTGCAGCACATTGATGGTCTTGGCTATTTCCTGAAGCTCCGGATTGCTCATATCCACAGTGCTGATGTCGAACTGCTCCATGGCAGCATAGGCATCGTATAGCGCTAAGTAGAGTTTGCCCTTGGGCGTGGAGTCGTCGCGGTTCTCGATGATGCGTATCGCCCCCATGAGGTCGTCATCGAGGGGGTCTACGATGGCAGAATCAAGGCCAGCGCCGAGCATCATGATCAAGAAGATTCGGTTGAGGATAGGGCGGACCTCTGGCGGACAGCTATTGGAGACGTTGGACAGGCCGCAGGTGGTCATCGGTGCGGGGTCGGCCATTTGCTTGAAGAAGCGCACTGCCTCCACGGTTTGCACTGCCTGGTCCTGATTGCCGTTAACGGTTAGCACCAGGGGGTCGAGGTAGAGGTGCTCGGTGGGCACTCCCTGCTCCATGGCTGCGGGCATTATCTTGTCGGCAATCAGCTCGATGCGGGCGTCGGCGGTTGTGGGCAGCCCGACCTTGCCCAGGCTCAGGGAGATGATATTGGCATCATATTGAGCAGCGAGGGGCATCAGGGCACTGAGCCTTTCGTCGGTGGCATCGGTGCTGTTGATAAGGGCCTTCTTCTTGCATAGCTTCAGCCCGGCCTCTATGGCTGCGGCATTGGTGGTGTCAAGAGACAGGGGTACATCAACCACCTCCTGCACCGTATCCACCACCCAGCTCATGACCTCTGGGCCGGACTTCTTCATCGGCCCCAGGTTCAGGTCGACAATGTTAGCTCCCTTCTCCACCTGGCGCTTGGCCAGGTCCTGGATAAATGCCTTATCCCGGTTATCGACAGCCTCGCGCACCTTTTTGGCGATGATATGAATGCATTCCCCGATGATGATCATGTTTCCTCCTCAAAAGCTTTATTAGATCCTATAATACCATCCGTTTATCTCATAACCGGTGAAGAAGCCACACTTAGAGTAGGGGTCGGCTTCGATCAGCGCTCTGGCCTCTTCCTCGGACTCGACCGTGTAGATGAACAGGGCACTGGTGTAATTAGTCAAAGGTCCGGCACAAAGGAGCTTGCCATCTTCTCTAAGAGCAACGTTGTAATCTACGTGGGGGCCCCTCATCTCGTTCATGTCTTCGGGCAGGAAGGACTTGTAGGATGATTGGCCTCCCGAGGCGTGCTCCCTTTCCATAGCTTTCAGGTGAGCTTCCATACACCGTGGCGAGAAATGGGCTAGGACGAAAAAGTTATTCATGGCATACCTCCTCTACTCCTCCCTCAGGGCAGCCCCACCTTTCGGGCTATCTCTGCTATTGCCGACCTCAACGGTGAATCTGAAGATAATTCAGTTATAGGAGCTCCTCTGGCATCAAGCTCTTGTACCTCGCGATCGATGGGGAGGGAGGCCACAAGCTCGAGGCCGTAGTCCTCAATGGACTTCATCAGCTCTGGTGGCAGGGCGCCGTTGGCCCTGTTGACTACCAGGCCGACTCGACCCACAGAGGTTCTCAGCTCAGCAATGAGCTCTTTCATCCTGGCAGCGGTGATGACGCCTTTCATGGTCAGGTCTGAGACGATGAGCAGGACGTCTATGTCCCTCGTCGTCTGCCGGCTGACGTGCTCCATGCCCGCTTCGCAATCGATGACCACGTAGTCGTAGTTCTTGGCCAGGCGATCAATGCAGGTGCGAAGCATATCATTGGCGGCGCAGTAACAGCCAGGGCCTTCAGGACGGCCCATAGCCAGGAGGTCAATTCGCTCTGACTCGATCAGGGACTCGCTGATCTTGAGCTGGACGTAGTCTGGCTTTGAGATGCTGGCGTCGTAGCTCCCTTTTCTCACCGCCTCCGACATCTTCTCCCGAACATGACCTACAGTCTGGGCCAAGGGCAGGTTCAAGGACATGTTGAGATTGGTGCTGGGGTCGCCATCAATAGCCAGAACCACGCCCTTTTGCGCCAGATACTGTATCAGCAAGGCGGCGATAGTCGTTTTGCCCGTGCCACCCTTGCCCACGACGGCGATTGTGGTCGGCATTCTAAGCTGTCCAGTGCTGCTTCAGGTAGCCACCGATATCCATAGCCTCAGGGGGGCCAACCATGATCTTCCAGTCGGGGAGTTCCTCTTCTAGCTCGCCCCTGAGCACCGCTACTTTGCCGGGGAGGATCAGATTGCGATGGCTAATGTTCTTGCCCACATCGAATTCCTTGACCGTCTTGGCGATCCTCTCGGCGTCGAATTTACCCGCGGCCCAGGCGGTGAGGACGGAGAGGCCCTCGGTATCGCAGACCAGGAGCAAGGAGGGCCAGCCGCTGGACTCCAGCTCACCAGCGATAGAGAAATAGGTCAAGGAGAAGTTTGTGGTCACGCACAGCGGGCTGTTCTCCTTGGGTGTCCCGATTTCATAGATTCCTGCTGTCATCTGAATTGGCTTCTGCGGGTCGGTGTAGATGTTCAGGCGCAGGGTGAGTAGCGGGTAAGCCATGGCTGGCGAGAAGTGGTCCAGGACGATGATGCCAGCGTATTTGGCTATCTGCTGAGCGGCCAGAAGCGCTTCCTCATCGGGAGTGGAAGTCCCGTCTCCGGGGAAGGTGATAATGGGATAGCCCAAGGGCTGGAAGCTCTTCTTCAGCGCCAATCGGCGAATCTGAGTCAGGGTGGACAGAGACTGGGCCAGACCATGGGCTCCTGGGTCGATGACGATGTCCTCGACGCCGCTCTGGCTCACTTTTTCTGTGAGCTCGGCGAGTTGATCCAATCCGTCTGAGGCACAGACTGCCAACGGGCAGCTGTGCTTCTGTGCTAATTCCACCATCTTATCGCTATTATCGGCATTGGCCGCATAGATCAGGGGCTTGGCCTCGGCTACCTTGGCCAACGCCGCGGCTATACAATCAGGGCTCTGAGACATCAGCACTAAGGGCAGGTTGGCCTTGGACTGTACCTGCTCCACGCAGTTGGCAAAGGTGCTGGCATCTCCTGACTTGTTATCGATGGCGAAGCCGTCGAGTTGCAACTGCATACCTACGCGTTCCACGCTATAGGAAGCGACCTCGTCGACGAGCTTACCTATTTCCTCTGCTGGGGCATTGTCCTGGACTCGAACCATGAGCCCAGGGGGATGGTAAAAGGTCTTGTCATGGCGGAACATGACCACTTCATTGCCGACCTCGATCTTCCTGTCAGTTGCGCCGACGGTCACCAGACGAATCGGAGGGCGGGCAGCTGATTCCAATGCTTGCTTCGCTTCCTCAGTGATATCGGGGCACAGGGCGAGCTCAACTGACTTGGCTGCCACCTTCATGGCGAAGGCGAGGCAGGTGGGGAAACCGCACTTTTTGCAGTTCGTCTTGGGTAGAAGCTTGTAGATTTCAACACCGGTCAGTGCCATTCGGACCTCCTTTTTGTTCAGACTGCCATCAGCTTATCGATAGCGCTTTTAACTGAGGCCACCGTTTCAGGATGGCGCAGGACTATGATGTCAGCGCCGCTATGAATCAAAGAAATAGCAGTGATTTCCTCCCAGAGGAGGGCACGCTGCTCATGGTCGCCCCAGGATGCTGGCAGGCCTTCAGCGGCTTTAGCTTCCTTTTGCCGCCAGGCTTCCTCTCCAATAGTGCAGATCATGGGCATGGATGTCATGGCATCGCCCTGGAGTGCAGCCAGGCGCAGCCGCTCCATAACTGAATAGGTATACTCCAGGCCGTAGCCCAGTGCTCCTGTTGTCGGGTCCATGAGAATCGCGTCCCGAGAAACTCCGATATCGCTGATCAGGATGTTGAGCTGCTTTGCCAGATTGATTTCGATGGGGGTCTTGGCGATGACCACATGGCCATCGGCGATGGCCGTGGCGGCAATGGTGCGGTAGTTCTTCTCCTCGCAGTTCCCCAGAGCGACCCTCTGTCCCTTGGCCACGTCTGATACTGCCACCAGGACCTCGTTGTCCTTCTCGGCAACTCCTGGTCCGGTGACGATAAGGGGCAGGTCAACTGCAGCCAGCACTTTCTCCACCACTGCCTTGGCTTCGGCAGGCCCGGTGTCGCCCTCCTCAGGATGGGCGCTGACCAGACTCAGGGCGATGATATCGGCACCGAGTTCAGCTGCTTTCTTAGCCCAGGTTGCAGGGTCGCGGAGAGCATCGCCCCAGGCGGAGACAAGGGACGGCGGCCAGCCGCTGGGCTCCTTGTCCTGAACTTCTATGGCCACTGCCACCCTGTTTGGTATTGAGCCCTCGAAGTGCAGAAACGGTAGGGTGGCCGCACCGCCAACGGTGATGCTCTTGCGGCCATTGCCCCCGAGCTTCACTTCGTTCACCTTGCCGGTCCATTTCTCTACCGGGATCTCCACGTTTGCCATAAGCTCTCCTTTCCGCCTTTATCCCTGTTCTCTATATACTTCCGCTGTCATTTGACTACATCATTGGATCCATGGTCAGGGCGGGATGCCCCTTCTCCTCGAGGAAGGGCAACAGCTCCTCAACAGTGGTAGCAACAGTGCCGTCGCCGATTTTGTCCAGGAGATCGGGGGCGCCTTGCTCCTCGCAGATCTTCTGCAGGTCCTCACCGAGCTCCTCCTTCAGGTTCTTGGACATCCAGACCACGCGCTTGATGCCACCCTCTACCGAGATAAACTTCTTGCTCAGGAGGTAAGTCTTGCCATGGCCCATCATTCCCGGCGTCTGCTGGCCGCCACCGACCATGCCCATCAATGAGGTGAAGCTCATGCCGCACGGCGTCATGCTCAGGTCCTCGCGCGACACTACCATGACTCCATTGGCTTCTGGGAGAATAATCATAACGCACTCACAACAGCCGCAGGTGGTCATCGGTGCGTCCATGAGGGAATAGATAGTGAATCGCTCGATGGCCATCTGGGAGTGCTCGTAGACGAATTTGTTGACTCCTTCCCACTCCCCCTTCACCGGGTCGAGGCACTGGCCCTTGGGCACAGGCTGGTTTGCTCCGGTGGGGTTGATCTCGAAGGCGGCGCGGCAATCGAGCCAGCTATAGGCACCGCAAAGCCCAACTCTCTCCGGGTTGATCACGCAGACATGAGTAGGAGCGAACGACTGGCACAGGACGCAGCTGTAGTAGGTGTCCACGGCTTCGTCGGTGAGGCCGGCGATGCGGGCATTACGCTCTCGATATACTTCTCGCGCCTTATCCCTGAGCTCCAGGACCTTGTCTTCCTCGGTGTACATGGTTATCTGGACCTTGTCCACGATGGCTCCGAAGTGGTTGTGGAGGTTTGTGTGCAGGATGTCTCCAATATGGCTCAGCCGGAACCCACTCTCGAAGGCCTTTTTGCTCAAGCGCAGCCAGGAGATGTCGCGTTGCCCCTGGTGCTGAAGTCCTTCAGCACCATTGCAGAAGTGGTGGATCTGGCGCTCCAGAACAGGTTCAAAGTCCTTCTGCATTTTGCGCCCGGCGACCTCGACCACGATTGCCAAGGGGACATTGGCACCAACCTCAAAGGCATCGATATCGGGTCCAACCACAGTGGTCTTGTTATCATCGATCTCGTCCATGTCCTTCATGGTCAGCCACTCAAAGCAGGTGCCCCGTGGGCCACCGTACTCGATCTGGAGATCAGCACGGCGCACCACCTCGCCCTCGAAAGCAGGGCCAAAGGCAACGGGAATCGGGACCTTGGGTATTATGATCTTGATGCCCCGAATCTCGATGCACTTCTCCACCAATCTCTCTGCTCGCTCCAGGTCGTCCTTCCCTGGGAGGTCATCGAAGGGGAGGCTGACCACATGTTCATACTTGGTGACACCGGTGGGCAGAATGTTGGGGATTACAGTGTCGGCGAGCACCGGGAAGCCATAGTTTATGGCGCCGGCGGCGGCGGCATACTTGAGATCGTCGACTTGGCCCAGAGCCAGGGCGAATGCGAAACAGCGGAACTTGTTGTACAGCAGTATGCGGCGGAAGTCCCCTGGCTCAACGCCACCGAAGCTGAAGGCAGCACGGGCGGCATAACCCAGGGCATAGATGGCGGAGATGGTATCTGAGCCAAAGGGAACAGTGAAGGTATCATAGCCGAGCTGAACTCCCTCCTCGAGGAGCTGATCGACAATGGAGCGACCATTGGACACGCTGGACAGGAACACGAGCTGTCCCTTGGATTGAAGCTCACGCACGATCTTGACCGCAACCTCATTGCTCTTGGCTGCGCCTACAATGGCAGCGAATCCTGGCATGCGACCGTCAACCATTTGAATGCCCCAGGCCCTCATCTGGACGTCGTTGATTGGCCCGTTGTATTGGTAGTCGTTGCGGACCTCGGGCTGCTCCCCCTTGGCGAAGCGAATGCCCTCAATGGTCTCGAAGGCGTAGAGAGTGGCCATGCCGGAGTCCAGGGTCTCGCCCAAATATGGGAGCCAGAGATGCTCACTGGGCTCTGGAGGCAGGATACTCTTGGCATACTCCAGGGGCACTGCCAGATCGCCTATCTTCTCCACTTTATGGCCCAGGAAGCCGTAAATGACGGGAAGATAGTAGGCTGTCCCGGCTCCTTCCTTGTCCTTGAATGAAATTGGGGCCTCAGGCCCCAACTCACTCAAAGCATCTTGGAACATCTTGTCTGCTTCGGCAACAATGCCGCGCGCACCTCTAATTGCCGAGGTCGCTATGAATCTGGACATATTTCCTCCCTGGTGCTTCTAGTACTTTCGGAAATCCCCGGACATTGGAGCGTCGACGGGGTTAGTTTCGCTCATCTTGCTGGCGACGGCGAACCCTGGGCTGGTACTTTCCACAGGGCATGCTGTCGAGGTAAGTCCTGCTTCCCTGAGGAGCCGGCGCGCCTGTTCCAGGCGAGCCTCGGCACCATGGACACTGACCACGATGCCACCGAGAGATAGGCCAGTCTGATAATAGCTTATGGTCTCCTCGGATGCATCCCAAAGCTCGCTGAGCAGTGGCTCTAAGTCACCGTCGCCGCTTATGGCAGCGGCAGTGACGCCCTTGGCGATAAGCGGCCCCGCACCGGAAAGGGACACGCCTGTGGCTACTGGGGCAAGCTCTGGGGCTAATTTATCGTTGCCCTCGCCTTCTCGCATCAGGATACCAACTTCTTCGCCCCCGTACCCCTCCGCCTTAAGCTCAGCTATTGCATTTTCCGCTTGCTGTGGCTCGCGAAAAAGCTTGGTTACTGCTTTGGGCATAGTGGCCTCCTCTCTCAGGGAAGTTCTCCCAAACCAATAGTTTACCATAGAACTGCGAGTGCGTCAACGAAGTTTTGGCTTGAACTTGGCAGCAGACGGCTTTATAATTCAGGGAGTAAGTCTTGGAGGGTTTGCCCTGGATGCAGTGGAAGTAGCGAGAAAGACGGTGGATGCGGCCCTGAGCAAGCAAGCTGCTGATATCCTCCTGTTAGACCTCAGAGAAGTGTGCACATTTGCTGATTATTTTGTCCTCTGCAGCGGTGAAAGCGAACGCCAAATTCAAGCTATTTCCGATGAGATAGAGGAAACGCTGGACCGAGAAGGCATCTCCATTTTCCGCCGGGAGGGGACTACTGACTCGGGATGGGTGCTGCTCGATTTCGGCGAGGTTATCGTTCATATCTTCGGCCCCCTGGAGCGTGAATACTACGAACTGGAAAAGCTGTGGAGCAAAGCCACACCGCTGCTCAGGATCCTGTGAGCCACTTTTCAGCATCGCGTTCATAATTGAGCAGATCGTCGCCGGAGAAGAACAGGCTGATTTCCCTTTCCGCGCTCTCCGCTGAATCCG
This sequence comes from Dehalococcoidia bacterium, assembly GCA_034414595.1. Lineage (GTDB taxonomy): Bacteria > Chloroflexota > Dehalococcoidia > SZUA-161 > JAUWZY01 > DAOULY01. Next base: position 65,072 of record DAOULY010000014.1, read on the forward strand.
AGCCATGGATCAGGTTATACCTTGTCTGCAAAGCGAAGTCACCTCTTATAGTTCCGGGGGCTGCTCGTGAGGGGTCGGTCTGTCCCATAGTTTGGCGAACTACCTCGATGGCACGTGGCCCTTCCCAAACAGAAGCGACTATCGGGGCTGAGGTGATGAAGTCCAGGAGCTCGGCGAAAAAGGACTGCTCCTGATGGACGGCGTAAAGTTTTTCTGCCAGTGCCCGGTCCATCCGCAGCATCTTCATGGCGATGAGCTTTAGCCCCTGTTGCTCCAGGCGTGAGATGATGGCTCCGACAAGCCCCCTCTGTACTGCGTCTGGCTTGATCAATGCTAGTGTCCTTTCCATAGCGCCCTCCAGCATTATTGACATAACAAAGCATGCTTGATATCGGTATCGGCTAAGCTATTGGAGAAGTGCATCGCACAATATCGGTCGCGGCAGTACTCCAGGACATAGGTGTGGCCAAGCTCATGCACCGTTTCTTTGCCCGCGTCATGTTTATGATCTGATCCATAGAAGTGCCTGCTCCACTACCTGGCTTTGGTTTGTCTTGGTCACGGGGACCACCTTGACTGTTGCCTGCTGCTTGATCTTGTCAGCCCAGGGATGCGGTTTGAGCATAATGGTCCCCAAGACCTTTTTTCCGCTGTCAATGGCCTCCGATATGCTCTCACGGAAAGAAGGCGAGAAAAGCTCCATTTTCCCGATCTCGTCGATGACCACGATATCGCATTCCTGCACTGCCTTCTTAATTGCGGGAACAGCCACTTTCTCTAATGCAGCGAGGTCAACCCCGTATTTGCTAACACGGTAGGGGCTTTGGATGCTGATATGGGCCAGAGTGGCCCTTTGCCCGTCCAGGGTAACGATATCGAACCCCTGGCGGGTGCCACTGGCCCTGATCTCCTCGGTGTAAAAGCCGCCAGCGCTTTTCTCCACCTGTGCCAGCACCTCTTTGAGGATGCTGGTCTTGCCACTACCCGGTGCCCCAGTGAGCAGAAACGCCTGCTTCATGGCTTGGCCTTCATTGTAATTGCTGGCTTCCTTAGATAGAGCGGCTGGAGAGTAGCCAGGTCATCAGTGTCGCCAGTCTCGAGTCTCCTCCAGCCGAGCTCGGCTAAAAATCCAGCCCGACGCAGCAAAGCGGCGCCCTGCACTATCACCGCTTTGTCCCCCAGCTTCTCTTTGATCCCGCGGGCTACTTCGGAGTCGATCTCGCCGCAGAATAGGGTTTTGCTCTTAATCTCAGCGCACAGGGCCTCGATGGTGGTGATGTGTTCCGCAAACAGCCGTTGCCATTTCCCACCTCGATTTCTAAACAGAGCAGTGGCGATCTCACCTCGGCCGGCATTTAAAATAGGGCAAATGGGGAGAGTCATGCTGGCGTGGGCGAAGGCCAGCACCTCGAGGGTGCTTATGCCCACCAACGGCAACCCCAGGGCGAAGGCAAGTCCTTTGGCTGTGGCCATGCCCACTCGAACCCCGGTGAAGCTACCCGGGCCCTTGGCCACAATGATGCACTTAATGTCTTGGATCTCTGCCTTGGCCAGCTCAAGGAGATGTAGCAAGTTGGGTGTCAGCTCTGTGGTATGGTTTCGCCCTGGGCACCAGGAGAGTTCAGCTTTCACCTGGCCTTCGAGGGACAGAGCCAAGCTGGCGGTATCAGTCGAGGTGTCTATAGCGAGCTCCATATCTCCTTTAACTCCGAAAGAAGCTTACGATAGCGTTCGCCCTTGGCCTCTAAGCGGAGCTTACGCTCGTTCTGGCCAAGGTGTTCCAGCTTGATTAGCAAATGCTCCTGTGGCAGTGCCGCCAGAGCCTTCTCAGCCCACTCCACCACACAGAGGCCGCTGCCGTAGAGATACTCGTCGATTCCCAAGTCAATAATCTCTTCAATCAGATCAAGGCGGTAGAAGTCAATGTGATAGAGGGGGAGCCGTCCTTCGTATTCTCTGATTAGAACAAAGGTGGGACTCAAAGTGTAATCATCGATGCCCAACCCCCAGGCAACGCCTTGGGTTAGACAAGTTTTGCCTGTCCCCAGATCCCCGACTAAGAGTAGGACATCCCCGGCCTTGGCCAGCTGCCCCAGCTCAGTTCCAAGGCGCTGGGTCTCCTCGGCACTGTGGCTGATGAGCTTAAGAGCCATCTCTAAAGTGCTCCCAGCCTCCTCTTTGCCAGACCACTTCCTTTCCCTTATCGTCGAGGAGCAGCACCTCCGTTGTCTCAGCCTCGATCACCTCGCCGATAATGGTCACTGGATTTGACATAAGCATTGAAAGCTGCTCGATAGTCTGAGCACTGGCGGTGAACAGCAACTCATAGTCCTCGCCTCCCGAGAGCGCCAGTCCTATCGCATCCGCGGGAAAAGCAGCCTGCACCAGCGGATGAATCGGCACTTTGTTTGTCCAAACTCGGGCCCCCACCTTACTTGCCTGACAGACCTTGTTGAGGTCGGCAATGAGCCCATCGCTCAAGTCCATGGCAGCCCGTACTCCATGCTGAGCCAGAATCTTCCCCTCGTCTACTCTGGGGCGTGGTCGGAGATGGGCCTGTCTCAGGTAAGAGATTGTTTCTTGGTCAAATTTTAGTCCGGCCTTGAGCATCTTGAGCCCGGCTGCTGAGGACCCCAAATATCCTGTGACTGCGATCGACTCCCCGGGAAGGGCTGCAGAGCGGGTGAGTATACCGTTGGGCACCGTCCCGACCACGCTGGGGCTGATGATGACCAGGGGTGCCGCAACGATATCGCCACCGGCAACGACCAGGTCGAACTCCTGTGCTATCTCGGTCATGCCATGATAGAGGTCGGTGACCGATTGAACTTCCGTTTCAGGGGGCAAACCCAGTGAGACTATAGCATACTTGGGCACGCCGCCCATGGCAGCGATATCGCTGATATTGACTGCCAGCGCTTTCCAGCCCAGCTCATTCCAGGTGATTATATCCAGGGAGAAGTGCACATCCTGGACCAGTATATCCGAGGTGCCGAGCTGGGGCTTTTCCTCGCCGCGCCAGGCAGCGGCATCATCACCGACGTCAACTATGATCTCGTTTCCAGTTCGCGACTTGGTCAATAGCTCGGTGATGAGCTCGATCAAGCCGAATTCACCAAGGTCAAAGAGATTCACAGGCAAATTATACATATTTAGGTTCACTGACACAACTTGAGTTATGCAAATTATCTTCCTTGCCCCCAGACCCTGCCCCTTGCTATAATTACGAGGGCAATATAGGAAAGGAGATTGTTATGGCGCTCCTCTATGAAAAAGAGGGGAAAATTGTTACTGTTACCCTCAATAGGCCTGAGGCTCTGAATGCCTTAGACCCCCAGCTTTGCCTGGAGTTCAGCGAGGCCATGACAAGGTTTCGCGATGACCCCGATGCATGGGTGGCAATTATCACCGGCGCTGGCAGGGCCTTTTGTGTCGGCGCTGACCTCCAGGAGCTGATCCCGGTGTGGGCAGATGGCTCATTCAAGGTGCCTCCCCTGATTATGCGTGGCATCGATGTCTGGAAGCCCTTAATCGCGGCTATCAACGGTGCTACCCTGGGTGGAGGGCTCGAGGTGGCGTTAGCCTGCGACCTGAGAATTGCTGCCGAGAACGCCATCCTCGGTCAACCTGAGGTTCGCTGGAGTCTGCTCCCGGGCTGGGGCGGGACGCAAAGACTGCCTCGGATGATAGGGCGAGCAAAGGCTGCCGAGATGCTGCTTTTGGGTGGCAACATCAGTGCCAAGGAAGCTTATCAGATCGGACTGCTGAATAAGGTGGTTCCCGGAGCTGAGCTTATGGCTACGGCCAAAGAATGGGCCGCCAGGATCTGCGATAACGGTCCCCTCGGCGTCCAGGCAGCTAAGGAAGCCATGATCAAGGGCCTGAGCATGTCGCTGGAAGACGGACTGCAGCTGGAGCTACAGCTTTTTGAGTCCAACTTGAACACCGAAGACACCAAAGAAGGACTTCGGGCGTTCGCTGCAAAAGAGAAGCCGGAATATAAGGCGCGATAGATCAATTAATGGAAGCTATCGTTAGGAGTATCATTGGTGCTATCGCAAGAGGTATTGCGATCGTAAGAGGTGTCGCTAACACTACAACTATCTCTGAAGGTACCGAAGTCGCTATCGCTAGACGTATTGTTGTAGCTATCGCTATCGTTTTCGCTATCGCAACCGTAGTTGCTATCGTTATCGCTATCTCAGAAGGTATCGTAGAAGGTAGAGCAGGCTATACCGTTATCGCTATCGCAATCGTAATCGTAATAGCTATCGCTGCCGCTATATATCGCTATCTTAGGAGCAAATGATGATTAGAACGGCAGGAACTATGTAAAGAAGTGGTAGAGAGGATACTATAACGCTATATGAGTGCTAAAATAAGGAAAGGAGAGAATATGGAGATCAAAAAGGTCGGAGTCGTAGGTTGCGGCCAGATGGGCGGAGGAATCGCACAAGTCTGTATCCAGTCTGGCTATGATGTTGTGGTCTCTGAGATCAATGATGAGCTTCTGAACAAGGGCATAGCTGTTATCAAGGCCAACGTGGATCGGAACGTGGAGAAAAAGCGGATAACTGAGGAAGAGGGGAAAGCAATAATGGGCCGGCTTAAGGGAACCACTGATATGAACGATTTCGCGGACCGCGACATCGTCATTGAGGCTGTCCTTGAGAGGATGGACGAGAAGAGGAAGGTCTTTGCCGCCCTGGACGGGATCTGCCCGGCACAGACTATACTTGCCAGCAATACCTCCTCACTTCCCATCATGGATATAGCTGCGGCGACGAAAAGGCCGCACATGGTATTGGGACTGCATTTCTTCAATCCAGTGCCGGTGATGAGGCTCATCGAGCTCGTGCGCAGCATCACCACTTCAGAGGAAATCATCAGCATATCGGCTGAGTTTGGCAAGAGCCTGGGCAAGGAAGTGGTAATGGTAAAAGATGCCCCTGGCTTTATCACCAATCGTCTGTTCTTCCCTTACATGCTCGAGGCCATCCGGGTCTTGGAGTTGGGTCTGGCGACCAAGGAGGACATCGACACTGCAATGAAGCTCGGCTTGAACAATCCCATGGGGCCGTTCGCCCTGGCAGACCTCATCGGACTGGATACCTGTTATAATATTGCTAGCGCTATCTATGAGGAGTTAAAGGACCCTCGGTTTGCCCCACCGCCCTTGCTGAAACAGATGGTTACCGCGGGATGGCTCGGGCGCAAATCAGGTAAGGGGTTCTATGAATATTAATAGCCCAGCTCTCTTATAGGAGGTGAGGAATCATTTGCCCCGTTTCTCATAGTCGGGGCACTCAGTAGCGTTAGGACGTGCCGGATTGTGACAGGTGCTACGCCAATCCCACTTGCAGCTATCGCACAAGATTATGTTCATCCCCAGCGCCTTTTTTGCTCTGAGTTTTAGTCTGTGCCTCCAACCAGGCCTCATCATTCTCTCCTGGGCACAGAGTGCTGCCTGTGACCTCAATAACAATGTTACCTGTATCACTAAAAGGTGTCAAGCACAGAAACAGGTTGCCATAGTGACTTCTTGGTGTTATGCTGAGGCTTAAGCGAGAACTTCGTTACATAAAGTAAGACCTTGAGGCAAGTTCGTTACATAAAACAGTAGGGGAGCCCAGCTTTATTACATAAAACATTCGGGGTGATGGGGTTTGTTACATAAAGTAACGCTTGGCGCCAGAGATATCAGCAAATATCGCTTGCTTATTGGGGGCGAGCTCATGGATGAGGTGGATCAATTAGCCCAGGGCCTTAAGGGAGTGCGTATTTGCCATATCAATTCCACTCCCTTTGGCGGCGGCGTTGCCGAACTCCTCAGTTCCTTCATCCCTCTGGTGCGTAGCCTGGGGCTTCACATTGACTGGCAAGCAATCCACGGCGATCACAGGTTCTTCAGCATTACCAAGGAGATGCATAACGCCTTGCAGGGCGGTGATGGCCGCTTTATCGAGAGGGAGGATACGCAAAGGGTCTATAAGACACAAAGTGTAGAGAATGCCAGGGAAATGGATCGCAATTACGACGTGTTCATTGTTAACGACCCACAACCGGCAGCATTGCGCCATTTCAGTGATGATCACCGGTCAAAATGGATCTGGCGCTGTCACATCGATAGCTCAGAACCTAACGAAGCAACTTGGCAGTTCCTGCGACCTTACGTTGAGGAATATGATGCCGCCGTATTTACCATAGGGAAGTTTGTGCCCCCTGATCTCAGAGTACAGCGGGTTGCCACCATGGCCCCGGCGATCGCTGCCTTCAGCTCTAAGAACTTGCCTCTTCCCAGGAGTCTGTGCCGCGAGTTGCTGGGGAATCTCGGTATTGATAGGAATCGGCCATTGATTATCCAGGTCTCCCGTTTCGATAAGTGGAAGGACCCCTTCGGCGTGATTAGGATGTACCGCATGGTGAAGGAGAAAGTTCCTGGGTTGCAGCTGGCATTGGTGGGCTCCTTAGCCAACGACGATCCTGAGGGCATGGACATGTTCGCAGCCATTCACTGGGAGGCGGACAAGGAAAAGGATATCCATGTGTTCAGCAACCTCACCGGAGTAGGCAACATGGAGGTCAATGCTTTCCAGACTGCTTGTGATGTGGTGATCCAGAAGTCGATAAGGGAGGGCTTTGGCTTGGTTGTGTCTGAGGCCTTATGGAAGGAGACCCCGGTCGTCGCTGGCAATGCCGGCGGTATCCCACTCCAGATGGGCGGAAGGCTCAGCCAGTATCTGATCACCAACGAACAAGAATGTGCTGAGAAGGTGCTCTATCTGTTGCAGCATCGCCAGGATGCTGAAGCGCTGGGTAAGGAAGGCAGGGAACACGTGAGGCAGAATTTCCTTATGCCGCGGCTGATTAGAGACGAACTGAGGTTGATCAAGGACCTGCTGTCTTAGTGCACCAATATGAGGGGAGCTCTACCCTCTTATTTACATGCCAGCTATTACCTTGCCTGCTGAGCCGATTTCCTTTAAGGCTGTGGGAACGTCCCATTGGGTTATTTGCGCCGGTATCTTGCCCGCGGCCCCCAGCAGCGGCCCCCAAGCGGGGCAAGCGAACATGGGGATGCCAGCCCCGGCAGCCATGTTCACTATATCAGCGGGTTCTTTAGGCAGTGGAAGCCCTGCCTTGGCTGCATTATCAGCTATATCCTTCTGGTGCTTTTTCAGACCCTCGGGCATCTCGTAGAACTTCTTATCCATAAGCGCTGCCAGTGCTTCCTGACTAAATAGCACACCAACGTCCACTCCTGCGCCCTTGGCATCCATAGACAGCATTACGTTAGTCAGTATGCTGTTCAGTGAGCCGTCTTTAGCGATAACCAAAACATCCATTTCTCTCCCCTCCCTTCTAAACTTGGGCTTGGGCTGGAGCTCCCCTCAATTCTAGTTTATAGTTCACAAGCAGTCGGTTGTCAAGCAAAATTTCCTTAGCTCACTCGCTTAGAGGGTGATATTTCTTGTGGGTTTCCTCGGCGTATTTATCCGAGGCGTGAACGTAGCGGGTGGTGGTGTCCAGTGACTCATGCCCGAGGAGAATCTGTATCGCCGCCGGACTGGCACCCTCCTCTGCCAGATAGGTAGCAAAGCCATGCCGCAGCGAGTGGGCTGAGGTAGGCACATTGATCTTGAGCTTCTCCCTGTAGCGTTTGATCCGCTCCTGAAGATAATTGGCCGAGAGCCTCTTTTTGGGATTGGTTACATTTCTCCCGGTATAGGGGATGAATAGGGCAGGGGACGCATCATTGCGAGTATCCAGATACCTTTGCAGGTGCTCCTGGGCCCTCGGGGTCAAATATACAAACCTCTGCTTTTTACCTTTGCCGGTGATAAAGACACGACCTGTGCCGTCGATCTGGTCCCGGTTGAGACTTCGCAGCTCAGAGATGCGCATCCCGGTGGCAAATAATGTCTCCAGCATGGCTCTATTTCTCAGGGCTATTTTTGGCTTTTTCTCCAGGTAGCTCGGTGCCTCGATCAGTCGCACCAACTCATCGAACTCCGCCACCTGGGCATGTTTACGCTCCGTCCTGATGAGCTTGACCGCCTCTGGCGGCACAGGGCAGGGTTCGTCTATTTCGATGAGGTATTTAAGAAAAGAGCGCAGCGAGGAGAGCATGCGATTCACCGAGCGGGACACGAGCTGCCTTTCGCCTTGTTGCCCCGTGGTTGCAGTCTTGCGGTCGCGGGAGGTGAGATAGGCCTTGTAAAAGGTGATCGTCTTCTTGTCGATCTTGTTGAAATCGATCCGGGACTCTTCCAAAAATTTTTCAAAAACTTTTAAGTCCCGCTCATAATTGTAGACCGTCTCCGTGGAATAATTGTTGGCCTGGAGGTCCAAAAGAAAATCCTCACGGTAGGGCAGCATCGAGCATCACCTGTTAAACGATTTTCAAATTTAATTGAGTATAATCTCTCTTACACTCGATTATAATTCTAAAATCCTTATGTCCTCTTGTCAAGGCCTCCCCTACTCCGTCATCAGCGGCCGGAAATTTTTGATTTCCAATGTTGAAAGATTTGGCCTGGAGCATAAAACGAAACCGGCTAAGTTTTTATTTCCTTGAGGTCTTCGGCAACATACAGCCGGGCCTCGGTGGCAGCCTGCACCTCATCCGCGGTCCAGCCCGGTGCCACTTCCTTCAGTACCAGCCCTTTGTCGGTTACCGCGATCACCGCCAGGTCGGTGAAGATCATGTCCACACATCGCGGCGAGGTGAGGGGATAGGTGCACTCCTTGAGCACCCTGGGCTTGCCATCCCTGGTCACATGCTCCATCATTATGAATACCCTTTTGCAGTTGGCAGCCAGATCGACACCACCGCCGGGGCTGGGCCAACGCACCTTGCCTCCCGGCGCCACGATGTTGGCCAGGTCTCCTTTCTCCGACACTTGGTAGGCCCCCAGCAAGGTTAGATCGATATGGCCACCCCGGATCATATCGAAGGATTCTCTGTGGTCCACGATGCACATGCCTGGCTTCTGGATGACAAACTGTGCCGTGGCCGTCATCAGGTCGATATCCCACAGCTCCCGTTCGTCTCGACTAAAGGGTCGGCCAAAGCCCAAAATACCATTCTCGGAGTGGAAGATCACTGTCTTCTCCTCACGGAGAAAGGCTACATTTAACAGATAAGTGGGCATACCCCCGCCCAGATTAACTACCGCTCCTTCCGGGATTTCCTGATAGACCCTCATCCCCATGGCTTCCAGTGTAAGCTTTTCTTTCATTTCTTGTCCTCCTTAGGTATTGCCACTATCCTATCCACATATATACCTGCGGTGATGATTACCTCAGGGTCCAACTCACCGGGCTCCACGATCTCATCGACCTCAGCGATGGTGATCCTGGCTGCTGGAGCCATCACCGCGTTGAAGCTCCTCGAGGCTAAGCGGTAGACCAGATTACCCATCTTATCAGCCTTGTATGCCCGGACAAAGGCATAATCGGCCTTAAGTGGTAGCTCAAGGACATACTCCTTGCCATCGATGACCTTCTTCTCCTTGCCTTCCTCGAATATAGTGCCGACCCCGGTGGGGGTGTAGAAGCCGCCTATGCCAGCACCTCCGGCCCATATTCTAGCCGCCAGCGTCCCTTGTGGTACTACCTCAAGCACGACCTCGCCAGCATCAATTTGCGCAGGCAGCGGGCCTGGGTCGCCTCCCAGACTCCATATTGGAAACGAGGCGATTACCCTGCCTATTTGCTTGTTGTGAACCAGGATGTCGCAACCGGTGTAGTCTATTCCCAGAAATGCGCCCTGGGGCTCAGCGGTGGTGGGGGAATTTCCGATTATGGTCAGGTTCTTGGCACCTTGCTGGCGTAGCGCGATGATGAGGTTATCGGGGTTGCCACCAGGACAGCCGAAGCCACCAATCATTATCGAGGCCCCATCGGGGACGTCGGCCACTGCTTTTTCGAAGCTACTGAACACTTTATTTATGGCCATAGAGCTACCTCCTCAATCTAGGGCGTATTCTGTCTGCTCCTTTAATATATACAGTGTAGCACGAAAGGTGTCAATATGGTGGAAGGGGGTTCACTCTGAGTCAGTGTTCTTGATTGGAAACCTATGTTATGTCAAGAATATAGCTTGCTGTAAATGTGATGGCGATAAAATCGGGGCTGGAATATGTGCTGGGTACTGATTTCCCCACAAAATGTTGTATAATGGTGCCAATTTTAATATCGGCGTGGTTTCCATTCTGGAGTAGTGAACCCGCAGTTTTAGCTCAGAGGAAAAGGTTCAAAAGGTGACCTAAGAGCCAGCCGGAGATGGCACAGATGGGGAAGGTTAGGATCCAGGCGGCGACAATGGTCTTACCCACTCCCCAGCGCACTGCTGAGAGGCGCCTGGTGGCACCTGTGCCCATTATGGCTCCGGTGATGCAGTGCGTGGTGCTCACCGGTATTCCAAACTGGGATGCGAGCTCGATAACACCGCCGCCAGCAGTCTCTGCTGAGAAGCCGTCTACCGGGCGCAAGGCGGTGATTCTAACGCCCAGGGTCTTGATCACTCGCCAACCGCCCCATGCTGTCCCTATTCCCATCACAACTGCCGGGACCACGTACACCCACCAGGGCGGAGAATCCCAGTATATCTCGTTGCCTGTGTACAGAACCAGGGCCAGGAGCATGATGCCACGGGCGTTCTGGGCATCGTTGCGGCCGTGGCTGAAGGACATGAAGGCTGCGGACAGGATCTGGAGCTTGCCGAAGATGCTCTGTATTGTGGAAGGGGTGGCACTGCGGAAAATCCAGGCCATGGCCACTCTGAGCATGGCTCCGGCCAGTAGGCCGAGCACGGGGGCGATGGCAACCGCCAGCAGCACGGGAATGAATTTGCTCCAGACAATGGCATCGACTCCAGCTATGGCTATCCCCGCTCCTAAGAGCCCAGCTACCAGAGAGTGGCTGACGCTCAGCGGCAGCCCATAGCGAGTGGCCAGAAACACCCATATCGCTCCAGCAAGGGCTCCGGCCATCACAGCAACCAGGGCGGTTTGCCCCATGTCGGGAGACAGGGATATGATCCCCTTGCCCACAGTTCTGGCTACCTCCAGCCCTACCACAGAGCCGACAAGGTTGAGTATAGCTGCCATACCGATGGCAACAACGGGGGATAGCACCCTGGTGCTGATAACAGTGGCTATAGCGTTGGCGGCGTCATTGATACCATTGGCAAAAGTGTAGAAGAGAGCGACAACTATTACCGCAGCGAAGATAATCCAGGAGACTTCAGGCATGTTTGACCACTATGCCCTCAAGGGCGTTGGCTACATCCTCAGCCCGATCTGTTGCTGCCTCCAGAAGGTCATAGATCTCGCGCCATTTGATGATTTCGACGACCTCGGTCTGGTGGTCGAAGAGTTCGGCCAAAGCGGCGTGATATACCTCATCAGCCTCATTCTCCAGCCGGTTGACCTCGACGCAATGGTCTAGAATATTCTTGAAGTGGTTGCGATGGCGCAGGCATGGTATTGCCTCATTGAGTTCGGTAGCTGCCTTGAATATGATAGCAACTAACTCGCGGGCTCTAACTGTGGGCTGAACTATGCGGTACAGAATGGCAGTCCGAGAAGCACCTTCGATGAAATCTAGGATGTCATCCAGACTGTTGGCCAGGAGGCCGATGTCCTCTCGGTCGAAGGGAGTGACGAAAGTGCGATGCAACTGCCCCATAATCTGGTGGGTAGTAACATCCCCGCGATGTTCCAGCTCAATAAAGCGGGATTCTCTGGCCGCAAAATCAGCAGGGTTATAGTTCTCGAAGAAGTCCACCAGTTCTTTGGCCGCCTCGACCAGATTAGCAGCATCCTCCTCGAAGAGCTCATAGAATTTCGCTTCCTTGGGCATCAAGAAACGAGCCAAGTTGTGACTCCTTCAGCTCTATGGGCGAATAGCCAGTGGACTAACTGCGGGATGATGGAACAGACGGCACCATTGGAGTTAGTAACCAAGTCCTCTGATCTTGCCTTGTGGCCCAAAATATCCGTCGCCTGACTTTGATTCGGCTGTTACAATTCTAAATTGACATGGCCAAGATGTCAATAATAGTATTATGTCAACTCCTTCTTCACCGCTTCCACTTTGGACTCCATAGTCGATTCCCTATCTCTCCGGTCGTCGATCTCAATCATGGTCACCACCCGTGCTACTTCCTCGGCGAAGACAGCTTCGTGCATCCTCCTTGCTGCGCTCAGGATTTTCTCCAGGTCCCCTTCCAATATTGTTCCCGTAGCCGTAAGCTGGTACTTGATGTCCTTTTCACCTTTTATCGCATTGACAGCTCGTGCTACGTGCTTGGCCAGTGATGATGTTCTTGTGCCTATGGGGATAATGCGTACTTCCGCCGTAGCCATTTCAACCACACCTCCCAGCTCTTGTATAAGCACATAATATCTCCGATGCCAAAAATTGGCAAGTGAGACGGAAGTCGCATACAAAACAGTCTCCATGGCTTAAGGTTGGGTAAAAGGAGGCTGAAAGATGGGTGAGATCAGGGAGATATTGAGCCGAAGCCGTACCGTAGCCGTGGTTGGCATGTCTCCTAATCCGGAACGTCCCAGCCACAACGTGGCCCGATACCTCCAGGAGCGCGGGTATCGGATAATCCCGGTCAACCCCAGTGCTGATACCATCCTTGGCCGGAAAAGCTACCCCGACTTAGCGTCGATCCCCGGTCCTGTCGACGTGGTCGACATCTTTCGCCGCTCTGAAGAGGTCCTGCCTATAGTTGAACAGGCCATCGGGATCGGGGCCAAAGTGGTCTGGATGCAGGAGGGCGTGATCAATGAGGAGGCAGCACGTCGTGCCCGCGAGGCTGGCCTATCTGTGGTGATGGATAGGTGCATGAGGAAGGAGCATATGCGACTGTGGGGCGAAGGAAAATTCCGACTTCAAATTTAAACTTGATGGTGCTATAGTATAGCCAAATTCGGCCAAGACCGGGTGGCTGTGAGGGGGGTGCTAACGTGTGGTATGCTGATGGGATATGGCACATGCATGAGGGAGCGGGCTGGTGGATGATATTCGGCTGGATATGGTTCTTCATTTTCATCGGCGGGATGATGGCTCTGGGTGTCTGGATCGTGCGCAAGCTGGCTGGCCCTGGGCAGGGTGACAAATCGAAATCCGATCCGTTGGACATCGCCAAGGAGCGCTATGCCCGGGGAGAGATATCCAAGGAAGAGTTCGAGCGGCTGAAGAAAGACCTGTCCTGATAAACCTAACACTAACCCTCTTCGAGGCGACTTGAATGAAGCAGGTAAGCTACGATGTGGCTATCATCGGCGCTGGCATGGGTGGCATGTGCGCTGCCGCCCTACTGGCTGATGCCGGATACAAAACGCTGGTTGTGGAGAGGCTGCCTTTCCTCGGTGGCCGTTGCTCGACGGTGAGATACAAGGGGTACATCCTGACCACCGGGGCCATGTCGTTAACAGCATATGACGAAAGCCCGGTCAACCAGGTCTGGAATCAGCTCGGCGCTGCATATCCGGTGCGCCCTCTGCCCCGCGACATGGTGTTTCAATACCGGATTAAAGGACAGGACTACCCGGTACCGGAAAAAGATGCGCTGAGGATGCTCATATCGCTGGCCAGCGAGGAGCAGGCCGAAGTTGATAAGGTAATGGCAGCGGTCGAGCGCAGCATCTCCTGGCAGGAGCCCTCGGCTTTCATGTCGCTGCGCGACTGGCTCCTCCAGTACACGCATAATGAGCTTGTCTTACGCATCTTCCAGACCATTTGCGTTGGCCACCTCGGTGCCAACCTCCATGAGGTTCCAGCGGCGGAGTTCTTTCGCTATCTCAGGCATCCTATCGTTACACAAGTTCGTGGCTATGCCCCCGAAGGCAACTTGGCGGTGATGGAGTCAATAGCTGGTGCTATCAGGGACAGGGGTGGTGAGTTCTGGACCTGTTGCGGTGCCCGACGTATCATAGTCGAAGACCAGGCGGCCAAAGGGTTGCTCGTGGAACGTGAGGGTGAGGAGGTAGAGGTTCGAGCCAGGGCTGTGGTCAGCAACACCGGGCCGATGAGGACAGTAAAGCTCGCTGGAAGCGATAATTTCGACGAAGGATATTTGAGGGAAGTCAAAGAGAGGCTAAGACCAGCGAGCCACATTCTACTTTATGTCACCATGCCAAGCGACCAACCCCTACCGGCGCGCTTATATTTGACCGACACCCGCCGGCTTTTCGCCATCCGCTGCATGACCGCGCTCTGCCCGGAACTTGCTCCGCCCGGGAAGCATTTGATTTTCGCCAGCGCTCTTCCCGGCTCCTCTCTGCCTCCGATAAACTTCAAGCGAGAAACCGAGCTCTGCCTTCAGGACCTCAGGGAGAGCATCCCTGGATTCGATAGATATGCTGAAGTGCTCTACGTTCATTATTTTCGCGGCGGTAGCGACTGGCCCTTATATCATTCCTACAATGGCTATGACTTGCCCCAGAAGACGTCGATTGTGGGCCTGTACAACGTGGGCGATGGCGTGAAACCCCCTGACTGGGGTGGCCTGGAAGCCTGCGCCGAGAGCGCCAAGTTAGTTGTGGCTGATATCAGGGAGCGTATCGAGCCCGGCAAGGCATAGGCTACACCAGATATTGCATCATAAGGGTAGCCAGGCCTAACAGGAAGAAGAAGCCGGCTACATCGGTAACCGTGGTCACGAAGACAGAGGAAGCGACAGCTGGGTCAATTCTGAAAAGTTTGAGCCCAAGGGGCACCAGCGCGCCGCTGAGACCTGCAACCAGCATGGTCAACAGCATGGCCAATCCTAACACCAGAGCTAAGGACATACTATCCTTCCACAAGAAAGCCACTACTCCTGCTACAAGGGCAATGGCCAAGCCGTTGATCAGGGCCAGCGCACTCTCTTTCAACAGGGTTCTCTTGGCATCGTGCAGGGCGATCTCGCCCAGAGCAAGACTGCGCACCACAATGGTTAGTGTCTGAGCTCCAGCGTTAGCACCCTGCCCGGCGATGACCGGGAGGAATACTGCCAGGGCAACTACCTTGGCTATAGAGTGCTCAAAGAAGCCAACGACAACTGCTGCCAGGAAAGCAGTTGATAGATTGAGGGTAAGCCAAGGGAGCCTCCTTCGAATTGAGTCCCGCACAGAGCCAAAAACTCTCTCCCCGGTGCTGAGCCCAATCATCTTGTACATATCTTCGGTAGCCTCTTCCTCGATGACATCTACGGCATCCTTCAGTTGAATCACGCCCAGTAGCTGCTGCTCCTCGCTGACCACTGGCAAGGCCAGGAGATGATAGTGTTCCATGATTCGGGCGCTTTCCTCTCTGTCGGTGCCGGCAGCTACGGAGATCACATCCCTGTCCATAAGGTCGCTGATCCGGGCAACGGAGTCAGCGAGAACCAGGTCTTCCAAAGTGAGACTGCCGCGAAGCCTGCCCTCTTTATCGACAACGAAGAGGGTATTGACTGCTTCCCGGGGAGGTCGCAATCTCCTCAGCAGCGCGATGGCATCAGGAGCGGTCATGGTATCGGCAAGGGCCACATACTCAATGCTCATCAGCCCGCCTGCACTCTCAGCGGCGTAGCCCAGCAGGGGTTCTACCTCCTCCTTGTCCTCCATGGCCTCAAGCACCTCTTTTGCCTGCTCCTCAGGTAGTTCTCGGATGACATGTGCAGCTACATCAGGGCTGGTCTCATCCAAAATGTGGGCCGCTGCTTCCGGACTGGCGATCTGGCATACCTTAACCGCCTCAGATGGTTCCATCTCTTCCAAAACCTTAGCTGACTCTTCATAGCTGAGGCAAGGGATCAAAACCTGCACTTGGTTTGGTTTGAGATGGGCCAGGGCCTCAGCCTCATCCGGGGTCCGAAGTCTGTGCAGCAAGGCGATAGCATCATCTATTTTCCCCTGGTCGATGTGCTTTTTTATCTGCTCGATGGTCTCTTCCCGTTCTTCGTGTGTTATTTCCGTCATGGTTCCTCTCCCCTAAGGTAAACCCCTAATCCAACTATAGCAGGTGTTTATTGAGGTGGACAACTGAGCCAAGTATGTGTTAGCATAATATGCTCCTACATGCCTTAAAAAGGGCGGATAGAGGTTCACCATGCGAGAGAACATACTAGGAATGATAAAAGAGAGTGTTATTCAGGGAAGGGTGGATAATGATGACGAGGGTTTGGTTGGTGGCATGGCAGGTCTGCCTGCAGTCAGGGATCTCACCGAGCAGGCGCTGCAACAGAGCATAAGCGTGAAGGATATAATCGTGGAGGGGCTAACCCAGGGCATGCAGATAGTGGGGCAGAAGTATGAGGCCGGGGAATACTTCATCCCGGACATGCTGGCTGCTGCCGAGGCGATAGGGGTGGCCATGAACATTCTGCGACCACACTTGGCGGAGAGTGACATCAAGCCCAAGGGCACGGTGGTTATGGCCACGGTTGAAGGCGACCTTCACGATATTGGCAAGAGCATTGTATGTGTACTGCTTCAAGGCGCAGGATACGTGGTGAAAGACTTGGGGGTTGATGTGGCGCCTGAGGAGATTGTAAGCGCGGTCCGTGAGAAAGAGCCGGGCTTCATCGGCTTATCCGGTTTGCTCACCAACAGC
Source organism: Dehalococcoidia bacterium (assembly GCA_034414595.1). GTDB lineage: Bacteria > Chloroflexota > Dehalococcoidia > SZUA-161 > JAUWZY01 > DAOULY01. The sequence continues at coordinate 81,671 of DAOULY010000014.1, forward strand.
ATGACAGCGATGCAAGAGGCCATTGCCGCCATCGAGGCCAGTGGCCTGAGGGACAGGGTAAAAGTCCTCATTGGGGGCCCTCCCACCTCTGAGGAGTTCGCTCGAGAGATAGGTGCTGATGCCTACTGTACCGATGCCTTCGACACGGTCAGGATCGTGGACAGCTTTCAAAGGCAAAGCGAGGTAATGGAGAAGTGAGCGAGAAAGGGATCAGCAGCGAACAAATCAAGGATGTAGTCAGGCAGACATATGCCCGTGTTGCTCAGGGTTCATGCTGTGGTGTAACGCAGGAGACGAGCTGCTGTGGTTCCACCCAGACCGCCGTTCCCTGGGGCAAACGGTTGGCCAAGGCAGTGGGTTACTCCACTGAAGTGGATGCCATGCCGGAATCGGTTACGGAGTCCTTCGCTGGCTGCGGCAATCCGGTGGCCCTGGCAGGTCTGAAAGAGGGGGAGACCGTACTCGATCTCGGTGCCGGGGCTGGGCTTGATGTTTTTCTGGCCGCTGAGAAGGTGGGGGGGAAAGGCCGTGTCATCGGATTGGATATGACGCCGGAGATGATCGAAAAGGCAAGGGAAAATGCGGAGAAACTCGGCCTGAAGCATGTAGAGTTTCATCTCGGAGACATAGAGGACATGCCGATTGTGGATCAGAGTATCGATGTAATCATCTCCAACTGCGTAATCAATCTGGCACCGAACAAGGGCAAGGTCTTCGAGGAGGCGTATAGAGTTCTTAAGCCTGGGGGCCGGCTGATGGTATCTGATATCGTAGCAGAAAGTGAACTGCCCCAGAGCGTTCGGGATGACCTTGCGGCCTGGGCCGGGTGCGTTGCCGGGGCTTTGGTGGAAAGCGAGTATCTTGAAGCCATCAAACAGGCCGGGTTCATCGATGTCACAGTGGTTTCAAAGGCAAAATTAGGCCCGATATCCAGCGATAAGATTGAGGCTCACAAACCATCTTGATCTTTTGCGTTTTTATGAGGCAAAGAGAAGCGCCTGGGTCTGACATCGTGACCCAGGCGCTAGAATTTCCTTGTGTTTGTTGGAGGACGCCAAGTCTTGAATTGTCCCCCTGCAGATGTTATGTCAAACCTATGATCACCTTATGATCGCCTGAGGAATGGCTGCTGCAAGACTTGCAACAGGCCAACAGGCCTGTCTCGATTTATTATCTCCTACTACCTTTATGTCAAGTTTGCAGATGTTGCTTGATTATATCCACGCCCGCGATCGCTTCTTCAGTCCAGGCATCAGCGCCGATGGCGATGGCGAAGTCCTGAGAAGTAGCACGGCCTCCTATGATAGTCCATATTTTGCCTTTCAAACCTTGCTCCCTCAACTTCACTTCCAGTTCCTCCATCCGACAAAGTGTGGTGGTCATTAAAGTCGAGGTAGCGATTACTGGTGCCGACTCCTTTTTGGCCACCTCAATGAACCTGTCGACGGCAACATCGGCACCCAGGTCTATCACCGGGACTCCCTCGCTCTCCAGAATCAGCTTAACTATGTTCTTGCCGATGTCATGGATATCGCCCTGTACCACGCCTAAGACCACCTTGGCGTCCACCGGGGACTGATCAGCCGAGGCCTTTAGCTGGGGAAGCAGTATGTTTATGCCTGCTTGGACGGTATCAACGGTCAAAAAGAATTCGGGGAAATAGATATCACCGCGGTCAAACTCGTGGCAAACCTGCCGGATGCAGGAGAACAACAGCTGCAAGATATCGCGCGGGGCGATGCCACGGGAGAGCCCGGCAGTGATCGCTTCCAACATCTCCCCCTTGCGCCACTTGAAAGTTGCCTGCGCTATCTTGTCAGCGAATTCCCCTTCAGAATCGCGCATTCCTCACCGGATGTTGCAGGTCAGCCGAGTTCGACATCCTTTACCACCCGGCAAGCCAGGGCCCTCATCGCCGGGACACCAGTAAGGGAATCACACATGTCAAAGTCATCGCTGGTCAACAGATTCCCATTGGCCATTCGCCACCAACCGTGGGAGACGGAGACCACCTGGGGATGAATATCATCGGTGACCTGGGCCTTGATTCGGACCGAGCCGTGGGTGGTCTCGATGATAACCATGTCGCCATCGCTGATCCCGAGCTTGCTGGCAGTCTCAGTGTTGATCTCGGCAAAGCCTTCGGGAATCTTGGCCCTCAAGGTGGGAACTTGACGCAGCATGGAGGCATTGTACTCTAGCATCCTGGTGCCCGTAATCAGGTTCAGAGGGTACGCTTTAGCCAGTTCCGGGCTCCGCTCCGGGCTCTGCTTCACTGGCCTGTAGGTGGGAAGGGGGTCACCTCCCAAATCCGCTATCCTCTGGCAATAGATCTCCACCTTGCCCGAAGGGGTGTTGAAGCCTTCCTTCTCGTACTTCTTCCACTCGACCCCCGCTTTGGAGAAGAATACCCCTCCCGGACTCTTTCTCAGATCATCCAGAGTTACATTTATTGGCTTGAGCAAGAACTCCAGGACCTCTTCTTCAGTGTTCCAGGGGATGCGCTCGGTGAAGCCCATCTTCTTGGCCAACCTGAGCCAGAACTCCATATCTGACACGCAGTCCTCCGGGGGCTCGATGGCTACGTTCTGGAGGACAATCATCGGCCTCCCGATGTAATAATAGATGCCTAACTGTTCCAGGAAGGTCGGCGCCGGCAGGACGAGGTCGGCGAACTCTGCTGTCTCTGTCATGAAGATGTCATAGACTACGAGGAAGTCGAGCGCGGAAAGGGCCTTCTTGAGCTTATTGGCATTAACCCAGGTTGCGATCAAATTCCCGGCTTCAACGAATAACGCCTTGATCGGATACGGCTTACCGGTGAGAATGGCCTCAGGCAGAGCGGCAGTTGGGCCTTGGGCTGATTGCTGCACCCACAAGGGGAACACGTCCTCTCCGGCCACTTTCATCTTGAACCATTTCCGCGCCGGAAGGTTAGCCTCCATGTTCAGGGGATACTCTTCATCTACAGGGACCTTGTTGAAAGTGCCCAGAGGGACCATTCTCGAGCCGCCGCGGACATCCAGATTGCCCGTTATCGCCATCAATACCTGGATGGCCCGATGAGTTTGGTAGCCATTCTCCACATTGTCCAGGGTATTGCCCCAGAAGATGGAGGCCGGCTTTGTTGTGGCATAGGTCCGGGCAAATTCCCTGATGGTATCTGCGGGCACGGTGGTGATCTCAGCTACCCTCTCCGGAGTCCACTCCCTGACATGCTCCACCAGCTTGTCGAAGCCGATAGTCCATTTGTCCACGAATTCTTTATCGTAGAGGTTTTCCGAGATGATGACATGTAACATTGCCAGGCCAAAGGCAGGGTCGGTACCGGGCAGCACCGGGGCATGAATGTCAGCTATTTTGGCCAGCGCGGTGCTCCGGGGATCGATCACCAGAAGCTTGGATTCTCCTTTGCCCTTGAGCGCCATCATCCCATCGCCGGCAAATGGTACTGTGTTCACCGGGTTCCCTCCCCAGACCACTATGCACTTAGCACCTCTTATCGTTGACACTGCATACTGGCCATAGGTCAATGAGCAGGAGGCAAGTCGATTGGGCCAGCAGAAGGACCAGCCACCGTAATAGGAAGGTGAGCCAAAGGCCTGGTAGAATCTCTTGGCCAAAAAGGCCCAAGCGCGACTCTCAGGTATTTGACAGCCGTAGTAAGCTACCGCTTGGGGTCCATAGAGGTCCTTGATCTCCTGAAATTTGGTGGCGATGAGATCCAGGGCCTCGTCCCAGGAGATTTGCTTCCAGCCCACACCGTCCTTTTTCAGCGGATGAAGCAGGCGATTCTTCATGGAGACTTCATACCACTCAGGAATTATCTCCGCCTTTATGCAGATGGGGCCGATTATGCTTTCCGGCATCCCCTCTACCTTGACTGGCTTGTTGTCCTTGACATAGACATCGATGCCACAGCCGGGCGGACAGTTAAGACAAATGGTCTTTGCGATCTTCTCTTCCATCCTTGCACTGCCTTTCCTGGTTTAATTTGGTTCATTCTATCACTTCTCTATGTCGTTGGCAACACAGCAGTTGCGAAATCCGGTAGCTAACGTGGCCAAATGTTGATTATCAAGCGGTCCGAGTCCACAATCGGCACGAGTAGTTTAGAAGAACGTGTGGTAGTTGTGTTATAGTGTGAGTGGGCTTGAGGAGGCTGCTATCACAGCCCGTGTGAAAGGTGGGATCTATGGCGCAGGCGATAGCCATTATCAGCACGTTAGATTCATATGGCGATATTGTGAGTTTTGTCAAGGAGCAGATTGAGCAAAAAGGACACAAGACCATAGTTATCGATCTTAGCATGGGAGGAGCATCATCAACTCCTGCTGATGTTACTTGCCAAGAAATCGCAGAAGCTGGCGGGGCTACTATAGAGCAGATCAGGACATCCAGAGACAGACCTAAGATAACCGAAATCATGATCAGTGGAGCCATTCGGAAGACCCAGGAGCTATATTCTGCTGGCAGGATAGGTGCGATTATCGGTGTCGGGGGCGCAACGTGTGCGCTTATGGGAACAAGCGTGATGAGAGCTTTGCCCTTTGGTGTGCCAAGGTTGATGGTTTCCAGTTCAGCATCATACCCGAACACTTGTAGTAGCTACTTTGGTCCATTCGATATAACAATGATGAACACCATGGTCGACATTACAGACCTTAGTGAGCCGGTGAAGAATGTGTTGATCAGAGGGGTGGGAGCTATTTGTGGCATGGTTGGTGGCTTGACAGAGATCAGACCTGGCATGAGAGCAGGTAGGGCATCCATAGCTATGACCGACTGGGCCCTCACTGAACAATGTGCCAAACAAGCAAAGCAAGGCCTCGCCCAAAGAGGTTATGAGGTGATATCGTTCCATGCACAAGGAATGGGTGACAGAGCCATGGAAGAATTGATAAAGCAAGGACTATTTGAAGGCGTTGTGGACATAGCTCCAGGTGGCGTGAGTGAGGAGCTATTCGGTGGGCCCCGAGCAGCTGGGCCAGATCGGCTTGAAGCAGCGGGCAGGAGAGGCATCCCTCAGATTATCACTCCAAATGGTCTGAATATCATCAGCTGTGGTCATCTCGATAAGATGAAGCCGAAGTATAAGAAACGTAAGCTTTACGTGCTTGATCATCAACGCGTTCAGGCGAAGATGGTTCCTCCTGAAATAAGAAAGACCGCTCGTATCATTGCTGACAAGCTAAACCGTGCCAAGGGGCCGACAAAGTTCATCATACCCTTGCGGGGCTGGTCTGCGTCAGAGAAGGAGGGTGATCCTTATTATGAACCGGAGCTCAATCGATTGTTTGTGCAGATTCTTAAGGCACGTCTGAGGCCAGAAATTGAAATGATAGAGATTGACGCCCACCTTGAGGACCCAGATTTTGCAGAAGCAATAGTGGCTACCTTTGATAACATGATGAAGCTCCACTTGGGCAAGAGATAGAGGTTGACCTGAGATAATTTCTGCATTTTTCGGGGGCACTGACGAAATTGCTATAAAATCATAGCCGAGGATTTTGGCCTGCCCAAAGTTTGGGGGAGAAGGGACGCACTTATTGAAGGCTTGACAAAAAGGCTGGCCTTTGTCTACAATCGGTGTAAATTTGGAGGACAGGAGGAGAGGAAACATGATCGAGTACGGAGAGACCCCATATGGTATGCCCGGTTGTTTCGCGTTTTCGCCCAAGGATTTTGAGGCTTATCCGGCTTGGATCTGTACTATCGAGCATCAGAATCCTTTGATGAGGCCTATGGACCTGTGGTCATATCTCTACATCGCAGCCTGGCATGGCACCGAATATGGCTATGCATTCGTTTCCCACCCTTGGGTCAAGGCTTGGGACTGGCGGGTGCGAAAGGGCCATCCCTATGTCGCGGTTTGTCTTGCCACCGAGGAAGAGGCCAAGCAGCGGGAGCCTAGATATCGAGAAAGGCTCATGCCGTGGCTCGAAGACTGGGATGGGACCTGGGCCAAGTATGTAGCCGAGATGAACAGCGTCTGGGAGCCGATTAAGGCCTTTAATGTTAAGCAAGCCGCTAATCATGAACTTCGACAACACTGGCATGACTATTTGACTGCTACCCACAGGCACTGGGAGTTGCATTTTGAGACCATGTATGCCTGCTATTCGCTCTATGGGGAGTTTGAGGATACCTGCCGGGAGTTGCTTGGAGTCGAGTCCGATGATCCTCTGATCAAGACGTTAATGGGAGGTTTTGAGAACAAGCTGCTTGAGGTCAATAAGGCGCTGTGGCGCCTTGCTGAGCTCGCCGTGGAGCTAAAGCTCGATTCTTTGTTCCAGACTGTTGATGCTGAACGATTGATCACGGCGCTTGAGGAGAGTGATGCTGGGAGGCGCTGGCTTGAACAATTGCGACAGGTGCTTAACGTATACGGATGGAGAGGAGAGGCATTGCTTCAGCTTTCGTCAGGTTGCTGGGTGGAACAGCCCCATTTAGCCCTGCCGGCCATAAGACAGGCAATTGCATCGGGGAAGTCGTACCCGGTAGATGAAGAAAGGAAGCAGCTGGCTGGGAAGAGGGAAGAGGCGGAAAAGGAGGTTCTGTCCCGAGTCCCAGAGGCACGAAGGGATGCCTTTGAAAAGCTGATGGTTACTGCCCAGAAGTGCGGAGTCTACAGTGAGGAGCACAACGTTTACTTTGACCTGCCCATGGCCTCACTCGGCTGGCGGGTGCTCATGGAATTTGGGCGGCGGTTCAGCCAGGCAGGAGTCCTTGATGAAGCCGAGGACATCTTCTTCCTGTTCCCCGAAGAGGTGAGGAAGGCATCCATAGTCCTGGATAGGGTTGATTTCCGCCAAGTGGTGAGTGGCCGCAAACAGGAATACGAAGGATATATCAAAGCACCCCCAGAGCCTTTCTTGGGTAACCAGATGGAAAAGGCAGGAGAGTACATGGCCAAAGACCCTGGGCTCAGGGTGTTTGGCCCGCCACCGAAGGTCAGGCCGGAGTTGAAAGCCGATCTCTATGGTGCTGGTGGGGCCCCCGGGGTCATAGAAGGCGTAGCCCGGGTGGCGCTTTCTTTGGATCAGGCAAAGCAGGAGATCCAGCCGGGTGAGATACTGATTACCAGGGCCACCATGGCCCCCTGGACACCCCTTTTCGGCATCGTTAAGGGTGTGGTCACCGATGGCGGCGGTGCCCTTTCCCATGCCGTGATCGTAGGCCGAGAATATGGCATACCGGTTGTGGCTGGCACCAGAGAGGCCACAATGAAAATTAGTACTGGGCAGAGGATAAGGATAGACGGCGATACCTACGCTGTTTATATCTTAGGTTGAGAGAAAAGGCCGCGTGTAAGCGCGCCTATTTGTTGAACACAATTGGCCTTAGTCAGCGAGCGCCAACAGAGGCTTCACTTCTGCAAGGAGACTGCGGGAGTGGGCGAGGCGAATCGTTGTCAGTCTCTTATGTTGTTGTACCGAATCCACATGGCATACATGCAACAAGGCAGCCTCCGACTAAGGATGAGTAGAAGTGGTCACAAATAACCCTTAGAGCTATTGTTAAATTCCACTTTTAGTGTACGGCGCTGACAGATATATGGTTCTGAATGGGAAACAGACTCGAATAGGGAGGTGAAACCGTGGCAGATGCCAGCTATGATGCAGTGATAATCGGCGGCGGGCATAATGGGTTAGTTGCTGCCTTGTACCTGCTCAATGCCGGGATGACTGTGGGCGTCTTCGAGAGACAGCATGAGCTGGGCGGTGGTGCCTGCAGTGAGGAGCTCCCAGTTCCCGGCTTCGTGAGCAACCCCTGTGCCAACTTTCATGCCTTCTATCGTAGCCCGGTATGGTACGACTTCAAGCTTTATGAGAAGGGGGCCCGATATGATTTCTCGGAGGTTGGATCGGCAGCCTTCTTCGATGATGGCACTTGTCTGCAGGGGTATCCAAGTATGGTGCCAGTTGACCCGATAACCTGTGAGCAGAAGAGTGCGCCAGAAAATGTGGAGAAGACCCTCAAGGAGATCGCCCGCTTTTCCCCGAGGGATGCCGAGACTTGCAGCATCCTGCTGGACAATTATCTAAAGAGCTGGCGAGAGGCCTATAGCGAATGGAGGCTGACCCCTCCGCTACCTTGGGGGGAGAAGGATGCTCTGGAGAAGCTGTTCGATGACCCGGAATATGGGATCGACCCTATGTATCAGGTGATGACCTGTAAAGAAGTGGCATATGATTTGTTTGAAGGCCCGGAATTGAGGACCTTCTTTATGAGGTCAGCGATGTCCAGCGCTGGTGCTTTCCCTGGCGATGTGATGCACATAGTTGACGTCATCGCCCAGCTAAGAGTTGTTCTTTCTGCTCATACTCCCGCCTCACCGAGAAGCGGCAGTCATGGCATCGCCCATGCTTTGCAGAAAGCACTCAGTGAGCTTGGAGGACAGTTCTTTGTCCACCATGAGGTGGACAAGATACTCTTTGATAACGGCGTGGCCAAGGGCATTCGCTTGGTGGACGGGACTGAGGTTGAGGCGAGAAAAGTGGTGGTCAGCGATGCCGATCCCGGCCAGACTCTGTTCCGCTTTGTCGGCGAGGAGCATATCAGCCCCCAGCTTGCCAGGAGGGTAAGGAACTTCTCCTATGACCGGGGAAATCTGTTCTGGGCCCACTTCGCCGTGCTGGAACCTCCGCAGTGGAAAGCAACCGATTTCAACCCCGATTGCCTGCGTGTCAGTAGGTTCTACATCCTGCCTAAAGATGCTGAGACGCTGGGCGAGAGGCACCAGATGGAGATCTTCACCAAGGGCATTCCGGAGAAGCTCTACATGTTGGGCGGCACCGACAGCATACCCGACAAGACCCGAGCCCCTGAGGGCAAAGCCAATGTCCTGCTGGAGCAGTTCGCCGCACCGGCCCGTTATTTCTCGGAAAGGGAATGGCTGCGCATGAAGAAGGAGATCGTCAATGAGATGGTAAGGCAGTGGCATTGGTACGCCCCCAACATCTCTTGGGATACCGTCATCGCTGGCTATGCCAACACACCTCTTGACGTCGAGAACAGGAACATAAACATGCATGAAGGTAGCTGGGTACTCGGAGCACAGACTGCATCTCAGATGGGTCGGTTCAGGCCCTGCCCTGAGCTGGCACGCTACCGGACGCCAATAAAGAACCTCTACCTATGTAGCGGCACCCAGCACTATGCCGGCGGGCTACGGGGCCTAAATGGCTACATGTGCTACAAGATCATGGCCGAGGACTTTGGCCTGCCCAAGGTTTGGGAGGAAAAGGGACGGCCCTATTAAGCGGTAAAATATATCATGGATAACGTGGTGGCGCCATAGGCAAGATTGAGCATAAAGATGTACAAATCCCCACGAGTACATATTCATCCCCTACGGAGGAATATGTAGCTGCTTTTGAAGATCGAGAGTCGCCCTTTTTACACTTGTACACCTTCAAAAAGAGGTCTATCCAGAAGCGTACTTTGACCAGAGGTGAGTTCTGGTATCTCGCCTGTTCGGCAGCAGCGCACCTCAAAAATCTCGGGATATCAAAAGGGGACCGGATAGTACATTGTTTCTCATCCAACAGCCTGTACGATTTGATCTTTCGGCTTGCATCGGTCTTGGTAGGATATGCTCCTGTTACCGTCAATTGGCAAGCCGACGACAGCGGTCGTATTGTTTACAAGACTACAATCACAAAAGCGAAAATCTGCATTTATGACCGAGGTTTTGCCCCACGGATAGAAGAACTCAAACCCAATCTGCCGAAGATTGTATTCTTTGAAGCTAAGGAAATTGAAGAGCATCTGCTTCCTCTTGATATCCTTCCCATATCTCTTGATTACAATGATGAGCGAATCGTGGTATTCACTTCTGGCACAACGGGTAACCCCAAGGGCGTCAGTCTCTCTCATCGGAGTTATTTGACCAACAGACTTACCTACGAGCAATACTTCGAGCTCTCAGCAACGGCTGGGTTGGACTTATTCCTTGTAAATCCTCTGCACCATGGAAATTCCACTGCTTTATCGGACTGGGCTCTTCGTCGAAAGGGTGCGGTATTACACTTGCTGGAATACTATACAACACCCTATTGGAAGGTGTTGACCGAGGCCGTGGAACGGAAGCGTGACTTATTTGTTGCCCCCTTAGTTCCCAGGCATATTGATTTTCTTGACAGCCTTTCTGAGCAAGGAAAATTGCCTGTTCAAGAAGGCAAACTCAAAGGGGCCCTAAAGCAGGCAGACATCCTGATTGGATCGGCTCCGGTAGGCCCAGAGACTATTGAAAGGATATTGAAGTTTGCCGGGCGTATTCCGCATGTTAGATTCGGGTCTACCGAAACATGCCTTCAAGTGACAGCTATACCGATAAGGATGTCTGAAAATGCAGTCCTGAAGGCGCTCAAAGCTGGTTGGGCACACTGCTATGAGGGTGAAGAGTTGAGCGGCTATTACATCGGCCGAGAACACCCACCTTTCACAATGGTCAAGATAGTAAGATCCATCACTCCTGAGGATGCAAATTACATGATCCCCTGTGAAATTGGCGAGCCTGGCTATTTTCTGACCCAAGGCGATAACCTCTTCAGCTATTACGTAGGAGATGAGGAGTCAACTAAAAGCGCCTTCGAAGAGGGCTGGTATACTGGTCTAAAGGACATTGTGTTTGCTTTGAGAAACGACGATGGAAATTTGGACTATTACTGGATGTCCAGAGATTCCGAGCTGCTTATCCGTGGCGGTGCCAATTACAGTTATGCCCAGGTAGCTGAAGAACTTACCAAGTTCGTAGTCGATTCGTATCAATTGTCACCCGACACCTTCGAGTTAGCCGTAGTCGGTATTCGGTTGGAGAGTGAGCATGAAGATTCTTGCTGTGTGACAATTGAGCTTCTTGACGATCCGAATGGTGCCATCAGGCAACAGCTAGGCTCTAATTTTCTGGAACAGGCGAGGAAATCGGTTTCCAAAGGGGCCAAACCCGATCGTCTGCGCTTCGCACGGATTCCCAGGAATTTCAAGGGGACAATACTATACCCCCAGTTGAAGCGGGATTTTAGTGATTCCTTCTCAATCGCTTGATAGCTCCCCGGAAGTATTCCAAGCGAAGGGAGGGCAGCCTTAGCTGTCTACTCTCACCGATTTTACATCTGGTATTCACTACTTGTTCACCAATTTTCACATTATTTTCACCCACAGTTGCTACATTGGAAGTAGTGGTATAGAACCGTAGGCGATACTGAACGGGAAGGAGGTGATTGAGAGACAAAGGAGCTACTGGCAATCAGCTTGGGAGCGCTCGGTGTCGGCTATGCCCTCGTATGATATACCGGTCTTGTATATAGACATCGCAGTCGGAACCCAACTGTATCACTATGACGTGGCTGTAGGCTATATAAGTATCCACTTGGAAAACAGTGTAGCTTGGTCAACTTCGATGGTAACGTGACTGCAGTGCAGTGGAACGAGTATCAGGCTCCAGATTAAGTGCTAACGCATGAGTTGGATCGTGTGGCTTTGCCCCAACAGCATGGTGGCCCGGAATACTGGGCTGAACGATGAATTGCAGTTATTTATGCCTCCTTAGCTTTCCTCCATCCAATTGAGCTCACATATCGGCCAGACAATTAGCCGGAACAGCCATAAACCTATGTTAAAATAATCTAACAATGAAGAAATTGGGTGAATCGCAGATTCAGGCAATGCGAGGAGCGCGAAGGAAAGGGGCCACACTACAGGCTCTAGCGGCATACTTTGGCGTTTCAGAACGTGTGATTCACTACCATACCAATGACATTGTGCCCTTGGAGAAAAATGGCAACAGACCTGTGATCTGGATAGACTCTGAAGAACTAGCGAAGTGGCTACCACAACTACCATGGGATGGATTCCTGCCAGTGCCATTATGGTATGCGAGGTCGCTCGGGCTCGATTGGCGCAGTACTGGGAAAAGACTGAGAAAGCGACCTAAGCAAGCATTGCAGATGAGTGAGTCAATTAGTGACATTGAGGTCAGTATCGCTAAACCGAGGAAAAAGAGGAGAAAGAAGTGATTGAGAGGCGGGCCCAGGCTAGGCGTGCCCGTGTTGCGAGAGGAGCTGCAGCTGGCTGCGACCGTGGGCTGGGAGCAGAGGGCGCTGGAGGTGGAGTGATACTGTGCCTGCCACGGGGGGATGTGGATCTGACATGAAAGTGACCAGTATCTTGCTCGCGGTTCTCATCTTGGCGATGGCCTTGCTGCTACTCGTCCCGGGAAGCGACCGAGCGCAAGCTGCTCCTGTCCGGACTCTGATGAGCAGTGGCACCTCAGAGTCGCTTTATGATGTCTGGGGCAGTTGCGCTTCTGACGATACCACAGACCCGACGGTGACCATCAACGACATCGCGGACTTCGTGCGTAGCCTTGCCCAGATAAGCGGCAGCGCCGCCGACACCCCACCGGGACAGGTGGATAGGGTGGAGGTGGTGGTAAGGAACAGCACCGATAACACCTACTGGGATGGGAGTTCCTGGGTTGTAACAGAGACCTGGCTCAATGCCAGTGGGACGACCTTCTGGAACTACTCTATGCCGACACTCACTGACGGCAAGGCTTACACGGTCAAAGCGAAGTCGATCGATGAGGCGGGCAACGAGTCCACGGTGGCCTCCGATAGCTTTACCTTCGACACCACCAACCCCACAGTGACCATCAGCGACATCGCGGACTTCGTAAGCGCCCTTGCCCAGATCAGCGGCAGCGCCGCCGACATCTCACCGGGGCAGGTGGACAAGGTGCAGGTGGCGGTAAGGAACACCACCGATAACACCTACTGGGATGGGAGCTCCTGGGTTGCAACAGAGACCTGGCTCGATGCCAGCGGGACGAGTTCCTGGACCTACTCCATGCCGGCACTCACTAACGGCAAGGCTTACACAGTCAAGGCGAAGTCGATCGATGAGGCGGGCAACGGGTCCACGGTGGCATCCGACAGCTTTACCTGCGATACCACAAATCCCACAGTGACCATCAGCGACATCGCGGACTTCGTGAGCGCCCTTGCCCAGGCCAGCGGCAGCGCCTCGGATACCTCACCGGGGCAGGTGGACAAGGTGCAGGTGGTAGTAAAGAACACCACCGATAACACCTACTGGGATGGAAGCTCCTGGGCTGTAACAGAGACCTGGCTCGATGCCAGCGGGACGGCCTCCTGGACCTACTCCCTACCTGCACTAAGCGACGGCAAGGCTTACACAGTCAAGGCGAAGTCGATCGATAAGGCAGGCAATGAGTCCACGGTGGCATCCGACAGCTTTACCTTCGACACCACCAACCCCACAGTGACCGTCAGCGACATCGCGGACTTCGTGAGCGCCCTTGCCCAGATAAGCGGCAGCGCCGCCGACACCTCACCGGGACAGGTAGACAAGGTGCAGGTGGTGGTAAAGAACAGCACCAATAACATCTACTGGAATGGAAGCTCCTGGGTTGCAACAGAGACCTGGCTCGATGCCAGCGGGACAAGCTCCTGGACCTACTCCATGCCTGCACTTACTAACGGCAAGGCTTACACAGTCAAGGCGAAGTCGATCGATAAGGCAGGCAATGAGTCCACGGTGGCATCCGACAGCTTTACCTTCGACACCACCAACCCCACAGTGACCATCAGCGACATCGCGGACTTCGTGAGCGCCCTTGCCCAGATAAGCGGCAGCGCCGCCGACACCTCACCGGGACAGGTGGACAAGGTGCAGGTGGTGGTAAAGAACACTACCGATAACACCTACTGGGATGGAAGCTCCTGGGCTGTAACAGAGACCTGGCTCGATGCCAGCGGGACGACCTCCTGGACCTACTCCCTGCCTGCACTAAGCGACGGCAAGGCTTACACGGTCAAGGCGAAGTCAATCGATAAGGCAGGCAACGAGTCCACGGTGGCATCCGACAGCTTTACCTTCGATACCACAAATCCCACAGTGACCATCAGCGACATCGCGGATTTCGTGAGCACCCTTGCCCAGATAAGCGGCAGCGCTGCTGACACCTCACCGGGACAGGTGAACAAGGTCCGGGTGGTGGTAAAGAACAGCACCGATAACACCTACTGGAATGGGAGCTCCTGGGTTGCAACAGAGACCTGGCTCGATGCCAGCGGGACGACCTCCTGGACCTACTCCATGCCTGCACTCACTGACGGCAAGTCTTACTTGGTCAAGGCGAAGTCAATCGATAAGGCAGGCAACGAGTCCACGGTGGCCTCCGACAGCTTTACCTTCGATACCACAAATCCCACGGTGACCATCAACGGCATCGCGGACTTCGTGAGCACCCTTGCCCAGACCGGCGGGAGCGCCGCCGACATCTCACCAGGACAGGTGGACAAGGTGCAGGTGGTGGTAAAGAACAGCACCGATAACATCTACTGGAATGGAAGCTCCTGGGTTGTAACAGAGACCTGGCTCGACGCCAGCGGGACGACCTCCTGGACCTACTCCCTGCCTGCACTAAGCGACGGCAAGGCTTACTTGGTCAAGGCGAGGTCAATCGATAAGGCAGGCAACGGGTCCACGGTAGCAGCCGACAGCTTTACCTTCGATACCACCAACCCCACGGTGACCATCAACGGCATCGCGGACTTCGTGAGCGCCCTTGCCCAGACCAGCGGCAGCGCCTCGGATACCTCACCGGGACAGGTGGACAAGGTGCAGGTGGCGGTAAGGAACACCAGCGATAACACCTACTGGGATGGGAGCTCCTGGGTTGTAACCGAGACCTGGCTCGATGCCAGCGGGACGACCTCCTGGACCTACTCCATGCCGGCACTAAGCGACAGCAAGGCTTACACGGTCAAGGCGAGGTCAATCGATAGGGCAGGCAACGAGTCCACGGTGGCCTCCGACAGCTTTACCTTTGACACCACCAATCCCACAGTGACCATCAGCGACATCGCGGACTTCGTGAGCCCCCTTGCCCAGACCAGCGGCAGCGCCGCCGACACTTCACCGGGACAGGTAGACAAGGTGCAGGTGGTGGTAAGGAACACCAGCGATAACACCTACTGGGATGGGAGCTCCTGGGTTGCAACAGAGACCTGGCTCGATGCCAGCGGGACAGCCTCCTGGACCTACTCCATGCCGGCACTAAGCGACGGCAAGGCTTACACGGTCAAAGCGAAGTCGATAGATAAGGCAGGCAACGGGTCCACGGTAGCAGCCGACAGCTTTACCTTCGATACCACCAACCCGACAGTGACCATCAGCGACATCGCGGACTTCGTGAGCGCCCTTGCCCAGACCAGCGGCAGCGCCGCCGACATCTCACCGGGGCAGGTGGACAAGGTGCAGGTGGCGGTAAGGAACACCAGCGATAACGTCTACTGGGATGGGATCTCCTGGGTTGTAACAGAGACCTGGCTCGATGCCAGCGGGACAACCGCTTGGACCTACTCCATGCCGGCACTAAGCGACGGCAAGGCTTACGTGGTCAAGGCGAAGTCGATAGATAAGGCAGGCAACGAGTCCACGGTGGCATCCGACAGCTTTACCTTCGATACCACCAACCCCACGGTGACCATCAGCGACATCGC
The DNA here is from genome assembly GCA_034414595.1 of Dehalococcoidia bacterium. Lineage (GTDB taxonomy): Bacteria > Chloroflexota > Dehalococcoidia > SZUA-161 > JAUWZY01 > DAOULY01. The sequence continues at coordinate 97,207 of DAOULY010000014.1, forward strand.
GGACTTCGTGAGCGCCCTTGCCCAGACCGGCGGGAGCGCCGCCGACATCTCACCAGGGCAGGTGGACAAGGTGCAGGTGGTGGTAAAGAACAGCACCGATAACATCTACTGGAATGGAAGCTCCTGGGTTGTAACCGAGACCTGGCTCGACGCCAGCGGGACGACCTCCTGGGCCTGTCCCATGCCTACACTCATTAACGGCAAGTCTTACTTGGTCAAGGCGAAGTCAATCGATAAGGCAGGCAATGAGTCCACGGTGGCATCCGACAGCTTCACCTTCGATACCACAGACCCGACGGTGACCATCAGCGACATCGCGGACTTCGTGAGCGCCCTTGCCCAGACCAGCGGCAGCGCTGCTGACACCGCACCGGGACAGGTGAAAAAGGTGCAGGTGGTGGTAAAGAACAGCACCGATAACGTCTACTGGTATGGAAGCTCCTGGGTTGCAACAGAGACCTGGCTCGATGCCAGCGGGACGACCGCTTGGACCTACTCCATGCCGGCACTAAGCGACGGCAAGGCTTACTTGGTCAAGCCGAAGTCGATAGATAGGGCAGGCAACGAGTCCACGCTGGCCTCCGACAGCTTCACCTAAGATACCACCAACCCCACGGGGACCATCAACGACATCGCGG
>DAOULY010000015.1:0-2990 GCA_034414595.1 Dehalococcoidia bacterium
GCTGCCAATGACGTGCAGGCGTTCAGGGAAGCCATCTTAACACTACTGAATGATCCCCTTCGCAGCCAAACGCTTGGACAGCAAGGTCGGCAACATGTGATCACCAACTATTCCATCGAGCCGGCTATCGAGCGTGAAATAGGCATCTTGAGCCAGCTCACAGCCACAAACTAGGCATGAGGGTTGAAGCACCTGCAACTTCGAGCGCGGTCTTGCGCCCGGCGTCATATCCCATCGTGCGTCACATGCGGCGGTGTCGAAATCTGATCTTTATGCGAGGGCTGGAGCAACTCTCTACACGATAGTTAGAGTCCCATATCTACCAACTCGTGGCCTGGCATGTAGCGGCCTTACCGATTGGTAAAACATTATGCTTTTTCCTCCGCGTGGATGCGGGCCTCTACCCCCTTCAAGGTCAGAAGGTCATTGAATACAACGGCAGCATCCACACCAACTACCGCCACATGCGCCACCACGACTTCTTCATCGGTGGAGTGGCGGTTAGCTCCTACCCACGAGACCGAGTATACGCTGCAGTCCTTCGCCCGAGAGGTGGTCGCTGCTGGGCTAAAGATCACCCATCAGGAAGCGTGGTGGGGCGAGGCTTGGATGGAGACAGTGCCGGATGCTTAAGAGGTTAGAGAAAGTAGCGATAGTGGGAGTTATCATTTTAGCCGTGGTTGCCCAACTATCATATATACCTTCCTATCCTGTGAAGTTCGATCAATCTCAAGTGCTATACCTGGCCTGGGACTTTGTGGCCAAAGGGATCCTTCCTGTTCATGGCATCCTGAACAGCCTGCGGGCTTACAACCCCCCTTTCTTTGTGTGGTTGTATCTCGCCCCTATGATGCTAACTCGAAATCCCTCATGGGTCCTCATTCTACCGGCTCTTCTTTTGCATGTGCTCGCGCTTGTGGTCCTGTACAGCCTGGGGCGACGGTACTTTGGCCCCAGAGCAGGTCTGGCGGCAGCAGCGCTCTATGCTTTCACAGAGAAAGGGCTCTATTTTGGCCATGCCAGCTGGGCCCAGGGGTTGCTTGCCCCCTCATACGTTTTGATGGTTTTCTGCCTGTTCCGATGGCTGTTGGAAGGCAACTCCTGGTATGGGGCGCTGCTACTACCCTTGGCTGCCTGGATCACCGGCCTTCACTGGGGCGGGGCACTCGCTTTCGGAGTTTTGCTCCTCCTGCCTTTGTTGTTTCGAGCCAGACTCCAGCCCAGACCGATAATAGCAGGAGGGCTCATCGCACTAGCGCTCTGGGCTCCTTATCTTGGCTTTGAACGAGATCGCGCGTTTGCCGATATCCGTGCTGTCGTTCAGGGGCGCTTGTCCGTCCCAAAGCCGGAGGAGATCACACCCTTTTGCCGTCAGGAAGCAGAGAGCCAGGAACAGATCAAAAACTTTCAGACCGAAGAAGGTCTTATGAGCCGCTGGAAGGAGGCGTTACGTTCGGAGTGGCCCGTGGCGTACGCGGTGTCGTCGAAGGTTTATGGGGCTTCATGGGGCATGATCCGTGCATTGAGTCTGCACTTCCGCTGGTCTGCTCTTCAACCATCATTCCCCGGTCCTCCACAAGAGCGAGCTCTATATCTTGTCGAAACAGCGTTTTTCCTGATAGGCGTCATAGGGGTGGGAGTGTTGCTGTATCGCTTGGGCATCCAGCGAACAGCGACCCCAGCAGAACGTTTGCTTTTGGTGAGTTTCTTCCTGCCGGCTCTCCTGCAAAACCTTTCTCCGCATACTACCATAAGCAGGCCAGATGTGTCCTGGCTTTTCTACGGACCGCAAGTGCTGATCATCGCCTACGTCTGCGTTGTGCCCCGGTGGGCACGGACGAGAATTGTCCAAACCTTGCTCTTGGTGGGATTGAGCGTGCTGATCATTCTAGTCAGCCACAATGCGTGGGGGCGTATCTCCTCAGCCCTGAGAGGCACCCCGAACCCTCAGCGGCAGATGGTCGCCTGGATCGCCAAGGATTTGACGAGCCAAGGCCGGCAGCAGGCTTCTATACGATATGATCTTCTTCAGGATAGGGTGTCTGAGTGGTGCTGGATAGTCTCTCGCTCAGCCTTGGAGGATAGTTGTTACATAGGCACCGAACATGATTACTTGCTACTAACCCTCTACGGCATCGGAAACACGGGGAAAGCTCCGGATGGTTGGGCTTTGGATCCGGATTACATCGTGCTGTTTCCGGAAGGGATACACCGCTATGATCTGGCTCAAGGAATGTATCAACTTATGGACTTTGAGAGCTACGTTGTGCTTAAGGTGCTAGAGTGAGCTTGTGAACGGTGAGAAGGCTATGGGAAAGCAGCCACGTGTGAGCGTCTTAATGAGCGTTTACAACGGCGAACGCTACCTGCAAGAAGCCGCAGAGAGCATCCTCAACCAGACCTTTGGCGATTTCGAGTTCATCATCGTGAACGATGGTTCCACTGACAGGACGGCGGAAATCCTGCGCGGTTTCGACGATGAGCGTATGATCCTGATTGATAATCCCTACAATATTGGCCTGACCTGCTCCCTCAACAAGGGCCTCAGTATGGCTCGGGGAGAATACATCGCCCGCATGGATGCTGATGACATTTCCCTTCCTACGAGGCTAGAAAGACAGGCAATGTTTCTGGATGACCATAGAGAGGTGGGGCTCGTTGGTAGTTTCTACTATGAAATGGCCAGTGATGGGAGAGAAGTGGGGATCGTGGAGCTGTATAGTGAAAACGATGAAATCCAGAAGCATTTACTAGAACGCAACTGCTTTTGCCATGGCACGACCGTTTTTCGGAAGAGCTGTCTGGAGGAGGTCGGTTTCTACCGCGAGGAGTTCAAAACGGCTCAGGATTACGATCTATGGCTACGCATCGCCGAGAAGTTCGAAGTGGCCAATCTGACAGAGCCTCTGTACATGCGTCGGCTCAATCTCGCTTCGATCACAATGACCAGCGTAGCGGAGCAAGAGGCCTACAGGGCTTTGGCCAGCGAG
>DAOULY010000016.1:0-470955 GCA_034414595.1 Dehalococcoidia bacterium
TTGAGGCAGAGGAGATGGGCCGGGAATTGCCCCGAGCGATGAAGACGTTTGAGAAGTTTGGCCTAACCGACGAGGATATCAAGCACGGCATAGACCGGATCAACCTCTACTATAACGTTGACATTGATGGTGTGCGCAAGGCTCTCGGAATACAATTGAGGGAATTGTTCGATATAACGCTGGCAAGAGAGGAAGGGAAGAAGGCCATCATCCACGGCACTATCCCCCAGATCTCAGGCGAGACCATGATTGCGGCTGCTTTGCACTCCGATGATGTGGTCGTCGCTTTCCCAGACCTGGTAGCTCTGGACACGATCGGCGTCTATTTCGATAAGTTCGACCACATCTATGATGCGATAGAGAGCCGCTGGATGAGCGCACAAGGGGCGCATTGCAGCATATGCAAAACAGCCAAAGGCCTCTATGCCTCGGAACTCATTCCAAAGCCGGACCTGTTCGTCTCGCTGGGGCGGACCTGTGACGAGGAGCCCAAGGCAGACGAGTTAATGTATGAGTTCATGGGAGTGCCGGTACAGTATATCAATTTGCCCCAGGACCAGTGGGACTACGAGGTGGATTTTCCTCGGGGTCGTGATTTCATGGCCAAGGAGCTGGAGGCGTGCAAGGAAAGAATGGAATCGGTGCTTGGCTTTACCATCACCCCTGAAATGCTGCAAGAGGCAGGGAGATTGCGGGATGAGATGATGTCGACGATGCGCAAGGGTCGAGACCTGATGCTCTACGGCGACCCTGTGCCCATCAATCATGCATCCTGGGACATGATTCGTCGCTTCGGCTTCAGCCCAATGAGCAAAGACAACGTGGAAAGAGCTACAGAGTCAGCTGCTCTGATATATGAAGAGCTGCAGCAGAGGATCAATCAGGGGATAGGCGTAGTGCCAAAGGGAGCCTTACGGATAATGATCCAAGTGGCACCGCATGTTGACCTGGAGTTCTACCGCGTCCTTGAATCCCTTGGCGTTGCAGTGACAGTTGTCGAGACTGCGACCTATGGGCCGGATGGGGGATTCACTGTCACCGTGGACACCAAGGACAAGACACCGTTCCAGATCTGGTCGGAGAGAATCCTGTGGAAGACCAACACCGGCAGCCTGCCGGTGAGGATCAAAGGCATTATTGGAGCGTGTAAGAAATACAACGTTGATGGCATACTCTGGGCCGCCCACCTTCCTTGCCGCCCTTCTTCGGGAGACGCGATGATGGTAAAAGATGCCGTAACCAAGGAGCTTGGCATTCCTATGCTGATACTGGAATACGACGCCTTTGACTCCCGTTTTCGCACCACACCACAATTGCAGACCCGGCTGGAGACATTTGTCGAGGTGCTGAAGTCTGCCAAGAAACAGAAGCAGAAGGCGAAAGAGGACAAGGGTAAGGCTTTGAGGGAGAAGTGGCGGAAACGAAAGGAGGCCGGCGACACTGCTGAGCAGGAGACGCAGGATACGGTGGAACTGGATGGTGGTTGGGAGGCTTGTTAGTTATCTATGCTTGCCATTCTAAGGAGAAAATGGGCTCGGGTTCACATTGGGCGATTGGTTTTGCACGGTTGATGACTATCGAGGAGCTAATTTCAGAGTTACAGTAGGTGCCTAAGTCGGAAGAGTTCGACAATTCTGGTTTAAAATTGGTGTCCGCGAGTATCTTAGCTAAATGCGACCTCGGAGTAATGCTCCAAGCTCTTAGAGCACGGCGTTGCGACTTCGACGCCAAAACCATCGTCCGCGAGCACGGTGATACCTGGGCGAGGTACTAATGTTATGCAAGAGGAAGAAAAAGGGGAACTGAAACGCATCTTTGCTGAGCGAGTGGCTTTTCACCAGATCGAGCGGATGTTGTATTCCAGCGATCTCGGGGATTTGCCTGGGATCGTCAAGACTCAGATTGCCACCAATCCTGATGCTGTTGTCCAGCCCAATAGCAGTGGCGAGCTGGCAGCATTACTTGATATAGCTGCAAAGTACAGCACTCCGTTAGTACCAAGAGGCTCTGGCACTGCTGGCTATGGTGGTGCCGTGCCAACCAGAGGTGGAATTGTAGTTGATTTTTACCGGATGAATAAGATCATTGACATCGACAAAGAAAAGAGAATAGCAATCGTTGAGCCTGGAGTTGTCTGGAACGATCTCGAAGCAGGACTGCACAGGCATGGCCTAGCGCTTAGGCTTTACCCCGGCAGCGCTCCTAGCGCGACTGTGGCTGGATGGATAGCAAATGGGGGAGGGGTGGGCATCGGAAGCTTCGAATATGGCTATATCAAGGACAACATTGTTGAGCTTGAAATCATCACACCCAAAGGGCCCAAGCGGATCGCTGGAGACGACCTTGACTTGGTTGATGGGATGGCAGGCACAACCGGTTTTATTTCTCAGGTTACACTTATGCTCAGAGATAAAGAGGATGACATTCCCGTCGTTGCAGCTTTCCCGGGCTTGGAGAGCTGTGTAAGTGCTTTTGAGAAAATCAAGGAGAACAAGCTGTCGTTATGGGAGGTAGGCTATAAAGGTCCGTCACATGTTCGGCTAACACACGAAGCTGTGGCAAACCAGGCGAAAAGGGGTCCTATACCCAGTGAACTGACAGAGCCAAAGCTGCCGGAAGACAAAGTCATAGCGACATTTGTGTACCCCAAGAGCAGGGACAGCGAGGTCAGGGATAAGCTTCTCAGTATCATTGAGGCTCAGGGTGGGGAGGTGCTCGATGAGGCAGTGGCGAGATTTGAGTGGGAGGAGAGGTTCTATCCCATACGGCTTAAAGCTTTAGGGCCATCTTTAGTTCCCTCGGAGGTGGTGATACCGACCCAAAGGCTCCCGATGCTGGTTGAGAATATCGAGAAAAAAATAAAGACGCTCGCATTCAATGGCACTCTGGTGGCTGGCGGGAGTCAAACCACTGTTATGACCTATGCTTTAGATGATGAGCGTCGCCGTGGCTTTCCACTGGCATATTCCACAAGCTTTGTGGTCATAAAGGCCGCGAGGAAGCTCGGTGGCAGGCGCTATTCCATAGGGATGTATTTCACTGATGATGCTGAGCTACTGCTTGGTAAAGACAACCTGCTGAAGATTTATCAATTCAAAGAAGAAGTTGATCCTGGACATATTTTGAATCCGGGCAAGGTCTTCCCCACCTGGCTTGAGAAGGGCTCACCGATAAAAAAACTCAACCTGATGATCAAACTGGCGAGCAGTCAGACCGGAGCGATGGCAGTAGCTGATAAACTCTTTGGTGGCAAGCCGCTTGGTGAATTCATTGACCAGAAAACCGTGCTTGGGAAGCTGCCATTTGGGAAGGAAGTGGCCTGGGATGCTTTCGCCTGCACCGGCTGTGGTTATTGTCGCAACGAATGCACAGAGTTCGGTGCCGTTGGCTGGGAAAGTGCCTCTCCCAGAGGCAAGTTCCATTTCCTCCGGGAGTATTTGAAGGGCAAAGTTAAGTTAGACGAGCGGATGGCCGAGATGTTTTTTGTATGCACCACGTGTCGCCGCTGCAACCTAACATGTCAAGTCGGGTCACATATAGACGAGCATTGGACCCTAACCCTCAGGCCGACTATCTGGCAGGAGGGCTTCAATCCTCCGTTGGTCTTCCAGACGCAGGCTTACCAAATCCTGGCCAATCGTAACCCTGGGGGCTTTCCGCAAAGTGAAAGGAAAGAATGGATACCACCAACTCTGAAGCACAGGGAGGAGGGGGAGATTGGATATTGGGCTGGGTGTAGCTCGTCCTTCAGCATTGCTACTAGGAATATAGCAGTGAATGCCGTGAGGATATTGAACAAAGCAGAAATAGAACCTGCTTGTCTTGGCGCTGAGGAATGGTGCTGTGGCGGAGCGATGTATGTTATCGGCTGCCTCGACGAGGTTATGGAATTGGTGGAGCACAACATAAAGGAAATAAACAAGAGAGGGATAAAGACGTTGATCACCTCGTGCCCTGGGTGTTGGTTAGTTTTAGCTCATTTCTACCCACTGTTTGCTCAGAGACTGAACTTGGAATATGATGTCAATGTCAAGCATATGACTGAGATTATGAGCGAGCTGCTGGAAGAGGGCAGGATCCAGTGCAAGTCGCCCCTAAAGTTTAAGGTGACATATCATGATCCGTGCCATATCGGTCGCGGCGGGGGTATCCTTGAGCCGCCGAGAAAGATATTCGCCTCTATACCTGGCCTGGAGTTCGTGGAGATGCCTCGCAGTGGAGAGCAGTCAGCCTGCTGTGGCAGGCATGTTATGCGCTATCCTAAACTTGGTATGACTGTCAATGGCAGCCGCATTACCGAGGCCGAGCAGACTGGGGCCGCAGCTCTTGTGAGTGCTTGCCCAACATGTGAGACCAATCTTCGTATAGGCGTAACTGAGACCGGAGCCAAGTTGGAGGTCTTGGACATCAGTGACCTGGTGGCCGCGAGCATGGGATTGCCAACACTCGCCGTCAGCAAACTTACTCGGCTTAAGCATGGGAACGAATAGGGGGCAAGAAATGGATGTGTATCTGACTGAGGAAGAACTCTTGCGAGAACAGAATCTCTTGGTTCCTCATGAAACATCATACGCGCCTTTGACCGGCAGAACCTACGATATCCGCTCACTTACGGATCAAATTACCATAGATGATGATGCACCGCCACCACCTTCGTCCTGCTGACTTCGCCTGAGGATGGAGTGGCAAATATTTGGACGCAACATGACAATAGATAAGGAGGAGCAGATATGATAGGTAAAATGTCCGAAGAGGAAAGGGAGGAGATGTTAGCCCGTGTTGAAGAGCAGGCTGCTTCATATCAGTATGAGTTTCATGGCTGTGGGCGAAATGTCGTCCTGGTGCTGCAAGAGGAATTCAACTTACCCGGGGGGGTACCGGTAGTTAAGTCAGCCAGCTTTATCGGCATGGGAATCGCACACTTGAATGATCTATGTGGTGCACTCATTGGGGGTATAATGGTGCTGGGGTTGTTCTCTGGCCCGGAAAGTCTTGAAGACTCAATCTACCCGGAGATAAAAGTGATTGATGAGACCACGGGAAATCCCAGGTCGGTAGAGCTTGTGAGGGGGTTGTACCGAAAGTTTGTGCAGGAGTATGGAAGCTCGTCATGCGGAGACATCCAAGAGAAGTTGTTTGGCAGAAGGTATAACCTGACACTTCCAGAGGAGCTGAAGGAGTTTAGTCGAATTAGTCGTGTAACTTGTGCCGAAATGGTGGGAAAAGTCACTCGTATGACTGCGGAGACGCTACTGGAGCTGCCACGTCGGTAATGCTGTCCTGGTGTAGCTGATAAACCGTTGACAAGGCTTGCCTGGTTGTAGGCTGTTTCCCTTGGTTATAGGTGGGGCAGTGTCACCAAGTCCTTGGCATCGATGTGCATAGATTCCTTGACCCTCAAGCCTTCCTCTATCAGTTCCAGAACCCTCACTTTTTCTTCTGGAAGTTTGTATCCCTCATAGTCCTGCCGGAACAACAGTTCCCCGGATTCTTTACGCCAGGAATTGGTGAGGTGATCGAAGCATATTCGGGATGTCACAGATAACCCTTCTATCATGGTTCTAAGCTCTCTCAGCCGTTCGTGAGGAGAAGATAGCTGAAAAGTCCCATTCTGATAGTCATCGAATAGCGGCGTATCAGGTCTCGGTACGAAGGCTCTCAGCCTTATATAATCGGGGTTGATTTCGTTCAGCACTCGAGCCGTATTCTTCGCATGTTGCTCTGACCTTGCTCGACCTCCCAGATCTGGCATTACATATACTGAAAGCTCGAAACCCGCTTCTTTCGCTTTCCTTCCCGCAATAATGTGCTGCTCAGCGGTCACACCTTTGTCCACGTATTTCAACAATTCGTCATCGCCGGTTTCCAAGCCAACGTGCACTCTGGTTAGGCCTGCTGCTCTTATGTCCTTCAGTTCCTCCAGAGTTTTCCTGTAGATTGACTTTGCTCTGGCATAGGAAGTAATCCTTTCCAGACTCGGGAATGTCTCTTTCAGGTATTCGATGACTTCTATCAACTCGGAAGTTCTCATAATGAACGAGTCGGCATCTTGCAGGAACGCCGTACGCGCGCCAGACCCGAGCCAATTGAACACCGTGACAAAACTGGGGTCATCATTGAGGTTCGGGTTACTCCGGATTATGGTGGCTCCCACGATGTTGTTTAGCTCACCGGCAAATCCGAGTTGCCATGACACTCTCTTTATCTCGTCACTGATTGCTTTTGCTGCTCGGATGTCCGCTTTGATATCCTCTACCGACCGCAGCTGAAACCGTTCCCGGTTATAGGAGGAGCCGTAGCAAAACTTACACCTGTTCCACGGGCAATTCCGCGTTGCCCTGATCAACAAGGAGTGACTTCCGCCTTCGCTGGGCGGTCTTACCGGGCCAATTTCAAATTGGTATTCTCCTAAATAGTTCATTTTGGCTCCCAAATAATTCCCGACGGCTATCCTGGTGGCAGGCCAGCCTCGTCAGGCAGCGCCTATCCGGCAGGATAGACCGGCAAACGCAGGCAGACCGGATATCGGGTCAGGGCTTTCCCAGTCAGTCAACACATTAGTATTGGGCTCATCCCAGCCGAAGGGAATACTGACTACGCCAGGTATGATATCTTCGGTGATCTTGGCTTTGAACTCGAGCTTTCCTCTGGGAGTCTCGATGAACATCATCCCCCCTGGGGAGATGCCGTATCTTTGGGCCGTCCGAGTGTTAATTTCCGCCAGCGGCTCCGGGACTCTCTTGCGCAGCGAGGGTATTTCACGGAATTCGGAATCAGTATATTCTATGTCCCGGATGCCCGAGGTCAGTACCAGCGGATATTCCTGTGCTGCTGATTCCACAGCTTCGGGCTGTTGTGGTGTCGGCAATGGGCTATGCCCCAGCTCTGCCAACTTCGAGGAGTAGAGTTCGATCTTGCCCGAGGGAGTGGAGAATCCCTGCTGCTCGTAGCCCTTGTATTGCTTAGCGCCATAGAAAATACCGGCAGGGTTTTGCTTCAACTCTCTGATGCTGATACCAGTGGGCTTGAGTAGGAAATCAATGGCCTCCTCTTCGTCCGACCAGGAAAAATACTCCTCATAGCCCATCCTTCTGGCTAATTGGAACCAGAGCTTCCAGTCGGGCCAGCACTCGGGAAATTCTATAGCTTTCTTGCGCAGGACCGCATACGGCAGCCCCGATGGCCCATAGCTATGCAGTTCCGTCGTTTCCAGGAAGGTAGCGGCCGGGAGCACGATGTCAGCAAGGTCGGCGGTTCCGGTCATAGTGACATCCATGACCACGAGGAAATCAAGCTTTTGCAGTGCCTCCACGACCTTCGGCGTATATGGCCAGCTGAGAACGGGGTTGCCACCATCCACGATCATAGCCTTGACCGGGTAAGGTTCCTCGGTGAGCAGGGTATCGGTCAGCACTGCTGCCTGTCCCTCCAGACGCCCACGCCGGGAAGCTACGAACAGGGGGTACCGGTCTTCTCCCAGCGGCCTTTCAGTCAGCATTTCCGGTAGGGAAAGGGGACTCAAGCGCAGCTCAACGGGAGCTATCCAGCCTCCGGGGACATCGATGTTTCCCGTTATCGCTTGCAGAATGGCGATGGCGCGGATGTTCTGAACCGCGCTTGTCTGGTTATCGACAGCACGTCCCATAATGATGGATGCAGGCCTTGCGGTGGCAAAGGTGGTGGCAGCTTCTCTGATGGTCTCCCTGGGAACCCAGGTTGCCTCTGACACTTTATCAGGGGTGTAATCTGTAAGGTGCTCTTCCAACTGCTCAAAACCAGTAGTCCACTGGGAAACAAACTCTCTATCGCACAGTCCCTCGGAGAGAATGACATTGAGCATAGCCAATGCCAGGAGGCAGTCGCTACCCGGCCTGGGCTGTATATGCACATCTGCTCGTTTGGCGAAGAAGGTTTGCCTGGGATCGATGACGATAAGCTTGGCACCTGCTTTCCTGGCGTTGAGTATCCGGCTAGCTTGTCGGTGGTTTGTATTGTGGGGGTCAACCCCCCAAACTACGATGCATTTTGAGTTTTCTGGCTCAGGAACGAAGACCTTGCCGAAGGTCAACTGGCAAGCCATAGGGAAAGGTTGGTGACATAAACTGCTTGCTGAGAACAGGTTAGGGGAGCCGTAAACATCTAGGAACCTGCGTGCATAAACTATGGCCTGGCACTGGTTGGCTGCTTCACCGCAGTACACAGCCAGGGCCTTGGCCCCATACTCCTGCTTGATAACATCCAGTTTTGTTGCTATTGTGTTTAGGGCCTCATGCCAACTGATCTGCTGCCATTGTCCGTCGATTCTTTTCTGCGGGTGTTTGATACGATTGGGAGAATAGATATACTCGAGTATTGCCTTGCCCTTGGGACAGAGAATGCCTGCGCTGACGGGGTTCTCCGCGGTCCCCTTGACCGCAACGGCATCGCCATCTTGAAGGTGAACATCTATGCCACAGGCGCGCCGACACATCCTGCAAGCGCTCTTGATAACTTGCCTGTCCACTTCTGCCATCTTATCTGGATTCTCTCTGAGTTCGCCTAAAACATATAATACTTGCCACCCGACATTGAGCGCAAGGCCCTACTTTATCGAACAATGTCGTGATTCCGATAGAGTGTGTTATAGTTAGGGAACGCAATGCTGCAAGACCGAGGGAAATAATCACGAGGTTAAACCTGAAGTGAGGGGAGCCGAAAGATGAGCAAGACCATAGTCCTTCTCAGTACACTGGACACCAAGGGGATAGAGCTGGGCTATGTCAGGGAGCAGATCAGAGCACAGGGCTACGAGACGGTACTGATAGATGTCGGCACACTGGGTGCGCCGTTGCTCGAGCCTGACATCGGACGGGAGCGGTTAGCGGAGGCTGCTGGAGTGAGAGCTGGAGAGCTTGCCCAGATGAGGCAAGAAGATGCCGTGGAATTGATGGCCGAGGAGGCGAGCAAGGTGGTCCAGGAGCTTTACCGCTCGGGGAGGCTCGATGGTATCCTGGCACTGGGCGGGTCGATGGGGACTTCAATAGCTGGTCCAGCGATGCAGGTCTTGCCTGTAGGTGTACCCAAGGTGATCGTCTCCACAGTTGCCTCTGGAGACATATCGCCTTACGTAGGCACGAGGGATATCGCTATGATCTCGTCGGTAGCCGATATAGCGGGCTTGAATCGCGTGACGAGGAGGCTTCTAAGCACGGCTGCTGGAGCCATAGTGGGCATGGTGGGTATGGACCCTGGCCCATTGTCCACTGACAAACTTCTCATTGCGGCCTCAATTCGCGGTGACATGTCAACTTGCCTGAAAATGGTGAGGGAGATTCTTGAGGAACACGGGTGTGAGGTGGTGGCTTTTCCTGCTGTGGGCAGCGGTGGTAGGGCTCTTGAGGAATGGGCTGCTGAGGGATTACTTGATGGAGTGTTTGACCTTGCTCCCGCTGAGGTAGCCGAGAACATATTTGGCAGCCTCCTGGATGCTGGCCCGGACAGGCTGGAAGCAGCGGGAAGAAGGGGCATTCCTCAGCTCATCGTCCCTGGCGGCGTCAATCATATTTGCTTCTCGGGGGAAGATGCGATTCCGAAGCATTTCAAGGGGCGCAAGGGGGGGAGAACGCACGGTAAGAGTATGATTACGGTATGGCTGAGCTCTGAGGAGATGGCCCTTGTGGGCAGGGTGGTGGCTGAGAAGCTCAACAAGGCCATCGGCCCCACAGCGGTGATTATACCCAAAGGCGGCTTTGGTGCTGGGGGTTGGGAGGGCGATCCTGATCGCAATTCTGCCTTTGCTGAGGCATTGAAGAAGCACCTCAAGCCGGAAGTGAAGTTCGTCGAGGTCGCTGCTCATATCAACGACAGGATGTTCGTTGAAAATGCTGCTGCGTTGCTCCTTGAACTGCTTCATCAGCATTGAATTCAAAGGGAACCTGCTGATTAGTGCCTCGGCCATAGGTTAACAGATCACCTTGAATGACACTATGGCTATTGTTCTGGCGGAATGTGTTATAGTTAGGGAACGCAGTGCTGCAAGACCGAGGGAAAGAAGCACGAGGTTAAACCTGAAGCGAGGAGAGCCGAAAGATGAGCAAGACCATAGTCCTTCTCAGCACACTGGACACCAAGGGGATAGAGCTGGGCTATGTCAGGGAGCAGATCAGAGCACAGGGCTATGAGACGGTACTGATAGATGTCGGCACACTGGGTGCGCCGTTGCTCGAGCCTGACATCGGACGGGAGCGGTTAGCGGAGGCTGCTGGAGTGAGAGCTGAAGGGCTTGCCCAGATGAAGCAAGAAGATGCCGTGGAATTGATGGCCGAGGAGGTGAGCAAGGTGGTCCAGGAGCTTTACCGCTCGGGGAGGCTCGATGGTATCCTGGCACTGGGCGGGTCGATGGGGACTTCGATAGCTGGGCCAGCAATGCAGGTCTTGCCTGTAGGTGTACCCAAGGTAATCGTCTCTACAGTTGCCTCTGGAGACGTCTCCCTTTACGTAGGCACGAGGGATATCACTATGATCTCGTCGGTAGCCGATATCGCGGGCTTGAATCGCGTGACGAGGAGGCTTCTAAGCACTGCTGCTGGAGCCGTAGTGGGCATGGTTGGTATGGACCCTGGCCCATCGTCCACTGACAAACCCCTCATTGCGGCCTCAATTCGTGGAGATAAGTTGCCTTGCCTGAACATGGTGAGGGAGATTCTTGAGGAACACGGATGTGAGGTGGTGGCTTTTCCTGCTGTGGGCAGCGGTGGTAGGGCTCTTGAGGAATGGGCTGCTGAGGGAGTATTTGAGGGAGTGTTTGACCTTGCTCCCGCTGAGGTAACCGATCACCTATTTGGCGGCCTCCTGGATGCTGGCCCGGACAGGCTGGAAGCAGCGGGAAGAAGGGGTATTCCTCAGCTCATCGTCCCCGGGAGCGTTCATCTCCTTTGCTTCTCGGGGGAAGATGCGATTCCGCAGCATCGTAAGGCGCGCAAGCGGAGAACGCACGGTAAGAGTATGATTACGACATGGCTGAACTCTGAGGAGACGGCCCTTGTGGGCAGGGTGGTGGCTGAGAAGCTCAACAAGGCTATCGGCCCCACAGCGGTGATTATACCCAAAGGCGGCTTTGGTGGCGGGGGCTGGGAGGGCGATCCTGAGTCTGAGGCGGCCTTTGCTGAGGCATTGAAGAAGCATCTAAAGCCGGAAGTGAAGTTCGTCGAGGTAGCTGCTCATGTCAACGACAGGATGTTTGCCGAACAGGCTGCTGCGTTGCTCCTTGAACTGCTACATCAGCATTGAATTCAAAAGGAACTTGCTGATTAGTGCCTTGGCTGTAGGTTAATAGATAACGTTGGCTGGACACTATGGCTATTGTTCAGGTTTGAACCCAGCGGTGGTATAATTGCCGCAACATGGTGTGGAGAGGGCAAGGGTTTGACAGAAGTCAGAAATTGGCTAAAATACAAGTGAGTTTATTGGTGGAATAATGGGACTATGTAAGGTATTAGGAAGGAGGTGGGAGACTTAGGAAGAAAAGCTTGCAGACGCGATAAAGGGCAGTCAATATTCAGGAAAACCAAAACAACCTAACTTAGGAGGATAAAGTAAAGTGCCGTATGATATGCCCATATATGATTACGATGAGAAGAGGGACGGAAAGGACTGTTGGCTTCATGGTGCGCAGTGGGCGACACCACCGTGGACGCCACTCTTTCTTTCCATGTGGTTTAACGTTGGCGTCCGCCATGGTTGCACCTGGGGCTATGACAAGGACAAACTACCCACGACCAAGGGCTTGGACTTCAAACTGAAGGATGGCCAGTTCTACATAACCTCTATGGTGACCACTGAAGAGGAGAGGAAGGAACGTGAGCCGATGTGGAGGGAACGGGTGGCACCGATCCTGGAGGACCCTTTTGGACATTGGGAACGTCTGCGTCAGGAGCTGGTGCAACTCTTTGAGCCTTTTGCTGAGGTCAACTTAGAGAAGTTGAGCGATTGCGAGCTGGTAACGCATCTCCAGAAGTGCTTTGAAGTCCAGATGAGAGTGAACGAGATCCACAACTGGCCCATGGTGACCTTCAATCATCTGGTTTTCCTTTTCCAGGACATATTTCAGCAGGTCACCGGCATCCCTACCTGGGACCCTAAGTATTCGAAGCTGATGTCAGGCTTTAACACCTCGATACTCCAGGCTAACCGGGAATTGGCCGGGCTTGCTACCAGTGCCATCGAGCTTGGTTTGAGGGAGCTTTTCGATAGCTTGGCCCCGGAGGGACTGCTTTCCAGGCTGGAGGAAAGCGACGCTGGAAGGAAATGGCTTGGCCAATTGCAGCAATATCTCAAGGTGTGGGGCCTGAGACGGGCGCGGGTCCAGGAGATCTGTGTCCCTACCTGGCGGGAGAAACCAAGCTTGGCCATACCGGAGGTCAAGAAGCTTATGGCTGTGGAAGGGGTTTATGCCCCGGAAGTGGTGCGGGAGCGATTGGTCAAGGAGAGGGAGGAGACGGAGAAGGAAGTCCTCGCCCTGGTTCCTGAAGAGCAAAAAGAATGGTTTACCAAGCTGATGAGGGCTGCCCAGGCTGGATCCCTTTTCAGTGAGGACCACGTCTACTACTGTGAGTACAATTTCCCCTCCATATGGCGACTGGCTGCTATCGAAGCTGGCAAGAGATTCGTCGGGCACGGGATTCTGGATGATCCAGAAGATGTGATATACATGCTGCAATGGGAAATAGTGTATGTGCTTTCGCTTGGTGGCAGATATGATTTGCGCCCGCTGGTGAAGAGGCGCAAGGAGGAATACGAGAGGAATTGCCAGACTGAAGCGCCATTGTTTATTGGCGATATGACCAAGGCGGCTGCGATGGCGGCAGCGGATCCGATACTTGCTATCGGTGGAGCCCCACCTATTGCTGCTCCTGAGGATGTGGGGGCTACCGTGGTCGGCGCTGCCGGGGCTCCTGGGGTCGTTGAGGGAACCGCCCGCGTGATCATGTCGTTTAACGATCTGGACCAGCTTCAGCCTGGCGAGATCCTGGTGACGATATTTACCGCTGCTGAGTGGACACCTGCCTTTAGCATAATCAAAGCGGTGGTAACGGATGTGGGAGGGACCCTCTGCCATGCCGCCATACTGGCGCGGGAGTATGGGATTCCTGCAGTCGTGGGCACGCAGGCGGGGACCAGCAAGATCAAGACAGGACAGAAGATAAAGGTCGATGGCAACATGCTGAGAGTCAATGTCATCGGTGAGTGATTGACACAAAGACGGTAACCATTCGGCTCCTTTATGGTGCCAGATTGGGGGAGAAGCTGCTGTGGGGCAAGGTGGGAAAAGTGGTAGTTTCCTACCCTATCTATCGTGGATTGGGTTGCTTAGGGCATCATTGAAAATTCAGCAGCAATAGTGTACCTTTAGTGTTGAGCAGAGCGCAGTGTGGTGGGTTGAGCGGGTCTCTCGATGCCGAGGCAGGAAGCAAACTGCAATGTTGAGGAAATCGGGGCTCCAAGCACCGATGTGGGGCCTTTATAGAGGAGATGATTAAGGAGGGAGTGAAAAATGTATTATAGCGATGTGCTGAAGCTGTGTGGCTTCGATGATAGCGATATCCAGCAGGAACAGCCAAGGATCGATGAGACCTTCAGAATCTTGGGGCTGGGCCCTGAGGATATGAAGCATGCTGAGGACTGGATAAGAGAGAGCTATGATATTGAGTTGGCGGGTGTCAGGAAGAACTTGGGCGTATGGATCAGGACGCTGGTCGATCTGGTGCTGGGCCGCAAGGAGGGAAAGACGCTTATCTATTATGCCTTTCCTTCTATTGGCGGGCTCGGGTTCACCACCTCACTATTAGGTGGTGAGAACACACTCTGTATCTGCCCTGAGTTTGTGCTACTGGTGGCTCTGGGCGGGATATTGGATAAGATCGATCCCATTCTGGAGGCAGGCGAGGAGAATGCAATACCTCCGGCACGGGCCATGTGCGGCCTCAACAAGATACGTGCTGGCTCTCTGATCAAGGGCATCATCCCCAAACCAGATTGTCTCTTAGCTTCGAGCTTCTTCTGTGACCAAGGGCCGAAAACAGACGACTGGCTCAAGGAGGCCTTGAACATTCCCTGGGTGATCACCGATAACGTCATTGACTCGTACTGGGGTGAGTACCCCAGCTATAAACCAGAGCGCGTTTCATACCTTGGCACAGAGATAAACGAGACATTTGACGGGCTGATGGAGGTATTGGGAAAGCAGATCAGCGAGAGCGACTGGGCTATCTATAACGAACGGCACGGCAAGTTTGTATCTTTGCTGCAGAAGATCAATGACCTTATGAGAGCAGATCCGATACCGATGGAAATGGGATCCCTTCAGTTGGTACGTCTCTGCCGCAATGGCGTAAACCTCAAGCAGTTCCCGCTGGCCCTCGAGGCCATGGAGACCCTGATCCCGGAGATGGAGCAAAGGGTCGCCGAAGGCAAAGGTCCCGTGCCCAAGGGGTCACCCAGGGTATACAGCTGCCTGTTCCCACCCAGGGATACGTCTCTAATCCGCTTGATTGAGGGATCGGGCATCGCTGTGCCCGTCACCTTTCTAACCTATGATGCACCCCTCGTTGGTTTTCAATCCAGCTACCCCACCATTGGTGAGAAACGAGCTGAATTGGAACTGTGGAAGGGGTTGTTCCATAGCACATCTGGCTTCCTACACTGGGTCAAGCAGGGCTGCCGAGACTGGAATTTAGACGGTGTGATCTGGACCTGGGCTAATCACTGTCGGCCCTGGGTTCTCAGTGCCTTCACCTTCAAGAAAGCAATAGAGGAGGAGCTGGGGATCCCGGTGCTAAGCTTGGAGCTCGATTGGTGGGATAACAGAACTTACAGTGCAGAGGCGATGCGGACCAGGATCGAGACCTTCGCTCAGTTGCTCAACGCGAGGAAAGCCAGCGTAGTAAAATAGTCAGACCTGTTGAGTTGCGATTTGTAGCGAATCTTGTCTCTATCTGGATATCTTAATCAGTTCCTTTAACCTGGCAACTGCTTGGGGCACTACCTCTCCTATTCTTTCCTCAAAGCGCAGATGCGCAACTTGGTCGAATGGAGTCTCACCCTGGTTTACGATCACCAGCCGGGCTCCAGATTCCAAAGCCACTTTAGGCATGTCGGCAGCGGGAGTGACCACCAAGCTGGAGCCGCAGACCAGGAAAAGGTCGCAGCGCTGTGAATGCCAGTAGGAATCTGCTAAATCTTTCGGGGGCAGGGTCTGACCAAAGTTGACTACGCTGGAGACTAATTCACCGCCACATGAGGGGCAGCTGGTCAAGCCTGTGGGTTTGTCCACCTGGGTTTGGCACCGCGTGCATCTCAGTTTAGCGGTATTGCCGTGCAACTCCGCCAGCAGATCCGGGCGGATCCCTGACCTCAAGTGAAGATTGTCCACGTTTTGTGAGATGAGGAAGCCCAGCTTGCCCAGCTTCTGCAGTTCCACTATAGCCATGTGCCCTGAATTGGGCTCTACGGAAGAATAGGGGCGAGGTTTCGGAGGTAGACCTCGTTCCCGGCGTGTCCAGACCCCGTCTGGCCCTCGGAAGTCAGAGAGACCTGACTCAGTGCTGATCCCGGCACCTGTGAACACCACCAGGTGTTTTGCCGCAAACATCCATTGGGCTAAAGTCTCGATTCGACTATCCAGTTCTGCCGATGCCATTTGCCTTCCTAGCTTGGCTACCGGCGCAGTACTCCTTCATGAGACATTCTGCGCATACATTTATTTGCTTTGACTTACTCATACCTCCTCAAAACAGCGGATAGCTGCACAATCCAACTATTAAACATTATAATGGATTTCGACGGCCAGCATAAGCAGCCGAAGTGTGTGAGGAGCGTGGATGTTATGGATGAGTTCGCAGTTCTTGACCGCCCCGAGATTTTGCGGTTCATCTTCTATCCGAGGAGGGATTTTTCTCCAGAGCCCAGGGTGCCCAATGCTGTAACCCACTTCATCACTGTGGATGAAGAGGTCTCCATCTCCTGCCGCTTTTATTTCAATAATGACAAAGCTCCCAATGTTCTATTTTTTCACGGCAATGGTGAGATAGCCAGCGATTATGATAACATCGCTCCTCTTTTCACGGGAATGGGCATCAACTTCTTCGTGGCCGACTACAGAGGTTATGGTCTCAGTGGGGGAGAACCGACATTCAGCGGTATGATAAGGGATGCCCATTTCATATTTAATGGCTGGGGGCAGATACTTAGTGAAAAAAGATGTTCTGGGAACCGTTTCGTCATGGGGCGTTCCTTGGGGAGTGCCTCCGCCATTGAGCTTGCCTATAGCTATCAGGACCAGATCAAGGGATTGATTGTAGAGAGTGGGTTTGCCGATATTATCAGGTTGCTTGCTTATATTGGGCTTCCGGTCGAGGCGCTCGGACTTGACCGGGTTAAGGCGTCTCTCAACCTTGAGCGGATACGGTATACTGCCATTCCCACTTTGATCATTCATGGAGAACATGATAGTCTCATTCCCCTCCAAGATGGCGAAGACCTCTACCGCAACTCTGGCGCCGAAGAAAAACGCTTGCTAATCATCCCTAAAGCTACTCATAATGACATCTTCCTCGTTGGCATGAATGAGTATCTGCATGCGATAAGAGAGTTTATCGAATTCTAAATTCCTGAGGGGTGAAGACATGGAGAAGCAGACCACTGAGGTAATCGTAAACCAGACAAAGTTGTCACTATTGCAGGGGGATATCACGAAGCAGACAACGGATGCCATTGTCAATGCTGCCAACTCAAGCCTCATGGGTGGTGGTGGCGTGGATGGTGCCATCCATCGAGCCGGAGGGCCAGCCATCCTGGAGGAATGCAAGCAGATCGTATCCAAGCAAGGGCGTTTGCCTGCAGGTAAGGCGGTGATCACCACTGGAGGAAATCTCAAGGCAAAACACGTTATTCATACTGTTGGTCCGATCTGGCATGGTGGCACCAAAGGAGAGGCTGAGCTGCTGGCGAGCGCCTATCGGGAGAGCCTGAGGCTTGCCGTGGAGAAGGGACTACAGAGTATCTCATTCCCCTCGATAAGCACGGGCGCTTACGGCTACCCTGTGGCTGAAGCAGCAGAGGTAGCGCTGGATGCGGTAATTGCCTTCCTCGAGGAATTCACATCGCTCCAAGAGGTGAGCTTTGTTCTTTTTGATGCCAACACTTACTCGAGCTACCGTGATGCTTTGGAGAAGCTGTTGGCTGAAGAGTGAAAGCAGTTTATCATAATGGCTGTTCTCACGTAGCTGGTCCACCTCATCAATTATCACCGAAAAGAAAGGGATTGACAACCTTGGTGGGATGTGTATAATCAGCGTTAACTAAACAAAATCCAGAGCAGAGAGAGGAGGTGGAAATCGAGGAGAAGGCGATGGAGGAAGCAGCAGGGTGAAGGATCAAAATAAAAAAGGAGGAGAAGATGGAGAGGAAACCAGCTGGAGATTTGTTGCTCTGGGAATTTGATGAGGAGATTGACCCGAAGAGGATTCCGGTCTATTTTATGGAAGGGGCCCACGAGAAGCCATTGCGTCCACCGCTCTGGATGAGGGAGTGGGTTGATGAGTGTGTTACCCATGCCATGTTTTATGCCCGTGAGAAGCTTTGTTATCCTTTTTGCCGCGGCTGGAACTCGCGGCTACAGAACGGTCACCTCTATTGCGCACCGATCGCGGTGCTTGACGAAGAGGAGATCAAAAAGAGAGAGCCTTTGTTCCGCGAGAAGATCACGCCTTTCATCGAGGACTTCGGCAGTGTCTGGGATGGATACAAAGCGGAAATGTTAGGGTATTATGAGAAGCTCGATGCAGTGGATGTGGCCGCGTTCGATAATGTCGACCTGGTGAATCACTGGAAAGAGGTCTTGCGCATCGACCGCAGGATGTGGGAGATCCATTTCCTCATGATGTGCGCCTGCTATATCCCTTATATCCTGTTCGAGGACATAGCCCGTGAGCTGGTGGGCATCGACGATTCCAACCCCCTGTTCCATAAGCTGATGCGCGGCTTCGATAACGAGATCTTTCGCTGCGATCAACAGCTATGGAAGCTCTCTCAGCGGGCTTCCGAGCTCGGGCTCGCCGACGTCTTCCTCGGCAATAAGCCTACAGAGGTGGTGGCCAAGCTCAAGGAGATGGATGCGGGCAGGAAATGGCTTGCCGAGCTCGATGAATTCTTGAAGGTCTACGGCAAGAGGCTGCCCATACTGCACATGATTAGTCTGCCTACCTGGGCCGAGGAGCCCAGCCCGGCCATTCTGACCATCCAGAATTTCCTGAAGAAAGGCGGGGGCTTCAAGCTCGAAGAGGAGCGGGAGCGGCTGGCCAAGGAGAGGGAAGAGGCGGAAAAGGAGGTCCTGGCCAAGGTCTCCTCAGAGCACAGGGAGTGGTTTGGGAAGCTGCTGCACTGTGCCCAGTTCACCAGCTCTTGGAGCGAGGAGCACTTATTCTGGCTCGAGGACCACATCCAGTCCCTGATGCGCTATTGTGCCCTGGAGATTGGGCGGCGGTATGTCCAGGCCGGGGCCATAGATGATGTGAACGATGTCTTCTACTTCTCCGACCACGAGCTACCCATGTATGTTTATACTCCCGATCTGTACGACCTCCGGCCCTTGGTCCAGGCTCACAAGAAGGAGCACGAGAAAAATATCCAAACATTTCGCCCGCCTGTTATCACCAAGTTGACTATGGAGGAAGCATTCGGGTACGCAATCCAGTCCAAGGATCCCGTCATCTTGAAGCTGATCGCGGGCACACTGCCCAGCCCCAAGGCTGATGTAAAAGCCGATCTCTGGGGCACCTGCGGCTCCCCTGGAGTCGCCGAGGGCACTGCGCGCGTCATATTCAGCGATGAGCAGCTGCATGAGGTGCAGCCCGGCGAGATCCTGGTAGCTCCTACCACCTATGTGGCTTGGACCGGCGTCTTCTCGCTCCTTTCGGGAGTGGTTGTAGACCGGGGAGGGAGCCTGGCACATCCTTGCATCTGCTCCCGTGAGTTCGGCATCCCCTGCATCACCAACACCTTTGAGGGCTCAGCCAAGATCAAAACGGGGCAGAGGATAAAGGTAGATGCTGACATCGGCGCAGTCTGGATCCTCGATTGATGCGTTGACGCATCACAGTAGAGACCAGATAGGGAGGAGGTGAGAATCGAGAAAGTGTGACGGAGGAAGCAAGCGGGGTGAAAAGTCAAAGAAGGAGGAGTGGAAAATACTCTTGGACTTAGTGCTCTGGGAGTATTAGGAGGTTATTGACCTAAGCATGATTCCGGCTCCTCCATGGTGCGTTTGTAGACCGAGGAGGAAGTCTGACACATGCCTCCATCTGTTCCCGGGTGTATAGAATACCTTGTGTCATCAATACCTCTATGGGAAGGCTCAGACAAGATCAAAACGGGGCAGAGGATAAGGGTCGATGCCGATAGGGGTGCAGTCTGGATCCTGAAATTGCAAATTTGAACCTATAATCGAATTAGGAGAAGAAAAAGTAATTCTAACAATGCGGTGGGGTATGCTGGGAGAGAATGTGTTGCAAAAAAGATAGGAGGATATGAATAAATGCCGGCATACAAGGATTGTTACATGTTCCGGGAGTTTGATGAGGAGAGGGACCTTCAGGATTGTGACATATGGTGTATTGACGCCAAGGATTGCATTCCCGCACTCAAGCCCTTTGAGATGTTTCTGAGTTTAGGTGCTGATTTCGGTATGTCATACGCCTCTGAAATGGTCTCCGGGCTTTATGGAGTGCCGACCTGGAGAACCAAGGACGGCTTCACCTACCTGTCAAGGATAAAGCTATCCGAGGAGCAGAAAAGACAACGTGAGCCCGTATTCAGGCAAAAGCTCGTACCCTGGATTGATGACTTCCAGCGAGAGTGGCGGGGTAAATATGTACCCGAGCTGGAGGAGGGCTTTCAGCGCCTAAAGAAAGCCGATTTGGGGACGCTAAGCGACCCGGAGCTCCGGGTGCACTTTCAGGCCTATGTTCCCTATGTTTTCCGGATGTGGGAAATCCACATGCTAAATCACTATGCCGGAGGCTATATCTACGGGCTATTTGAGGACATCTGTAAGGAACTCTTGGGTATAGATGAACAGCATCCTCAATTCAAGGCCTTGCTGTCAGGCTTCGACAACCGGATATTCCAGGTAGATCGAGAGCTTTACCGTCTTGGGAGTTTGGCAATAGAACTGGGGCTCGCGGGGACTTTCGAGGCAATCACAGATGACGAGAAGCTTCTTTCGGAGCTCGAGAATAGCACGAAGGGGAAACTATGGCTCCGGGAGCTTCATGAATGCCTTGATGAAAACGGTTGGCGGACAACGCGAGTCTGGGATGTCTCTAATCCCACTTGGGTGGAGAAGCCGAGCCTGGCCTTGCCCAATGTAAGGCTGGCGATAGCTAAAGGGGGCGTTTTTGCCTTGGTTCAAGAGCGAGAGCGTTTGGCCAGGCAGAGAGAGGAACTGGAAAAGGAAGTGCTCTCTCGTGTACAACAAGACAAGAGGGCGATGTTTGAGAAGCTGATGCGAGCTACCCAGTGGATTGGAGCGTATTCTGAAGAGCATCTCTTTTACTGTGAGCATTATACCAATGGACTTGGTCGCTACATGCTCATGGAGATTGGCAGGAGGTTTGCCAGGACGAGGACTATTGAGGAGACTGAGGATATCCTCTTTCTGCTCCCTGATGAGATAGCAGTCCGCGTAGTTCCTGCCGGCTTTGGTACATTCCATGTCCGCAAATTGATCCAGATAAGAAAAGAGCAGTATCAGGAGAATCTGAAGGCTGAACCACCCATATTCATCGGTGATGTCAGCAAAGTAGGGGAAGTGTTATCCGATGAGATCTGTCTCCGATGCACAGTAGCCGGAGTTCCTGTGGTCAAGCCGGAGCTCAAGGCCGACCTTTATGGCTCGAACTCGGCACCCGGGGTCGCTGAAGGCCGAGCCCGTGTCATCTTCAGCGTTGACGAATTCAACCAGGTCCAGCCTGGGGAGATACTGGTAACCGTAGGCACAAGCCCGACCTGGACGCCTCTTTTCACCGTAGCTAAAGGAGCGGTTACCGATACCGGTGGTGGCTTAACCCATGCTGTTATAGTGGGGCGGGAATTTGGCTTGCCTGTGGTCGCCGGTACCATGGAGGCAACCCGAAAAATAAAGACCGGAGACATGATAAGGGTTGACGGCGACAACTGTTGTGTCTATATTTTAGAGTAAGCCTAAAATTATCAATAGCCATCAACAGGTTTGAGTCGCAACATTGCCGGTGGAGGCATTGGTCTGGGTATCAGAGGGAACAGATTGCATTGGGTTCGGGATGTTAATTATGGCGAAGGAGGTCAGAGGCATGATGTACGATAGCAGCTAACGCAGTTGGTAATGACAGCCTACAGGGTAAGGAGTTATAAAAGCAAATGAAGGAGGAGATGAATGGCTCGTGAGACGAAGAGGGCTATTTGCCATTTTTGTTATGGCCGTTGCAGAGTGCTAATTCATACTGAGAATGGCCGTTTCGTCGGTTCTGAGGAGGATACAACCTATCCTTTGGGGACACATGATCCGCCGACGCAGGCTTGCCTCAAGCGGATGTACTATAAGGAGTTCATAGACCATCCCCAGCGGCTCAGTTACCCTCTGAAGCGGGTTGGAGAAAAGGGCGAAGGGAAATGGCGGCGCATATCGTGGGAGCAGGCTTTAGATGAGATCGCCAACAAGCTGCAGAAGCTGAAGGACAAATACGGGCCCGAGACCTTGAGCCTGACCAGTGGTACCCTGCGCACCACCGGCCAGTTCCGAGGGCGCTTTTTCCACCTGTTCGGCAGTCCAAACTACTGCGCCGTTGCCGGCCGGATCTGCCATGACCCTCACATCATGACTGCCTTGGCTCTGGTCGGGTGGCTGCCCCGGATAGCCGTCAGCTATCCCCATGAGGAGCCAGGGGGAGCGGTTAAGGGCTTGACAAAGTGCTTCTTGCTGGCCGGGATTGACCCGTCACAGTCCTTTGGCCGGGCCTGGAGGTCGATACAGGAAGGAAAGGCCAAGGGGATGAAGATCATCGTCCTTGACCCGAGGAAGTCGAAGACCGCTCAGATCGCTGACTGTCATCTACAGCTAAGACCGGCCACCGATACAGCGGTGCTCATGGCCATGGTGAACGTCATCATCCAGGAGGGGCTCTACGACAAGGAATTCGTGACGAAATGGTGCCATGGTTTTGATAAGATTGTGGAGCGAGCCAAAGAATATACGCCCGAGAAAGCGGCTGAGATAAGCTGGGTTCCCGCGGACAAGATCAGAGAAGCAGCCCGGATGTTCGCCAAAAATAAGCCAGCGCAAAGCTGGAGCGGCATGGGCCTGGAACATTATCCCAACCATATCGAAGCCATTCACGCCCGCTATATTCTCACTGCGATAACGGGCAACATCGACATCGAAGGGGGCATGTATATCCCCGGGCCGCCCCAAAACCTGATCACAGAGTCTGATTTTGATCTCGAAGAGATGTTACCCGAGGAGCAGAGGAAGAAGCAAATAGGTGGCGATAGGTTCAAGCTCTTGAGCTTGCCGGGCTATGACGCTATGAAGGGACATGTAAGGCGAGTCTGGGGGCACATGCCCTGGGTGACCACCTCACTGGCCAGCGCCCACGCTCCCAGTGTGCTCCGGGCAATTCTCACTGGCAAACCATACCCGGTAAAGGCCATGTTCTGCAGCGCAAATAATCCAATGGTCGATGCGGGCAATACCAAGATGTGGTACAAGGCGCTGAAGGCCTTGGAACTCTATGTCGTAAATGACTATTGGATGACTCCCGGCGCCTGTCTCGCTGACTATGCACTGCCGGCGGCTTCATGGCTGGAGAGACCGTTCCTATACACCTTTGGCGGTGGCGACACTCTTGTCGTTGGGGGTGAGCAAGCACTGCCAGCAACTGTCCGTGGAAAGTATGATCGCAGGTCAGACTACGAGTTCTTCCGCGGCCTTGCCATCCGCCTGGGTCAGGCTGAGTATTGGCCCTGGGAAAACCTGGAGCAGGTATATGACTACCAGCTGAGCCCCCGGGGTATTACCTGGAGGCAGTTCATGGACCAGGGAGGCTTTCATAAGGATCCACAGGTATATCGGAAACATGAGAAGGTCGGGTTCGGGACCAAGACCGGCAAAGTGGAGCTGTACTCTACCATCCTTGAGGAGCTTGGCTACGATCCGATGCCACGCTATGAGGAAAGCTCCGAAAACCCGATAAGTCAGCCAAAGCTGGCCAAGGAGTATCCGCTTTATTGTGTCAGCGGGTCTCGCTTCCTGCCCTACTTCCATTCCGAGGAGCGCCACATCAACTCCATACGCAAGAGGCGTCCATACCCACGCGTGCAGATTCATCCGGAGACGGCGAAGAAATACGGCATCAAAAGTGGCGAGTGGGTGTGGATCGAGTCCCCGAGGGGCCGGATCCGGCAGCAATGCGAGCTATTTGAGGGCACCGATCCAAGGGTGGTGTACCCAGAGCATGGTTGGTGGTTCCCTGAGCTTCCCGCCGAGGAGCCCTGGCTGCACGGGGTCTGGGAGTCTAACGCCAATGTGCTTACAGATGATGACCCGGATGTCTGCAGCAAGATTGCAGGCGGCTGGCCTCATAAGATGGCGCTGTGCAAGATATACCCGTGCAAGACCTATAAGGGTGGACTTGGAAGCGCTAGGTAACGTAAGGTAACGTAACGTAAGGTAACGTAAGGTTGCAGGTCTTTTAGAGCCAAGTTGGTGCCAGGGAGCTGGCTTACAGCGATGCCGGTGGAAGCTGGCTTCCTGGCATTGGCTTTGTAACTGAGCTTGACAGTGTTTCGTCAGTAAAGTATATTCAAGCCACTGAATCTTTGTCTTGGGAGGGCGTGATGGCGAAGGAACAGCTTGTGAAGACCTCTTGCGCGCTGTGTACAGCAAGATGCGGGCTGAACGTGTATTTGAGTGAAGGGAAAATCGTCAAGGTTGAAGGCATGCCGGAGCACCCGATAAGTCAGGGGTACATCTGCCCCAAAGGCGAAACCATTATCGATTATGAATATTCCCCCGACCGGATCAAATATCCCATGAAGAGGGAGAATGGCACCTGGAAGAGGATCTCCTGGGACGAGGCGCTGGATCTCATAGCCACCAAGCTGAAAGATATCAAGGCTCAATATGGTGCCAAGTCTTTGGTCGTGTTCATAGGAGGGCCGATATTCCTCGATGGAGTCCCCAGCTGGATGATGCTACGCAGGTTCCTCGATGTTTATGGCTCGCCAAACTACTTCTCTGTTGATAGCATGTGCTATCGGCCCCGGCTCGTTGCTTACTATATGACCTTTGCCGAGCAGATGAGGGCGGAGGTGCAGAACTCGAAATTGATCGGGCTGGTGGGAGCGAACGTGGACAACTCCTACCCCACACTGGCTCAGATAATGCGCAGGGGCAAGGAGAAAGGTGCCAAGCTCGTCGTCTTGGATCCGCGGAAGATCCCGCTGGCCAAGGAGGCAGATGTCCATATTCAATTGAGGCCTGGAACCGACTGCGCTGTGTTTCTGGCTATGATGAATGTGATCATATCTGAGGGCCTCTATGACAAGGAATTCATTGACAGGTGGACTGTGGGATTTGACAAGCTGACGGAGCATGTCAAGGCTTATACTCCGGAGAGGGCAGCGGAGATAGCCGGGGTTCCCGCAGAGCAGATAAGAGAAGCGGCTCGCCTTTTTGGGACTATCAAGCCAGCATCCATTTATCAGGGATTCAACACCTTGGACCAGTCAACCTCCGGCTTTCAAAGTGCCCGTGCCATTTGCATTCTTGAGACCATAACGGGGAATGTTGATATTCAGGGCGGATTCGTGCCCCGAATGATGCTCAATGTAAAGCCTATCAGACTGGCTCACATGCTGGAGACCAAGCCTCTCTGGTATGATGAATATCCCCTGATGTATGAGGTCTGGGGCCGGCCTCTCGGCGAGGGCCAGGGCATGGACCTGCCGGACGTTTTGCTGACTGGGAAACCTTATCCAATAAAGGCCATGATCATCGATGGCACTAATCCAGCACTCACCTGGCCTAACACCAGCAAGGTGGTAGAAGCGCTAAAGAAAACAGAGTTCCTGGTGGTCATGGACACGTTTATGACGCCAACGGCTGAGCTTGCTCATCTTGTGCTCCCTGCTGCTGGCCCTTTGGAGAAAACAGACTTCTGCATAGATAACAGAATAGCGCCCTACGTTATATTGAAGAAGAAGGTGATCCAGTTTGAAGAGAGTTGGCATGATGCCAAGTTCTGGCTCGAACTAGCCCATAGGATGGGCTTCGAGGAGTACTTCCCCTGGAAGGACCCTGATGAATTCATTGATTACTGGCTGGAGCCGTCGGAATTCAGCATCAAGATGCTGACTGAGGAAAAGCCTGGGGGAATGCCTCTGGAGTTGAAATATGGAGTATTCAGAGAGAAGGGATTCCCCACGCCCTCGGGCAAGGTCGAGATCTACTCGGAGACCATGGAAAAATTCGGCTATGATCCCATGCCCACCTACAGGGAGCCCTGGGAGAGCCCAGTCAGCACTCCTGATCTTGCCAAGGAATATCCCCTGATCTTAACTACGGGGACAAGGTACATAGAATTCCTGCATACACAGGGGCGCAACATCCCCAAATTACGTGAACTGGTTCCCGAGCCTCTTGCCGAAATCCACCCAGAGGCAGCGCAAAAACGGGGCATCAAAGATGGCGACAGGATAACCATCTCCACCAAGAGAGGTAGCATCGAGATCAAGGCCAAAGTCAGCGAGGACATCCTGCCGCAGGTGGTCAATATACCCCATGGCTGGCGGGAGGCCAATTGCAATATCCTGACCTTCGCCAGGCCAGCAGACCCGGTGACCGGCGTTCCCAATTACAAAGCTCTACTGTGTGAGATCAAGAAGAGCAGCAAGTGAGTAAAGTCTTTGGCCCCGACTGAATTCGCCCGATGTGGCGTGTCGTAGGGGATTGGGGACGTGGGCTAGCAGCGGTTAGCTGTCTTATGTTTCATCAAGGCAGCCGGGCGTCCTCGGACTGCTGATATCTGTGTGGGAGTGTCTTACCTCGGTTCCCAAGCAGTGATCCAGCTGCCTCCTCCCAGAAGGATAGTGCGCTCAAAGCCTTCATCGCCAATAGAGCGGGTACGTTTCTTTACCTTGCCTTTACTTTCGCGGTAATATAATAGGTAGAGATGCGTATCTTGGTCGTAGAAGACGAGAAGGACTTGGCACAAGCCCTGGCCAAGGGCTTGCGCCTGCAAGGCTATGCTGCCGATATTGCCTACGATGGCGAAGAGGCCTTGTTCCTGGCAGGGGTAAATGACTACGACCTCATGATCCTCGACCTCAATCTGCCCAAAATTGACGGTGTGGAGGTGTGCAAAAGAATACGTGGTTCTGGTTCACGGATCGGCATACTCATGCTGACTGCACGCTCCAGCCTCGATGACCGAATAAGTGGCCTGGACCAAGGGGCAGACGACTACTTGGTGAAGCCGTTCCATTTCCCTGAATTGCTGGCACGAGTGCGTGCCATACTGCGCCGGGAGGGCGAGAAGAGGCATCCCATTCTCAGGACTGGTGATCTGGTGCTTGACCCCAACGCGCTGAGGGGCTTTTTCAGGGGTTCGGAGATAGCGTTTACCGTCAAAGAATTCGCCATCGTGGAATATCTGATGCGCAACGTCGGCCGGGTTGTCAGCCAGGAGGAACTGCTGGAGCACGTTTGGAATGAGGATGCCAACCTGTTTACACACACCATTAAGGTTCACATCAAGAACATACGCAAGAAACTGAGTGCGGCTGGTGCAGGCGATTTAATCTCGACTGTCAAGGGGAGGGGGTATATGTTATGAGGATGCCTGCTTTTACCAAGACAATACGCTTCAAGCTGTCTCTATGGTACGTTACGCTTTTCATTCTCCTCTGCATCTCGTTACTTGTTGGGATTAACCTGACTATGGGACAATTCCAGGATCGAGTTCCACCGTGGCCACAAGGCGGTGCACTGTCGCGGGAAGAAATAGCCGAACAGATAGGGAGCAGGAACCGAGAGCTGCTGCGCAACTACTCGTTGATCTTCTTTGGTGGAGTTCTTCTCCTTGGAACAGTTAGCGTCTATTTAGTTTCCGGGAAGATGTTAGAACCCATCGACCGTGTTTCTTCACTGGCAGCACGGATTTCCAGTAGTAACCTGGAGGAAAGGATCAACCACCAGGGTCCCGATGATGAAGTGAAGCGCCTTGCTGATACCTTCGATGACATGCTGGGGCGTTTGGAAGGTGCTTTCGAATCACAGAAGCAGTTTATTCAGGACGCATCACATGAGCTGAGGACTCCCCTTGCCATAGCCCAAACGAATATAGAGGTTATCGAGATGGAGGAAGAAGCAACCAAAGCTGACTATCAACGCCTGATAGAAGTGATAAAGCCGAGCCTGGAGCGGATGAGCAGGCTCAGCAACAACCTCCTGCTGCTCTCGGGTGATAATCAGGCCCAGGCTAAATGGTCAGCGGTGAATATGACATCTCTTATTGAAGAAGTGGCAACGGGGTTCAGTGCCAACGCAGCAGTGGCCGGGGTGAGCCTCGAACTGGAGTCGACTTCTGAGGAGATGCTCGTAAGGGGAGATGCTCTGTATCTAAAGCAGGCTGTCAGCAACCTCGTCGATAATGCCATCAAATACAATCGTCCAGGAGGCACGGTGAGAGTTTTGGCTCATGTCGAAGAGTCTCAGCTTGTCCTTAAAGTGCAGGACAGCGGCATTGGCATCTCAGATGCAGATCAACAACGCATATTCGACCGCTTCTACCGCGTCGACAAGTCCAGGTCTCGCGCCCAGGGTGGCAGCGGCCTTGGCTTAGCCATAGTCAAGAAGATCGTGGAGAACCACGGGGGCACTATCTCGGTGGAAAGCACCCCGGGCGAAGGAAGCACTTTCCGAATCACCCTGCCCCTTTATAGTCCAGCTTGAGCCCGCCATACTTGCTCACAAAAACAGGGGCTTCGGCCCCTGTTTTATTGTCTAACCCATACCCGCAAGAATTTACCATGACTTTACCCTCGCTATGCTATGGTGGGTATGTGCCAGACGGTGTTCCGATGAAGGGATACAGTTTTGAGCGAGATAAAATTCCAAGAAGGAAGGAGGTGAAATAGATGAGAAAGCATCTGAAGTCGGGGATAATCGCCCTTGTTGTGGCCGCGCTCGCTGTCACGGTCTTCTTCTCTGTATCAGCTTTTGCATCGTCTACAGATGGGGAGGCCGATGAGGATGGGGGGCCGAGACAGGTCTTCACCAGCAAGGTAGCAGGCGCGCTGGGCCTGGATGAGGAGCAGGTGGCTGATGCCTTTGCGCAGGCCCGCCAGGAGATGATGGATGAAGCCTGGGAACAGCGTCTTGCTCAAGCCGTTGAGGACGGGCTCATTACCGAGGAAGAGGCTGCAGAGATTCAGGATTGGTGGGATAGCCGCCCAGAGGCACTGGAAAACCTGGGCCAATTTCAATTAAGAAATGCTTGGCATAACCACCTATGCCCTGACCCCTCGTGGTCTCCCTGAATCCAACGTGCCTCCCCAACACAAGGAAGGGGCTTCCCCGGCGGCGATGTGCCCGATTACAGGCACTCGGGCCAGACGGGGGAGCCCCTATTCTTGTGCCCATTCCATCTTGAATTTACCATGTCTTTACCATAGATGTGCTACTGTGAGTAACGGATGTATCGGGAACGGAGGTTTTCGTCTTGGGTTTGGTTCGCAGAGCAATACGCAATTTAATTCGCAGCCCCCTCCGCACGGGTGCGATCGTAGCCATTCTGACAGTCAGCGTGGGGCTGGCGCTGATTATGCTCACGGTTTACGGCGCCACCGAGAATCAACTGGGGTCGATTGGAGAAGAGATCGGCACGGAGATCACAGTGCGGCCGGCCGGAGCCTTCGGCATGATGGGTGGGGGCGAGCCACTGGACGAAGAAAAAGTAGACGAACTCTATAGCATACCCCACGTGGTCTCCGTACAGGCAAGTACCCAGACTCAGTACACCGGCGATGCCCTCGAATCAGCGATCGAGCCAGGCAGTCTGGGAGGAGGTGGAGGTGGTTTTGGAGGTGAAGGTTTCAGCATGCCGATAAACATCATGGGGTTCGATCCTGCTACTGAAAACCCTGTATTAATGGGTGACGCCCAGATGGAGATAGTAGAAGGCCGCTACTTCACTATCGAGGAAATTGATGCCGATGTGGTTGTAGTCGGGCAAGGCTTAGCTGATGAGAACGGACTCGATGTTGGCTCTACAGTGGACATAGAGGGCGTGTCTGTAGAGGTCATTGGTATCTTCGACAGCGGGCAGGTTTTTGGGGATAACATGCTGGTTATGCCCATTGACACGGTTCAGCGCCTGTTTGACCTGGATGGAGTGACTTCGGTAGCCGTGGTAGCAGACGATGTTAGCAACGTGGACGGAGTAGTCGACGCTATTCGAGAAGTTTTTGACGAGGACACCGCCGATATCGTTACCGCCCAAGACACTTATGAACGAATAAATGAGCCGTTGGGGAACGCGAGCCAGACCAGCCAAATAGGGATGATAGCTGCCTTTGCTGTAGCTGCGGTGGTAATCCTGTTCTCCGTTGTCTTGATGGTGCGGCAGCGGGTGAAGGAAATCGGCATCCTGAAAGCTATCGGCGCTTCCAACTGGCGGATAGGGCTCCAGTTCAGTGTGGAGACCCTGGCTATGAGCCTTGTGGCCGCTGTTATCGGCGCCCTTGTCACCTTCCCTCTGGCCCAGAAGGTTGCCGATTTGCTTGTCACTGATTCAACAAGCCCCGCAGGCGGAGCCTTTGGAGGTGGTAGACCGGGACTCTTCGGCGGTGGTGGATCAATCGCTGGGATTGATGTAGCGGTATCGCCGGAGGTCTTCCTCTATGCGTTATGCATAGCAGTAGCACTGGCTGTTGCTGCCAGCATATTCCCAGCCTGGTATATCTCGAGAGTCAAACCGGCGGAGGTGTTGCGCTATGAATGACAGCAACGAGGCGATCGTAATAGTGGACGGACTGGTCAAACATTTCAAGTCAGGGGCTACAATCGTGTCGGCAGTGGATGAAGTTAGCTTCAAGCTGCCCAGGGGAAAGATGGTAGCTATCAGGGGCGCCAGTGGCTGCGGCAAGACCACCTTGCTGAACTTGCTCGGGGCTCTGGACAGACCCACAGCCGGAAGCATTGTGGTGGATGGGATCAAGGTCTCAGAAATCCGTGGTAGGGGTGAGATGAAATACCGACTGCAGAAGGTAGGATTCGTTTTTCAGTCCTACTACCTCATTCCCAACTTGACAGCCATAGAGAATGTCATGCTGCCTTTAGACCTCCTGGGCATGAAGCGAGATAAGCAGGAAGTGAAGGCGCGCAAATTGCTGGAGAGGGTGGGGATCGACGCCAGTCACCAGGCCCGCCGTCCCACCAGGCTTTCAGGCGGTGAACAGCAGCGGGTGGCTGTTGCCCGCGCCCTAGCCAATGAACCGGCCGTCATTTTGGCAGACGAGCCCACCGGCAATCTGGATTCCAAAAACGGCCTCCGAATTGTGGAGCTCTTGCACAGTCTTAGCCAAGGAGGAAGGACGGTAGTAGTAGCCACGCATGACGCTGCCGTGGCAGCGAAAGCTGATATTGTCCTGGAGATGACGGATGGCAAATTGACCGGCGGCTCTACATTCGAAAGCGAACATGACTAGCGTCTGGATATTGAAATGATGGATGAAGTATCGGTACCCCCAGTCAGTGCTCATCAATCAGGCGGAGAACAGGCTCCATGCCCGGAAGGTGATTCTGGCCGAAATAACGGCAGAAAGGGAAAATGGTTGGGTAGGGCTCGGTATGTTGTCATCGCTGTCTTGGTGCTCATAGTCGCCGGCTCGGTACTGGGCTGGAAGTGGTCCAGTTTCTTCGGCTCGGTGAGTGAGGCTGAGAGTGAGTCCCAGAGCGGCCAAGTCCTGGTGGACTTGATACCGGCTAATTTCAGCCCCGTGATAGAGAAAGTGGCACCTGCTGTGGTTCGTATCGAGACGGTAAGTTATACATATTGGTACAGGCAGCCCATCGTCCAGACAGGTTTAGGAACAGGTGTCCTCATCAGCTCTGATGGCTACATCGTGACCAATAGACACGTTGTTGAAGGTATTAGCAAGCAAAACATCAGCATTTACCTTCTTGGCCGCTCAGACCCATATACCCCGGCCGAAGTACGGGTGGCCACGGATACCGACCTGGCGGTGCTCAAGATCGAAGAAGAAGGCCTGCCCTTTGTCTCCTTCGCTGATCCCGAGAGCGTACAGGCGGGGCAATGGGTGCTGGCCTTTGGCTATCCCTATGCACTTGCTGGTGATGCCACGGTTTCCCAGGGTATCATAAGCGCTACCGGACGCACCATCGAACTTAGTGATGGGACCATACTGGAGCACGTGATTCAGACAACGGCCGCCATCAATCCGGGGAATAGCGGTGGCCCTGTGGTGGACCTGAGTGGCAACATCGTGGGCATCAGTACCGCTATTATCGAGGAGGCGGAGAACATCGGGTTTGCCATTGGCATAGATGCGGTGCTCCCGGTGCTGGACCAAGCGCGAAGTTGAAGTAATGGAATACGCGATTCAAACCGAAAACCTGGTGAAACAATATAGCAACGGCGTTACCGCTCTTGATGGAGTTTCTCTGGGTATAGAAAGAGGGAGTGTAGTCGGATATGTTGGTCCAAATGGCGCCGGGAAAACTACTACAATTAAAATACTCACTGACTTAATCAAGCCTACATCAGGGCATGCATATGTCAACGGTGTCGATGTCAATGAGCGACCGAAAGAAGCCCTTCGCTATATTGGGGCCCTGATCGAAGTCCCAGGAGTCTATGACTATCTCACACCTCATGAGATGCTAGCGTATTTTGGAAAGGTCTATAGAATGAACGGCGAGGAGATAGACCGGAGAATCAAAGAGATTCTGGAACTGGTCAAACTGTCAGACTGGGAGCACAAGAAAATTGGCTCGTTCAGCACAGGAATGCAGCGAAGACTGGTAATAGCGAAAGCGATTCTGCATAGACCAGAGATACTGATCCTTGATGAGCCTGTCCTCGGTTTGGATCCAGAGGGAATCAGAGACATAAGGGAGTTAATAAAGCGATTTCAGGGCGAGGGCATGACTGTTTTCCTCAGCTCTCATCTGCTAAGTGAAGTCGCTGAGGTTTGCAATAGGATCGTCTTCTTGGACCGGGGTAGAGTCACTGCGTCGGATTCTATAGATAGTATCAGGAACAAGATGGGATACAAAGCGGTGAGTGTTAGATTTTCAGCCCCTCTTTCGAGTGAAGAGATTGGGAAAGTGGAAGCCATTGAATTGGTAAAGAGTGTTGAGTTAGACGATGACATCGTTCGGATAAATTTCAATGGAAAGCCGGAAACCAGCTATCAAATACTGAGAGAATTGGTATCTCTCGATTTTGAAATAGTATCGTATAACCCGGAAGGTGTGGGGCTGGAAGACTACTATCTCTCGGTCATGGGCGATGAGAAGGGAGCAAATTAGATGGCCTCGGTGGCATGGTCTAAGAACGATATTAGAGAAGATGTATACAACGCTTACCTATCCTTCAAATTTGAATCAAGAAAGCACCTGAGACGCAGGCGACTTCTCATCGTTACAGCGCTTGCAGTCATTGTACCCCTGTTGTTCTATATAGCCATCCCCGATACTGCCAGTGAGTTTGCAGCCACCAGTCTGAACTTCCTCAACGTACTGATAATCATTTCCGGGGCCATGTTCGCTGGTGATGCTATTTGTGGTGAGTTTGAGAGGAAAACGGGATTGCTGTCATTCCCGACACCACAACGGCGCATCTCGATCTTTGCAGGTAAGTATATCGCAGCTTTGGTGGCGACCTTCCTGGTGGTGTCACTCTACTATCTAGTTACAGTACTACAAATATCACACCTATTCGGAGGTGGAGAAATTCCGGCAGAACTGGGTCAATCATTCTTGGTCGCTTTGATCTACGCTACCAGCGCGATAAGTATAGTATTTTTCTTCAGCAGCATTTTGAAACGTTCCATCTCTGCTACAATTCTTGGTTTTGTCTCCCTGATGATGATACTGCCGGTGGCATCCAGAGTCCTAACAAGTGTGGATATAGAACCATGGTTTATCGTTACTTACTCGGCGGACTTGATAACCAGTGTCTTAGGTGTTGAAGGCTCTGCTTTCGGTCAGGGGCCGGGAGGGGGTTTTGGTTCAGCAGCTTTTGAACCAACTCTTGGTGTGGGAATTGTAGTTATGCTGGCCTATGCCATAATTGGCTTTGTAATCAGCATAATAATTGCAAATAGAAAAAGTATGGAGTGATTCCTACGATAGAACAAAGAGCCTCACATCAGCTGCTCGCTGGCGCAGGCCAGTGATCAAATCTTCCTAGCGAAGCCAAGTTCAGAAGGCTTACACGATGCTACCCAGGGAATTATCAATGCACCTATAGTATCGAGGGTTCGACTCAGCAGTTCGTATCGCGTTCTGGTAATGTCAATGGCGAGAAGTGAGCATTGACTTCGTGGCTTAGGTGGTGTATAAATGAAACCGCCTTGAAGGGCAGATATCGAGATGAGTAAACGGCTAATCGAAAAGCTTTCTATCGTAGCAGTAGCGATTTGCTTCATAGCCGTATCTTTTTTAGGCTCTGCTGCTCATCAAGCTTTGGC
This sequence comes from Dehalococcoidia bacterium, assembly GCA_034414595.1. Lineage (GTDB taxonomy): Bacteria > Chloroflexota > Dehalococcoidia > SZUA-161 > JAUWZY01 > DAOULY01. Next base: position 33,790 of record DAOULY010000016.1, read on the forward strand.
AGCAGCCACTTGGGCAAGTCCAGTCAATGTCTCCAACACCTCGGGTAGCGCTGGTATCCCTGGTCTTGCGATAGATAGCAGTGGCGGTCTTCATGTGGTGTGGTATGATGACACGCCGGGCAACTCTGACATCCTCTACTCCACGAAACCCTCTGGTGGCTCGTGGTCAAGTTCAGTCAATATCTCCAACAATTCGGGCGGCTCGGGTATCCCTCGCATTGCTATAGATGGCAGTAGCGGTCTTCATGTGGTGTGGTTTGATGACACGCCGGGCAACTTTGACATCCTCTACTCCACGAAACCCTCTGGTGGCTCGTGGTCAGATCCGGTCAATGTCTCCAACAATTCGGGTGACTCTGGTTATCCTGGTATTGCAATGGATGGCAGTGGTGGTCTTCATGTGGTATGGTCTGATGACACGCCGGGCAATCTTGACATTTTCTACTCCACGAAGCCCTCTGGTGGCTCGTGGTCAACTTCGGTGAATATCTCCGACAATTTGGGCAACTCAAAGTACCCTGCTATTGCGATAGATAGCAGTGGCGGTCTTCATGTGGTGTGGCATGATAACACGCCGGGCAACTATGACATTTTCTACTCCACGAAGCCCTCTGGTGGCTCGTGGTCAACTTCGGTGAATATATCCGACAATTAGGGCAACTCAAAGTACCCTGCTATTGCGATAGATAGCAGTGGCGGTCTTCATGTGGTGTGGTATGATGACACGCCGGGCAACTTTGATATCTTCTACTCCACGAAGCCCTCTGGTGGCTCGTGGTCAACCTCGGTGAATATTTCCGACAATTCGGGCGGCTCTGGTTTTCCTGGCCTTGCCATGGATAGCAGTGGCGGTCTTCATGTGGTGTGGTATGATGACACGCCGGGCAACTTTGATATCTTCTACTCCACGAAACCCTCTGGTGGCTCGTGGTCAGGTCCGGTCGATGTCTCCAACAATTCGGGCAACTCAAAGTACCCTGCTATTGTCATAGATGGCAGCAGCAAAGTCCACTCAGTCTGGGTTGATAATAGCCTGGGCAGCAGTGAGATCCTCTATGCCACTGATGAAGCAGCGGCAGGCGGCGGACTACCGGTTTGGCTTTGGCCTGCTGTTGGAAGTGCAGGTGGTTTGGTCGCAGGAATCATCGTGTGGCGTCTCGCGCGCTGGAGGAAAAGCCTGGGAACTTGCTAAACCGTCGGGACTGAGAGATGGCAACCGCTGCCTGTTTAGCCCCTCTACAACTTATTTACAGGTCGCAAGCATCCTTGGTATGCACCGAGACTTATTGAGATTGTGATTGCATCCCAGGGCATTGCTGCGGTAATATATAGTACAGTAGCAATCAGCAATTGAATACACTGACCTTCGCCTATTTCTCCATGGAGTTTGCCACTGACCCCGCGATGCCCACGTACAGCGGTGGCCTGGGAATATTAGCTGGCGATACCATGCGGGCTGTGGCTGACTTGGGTTTGTCGGCTGCAGGTGTGACGCTGCTGCACCGCAAAGGCTATTTTCGTCAACACTTGGACAAGGAGGGGAACCAGTCGGACAGTGACGCGGACTGGTCTCCTGGGGAGTTTTTGGAACTTCTCCCACCGCGGATTCTGGTAACCATAGCTGGTAGGCAGGTGCAGGTGCAAGCATGGCGCTACCTTGTGCGTGGTGAATTTGGAAACGCTGTGCCAGTCTATTTTCTGGACACCGCCATCCCCGAAAACATCCCCTGGGATCAAAGCCTTACCGACCGATTGTACGGGAGCGATGACCGCTACCGCCTATGCCAAGAAGCTGTGCTCGGCTTAGGTGGAGTAGCAATGCTACGCGCCCTTGGCTACCATGAAATTCGAGCTTATCATATGAATGAGGGGCATGCCGTCTTTACCGTTCTGGCGCTCATGGAAGAGCAGACTTGGGGAAGGGGCCTTAGTGCTGTCACTGATGCGGATAAGGAGGCGGTCCGTCAACGCTGCTTGTTTACTACGCACACTCCTGTATTAGCCGGACATGACAATTTCTCAGTCGACCTGGTTCGGGAGGTTTTGGGGGACGAGCGAACCGAATTCCTGATGAAGACTCCGTGTAACCATGATGGGGTTTTGAGCATGACTAACCTGGCTCTGGAGTTCTCGCGCTATGTAAACGGGGTCTCAATGCGTCATGAGGAGACCTCTCGCACCATCTTTCCCAACTATCATATTGACTCTATCACTAATGGCGTCCACGCTCCAACTTGGACATCCCCGGCTTTTCAACAGCTATATGACAGCTACATCCCGGGGTGGCGTCGCGACAATCAGTACCTGAGGTACGCCATAAAAATACCGCTAGACAAAATCCGTCACGCCCATTCTGAGGCCAAACAACGACTGCTCGTAGAGGTGGAACGGCGTACCGGGGTCTGCCTAGATCCAGCGGTCATGACCATCGGTTTTGCACGGCGTGCCACTGAATACAAACGCACCGACCTGCTGTTCCACGACATGGAACGACTCACCCAGGTAGTCCGGCACGTTGGGCCTCTCCAAATCATCGGCGGTGGGAAAGCACACCCAAGGGATGAAGGTGGCAGGGCCCTTATCCGGCATATCTTCGAGGCAGAGACTGCTCTGAAAGGGCTAATACCTGTAGTCTACCTGGAGGAATATGACATCGCATTGGCAAAGTACCTGTGCTCTGGAACTGACTTGTGGCTAAATACTCCACAAAGGCCACAGGAAGCATCGGGCACCAGTGGCATGAAAGCTGCGCTTAATGGGGTGCCCAGCTTGAGCATTTTGGATGGATGGTGGATTGAGGGACATGTGGAGGGTGTAACCGGATGGTCTATCGGCGACAGCTGGCAATCCGAAAGCAAACCTGACAGCGAGGTAGCGTGGCTGTATGATAAGCTGGAACAGATTATTCTCCCTATGTTTTACCAAAAGCCCGATGACTTTGCCAGCATCATGCGCTCAGCTATTGCTCTGAACGGTTCCTATTTTAATGCGCAACGCATGGTAGCCCAATACCTGCAGAATGCGTATCTTCGCTCCGGTCCTCCCTAAAACCGTGCCCGGCTGGGGCACAATAACACGCTCAAACATTGCAGACTACTGTGGCACTACTTGCATTTCTCTTCTCTAAAATGGAGCTTTACTCGTGAGCCTGAGAGGACTCGCACCTGTAGCAGCACTTCAGGGAGAGAAAGCGCCCGACCCCCGATGGGGTCGGGCGCAGGTCTTGCCCAGGGTCTCTGATGAGAGATTGGGCTACGCTTTGTATACCTTGCAGAGAATGCCCTTTATAGTTGGAGTACCCATCTCAGGACTATATGGTGGCTTGTTATCTGTCAGGATATTGATATTTGATTCTGACCAGCCATGCAGGTTTGCCACTCCCTGTTCCGGGTACCACCAACCGTGTTCCATTATCGCCACTCTGGGGTCAACGCTATCAGTTAGTCCGGCTTTGTGCTTTATTCTCCCTCGCTTGGTCTCAATATAGACCCAGTCACCGTCCTTAATTCTCAGCTTTTTTGCTGTTTTCGGGTTGATATTGACGATGGGATCAGGATGACTTCCTCGCAAACTGGCTATCTGTCTCAGATTTGAGTGCCGGAAAACACCCGGCTTCCAACTGGTGAGGACTAATGGGTACTCCTTGGCTAGCTTGGCGTCGGTCTCAGGAAGCTCATGGTAGGTAGGCAACGGGTCAAAGCCCCACTGCTTGAGATTGATCGAGAGCAGTTCAACCTTGCCCGAAGGTGTATTGAAACCATTCGCCTCGTAATGCCGATACCGCTTGACTCCGCTGATTACCTCTACCTGCCGGAATTCATCAAATGTCAGTCCTGCTGGCTTCAAGAGTTCGTCGAGGAACTCCTTCTCATCGTTCCAGAAGTATTTCCCCAGCCCCAGTCTCTTGCCCAGTTCGAGCATTATCCTGGAATCTGGCCAACATTCACCGACTTCAGCCACCTTCTGCTGGACCTGAAGCACCCAAGGGGATTCAGCGGAGTGACAGATGGAGTCATACTCAAGATAAGTAGCCGCCGGCAGCACTATGTCACTCAGCTCGGCTGTCGGTGTCATGAACCAATCGGTGACTGCCATGAAATCCAGCTTCTTCAATGCGTCGAGTGTTTCCTGGCCGTTACTCCACACGCAGAGCGGGTTGTTACCGTAAAGATAAGCAGCACGGGGCCGATTATTTGCTTTCTTCAAAATACTTTCTATTATGCTCTGTGGTAGAGCATACTTGACAAGAGGCGACATGTGCTCGGCACCAAACCTTCGGTCACGCTTCTTTTTGGGAATGTTGTCCTGCAAGGTGAATTCTGGGGCGCCCCGAGCCATCACCGGCGGATGAGTCCACTGTATCCTGCCGCCGGGCACGCCGATATTGCCGGTAATCGCTTCCAGGATGAAGATAGCACGCTGCGTCTGGAATGAGTTTATAGTGTGTTCGAGGGCATTCCCGGAGTGAATCACCGCTGGCCTGTTCCCAGCGTAAAATCTGGCTACCTGTCTGATTGTCTCCGCTGGCACCCAGGTTATCTCTTCGACCTTTTCTGGGGAGTAGTTTTGAACGTGAGCTTTGAGCTCATTAAAGCCAGCCGTCCACTTGGCAACGAAGTCTTTATCGAACAGCTTTTCTTTTATGACCACATTTATCAGTCCCAGTGCCAACGCAATATCTGAGCCCGGCTTTGGTCGTATCCACAGCTCTGCCCTTCTCACCAAGTTCATTTCTCTGGGGTCTATGACCACGAGCTTGGTACCTCTATTCGCAGCCCCTTTGATATTCTCGTAGTCTGGAGTAAATGTTGCGTGGGGATTTACCCCCCAGATTACAATGCAGGCTGGAGGATACTCATAGTCCTCATGAAGTGGAGAACCAAAGGTAACAATCAGACCGTTATTCCTGGCGTGGAAGCAGACATAGGCCGCCGATGTGATGTTCGGAGAGCCGAAGGCATTGGCCAGCCTGGTAAAGACGTTATCCTGCAGCCCCTTGGCTGATCCTCGCATGAAAAGCACCGACTCTGGTCCGTAATTGTCCTTGGCCTTGTTCATTTCAGCGACTACAGTGCTCAGCGCCTCATCCCACGTGATCTGCTGCCATTTACCTTCACCACGCTTCCCTGTCCTGCGCAATGGGTGCTTTATCCGGTTGGGATGGTAGAGTAACTCCAGCGATGCCAAGCCCTTGGGGCACAGTGCTCCCTTATTAAGTGGGGCATTGGGGTCGCCTTCTATCTTGGTGACCTCCCCATCCTGCAAGTGCACCAATATGCCGCAACTTGCGAAACATAAGGCACAAGTGCTTCTGACGGTACCATCTCTGACCATATTCCTCCTCCTTGTATTGTTGGCTGTGGCGGATTGACTGACACCTCTCCAATTTTTCGCTGACTTGGAATACCCTATGAGCATTTCCCACCGGGATTTCACTTCTCAGCTTTTCGCTTGGGTCATGAGGTTATCGCAATCCACTGCCCACACTATAAATACGGAGACAGACCCTGTCAAGTAGTATGTCCCTCTGGTAGTTTTAGCCTGCACTATCTGTGCCCGTGCCCTCGATATCGTCTGCCTCCGCGCCGTCGAAGTCGAAAAGATCGTCCCCAATGCCGGCATAATGAGGGTATTTCGCTTCCAGCAGGGGCATGTGCTCTTTCTTGAGCAGGGGCACTTTCAGGTCTTCTCTCCGTGCCAGTAGCGCCTTCTTCATCTCGGCGTCGGGGGTGGTGCCATAAAGCGGGACAGCAGCTATACCCTTGCTTTGAATCAGGACCTTGAAATCACCCGTGCCCTCCGGCCGCACCAGTTCGAGCATGGAGAACCTGTTCGCCATATAGTCGGGGTAGCTTAGGTTCCTGTCGGTGAGGGCTTGGATGAAGATGTCCAGACCAAGGTTCAGCAGGAACTCCCGCTGGCTGACCAGCGACGCGAAACGCAGCCCTTTGCTTTCCCCTGAGCGAATGAGGGTGGTGAAGTCAACGTGAGTGGTGATATCCTGCTCGCCGATACGGACGTAGGGATCGCTGGCGCAAATGTGCCTGTAGTAGGTCATGAGCGTGCCCTGATGTCTCTCGGGAGCATAGAGCTCACTTGCCAGATAGCCGTAGTCGATAGTAATGATGAAGCCCTGTTCGAGGCTGGCAGCGACATCCTCCAACCAAGGGGTGGTATTGAGGTTCACCTCGGTGCAGTAGCCCTCCGGCAGCGTTATCTCCTCCTGGGTCAGCTGCTCTTCTAGCAAGGGAGTGGAGGGATCAGCGGCGACTTCGACGAATTTGTCATCCTCAAGGGTCACGTAGATCTCTTGGAGGCGGCCATCGCGCATGGTTACCCGGTGAGTGGGGAAGGCGTCGAGGAGCTCGTTGCTCAGGAAGCACCCGGTTACTCCCCGAAGTGGCCATGATGCTGCGACCTGAGCAGAAGCAGCCAAATTACCCTGCATAACCGAGACGCTGTCCCTTTCTGTGGCGATGTAGCTGATGGCCTGAGCAAAGGACGATGAGAGGTGGGGGAGATAGTCCGGAATATCGCGTGCCAGGAGTCCTTTCCCTGCCCCCATTTCCACAACGGTGAAGTTGGTGGGGCAACCGAGCAGGTGCCACATCTGGTCCAACTGGAGAGCGATAAGTGCGGCGAACACCGGGTGGGTGGCCGGGCTGGTGAAGAAATCACCCTCTGCTCCCACCCTTTGGCGGGACGATGTATAGTAGCCCAGATCTGGGTAATAGAGAACTGCCTCCATGAACTCAGCAAAGGTAATCCTGCCATGCTCCAGTATGAGCTGTTTAATCTTCTCTCGAAGCTCGCTCACCGTGTCACCATTAGACTGTGATGGCTCTTCAGCGTTTGTAGACGGAGATTCTGTTTGTGGACTGTCACTTGAAAGCTCTTATGCCATAGTGTAGCACATTGACATAGCTTTGCGGCATCTTTAGAATGGAGTCGAAGAGAGATACGATTGGAGGGAGGCTTTCATGGTGAAGGTACTGTGGGAGGAGATGAGCCGTCCTGAGATCGAAGAGGTGCAGAAAAGAAGTCCTAACGCTGTGATTCTGCCCACCGGTTCCACTGAGCAGCATAGTTATCATCTCCCGGTAAACGTGGACGCTCGGTGTGTGTCCTATATTGCCGAGCAAACGGCTCGAAAAGTGGCAAATGAACATAACATCCCTGTTCTGGTTCTCCCGACTGTTGCTTATGGAGAGACCGCAACGTTTCGAAACTTTCCCGGTACCCTTGGTCTGAGGCCAGATACATTCACAAATGTAATCGAAGACATTGTGCGAAGCCTTGTTGTGAATCAGGGATTCAAGAATATCATTGTCCTCAATGGGCACAATAATAACACTCCTCTCATTACAACTGCGCTTCGAAAGGTATCCATCGAGTTTCCAGACGCAGCTTTATACGGAGTCAACTGGTGGACTCTGGGGGTTGACGTCATGCTCGCGATACGCAAATCTGACGTGTCTTCACATGCCGCCGAGGTGGAGACCTCTTTCTCTCTGGTTATTCAGCCGGAGAACGTTCAATTCGATAAGGCTGTCAAAGATGTTCCAAGCTTCTCCTTATCAAGCCGATGGGTACTCCCCGATGTACTGCTGTCTCCCAATCGGGTGTTCTTTCACTCCCGCAAGAAATCACCGCAGCGACCAGGGGAAGTGCCGGGAGTGGTGGGGGACCCCACTGTGGCCAGCAGGGAAACCGGGGAGAAGATGCTCGCTGCTGTCATAGATGACCTGATTAAGCTCATCCTGGAAATAGTGAGCTCAGCGGAGACCCAGTGACGGACTGAGATAGCGTAAGCCTCAACGGCGTCTGCGCATCAGTTCATCCATCAAATTTGCTGCCTTTTCGGCAAATATCCTGTCGTCGACATGGGCATCCAGTTCAATAAGCTCGATCTCCGCTTTGAGGTTCTCTCTCAATGCCTGGACATAGGCTGCATTGGCCTCAGGGTCATGCCAGTCGTCGCCCTCAATGTCGTGGTTTGAGAGCCCTCTGGTGGGAATGAGCACAGCCGTAGGTCCAATCGCCTTGTTCAGCTTTTCGGCTACTACTTTGCCTACTTGGAACATCTCCTCCTTGTTCAATCGCGCCATGGCCACAACGGGGTTGTGCACCAATGTCTTACGGTCTTTCAAGTGTGCGGGTATGCCCAGGGTGGGATTGAAACAATAGGCTTCATGGCTCTTCGCCGGGGTTATCAACTGGGGGATACCTTTTCTGCCGGCGGCCTCCAATCTGTGAGGTCCGGCATCGCAGAGGCCGGGGAATAAATTGACCGACACCTCATGGGTTACCAAATCTAATACTCCATCGATTGCCCCTTCGTCCACCCACTCCTCTAATGCCTGTCCCCCAGCTCCCACGGCGGCGAACACAACCACCTCGTAGCCTCTTTCTTCGAGGATATCCTTGATCACGTAGAAACAAGGCATCATGTCACCATGAAGGGTGATACCGATGAGGGGCTTTTCTGAGGGCAGAGGACCCGGGTCTGCCTGGACCATGCCGACAATGGCGCCGGCAGCGGTGCTCAGCATTCTCTTCGTCATCCGATTCAAGCCCACGATGTCAGAAACAGGTGGGATCATGGTTATATCCTTGGCCCCCAGGTAGGAACGGGTGTCCCAAGCAGCGACTGTGGACACCATCACCTTGGGCACACCTGTGGGTAGGGCTCTCATTGCTGCTGTGGCCAATGCCGTACCCATGGTCCCGCCGAGGGCCAGGATGCCATCGAGCTTACCCTGCTGGTACAGCTCTTGAACAATGGCTACCGCCCCTTTGGCCATCTGCTGGATGGCCTCGTTTTCATCCCCGGAGGAAGCGAGGTCCTCGATATTGACTCCAGCAGCCCCTGCCACCTGCTCACGGGTGATGTCCGGCTCAAGCTTCGGCTTTCCCAGAATGCCAGCATCGACTACTATGACACGGCAACCCTGTTCTATGATCTTTTCTTTGATGAGTCCGAACTCTGCCCCTTTAGTGTCCATCGTGCCCAGCAGGACTATGTTCTTTGGCATTTCCTTCTCCTCTCCCGTTTCTATACCCGTTTACGCCATTGCCGGAATCATTATAGCAGGTATCATCTTCTGCGAGCACGCAGAAGCTTTTGGGGTATAATAGGGGAAGTCTGGTGTAGGCCGGGGCGGCTACATATATTGCGAGGAGGGCCAATGGGAATCAGTGCCGTTTGCTGGGATGTGGACAAAGTATGGTACCCTGGATATTCCACAAGCTATCTGTCGGAAAGGAGCGATTCTGATCCTGGTTCCCTGTTGCAGAGTTTCCTGTCGCAGGAATGGTTCAGCCTTGCCGATGTCGATAGGTGGGCTATGGAGAGGAGAGGAGGAGCCAAGGAGCCGATCAAACGCGCCAGAGACCTGGCAGATTTGCTCACAGACTTCCATTATGAGATGACAAGGCAAGGCTCTGATAGACCCATTATCACAATGAACCAGCTAAGGGAAGGCAAACAAGCGATAATACGCGGCCTCACCATGGCGCAGATAAAGGCGGCGGCGGATGCCATAGAGTACACCCCGGGGCTATTGGAGACCATAGAGAATTTTCGACGAAGCGGCGTGTATCAGGCAGCATTTAGCGACGCGCCGGCCCCGTTCATAATCTATCACGTGAAAAGACTGGGCCTTGACTATGGGCAAGCGGCGCCGACCCTGGTCGAGGTGAATGGCGAGGAAGTGTTATTCGAAGATTGGATGCTGCAGAGAGATGACATCAAGTTGGCGGGGCCAAGCGGTGGCTTCGACAAAAAAGTGATATTGCTAAGCCACTTGAGGGAAAAGGGGCATTCGCTGAGCCAAGTCGCTATAATAGACGATTCGGCATTAAACATTGAGTCTCTGCTGTTACCGATCTGGCAGGCTGGGGGCATTGCCATCGGCTATAATCCAACCGAGGCCCATCGGCCTATCTTCGGCAAATATTCAATCCCCATTCTGAAGGGCCGGGATCTGAGAGCATTTGCCGAAATCGTCGCCGACCGCAATAAGATAGCGGAATACTGTGAGTGAATGTCAGCGCTTCACCATGCCGCCATCGACGAGTATTGTCTGTCCTGTTATCATATCGGCATCGTCGGAGGCCAGAAAGGCAACGGTGCCGGTAATGTCCTGAGGATAGATTGTCCGTTTGAGCTCCTGCCTTGCCTGAGCAAGCTTCTCTGCGTCCTCCGCCGTCCTCTTGAGCAAGGTCGCTTCTGAGAGAGTAGAGCCCGGTGCCACGGCGTTAACGCAGATGTTGTGTTTCCCCAGCTCCACTGCCATTTGATGGTTCATGGCAATCACAGCTCCCTTGGAGGTGACATAATGCATGATCCCCGGACGACCATGCCATGCCGTGCTGGATGAGATGTTGATGATCTTGCCCTTCCCCTGCTTCTTCATCTGGGGCACCACTGCTTTGGCACAGAGCCAGCTTCCCCTGATATTGACCGCCATCACCCGGTCCCAGGTCTCAACGTCGATTTCCTCAAATGGCTTATCCTCCAGCCCGTAGAATATGGCAGCATTGTTGACTAAGATATTGATCTGGCCAAATTTGGCGATAGTCTCCTCAGCCATGCGCTGGGTATCCTGTTCACTGGAGACATCGACTTTCATTCCTATAGCAGTGCCACTTTTATCCTCGATCTCCTTGACTGTGCCACTGACATCGATGATATCGGCGACTACAACCTTGGCTCCCTCATCGGCCAGCCTCAAACAGTAAGCCTTACCAATGCCCCGGCCGCCACCGGTGATTATTGCTACTTTATCCTTGAGTCTCATAGCCTTTCCTCCACCCCGGCTATTAATGGCTCAAATGTAAGTCATCGGGAATCAGTCGAGTACCGCGAGGGCGTCTATTTCTATCAGCCAATCATCACGCAACAGCCTATTTACGACAACGCCGGTTGCTGCGGGGTAATTGCCCTTGAAATATTCACGGCGCACCTTAGCGGTTTCAAGATAGTGAGGGAGAGCTTCAGGAGTGATGTAGTCTACAGTCTTAATCACATCGTCGAATGTGGCCCCGGCTTTCTCCAGAAGTGTCTTCATCTGCTCATAGATCTCCCTGACCTGGGCTTCCAGATCGCCGGGATGCAGAGTGCGGCGCCTCTCGTCCACACTGACCGTCCCTGATATTGCCAGGATTTTCCCTTTTCTGACAGCATCGCACCAAGTGTATTGTTTTTCCTGGTAGAGGGCGTCATTTAGGTTTATATTCTCTCTATTCATTATCGCTTCCTACCTTCATGTTACGCTCAACTGAAAGGGCATCACACAATCCCTTTTTGCTATAGACGCATTTCCCCAGGCAGAGCTTTAGAGGGTGGATGCTATTGATCAAATTCCTCAACTCCTCAATCGTTATCAGCTTGCCAAATGGGAGACCCAATTCCCTCAGTATTATGGCATCCCATTTCCCCACCTGCTCTTCGTCTCCATCAGGGTGGCTACATCTATTGTCCCTATTGTGTAGGCAGAACTGACAGAGTTCGTCTACTCCTTCGGTTATTCTGATGCTGAAGCCCGATCCTGACCTCAACATCTGCCTGATCCTGTTGGTCGCCTCTGCGAAATCCTGACCTCGGTCTGGATAGGCAGTCTCCATGAAGTTCTCACAATAGAGGTGATGTGCTCGCAGGTTTAATACCGTTTTCTGTATGACTTGTCCCTGCTGCTGATCGTTGGTGGTCATGATAGCGGTTTACTTGCCCATCAACTGGCGCAATTCCTGCCATTGAGGGTCTTCTCTTATCAGCATACGACCACATATCGGGCACTCCATGCGGACGATTGACAGGCTGGAATCTTTGAAATGCATGGTTCTCTCAGTCACCTGTTTCGGCTGTACAATACCATGCTGTTCACATCTGAATTGGCTTTTCCTTCTTAAAGTTCCGGACATGGAATCTATTGCCCCGCTGTGTAGTTGAGTGCAGTCTCAATTGTTATGGCGAGTGCATTGGCGTTAGCAGCACATTCCATGTCTGTGTGCCTGTCCCCGATTAGACATACCTCGGTTATCTCTACCCCAACCTTATCCTTGATCAAGAAAAGTCCCTCGGGATCGGGCTTGTGTTTTCTCACATCTTCCTTGCTCACTATGATGTCGAAATACTTCCGTATCTTTAGATAGCCTAAAGCCAATTCGATAGCGCTTCGAGTGTTGCCGGAGAGTATAGCTAAGGTCTTGCCTGCTCTTTTCAAATCACGAACAATCTCCACTGAACCTGCTATCGGGGTCACCTTTTCGATATTTTCCAGCTCATATCTTTCCACTATTTCATATGCTTCCTTGAGTGCCTTGTCCCCTAATTCTGCGCCTGCCTTTTCAATTTCGCTATCAAAGGGTGTGAAATCGGAATCGAAGTCATAATTGATTTTGAAATGATCATGAAGCTCCCTGCGGAGCCCTGGCCAATCCACGCGCAGCTCTGCTATTGTCCCGTCCAAGTCAAAGACAACGAGCTTTATGTCCTGGAGCATCTTCAATATTCCTGGCATCACTCGCTCCGACCTATTATAGCAGTGTTCACTCAAGGGAACAAAATCTTGACAAGATGGCTGAGCGTGTTATTCTATTTGAAGCATGTCTGGTAGTGGTGCCAGTCCGTGGCCAATGCAGTGATTGATCTCGACGGGGAGGGCAAGCATGTCTTTGACTTCTGAGGTTCAGGAATATGCCAGCAGCTGTGGGGCTGAGATATTTGGAGTAACCTCCGCTGAGCCCTTTGTTGACTACCGGGACGCTGTCACTGAGCTTGAGAGTGCAGGCAAATTACAGGGGCTTACGGTAAGCAAGTACATCAATAGCTCAATAGCTGATCCCAGAAATGTGTTGAGCAGTGCTCGCTCTATCATAGTTGCCGGGGTTCCCTATAAGCTGAGAGTCCCCAGCGATAATTTGCCGGAGTATCAAGGCCCGCATGTTTTCCTCTCCCGCTACTGGAGGCATGCCCGTAGGGTGTTTGTCAACCTCGGTGAATCAATTGCTGAATACTTACAGAAGCGTGGGTTTGAGGCAAGAGCTGCGGGGCATCGAGGTGTACCGATCAAGCCGACAGCGGTACGGGCAGGTGTGGCTAACTATGGGAAGAACACCATAGCCTACACCAAGGAGTTCGGCTCCTGGGTGTGGTGGTTTGTGGTGATAACAGAGGCGGACCTGGAATGTACTGATACCGCGGGTGAGGACATCTGTGGCAAATGCAACAGATGTATTAAAGCTTGCCCCACTGGAGCGATAAGCGAGCCGTATAGATTTGACCTGCTGAGATGTAGGACATACCTAAGTCATGCTTCTCTTCAGGATGTGGGGGGGATTACAGATTCTCTAAAGGAAAAGATGGGAACCTGCTTGGGTGGTTGTGAAATCTGCCAAGATGTCTGTCCGCTGAACCGGAAAGTAGAGCCTATAGAAACAAATACCAGTTTCAATGTTTCGTGGTACGGCGTACCGTTGCCTGATAGGGAAATATTGCCCCTGTCGGATTTACTCCAGCTCCTCAAGGGCGATTGTAGCCATTATTTCAAAAGGTACGCTGCCATATGTATCGGCAATATCGAGGGGGCAGATGAGGCCTTACCAGTATTGAGAGAATTGAGTGACCCTGAGGATGTGCTTGTCCGGCGCTATGCTGAGTGGGCCATAGACAAGATAAAACGTGGTCGGGGCGAGAGGATTTGAACCTCCGACCCCCAGCACCCCATGCTGGTGCGCTACCGGGCTGCGCTACGCCCCGCTCTTTCTTGCTTAAGATACAACAAATCCCCGCATAATGCAATAGGAGATTGACAAGGCCAGCGAAGGGTGCTAAGCTTATATGCGGATAAGCGCATATAATTCAAGGAGACCAATGCGTAGTCTGCTCAAAGCGTTCAAAGCGCTTTCTGATGAGACCCGGGTCAGAATTCTGAAATTGCTCTTGGAACAGGAATGCTGTGTCTGTGAGGTAATGCAGGCACTGGACATCTCCCAGACCAGGGCATCACGGAACCTCAGCCTGCTCCAGGACGCCGGTTTTGTCAAGTCGAGAAGGGATGGTCTCTGGGTTGTCTACTCAATCGATAAGCAGGGGATGGAAGGATACTCCAGATCACTCGTGGATATTATAAGAGAGTCAGCGGCGGATGACGAGATTATAGCGGTTGATAGGGAGAGACTGAAGCAGGCGGTGAGGGTAGGGCCGGGATGCGCGCGCAGGATGAGAGCTAAATAGGCTCAAAAAATTTTTTTGTAAAATATATGCATTTATGCGCATGAAGGCATTAAAACGAGCACCATGTCTATCTCTGCTACGAAAGGAGGCAATCAAGTGAAAACAGTGCTCTTCGTTTGTAAGGGCAATGCCGGGCGCAGCCAGATGGCTGAAGTCTTCTTCAATCAGCTTGCCAGAGGAAAGGCAAGAGCGCTTTCAGCGGGAACTAGCCCTTGACCTTCAGTTGACCCCGACGTCGTCGGGGTGATGCGAGAGGTGGGCATAGACATAAGTGGCAATACGCCGAAAGTGCTCACCCCTGAGATGCTGGAGCAGGTAGACCAGGTCATAATCATGGGCTGTGGGGTGGAGGGAGTGTGTCCTGCCACCTTGGTGCCAACTGAGGACTGGGGACTGGAAGACCCTCACGGGAAGCCTTTGGAGAGAATCAGGGAAATACGGGATGAGATAAGGGCAAGAGTCTCAAGAATGGTCGAGGAGATGGAGCATTCTTGAGTAGAGGACTCTGGAGCGTTTGACAGCCATGACTCGGTTGGCTTTGAAAAGCGAATACAGTGGAGGAGTCTGTGAGTAGCGCGGAGCCAGAGGGCGTGACCCGCAGGCTTTCGGTATTGGATCGTTTCCTCACGCTCTGGATCTTTTTGGCTATGGCCTTTGGAGTGAGCCTGGGCTACTTCATCCCCAACGTGGCCAACTTCACCGAGTCACTCAGCGTGGGGACTACCTCAATACCCATAGCCGTGGGGCTCATCCTGATGATGTACCCTCCACTTGCCAAGGTGAGGTATGAGGAGATGGGCCGGGTGTTCCGCGACTGGCGGGTGCTGGGACTTTCGCTGGTGCAGAACTGGCTCATCGGTCCGGTGCTCATGTTCTTCCTCGCCATCATCTTCTTGGGCTTCCTATGGCCATATCCCGACTACATGGTGGGCCTGATAATGATAGGGCTGGCTCGCTGTATTGCCATGGTCATAGTGTGGAACGAGTTGGCGAAGGGAGATAGAGAATATGCTGCCGGTCTAGTTGCTTTTAACTCGGTCTTTCAGATAGTCTTCTACTCAATTTATGCCTATATCTTCATCACTATACTGCCAGGGTGGTTCGGTCTGGAAGGGTCGGCAGTGGAAGTAACCATCGGACAAATCGCCCAGAGCGTGCTCATATACCTTGGCATTCCCTTCTTTGGAGGCATGATTACACGCTTCACGTTGATCAAGGCTAAGGGGCGCGACTGGTATGAGAGGAAGTTCATTCCTAAGATAAGCCCCATCACACTTATTGCCCTTCTTTTCACTATCGTGGTGATGTTCTCCCTTAAAGGGGAATTCATCGTGGAATTGCCCCTGGATGTGATCCGCATTGCCGTCCCTCTCCTTATCTACTTCGTCGTCATGTTCCTTGTCTCCTTTTACATGGGCAAGAAGATCGGTGCCGACTATTCCAAGACTACAACCATTGCCTTCACCGCCGCCAGCAATAACTTCGAACTGGCCATCGCGGTAGCCGTGGCTGTGTTCGGCATCGGCTCCGGACAGGCCTTCGCTGCTGTTATCGGACCGCTGGTGGAAGTGCCGGTGCTGATCAGCCTTGTAAACGTGGCCTTCTACTTCCAGCGTAGGTATTTTCGATCGGAGTTGCAACTGGCGGCCGTGCCTGACCCAGAGCAGGAAATGTAGCTTTCGAGGACGACATGAAGAAATCAATAATCCTGGCTCTGTTTGATGAAGACCTGATTGGGCTTCATCAAATCATGCTCGATCAGGACTAAGGAAGAAGCCTTCCACTTCCTGCAAGAGCATTTCAAGGACAAAGCTCGGACGACCCAGGAGGGTGAAGGCCACTGCAAGCCTTGGTTTGAGGCAATGGGATGAATATGAGCCCCTCATCGGGATGACCCACAGGCTCTGCCAGCTCTCGATGGTATAGGCAGGCGGTATAGGCAGCTATTAGCGCATCAGCGAGGTCATGGTTCTCGACACTCTCTCTTTCCAGACCGGGGATAAGCTGAGCAAGGTGCTGTTGTAGGAATTTGAGGCCTTCGGGTGTCGTCTTCTTGGGAATGCCCTTGCCCCACAGACAGACCTTGGTGGCATATGGATAGACCTCGATGACTTGATAGCCACGGTGGCAAATCTCATCTTTCAAAGCGATGGCGCGTTCCACCATTCCTTTGATGATGGACCTCTTGGTGGCGAAGAAGCAACCGATCCCGAGCTTGGCAAGTTCCCGTTCACAAATCCGACCTTTTCCAGCCATCGTCTCACCACAGGAACAGGACTGATCCAAGCAGCAGAGTCCCAGAGGCAAGCTCAAGGGGGCGTCAATGGCCACAACAACGGGCTTGATTCGTTCTACGGAGTCGAGGATGTCACGGTCTGAGCTCAGAGAGCCGAGCGCAGCTATCCTCGAGTTAAAATCCAGGACGGCATAGGCGCTGGGCTTTTTCGGTGAAGAGGTTAGGTCGAGGCCGAGGAATCGAGCCTTGGCGATTGACATAACTGCATTAGGCCTTGCCCAGCCTGGTCAAGATCTCCCTGGCAGCTATCACTCCTGAAGCTGAAGCTTGAACCAAGCCGCGGCTGACCCCAGCGCCATCGCCAATGGCGAACATGTTGCCGATCTCGGTTTCCAGACCTGGATCGAGCTTAAGACGAGAGGAATAGAACTTGACTTCCACTCCATAAAGCAGGCTATCAGGGGCGGCCACGCCAGGGGCCAATTTGTCCATGGCACTGAGCATCTCCTCGATCACGTTCAGAAAACGATGAGGCAGGACCAGGCCCAAGGCGCCGGGAGTCGCGCTCTTCAGCGTAGGCTGGACTCGACCTTGCTCGATGGTAGCTGAGGTGGAACAGCGCTCTTTCTCCAGATCACCTAGACGCTGAATGATAACGCCGCCGCTCGAGATGTTGGCTAAACGAGCCACAGATTTCCCATAGCCGATAGCGTCTCGGAATGGTGGTGGGAAGGAGATGCTGACCAGTAGGGCGAAATTGGTGTTGGCAGTCTTCCGCTCGGCGTAGCTGTGGCCATTGACTGTAATTACCGGGTCACAGCCGCCTGTGGACTCCATAGCCACCTCCCCGGCCGGACAGACACAGAATGTCCGAACTCGGTCTCCGGAGGACTTGGAGCGGAACTCGAGCTTGGGTTCATACAGGACATCAGTCAGCTCCGCGAGCACTGATGTGGGTACCTCTACACGGACGCCAATGTCGATGGGATTGTTGTATATGGTCAGCCCCAACTTGGTAGCTTCCTTGACCAGCCAATCGGCGCCCTCTCTGCCCGGGGCCAGTATCAGATACTCACATTCCAGCGTCTGTCCCTCTTCAGTCACGATGCCCTGTACTTTACCATCTCGGACCAAGATTGCTGAGGCTGTAGTGACTGTCCTCAGTTCCACCCTGCCGTCCAGAAAATAGTGCATCCTGCTCAAGACCTCAAGGCAGTGCTCCGTCCCGAGGTGCCGGACTTTCATCGGAGTCAGCCTCAGTCCCGCTGCTTTAGCTTTTCCCATCAACTTCTGGACTTCGGTGCCGGTCCCGTAGGCATTGTCGGAGGCACCGAATCTGAGGTAGGTATCGTCAACGTAGCGGATCAGTTCTTCCGTCCGTTCCAGGCCAACGTACTCTTGGAGTCTGCCACCGACAGTGGCTGATAGAGTAAGCTTGCCATCGCTGAAGGCACCAGCACCTCCCCAGCCGCTGACCATGTCACAGCAGGAAGAACAAAGTGCACAATCTTCGCTTCCGCCAATAATGGGGCAAAAACGCTGGGATAGGTCGTGGCCCTTCTCTAGGAACAGTACGGAAAGACCAGAGGCTTGTGAGAGTTCTAAGGCGGCAAAGATTCCTGCGGGACCGCTGCCAACGATGATGACATCGTATTTATCTGGCATCAGTTTCCCATAATAGATTTTACCTCAGTGTCGGCCTCTTGTCAATGGAGCGTAGTTGATATAAACTGGTAGCAAGAAACGTAGCCGAGGAGACAATTACTGGCGAAATAACAAAGGCGATCGGTTCCGAGGCTTCTCCACTGCTCACTGAGATAGAAAAGGGAGCGGTACGGAAGTTCGCTGAAGCAGTGGGCGATTCTAATCCCCTGTGGCAGAACGAGGACTACGCCCGAAATACCCCTTATGGTGGCATCATCGCCCCGCCGAGCTTTCTCTGCACCGCTGGCATCGGCTTCACCGGACGGGTGCAGTTCGAGCTGCCTGTTAAGCGACTGCTGGTTATCGCGGACGATCTGGAATTCCTCCAGCCGGTGAGGGTCGGCGATGTCATAACCTGTAGTCAGAAGCTCGCCGACATTCAAGAGCGGGAGGGGAGAAAGGGGAAGCAGTTCCTCGTGGTCTACGAGAATGTTTTCACCAACCAGGAAGGTGTGGTGGTGGCAAAGGGACGAGCGACCTACTTGAGGTATTGATGGGCCCAGAACTTAGTTATGAAGGCATAGACGTGGGAACTGAAGTACCACCACTGGTGAAGCGGCCCACAACCGAACAGCTGGTGAGGTGGGCAGGGGCGTCTGGCGACTACTACCAGATTCATTATGATAAGGATTTTGCTCTGGCCCAGGGGCTGCCCAACGTTATCCTCCAGGGCAAGTTGAAATATGCCTTTTTAGTACAGATGATGACCGATTGGATTGGTGAAAGAGGAACGCTAAGGAGACTGAGCGCCAGCTACCGCGGCATGGACTTCCCCGGCGAGGAGCTTATCTGCAAGGGGAAGGTGACTAAAAAATATGTTGAAGATGATGAGCGTCGCATTGAGTGCGATGTCTGGACCGAGAATCCCAAAGGGGAAAGGACCACGCAGGGCACGGCTGTGGTCGTTCTCGACTGAAAAGCTAATAAGGAGGTAAGACATGGGAGTTCTGGAAGGAAAAGTAGCCGTGGTCACCGGCTCTGGACAGGGCATCGGCAAGGCTGTAGCAATAGGCATGGCCAGGGAAGGGGCCAAGGTAGTCACCAACAACAGGAGGCAAGGGGCAGAGGGGGGAGATGCGGAAACAACGGCTAAGGAGATCAGGGATGCTGGTGGCCAGGCAGTGGCTGTCTTCGCTGATATTGCCAAGTTTGCAGAAGGCGAGATGGTAATACAGGTGGCGGTGGACAACTTCGGCAGGGTTGACATCCTGGCGAATTGCGCTGGGGCCGATGCCCCGCGCATGGTCTGGAATTTGTCTGAGGAGCAGTGGGACCTTTGTCTCAACTCCTATCTCAAGGGGACGTTCAATTGCACCAGGTTTGCCTGTGGTCACATGCGGGAGCAGCGCTGGGGCCGGATCATAAATCTCTCCTCCGATGCCTGGCTGGGGACTGTGGGTCATGCCAACTATGGAGCAGCTAAAGCCGGGATTGTGGGCTTCACCAGGGCTGTGGCCCGTGAGATGGGCAGATATAGCGTAACCTGCAATGCTGTGTGTCCCGAGGCCGCAACACGGTTCAGCCTGGCACCTGATGTTGTCGCTGGCTTTAAGAAGAGGTATGAGTCCGGGCTGATAACCAAGCAGCGGCTTGATGAACTGATTAATATGCCTTCTGCGGAATACGTGGCACCGCTCATTATATACCTGGCCTCGGACGAGTCCGGGAATATCAATGGACAGGTATTGCGCGCCTCGGGCGGTGAGATCACGCTTTTCTCCGAGCCCATTCGGATGAAGTCCATCTTCAAGAACGAAGGGATCTGGACGCAGGAGGAACTTGCTGCACTGATACCGAAGACGCTGGCGGTGGGGCTGGTAAACCCGGCTCCCCCGGAGGCGCCAAAGGAGGAGAAGAGCTAAGCTTCGTCTTGGTTCAGCCAGCTTCGTCTTAGCTCCATTACCACGAAGGTATCCCCCTGTCGGGAAGAGCGATTATAGGGAACAAAGCCGCATTTAGTAAAGCATCTTTGGGCGCGGAAGTTCCAATCCAGCGTATTTAGATAGAGCCTTTCCAGGCCTGTGTCCTGGAAGATGTGGTGGATCAGGGTGGAGATGGCATCGGTGCCATAGCCGTGGTCCCAGTAGTCGCGATTGCCGATCATGATCCCTATCTCGGCTTGTTTTTTCTTCTCGTCGATGTCGTAATACATGCAGTTCCCGATATGCTTACCGTCCAGGGTGTCAATGGCAAAGCGGCGTCGCCTTGGGCTGGATTGTCTTAGCTCTTCAGCGTAGCTTGCCAGGAATATAGAGAATGATAGCTGTGATGGCGGTGCCGCATCCAGACGGGCCAGCTCAGGGTCACGGCGCCAGGCATAGTCCTCGGCCGCATCACTGAGCCTTTTCTCCCGCAGCACCACTTTTTGCCCTTTTATCAATCCAAACCTCGCCTCTCATTCTATTGGCTCGACAAACGGCAGTCAAGGCATAGGTTTTGTCATTTTGCTCATGACCATATATACTAACGCAGAGGTGACTTTGACTCGGAATCTCATCTTGGCCCTGGACTTGGGAGGCACTCAGCTTCGCCTTGCCCTGGCCGACCGCTATGGGAAGCTGTTACGCCGCTGTGCTGCCCTGGCTCATCCTGAAGAGGAAGTCATTCCACGCATCAAGCAGGCGGTATGGGAGCTGACATCGGATATCGGCCATGAGCAGTTGCTGGGCATGGGGTTGGCTGTTGCTGGCCTGGTGCGGCCAGAGACGGGGGTGCTTGTCTCATCGCCGAATCTGCCCAAGTTGAAGGATGTCCCGGTCAAAACGCTTTTGGAACAGGAGATGAAGGTCCCTGTGTGGGTGGCCAATGATGCCAGCCTGGCTGCCTTGGGCGAGCACAGGTTCGGCGCTGGCCGGGGATTCAGCCACTTGGTCTATATCACTGTCAGCACTGGCATTGGCGGTGGGGTCATCAGCGACGACCGGCTTCTGCTCGGCAGCGAGGGCTTTGCCGCTGAGATCGGCCACATGGTCATAGACCCCGATGGCCCCAGATGCGCTTGCGGCAATGCTGGCTGTCTCGAGGCTCTGGCTTCGGGGACTGCCGTAGCTCGCATGGCGCGAGAGAGGATCTCAAAAATGGAGCCCGGCGCTATCTCTGGCCTGGCGAACAACGACCCGAAAAGTGTGGATGCCAAGGTGGTGGCAGAAGCTGCCCGCAGCGGCGACCCCTTGGCTCAGGAGGTTATGGAGACCGCCGGGAGGTTTCTCGGCATCGGTGTGGTCAATGTGGTTCATCTGTTCGATCCCGAGCTTGTGATCATCGGCGGCGGCGTCTCCAATGCTGGCGAGTTGCTTCTGGCCCCGGTGCGGAAGGTCATTGCTGAGCGGGCCATGTCTGGCTTCAATAAGGTCAAGGTGGTGACCTCTGCCCTGGGCGACGACTCCGGCCTCCTTGGTGCCGTGGCCTGGGTGCTGGACAACTACAATCGAGAGAAGCGAAATGATATTATAACTGAGGCAGGCAGCTTGTAGTTTGGAGGATGATTGATAACGCCCGTAACTAGGACACTCTGGACTCTGCTCATGGGTACTTCAGGTGCAGTGCTCCTTGTAGTGTCTCTAGCGGCTCGAGAGGAGGTGATAGGCGACCTCCTCATTATCGCTGTAATACAGCTGGTACTGGCGCTTACTCCATGGATAATACCCATCCTCTCGTATTTATGGCAGGAGAGGCATTGGGAGAGGGGATTTGGTTATCGGGGAGAGCAGTCTTGGAGGCGGGGGAAATCATTTGGCGAGCAAGAGACTACATGGTTTGATGAGGAGGAAAGAGTCTGGGAGGAGGTGCGGGCGCAACTCAAATGGGCAAGCTACCCGGGCGAGACATATTATGACGTTCTGGGAGTCAGCCGTGCTGCGACCCAGGACGAAATCAAGAAAGCCTATCGCGAAAAGATCACACAATATCATCCAGATAGATTTGTGAATCAGTCAGAAGTGCTTAGAATAAGAGCCGAGAAAATAAGTAAAAAGCTAAACGAAGCCTACGGGGTCTTGGCTGACCCGGATAAGAGAAGGGAATACGACAGCGAACTCTAATAGGCTATTCGGCTTCAGTAAGGTGAAGGTGGTGACCTCAGCCTGGGGCGACGACTCCGGCCTCCTTGGCGCCGTGGCTTGGGTGCTTGACGAAGTTGCTGTCACCCCTTACTCGCTACTGATACGGCGGGGCAGTAGATGGGCGGCGTGAGTAGCGAGCTTCCCACCCAACGAGCCTTCCTCCCCAGGGCAATGCCCTCCTTGAGCACCTCGTAGACATTCCCCGAGATCATGGTGTCCTTGACCCGGCCCACGATTTGCCCCTTTTCCACCTTATAGCCCAGGAGCACATTGCCGCTAAACTCGCCGGCGAGGACGTTTCCCTGGGTGGCACCCAGAAGCTGCTCGACGACCAGCCCCTCCTTGATCTCGGAGAGCAGGTCATCAAACTCAGTCTCTCCCTCCCTGATGATGAGGGCGCTGATCCCCGGCGCGGGCAGGCTGCCCAGGCCTCGTGAGGCGCTTCCGGTGCTCTCGGTGCTGGCGAGTCCTGCCGTTTGCAGGTCGTAGAGGAAATTGAGCACCTGGCCGTTTTGCAGTAGGGGAGTGCACCGGCTGGGCACCCCTTCATCATCGCAGAAACGGCTTCCCGGGCGATAGGCGATGGTGGCATCGTCCCAGATGGAGAGCTCGGGGGCCAACACCTGCGCTCCTTTTTTGCCGGCCAGAGGGGATGCTCCCTGAACCACCATCTTGCCGTTGAACGCTACTGCCAGTGGTGGGACCAGGGCGCTGGCCACCCCATAAGGGGTGAACAGCACGGGAAGGCTACCGCTGGGCGCGGTGGCAGTCTCTCTGGCCCAGTCCAGTTGCCTCTTGGTGCTCTCGACCACAGCCTTGGCATCGGAAAGTGGATGACAGGAGGACTCGCTGTCCCCGACGAAGAGCATGTCCGTGCCTCGAATAAGAACTCCCTCGATGCCAATGCCGAAGACGCTCTTCTGATAGCTTGCCTGGCCTCCCCTGGAGTTCAGGAGGGTAACAAAGGTGGTGCTGCGCACCACCCCGGCTTCGCAGACGAGCTCAGAAGTGTGGCTCAGCAGTGCATCGACAAGGGACTGGCCGAGCTGGACCATATCCTCTTCGGATACAGCTTCGGCCTTGGGGTCGTAGACCTCAATCTGGGGATAGCCCTCGATACGGGGGAACTGGAACTTGGCCTCGGCACCAAAGGGGGCCACTTCCAAGGCTCTAGCTATGAGCTGGTCTGTCTCTGCTGGACCGGCGCTGGCGGAGAAGCCGACGCGTCCTTCTTGAATCAACCGTAGCGCCATCCCGCTGGTCTCCTTGGTCTGTACCAGCTTGAGGCGGTTGGCTTCAAAAAGGGCCTCTGTCTCCCGCCGGGAGACGGAGAAGACCTCAGCTTCCTCTGATACCCGCTTGGCCTTATCCAGTATGTCCGCTAAGTCCATGCTATCTCCCGCCGACGAGGCACTTCCTGATTCTGATATGAGGGCTGCCGTTGGACACCGGGAGCGGGATTTGCGCTCCCTTGCCACAGCCGCCGCCTTCGTTCATCTCCAGATCGTTGCCGATGGCATCGATATTCTCCAGTGTGGTGAACAGATTGCCGCTGAGCATTACCGGGCGCATGAGTTCGCCGATGCTGCCATTCCGGATTTCATGGGCCTCTCCTGCAGAGAAGGTGAACATCTCCATGCTGGTCATACCGCCGTACCAGTTCTTGACATAAATACCTTCTTTGATGTCGGCGACCATGTCCTGAAAGGAAATGTCACCGGGCTCGATGTAGGTATTAGTCATGCGGACGATGGGCGGGAAGTGATAGTCCAGAGCCCTGGCATTGCCTGTTGGCTTCTCCCCCATCTTGGCTGCCGTTTCTCTGGAGTGCAGCCGCCCTACCAGCACTCCCTCCTCGATCAGGTAAGTCTTGGTGGCTGGGACGCCCTCGTCGTCATATTTGTAGCTGCCGCGGAGCCCTGGGGCAACAGCGCCGTCTATTATATTGAGATGCTGGCTGCCGAATCTCCGGCCCAGTACCATGATCTCACGCATGCGCTGGTTCTCGTAGACGAAGTCGGACTCGGAGAGGTGGCCGAAGGCCTCGTGGGCGAAGACGCCGGCCAACACCGGGTCCAGGATCACAGTGTATTCACCGCCCTTGACATGGGGAGCGGAGAGCAGGGCCACCGCACGCTGGGCCATATCTTGAACCTGCTGGTGCAGGTTCTCCAGGAAGCCGAAGTCACCGCGGCTTCCCAGACTCAACGTTGTCTGCTGCACGTCAGCGCCGTCCCGGGCCACGGCCATGAACCTTGCCGAAACATCCACACGGGACTGCTCGATATAGCTTCCTTCAGAGTTAGCGAAAGTCACCTTCTTCTGCCCATCGCTGTAGAGGATGACCGAGGTCTGAATCTTAGGCAGCGCCCAAATGATGTTATTGTATTCATCAAGGAGCTTCTTTTTCTGCGCCAGCGGAATGGCGGTAGGGTCCTTCTTCACCTCGGGATGGACTATGTCCACAACAGGCTCTACCGGGGCAAACTGTGATTCCTCTCTGCCCACCAGCTTGGCCTGCTTCACTGCGAGTTCGACCTTATCGCGGAGTTGGGAGGGCTCATTGAATGAGACAAAGCCCCAACCTCCCTTGACTAAGGCGCGTACGTTGCCGCCGAGGCTGGTGGTGCTGCCGATGTCCTCGAGTTCGCGGCCCCGGTACTGGATCCGGGTAGCCTGTGCTTGCTCGATCCGCATCTCGATATAATCAGCCTCGTGCCCTTTCAGAGCCGATGCCAGCTCATCACGCATGTTGCCTATGCCTCCATGAAGCTACCGCTGCCGTCGTTCGATGGCGCAGAGCAGTACACCGGCGGCGATGGCCAGCCGCCGGTCCAGCCTCTTTTCGTAATCCTGGGATAGATCGAGGGTGTACTTGAGCACAAATGGGTTGAAGTGCTGCTTGAACGAGGCCACAGGTTGCTCTCCAAGCCTGACGGTGTATTTCTGTGGTATAATTCCAAGTCGCCTCCGCAGCAAGGCCAGTAGCCAGGAGTCCTCCTGAATCTTGCCCATCTCCAGCCCCTGCGGGTCAAGGAGAAGCCATTCATCCCGAAGCAGTGACTTGAAGCCCTTGCGGCGACAAGCGCCAACTGCAACACCACTTGCCGGGTCAACCACGTCGTAGGCAGCAGAGAAATCGATGATCTGCTGCGCCTTGATCGTCAGCAGCTCATTGCTCATGGTGTCGTCGGAGTAGACTCGTATGTCCTCCTTGAGCTTGAACGCCTTTTGTTTGGAGTACAGGACTTGGTTTCCATCCGGGCCATAGATGCGGAATTCGCCACCAAATGCCTTGAATACCTTTCTCCGAAACAGGTACCGTTGATAAGAGAAGATGTCCTGGCCACTAACCATGTTCCCCTCCCACTTTGGCTGTATCGGTATTGCTTTATAGCCATTATACAGCACAGGTAGTGCCCGAGCAATTGCGACAACAGCCACCAAGTCGCAGGACTGGGTGGCTTTATAACGGCTTTTGTGGTAAAATGTCCAACAATCCCCGCAAAATCACAAATAAAATAAGAGAAAGGAGGAGGTCAAACAATGGCTGATGCGAGCTATGACGCGGTAGTAATTGGAGGAGGACATAACGCACTGATCACGGCCTGCTATCTGGCATACAGTGGGCTATCGGTGGCTGTTTTTGAAAGGGAAGGTGAATTGGGGGGTGGCACCCGCAATGACGAATCCTTCATCCCGGGATTCATCTGCGAGCCATTCGCCATTACCACCCGCGTCTGGAGCCACCCTGCATATACTGACTTCAAACTGCAGGAGAAGGGGCTGGATTTCGCTTTCTCCGAATTCGGGCGTGGCGCGATATTTGCCGATGGCAGGTGCCTCATGAACTACCCCGCTGTGCTTCTTGTGGACAAGAAGACGGGCAAGACTGAGTATTCAGCGGAGAATGCGGAAAAGAACTTCAGGTCCATTGCTCGAATTTCGGAAAAGGATGCTGAAACGGCACGGTGGTTGGAAGAGAAGATACGCACCAAGTGGCGGCCAGCCCTCGCTAAAACTGGGTTTAGCCCACCGACCCCCTGGGGTGAGAAGGACGCTCTGGAAAAGCTCATGGATGACCCCGATAGCGGCTTTGAGCCGGTGTATTCAGTGATGACCGTAGAGCAGCTTGCCCGTGAGCTATGGGAGAGCCCAGAATTGCAGATCCTCTGTATGAGGCGATCACAGGTCCCCACAGGCCTCTGGCCCGGTGATGTCCCCGGCCCGTCATTTGTGCCAACGGTGGCTGCTGTGTGCCTTCCCGGGGTTGCCGATTCAGTTCCCAAAGGTGGCATCAGGAACTTGCCCCTTGCCTTGGAGAAGGCTCTCGCCGAGATGGGAGGGAAGGTCTTTTTAAGCAGCGAAGTTGACAAGGTGATTGTGAAGAACGGTGCGGCAAAAGGGATTCGTCTGGCGGATGGAACAGAGATCAAGGCCAAGAAGATGGTAGTTAGCGGTATTGATGCTGAGCAGACTGTGCTCAGATTTCTCGCGCCCGGCTATGTCAGTCCTAGAATTGCTAGAAGGATAAACAATATCACTCATGATCGGGGTGCATTCCTCTGGGCCTGGGTAGCCTTGCATGAGCCGCCTCGATATAAGGCGGAGGCTTACGACCCGGACTGTGGTCGGCTCTTTGGCAAGTTTCTTATGCCCAATGACGCAGACTATGTCTGCTCAAAATATGAGGCTGAGGCTCGTATCTACGGACTGGCCAAAGACTTGATGATGGGCCTGTACGAGCCAGGTACGACGGACAGGTCCAGAGTGCCGAAGGGGAAATACCTCGGTGCCTTTGAGATAGCGACAGGACCGGTGCGGAGCTTATCTGAGAATGGCTGGATGAAGGTGAAGAAGAAGCTCGGCGATGAGGTCATAAAGCAGTGGCAGCGGTATGCCACCAACATTGACAAAGATAACCTCATCAGCTGTTACATCTACACTCCGCTTGAGATGTCAAGAAGAGACATATGCATGCGCGGAGGGGACATTTATTTGGGCGATGGCCTTGTCTCTCAGCAGGGTAGATTCCGCCCCATCCCGGAGCTTTTCGACTATAGGATGCCAGTGAAGAATATGTATCTGGCCTCATCGGCGGCCAGTGGCTTTGGTGGAGTCAAGGGCGCCTCTGGCTACATTTGCTACAAGGTGATGGCAGAAGACCTTGGCTTGAGGAAGGTCTGGGAGGAGAAGGGGCGCCCCTTCTGAGAAGCCGGGGCAGCTGAACAGAGGTCAGGCTTTCTATCTTCTGTAGCGTGAGCAAATACGTGCTAGGTACTTTCTGATGTCATTGCGAGGTTGCCCATTAGGCAACTGAAGCAATCTTGTGGAAGATAGGATTGCTTCGCCTTCGCTCGCAATAACAAAGGGGGGAAGCGATGTATCACTGACCATATAAACGAGTACAGGGGGTGGCTTTACATCGGCTTTTGTGGTAAAATGTCTGGCAATCCCCACAAATAACAAAAATAAAAATAAGGTAAAGGAGGAGGTCTGGCAATGGCTGATGCGAGCTATGATGCGGTAGTAATTGGAGGAGGGCACAACGCACTGATCACGGCCTGCTATCTGGCGCATAATGGGTTATCGGTGGCTGTTTTCGAGAGGGAAGGTGAATTGGGTGGTGGCACCCGCACTGACGAATCCTTCATCCCAGGCTTCGTCTGCGATCCATTCTCTATCATAAGTCGTGTCTGGGGCAGCCCCCCCTATACTGACTTCAAGCTGGCGGAGAAGGGCTTGGATTTCGGTTTCGCTGACGTAGGTCGTGGTGCGGTATTTGCCAATGGCACCTGCCTTATGAATTATGCATCTGTGATTGTTGTGGACAAGAAGACGGGCAGGACTGAGTACTCAAAGAAGAATGCGGAAAAGACCTTCAAGGCCATTGCCCGGTTTTCAGAAAAGGATGCTGAAACGGCACGGTGGTTGGAAGAGAAGATTCGCACCAAGTGGCGGCCGGCCCTTGCTGAAGTCGGGCTTAACGTACCGAAACCCTGGGGGGAGAAGGACGCTCTGGAAAAGCTCATGGACGACCCTGACAGTGGCTTTGAGCCGGTGTATTCAGTTATGACCATAGAACAGATGGCCCGCGAGCTGTGGGAGAGCCCGGAATTGCAGATGCTCTGTATGAGGCGATCACAGGTCCCCACAGGCCTCTGGCCCGGCGATGTCCCCGGCCCGACACTTGTGCCAACGGTGGCCGCGGTGTGCCTTCCTGGGGTTGCCGATTCGATTCCCAAGGGTGGCATGCGTACTCTGCCCCTTGCCTTGGAGAGGGCCCTCACCGAGATGGGAGGGAAGGTCTTTTTAAGCAGCGAAGTTGACAAGGTGATTGTGAAGAACGGTGCCGCAAAAGGGGTCCGTCTGGTGGATGGAACAGAGATCAAGGCCAAGAAGATGGTCGTTAGCGGTATTGATGCTGGGCAGACTGTGCTCAGATTTTTGGAGCCCGGCTATGTTAGTCCCAAAATTATCAGGAGGATAAAGAATATCATTCGTGATCGGGCCATATTCCTCTGGGCCTGGGTAGCCATGCATGAGCCACCTCGATATAAGGCGGAGGCTTATGATCCAGACTGTGCTAAGCTCTTTGGAAAGTTTCTTATGCCCAATGATGCAGACTATATCGCCACAAAATATGAGGCTGAGGCTCGTATATACGGACTGGCCAAGAATTTGATGATGGGTATGTACGAGACAGGTATGCTGGACAGTTCCAGGGCGCCGAAGGGGAAATATATCGGTGGCTTTGAGATACTAACAGGGCCGGTGCGGAGCTTATCGGAGAATGGCTGGATGAAGGTGAAGAAGAAGCTCGGTGACGAGGTCATAAAGCAGTGGCAGCGGTATGCCACCAACATTGACAAGGATAACCTCATCAGCTGTTACATCTACACTCCACTTGAGATATCGAAGAGAGACATCAGTATGGGCGGAGGTGACCCTTATATGGGAGATGGCCTTGCCTCTCAGCTGGGTAGATTCCGCCCAATCCCGGATCTTTTTGACTATAGGATGCCGGTAAAGAATATGTATCTGGCCTCGTCAGCGGCCAGTGGCTTTGGCGGAGTCAAGGGCTCCTCTGGTTACATCTGCTATAAGGTGATGGCAGAAGACCTAGGCTTGAGGAAGGTCTGGGAGGAGAAGGGGCGTCCCTTCTGAGAAGCGAAATCCGGCTTTTCCTTTAATGACCGGTGACAGGCGCATGTTGGCTGCGCAGTAGAATCCGTAGTTGCTATTGGGTTCTGCGGACGCCAGTATTTCGAATTGCTCCAAGCTTTCTGTCCCTCGGCGTGAAAACAGGGTCTGGCTGAGTTCGAGGATGCCTTTTTGTCTTTGCTTCAGCTTGCCAGTGGCCGAGGGCTGGAAGCCGGCGAAGCGCGAGAGGGGAAGGAAATGGCCAAGACTGTGGTGCTGATAGGAACACTGGATACCAAAGGGGTTGAATTTGGGTATGTTAGGGACAAGATCTTGGAGCAGGGCTGTCATGTCATCGTGGTAGATGTCTCGATGCTGGGAGAGCCTTTGCTGGAGCGGGACATCAGCCGCGAGCAGGTGGCAGAGGCTGGCGGCAGCAAGATGGAGGAAATCGCTGCCCTGCATGAAGGAGAGGCTGTAGAGCTAATGGCCAAAGGGGCAGCCGAGGTGGTTAAAGATCTCTACCGTTCCGGCAAGCTCGATGGCATCCTGTCCCTCGGCGGGTCGATGGGGACTTCATTGGCCACGGCAGCGATGAGAGCCCTTCCCTTCGGTGTGCCCAAGGTGATGGTATCCACAGTGGCTGCTTGGGATACTCGTCCCTTTCTGGGGGCAAAAGATATTACCATGATCCCGTCTATCGTTGATATACGCGGCTTGAATCGAATAACGAAGAGGATGCTGGCCACGGCTGCCAACGCCATTGTTGGCATGGTCGCTGGAGACCCAGGACCTTTTGCTTCAGACAGGCCTCTTATCGGGGTGGCCACACGTGGCAATCTGATGCCCTGCGTGGATGTTTTTTGTGACATCCTCGGTGGGAAAGGGTATGAAGTAGTCATCTTTCATGCCGTGGGAAGCGGGGGCCGGGCCCTTGAGGAAGGGATCGAGGAAGGTCTATTCGCCGGGGTCTTCAATCTGGTACCTGCCGAGGTGACCGATCATCTATTTGGTGGCTTTCTCGATGCTGGGCCAGATAGGTTGGAAACAGCGGGCAGAAAGGGCATCGCCCAGATATTAGCTCCTGGCAATGCCATGTGGATTTCGTTCCCTGGCGTACATAATATACCCGAGCGCTTTAAGGGCCGAAAGCCATATGTACATAACCCTGCCCTGGCCGCCGTCCGCGCCAGCAAGGACGAGATAGCTCTGGTCGGGAGGGTCATCGCTGAGAAGCTGAATAGGGCAATGGGACCTACAGCAGTGCTGGTTCCGACAAAGGGATTCGCCACCCGCGTCGAGGAGGGCGAGGAGTTCTATGATCCAGATGCGGACTCGGTATTAATTGAGGCACTGCGGAGCCACCTCAACTCCGCAATCGGTTTCGTCGAGGTAGACGCCCATATCAATGACCGGTTGTTTGCTGAGAAGGCGGCACTCTTGTTGGATGAACTGATGCAGAAACAAGGCTAAGGTGGACGGAACAGGAGTCAAGGTTTAGTCTTCCCCAGCGCCAGCAAATATGTCTCGATGTATCTTTTGACCTCCGTCGCTGGCTGATAGATGCCGAAGTGACCCTCGCAGAGGATATCGGCTTCGAGTTCGATGAGCCTTTTCAGCGAGAGCTTTGCCTGAACTAAATCGGCCCCATATTCTGGATAGTATGGGCCGTGGATGTCCTGACCGAAGAGGACTCGCTTGCCCTGGATATCAGCGTAGATGGCGATGCTTCCCGGGGTGTGCCCTGGGATGTGGATGAGCTTAAGCGGGTGAGGGCCGGAGGGAAGCTCGGTTTCAGATTTGCTCAGTCTGACATCCACTCTACATGGGCTGTAGGGCAGGTCATACAACTCGGCGAAGGTCCTTTTCCCGCTCTCAATGGCCTCGGCATCGAGTTCGTGAGCTATTATTCTGGCTCCGAATTGTTCGCGAAACTGGCTAAGAGCGCCGATGTGGTCGATATGACCGTGGGTGACAATGACAGTGCTCAGCTTCTCAGCGTCGAAGCCGAGGCTCTCTATATTCTGCACCAGTCGCTGAAAGCTTCTGCCAGCGCCGGAGTCGATGAGGATAAGCTCGGGGCCGGCGATAAGGTAAATAGAGCAGTCATACAAGTCTGAGATTTCGCTGCCACCAACGATATAGACATCGTGCCAAACCGGGAACGGCTTGTTCATGGACTCGCTACCGAAATGGCCGGAGCAATCCCAGACCTCGCTTTGAGGTCATTTGTTTCATCAGCTTTTGCATCTGGCGGAACTGGTTCAATAGCTGATTGACCTGCTGCGGACTGGTGCCGCTGCCTCGGGCGATGCGCCGTCGCCTGGAGCCGTCGATGATGTCGGGATTATGTCTCTCCTCCGGGGTCATGGACAGGACAATGGCCTCCACTTGTTTGACTTGCTTTTCATCGACAGCAGTGGGCATTTGCCGGGAAACGGCGGAGAAGCCCGGGATCATCTCAATAAGCTCGCTTAATGAGCCCATCTTCTTCACCTGCTGCAATTGCTCCAGGAAATCCTCGAGGTTGAATTCGGAGCGGCGGATTTTCTTCTCCAGCTCCAGAGCTCTCTTTTGGTCCAGAGTGGCTTCGGCCTTATCGATGAAGCTCAGGATGTCTCCCATGCCCAGGATGCGAGATGCCATGCGGTCGGGATAGAAAGGCTCCAGAGCGTCGACTTTCTCTCCTACTCCGACGAACTTGATGGGCACTCCGGTGACTGAGGTAACGGAGAGGGCCGCACCGCCGCGGGCATCGCCATCCATCTTGGTCAAGATTATTCCGCTGAGGCCGACTCTGGCATGGAATTCCTCAGCGATAGTGACTGCTTCCTGTCCGGTCATGGCGTCAGCCACCAGCAGCACCTCGGATGGCTGCATCTGGTCTCGAAGCGCTGTCAGTTCGTCCATTAGCTCTTGCTCAACATGGAGCCGACCGGCGGTGTCCACAATGACGACGCTTGCTGCCAGCTCCTTGGCTCGGCTCAGGGCTTGGGCCCCTATAGCTGGCACTGAATTTCCTTCACCGCAGACTGGGATGTCGAGCTGCTGGCCTAAGATGGAAAGTTGGGCCGTGGCTGCTGGGCGATAGGGATCAGCAGCAACGAGCAGGGGGCGCTGCCCGGAGTGTCTCAGGTGCAATGCGAGCTTGGCTGCTGTTGTGGTCTTGCCCGAACCTTGAAGTCCGATTAATAATACCACCGTGGGTGGTCGGGTGGCATGCCTTAGCTGATGGTCGCCGCCGCTCAGGATGACTATCAGCTCTTCATTGACGATTTTGATCACCTGCTGGGCCGGGGTCAGGCTTTCCAGAATGTCAGTGCCTACTGCCCGCTCTCGCACCTTAGCGATGAAGCCCTTGGCCACCTTGAAGTTCACATCGGCCTCGAGAAGCGCCAGCCGCACCTGGCGCAGGGCCTCATCTACATCCTTCTCGGTAAGCCTTCCCTTGCTACTGAGTTTCTTGAAGATGTTGTTCAGCTTGTCTGACAGTGTCTCAAACATCACGTGCCTCGCTAAATGTGAAACAAGATGGTGACCACATCGCCGTCTTGGATGATGTAGCTCTTACCTTCAAGGCGCAGCAGCCCATGCCTTTTGGCCTCCGTGAGGCTGCCGCACTTCACTAGCTCATCGTAGGCGATGACCTCTGCCCTGATGAAACCTCGCTCCATATCGGAGTGAATCTTGCCCGCTGCCTTCTGGGCAGTGGTATTCTGAGGCACAGACCAAGCCTTGACTTCATCAGAGGCGATGGTGAAGAAGGTAACCAGGCCCAGAAGCTGGTGGGAAAGCGCTGCTACCTGCTCCAGCCCGGAGCCATTCAGGCTCATGGCAACGCGGAACTCCTCAGCATCGGCATTGCTAAGCTCGGCCAGTTCCATCTCCAGTTTACCACATAGGACGGCGATATCGCGGCCGGGGCGGCGGTATCGCTGGAACCGGGCCTCCAGAGAATTAGCTTCTGGGATTTGCTCCTCGCCGATGTTGAGCAACAGCAGCATGGGCTTGGCACTGAGAAACTGGTAGTTCCTTATTAACTTGTCCTCTGGCTCGGAGAGCTCTTGCTCTCGAAGAGGGATGTCCTTTTCCAGCGCCGACTTTATCTCCTGTATCAAAGCCTGCTCCCGGAGAATGGCCTCCCTCTCCTGCGCCTTGGCCCCTTTCAAGTCGACCTCAAGCCGTTCCAGCCTCCTCTCCACAATGGCCAGATCGGAAAAGGCCAGTTCCAAATCTGCGGTGGCGATGTCTCGCTCCGGGTCTACGCTGCCCTCGATGTGAGGCACTCTCTGATCCTGGAAGACGCGAACGACATAGATCAGGGCATCTGCAGTGCTGAGCTGGGTTAGGTGGGCTCCCCCTATTTCCTTAATCGGGGCACCGATGTCGATGTATCTGACCTCAGCGGGGACGGTTCGCTTTGGCTTGAGTATCTCGGTCAGGGTCTGGAGCCTGGGATCGGGCACTTTGATCACGCCCTGCACAGCAGTTCCCGGGGAATGGGGTACCTTTTCTCCTTTTCCCTTAGTCAGGGCTTGAAAGACGGTGGTCTTGCCGCTTTTGGGCAGGCCAATGATCCCTATCTCCATGCTACCAGATCGCTTTTGAGTTGGCTTCTCTTTGCTGTTATTATACTCTACAGGAGTCGCCTTTTGCTATACATATTATATGGCCATGATGACTTCTCCCTCAGGGAAGCTTTAGCTGAACTTAAGCAGGAGATGGGGGTGGAGGAGTTAGGGCTGGCTGACATCGCCACCCTGGAGGGTCAGAAACTGTCTCTCAACGAACTCGTTGCAACCTGCAATACTTTACCCTTTCTCTCTCCGAGGCGATTGGTGATCGTTGAGGGACTGTTAGGTCGCTTTGAGAGAGATCGGCGTCGTGGGGCGACTCCGGAGCTGGGTGAATGGAAAGGGCTCAAAGAATATGTCTCGGGGATACCACCGAGCACAATATTGGTGCTGGTCGATGGCGCGCTGGGGAGGGGTAATCCGCTGCTCAGGCAGTTGGTGCCGAATGCCAGGGTAAGGGAATTTCAGCCTATCAGAGGGACTGTGCTGCGCAATTGGATTCGCTCTCGTGTAAGGGATCGCGGCGGGGATATCTCGCCGACGGCGCTGCGGCTTATCATGGATGTAGTTGGGGAGAACCTCTGGATTTTGAGCAGTGAAATTGACAAGCTTTGCCTGTATGCTCAAAGCCGGCAAATTGAAGAGTCTGATGTCCAGCTGTTGGTGAGTCAGGCGCGGGAGGCGAACATTTTTGCCCTGGTCGATGCCATGGTTTGGAAGAAGCTGACACTAACCTCTCAGCTGCTGCACCAGCTCATGGATGAGGGGGCGGCGCCGGCTTACCTTCTTTTTATGATCACCCGGCAGTTTCGGCTATTGGTTCAGGCCAAGGAACTGAACTCTCTTGAGCTGTCTAGTGCCGAGCTTGCTGCCAGAATCGGTCTATCTTCCGAGTACCTCCTGGAGCGAGTTCTGGAACAGGCCCAGGGATATTCTCTGGAGCAGCTGAAAGAGATATATCACAGGCTGCTCGATACCGATTTGGCTATCAAGAGGGGGACGTTGAAGGGGGAATTAGCAATTGAACTTCTGATCGCTGAGCTTTGCCAGCAGAGTTAAATTTGGGAAAAGGCTTGCATTATCCCCTCGGCTTGTGGTATATTAACTCCTCGGAAGGTAGGCAGTCGTTGACTGGCTTTGGCTATGTTGGTTTGCTCCTTGTTGTCGCCATATTGTTCCCCATTTTTATTTTAGCTCTGGCATATTCTCTGGGTTTTGTTCGCATTCGGCCAAGGAGGCCAGATCCTGAAAAGGCGTCCACCTATGAGTGTGGCATGCGGACTATCGGCAGCTCTTGGGTCCAGTTCAACTTCCGCTACTATTTCTTTGCTCTTCTCTTTGTCGCCTTCGATATCGTAACGGTTTTCCTCTATCCCTGGGCCGTGGCGGTCAAGGGAGTTGGCTCCGTTGGTCTGGTGGCCATGGTCGTCTTTATCCTCATTCTGGTCGTAGGCCTTATCTATGCCTGGAAGAAGAAAGCCTTGGAGTGGAAATAGCGTGACTACTGACAAGATGCTTTCAGCGTATTCTGCAGCTGACCTGGATCGGGCTGAAGGCGCGATCGTCGAAGAGTTCAGACAGAGTCACAAGGTGCCGTTCCCGGATCCCGATGCCTGGCTTGAAGAAGAGATCGAGAAAAATGTTTTAATCACTTCAGTGGACTGGATACTGAACTGGGGACGGCGTTTCTCAGTATGGCCAATGATGTTCTTCCCGGCCTGCTGTGCATTTGAGGTAATGGCCACTGCGGTATCGCGCTTTGATATCTCCCGCTTCGGCATGGAGTTGATGCGTCCCTCACCAAGGCAAGCGGATCTGATGTTAGTAGCTGGCACTGTGACCTGGAAGTTAGCGCCGGCGCTGAAGCTACTTTATGACCAGATGCCGGAGCCGAAGTGGGTGATAGCCATGGGCTCCTGCGCCATCAGCGGCGGCACATTTTCCGAATCGTATAGTGTGGTTCCTGGGGTCAATCTTATTGTCCCGGTAGATGTCTATATTCCCGGCTGCCCGCCGCGCCCTGAAGCGGTGCTTCGGGGCATAATCATGCTCCATGAGAAGATCACCAAAGGGACCATAGCCAAGAAACGATGACCAAGTTGCTTTCCGGCGATGAACTGGCCCAGCAAATAGGGGGGCGTATCCCAGAGGCCGTCGTCGAGGCCGATGGCACCGCAGTTGTGGTGCAAAGCCAGGCCCTATTTGAAGTCATGCGCTTCCTCAAGGAAACGCCGGAGTTCGATTTCAATTATCTGGTCTATGTCACTGCTGTGGACTACTTCGATTACTTCGAGGTGGTGTATCATCTGGTCTCCATGGAGCATAACCATAGCCTGGTAGTCAAGA
This sequence comes from Dehalococcoidia bacterium, assembly GCA_034414595.1. Taxonomy (GTDB): domain Bacteria; phylum Chloroflexota; class Dehalococcoidia; order SZUA-161; family JAUWZY01; genus DAOULY01. Next base: position 70,093 of record DAOULY010000016.1, read on the forward strand.
CCAGATGCTATGACCGAGATAACCCAGTGGTCCCCTCGGTGGTCAGCCTGTGGCAGGGGGCCGATTTCCAGGAGCGGGAGGCCTATGACCTCATGGGCATTCGCTTCGAGGGACACCCGAATATGAGGCGCATATTTCTGTGGGAGGGGTTTCAGGGGCATCCTTTGCGTCGTGATTACCTATGAGTAAGCCGGATTTCGTGCTACTGCACGCGCCGAGCAACTACGACTTCAGAAAAAGGGCCATAATGTATGGCCCGATAAGCGATGTGATTCCATCGACACCCCTCTTCGAGATGTATCCCATCGGCTTCGTTAGCATCGCTGCTTACTTGGAGAAGCATGGGGTGTCGACAAGGGTAGTGAACATCGCCAATCGCATGCTGACCGAGCCTAAGTTTGATGTAGAGCGCTTCTTGGCCAAGCTTTCTCCCCTTGCCTTTGGCATCGACTTGCATTGGCTGCCCCATGCTCAGGGCAGCCTAGAGCTGGCCCGGATTGTAAAGCGGCTTCATCCAGCGACACCCGTCATCTTCGGCGGCTTCTCCGCCACCTACTTTTATCAGGAACTGATCCAATATCCCGAGGTCGATTTCGTCATTCGTGGTGACTCCGCTGAGCAGCCGCTACTAGAGCTGGTACAGCAGCTGAAGGCTGGTGCCTCTGTGCAGGACGTGCCCAATCTGAGCTGGAAGGATGCTGAAGGCGCAGTTTATCATAACTCCCTTTCCTCTGTGCCGGACAGCATCGATGACATATCCTTGGACTATGCGTATCCGGTTAAATCGGTGGTCAAATATCGTGGTCTGGCCAGCCTGCTCCCGTTCAATAACTGGCTGGACTATCCCCTGACCGCGGTCTTCACCTGTCGTGGCTGCACCTTGAACTGTCTTTCATGCGGTGGCTCCCGATATTTCTTCCAGAAGGCCTGCCATCGAGAGCGTCCTGCTTATCGCAGCCCTAAGCTACTGGCCGAGGACATCCACAGCATCCAGCGCTATCTCAAGGGTCCGGTGTTCATCATCGGCGATATCAGGCAGCCGGGTGAGGACTACGCCGAAGAGCTGCTCCAGGCCATGAGCGCCAGGGGTGTAGCTGGGCCCATCGTCTTGGAGCTCTTTGGCTCTGCCTCTGCTCAATTCTTCCAAAGGGTGAGTGAAGCAATACCCAATTTCAATATTCAGATGTCCCCGGAGTCACATGATGTTGAAATTCGGCGCGCATTTGGCAAGGGCTGGAATAGTCGGGGTATAGAAGATACCATTGCAAATGCGCTGGAAAGCGGCTGCCAAAGGTTTGACCTGTTTTTCATGATCGGGTTGCCCAAACAGGACCGGCGCTCGGTGATGGACACCGTGGCATATACGCGAACTTTGCTTCAGGAATTCGGCGCCGATAAGAGACTACACCCCCACATTTCGCCGCTGGCGCCGTTTATTGACCCGGGCAGCGAGCTCTTCGAACATCCTGAAGAGCATGGCTATAATCTTTTCTATCATACCCTGGAGGAACATCGCCAAGCCCTGCTTCGTCCCAGCTGGAAGTACACGTTGAGCTATGAGAATGAGTGGCTGAGTCGGGATGAGATCGTGGACGTTACCTATGAGGCAGCACTGGGATTCAATCAAATGAAGGCCGACTACGGGCTGATCAGCTCTGATGCTGTAGCTGGGGTGGAGGACCAAATCCGAAGATCGATGGAACTGAGCCATGCCATCGACCGTGTGGTCAAGGAGCGTGGCTTCGAGTTTGAGGGCGAAATTCCCTGGCAACGGGAGCTGGAAAAGCTGAATCTGGCCACGACCTGCCACAAAAGGGAGTTGGAGTGGCCGGCACGGTCCTTCGTTCGCAGTATGCCCAGGATCCTGTATGCCTTTTGCCGAGGGGGCTGGTCATAATGGCGCTTAGAACAGAGCCTGTGGCCATCAATATGGGGCCGCAACACCCATCAACTCATGGAGTGTTCCGGATGAGGGTCACCTTTGATGGCGAGGTCGTTGTTGATCTGGAGCCGGTTTTGGGCTATCTCCATCGCGGTGTTGAAAAGCTGGCGGAAGGCCGGACCTATACCCAGAACATCCCGTTTACCGACAGGATGGACTATCAGACGGCGCTGACCAACAATCTGGCCTATGTCTTGGCTGTGGAGAAATTGGCTGGAATTGAGATACCGGAGCGTGCGGAATATCTGAGGGTGATCACGGCCGAGATGATGCGCATATCGAGCCATCTCGTCGGCGTGGGTGCATTCCTCAACGACTTGGGCGCTTTCTTCACCCCGTTCATGTACATGTTCCGAGAGCGGGAGAAGCTTAATGACCTGTTTGAGATGCTCTGCGGGCAGCGGCTGACCTATAACTATATGCGCATCGGGGGCGTGAGCCATGATATCCCTGAGGAGTTCCTGCCGGCGCTGAAGAAATTCGTCGCCGACATGCCGCATTTCATCGATGAATATGAGCGGCTACTTAAGGAGAACGAAATCGTGCTGGTGCGGAGTAAGGGTGTTGGCATTCTGCCTAAGGACAAGGCGATCAACGCCTCGGCCTCTGGTCCGGTGCTTCGTGGCAGCGGGGTCAAGTGGGATGTGCGCAAGGCAGACCCTTATGGCATCTATGACCGATTTGATTTCGATATTCCGGTGGGAGAGGTCGGCGATAACTATGACCGCTACCGGGTACGCATCGGAGAGATGAATCAAAGCGTGCGCATACTGGAACAGGCGATAAAGCAGTTGCCGGAGGGCCCGGTGAGAGCTAGAGTACCCCAGCTCATCCGTCCTCCTAAGGGTGAGGCCTACGGTCACATCGAAGGGCCGAAGGGGGAGCTGGGCTTCTATCTGGTCAGCGATGGCTCCATCGCTCCTTATCGCTTTCATGTGCGGCCGCCGACCTTGATCAATCTCACTGCGCTACGCGACATGGTCATTGGCTGGAAGTTGGCCGATGCCATAATTACCTTTGGCAGCATCGATATCTGTATGGGCGAGGTCGATAGATAGATGAACGCCTGGGATTACATAACTCAATTCTTCTCCTGGATTCGTACTGAGTTCCTCGATGCTACCGCCACTTGGCCCACTTGGGCGCAGACGGTGCTATATAGTATCATCGGCATCGTCTTGATCATAGCTGTCGCACTGATCTTGGTAATGGTCTTCATTTGGCTGGAGCGGAGGTTAATCGGGCGGTTCCAGATTCGTCCGGGGCCCAACCGGGCCGGACCATTTGGCCTGCTCCAGCCGGTGGCTGACACCATAAAGGTGCTGAGCAAGGAGGACGTCGTACCGGCAAGGGGTGATAAGTGGGTCCATCTATTGGCGCCGATAGTGGTCTTCATGCCGGCGTTGATGCTATTTGCCGTGGTCCCTATTCAGGATGGTGCTGTCTTCGCCGACCTCAACATCGGCATCCTGTATTTCATCGCCATTGGCACGCTTGGAGTTATCGGTATATTCATGGCTGGCTGGGCCTCCAACAACAAATACTCTCTGCTCGCGGGCATGCGTGCCGTGGCCCAGATGATCAGCTATGAGATACCGATGGTGCTTTCCATAATTGGCGTACTGCTGATAGTGGGTTCGCTCCAGATGGGGACCATCGTCACCGAGCAGGCGATACCTTTCATCCTGCTTCAGCCCCTTGGCTTTCTCATCTACTTCATCGGTGCCAGCGCTGAGCTAAATCGCAGCCCCATGGATCTCCTCGAAGCCGACTCGGAGATCGTGGCCGGCTATAATATTGAGTATTCGGGGATCAAGTTCGCCTTGCTCTTTCTTGCTGAATACACCAACGCTCTGGCTATCTCCGCCATCACTACCACCCTGTTCTTAGGTGGCTGGAAGCAGCCCTTCTCTCAAGAGCTTTTCATTCTGCCGCCGTGGCTTTGGTTCGTGATCAAAGTATTTGCCGTATTTTGCCTCCTTCTCTGGATCAGGAGCACCTTACCCCGGCTGCGTGTGGACCAGCTCATGGGCTTTGCCTGGAAGTTTTTGCTTCCCTTGGCCCTGATAAATATTTTCATCACCAGCATCGAGGTCTTGTATTGGCCAGAATCGGTATCTTACTGGGTTCTGGTACCGATAAACATCGTTGTTGCTGGCGGGCTGATCTTCTTCTGGTCCAGGGCATTCTTCAAGTTTGGAGGAGGCCGAGTTGAAGTTTAAGAGATTTGGCCTGGGCATAGCCAAGGGCTTGGCGGTGACCTTCAGGCATCTGGGCCGGAAACCGATCACGGTGCAGTATCCGGAGCAGAGGCTGTCACCATCAAGGCGATTCCGGGGCAATGATTTCATCTGGCGAAAGGACCTGTGCACCGGCTGCGGCACCTGTGCCAAGGCATGCCCTCAGGGGAACATCAAGATCGTGACCTCCAAAAGCGATGACGGCACCTATGTGGTGGAGAAGTTCGAAATCGATTTGGGCCGGACCATGTTTTGCGGGCTCTGTGTTGAGGCTTGCCCTTACGGGGCGCTTTTCATGGAGTGGGCCTACGAGAAAGCGGATTATAAACGGAAGGGGATAGTGGCTGATAAGGAGCGGCTTATGTCCAACGAAAGGCTGCCCAGCGCTTATGGCCACACCGAGCTTGAGGCCGAGCTCCCAGAACAGACTCTTTTAGTATATGGTCAGAGGAGGGAGCGTTAGTGGCCTGGCTTTTCTGGCTGCTGGCAGTGGTCAGTGTGGGGGCAGCTCTGGCGGTGGTTTTGCTGCGTGACGTCTTTCGGGCCGCTCTGTTCATGGTGTTGTGCTTCTTCGCCATCGCCATTATCTACGTCACACTCAATGCCGATTTTCTGGCTGCAGTCCAGGTTTTGATTTACATCGGGGCCATCTCTGTGCTCCTGATCTTTGCCATCTTGCTCACTAGGGGGGTGCAACAGGGCAGTCCTTTCAACCGGCTCAAGTTTCCAGCGCTTGTGACCGTAGGCTTGTTGCTCCTCGTTCTGGTGCTGGTGTTCAGCTGGACCGACTGGCCCTCAATCGCAGCGCCGGGAGTCGAACAGGTGGCCGTTAACGAGTCAACAGCAACGGCGGTGGGCACAGCCATATTCGATCGGGTGCAGGGATTTATCTTGCCCTTCGAGATTGCCGCAGTGCTGTTGCTGGCGGCGATCATCGGGGCCATAGTATTGGTTCGGGAGAAATAAAAAAGATGTCCATAGGGCTTGAGCACTATCTGATTCTCTCTGGGGTCCTGTTTTGCATAGGCCTATATGGGGCTCTGGCCAAGCGCAATGCTGTAGTTATCCTGATGTGCATTGAGATCATGCTGAATGCGGCCAACATTGCTCTGGTCGCTTTTTCTCGTTATCTGGCCCCAGATGTAGTGTTGCTGCGGGGACAGATCTTCGCCATCTTCATTATGGTGGTTGCAGCTGCAGAGATTGCCGTGGGCCTGGCTATAGTCATCGCTCTCTATAGGAGCCGGGAGACGATCGATGTAGAGCAGGCGGATACGATGAAGGGATAATGGCGTAAGAATGGCAAAGGTGTCTTTGAAGTGGCTCGGTCACGCTGGATTCATCATTGTTTCAGCCGAAGGCCGGACCATAGTCATAGATCCCTGGATTGAGGGCAACCCGGAGTGCCCCATCAAAGTGGATGAAGTCGAGGTTGCTGACATTGTGCTGGTGACCCATGACCATTTCGATCACGTGGGCAGCGCCGTGGATATTGCCAAGAAAACGGGAGCTATCTTCGTAGCACAGCCCACGACCGCGCGCAGGTTTAAGTCGGAGCTGGGTCTTCCCGCTGAGAATGTAATAAATGACGGGCGGGGGATGCATATCGGCGCCAGCGCCCTGATCTTGGGGATCACAGTGATTATGACTCAGGCAGCTCACTCCTCGCATACCTCTTCAGCAGCGGGATACATTATGAAAATGGAAGATGGCACCACAGTCTATCATGCCGGCGACACCGGCATTTTTGAGTCCATGCGACTGCTGGCGGAGCTTTACCCGCTCGATGTTGCCCTGCTCCCTATCGGCAGCGTGTACACTATGGACCCGTTGCAGGCAGCTTGGGCTACAAAATTGTTGCATCCCAAAATGGTGATTCCGATGCACTATCGGACGTTCCCTGCCTTGGAGCAGGACGCCAGCCGCTTTGTGGAATTGGTCAAGGAGCAAGCTCCTGAAGTCAAGGTGCAGATCTTAACACCGGGTCAGGAGTATTATCTTAATTAGACAGTAGACAATGTGGGTTCAAGTTAAGAGCGCACCGAATTTGATGCTGGCTGAGATGTGGAAGGAGCTCTTCGAGGGTGAGGGGGTGCCGGCCAGAGTTCTACCCGACCCAGAGAGCCAGAGGGTGGGTGAGACGGCGAGCTATCGTGTGCTTGTCCCAAGCGACAAGACGCATATTATAGACGAAATCCTGAGGAAAATATAGATGATACCTGATGGCGCTGTTTGGATGATCTTCTTGTTGCCACTGATTTCCTTTGCCATCATTGTCTTTATCCTGAGACCCTTCTTCAAACACAGCCCTAAGCTCAGTGGCTATGTGACCATCGTTGCCATAGCCGGCTCTCTGGGCCTGTCTCTCTGGCTTTTGAGCTCCGCCAGTTCTCAACTTCATCACGAAGAGATACATGTTGTCAGCTGGCAGTGGCCGTGGGCTTCGCTTGGCGGCGCTGACTTCACCCTCAGCCTTCTGGTGGACCGGCTGACGGCGATAATGCTGGTGGTGGTCACCGCGGTGAGTATGCTGGTGCAGGTCTATTCCCAGGGCTATATGGAAGGAGACTCCGGGTATCCCCGTTATTTCGCCTTCATGTCCCTGTTCACAGCGTCGATGATCGGCCTGGTGTTGGCCTCCAACTTACTCTTGCTCTACTTCTGCTGGGAGCTTGTCGGTCTATGCTCATATCTGCTCATCGGATTCTGGTTCCATCGCCCGGCAGCAGCGGCCGCGGCCAAGAAGGCGTTCATCGTCACCAGACTCGGTGATTTTGGCTTCCTCCTTGCTATCCTATACCTTTATTTCAAGGTGGGCACCTTCGACATCACCGCGCTTCCCGGTGCCCTGCAAACTGCTCTGGCTGCGGGGACGATCTCCAGCGCTGGCCTGACCCTGGCGGCCCTGGGCATCTTCTCCGGGGCGGTGGGTAAATCGGCGCAGTTCCCGCTACACACGTGGCTTCCTGATGCCATGGAAGGCCCGACGCCGGTTAGCTCGCTGATCCACGCCGCTACCATGGTCGCCGCTGGTGTGTACTTAGTTGCTCGGACCTTCCCCATCTTCGCCCAGTCCGAGGCCGCAATAACGACGGTGGCGGTTATCGGAGGCTTCACTGCTATCTTTGCTGCCTCAATGGGCCTGGTGATGAATGACATAAAGAGGGTGCTGGCCTATTCCACCATCAGCCAGCTGGGGTATATGATGCTTGGTCTGGGAGCGGTGGGTGTGGCTGCGGCCAAGGCACACGGGGCTGAGGTGGATGAGCTTTTATTGCTGGGGGTGGCGGTGGGCATCTTCCACCTGTTCACACATGCCTTCTTCAAGTGTCTCCTCTTCTTGGGTGCTGGAAGCGTGAACCATTCCACCGGAACCTTTGACATGCGGGAGATGGGGGGCCTGCGCAAGCATATGCCCTGGACCTATGGGACATTTCTGGCTGGTTCACTGGCCATTGCCGGTATCTGGCCACTCGCGGGATACTGGAGTAAGGAAGGCATTCTGGATGCCGCCTTACATCATCAGCCGATCCTGTTCTACCTGGCAATGATCACGGTGTTTCTCACCGCATTCTATATGTTCCGGGCGTTGTTCATGACCTTCAGCGGGGAGTATCGGGGAGCCCAAGCTCATGGCGGTTCGGAGGGTCACCATAAGCTTCATGAATCGCCCTGGGTGATGGTGGTCCCCATGGTGGCCTTGGCCACAATGGCAGTTGTCGCAGGATGGCTTCCGGTTAGCAGTTTTCTGGGCGGCGAAGGCATCCACTTTTTCGGTCTGTTCACTGATGCCCACTGGCTGCCCTGGGTCTCCTTGGTGCTGGCGGGCGTGGGCATCTTCCTTGCCTATGCGCTGTACTGTAGAAGGTGGTTGAGGCCGGAGAAGATAGTGGTCCGAGCGCTGCAACCATTCTATGTGCTGTTCTCTCGCAAGTACTGGTTAGACGAGCTCTATGAACGGGTTATCGTAGTTCGACTACTGATCAATGCCATCTTCTATTTTTGCCATTTATTCGATGCCTATGTGGTCGATGGCATCGTCAACGGTGTTGCCCGTAGCACGATCGGGGCTGGCCGGGGAGTAAGGACAGCTCAGACGGGACAACTTCAGACTTATGGGCTGGTTCTGGCCATAGGTGTTCTCATGGTATTTGCTATTGTCTTGATTGCAGTACTGGCCTCTGGCAGTTAGGAGAACTCGAGCGGGAAAGGATGCATAAGGCATGCCGTATCTCTCATTAATCGTCTTTCTGCCCGTAATCGGGGCCATTATCATCGCTCTGCTGCCAAGGAGCGCAAGGTCGATCAAGCTCACTGCGGCAGGCTTTGCCGCAATACCCTTGATTCTTTCCATCGCTCTTTTCGCCGCCAGGCACGGCGCCTTCGATACGTTCCAGTTTGTGGAGAATGTCAGGTGGATTGCAGCCATCAATGCCAACTATCACCTCGGGGTCGATGGTCTGGGCATGGTGATGGTGCTGTTGACCACCTTCATCGGCCTGCTAGCGGTCTTCGTCTCCTGGAATGTTAAAACCAGGGTTCGCGAATACTTCATCTGGCTTCTGCTTTTGGAAACGGGAATCCTGGGCGTGTTCACCTCTTTAGACTTCTTGCTCTTCTTCCTCTTCTGGGAAGTAGAGCTTCTGCCCATGTACATGCTGATCACGATCTGGGGCTCGGGGCGGAAGGAATACTCGGCGATAAAGTTCGTTATCTACACCCTGGTCGGCAGCGCCATGATGCTCACTGGCATCCTGCTCCTGTATTTCAAGACCGGGAGCTGGGACATGACCCAGCTTGGGGGACTGGCGCTGACGTTGACCTTGGGGTGGCAGACGGCAATATTCTTCCTTATCTTCTTCTGCTTCGCGGTGAAGCTGCCCATGTTCCCGGTTCACACCTGGCTTCCTGATGCCCATACTGACGCTCCCACCGCGGTCAGCGTGATACTGGCTGGAGTGCTGCTGAAGATGGGAGGCTATGGCATGATCCGCGCCTGTGTCACTATCTTCCCTGAAGTGGCCCATAAGTATGCCGGGCTCCTTGTCGCTTTGGCTGTGGTGGGTGTACTTTACGGTGCTGCGGTGACCATGAGGCAAACGGACCTGAAGAGGCTGATTGCATACAGCAGCATCAGCCACATGGGCTATGTGCTTCTGGGCATCTTTGCCCTCAGTCAGATGAGCCTCACTGGTGCCACCTTGCAGATGTTCAGCCACGGCATTATCACCGGACTCCTTTTCGCCATGGTCGGCCTGGTCTATGACAAGACTCATGAGCGCAGCATCCCCAAGCTCGGGGGGCTGGCGCGTCAGATGCCGATCGTCGCAGTGGTGTTCAGCGTCGCTGGATTGGCGTCGCTGGGGTTACCCGCAACCAGTGGTTTCGCTGCTGAGTTCACGGTGTTCCTTGGCAGCTACAGCAGCACCGCCTTCTCATTGGTGCGAGTCTACACCGTCCTGGGCGTTGCTGGCATCGTCGTCACCGCTGGCTACATACTGTGGATGCTGCAGAGGGTGTTCTACACTGAGCCCAAGGAGCAATACGACGGCGTGGGCGATGCCACCGTCCTGGAGCAGGTCACCATTTATGCCTTTGTCGCTGCCATAGTTCTCATCGGTGTCTATCCCAAGATCTTGACCGATGTCATCAATCTCGGCATCGCGCCAATATGGAATCAGTTGAGTCTGTTGGGCTTGTGATAGGGGGTGATGGAAGTGGTTAATATGGTCTATATCTTTGAAGTGGCTCCAGAGAAACAAGAGGAGTATCTCAAGGTCACCGCAGAGATAATAAAGCCGTATTGGGAATCGCATGGCTGTCTATCGTATAGCATCTCCCAGGGTGCGGAGGAGAGCACACACTTTATCAAGCACATGCTCTTCGCCGACGTACCGGCGATGAAAAAGGCGATGGGGCTGACGGAGACTGACGAGGAGGGTAAAGCTGCGGCGCAACGCTTCCGCAGCTTTGCTACCAACGTCATAAAGAGGGCCTACATTCAAAAGCTGTAGATTTGCTCTCTGGTCTCGGGGAGCAGAGAGTGATATAGAGGATAGGATATGTCAGGTTCGGATGTCTATCTGTTGACGCCGGAGATAAGCCTTGCTGGCTTGGCTTTGCTACTGGTCCTTCTCGATCTATTCATCGAGAGGAAATGGATTCTGACAGTGGTCGGGGTTGTGGGCCTGGCTGTGCCCCTTGGCTTTGCCATTGCCCTCTGGGGTCGGCAGGAAACCGGCTTCAATGGCATGCTGGTGGTAGACGAGTTCAGCCTGTTCTTCAAATTCCTGTTCATAGGAATTGCTCTGTTGCTGTTCCTGTTCTCTGTGGACTACGTGTCCAAATTACGTCGCTTTCAGGGCGAGTACTATGCTCTGATCCTGCTCTCTATGGTCGGGATGATGCTCATGGCCGCGGGCCGGGAGTTGATCTCGCTTTACATTGCCCTGGAGCTTGCCAGCATCTCACTCTATGCTTTGGTCTGCTTCTTGAAGGACACCAAATCGAGCGAGGCCGGGCTGAAGTACCTTATCCTCGGCGCTATTGCCTCCGCGATCCTCCTCTACGGATTGGCCATGGTCTTCGGCCTCACCGGCACCACTCACCTTGCTCAAATCGCCAACATGCTTCCTGCTGGTCAAATATGGGACAACCCTGCGCTCCTTTTGGGCATCGTCTTGATGGTCGCAGGCTTCGGCTTCAAGATCGCCTCGGTCCCCTTCCAGATGTGGGTCCCCGATGTTTATGAGGGAGCGCCGACGCCGATCACTGCCTACCTCTCGGTGGCAAGCAAGGCCGCTGGCTTCGCCATCATCCTCCGCGTTTTCCTCACTGCTTTTGGTGTCACCTCCCCGCTGGACATGGCTGACTGGGCCATGATCTTCGCTGTCCTCAGCGCCATCACCATGACCGTGGGTAATGTGGTGGCCATCGTCCAGACGAACATCAAGCGCATGTTAGGTTATTCCAGCATCGCCCATGCTGGCTACATTTTGGTTGGGCTGGCTGCCCTGGGCATGGCCGCCGGTGCCGATAGCTTGGGCCGCAGCGGGGTGTTGTTCTTCCTCGCCGGCTATACCCTGGCCAACCTGGGGGCCTTTATCGTCATCATTGCTATCTCCAATAAGATCGATAGCGACATGATCAATGACTACTCCGGAATGGTCCGGAGATCGCCGTGGCTCGCCGCTGTCCTTGCTCTGTGTCTTATCTCCCTGATTGGCATCCCGCCCACTGCCGGGTTTATGGCCAAGGTCTACATTTTCAACTCCGCCGTGCAAAATGGCTTGACCTGGCTGGTAGTTGTAGCTGTAATCAACAGCGCCATCTCCGCCTACTACTATCTCAGAGTGGTCAAGTTGATGTTCATGGGAGAGCCAACCTCACTGGAGTCGGTGCCTTCCTCGGTTCCTCTGCGTGTCACTCTGGCAGTCACCGGCCTCGGGGTATTGTTCATTGGGGTCTATCCTTACGTGCTTCTCCACCTGGCCGAGCTTTCAGTGTTCATCCCGTAGGCCTGCTCCCCGTTCCTTGACCGCCTTTGACCCCCGATGCTATGATGAGTATGGTGGCGTATATTGGACTGTGAATTGAACTTACACATTAATGAACCATATAGGGACGCCATCGATGTGGGCTGGCTCAGGCGAGCAGTTGAGCAAACTCTGTCAGCCAGAGAGGTTGATTCCAAAGTAGAGCTGGGCCTGGTCATCACCGACGACCGAGTTATTCAGGAACTGAACCGGACCTATCGCGGAATTGATGCCACTACTGATGTCTTAGCCTTTGCCCTCCAGGGTGAAGGCTTTGCTACTCCTCCCGATGGCTTCCTGCATCTCGGTGAGGTCTTGATCTCCTACCCCCAGGCGGAGAGGCAGGCCAAGGAACAGGGTCATTCCCTGGAGCGGGAGCTGATGCTACTCGTGACTCACGGAGTGCTTCACCTCCTCGGCGCTGATGATGAGCACGACGAAGAGGAGCGGGAGATGAGGGCTATGGAGGAGAAAATCATGGCCTCGATGTTCGGGGAGGGCAGGTAGAATATGGTGCAGATTGATTTGCCTCCCTATCGGCCGCCCAGCGAGGCACGCAGCCTATTGGTCCGGGCCACCAGAGGCTGCCCGTGGAATAAGTGTACCTTTTGCTCTATGTATAAGGACACCAGGTTCGAGCTCAAGTCTACCGATGAGGTAAAAGAGGAAATCCTGGCCCTGAAAAGGCTCAGCGAGGAGGTCAAGGCGTGGGCCTTGGGTATGGGCTACGGGGACAGGATCGGGCAGGCGGCAGCCTACAACGGCATCTTCTGGCTCGACGACGATGGCGCGGTGAGGCGGGCCTTCATCGGCGATTCCAATAGCCCGATTATGAAAACCGAGGACCTGGCTGAGGTAATTGAATGTCTCTATCAGACCTTTCCCCAGCTGGAGCGAGTCACCAGCTATGCCCGGGCGCATACCATTCGGCGCAAGACGCCTGAGGAGCTGATGAGGCTGAAGGAAGCCGGTCTTTCCAGGATTCATATCGGCCTGGAGTCGGGCGACGACGAGCTGCTGGCCTACGTGAAAAAGGGGCTGACCGCGGATATGGCCATCGAGGCCGGCAGGAAGGTCAAAGAGAGCGGTATTTCCTTATGTGAGTATGTGATACTGGGGCTGGGGGGACCCGACAGGTCTCAACAGCACGCCGAGGGCACAGCTAAAGTGCTCAATGCTATAGACCCTGACTTCATCAGGGTGCGCACCTTAAGGCTGCAACCGCCGGCGCCGCTGTTTGATGAGCAGCAGCGAGGTGAGTTCACTCTTTGCTCGGCTGAGGAGACATTATGGGAGGAGAGGAGGTTGATCGAGAATTTGGAGGTCACTTCTGAATTTGTCAGCGACCATGTCACCAACTACCTGGAGATAGATGGCAAGCTGCCACATGATAAGGAAAGCATGCTGGAGCAAATAGACGCTGCCCTGGCAGCACCGCCGGAACTCAAGGCTCGGATTTTTCGTCCCGAAGCAGTGCGACATCTTTAACCGCCGGCTGTTTTGGACTATAATAACCGCAAAGGCTATGTCCTCTCAGGTATTTTATCGCAAGTGGCGTCCCCAAGCCCTGGCTGAGGTGTTGGGACAGGAGCACGTGACCCGCACTCTGCTCAATGCCCTGGCTGCGGAGCGTGTGGCCCATGCCTATCTCTTCTGCGGTCCCCGGGGCACGGGCAAGACCAGCACCGGCCGCATTCTGGCCAAGGCGGTGAATTGCCAGAGCAGTGGTCGGGGCGAGCCCTGCAATGAGTGCAGCGTCTGCCAGGCGATCAGTGAAGGCCGTGCTCTGGACCTGGTAGAGATCGATGCTGCCTCCAATCGCGGCATCGACGAGATCAGAGACCTCAGGGAGAAGGTCAACTTTGCCCCCAGCATAGCCAGATATAAGGTCTACATCATCGACGAAGTCCATATGCTCACTGAGCCGGCGTTCAACGCTCTGCTCAAGACGCTCGAGGAACCCCCTCCTCATATCATATTCGTACTGGCCACCACCGAGGTACACAAGGTGCCGATGACCATTCTTTCCCGGTGCCAGAGATTTGACTTCCGCCGTCTCTCGCAGGGGGCCATAGTGGCCAAGCTGAAGCGGATCTGTGACCAGGAGGGAATTCAAACCGAGGCCGAGGCGCTGATGCTCATTGCCAGAAGCACAGGCGGAAGCCTGCGCGATGCGGAGAACCTGCTGGAGCAACTGGTCACCTACTATGGCTCTGAGCTCAGTTGCCGTCAGGTCCAGGAAGAGCTGGGCATCATCGGTGACGAGCGCGTTCGCCAGCTGGTCAACTGCATTCTGAGCAGGGACATCGCCCAGGGGCTGGCCGCCATCAACAGCGTCGCCAGTGACGGGCTGGACCTGCAGCAGTTCAACCGTGAGCTGGTGGAATATCTGAGAGGTATGCTCCTGGTCAAGGCTGGTGCCGAGAATGTGCTCGATGTCCCTCGGGAAGAGGTAGCCGAGATGGGGCGTCTGGGTAACGGCATTTCTGTGGAGGAGGTCTCCAGGGCAATCAGGCTCTTCTCCGGGGCCGATTTTCGCGCTATGCCTCAATCTACACTGCCTTTGGAGCTGGCCCTGGTCGATTATGCCTCCTCCGTGGCTAAGGGATCGGAGACCGCTGCTGCGCCTCCGGCTCCGGTGAAGGCCGCTAAACGGCCGGTACCCGCAGCTGAGAAAAAAGTAGAGAGCACTGCTGAGCCTCCAGCCCCGGTGAGAGCCGCTGAACCGGCAGTCTCTGCGGCGGAGGAGATGGAGAGCATTGCTGAGCCTCCGGCCCCAGTTGAGGCAGTTGAGGCGACAACCTCCGGAGCTGAGAGGACTGTGAGCGCTGCTGAGTCCCCGCCAGCAGGGGGAACACCTGAGCTTGAGCAAATCCAGAGCCGCTGGAACGACTTTGTCAACGCCTGCCGCGGGGAGGGCTCGGCGGGCAACCTGGATGCCCTGCTGCGGAAGTCGTGCAGGCCAATGGAGCTGAAGGATGACATTTTGACCCTCGGTTTTTACTGGGAGTTTCAAAAGGGCAAGATCGAGGACCCCAAGTACCGTCACATGGTGGAGAGGAAGCTGATGGATGTGTTCCAGGCTCCCTACAAGGTGCGGTGTGTCCTTGTTGACCGTGGGAAGAAGAGCAAGCCAGGGGCTGCCAGCGAGAGCCTTCTGGTCAAGGAGGCGCTGAAGATGGGGGCCGAGATTGTAGATAAGGAGCAAAATGAATAAGAAGATTATGCAGCAGGTACAGCAGAGATTGGCCAAGTTGCAGGAGGAGCTGAGCGAGGCTACAGTGGAGGCCAGCGCCGGTGGTGGGGTGGTTACGGTGGTGGTCACTGGCCAGCAGCAGATTTGCTCGGTGAAGATCAGCCCCGAAGCCATCGATCCTGATGATGTAGGGATGCTGGAAGACCTGGTGATGGCCGCTATGAACGAAGCCATAAACAAGTCCAAGGAGATGGCTGCCGAGAAGCTCGGTGCCATCACCGGCGGGCTCAACATCCCCGGCCTGATGTAAGAGGAGTCCCTTTTGAATAGAGGCTTTTTCCCCGCTGCCGAGCCCATCTCCCGGCTCATCGCCGAGTTCAACAAGCTCCCCGGTATCGGGCCCAAGAGCGCTGCCCGGCTGGCCTATTACCTGCTCAAGATGCCCGAGGCTGAGGCCCGTTCCCTGGCTGAGGCCATTCTGGATATCAAGGAGAAGATCGTCCTCTGCTCTCTCTGTCAGAACATCGCCGACTCCAACCCCTGTCACATCTGCCGCAGCGAGGAGCGAGACCAGAGCAAGATCTGCGTCGTCGAGGAGCCGCTGGACATACTGGCGCTGGAGCGCACCGGACAATACCGGGGGCTTTACCATGTGCTGCATGGGGTGATCTCACCTGTGGACGGCATCGGCCCCGATGAGCTCAAGATCAGGGAACTGTTGCCTCGGCTCAAGGACGGCAAGGTGGAGGAGGTCATCCTGGCCACAAACCCCAATTTGGAGGGCGAGGCCACAGCGATGTATTTGCAGCGCCTCATCTCACCTCTGGGCATCCGCATCACCTCGCTGGCCCGCGGGCTTCCCGTAGGTGGCGACCTGGAATATGCCGATGAAGTCACACTCTCCCGCGCCCTGGAGGGCCGCAGGGAAGTTTAGCTCATATTTGAAAGAGCCGGGCTGGGATGAGGAACAGGTAATGATTTGCCCCGTTGCGCATTCCGTCGAATCGTTCAGCTAGGTAATAAAACAGTATTATGTCTTGACACAAGAAGTTAATCTGTCTATTGTTATTTTATATTAGGATTATTATATGCCTCCTTTTGAAGAAATTGCACAAGAGGATTGGGAAGCACTATTAGAGGGCTTGGTTAGACGCCAATATCATCTACTGGTTGGTGCTGGCACTAACACAGACTGTATCGGCGGTGATGGTAAGCCTATCCCTAATGCAAATGTTTTGGCAAATGAACTAATAACGGATTTTGGCTTAGAAACAGGTGAAGAAGAAGTTGATCTCAAGCGTGCTTACGAAAATATTGAAGATTTGTGTGATCAGCAGGGGAGAAATCGAACTCAATACTTTAAGGAACGTTTTTCCAATTGCCAGCCAAGCTGGCAAAGCTCGATATTCCGTATAGGTTGGAGAAGAATCTGGACACTGAACGTTGATGATGTTCTAGAGAACGCTTTTGATAGGTATGTGGCTCAGACAGGAAGCCAAAGAAAGCTGAATCGCTACAGTTGGAATGACCTGTTTGCCGAATTAGGTCGAGAAAGTGACGACATCCAGATAGTACACTTGCACGGTTTAGCTGATGGCACCGACAATCTTGTTTTCTCTATCGCCGAATACTTAAAGACTACCATTACGAGGCATACATGGCATCCCGTTTTTGGTGATGAATATCAGGGAGAACCATTCATCATTGTTGGCGCTAAAATCAGAGATGAAATAGACCTCCATGACGCAATAAAGCTAGGCAACAAATCAAGAGTGCTACTTGGTAGGCCATCAATAATTGTTTTAAAGGAAATTACCAAACTCCAGCGTAAGGAGTTCCAAAAGTATGGCCTAATACCGGTTAAATGCGATGCGAAAACTTTCATAGAAAGGCTAATCCCTGATGTAACAAGCTTGGAGACAAGACTTGCAGGAACCGTAGTTCCAGGTAGTTTTTCAGAACTACCATTTCAGGCAAGAGTCTTTCTTGAGCAGTTCAAAGCTCTTAGGACTAACAAAGAAGAGCAGATTACCCCATTTGGACATGACTTTTACTCTGGGTATGAGCCGATCTGGGCCGATATACTAAATGAATATGATGTTAGATTTGAAGCTATAGATAACGTATACGAAGAGATTGTTTCTATCATGAAAAGTGATGCCGATCAAAAAATTTATTACTTTTCAGGTGACCCAGGCTCAGGAAAATCGGCTATTCTATTTAGAATTGCCCGTGACTTAATTGCCCTTGGTAAGGATGTCTTCTTATTCCGTGGTGAAGAACGTCCAAGCATTAATTCAGTAGTTTGGTGGCTGAAATACTCTACTAATACTGTACTTCTATTTGATAATATTGCTGATTTCTTGGTCGAAATAGGAGAACTATGTGAAGTATGTAGAACTGAGAAGGTAAGACTTCTAATCGTTGCTACTGAAAGAATCCGCCGCGAAGGGGCAATAGTAGATGAACTTGAATATAATTACCTTGAAAAGTACAAAAAAACCACTTTAGGACGCTTATCCGATTCTGATATTACCAAACTTATCGATAAGCTAGGAAGCCAAGGTCGTCTCGGCAAGCTCACAAGAAAATTTCCTGGGGAACAAATACACTACTTCCGCAAGACATCAGGCAGACAACTATTCGCGGCAATGGCAGACTTGGAGGGCGGACAAGGTTTTTTACGTAGAATAGTGCAGGAATATCAGAAGGACATCAAATCTGAAGAGCTCAGACACGTTTACTCTCTAGTATGTATATCTCATGCGCTTGGATACGCATTACCAATAGGCATTGTTTCATCTGCTACAGGTATGCCTGCAGATAGAATTGCGCATGAAGTTACAAGCGGTCAACTCTTGAGAATCGTGGTGCTTGATTCGAAAGGTTTAAAGGCAAGGCATCGAGTTATCGCTAGTAATCTTATAGAAAAAGCATTCACCAATGAGGAACGGTATGAATTAGTAAAGAGTTTAGCCATTCATCTTTCGCCCCATATTTCAACCTCCGCTATTCAACAGAAAACTCTGTACTATCGAATTATAAAAGAGTTGATGGACGAAAGAATTATACTGGATTGGTTGGAACCAGTATTGGCCCAAAAATTTTATTCTGACCTTCTTCCTTATTACGACTGGGACGCACGATACTGGGAGCAAAGGGCATTAGCTGAAGCGAATATGAATCATTTAGACCCGGCTAGGTCTTTTGCTGAAATAGCAGTAGTCCGCAACTGTGATACTTTTACACTAAATACTTTAGGTACGGTTCTACTAAAGACGGCATGCAGTTCAGACTACTCGGGGGCTGCTGGCACTATGGATTTATATTGGGAGGGTGTGAAAAATTTGCGCGAATCCTTGGATGTTGCAAAAGGCCGTTTCCCCCATCCCTATACAACATTCTTCGCACATACTCTGAGTTACGTTCGATTACACTTTAGAAATAAGGAAATCGATAGAGATATTGTCAAAGAATGGGAAAGGTGGTATAAAAAAGCACAATATAGCCAACTATTTAAATCACCTGCTAAATATCAACAATTAACTCTATATAATAATAGCTGGCTCAAGCTTGCAACCCAAGGCAGCATTGAAGAATAAACGATAGCCAGATTGTTGAAAAATACGAGTGACCATCCCCAGGGTCTACAAGACTGAAGCCATTGTGCTGCGGCGGAGCGACTCAGGCGAGGCCGATAGAGTCCTGACCCTCTATACTCCCTAGCTGGGCAAGCTCAGGGCCATCGCCAGGGGGGTGCGCAGGCCGACGAGCAAGCTGGGCGGGGATGGAGAAGGGGTAGTGATTTGCCCCGTTGCACATTTCGTCAAATTGTGCAGCTAATGCGGTTGGCCTATAAAATGGGGTAGGGTCAGTGGGCTTCCATTTGTGGTTTGCTTTCCCGTGGTTGTGGTGAGTACCTCCTTCCTGTTTTCTTCATCAACAGAAAGAGTACTCGACGTCTGGTTTTGGGTAACTGGGCAACCAGCTTGACAAAATACACCTATCTATCTACAGTTCTTATTGCCTGATTGTGCCTGAAATGTTGGCGGATCTTACCTCCTCCAACATTAACCATCAATCATAGTTAAATAATAAATGAACCTGAAACCCTTCCTTCGCATTTCTCCGCGCTCACTAAAGAGTGTTGACTTCAAGCTTTTTTTCACTCTGCTTATCATGACACTTATCCCCACAATCTATACTACCGTACGTATTCACTTCCTCGGAGACCTGCCCAGTGACTGGGGATTTAACATCGCCAGCCAGTTGACTTGGGTAAATGTGGCCTATGAAGTAGTGCAAGAGGCAATCATCCTTCCGTTGTTTTACCTGATGGGGAAATCTCTGCTGGATAAACAGAACTTGGAGAACAAGATCCAGTCGGGACTGGTTGTTACCGCTGCAATCTACCTGTCGATGTCATTGATACTCATATTATTTGCCAGGCCGATAGTGGAATTCATGAGCCAGAAGAACGAGCTGGTTTCGGCCACGGTCACCTATATACGAATAGAGACGGTTGCGTCGATATTCTCAACCCTGCTTCAATTCCTTCTCTTGGTTCTCATAACAATCAAGAAAGAGAAATACCTGGTAGGGATTCTCCTTGTGCAAATGGTCTTAACCATAGCACTCGACACATTTTTTGTCTCAACCCTGTCATTCTCCCTGAACGTGGGGGTCAATGGGATTGCCTATAGCAATATTATCGTGAACTTGTTGCTAGTTGTATTGGCTTTGTTCCTTTTGCACAGGGAAGGTTATCGAGTTATACCGGTGAATAGGCTGCAGTTCGGGTGGATGAAGGAATGGCTAACCGTTGGAGGCTACTCGGGCATTGAGAGCTTTGTACGCAATGCAGCCTTCACACTGATGGTTGTCCGCATGGTCAATGTCGTTGGCGAACAGGGCACATTCTGGGTGGCTAATAGCTTCATCTGGGGGTGGTTACTAATGCCCGTGCTTCAACTAGGACAACTGGTAAAGAGAGACTGCGGGGAACTGGGGAATAGAGCCATAGAAGGAAGGACTTTAGGCTATTTCGTGCTGACCGGTATTTTCATCCTGATATGGATTGTAACTATTCCGCTCTGGGAGCCGTTCATCAGTAATGTTATGAATATAGAGAATTCCGGGACCGTTACACACCTGGCTTTGATATCCCTTGTCTTTTACATCACCTTTGCATTCAACAACGTGATCGACAGCATTTTTTATGGTATTGGCAAGACTAATTATATGCTGTTTCAGTCCGTGGTGATTAACGCGGTATTTTACGGGACACTCTTTGTTTTATACGTTACTGATATATATAATCCAAGTCTCGAATTGATTGCCCTGATGTTTGCAGGTGGGATAGCCTTTGACAGTCTGCTCACTTATATCATGTTTGTATGGATGCTTAAGAAACGAAAACTTAATATAACAACCCCGGTACCACTTTCAGAAGAAGCTGCAATAGCTGATACTGTGTAAGCCATAAACTCCTGATATTTAACAGCGTCAGCGAAAACGTCATACGATGGTGCCGTAAGATGGCAGCGGTCCCGTGGACCTGAGTTCATTTAAAGGGAACATAATCGGGTGCACTCCTACAGCTCCTTGGGGTATCTACCTCCGGCTCCTGAGACTATCCGGCCAGCTCTATTGATGACAACTCTAACTTAACAAGTGGTATTATTATTGTGGGCTGGTCAGGAGGGAAATTATGGAAAAGTCAATAATCATCATCGGGAGTGGACTCGCCGGACTTTCTGCCGGGTGCTATGGCCAGATGAACGGCTACAATACCCATGTCTTTGAAATGGATACGAGGCCCGGTGGCGTATGCACTTCCTGGAAACGTAAAGGTTATATCATTGATGGCTGCATACACTGGCTGGTAGGTTCCGGCCCGGCCAATAACCTCTACCGTATCTGGGAAGAATTGGGCATTATGCAGAGACATACCTTTGTCAACCATGATGAGTATCTGCGGATCGAAGGAAAGGAGGGAAAGTCTTTTACCCTCTACGGCGACCCTGAGCGTCTGGAACAACATATGAAAGAGCTTGCTCCCGAGGATACTGATGTAATTGAGGATTATATTAAAGGTATAAAAAAATGTATCGGCTTTGCAATGCCGATTGAGAAAGCACCTGAATTATACAATTTCTTTGATAGACTCAAAATGATGTTCAAAATACGGCCCTATTTGGGATTTATGAGGAAATGGGGCAAGGTGACTATCGGGGAATTTGCTGCACGCTTTGAGAATCCCTTCTTGAGGGAGTCTTTCCTGGCCCCCTTAGGAGACATGACAGATTTCCCTATGCTTGCATTCCTTATGCCATTAGCCTGGATGCACCAGAAGACAGCCGGCTATCCACTAGGTGGTTCGCTCGAGTTTTCCAGGACAATCGAAAAGCGTTATCTTGATCTTGGAGGCAAGGTTAGCTACAATTCACGAGTTGCCAAAATCTTGGTAGAAAACGACAAAGCGGTTGGCATAAGGCTGGCCGACGGTAACGAACACTATGGTGATATCGTCATCTCTGCAGCAGATGGTCGGACAACCATCTTTGATATGCTGGAAGGTAAATACATCGACGATCAAATTCAGGACTATTATGATAATCTCCCGCTTTTCCCTCCCTTATTACATATAGCATTAGGTGTAGCTCGCACGTTCGATGAGCTTCCTCACTCGGTTGCAGGATTCAACTTGCCCATCGATGAACCGATCACTGTTGCTAACAAAGAACTTACACGATTATCCCTGTACGTCTACAACTTTGACCCCAGCTTGGCACCTGAAGGGAAAACACTAATAAAAATTATGATGAATACTGAGTATGAATACTGGGATGAGTTATATAGAGATACCGAAGCTTATAAGGCGGAAAAGGAGCGGATTGCCGCCCAGGTTATTGACCGGCTTGAAAAACGTTTCCCTGGACTGGCAGCACAGGTGGAGATGCGCGATGTAGCAACGCCCATGACATGGGTACGCTACACCGGAAATTGGAAAGGCAGTTACGAGGGATGGCTGATGTCGTTGGAGACTTTTAGCATGCGTATGAGCAAGACGCTGCCGAATCTTGAGGACTTCTATATGGCAGGGCAATGGGTAGAGCCAGGTGGCGGACTTCCGACGGCAGCTTTATCTGGTCGAAATGTGATCCAAATTATCTGTAAAAATGACAGGAAGAGGTTTGCAACAACGATTCCTTCTGTGACTTAGAGATGCAAGCAAACAACCACTCAGCTACATAACATGCTGCTGTTAGTAGTAGTAGGTGTAGCCGAAAGCCTGCTGCAGGATCTTCTGGACTTCCCCCGTGGTGGCCTGATTCAGGAATGCGTCGATGACCGCAGGCATCAAGGTGCCACAAGACCGCGGCCAGTCTCGCGTCAGGGCCTGTGCCGCATCCCGCACACGTGACAGCGCGGCATCTGTTCTCTTCTGGTCTCGCTGCTCACGGTATTTCCTGACCCGGGCGATAGCTTCTTCCTCAATTTTGGGGTCCCAGGCAGGGAAAAGCGAAATCTCAGGCTGCTGCTCATCAGGCAGGCGATACTTATTCTGGCCTACGATCACGATTTCACCGGTATCGATCTTGCTTTGCCGCTCGTTGGCCCCCATCTCCAGCTCGCGCCGGACCCAGCCCGTCTCCCAGCACTTGACAAATCCTCCTAATTCCTCCATCTTCGCTAGGTATTTGAGGACCTCTTCTTCTATCCTGTTGGTCAGCCACTCCACATAGTAGGAGCCACCCAGAGGATCCGCGACATGAGGCAGGGACGTCTCGTGGTACAGTATCTGCTGTGTCCTGATGGCAATTCTTACCGCTTCTTCGGTGGGAACACACAGGGGCTCATCATAAGCACATACATGCAGACCATCAACACCAGCCAGAATCCCAGCCAGGACCATTACTGTAGCTCTGATGATATTGTTGAGGGGCTCCTGAGCGATATATAAAGAGCCTGCGGTCTGCGGCAGGAATTTTACCTGAAGCGACTCCGGCTTATTGCAGCCGAACCTCTCCTTGAAGAGCCTGGCCCAGAGCCTGCGCTTAGCCCTGATCTTGGCCACCTCTTCGAAAAGGTCTATGCCTCCCCACTCGTGGGTGTAAAACCCGGGAACGACATCATCAGGGTCCAACCCTACCCGGATGCATTCTTCAGTGACCGCAATCGCCAGCGCCGTCAAGATGGCAAGCTGCTGGATGGCATTAGCACCGTTCTCACCGATTGCATAGTTGTTGAGGGATGTATGCTGGCTCCGGGGCATGTTCGTGATGTAATAGTGAATGTACTCGGTCATGAGCCTGATGGCCGACTGCGGGGGAAAGCCGACGACATCCTGATGCAACCCCCCGGTGTAGAACTGGTTTTGGCCCCGTATAAGGAGCTGGTCAGGAGAATAACCTCTTGTTTGAGCATAGGCAATGTAGAGAGAGTATGCCGCCATGGTTGAGTTGAAGATGATGAATTGTACATAGACCTTGTCCAGAGGCACGCCATCGAAGAGGAGCTTCATGTCTTCCATGGTGCTCAATGAAATGCCACAGCCACCGACCCTGCCTCTGGCTTCGGGCTCATCCGGGTCATAGCCCCTCTGGGTGGGGAGGTCTATAAACAGCCGGAAGGAGGTCATCTCTTCTTCCTCGTCCCGGCTAACACGGCCGCTGGCGCCGATGCTGCGCAGGAACTCCCACCTCTTTCTGGTATCAGCCCCGGTGCTGAAGCCAAACCCGGTGAACATGGCCCAGGGCTCAGCTCGATACCCCAGAGGATTGATGCCCCTGGTATAGGGATGCTGACCGGGAAGTGGGGCGCCATCTGATTTCATTTCGGCGATGTCCCCCGGGGAATATACCGGCTTTAGCTTGATCCCGGAAAAGGTAGTGGCCTCAGGCTCAGCGGCCTCCTGGCCCTCAACGCTGTGTTGCCATTCCTCCTCCTGGGCCCGGACTTGCTCCAGAGTCTGCTCGCCGAACATGCATTGCTCTACAATTTCTTTCTCGCTCATAGCTCCAACTCAGAATTTCATTATATCGTATTGTAGTCAGCCAAATAAAGCATCGGGGCACTATCTACCGGGCGCACTGCTACCCAGCATCAACGCTAAGGCCATTATGCATTGATTTAGTTCGGCCTGTTTTACAAGATGTAGACGGCGCCGTTGTCACCGTCAACCCTGATCCTGTCTCCAGACTTGACTTTCCTTGTAGCCTCGACGCAGCCAGCGACAACGGGTATGCCATATTCCCGACCCACGATCACAGGATGGGACAAAGAACCACCGCCATCGGTGACCACAGCCTTGACTATGGCGAAGAGAGGGGTCCAGAAGGCAGTAGTGATCGTGGTCACCAGGATCTCTCCGGGCTGAATACTGGGAATCCCCTCCGGGCCCATGATTACGCGGGCGATGCCCTCAACATCACCGGGTGACGAGGCGGTGCCATAGAGGTCGGCCTTCAACTCGGGCTTGACAACCGGCACAGGTACTATCACCCGCAGCACGGGGTCTTTCCCTACCATCTCTGACATATAACCCCAATCGCCGAGGAACAGCTCCTTTTGAGTGGGCCTTTCTATGTCCTTGCCGAACTCCTGGAATTGCTCTTTTCGTATTTGCACCAGCTTGCGTACCTCATAATGCCCCATCGGTATCATGGCCAACCTTATCTCATCAGGGACTAGGAAATAGATGTCGTCTGGCTCATCGGTGGCCCCAGCGCGGGCAAACCTGGTGCCGATTTCCTTGGTCACCCTGCGGCCCATTGCTGCTACATAAAAGTCGATGTAGAAGTTATGTTCCTCGCTGAATGGGCCTGCCCATTGAGCAGCTCTCATTAGCTTCTCGAACCACCCCTTCTTTTCCGCGGGCACACGGGAAAGGATGTCTCTTTCCACTTCCTGTCTTTCCCTGGCCATCTGCTCTCTTTCCTGCTCCAAGACGAAAACCCCTCCCTTGGCCATGTTGCGTCTGACGTCAGGTAGCGCCAGGCTGGGCTTCTCGATCCAGCTTGGGAGGCTGCACTCCCAGATTTGGGTCACCCGCCAACCATATTCATCTAGGAATTGATGCAATTCCCCCAGCCATCTCTTTCCCCCTTCACTCTCCCCGAGCTTGGACAGGAGTTGCTCATCATCGGGAACAGCCTGGAAAGCGGGCTCGAGCCCCAATTCCTTGGCCCTATCGGCGAGCTGCCACAAGCCCTTATCAACCTCGAACATCTTGTTCTCGAAACCGGCCATCAACTTCTTAAACTGAGGGTGATGGCCATCTATGTCGAGTAGCTCCTTGCACAAACCATCAAATAGCATATAGATGTTATACACGGCAAACATGGCCAGGAAATGTATCTCAGATGACCTCTTAAGAGCCAGAATCCAGTCATCAAAGTGGTCCAAGAGTTCGATATTGCTCAGCTTGTCCACGTCAACCTTTTTCAGGCGCTCCCACATCTCTACTAACTCAGGAACAAGCTTCTCTCTCCATTCTTGTTCGAAATCCTCAATCCATGGGGCCAATTTCTCCCGGAATAGAGGCTCCCGCTGCCTTTGTTCTTCCTCTGTGGGCTCTATTACTACCCAGTAGAAGTAGCCGTCTTTCGATCTTCCATCCCAACCCTTGGTGGTGGGTACAGATAGCATTTCGTCGCCGTATTGCAGACCCAATCGAGAGTTCCAGGCCTCGACCCAGACACTGAACGGTTTGCGTATCGGCACAGAATGCGCTACGTCAGCGAACCACGCCTTGTAATGCTTCAGGTCCCGCTCCTCGTCAAACTCCAGCCAAGCTGGCCAATCATGATATCCTGCCATTTCCTCCTCCTCTGTGATTTTTATTTTACTTCTCTGAATTCACCCTTGGGCTTGGTAAGAACTCGCTCGGCAACGACGAATGCCTCCCGGCCCCATCTATTATGCAGTATGGGCTTGGCCTTCATGGCGTCGAACTCGCCCTTAGTTACGAATTCATCCTTGCACTCAGCACGCACCACACGGCCGAAAATCATATTATGGTCGCTGATCTCGCGAGGGAAGGCCACCTCCAATATATACTGGCATTCTATCCACAGTACGCATTCCTCAATTGAAGGTGGTTTCACCATCTTCGATTTCCTCTCGGTGAGGCCAGCCTCCTTGATTTCATTCACTCCCTTTGGGTAGTGCCGGGAGCAGATCAACATCTGGCGAAAGATGGGCTCGGTCGCCACGTTGATCACGAACTCACCGGTCTCCCTAACATTGGCCAGTGTATCATGGCTCGGTATCACCGAGAAGCATGCCACAGGCGGCTCGTGCGAAAACGGCATTACGAAGCTATGAGGTGCCGCATTTGGCCTGCCCTCCTTATCCACCGTAGTTATCACGGCAATAAACCTCGGTGACATCATGCCATACCAGTTGTGCCCCAGTGCGAGTTCCACTATTTACCTCCTTTCTTTTCTCGTAGCACTGTGGTATCATTGCCGAGAGCCCGCTTGGCCACCGTGAACCACCTCAGGCCCTCGCCGTGAAGCAGGAGATTCGCACGAATGATATCGAGGTCGCCATTCTTTATGAATTCATCTTTGCATTCGGCGTATAGAACCTCTCCAATAACAAGGTTGTGGTCGGCGATCTCTGGAGCAAAGCCAATCTCAAGCAGATATTTGCACTCTATCCAGAGGATACATTCCTCTATGGAGGGTACTTTAACCATCTTCGATTTCCTCTCGGTGAGGCCAGCTTCCTTGATTTCGTTTACACCTCTGTCGAAGTACTTGTAGCAGATCATCAGCTCGCGTAGAAGCTCAATAGGCACTACGTTAATCACAAACTCCCCGGTCTCCCTGGCATTCAGCAAGGTATGGCGGTCAGTTCTGGATGCGAACACTACACGCGGCGGCTCACCGGAAAAAGGCATTACAGAGCTAAAAGGCGCTGCATTTGGCCTGCCTTCCTTGTCCATGGTCGATATCAGAAAGGCCAGCCTGGGCGCCATCATATAATCGTACCAATGTCTTCTTGCTAACTCCAGCTTCATTACTTCCCCCTCCTTGCCTTTTCAATTGGCAACAGCTTATCATTCCCTGTCTTCACCCCCTACCATGGAACAAAAAGGTAGAGAAGCTTTCTGCTTCTCTACCCCTTACTCGCTGAGTTTGCTCCCTCCTCTCTACCTGCCTTGTTTACTGTTACACTACGTTCGTCGCTACGTTCTTTGCTCCATTTTGGTATCGGCCGAAGTATGCCATAGTATGCGCTTTTCCCTGCATCGTGTCAAGTCGTGCCCTCTGTATTTGGGGGTATTGAGCCCCACCATCCCCCAGCCATTACCTAGGCGAAGGCAAGCACGCCTCTGAAAGCCGTATCCGGAGTTCTATCTATTGAATACACAGGTCTACCAATGCGGACTCGGACTTGCTTCCGATTGCACAAAAAGTTAGATTGTTAAGGGATACCAGTGACAGCGCCCAAGGTCTACAAGACTGAAGCTGTTGTGCTGCGGCGGAGCGACCTCGGCGAAGCCGATAGAATTCTGACACTCTATACACCCTACCTGGGCAAGCTCAGGGCCATCGCCAAGGGGGTGCGCAGGACGACCAGCAAGCTGGGCGGGCATGTTGAGCTTTTGACTCACTGCTCCTTGATGCTGGCCCGCGGCCAGAACCTGGACATCGTAACCCAGGGCCAGGCCATCGAGAGCTTTTCTCCTCTTCGCCGCGACCTGTGGCGTATCAGCTGCGCCCTGTACTTAGCTGAACTCGTAGATGCCTTCAGCGCAGAGGGAGCGGAGAACTACCAGGTCTTCAGTCTGCTGCTCGATGCCCTTCACTCTCTGTGCCAGGAGGTGAAGGCCGATGTCCTCCTCCGTTACTTTGAGCTTCATCTCATTCACTATCTTGGCTATCAGCCTCAGCTCCAGCGGTGCCTGAACTGCAAGGCCCCGCTCAACCCCACCACCAACATGTTCAGTGCCAGTGGTGGGGGAATGCTGTGTCCTGATTGCGCCAATACGGAGCCGGTGGCCCGGCCGCTTTCTGTGGACGCTCTCAAAGTGCTGCGCTTTCTTCAGGATAGCGAGCTGGCCGCTGCCAGCCGTCTTCGGCTTAGCGCTGAGCTGTCAGGGGAGCTGGAGCAGGTTACCAGGGAATATATCCGCTATTTGCTGGAGCGAGAGCTGAAATCCACGGATTTCTTAGACCGGCTGAGACGGGATTTTGCCGCTGATTCGCCGCGGTAGAGGAAAGAAGAAGTTGACAGTCCAGGCATGTAGTTTTACTATAAGGGGCTATTTTATTAAGAAAAGGAGGGGGAAATGCTGTGGATGACTATCACCACCTGGGAACCAGCCCAGAGGAATGAGATTCTTGAAAGGGCACAGAAAATAGGCAGAACGACGCCTGAGGGTGTGGAACTGCTTGGCCATTGGGTTGATCTCACAGGTGGTCGAACTTTTGCGCTGGAGGACTGGCCGCCTGTGGACGATCCCAGGGTCATCCTTGAAGCCAACGTTCCCTGGATCGATCTCGTTAAGATTGAATGGGTCCCCGTGATGGAGTGGGAGGAGAGGAAGAAGCTCCTGCCAAAGACATAGAAGTTTTATCAGCTTCTGCGCTGCGTGACATAATCTGCAAGCTGGAGCAGTGCCCTGCGGGGAGCGTTATCGGGGAACATTTCCAGAGCTTGACGAGCCTTTGCAGTCCAATCCTCGGCAATGGCATAGGATTCATCGATCACAGACGAGTTGCGAATAGCCTCGATGGCCTGTTTTAGATTGGCCTCTTTGTCTTTACCTTCCAGCAGTTCCTTTATCGGATTGTTCTCAGAACGCTCCAGCAGGAGAATTACGGGCAGGGTAAGGGTCCCCTGGAGCAGGTCGGCACCTACTGGCTTGCCTAACTCATGCTCGTCGCCAGTGAAGTCCAGGATGTCATCAACGATCTGAAAGGCAAGTCCCAGATTATAACCGTAGTCTCTGAGTGCCTGCACGGCCTCCTCAGAGACATCGCTCAAGACAGCTCCCGATTCCGCTGCTGCGGCAAAGAGCGAGGCGGTCTTCTGACCGCTCCTCTGGTAGTACTGCTGGCGGCTTTGCCTCATTTCGCCGGAGCTGAAGTTCTCATCCAGTTCGCCGCTGCATATAGTCATCAGGGTCTGTGCGAAAAGCCGTATCACCCTCAAATTGCCTGTAGTAGCTACCAGTTCCGCGGACTTGGCGAAGAGGTAGTCCCCGGCAAGGATGGCAACCTCATCGCTCCAGAGGCTATCCACCGTGGGCAGGCCACGGCGTGTAGGTGCGTCATCAATGGCGTCATCATGAATTAAGGTCGCATTGTGAAGGAGCTCGACCCCGGCGGCCATGGGGATGAGTGGGGGTTGATGGTAATCGCACAGCTTGCCGGCGAGCAGGGTAAGCGCTGGGCGGATTCTCTTGCCCCCCCTCTTCATAATGTAGTCCAGCACTTGGGCCAGTTGCGGGAAAGCGACTTCAGCAATGGCTTTTAGCTGTTGTTCCACCAGGGATAGTTCTTGCTCGATTGGCTCAAAGATGGTCAGCAACAGGCTCCTTTCTCGGCGCAAACAGGCCGATTGCGCTGCCGGCCACAGCAAACGATGCTGGTATCAAGGTCTTGCCTGTACCTCTAATTTCTCTGTTTCCTCCGCTATGATGGTATCTTCGAGTTTGGCGAACAACGGTTGCGGTGCCTCAAGTTCTTGTCCCACCGCTGGTACCTGGAATGCCCAGCCACCATCCTCTACACTGCCTTTGAATCCGATAAGGCGATGTAGCCTATCTGAGCTGAAGGGCAGAAATGGGTAGAACACAGTCTTCAAGCAGGATATAGCCCCCAGGACGGTGTGGATGGTGGTAGCACAAAGCTCTCGGTCTTCCGCGATCATCTTCCAGGGAGCTTTTTCATCGAGATAGCGATTGCATTCCTGCGCCAGTGACATAGCTGACCGCAGTGCCTCGCGGAAATGGCATTGTGACAGGAGCTTGTCCATAGCGGTCAGAGTTTCGTCCCCTTGTGCCAGAAGGGAATTATCCCGGGCATCGAATTCGCCATGTGCTGGCACACAACCATTGAAGTTGCGATAGGTGAAGGTCAGGGTGCGGTGCACCAGGTTGCCATAGGTAGCCACCAGCTCGTCATTGTTGCGGCGTAGCAACTCTCGCCAGGAGAAGTCGGTATCACCGGTCTCGGGCATATTGGCCGAGAGCAGATAACGCAGCGGCTCCGGCTGATAATGCTCCAGGAAGTCCGGCAGCCAAACCGCCCAGTTACGGCTGGTGGAAAACGGCCTGCTCTCCAGGGTGAGGAACTCGTTAGCTGGCACATCTGAAGGCAAGTTGAGTCCGCCATAGCCCATGAGCATCGCCGGCCATATGATGGTGTGGAACAGGATGTTGTCCTTGCCGATGAAATAATAGCTCTTGGCATCCCCCTGCCAGAACTCACGCCACCTCTCGCTATCACCAGTGTTTTGAGCCCATTCCTTGCTTGCGGAAAGGTAGCCGATGACAGCCTCAAACCAAACATAAATTCGTTTGCCCTCAAAGCCGGGCACGGGCACAGGGACACCCCAGTCCAGGTCGCGAGTTATTGCACGATCCCTCAGCCCCTCGGTGAGGTAGCGATTGGTCATGCTGGCCACGTTGGGCTTCCAGTGACTCTGCTCCCGGGCCCAGGCTCCAAGCTGCTCGGTGAAGGAGGAGAGTGACAGGAACATGTGCTCCGAATCCCTGATCTGGGGTTCTGTGCCACAAAGTATACAGCGGGCATCAATCAGATCGCTCGGATTGAGGAGCTTACTGCATTTGTCGCACTGGTCACCCCGTGCCGCCGGGAAGTTGCAGTGGGGGCAGGTGCCCTCGACATAACGGTCAGGGAGGAAACGGCGGCAGCTGGGACAATACGGCAGTGACATCGTGTCCTTGTAGATGTAGCCTTTTTCGAGGAGGTTGAGAAAGATATCGTGGGCCACCTGGGTGTGATTTGGCGTGCCTGTGGATGTGAACAGATCGAAGGATATGCCGAGCTTCTGCCAGCAGTCAAGAAACTGGGCATGGTAGCGGTCCACAATCTGTTGTGGCTCCTTCCCCTCCTTCTCGGCGGAAATAGTGACCGGCGCGCCGTGCTGGTCTGAGCCCGAGACCATGAGCACCTGATGGCCTTTGAGCCTATGATAGCGGGCAAAGATATCAGCAGGGAGGTAAGCACCGGCGATGTGCCCCAGATGCAACGGCCCATTGGCATAGGGCCAGGCAACCCCGATGAAGATTCTCTCTGTCACTAATTTGTCCCCAACGCCCAATTTTACCACAATTCGCTATGTAGAAACAAACTGCCAGCTTAGAGGGCGCGCATTTTCTGGACACCTGATTGCAGTAAGGACTTGACTTCTCGGCGAATTAGGTTCAAAGTATAAAGGACAGCATTTGCTGACAGAAGGGAGGTGTGTCCATGAGGATCGCAGTGTCGGCGATGAGGCCCAACCTGAATTCAGCGATCGATCCAAGGTTTGGCAGATGTCGCTATCTTATCTTTGTTGATTCCGATACCTTGGACTTCGAGCCTTTGGAGAATCCGAACCTGATGGGGTTGGGAGCTACCGGGACACAGCTGGCACAACTGGCAGCAAGCAAGGGAGCACAGGCGCTTCTCACTGGCCAAATCGGGCCTGCTGCTCAACAGGTGCTCTTTGAGGCCAAGATAGAGGTTTACACCAATGTCAAGGGCACAGTCAAAGAAGCAGTGGATAGATTTAGAAGTGGCGCGTTCGCGCCTGTGGTACCCCCGGTGCCAGCAGAAATGCCTGCCGCTTCGGCTCTGGCAACAGCATCAGCTCCGGCAGCAGCCACAGCACCGGCGCCAGCGCCAGCGCAATCGGCCCCCTATCAACAAGCTCCGAGATTTGAGTTGGCAGAGCTGCGGAGCCAGCTCTTGGCCTTGAGTCGGCTGCTCAGTGAAATCCAACGTCGCCTCGATGAGATGGACAAAAGGGGTTGATGGATCGGCCTCAGGCTATTTTATCCTTCAACTTGGCATAGGTAGCGGCCAATGCCTCGGGTATCACTTTGGTCTCAGCTACCACCGTCATGAAACTGGTATCTCCTTCCCATCGGGGCACGATGTGAGTGTGGACGTGCCCCTCGACCCCAGCTCCGGCGGACTTCCCCATATTTATTCCAATATTGAAGGCATCAGGGTGCAACACTTCCCTTAAGGTCTTGATGCTCTTTGTTACTATCTCGAAGTGTTCGGCTAACTCCTCAGCGCTCAATTCATCCAGATGGGCGATGTGATGGTAGGGAGCCACCATACAATGGCCAGGGTTATAGGGATAGCTATTCAGCATCAAAAAGTTTTTTTGCCCTCGGTAGAGGATGAGGTTGTCGCTATCTCTGGCCTCTTTGGGTTTGTCACAGAAGATGCACCCTTCCGTCTTTTCCTGCAGCACGTACTCTATCCGCCAAGGTGCCCAGATGTGCTCCATATTGACTCTCCTTTTTGCCCCGACTGCTCTGCATTTTAGCAAATAGCCACTGATTTTTCGAGATATGCTATAATAATCCTCGAAGGTGATTTATGAGTACGCTACTTGTGGCCTCAATACAGAAAGGAGCTGGCAAAACCGCCCTTTGTGCAGGGCTGGGTGTCAAGTTCCGCTCACAAGGAAAGAAAGTCGGTTTTCTCAAGCCCTTACGCACCCTCTCCAGTGACAGCGGCAGACCTCTGGAGCGGGATGCCGAGTTTATGAAGCAACTGCTGGGCCTCGAGGAGTCGGTTGAGTCTCTCTGCCCTGCGCTCATGGAGGATGTCGAGACCGCTTACAGAAAGATAGCTCAGGGCAAAGATGTAGTTCTGATCGAAGGCCTGAGTGAGCTGGGGGGTGACGATGATCCAACTCGGGCCTGCCATGAAATGGCACAGGCCTTGGATGCCAAAGTGATCATCGTGTGCCAGTACACCTCGGCTGTACCCTGGCCTCTGCTCTCTGCTTTGGAACAGAAGTTTGGCTCTCGTTTCTTGGGGGTGGTGATCAATGGAGTGCCTTCAGCAAGACTGGCCTCATTCCAAGTACAAGGAGTGAAGGTTCTGGGATTGCTTCCTGGGGAGAGGTTGCTGCTGGCTGTGACCGTGAACGAGCTGGCACAACACCTCCAGGCGGAGGTGTTGAACTCAGCGGAAAAAGGCGACGAGCTGGTGCAGAATTTGATG
This sequence comes from Dehalococcoidia bacterium, assembly GCA_034414595.1. GTDB lineage: Bacteria > Chloroflexota > Dehalococcoidia > SZUA-161 > JAUWZY01 > DAOULY01. The sequence goes on from DAOULY010000016.1 coordinate 103,221, forward strand.
CTGGGCGCCATGAGCCCTGACCCGGGCAACTTATACTTCCAGGTCAAGGACAACAAAGCGGTGATTGTCAGGGGTGACCGCGCCGATATGCAAATGGCTGCTCTGGAGACCTCTACCAAGTGCCTGGTCCTCACCGGTGGCGCCAAGCCTATTGCCACCATCCTGCACCGGGCTGAGGAGAAAGGGGTGCCGCTGATAGCCACTAACGAGGACACCTCGACCACGGTTGCTGCCGTCGAGGAGCTCTTGGCCCGGGGCCGGTTCCCCCAGGAGGGGAAGTTGAACATACTCGGCCAGCTCCTGGACCAGCACTTCGATTTTCCGGCCCTCTATGCCGGGATGGTTTAGATTGAAGATGGTCCCCCCTGCTGAGTTGGAGAGGCATTTCCCCAAGGAATTGCTCTCACTGCTCAAGACCGCTGGTGATCTGGCTTTGTCTTATGGCTGGAATTTATGCCTCGTCGGCGGCGCAGTGCGTGATTTGTTCTTGAACCGCCCCACCCGCGATCTTGACTTGGTTCTGGAAGGGAATGCCATCACACTGGCCCGAAAACTGGCCGAGGTCACGGGTGGCGAGGTGCGGACCCATCCTCGCTTCGGCACGGCAACATTCCATAAGGGAGCTCTGAGGCTGGATCTGGCCACTGCCCGCCGCGAGAGTTACCCCCGACCAGGGGCCCTGCCTATAGTGCAGCCGGGATCCATCGAAGACGATCTCTTCCGACGCGACTTCTCCATAAATGCCATGGCGGTCCATCTGGACACGGGGCACTTCGGTGAGCTGCTGGACCCCTATCATGGCAGAGACGACTTGGAGCGTGGACTGATACGGGTGCTACATGCCAGGAGCTTTTGTGATGACCCCACCCGTATCCTGAGAGCCTTGCGCTACGAGCAGCGCCTTGGCTTCCGCCTTGAGCCAGGCACCGAGGAGCTAATGCGTCGTGACTTGACCTTTATGAGCGAGGTAACCGGGGAACGCCTTTGGCATGAGCTGGAGCTCATCTTAAGTGAGGAGTTCCCGGAGAAGGTTCTATCTCGAGCCGATGAACTGGGCGTGCTCCGGTTGCTCCATCCCGCGCTGGAAGGAAATGGCTGGGTTCAGGAGCGATTTGGGCAGGCCCGGGCGTCGAGTCCAGATGACAGACCAAGTTCGGCTTTGTACTTGGCCATTTTGGCTTATCATCTCAGTGAGACGCAAAGCGAGAGCCTGATGAGCCGGCTGAGAATCAGGGGCCGGTTGGAGCGTGTGCTGCGCCATGTGGCCAAGTTGAAGCAATATGAACCTTCCCTGGCCGAACCTAAGATAGCGCCAAGTGCTATTTATCGCTTACTCAATGTCTATTTCCCTGAGTCCATATTGGCTGTCGCTATAGCCTCAGATTTGTCGGTGGTTAGGCAGCGGCTTGAGTTGTACCTCTCCAAGTTGCGCTACGTTGAGCCTGCTCTCAGTGGGGACGACTTGAAAGAGATGGGGGTGCCGGTGGGTAGAAAGCTGGGGCAGGTACTGCGGACTCTGCACGATGCCAGGCTCGATGGCAAGATAAGGACAAGAGGAGAAGAACGAAAGCTTGCGCGCAGTTTGTTGAGCCGGGTCGAATGCACCGATAAATAAAGCGCTTGACAATCGCAGTCAAATCACTAAAATGAAGGATAATAAGTAGGAGCGTTCCTGCTGTCATTCGGTTTGGGGGTGGGAAATGAGCCCATAGGTTATGTATGGATACATTGCCAGTGTGAACATTAAAACCAAAAAATTAAAGAGGAGGAACAATTGGGGTATTATGCCTGGCCGATCCATTGGGACTTTGATGAAGAAAAAGACTTAAAGCGTCATCGGGTCTGGATACTTGACAAGAAAGATTGTGTTCCCGCATTTAAGCCTCTGGCCTTGTGGTCCGGGACAACCATTGCTGCATCTCCTGCCACACAATATGCCTGTGAAACGCTCTCCATACCGACCAGCAAGGGTTTAGAGTTCAGAACGATAGACTGTTTCAATTATGCCACCTGTGTCGAGGTGGACGAAGAAGAAGCAAAGCAGCGCGAGCCTGTTTTCAGGGAGAAGATGACCCCGTGGATCGACGATTATGAGAGAGAGTGGGGGAAGATTCGCGATGAGGTCGTGGGATATTATGAGCGCCTCAAGAAAACGGATGTGGCAAAGGCGAGCGATGTCCAGCTGCGAGACCACTTTGAAGACTGGCTTTGGGTTTTGAGGAGATCGTGGTATCTCCACTTTGTCCCTATGGATGCAGTATATGCCATCTACGTGCTGCTTGAGGACCTGTGCCGGGACTTGCTTGGCATAGATGGAACGAACACCACATTCAAAGCGTTGCTGATGGGCTTCGATAACCGGATCTTCCAGACCGATCGCGGGCTCTGGCGGCTCGCTGACCGGGCTAGGGAATTGGGGCTCGAGCCGACCTTCAACGGCATCAAGGATGATGATGAGCTCCTTTCCAAGCTTGGGGAGAACGATTCGGGGAGGAAATGGCTGCAGGAATTCCATCAATTCCTGGAAACTGATGGCTGGCGTAGTCCTCGAGTTTTTGGTCTCGCTGACCCTTACTGGCTCGAGAAGCCGAGCACGGCACTGCCCAATATCAGACAGGTCATGGCCAAGGGAGGAGCCTTCGTCCTCGATGCGGAACGCGAGCGCTTGACCAGGGAGCGGGAAGAGGCAGAGAAAGAAGTCATCTCCCGTGTGCCAGCAGGCAGTAGAGAGATGTTCGAGAAGCTGTTGCGGGGAGCTCAGTGGGCGGGCCGGTTCAGCGAGGAGCATGGCTTTTATTTCGAGGGTTACGTCAATGCCTTGGGTCGGCGCGTGTGTATGGAGGTTGGAAGGAGATTTACCTCCGCAGGCATAATCGATGAGCCCGAAGATATTTTCTTCCTCTTGCCAGATGAGATAGTGCAGCAAGCGATACCGCGCAAAAACGAGCTTCAGAAAGTGATTAAAATACGGAAAGACCAATATGAGGACTGGAGTAAGATAGATCCTCTGGAAAGGCATCCCATGTTCTTGGGCAACCCCGAAGTATTGGGTGAGGTGCTCTCCAAGGATCTCATCCTCCGCTTCCCGATTGCTTGTATGCCTATTGTCAAACCCGAATTGAAGGCTGACATCTATGGCGGCGCCGCAGCCCCGGGCGTGGCCGAAGGTACCGCCCGTGTGATAATGAGCGAAGCTGAGTTCGATCAGGTGCAGCCGGGGGAGATATTGGTGACACCGAACACGAGCCCGGTCTGGACGCCCCTCTTCGGTATAGTCAAAGCTGTGATCACCGATGCTGGCGGTGCCCTGGCTCACTGTGTAATCGTGGGTCGGGAGTATGGCATTCCCGTTGTCGCTGCCACAATGGACGGTAGCATGAAGATCAAAACGGGGCAGAAACTCAGAGTCGATGGTGACAACTGTTGTGTGTATTTTCTGGAGTGATTTCCAGAAATACCATGCTGCCCCTTGAGCTGATTTGAAACCACAACAGAATCATACTGGGTCAACGGCAGGTGCTGATGCCGTTGAGAGGGGATATTTTAGCTTTTTGAGGAGGATTAGACAGAAAAGGAGGACCGGATGCCTGATGCCAGCTATGATGCTGTGATAGTGGGTGGAGGACACCATGCTACCATAATCGCTTGTTATCTCCAGGATGCCGGGCTGCAAACGGCCATGTTTGAGCGCCAGCATGAGCTGGGAGGTGGTGCCTGCAACGATGAATTTCCCATCCCGGCGTTCTTGGCCAGCCCCTGCTCTCATTGGAGCCGCTTCTACGGGCATCCCGCTTATGACGATTTTAAGCTCAGAGATAAAGGCCTGCTTTACATCACCCCGGATCAGGGCGCCAGTATGGTTTTTGAGGATGAGACTTGTGTCATAAGCTATCCCATGTGGCGTGTGGTTGACCCGGACACAGGAAAAACAGAATATTCGCCGGAGAGCGCGGAGAAGACATTCAGGGAGATCGCCAGATTCTCCGAAGCAGATGCCGAAACAGCCCGGATTTTGACCGAGAAGTACAAAAAGAGATGGCGAGAGGCCTTTGGCGTGCAGTACTTTAGCCCTCCTACCCCCTGGGGGGTTAACGATGCCCTGGAGGAACTGCTCTTCCTGCCAGAAGAAGAGGGCGGCATCGACCCGGTGTACCAGTTTATGACCGTATGGCAATTGGTCTATGATTTGTTCGAAAGCGCTGAGATGAGGACCTTTATGTTGAGGGCATTCTCGACGACTAATGGATGCTTTCCTCAGGATGTGCCTGGCATCGGGAGCTTGCTTCAGGTCCTCGGCTTGATTCTTACTTGGTCGCCAGCCTCAATTGTGGTCGGAGGTACACATACCATAACCCATGCCCTGCAGAAGGCCTTCAGCGAGAGGGGGGGCAAGTTCTTTGTGCATCACGAGGTGGACAAAGTTCTCGTTGAGAATGGCCGGGCCAAGGGAATCAGGCTGGTAGATGGCACCGAGGTCGAGGCGAGGAAGCTGGTGGTGGTCACCGTCGATGTCGGCCAGATGGTGTTCAGGATGGTCGGCGAGGAGCACTTCAGTCCAAAGATTCAGCGCAGGGTGAAAAACTTCGACTACGATAGAGCTAATCTCTTCTGGGGCCCTATTGACACATACGAGATGCCCAAGTATAAGGCAACCTCTTTTAATCCCGATTGTGGCATGCAACCCAGGGTTTACTGGGGGGTCAAAGACCCTGAGTATATAATAAATAGGTATCAGGGCGAGATCTTCGCTCGCGGCCTCTCCGAGAAGCTATATGTGTTCACTGGCCCCGATGTTCTATGGGACAAGTCCAGGGCCCCTGAGGGCAAATATACCATTCATACTGAGCAATTCACCTGGCCTGCAAGGTACTTTACAGAGCGGGAATGGCTGAAGCAGAAGAGTGAATTTGTCAAAGAGATGCTGAGGCAGTGGCAGTGGTATGCGCCCAATATGACTGAGGACAATCTCATCGCTGCCAACGTCACCACTCCCTATGATACCTTGCAGAGGAACATAAACATGCTCGAGGGCAGTTGGTCCGTGGGAGCCATGTACGCCTCTCAGATGGGCCGTTTCAGACCGATCCCCGAACTGGCCCATTATCGGACGCCGATACCGAATCTATACTACGGTTGTGGGTCCAGTCATTTCGGCGGCGGCATCGGCAGGAGCGGTAGCTATAACTGTTATAAGATAATCGCTGAGGACTTTGGGCTCAGGAAGCACTGGGAGGAGAAGGGGCGCCCGTACTGAAATAGGGCGTTAGCTGGGTTCGCCCTTGATGTCTCGGTCGGTGCAGCCGAGTGGCTTCTCCAGTCGGTGTTTCCTTTTGAACTCGGCGGCGTTTCTCCAGACTTCCATGGGGATGTCCCACTCTGCCATACACCGAATCCTTCTCACTATATCCGGGTCCAGGCCCAGCCTTGCTCCGATCTCCTCGTCGGTTAATTGGTCTACTCGGTTCAGGACGACGTTGCCATCTTCCTCGGCCACCCACTTCTGGTAGGAGAGGGATAGCCTGAGGATCTGGTCCTTATATTTTTGATAGAGGTCCACCGGGACACAGTAAAGGTCATAGGCGCTCTGGCCAAATTTTTCGGCGGCAAGTCGGCTGTCTCGGCGACTGCGCTCGAGTATCTCTTCGGTATAGGATTCTTCACTCATACCACTTTCCCTTCTGGAGCTTGATTGCCCTTCTGTTCACCGGGCAGACCCGCATGCATTCAATGCATCGGCCCCAGATGCCTCTTCCCGGAGGGTCCTCGCCATAGCCTCTGGCCTGTCCGATGGCCAGATATTTCCTTCTTTCAGGATCGGCTTCAGCCATAATCTCAGGGAGCAACCTGATATGTGCTCCGTTCATGGTGGTCAGGGCCCGGGTGGCACAAAGCTGCCGGAACCACTCTACCTCCTTGAGCCTACCGTTCTCTATCTTGCCATTTATGGCGCTGCAAGCCTCTATGCAGGGCGTGGTCTGCCGCTTGTTCCACATAGACACACAAGCGGGGTGAGGACATACGGGCTCGGCCAGCGGGCCATCTGGCACCAACTCCATGGTGGTGATCACAGCCACGAATCCCAGCAGTCCATGTTGCTTACTCAGTATAATGCCACCGGCCATGCATCTGGTGCCCAGACCTGCCATTTCTGCCAGGACCTTCAGGCTTATAGCTGGGTTCATGCCGGTGTCAAACATCGCGGGCATGATTGCTATCGAGGCATACCCATACTCGCTCTCGATGAGGCGGGCCACAGCCAGAGGCACCGCATCCCGCACTCCCATAGCCGACCGAGCACGGTGGATGACATCGATGTTGGAGGTGAGCCAGGTGCCCGACGTGTAGCGTCTGTTGCCGGTTACCACCACGCTCTTAGCTCCCTTAAGTAGATCATCGGGGCTGTAGCCCTTGGGTACGTGTTTCTTGATCTCGGCTACCGAGGCGATGCCCACAGCATGTGCGCCTCTGTCCAGGGCGAACTTCTTGATTCGGTCTGTAGCCGCCTCAACTTGGGCTTCCGATTGCAACTTACGCTTCACTTTAGGAACTTCTCCAGGTCTTTGGCTACGGAATCCAGCCCCAGTTCATGGAGTCTCTGGGCGGAGGGGATGCCCTCGCTGGTGTAGCCCATGGCTTGGTAGAACTCATCGAGCAGGGTATCCAGCTTTCGCACCGTTTCCCCGGTGGCCGGCCCTGCGTTTTTCAGCGGCTCGGTGAGGAACCGAGAGGGCAGGGTGTCGTCTTTGCGGCTGAATCCCTCCCTGACATTAAAAGCGCGATCCAAGGTGACGATCCTTTCTCCTACTTTATCAAGGGAGGCAGGGTCACCGAACTCTTCGATACCTGTGCCTGCTACCACGAGTTGGTTGCGCAGCTCAGGTGTCAGCCCGGAGCTACCGAAGGGACAGACCATGATGCAGTCATTCAGTGCCTGCCCCCTTTGCACTTCGGCGATCATAGCTCCCTTGCCCTCATCGGCAAGCGGGTCCACAGCCAGTGATAGTTCCTTACTGGGCCGAGCATACATATGGCTGCCACCGATATTGGCGACGGCGTAGCTCAGTGCGTAGCCCTTGACAGCACGGGGCTCATAGCCCGGAAGCTCTATTCCCTTGGCATGCATGGCATATCTCTCGGCCCCTTGGCCGATTTGCTCTGCTGCCCGTTTTACTCCCTCTCCCAGCAGCCTACCGAACCCCTCGCGTTTCCCAATCTTCTCCACCAGGGACACGAAAGCAGCATGGTTGCCCCAGGTGAGATCGAGGCCATCGGTATCCTTGATACTGATTATTCCTCTATCAAATAACTCGCAGGCAAAGGCGATGCAAACACCGGTGCTGATGGTGTCTATGCCGTAGAGGTCGCAGAGTGCATCGGCAGCTACCATAGAACCGATGTCGGTGTTGCAAAGGTTACAGCCGAAGGCGAAGATGCTCTCATATTCTGGCCCCTCACTCCAAACTCCGGCATAGGGGCCTTCAGTCACTTCGCGGACCTGGCCGCATCTGGTCATGCAGCCCCAGCAGCCGAAGTTTCCGACCTTGGTCTTTTTGAATTCCGGCGAGAGCAGTTTATCGTCTCCCTCCATGGAACCTTCCTGGAAATTGCGATGGGGGGTGACGTACATCTTGGCGGTATAGGTGTCAACGGAACCCGAGGTGCCGACATCGGTCAATCGCAGCCGCCGCGGGTCGGACTTCAGGATTTCTACCAGTTCTTTTGATAGCGTCTTGAAAGTTCCCGGGTTGTGCGGAGTGGCCCTCCATGTGCCAGTGGCAGCTACTGCTTTTAGCTTCTTAGAGCCCATTACCGTGCCCACGCCGCAACGGGAGGCCGTGCGCCGGTCGCTGGCGATGGCTGCGTAGCGGACGAGCTGCTCCCCGGCAGGGCCGATACAGGCGGCTGCTATCTCTGCGCCGTGCTTCTGCTTCAGCTTCTCTTGTGTCTCCTCGGTGTTCAGCCCCCACAGTCCTGCGGCATCCAAAATTTCAGCCTTGCCATCCTCGACATAAATATAGCAGGGCTGTTTTGCCTGGCCTTCTATTATGATTGCGTCGAAGCCGGAGGCCTTGAGCCGCGCCGCGAAATTGGCTCCGCCCACAGCCCGGCCGATGCCTCCTGAAACAGGGCTCTTGGTCATGGCCAGCCATCGGGAGAACCCCTGGCCGGTAGTGCCACCGAGGGTAGCGGCCCCCAAAAACAGTTTGTTCTCCGGCCCCAGTGGATCAATGCCCGGCTTCAATTCATCATAGAGGTACTTGATCCCGATGCCGCGGGCCCCCATGAAGGCCCTGTAGATTTCTTCAGGTATCTGCTCTGCCTTGATTTGACCATTGCTGAGGTTCACCCGAAGCAGCTTCCCGGCATAACTCGACATCTTCCCTCCCCCTTTTTTCTTGATGAGGTTCGCTCTTAAGGGCACTTGGCGATTAGATCTTGCCCTCTGACTTGAGCTTCTCGACTATATCCTGAGATAGCGTTCTCTTATCTGGTTTCTGGTCGGCGACCAGTGGCAGTTTGTCTATGATCTCGAGCCTCTCTGGGAGTTTGTATGGGGCCATGTTCTTCTCCCTTAAGAAGGAGACCATCTCGTCGAAGGTCAGCTGCTGACCTGCCTTGGGGACCACATAGGCACAGGCCTTCTCTCCCATCACCGGGTCTGGCATGGGAACAACAGCTACTGCTGCTATCTTGGGATGGGTCAGGAGCGCGTTCTCCACCTCTCCGGGATAGATATTCTGGCCGCCACGGATGATAATGTCCTTGCGTCGGCCCACGATCATCAGATTCCCGCCCGTATCGAACTTGGCCAAGTCGCCCATGTTGAACCAGCCATTGCCCCAGGCCTCCTTGGTGGCCTCGGGGTTCTTGTAGAAGCCGGGGACACAGCAGGCACCCTGGACCAGTACTTCTCCCACCTCCCCTTTGGACACCTCTTGGCCCGATTCGTCCACCAGCTTAATTTCGTTCCCGGGGAGGGGCTTGCCCACTGTAAGCAAGCGGATGTCGTCGGCATCGTCTATTGCGGTGCTGCTTATCGGGCCGGCATCTACTCCGCCATAGAAGATGGTGATACGGCAGTGAAACTTCTCCTCGGACTCCTTCACTTGCTGGTGTGGAAACAGTGAGCCACCTGCGTAGATGGTACGCAGTGAACTTAGGTCGTATTTATCCAGATTGGGGCTTCTCAGCATCATTGCAACCTGGGCCGGGACGGCCAGTGGCATGGTGACCCTTTCCTTCTCTATTAGCTTCAGGGCCTCTTCGGCATCGAAGTGTTCCATGACCACAGCCTTGGCCCCGGTCAGGGGGGCGCCGAAATAGGCTTGTCTGCCGCCACCATCAATGGGAGCCAGCGCGCAGAGAACATCATCGCTTTTGAGACCAAGCCTCTCCATTCGTCCCTTGGAGGCACACATGCGATTACATGTGGCGTACTCCACGATCTTGGGAAAGCCCGTGGTTCCTGTTGTGGTGCTGATCCAGGACACTTCAGTAGCCTGGAATTTTCTCTGCTGAAGGACTTGCTCGGAGTATTTCCGCTCCAGCGGCTGCTCCGTCATCTCGCTCACGGAGATGGTGCCATCAGGCACTGTGTCACCGATGACGAAGATGTGCTTTAGCTGGGGCAAACCGGGACTGATTTCCTGGACCATATCGAAGTAGTTGAAATTCCTGAACTCCCAGGGGATGACCAGCCCGACAGCTTGGGAGTAATTGAGGATATATTCCATCTCCTTATGGCGGAAGTTCCTCTGGCCGAATAAAGAGATGATGCCTGCCTTCTCACAACCCATACGGAGCAGGAACAGGTCGATGCAGCTTGGGAGCTGTGTCACGATCACCTGGTCACGCTCGATGCCGAGCTCGATCAGTCCCCAGGCAATCCTATCGGCCTTCTGCTTGGCTTCTGACCAGGTGAGCCTGGTCTTGGAGTCCACCATTGCTTCTTTGCCCGGATACTCTCTGGCATTCCGGTCCCAGAGATCTGCATAGGTGGTGGGCTCCCAGTAGCCCTTGGCCATGTATTCCCTGATGACGTCCTCGCTGAATCGTGCTGGTACGGCCATTTCGGTACCCCTTTAAATGTGGTTTTACCTTGCCTTATGGTAGCGCTTCGGGCCTCGGGAAGTCAAGAGAACTGGGCATCCAATGGGCGGTTGCATAAATGTGGCTGGTTTGGTAAAGTGGATTACAATTAAGTTGTCGCCCTTACATGGCGGCCGTGAGAAACCAAGATGTACCCTGCTAGATAAAGGAGGAATAGTCAATGGCCGATGCCAGCTACGATGCAGTGGTGGTCGGCGGTGGACATCATGGTACCATAATAGCTTGTTACCTTCAGCATGCGGGGCTGCAGACAGCAATTTTTGAGCGCCAGCACGAATTGGGTGGTGGCGCTTGTAGTGAGGAGTACATACTCCCGGGATACGTCGGTCAGCCCTGCGCTCATCGCACTCGCTTCTACTCACATCCTGCCTATGAGGACTTCAATCTGGGGGAGAAAGGACTGGAATACATCTACCCTGAAACCGGGTCGGGAATGGTGTTTGATGACGAGACCTGCTATGTTGGCTACTCGGCGTGGCGAGTAGTTGATGAGAAGACAGGCAAGTCTGAGTACTCGCCGGAATGGGCTGAGAGGAACTGGCGCGAGGTAACCAGGTTTTCAGAGAGGGATGCGGAGACCGTTCAAATGTTGACTGATAAGTACCGAAGTAAATGGCGAGGTGCCCTCAACGACTTCTTCTGGAACCCTCCCAAACCCTGGGGCGAGAAGGATGCTATCGAGATGCTGTTCGATGACCCCGTGGACGGCGTCGATCCGGTTTACCAGGTGATGACGGTATATCAGATAGCCTGCGACCTGTTTGAAAGCAGTGCCATGAGGACTTACTTGTCCAAGACTTCTATGTCCACAACCACTTCGCATCCCAACGATGTTGTGTCTGTGCCTGGCCTCCTCTTTCTATACGGTGTCTGCTTCAACTTCGCACCTAGTGCTGCAGTTGTCGGTGGCACCCACAATATCACCCATGCCCTGCAGCGTGCCTTCAGCGAGATGGGAGGCAAGTTCTTCGTCCATCATGAGGTGGATAAGGTACTTATTGAGAATGGCACAGCCCGGGGCATTCGCCTGACCGATGGGACTGAGATTGAGGCCCGAAAGCTGGTAGTGGCTGATGTCGACATCAATCAGCTCGTATTCAAGCTCATGGGGGAGGAGTATGTCAGTCCCAAGGTGGCCAGAAGGGTACAGAACTTCAACTATGACCGAGCAAATCTATTCTGGGGCCATATCGCCACGCACGAACCGCCTAAATACAAGGCAGCCAGCTTCAATCCAGATTGCGACACTCTGTACAGCACCAACTGGGGGCCGAATGACCCAGAGTATCTTGTGGGCGAGCACTTGGAGGAGCTACACTCGCGGGCTATTCCGTCAAAGGTGCATCTCCTTACCATAATGGACAGTCACTGGGATAAAACACGGGCACCAGAGGGCAAGTACATTGCCCTGGTGGAGCAGCATACCGCGCCAGCGCGGTGCTTCTCGGAGAGAGAGTGGCTGCAGATGAAAAAGGATAGTGCCAATGAGATAGTAAGGCAATGGCAATGGTATGCGCCCAACATGACTTGGGATAATGTCATCGGCATCCATGTTACTACCCCTTATGATACACAGAATAGAAACATAAATATGCGCGAGGGGTCATGGGCCGTGGGGGCGGGCTTTGCCGCACAGATGGGCCGCTTCCGACCGATCCCCGAACTCTCTGGATATAGAATGCCGGTGAAGAATCTATACATCTGTTCGGCAGCATGCCACTACGGAGGGGGCATTGGCCGCAGTTCGAGCTACAACTGCTTCAAGGTGATCGCTGACGATTTCGGGCTGGACAAGATCTGGGAGAAGAAGGGACGAGCCTATTGAGCGGCCCTCCTTAATGCATGGTTCTGCCGCCATCGATCACGATTGTCTGTCCGCTGATGAAATTGGACTCATCTGAGGCCAGGAAAGCGACCATCCCGATGATATCTTCAACTTCACAGACACGCCGGATGACTCCGGCTTGAGCCCGTGTCTCCACTTCATCCTTGCTGAACATCGTCAGCGTCCCTTCAGTCCTGACGCTGCCCGGGGCTACCGTATTGACGCATATGTTGTATTGCCCCAGCTCGCCGGCCAACACTCTGGTCAGGCCCATAACTGCTGCCTTGGCCACACTGTATGGGGCGTAGCGCACCAATGGTCTGAGACCGGCCGCTGATGCGATGTTTATTATCTTCCCGTTGCCCAGCTCCTTCATGTAGGGGAACACTGCCTTGGCGCAGAGCCATTGCCCGGTAATGGTGACCTTCATGTGGTTCATCCACTCATCGTAGCCAACCTCATAGAATGGCTTTCGCTCCATACCGCCGTAGATACTGGCATTGTTCACCAAGATATCGATCCTGCCGAATTGTGCCATTGTCTCACTGATCAGACGCTGGACGTCCTCCTCTCTTGACACGTCTATTTGCACGGCAATGGCAGTGCCTCCCTGCTCCTTAACCTGCTTTACTGTCTCGTTGATTCCATCTAAACTCCTGGCTGCGGCTACTATCTTGGCTCCATCCTGGGCCAGCCTCAGGGCGAAGCCCTGTCCCAACCCCCTCGATGCGCCGGTGACTATGGCCACTTTGCCGTCAAGCCTCACTTTGTTACCTCCCCTTCTTCTCTGTGGTCTTTTAGTGAGTAGTATAGTGCAAAAGAATAAAGCTGACAAGATTGATTCAGGCTTTCATCAGGCGATCGAAGATACTAACTGCCTCTTGGGCAAATTCAGGGTCGTTGATATGCACGTTCAATTCTATCACTTCGATCTTCGACTCTATAGAGCCTTTTAGCGTTTCCATAAATGCATCGCGAACTTCGGGGTTGTGGTATTCGCGCCACGGCCTATCTGGCTCAGAGAACCCTTGGGTTGGCAGCAGCAGTATTGTGGGCCCGATGGCCTTGTTCAGCCTTTGGGCTATCACTTTGGCCACCATAATCAGCTCGTCTTTGGTCGCTTCCACATTTGTGACCAAGGGATTGTGAGGGTGGATTTTGCGGTTCTTGAACTGAGTCGGCAGTGACTCAGCCGGTCCGCCGGCAAGCCAAAGGACGCCAGGTGTGAATACTATTGGGATCGCTCTCTTCCCCATGGCTTCCAGCCGGTCTTCTACGGCGAGGATGCCGCCACACAAATGGTTGACCAGCTCAAATATGCAGAGGTCCAAGGCACCATCGAGGAGTCCCTGTTCTATGAACTGCTCAAATGTCCTGCCCCCGATCCCGTTAGCATGGAAGACTGCCGCTTCATATCCCCTGTCTTCCAGTAGTGGCTTGACCCACGATGCATATTTACACGCTGCCGAGCCAATGGTGGTGACGCCGATCAAAGGCTTCTCGGGCACCTCTCTCTTTTCGTAGGTTTCAACCATGCCTATGATGGCTCCAGCAGCATTCTCTAGCACACTTTTCGTGATCCGGTTAAGGCCCCAGAGATCGACTACCGTGGGCATGATGGTCAGGTCTTGGCCTACTGCCTCTCCTGATATCAAAGGAGTAAATGCCACCGTGGAAACCATGAGCTTGGGCATGGTCAAGGGCAATGCTTTCATCACTGCTGCGCCTAACGATGTGCCCATGGAGCCACCGAGAGCGATTATGCCATCCAATGTGTTGCTGGAGTATAAGCCCCGGGCTATCTTCGCTGCCCCCACCGCCATGGTCATGATGGCTGTCGCTTCGTCGCCGAGGGCTCCTAGCTCCTTGAGGTCAGCGCCAGCGGCCTCGGCCACCTGTTCCCTGGTAATGTCAGGCGGAAATGGAGCTTGGCCCAGAATGCCAGGATCGATAACGATGACCCTGTGCCCTCTTCTCCAGATCAATTCCCTGACATAATCGACCTCATCGCCCTTGGTGTCCAGAGTGCCCACAATAGCTATAGTCTTCACCATGGCCAATCCCCCTCAGAGCATTACTAAGACATTATAGCGTGGGCACATTGACAAAGGCAAAAACAATGCCTGAAGCCGCGGTTCTTCGAGTCTGTGACAGGCAGTGAAAAGAAAAACCTTGACTTGGCAATGGTATCTATGGTAGATTTTGTTTTGGGTGTTATTCAGCAGTTTCCCCTCTTAGTAACTGAGGAGACGTAGTATGGGCACAAAGCGGCAGATAACCGAGTATCTTGATATCGACCTGGAGAGGGAGATGTGGTGCTGCAATCGCTGTGGGCAGGAGCTGATATCAGCCAGGGAGAACTATAAGAAGGGATGCCTGGTATGTGAGCGTGACCCGCGGGAGATCTGGAATCCTATAGTTGATGAAGAGTATAACTTCGCCCCGGACCCAGAGTGGGTCAGAGTGGTAGAATTCTACTGCCCCAACTGTGGCATCATGGTGGAAAATGAGGTCCTGCCACCGGGACACCCCATCACCCACGATATAGAGCTGGACATCGACAAGCTAAAAGAGAAATATCTGGGCGCTAAATCAAAAAGGAAGAGTCGGGCACGAAAGTAAGGGGAACAGCTGTAGGAGCAGAGTCGCTGGTTCTGAATTGTTACATTCGTTTTACACTTATGCGCGATCGAAAAACGAGGGCAGAGCGCTTGCTCCGGTTTTTTTGAACCACAAAGGCCGGGGCGTAGTTCAGTTTGAGGAAAGGAGCAATTGCCGATGGTCGGGATTATATCATGCGGGCTTCATATTCCCCTGTGGCGGCTGAATCGGAGTGCTATTGTTCGTGGCGCTAAGGGAGAAAAGGCGGTTGCCCACTTCGATGAAGACAGCATAACTATGGCAGTGGCCGCTGCCTGCGATTGTCTCGCCGGGGTCGATCGGCAGCAGGTAGACGGCCTGTTCTTTGCCTCCACCACATCCCCTTATAAGGAGAAACTCGCTTCAGTAACTGTAGCTACCGCCGCCGATCTGCGGCCAAATATCTACACCGCTGATTTTACCAGCTCTCTCAGGGCCGGAACTACGGCACTAAAGTCAGCTATGGATGCAGTCAAATCTGGCTCGGCAAGACAGGTGCTGGTGGTTGCTGCTGACTGCAGAACCGGTGCCCCCGGTTCGGATTTCGAGCTTCGCTGTGGTGATGCTGCTGCTGCCATTCTCGTCGGCGATACTGCGGCGGCCGTCGAGTTGGAAGCTAGCTACTCCATTGCTGATGAGATGATGGACATCTGGCGCTCTGACGATGATGCATATGTCCGCAGCTGGGAGGGTAGATTCGTCTGGGAGGAAGGTACTGCCAAGGTCGTGCCACAGGCTGTGTCCGCGCTGTTGGCGCAGTGCAATATCAGTCCTGCAGAACTTAGCAAGGTGGTGTTCTATGGACCTGAGTCCCGCAGATATGCCGACTTGGCCAGAATGCTGAAGTTTGACCCGAAGGCCGTGTTACAAGACAATCTATCTCCAGTGATAGGGGACGCTGGTGTGGCCCATCCTCTGTTGCTGCTGATAGCAGCTCTAGCTGAAGCTCAGCCTGGAGATCGTATCCTGCTGGCCAGCTATGCCAATGGCAGTGATGTCCTGACCATGCGTGCCACTGATGGGGTGCAAAAGATAGGCAGCGGTGACAAGCTGAGAAGTCACCTGGAGGCCAAGAAGGTGCTGGACGATTATCAAGCGTATCTGGGATGGCGCCGGATTCTCGATGCCAAGACGTACCGGTATCCTACCGGGGACCTTTCCGCAACTTCGCTGTGGCGGGAGCGGGACCAAAATCTGCGCTTCTATGGCTCCAAATGCAAGGTTTGTGGCTTGGTTGACCATCCCCCGCAGCGAGTCTGCAGCCGGTGCCAGTCCAAAGATCAGTTTGAGCTGATCAGGCTTGCCGAAAAGAAGGGCAAGATATATACCTACACCATGGATTATATGATCAGTGAAGTGGACGTTCCCATGGTCATCGCCATTATCGATTTCGATGACGAGGGCCGCGTCGCGGCCTTATTAACCGATCGCAATGTGGAAGATGTGAGGGTCGGAATGCCAGTGGAGATGACCTTCAGGAAGCTATTTCAGTCCGCCGGCATTCACAACTATTACTGGAAAGCAATGCCACTGCGTTTTGGTTGACTTAAGTTAGCAAGGAGGAAACAATGGCTGAGGGCATCAAAGACAGAATAGCCATAATAGGAATGGGGTGCTCACAATTTGGGGAGCATTGGGATAAGGACGACAGGTCTCTCATCATCGATGCCTGCTATGAAGCATTCGAGGATGCTGGGGTAGAGCCCAAGGACATTCAAGCGGCCTGGCTCTCCACTGTGTTTGGGCGTCACATGGGGGTTACCTTGACCCAGGCCTTGAAGATGTACCACGTTCCCACAACCAGGATCGAGAATATGTGTGCTTCCGGGGCAGATGCTTTCAGAAATGCTTCCTATGCGGTGGCTGCTGGTATCTATGACATCGCGCTGGTGTGCGGGGTGGAGAAATTGAAGGATACCGGCCTTGGCTTGTTTGGCTCCCCTTTCGAGCTCCCGTTCAGCAGTTGGGTGGACCCATTTGCCATTCACACGCCGGCCTCGTATGAGGCCCTTGTGGCCACTAGGTATTTCCATCAATATGGATTAACCTATGAAGAGGGCAAGAGGCTGCTAGCAATGGTGGCAGTGAAAAACCATCATAATGGCACCCTAACTCCTAAGGCCCATCTTCGGCGGGAGATAACCATAGAGGATGCGCTAAGGGCTCGAATAATCTGCTGGCCCCTGGGCCTCTATGACGCCTGCGGGCAGACCGACGGTGCAGCAGCGGCTATCATCACCCGCCCTGATCTGGCCAAGAAATTCCGCGATGATTATGTTATGCTGAAGGCAGTACAGATTTCTACCGGGGCTGTTTGGTTTGCCCACTTTGACTTCTTCCACATCGAGGATGCTGTGGTGGCCTCGAAGAGAGCCTATGCTGAAGCTGGTATTGAAAACCCGCGGCAAGAGCTGGATATGGCTGAAGTCCACGATGCCTTCACTATATTGGAGCTGGTGTTCGCTGAGGATCTGGGTTTCAGCCCTCGAGGGCAGGCTAAGGTGGATGTGGAGGCAGGCAACTTTACCTTGGAAGGCGACTTGCCCATGAATGCCGATGGCGGCCTGAAGTGCTTTGGGCACCCCCTGGGGGCAACCGGGATCAGGATGCTCTACGAGCTATATAAACAAATCCAGGGGAAGGCCGGAGAGCATCAACTGAAGAATGTCGATCTGGCCCTGGCTCAGAACATGGGCGGCGCTCCCTGGTCCAATGCCACGAGTGTAACTATCTTGGGCAGCAGGGATTGAAATTCCTACCAGGCGGACCATCCGCCATCAATGGGGATGACCGCGCCAGTTATATAGTCCGAAGCTGGTGAGGCCAATAGTAGAGCCAAGCCCTTCATCTCGGCTGGCTCTGCGGGTCGTCCCAGTGGGATGAACCTCAAAAATGTCTCTTGAATCCGCTTTGTCTCCTCGTCCAGCTCCTTTTTCATGAAGATGCCTCGGCCGATTGGCGTTCGGAAGGAGCCCGGCGCAATGCAATTGACCAGGATACCATGAGGAGCCAAGGTAATGGCCAGGGTCTTGGTCAGGCCAGCAACGCCTCCTTTGGCCGCAGTATAACCGGGCTTGCGTCCCTCCTGTTGACCCACGAAGCCACCGTGGATAGAGGAGATGGTGATGATCTTGCCCCGCTTTTGGGGAACCATGACCTTGGCTGCCTCTCTGGCAGTCAGGAACACGCCAGTGAGGTCAATATCAATAGCTTCCTGCCAGCTGTCAAGTGGCTGCTCCAGAAATGGCTCAGGCTCCCCCGAGATACCGGCGTTGGCAAAGACAATATCCAAGCGACCGAACTCGGCCACTGTCTGCTCCACCATCCTCTTTGCATCGGCCTCCTTGGAGACATCAGCACTGATGGCCAGACCACGTCGCCCCAGTCCTCGGATCACTTCTACTGTTTCATCGACCTTGTGTTTACGTCGACCGATGCAGACGACATCAGCACCGGCCTCTGCCATCGCCTCGGCTATAGCTCGGCCGATACCTGAGCCAGCCCCAGTGACCAAAGCTACCTGACCATCCAGCTTGAAACCGTCTAATATCCCCAACATCTCCTCCTAAGATTTGTTGCCAGGCAATTGAGATGTGCCTTTTCTGAATCCTCTATCTACGCCTCGGATTTAGCTTCGCCTTCGGCTTTGGCTTCGGATTTGGGCTTTTCTTGAGGGCCTTTGGAAAACAGGAAACGCAGGGCGCAGAAAAGTGTCCCTGGCCTGGTTAGTAGAAGCTTGAGTATAAGGCGTAGGTCTGCAGGTTCAAGGAAGGCCCTTACCGTCCAGTGGACGGGGTCAGTTACCTCCATGGTAAAGAGCAACCTGGTGGGCTCATCGGTGCTCGCCTCAAGTGTTTCTGGAATCACTTTGGATGGCTCAATGGTTCCAACGTGAGCTCCGAGCAGTGTCTTGCCTAAGCCTGTGGATCTTATCCTCATAAAGCTTTCCCCCTATAGCAGGCCCTTTTCTTCGGCCTTTGTTACCAGCTCTAGCTTGGGCCACCACTTGGCAACCCCTAAGTCCTCGGCGATTCTGTTGGCCGCATTATAGCCCGGGCCCCAGATGACACAGCCCCCAGAGAAGGTGCTCGACCCGCAGAGGTAGAGATTCTTGATCGGGGTGCGGTGGTGAGAGCAGTCCTCGTTGGGCCTGAGGTAGCCCATCTGCAAGGGCAGGTAGGCTCCCTGCTTGTATGAACCCCGGACCATATCGGCAAACTTGTTCTCGATGTCAAGAGGAGTGGCGATATAACGCCATAATATATTTTCTTCGTTCATGTTGGGCACATACTTGCGCAGGGTGGCAACGCAGCGGTCGGCGTGCTGCTCTCTGATCTTATACCAGGCCTCAGCCCCTCCCTCCTTGAGCTGGTAGGGGGCGTGCTGGGAGATGAGCCCGGTGTGCCTTCCTGGGGGTGCCTGAGTGGAGTCGTGGACGCTGGGGAAGCAGCAGTTGAAGCCGCCATCCACCAGTTCGCCTCTCTTTATCGCCATCCAGTGATTCACCAGGTCCTGCTCAGACTCATAGCCCAGCAGATAGATAAAGGCTTGGCCGATATCGGGGGTGGAAGCTGCGGCGGTGAATTGGGGTGCTGCATCTAAAGCGAGATGGACATCGAACAGGCTGTCCCACTCCCAGGTCCAGTCTTTGACCCTGGTGACGAAGTCGGAGGACAGGTTCTGTTCGCCGACGAGCTTGACGAAGGTCTGGTAGGGATCGATGCTGCTGCAGACGAATTTGTTGGCCTCGATGATGCGGCCATCCTCGAGCTCAACGCCTTTGGCCTCACCGTTCTCGATGACGACTCTCTTGATCAACTGATTGGCGATGACCATGCCGCTGTGGTCGTAGATGTACTTGCTCATGAGGTGGGCCAGGCGGTGTGAGCCGCCGACAGTGAGCCGGTAATTGGTGGCCCGGTTGATATAAAGGGGAACCAGATAGCCCAGGCCCTCGAGGTCGTAGTCCAGGCCCCACATGCAGGCGATATAGAGGAACAGGGCACGGACCTTGTCGTGCTCGAAGAGCCCGTCCACGATATCCTTGGGAGTGTGCTCGGTGAGCTCGCTGATCTCCTTGCCGACATCTGTGGATTGCAGCTTGACCATCTGCTCGAAGGCTGGTATGGCCTCATGGTAGGTGGCGGGTCCGATGAACTCCTCCATATACTGGTTGTACTTGTGGTACATGTTGCGATAGGCCTCGGCGTCCTTCTGGGAGAACTTGGCGATGGAGGCGCAGGACTTCTCGACATCAGTGTAGAGGCAGAGAGCGCTGCCATCGGAGAAGGGCATGGCGAACTGAAGTGGTGGGTAGACCCATTTCAGGCCGTAATCAGCCTCGAGGTTGAGGTCCTTGAACACCGGTGAGTAGTCCACCATCATATGATATACGGCGTGAGTGTTGTGCAGGAAGCCGGGAATGGTTACCACATCGGTGGCCACGCCACCTCCCAGCTCAAACCTCATCTCCAGCAGCAGCACCTTGAGCCCTGCTTTAGCCATATAGGCGCCCAAGGTGAGTCCATTGGGCCCGGCGCCAATGATTATGCCGTCATATTGTGCCATCTCTCCTCCTTAATTTGTGCTTTAGCCAAAAAAAACCCCCTCCGCAACGCCAAACTCAACCGGAACATATCGCCTGAGCACGTCTTCGCGCGCCAGAAGAGCCCTTTTGCCACTTTTACTTCAAAACTTTTATACCATCTTTCCTATCACTTTGTCAAGAGAATCAGCTAAGCCTTGACTTGCTATTGCCAGGCGGGTATCATTGTTCAAAGCCAGAATATCCTTAGGAGGAAACACTGAATGATAAAGAGGCTACGTTGCGTGATGATAGCGGTTAGGGATTTCGATACAGCGCTTCAGAAATACTCCACGGTTTTGGGCATAGAACCCAAAATCACCAGCTTTGAAACTGAGGGGGTCAAGGTTGCCTTCTTCTCTATAGGCGAATCTGGAGTCGAGCTGATCACACCGCTAAAGCCGGGGGTGCCAATTGATAAGTTCCTCGATGCCCGGGGAGAGGGGCTATTTGCCGTCTCTTTGGAGGTCACTGATGTGGACAAGGATATGAAGGAGATGGCAGGGCGAGGGCTGAGATTATTATCCGACGAGCCGCTGATTGATGAGGTCGGATCCCGTTATGTCTTCTCTCATCCCAAGTCAATGCATGGTGTAGAGTTCGAAATCACTCAACTCGCTGGCTAAGGCGACAACATCTCTGTCGATCTGAATAGAGAATATATCGACAATTGCGGGAACGCAGTGAAGCCAAAGTACTTCGTTGGCACCAGTGGTTGGCACTACGAACATTGGCGTGAGGTGTTCTACCCCGGAGATTTGCCCAAAGCAAGGTGGCTTGAGTTCTATGCCAACCGCTTTGCCACAGTAGAGCTTAACAATAGCTTTTACCGTCTTCCCTCTGAGGGCGCCTTTGGCAGCTGGCGCGATTCCACGCCCCACGATTTTGTTTTCGCGGTGAAGGTCAGTCGGTTCATCACTCATGTGAAGAGGCTGAGGAATGCCGACGAGCCATTACAGAATTTCCTCTCACGAGCCAGACTGCTACGGGAAAAGCTGGGACCACTCCTGTACCAGCTCCCGCCCAACATGAAGCGAAACGATGAGACATTGCGGAGCTTTCTCTCCCTGTTGCCTCAGGAGTTGGAACATGTCTTTGAGTTCAGAAACGAGTCCTGGTTTGATGATGAAGCTTTTCAGATCTTGAGACAGCACAATATCGGTTTGTGTGTCTTTGACATGCCGGACTTGACTACTCCCATAGTGACGACAGCGGATTTTGCCTATATCCGTTTTCATGGCAGCACTTGGCTGTATGGTGGCTGCTACTCGGATGAAGAGCTAAAAGATTGGGCGAAGAGAATTGCCAGTCTGAGCCGAGGCCTCAAAGCGGCATATATTTATTTCAACAACGATGCTGAGGGGTTTGCGGCGCAGAACGCGAACACATTAAGACAGTACTTGCAACTCGAAGGGTGATGTTTTAGCATAGAGTAAAACGCTGTTATTTCTTTTTTGCTTATTCTCCTTAGCAGTCTCCACCATATACTTCTACATCAAAGATAGGTCGTTTGCCCCCTTGCGCTGGGTCGGCTCTATCCTTGGGGATATGGCGAGGGGAGACAAAAAACTCTATTGGGCTTTGGCGGTGGTGCTGGTGATAAACTTCATCGGTGTAGGCATACTGGGAGCGGTTGACTATAACCTCACAAAGTTTGATATGCTGCCCCATTTCTTCACCGGTTTTTTTGCTCGAGAGCTCATGGCCCGGGCCAATGAATCCTATCCTTTCGTAGATAAGATCAGGGATAAATCCCCGAGGCGGCTGAAAAAATATATCACGTTGACCAGCCTGTGCTTTGTACTATGCATGGCAATCGAACTCCGAGAAGAGCTAATGAAGAGGCTCCCGGGATTGGGCGCTATCGTCTACACTGACCTCTGGGATCAGGTGAAGGATGCGGTCATGGACACACTCGGTATAACGGTTTCAATCTATAAGGGAGCGCTCCGGAAGGTACTGCTGAGGCTCAAGCCGGCATCGCCCTAAGGCGAAGCACTAAAAATTGCGAGCCAGACAATGCCGTCTGGCTCGCAATCACAAGCTAACAGGTCGGATCGAAGGCTTATCTTCGATACAAGCGACTCAACATCAGGTCCAATATCTGTTCTGTGGCGGTTTTCTTCTTGGCCACCGCGGTCACCGGTCGGGTCTGCACTAAGAAGGTATTCCTTGGGAAGGGCAGATCCCAGTCCACAGCCCACTCTATATCCTGGGGCATGCCATAGTGCAATTCCACCTTCTTGGCATATTCCGCTATCTTGAGGCACTCTTCATCGTTCAGGCAGGATTCAGATTGCTTGTCAGCCGGGATTTCCACCTCCTCAGACCCTCTTTCCTTGAGCACTGTTTGTATCATCTTCTGGCTGATCCTCTTTTCCTCGAGTTCCAAGCTCTCCTTGTCTATAATGTATCTATCGGGAGTCACTTCTCCCCGGACAACGCTCTCCCCTGCACCCCAGTTGCCTTCAAGCACCACCTTGGTGTCATCGCCAGTGGTGGGATGGACGGTAAAGCCTACGCCAGCAGAACGAGCGTTGACCATCTTCATCACAGCGACGCTTATCGAGCCTGCCAAAACCCCGAGATTGTTCCGTATCCTGTAAGAAATGGCCCGAGTGGTGAACAAGCTGGCCCAGCACTCTCTTATCTTGTCGACAAGGTCTTCCTTGCCCCGGACATTGAGGTAACTATCATATTGCCCAGCGAAGCTGGCAGTGGGCAGGTCTTCCGCAACTCCGCTGGACCTGACCGCAACCGAGACATCGATCATTTCACACTTCTGGCACAGCTCATCATACGCTTGACCGAAGGCGTCCTTTAACTCCTGAGGAATTTCCTTGGATAAGATGAAACCGCCTATGCTCTTGCTCACCTCTTCATAATCAGCAAGGCTCTTGGGACCCTCGGGGAACTTGGTCAAATATAGATTGATTTCGTCGCCGGCACCGGTCTTCGATAGGAATGCGTCGTAGGCCGCGGTGGTCACCGCGAACCCCGGAGGTACCGGCACCCCTATCTTAGCCATCTCGCCTAAATTGGCGCACTTAGACCCAACTTTATCCCTATCGTCTTTCCCGAATTCCTCAAACCACAAAATCAACTTTGCGGCCATTTTGCCACCTCCTTTGTGGCCTTATTGTAAATCGGAAATCCAATCCTGTCAACTTCTGTTGGGTGTCTCGAAGGACTCCCTCGACAGGACTTCAGCTATAGTTTAAAATGAACTCGTATGAAGAGTTACGATTACATCATTATTGGCAGCGGGATCGCTGGACTCTATACCGCTCTTCTGGCCCAGCGGATAGGGAGCGTCCTCATCTTGACCAAGGGCGACATCGACGAGTGCAACACGAAGCATGCTCAAGGTGGGATTGCTGCCCCTATTGGGCCTGATGATTCTCCCGATCTCCATTTTCAGGACACCATAGCTGCTGGCGCTGGGCTCTGCGATACTGAAACGGTGCGCATCTTGGTTGAGGAAGCGACCGACCGCATCCATGATCTCGTTGAATTCGGTGTTTCCTTCGATACCGTCAATGGCGAGATAGCTCTCACCAGGGAGGCAGCACATAGCGTCCCACGTATTCTTCACGCCTGGGGTGATGCCACCGGCGAGCACATCGAAGTCACCCTGAGCAATGCTGCTCGTGCTTCGAAGAGGGTTACCATTCTTGAGAACTGCCTCGTTACTGAGATTGTGATTCAGGACGCGGCTGTCCGGGGAGTCGTTGCTCTCGATTGCCGCTCGGGAGCGACTGAGGAGTTCAGTTGCCGTTTTTTGGTTCTAGCCAGCGGTGGGGCGGGGCGGCTGTTCAAGTTCAATACCAATACCGATGTGGCCACCGGAGACGGCGTGGCCTTGGCCTGTAGGGCTGGGGCTGAGATCACGGATATGGAGTTTTTCCAGTTCCATCCCACAGCCCTGCGTCTTCCTGGGGTTCCGGTATTTCTCATTTCAGAGGCAGTGAGGGGAGAAGGGGGCATCCTACTCAATGCTGCCGGGCACCGCTTCATGCTGGACTATTCCCAGGATAGTGAGCTGGCCCCCAGGGATATAGTGGCCCGGGGCATTCTCTCTGAGATGAAGAAGACCAATACCGATCGCGTCTTTCTTGATGTCACGCAGCTCCCGGCGCGGAGGCTTTCTGCCCGCTTTCCACATATCTACAGCTTCTGCTTAAGCCATGGCCTGGATATCACCGGCTGCCAGATCCCGGTGGCCCCAGCGGCGCATTACATGATCGGTGGCGTCAGGACCAACGTCTGGGGTGAAACGAACATCAGGGGTCTTTTTGCCTGTGGGGAGACCGCATGCACCGGCGTCCATGGCGCAAATAGACTGGCATCAAATTCGCTGCTTGAAGTGCTAGTGTTCAGCAAGAGGATCGTGGAGCGGACTAAAGAAGCCACGACGCCGGAGATATCCGCTTCTGTGCGGGACGAGGCTGCCTCTCTCGAGGAGCGTGACACTAAAGGGCGCAGGGTGCCATCCCCCGATTTGACCGCTTTACAAACGCTCCTCTGGGACAAGGTGGGCATGGTGCGATGCCGTGATGAACTCGAGGAGGCAGCGACTACCCTGGCCGCATGGCAGAGAGACTTGAAGAAGCCGACCGACCGGTCCTCTTGGGAGCTGTACAACATGATCATAGTGGGACGCCTTATGACCGAAGCCGCCTTGATCCGGGAGGAGAGCCGGGGCGTTCATTTTCGCTCCGATTTCCCCGAGCCTTCTCCTGCCTGGAAGCGACATATCATCTTCAAGCAGAGGTGTGAAGGTTGAGCAGGCGAGGTTCCCAGGCCCAAATTGAGGACATTATCAACAGCGCTCTGGCTGAGGATCTGGGCTCGGGAGATATCACCACCGAGGTGCTGATAGCTCCGGAGTCCCTGGGTCGGGCCTTTGTGAAGGTTAAAGGGGAAGGGGTATTGGCTGGTATCCAGGTCGCTGCCCAGGTCTTTCACCGCATCGACCCGTCGCTTGAGTTCCACGAGCTACTGCCCGACGGGACCAGTGTCAGCCCTGGTGATGTAGCTGCGACCATCGAGGGTCCGACAGCGAGCATCCTCAAGGGGGAGCGGACAGCTTTGAATTTCCTTCAGCATTTGAGCGGCATCGCCACCGAGACGGCACGTTATGTGGAAACGGTCTTCGAGTTTAAGGCTTGCATCCTGGATACACGCAAGACTGTCCCTGGCTTGAGGTTCTTGGAGAAATATGCGGTCAAGGTTGGCGGTGGCCACAATCACCGCCGCAGCCTCGGCGACGGCATCCTGATCAAAGATAATCACCTCAGTGCTCTTCAGTCTCAAGGTATAGACCTGAAGCGAGCTATCGCAGAAACTCGCCATAACTCTCCACCTACAATTAAGGTCGAGGTAGAGGTTCGCAACTTAGAGCAAGCTCGTGAGGCTCTCGACGCCGGGGCCGATATCATCATGCTGGACAACATGAGCCTCGAGGATATGCGCCAGGCCGTTGAGCTGTGCCGAGGCCGGGCCTTGCTCGAGGCCTCGGGGAGTATTACCTTGGACAATGTCCGTGCTGTGGCCGAGACCGGCGTAGACTTCATCTCCATTGGCGCTCTGACCCACTCAGTGAAGGCGCTGGACATAGGCCTCGACCTCGAACCACTATGAATCGGGAAGGAGAGCAATGTCTGCCGAGGAGATGGGAGCTGAAGAGAGACTGCATTGGTCCAACCGTGTATTCTTAGACATGATTCGAAGGATGGTAGGAGCTGTTGAAGAGCGTTACGGGCCGGAGGGCAGGAAAGCCGCAGCCGATGCCTTATATGATGTTGGCCGAGGGCTGGCAACCCAGGTCTGCGACCTTTTGCACATTACGGGCCGAGAGCCCCTGGACTATGCTAAAGTCCACTGCTACCTGGATACAAACCTCTGGGGGCTGGCTGAGGAGGTGATCCCTGGTGATGGAGATGAGGTCACGATTCGCGCTTATTCCTGTCCGGCGCAAGGGATATTCACTCCTCGTGACTGCAAGCTGTTTCTGCCTTATGTCCGGGGCTTGATGGATGGGATAAATCCAAATTTGAGGTGGAAGGCGCCCAAGGTTTTAACCAGAGGTGATGACTGCTGTGAGTTCATCGTCAGCAAAGAGACTTAGTCAGGAACACGGGTCCGGGGAACGGCAAGACATCCACTTCGTCAAGATGCAGGCCACGGGCAACGATTTCATAGTGGTCGATGCCCGGTCGCTAAAGCGAGATTGGTCGGAGTTGGCCAGGAAGATGTGCCACCGACACTTCGGGGTCGGCGCCGATGGCTTGATCCTGCTTTTGCCCTCTGAGGTCGCTGCTCTTCGGATGCGTATGATTAATCCCGATGGCTCTGAGGCCGAAGCCTGCGGCAATGGCCTGAGATGCCTGGCCAGGTATGCCGTGGAAAGCGGATTCCACGATAGCCCTGAGTTTGAAATAGAAACCCTGTCTGGAGTCAGGACCGCGCGTGTGGAGGGCGAGAAAATTCGTGTTGGTATGGGCCGGCCCAGATTGGTCTCCGATGACATACCGGCAGCACTTGGGGCATCCAATACAATATATGAGACCGATTATCCTTTAGCTGTGGCCGGCAGAGAACTCAAGGTGGACATTGTCTCCATGGGCAATCCCCACACTGTCTCGTTCCTTGTCGAGTCGGTGGCTGATTTCCCTCTGTCCCAGGTTGGGCCTGAGGTGGAAAATCACTCTATGTTCCCCAACCGCACCAACTTCGAGGTAGCCAATGTGCTCAGCCGAAACCAGATTCAGGCACGGGTTTGGGAGCGGGGAGCGGGGGAGACGCTCTCCTGCGGCAGCGGTGCCTGTGCCATCGCCGTGGCCGCTCGGCTTCATGGCTTTATCGATGACCGGGTTGATATAGAATTGCCTGGGGGCACGCTGACCGTAGACTGGGATGGAGCCAGAGAAGTCTACCTCAGCGGCCCGGCTGAGGTGGTGTTCGAGGGAGAGTGGAAAAGGGCTTAAGATAAGAGGTAGGTTATGGAGCTGATTTCGATTCTGCTGATAATACTCGCCGTCGTTTTAGTCTTGGTCCTCTTCTGGCGGGAAGGTTACTGGGCCAGCAGGCAAAGGCACTGGGAAGAAGGGCTGGAGAAGCGCGTTAAAGAAGAGCGTGAGCAGGCCATCAAGCAAAGCCGTGCAGTTTTAGGAGGCAAGTTCAGCGAGCAGTTGACGCCCTATCTCCCTGAATTTCAGTATGATCCCACGGAGGCTCGCTTCATCGGCGATCCTGTTGATTTGATCGTCTTTCCCGGCCTGGCAGAGAAATCACCTCAAAAAGTGGTTTTCGTCGAGGTGAAGACTGGTAAAAGTCGGGTTTCATCGGTGCAGAAGATGATAAGAGATCTGATCAGGGACGGCAAGGTGGACTGGGAGGAGATAAAGCTATCAGGTATGGAGGAAGTCTAGTGCAGACAGCGAAGCGCATTGAAACGTTGCCACCATATCTCTTCGTGGAGATATCGAGGAAAATAGCTGAGAAGCGGGCCAAGGGAGAGGATGTGGTCACCTTCGCCATAGGCGACCCTGATACCCCCACACCACCCCATGTCATCGCGCGCCTCTGCCAGGCAGCAAACGATGCAGCCAATCACCGCTACCCGGAGACCGATGGACTGCCTCAGCTCAGGCGCACAATCGCCGACTGGTATCAGCACCGCTTCGGCATCATTTTGGACCCGGATAAAGAAGTCCTGCCCCTCATCGGGGCCAAGGAGGGCATTGCCCATATCGCCTTCTGCTTCCTCGACCCCGGGGACATCGCCCTGGTTCCCGATCCCGGCTACCCGCCTTATGCCATGGGCACAAGGCTCGCCGGTGCTGAGCCTTATCTTCTCCCGCTCACTGAGGAGAACGATTTCCTGCCTGACTTAGAGAATATACCGGAAGATATTGCTCGCAAGGCCAAACTACTTTGGCTGAACTATCCCAACAATCCCACAGCAGCGGTAGCTGACTTAGATTTTTTCACCGAGGCGGTGCGTTTCGCCAAGCAATATGACTTAGCCATTTGCCATGACTGCGCCTATAGTGAGGTCGCCTTCGATGGCTATCGCCCACCGAGTTTCCTTGAGGTGCCGGGAGCTAAAGAGATCGGGGTTGAGTTTCACTCCCTGTCCAAGAGTTATAATATGTGTGGCTGGCGCATCGGGATGGTTATGGGCAATGAAAAAATGGTAGATGCCCTGATGAGATTCAAATCGAACCTCGACTCTGGAATCCCTCAGGCAATTCAATATGCTGCCATCGAGGCCCTTTCCGGCGCGCAGGACTGCATTGAGGAGCACAATGCCCTTTATCAGCGGCGCCGTGACCTGGTGCTAAAGACGCTGGCCAAGATCGGGCTCAAGGCTCGCCGGCCCCAGGCCAGCCTCTATATCTGGGCTCGCACCCCTGACGGTTATACCTCTGTAGATTTCGCCACTAAGCTGCTCGACGAGGCCGGGGTCGTGGTTACCCCCGGTGTTGGCTATGGTCAGCATGGCGAGGGCTATATCCGTATCTCGTTGACCACCCCTGATGACCGCCTTGAGGAAGGGCTCGTCCGCCTGGAGAGGTGGCATTCTTCGAGGGGAGGTGGCTGACATCGCCCGGGCTACTGTTTCCACGCAACCTCTGGCGGAAAGGGCCTTCTTGGTCGGGGTCGAAATAAAGAGTTTGAGAAACACCTGGTCGCTGGACGATTCCCTGGCCGAGCTGGCGCAGCTGGCGCGCACTGCCGGGGCTGAGGTATTAGGAAGTTTGAGCCAGCGCCTTGACCGGCCCACCGCAGCCTATCTACTGGGGAAAGGCAAGCTTGAGGAGCTGGCTTCATTGAGGAAGGAGGTTGGCTATGATTTGGTCATCTCCGATGATGAGCTTTCCCCAGCTCAGCAGAGGAATTTGGAGCGGGCTCTCGATGTTAAGGTCATCGACCGCACTGCTCTGATCTTGGATATCTTTGCCAAGCGGGCCCGAACTCATGAAGGACGCCTTCAGGTGGAATTGGCGCAGCATGAGTACCTGCTTCCCCGGCTTGCCGGTCGCTGGCCTCACTTGGAGCGCCTCGGCGGTGGCATAGGTACCAGAGGCCCTGGCGAGACCCAGCTTGAGACCGACCGCCGCATGATCGAGCGCAGGATTCAGAGGTTGAAGAAGGAGTTGGAAGAGGTCAGGAAACACCGCGCCATGCATCGCCGCCGCCGTGCCAGACAGGGCCTGCCGGTAGTGGCTCTGGTGGGATATACCAACGCTGGCAAGAGCACACTGCTCAATGCCTTGACCAGAGCTCAGGTCTTGGTTGAGGATAAGCTTTTCTCCACACTGGACCCCACCACACGACGCCTGACCCTTCCCAATAAGCAGGGAGTGCTTCTCACCGACACTGTGGGCTTTATTCAGAAACTGCCACCAAGTCTGATCGCCGCCTTCAGGGCCACACTCGAGGAGCTAAATGATGCCGATTTGCTCCTTCACGTGGTCGATATCACCTTGGAGAACGCCGCTGAGCAGAGCCAAACTGTTGATGACCTCCTCAACAACCTCGGTCTGGGTCAAAAGCCGAGGGTCATAGCCATCAACAAGGCCGATTTATTGATGAGTGAAGCTGAGCTCAGCGACGAGGTGTTGAGTCAGTATGCCGAAAAATTCGAGGGCACTGTTGAAGCAGTGGCCTTGATCTCGGCAGAGAGGGGCTGGGGCCTTGACCAATTGCTTGGGCTCCTGGCAGACATCTTGAGTCGGAAGACAAAACCTCAGTATTCTTAAGTAGAAGAGAAGAACACTATGTACCAGAAAAGCACTTTGGGCAATGGACTTCGCATAATCACCAGCACTATGCCTCACACCCGTTCGGTGTGCCTGGGCATCTTCATCGGCACAGGGTCGCGCTACGAGGATTCGGAGCAGGCTGGAGTCTCTCATTTCTCGGAGCACCTCTGCTTCAAGGGTGCGGAGAAAAGAGCTACTGCCAAGGACATTGCTGAAGCTATTGAGGGCGTTGGCGGCATCATCAACGCGAGCACGGATAAGGAAGCTACTGTTTATTGGGTCAAGGTAGCCAGACAGCATTTCGCCTTAGCCCTGGATGTTCTGGTGGACATCATCCGTCACTCCAAGTTCGAAGCGGGGGAGATCGAGAAGGAACGCCATGTGATCCTCGAGGAGCTCAACATGAGCCTGGATACTCCCCACATTCGAGTGAATATGCTTATCGATGAGGTGCTCTGGCCCAATCAGGCTTTGGGACGTGATATCATTGGTACCAGGGAGACAATCGCAGCCTTAACCCGTGACACAATGCTGGGCTATGTCGGCCGACAATATATACCTAACAATACAGTGGTCGCTGTCGCTGGCGATATCAGTCACGAGGAGGTGCTGACCTCTTTAGAGCAAGCCTTAGCCGACTGGCCTCGAGGCGTGCCCTGTTCCTGGTATCCGGCTGTCGAGGCTCAGGATCAGCCTCGACTTCAGCGTGAATATAAGGATGCGGAACAGTGCCATCTTTGCCTTGCTCTCCATGGTCTCTCGCTATTCCACCCTGATCGCTTCATCCTGGACCTGTTGAATGTGGTGCTGGGCGAGGGAATGAGCAGTCGCCTGTTTCTTGAGCTCCGCGAGCGTCACGGGCTGGCCTACGATGTACATAGCTATGTCAATCATCTCCTAGATTCTGGGTCTATGGTCGTCTATGCTGGGGTTGAGCCTAAGCATACCGAGAGCGCTATCGGGGTCATTCTCGACCAGTTGCATCGACTTGAAGAGCAAGTTCCGGAGTGGGAGCTGACCAAGGCCAAGGAGCTGGTCAAAGGTCGCTTACTGCTGCGTATGGAGGATACTCGGAGTGTCTCGAGTTGGCTGGGGTCACAGGAACTGCTTATGAACCAAATCTTTACCGTGGATGATGTGATATCCATAGTGGACGCTATCAGCCCTGATGAGCTAAAGCGGGTGGCGCATAACCTGCTTAGCACCGATAAGCTTTGCTTGGCTATCGTCGGTCCTATTCGAGGTCAGAAGCGACTGCAGAGGCTGCTGAAGCTTTGAATTCACTTCTACCGCGGGGGAATTACCACCTCGACGCCAGCCGTGTTTTCTGCGATCTCAAAGCTTGTTTCCTCACCGCGCCGCTGGAAATTGAGGTTTATTGTCCCAGGACCGATTCTGATGTTCTGCACCGAGACGCTCTCAAGCCAGTTCGGCAGCCTTGGGCTCAAATAAAGACGCTTGCGGGCGGCATCCGGCTGCAAACCGAGGATAGATTGAAGGAACAAGATAACGCTGCCCGCAGCCCAAGCTTGAGGACTTGAGCTTGTGGGATACTCTGCTGGCACGGATTGAGCTTCGCGATCGCGGGCGAAGCCGCAATAGAGTTCGGGGAGACGGCTGTAAGGGAAGAACTGACTTGCCTGGAAAAGCTGTGAGAATATCTCTTCAACCTCCCAGTTATAGCCATAACGCTTCATTCCAGCGACGATCAGAGAGTTGTCGTGGGGCCAGATGCCTCCGTTACGGTAACTCATCGGGTTGAATCTCGCGGAACGACTGCTCATGGTGCGGATACCCCAGCCACAGGCCATTTCAGCAGCGCTGAGGCGGCTGACAGTATATCTTGCCCTTTCTTCATCGAGGATGCCGCACAGGAGGCAGTGACCTGGATTTGAGGTCACCACCTCTATTGGTTTTTTATCGGGGTCGAGGGCTTGGGCCAGGAAACCTTGCTGTTCCAGCCAGAAGTCACGGTTGAAGTTCTCCTTAAGCATCATTGCCTTTTGGCTTAATCTCCGAGCGAGTGAGACTTGGCTCTTACGCTGCAACAGCTGAGACATTTCGCTCAACGCCTTGTAGGCATAGCCTTGGACTTCGACCAGGGCTACCGGGTGTGGCACAGGACTGCCATCGGGATAGGACAAAGAGCCACGGCTGTCCTTCCATCCTTGCTTGTTGAGCCCTCCCGGGGCGCGACTGATATATTCTATGTAGCCGTCGCCATCGAGGTCGCCATATTGTTCCATACACTTCAGGGCTCGCTTGGCTGCGGGCAGTAACTCTCGATAGAACTCATCGTCATCCAGCCACTTCATGACTTCGGTGAACACGATCAGGAACAGCAGCGTGGCATCCACACTGCCATAATAGGCACTGTAGGGGATCTGCCTCATATTGGCCAGCTCGCCTTTCCTCATCTCGTGAACGATTTTGCCGGGTTCCTCATCTCGCCAGTTGTCCACTTTGCTCCCCTGATGTCGGGCCAAAAAGCGCAAGGTGGTCTTAGCGAGTTCAGGATTCAGCATTAGCGTTTGCAGGGAGGTGATCAGGCTATCACGACCGAGGATGCAGGAAAACCAGGGTATGCCAGCAGCGGGCACAGGCCCATCGGGCGTTTGCTCCATGAGCATGTGCAGATCGAGGATGCTTCGCTGTAGCCAGCGATTGAACAGCTCGTGACTTGTCTCCAAGCTGGCACATTGATCACGCCAATCGTCGTAGTCGGCACTGACCTCAACCAGGCCTTGCTCGAAGGTTACTGTGCTGGGATTGTTCTTGTCCTCAGTCACCAGAATGTGGAAAGTAATAGCTTGGGGTGTTCTTGGCTCTAATGTCAGCTTCCACTGCGCCGTGGCACAACAAGGATGTAGCAGGATCATGGTTGCACTATCGGTAGCCTCCGGAATGAAAGTGCTGGGACGATGCACTAATGACTGCAAAGGGGTCTCCTCTATCTCGACCTCCGAGGGCGGAGTATCAAAAATTATCTCGGTGCGCCGCTCGACCTGATCCAAGCCGGAATAGCTCAAGACCAAACGGGAATCTGAGGAAACGGGCCGGGCGATGGTGCCGCGCTCGGTGCGCTCCAGCCCCCGAACCTCGAAGATATCGCAGAAGTCGCTGCCCAAGGTTAGGGTAAGCGTCAAAGGGACGGGAAACGGATTATGGTTATACAGGCTGATGCGCTCATGGAGGCCGTTGTCCTTTAGATAGCGGCTGCGGCGGATGCTGATAGTCCGGGCCATGGCCACATTGCCATCGGGGAGCGTTATCGTTGGATTGGCCATCTGGATGTCACAAATATAGTTTTGCTCACTTGATGAAGCCAGCAACCTGGACTTTTGCCCATTGAGGGTCAGGTCGAAGTTACTCAAGAAGCGCATGTCATGGTGGTATAGGCCGACGCGGCGACGCCCCTCGGGCATATCCCCAAGCTCGTCTGAGACCATCACCAGCTCGTTTTGCTTAAGCACATGGTCAGCCAAGTGCAACTCCTATGATGTGTTGTCCCAGTGATTATAGCTCAAAACAGCTGTTGGGGAAAGCCAGATTGTGGTGATGAGGGCGCAAATATCCCTTTGTTGCTGTAAGGTATGCTTTTCAGGTAAGAAATAGCTGCGGCTGTGAAGCCGCAGCTATTTCTTGCTCTCTGTCTCAAGCCTGCTTTTCAGGCATTATGCTTACTCATAACCCATAGGTGGGTATCCGCCGCCGCCAGGCATTCCCATTGCCTTTTCCTTCTCCGGAATGTCGGTGACCAGAGACTCGGCAGTCAGGAGCATGCAAGCGATGCTGGAAGCGTTTTCGATCTCGGCGCGCACCACTTTAGTGGGATCGATGATGCCCCTTTCCACCATGTTAGCGAAATCATCCTTCACTGCATCATAGCCGATGCCTTTCTTGCTCTTCTTGACGGTGTCCACTACCACCGAGCCGTCCCTCCCCGAGTTGAAGGCGATCCAGCGCAACGGCTCCTCAACAGCGCGTTTCAAGATCCTGGCTCCAGTGGCCTCATCACCCTCGAGCTTGAGCTCATCCAAAGCTGATACGGTATTGATTAGTGCCACGCCGCCGCCGGGGAGGATGCCCTCCTCTACTGCAGCTCGAGTAGCCGACAGGGCATCTTCAACGCGGTGCTTTTTCTCCTTGAGTTCGACCTCAGTAGCAGCACCGACTTTGATCACAGCTACGCCACCGGCAATCCGGGCCAGCCTTTCCTGCAACTTCTCGCGGTCGAAGTCGGAAGTGGTCTCCTCAATCTGGGCCTTGATCTGCTTGATCCGTCCCTGAATGTCCTCATCGGTGCCTTTGCCCTCAATGATCGTGGTATCATCTTTGGTGGCTACAACTCTTCTCGCTCGCCCCAAGTCTTCCACGGTGACGGAGTCGAGTTTTCTGCCTACCTCCTCGGTGATCATCTTGCCGCCAGTGAGGACGGCGATGTCTTCCAGCATGGCCTTGCGCCTGTCGCCGAAGCCGGGCGCTTTCACGGCCAGGCAGCTAACTGTGCCCCGGAGTTTGTTGACCACTAAGGTGGCCAAGGCCTCGCCGTCAACATCCTCAGCGATAATCAGTACGTTCTTGGTCACCTGGAGCACTTTCTCCAGGGCGGGCAGGAGTTCGGCGATGGCGGAGATCTTCTTATCGGTGATCAGGATATAGGGATCATCGAGCACGGTCTCCATGCGTTCGGGGTTGGTAATGAAATATGGGCTGATGTAGCCGCGGTCGAACTTCATGCCCTCCACATACTCGGTCTCGAACTTCAGCCCCTTGGACTCCTCTACTGTGATCACGCCGTCCTTGCCCACCTTCTCCATGACCTCAGCGATGAAGTCACCGATCTCCTTGTCCCTTCCGGAGATAGTGGCTACCTGAGCGACCTGCTCCTTGTTTGTTATCGGAGTTGACATCTTCTTGAGTTCTTCGACTATTTTCCCCGCTGCTTTTTCAATACCTCGCTTCAGGGCCATGGAGTCAGCGCCGGCAGCTATATTCTTGAACCCTTCAGTGATGATGGCATGAGCCAGCACCGTGGCGCTGGTGGTGCCATCGCCGGCCATGTCGTTGGTCTTGCTCGCTGCCTCCTTTATCAGCTGAGCCCCCATGTTCTCAAACGGATCCTCCAGGTCGATATCCTTGGCGATGGTGACGCCGTCGTCGATCACCATTGGAGGCCCGAATTTCTTGTCCAATACTACACAACGCCCTTTGGGTCCCAGGGTGGGCTTAACCGCATCAGCCAGGGCGTCCACGCCCCGTTTTAAGGCTCGCCTTGCGTCTTCATGATAAGCTAATTGCTTTGCCATTTCTCATCCCTCCTTATTTAGTGCCTTTAGCTTTGCCCGCTTTGCCTGGGCCCAGTTTGGCCAATATATCGCTCTCGCGCAGCACCAGATAATCCTCATCTTCATATTTGAGCTCGGTGCCAGCGAACTTGGAGTAGATCACCCTGTCTCCCTTCTTGACCTCTAATGGGATACGCTTCCCGTCCTCGGAGAGTCGGCCGGGGCCGACAGCAACGACCTCTCCCTCTTGCGGCCTTTCCTTGACGGTGTCGGGCAGGACAATGCCTCCCTTGGTGACCTCCTCTCGTTCGATTGGCTTTAGAATTACACGATCAGCCATGGGCTCAAGGTTCATTGCCATCCAGACCTCCTTGCCGTTATTAGCACTCTCAAGCGGGGAGTGCTAATAACTGTTTTATCATGTTATCAACGCTTTGTCAAGACCTTTTTCTACAATTGTCCTTAACACAACACCCTTGTTCGGCTTGGATTTTCGGTCTAAAATAAAAAGATAGGCCTTTTAAGGTAGTACCATGCTTGAATCTATAGTGATCAAGGGTGCCCGGGAGCACAATCTGAAGAATATAGATGTCACCATCCCCCGTGACAAACTGGTGGTAATCACCGGCCCATCGGGCTCGGGCAAGAGTTCGTTGGCCTTTGATACCATCTATGCTGAGGGGCAGCGTCGCTATGTGGAATCGCTTTCCGCTTACGCCCGGCAGTTCCTGGGCCGCATGGAGAAGCCAGATGTGGACTATATTGAGGGGCTGAGCCCGGCTATCTCCATCGACCAGAGAGGGACCAGCCACAATCCCCGCTCCATTGTGGGTACGGTGACCGAGGTCTATGACTATCTGCGGCTGCTGTTCGCTCGAACGGGACACCCTCACTGTCCCCAATGCGGCCGGGAGGTATCACGGCAGACGGTGCAGCAGATTGTGGATGCCATCGTGGCCTTGCCTCAGGGCAGCCGGATCATGATTATGGCCCCGGTGGTCAGGGACCGCAAAGGGGAACACCAGGCTGTATTGGAGGATGCCGGAAAGGCAGGCTTCGTTCGGGCCCGGGTGGATGGTAGAATCTACGATCTCTCCGAGGTCCCCGACCTCGACAAATTCAAGAGGCATTCTATCGAGGTGGTGGTGGACCGGCTGGTGCTGGGAGAGTCGGAGCAGAGGGGGCGCATTGCCGATTCTGTGGAGACGGCGTTGAAACTGGCCGGAGGGGTGATACTGGTCTCGGTGGTCGATGGCGAGGAGCGCCTGTTCTCGGAGCACTTCGCCTGTCCCCATTGTGGCATCAGCCTCGGTGAGATCGCTCCTCGCACCTTCAGCTTCAACAGCCCTCATGGTGCCTGCCCGGAATGCACTGGCCTCGGGGTCAAACTCGAGATCGACCCCGATTTCGTGATCCCCAATAAGGAGCTCTCCATCGCTGAAGGTGCCATCCAGCCCTGGACTCGGACCAGTGCCGCAAGCAGCTGGTATATGTATCAGCTGGAGGAGCTGGCCCGTCAATATGGCTTCTCCACCAGAGTGCCGGTGAAGAAGCTCAGCGAGGAACAACTCAATTTGGTCCTCTATGGAGGGACTGGCGAAGCGGTCAGGTACCGCGGCCGTTATGGTCGTATTCGCGAGTATCATACTGGCTTTGAAGGGGTGATCCATAATCTGGAGCGCCGATATCGGGAGACGGAATCGGACTATGTTCGTGCCGAGATCGAGCGCTATATGACAGCCAGACATTGCCCGGTGTGCTACGGGCAGAGGCTCAAGCCCGAGTCCCTGGCCGTGACCATTGGCGACAACAACATCATCCAGGTCACGTCGATGTCCATCGTCCGCGCTCTGGAATGGCTCAAGCTCCTCGATAGCTCCGACGGCTCACAGCCGATATTGAGCGATCGAGAACAGCTCATTGCGCGCCAGATCCTCAAGGAGATCCGCTCCCGCCTCGGCTTTCTCCTCGATGTGGGACTCGATTATCTCACTCTGGACCGGCCGACGAATAGCCTTTCCGGTGGCGAGGCAGAGAGGATCCGCCTGGCAACTCAGATCGGCAGCGGTCTTATGGGCGTGCTCTACATCTGTGACGAGCCCACCATTGGACTTCATCCCGCCGATGGCTCCCGGCTGATCGAGACTCTGAAAAGTCTCAGGGACCTGGGCAACACCATCCTTATCGTGGAGCACGATGAGGCCATGATGAGGGCTGCCGACCATATCATCGATATGGGCCCAGGTGCTGGAGAGCATGGCGGTCGGGTGGTGGTCAGCGGCACACTGGGAGATGTGATGGAGTGCCCGGAGTCCATCACTGGTCAGTACCTGAGCGGGGCCAGGGAGATATCGGTGCCGCAGCAACGCCGTAAGGGCTCGGGGAAGGAGCTCGTGATCAGAGGGGCCCGGGAGAACAATCTGAAGGACATTGATGTTCGCTTTCCTCTGGGGACGTTTGTCTGCATCACCGGCGTCTCCGGTAGTGGCAAAAGCACCCTCATCGGTGAGATTTTGTATAAGAAGCTGGCCCAGGTATTCTATCGGGCGAGGGAGAGACCTGGCGATTGCGACGAAATCCTGGGCCTGGAGCACCTGGATAAGGTGGTCAATATCGACCAGTCGCCCATCGGGCGCACGCCACGGTCGAACCCGGCCACATATACCGGGGCCTTCACCCCGATCCGCCAGTTGTTCGCCTCCGTCCCTGAAGCGCGGATGCGGGGCTATACACCGGGCCGGTTTTCATTCAATGTCAAGGGCGGGCGCTGCGAGGCCTGCCGAGGTGGCGGCTACATCCAGATAGAGATGCAGTTCCTGCCTGATGTCACCGTCCCCTGCGAGGTGTGCAAGGGCAAGCGCTATGACCGCGAGGCCCTCGAGGTTCAGTTCAAGGGCAAGAACATCGCCGAGGTGCTGGAGATGAGCGTGGAGGAGGCCTACTCCTTCTTCGAGCACATCCCGGCGATCAAGGCCAAGCTGGGCACGCTCAAGGATGTCGGCCTGGGCTATATCCGTCTCGGGCAACCGGCGACCACTCTCTCCGGCGGCGAGGCGCAGCGGGTGAAACTGGCCACGGAGCTATCCCGCCGTGCTACCGGACGCACTCTGTACATACTCGACGAGCCCACCACCGGTCTTTCCTTTTCCGATGTCGCCGCCTTGCTTGAGGTGCTGCAAAGGCTGGTTGATGCCGGCAACACCGTGATCCTGATTGAGCATCATCTCGACCTGATCAAGTGCGCTGACTACATCATCGACCTCGGCCCCTCTGGGGGCGAGCGGGGTGGCTGGATTGTAGCTGAGGGTACTCCAGAGGAGATAGCCCCGGTCGAGGCGTCATTCACCGGGCAATACCTGCGCCGGATGTTTAATAAGCACGGTGGCGCTCACGCGCCACAGGTTAGGGAGGGGGTATGAAGAGAGATGATGTTCTGGCATCAATCGAGAGCAATGTGGGCAACGAGAACCTGGTCAAGCATATGCTGGCCACCGAGGCTATCATGCGCGCCATGGCGCGACGCTTCGGCGAGGATGAGGAGGAGTGGGGGCTCAGCGGACTCCTGCACGACATCGACGTCGAGCTCACTGAAGATGACCCTGGCACTCACGGCAAGCTCGGAGCGGACCTGGCCCTGGAGCTGGGTGCTTCTGAGAAAATGGCCCGCGCCATCCTGTGCCACAATGAAGTCCACGGCGTTCCCCCGGAAACCCTGCTCGATAGAGCCCTCTACTGCACTGACCCCCTGACTGGACTGATCACCGCTGCTGCTCTGGTGCGTCCCGATAAGAAGTTGACCGGGGTCACCGTTGACTCCCTGAAGAAGCGGTTCAAGGAGAAGCGCTTTGCTGCTGGCGCTAACCGTGAGGCGATGGCGCTTTGCAGCGACATCGGCCTGGAGCTTGAGGAGTTCCTGGCACTGGGCCTTAAAGCCATGCAGGGCATCGCCGACGAGCTGGGGCTGTAACTTACGGAGGTTAGCAATGGAAAAGGCCTGGGATGAGCTATCGAGCGATGAGCATAGGGTAAGGCCGCTCGTCCATGATGTGCCGATTGGGCTGCTGGATGCGATGCTGGATACGCTGCCCTTGGAAATCACACTCCTGGATAGCGAGGATACAATCGTATATTTCAATAAGGAGAACAGGGATATGCTCTTATCCCGGACGAGGGCGATCGTCGGCACTAAGGTGCAGCAGTGCCATTCTCAAAAGAGTGTGAATCTGGTAAACCAAATCCTGAGTGACTTCAAGAGCGGGAAGAAGGACTGCGTTGAGTCCTGGTTCGATCGCAAAGGCAGATATCTCCATGTCAGGTATTTCGCGGTGCGGGATAACGAGGGGAAATACCTGGGCTGCATGGAGTTAGTTCAGGACATTACAGACATTAAGAAGTTAGAAGGCCAGAATAAGCTCCTCAAGTCGCAGGGTGGGTGAAGTGAAACGAAACCCACCGCAAAGGGGTGTAGCTTGAATCAGGACTGCGTCAGGATAACGGTGCAGGTGCAGCCCAACGCCCGGCGCAACGAGGTGCTGGGGTTTGCCGACGGCGTGCTGCGGCTGAGGATTGCCGCGCCTCCCGTTAAAGGAAAGGCCAACAGGGAGCTCACCGCTTTCCTCAGCCAGCTTCTTGACATAAGCAAAGACTGCATATCGATTGAGAAGGGGGAGACAAGCAGGCGGAAGGTGGTGGCCATCAAGGAACTGACCGAGGCCCAAGTCCTGGAGCGGCTGGGTGGGTGAATTGGGATTGACAGACTAAAGGTGGGTTTCGCTGTATTGCACCCACCCTGCCAACTTGCAACAGTCCGCTTTGGGCTACCATGAAGCCAATTAAGTATTATGATTGAACAACGTGAGGCGAAAGAGAAGGGTGAAAATGTTCAAAATGTTCAGAAAGGCGGAAAGGGCTGAAAAGGTAAAGCCACCTGCTTCGCCACAACCGTCCGAGCCTCGGGATACTAGCGAGAGCAAGAAGGTGTTCTTAGGTCAAGATGAGCTTCAATACGTTCGGAAACTTCGTAAAGAGGGGAGACTTGATCAAGCAGAAGAATTGCTACTGAAAGCTGAACCATCACCAGCCGTATTAGATGAACTGAGAAAAGTAGCCAGCACAAGGGCAAGAGCTGCCAAGAAAGATGGTGATTGGGGGGCTGTTGTTCAGCACCTTGAGGGTTACACGGTGTATGCAACTCAGTGGAGGGAATACTGCATCAAGATGGTCAATCAAGAACCGCCCTCTCATACGGAAAGTGATAGTAAGTTACTAAAAGAAGCGAAGGAAAGATTAGCAAGTTGAAGTGTTTCAAATCGTCAGGCTGCCATACCCTGCGTGCAACTGATGTGCTTAATTCCGTGCGTGGCTGACGACTGACGCTAGGCAGCAGTGGCAGTATTCTTGAACGGACTTTGCAGCAGATGGTAACAAACTCTGAAGAATCAACGCCAGCACAGCAGAATGAACAAGACGTCCGCGGATATTTTGAGAACCGCGGATGGTCAGTCACAAAGCTGGATTTGGGCAAGGAGCGAGCCGCAGATTTCAGAATCTGTGACTCAAACGGTTGCTTCCTGTGCGAAATCAAGACAATAGAGTCTGTTAGAGCGAATTTTCCATCCAAACCCTACGATTCTTATAGTGAGGAGAGGAAAAGGCGACAAGATGAGATAAAGAAATGGGCAGAAGAAAATCCTGGCAAGCGCTTGATTCTAAGCCCTGAAGATAGAGACTTTGTCTATGAGGATGAAGATGAATTTACCAAGAGGTATCGTAACCGAAGGAGGAATACTGAAAAGCGGTTCAGGGAATTTGTCCAAACGATGGAGGGCTATTTTGCAAGTTCAAGTATTAGAGATCTGCCCTACAACTTGAGAATAGACAGCAACGATTTGTATGTCCCAACTCGAGATGAACAGGAAAGGTTTTTTGAGTGGCTTGAAGGCGAAATAAAAGCTATTGATAAAGGAAATACCAGCCGGCATTGGCAAGTTACGAAGCTGCAAGATGGACGCGTTGCTTGGTATTCAGCTTTTTATAAAATCCACAAACGTGAACATGAAAACGACATTGAAGCAGAATATCAACTGACAATAGGAGGTCCTCGCGGGTATGGATCTTTGGGAGTAAACGCTTACTCATACGGAGGCCTTAACCTAGATTCGATAACGCGAAATGTAGAAAAAGGAATCAACCAGCTAAAGAGTTCTGTTTCACGAGAAAATAACAACCGAATACCCCGTATTATTATCTTGGCTTTCCAGTCAGGGATAGGCTTTGAATGGCAACAGCTTTCGTCTCATATAGCTTATTTGCTAAGGAATCATCCTGATTTGAGCGCAATTGCGCTTCTAGATAGGACTCCTGATGACACTCCACCGCTACAGGAAGAGGGCTTTCTAGCTTGGATTAAGTTTCATGCGAAGTCAGCGATAGTACCTGCCTTCTACGTTTATCACAACTCTTGGCTTCAAAATGTAAAGCCGCTTCCAGTACACGTATTTAGTGACGAGTGGTCAAGACAATTATGCTCAATCAGGTAATAATCAATGCAAAGGTTTTTCCGATGGTCTTGGGTTTTACCTATTTTCATCTAGAATGTTGGACTAGGGCCTGACGTCTCAGCGCGTCTCTAGAATTTAGTATTCAGCAGCCCTGCCATTCCTCCAGAGCCGCCGCCGTGCATAGCGCCCAGTCCAAGAAGCTATCTGCTTGGTGACTCCTGCCAAATTATCTGCCCGTATACCCCAAATTCGCTCATGGCGGCGAGCCGTACCACAGCGGAACACCGTGGGCTTTAGGCCTGAGAGTAATGGAGAGATTTTACTGGCCGCATTGGTATTATGTGGGGTTAATGTAACCCCTGTTTGGTGCCACCACCAAAGTATCGCATAAAAAGTTCGAAAGTCATATTGACCGGGCCGTGTGCTCACGGTGAAAATAAGCATAGCCCCGAGAGTTGATGCCCAGGGGGGAGTGGGCAACGAGTATGGCGCTTTAACCTCCGATTAGCTGAGAGCGCTTACCAGCAGTTAGAAACGGACTGAATTGTGAAGGGGCAAAAAGGATACGCTCTGTCGCTGGCTCTCATCACCTTGGCTGTGGGTACGTTGGTGCTCGTGCCCTTCCTCCAGCACGCATATACCGGGATAAAGTCCTCAGAGATTGCAGAGGATCTGACACTTGAGCGCTACTCCGCTGAAGCTGGAATACAGGACGCCCTATGGCGGTTGAAGGTCAATGCGGATGGCTTCACGGACTCACTGACCCCGGATAATCCCACCGCCAGCTACTCTATCACGGTGAACGGCGTTGAGGTCTTCATCACTGTGAATATACCCTCGGCTCCGGAGGAGCCCGAGCTGGACCTGCCTTTGCAGGCCGGGCCCCATCTTCATATGGGCAAGAAGGTAAGCAAGACCTGGATTGAGCCCAATGTCGTGAACACCGTAACCTATACCATTGAAATCACTAACTATGGAACCTGCACTTTACACCTCGGGGAGATTGGCGACATTCTACCCTTCCCCTTCATGTATGTCCCTGGCTCGAGCAGTGGCATGACCACCGCTGACCCCACCATCACTTGGGACAACATGCAGCAGGTTCTGACCTGGTCGTTCACGGGGACGGATAAGCCGACACTGTATTCAGGCGAAACCGGAACCCAGACCTTCCAGGCCAACGTTATCGCTGCCGCTGCCATTTACTACAATCAAGCCTCGGCCAGGGATGACCCAGAACAGGCAGGCGAGGTGTCCACCGGCCCCACGGCCGCGGTTGCCGTCGGCCTCTATGAGATTAAGGCAGAGACTAGCCGCGTTGCCAGCCAGACTACAGCAATAATTGATAGCACTGAAGTAAGCATTCTTTCCTGGCAGAACGAGTAGTGAGGCTCAGGGAACGGACTATGTACAGCATGAAAACGACGGTTACAGTTGATGGCACAGCAGGACCAGGAAGACTCTGGCACCCATAGCAGACTTGTTGGAGGCCTTGACATCCTGCTTGCTATTCCCCTATCATCTGCACAGTGTGGTCTGTCTGGCACAGTGCCGGCGATACACACAATAAGACGACAAGGAGGATCAAACTAATGGCTACAGCCTATTGTGTGAAGTGCAGAAAAAAGGTCGAGGTCAAGAATCCCAAGCGAGTCGTTCTGAAGAACAAGCGGCCTGCCACAAGCGGCACATGCCCAAAGTGCGGGACAAAGGTGTTTAGAATCGAGAAAGCCTAGGGCCTTAGCCGCGACTGACTTATTGTCTTCAAGTCAGGCGAATGTTGAGCCGCTTATTTAGGAGTTTCTAAAGCTGGCAAAGAGCCGCGAATAGAAGCTAAGAGGAGGTGTGATATGGCTAAGATGCCCAGAGAAGTGATGGACTTGATCAACGAACGCCCTTTAGCACCTAAAGTGTTAGCTACCTGTGATGCCACAGGCACGCTGAACGCAGTCCCCAAGGAAACTCTCACCGCCATAGACGAGGAGACTATGGCTTTCGCCGACATCTGGGGTGATAAGACTAACGTGAACCTACAAGCTACTAGTAAAGCAGCGGTGGTGGTGTTCAAGATACAAGTACCTCCTGTTGGCTACCAGATAAAGGGAACATTCCAGGGCTTTCAGACCTCAGGACCCCTGTTTGACACCTTTGCCAAGCAAGTAAAAGAGATGCTAAAGCTGGATATCAGGGCTGTGGGGGTGATTAAGGTTGATGAAGTGTACTCCGCAGCCCCACCCAATCCTGGCGCTAAGCTTGCCT
Organism: Dehalococcoidia bacterium; assembly: GCA_034414595.1. Lineage (GTDB taxonomy): Bacteria > Chloroflexota > Dehalococcoidia > SZUA-161 > JAUWZY01 > DAOULY01. The sequence continues at coordinate 147,200 of DAOULY010000016.1, forward strand.
GACTGGTCTCACTTGACGGTTGCGAAGCATTACACTCGGGTCAATCCCATCCGCCATCTAAAGCGTTCTGGTGATAGATGGCAGGAGAAACCGGAAGAGATCTGCTGGCTGTTGAGGAGCAAGCACTTAGAGAGCTCTATTTTTCAGATGATAACTGGACAACTTTAATCCCCTTACGCATATCTGTGCCACACCGCTCACAGCCGTGTACTACACACTTGTCCAGGAAGTGCAGTAGTCAAATATTAGATTTGAGCATGCCGTATCGGCTTGACAAAGAGAGTGTGCCTCCATAAAGTGTCGATTAGTCAATACCAAATTATTGGGGAGGCTTCAAATGAAAGCATGCGAGGGTCAACATGGTCGGGTATTCGTAATTCGGCTCGAAGACCATGACGTTATCCCTACTTGCATTGAAAGTTTCGCCGAGGAGAAGAAGATTTCGGTAGGACAGGTTCTTATGATTGGGGGCATTGGGAATGGTCAGGTGGTGGTTGGCCCTCGATATTCGGACGAGATGCCACCGGAACCCATGCTGGTACCTCTTGAGGGAGCACATGAAGTGGTTGGGGTAGGAATAATCGCACCCAATGAGCAAGGGAAGCCTGCACTACACATACATGCTGCACTAGGAAGGTCCGGGAAAACGACAACAGGCTGCCTTCGTCCTGGTGTGAAAACCTGGATAATTGGAGAGGTGGTTATCTGTGAGATAGTTGGAACAAACGCGGCCCGTGTTTTTGATAAGGATACCGGTTTCGAGCTTCTCCGAACCAGCTGAGCCTGAGGTTTCTTGTAGCACAACCGTATCTTCTCCGTCAACGACGAGCAACAGTTCACCAGATTGTGGAGCCCCAAGGCTATAATGAACTAACTAAACCTACCAGCACATCTCTATCCTCGGGTCCTCAGCAGCCACTGCTATGTTCTGACCGCCCTTTCGCCGACAGCGTGCTCGGAGGCGCCCGACAACGGCACCGACAGTTCCCCCGAGGATGTCCCTTGACATGTCTTGCACTGCGTGATATGTTCAGCAAAAGTCAGGGAAAGGGAAGCCAATGAGCCCCAGAAAGCGCAGGAGCAAAGCACAGAAGTTTTTTTACCGTGGGACACGCTGTTTTGCCTGCGGCGCTGACGGGAAGCTCTCGGTTGTGGCTGTCCTCGACGAGGACGGGATTCCGCCCGGGGAGCCGGGACACAGCATCGGCTACTCTCATATCCTGATCGCCCATTGCGAGGAGTGTGGCTGTGGCCAGGTGGAGAGGCTGGACCATGACTGCTTTGACTGGGAGGATGTGTGGGACCAATATGAGTGGTACCAGCTCAGCAAGTCTGATGCTGAGAAGCTGCTGAAGAGCCTGGAGAGTTGCCCCGATCCCATGTCGCCGGAGTGCCGTTGTGACATACACGTTTCCCTTTACAACTCTGTCAAGAAATTGCCCACGAGCTGGTGGCACTGGGCTTTCGAGGACGATCGCCATAAGCACAAGGTGTCGCTCAAGTGGACAAACGGTCTTCCAGAGCTCAAGTTGAAGCAGCCAAGGGCCAAGAAGAAAGTCAAAGGCGAAACATGACAGGTCAGACGTGAGCAGTGCCATGAAAGAAGGATAGTGATGAGCCCTAAGAAGAAAGCAAAGCAAGCACAGGAGCTCTTACGGAGGACAGGCTGTATTTCCTGCGGCGCGTACGAGAAGCTCTCGGTCGTGGCTGTCATCTACCAGGATGAGAGTCCGCCATTTGAACGTCATCACATCTTGCTCGCTAAGTGCCGGAAGTGTGGCTGTGTCGTGGCTGAGAAGTTCGACCACGACAGTGGTGACTGGGATGATATGTGGGACCAGTCCGAGTGGTACCAGCTTGACAAATCTGATTCAGAGAGGCTGCTGAAGAGCCTGGAGAGTTGTCCTGACCCGCTGTCGTCGGAGTGCAATTGTGACATAGACGTATCCCTGTACCGCTCTATCAAATCATTGTCCACAAGCTGGTGGCACGGGCCTTTCGAGTCCGCTCGCCATGAACACGGGGTGACGCTCAAGTGGACAAAAGGTATTCCCGAGTTTGAGCCGAAGACCGAGAAGGGGGTTGAAGGCGAAAAAGAATAGGTCAGACGGGAGTGGTGACATGAAAGGGGAATTCGAAGAGGAGCCGATGGCAAAGTCGAGGGATGAGATATTCGGAATGGAACAGAAGATGGTCGATCCATTCACGGGGAAGGACGTTACCGCAGAAGCCCTGACGGAGGCGCGGCAGGAATATGAGGTCGCTCTGGAGCAGGTCATCGGGGAGGCTGCGGACAAAATTGCCCGTGGTGTTCCTAAGATGGAGGTCTGGGCCGAAGCCGAGGAGAGAATCAAAGACCTGCAACAGAGGCTCTGGGACTCACACAAAGGTGGCTGGCTTCAGGACTGGCTTGAGCCCTGGGCTGAGGAAGATAGGTTCACACGCGACCTGAAACGGGCACGGCAGCGCCTGGGCCTGGACGAGCCCCAGCCCTGAGCGTCTAGACCACATTGAGGAGTGAGAATGGCTGAAGGAGAGGCGCTTCAGCGCTTCGAGAAGATCGTACAGCCGATGGTCGAGGCTATCAACAGCTCTGACTTTGCTGGCATAGAGAAGGACTTCAGCGAGGCCCTGCTGAAGGGCTTTCCTCGCGCGAGGTCAGAGCCATTCTTTCGCAACCTCGTAGTCCAGTATGGGAAGATAACGGGATGGGACGAGCCGAAATTGATCACACCTGGCCAAGCCGTTTTTCCGGTACATTTTGAGTATGGCGCCATCTATGACCTGAACATGGTCCTGGACGCTTACGGCCAGGTGCGGAATCTCCAGTTCCTGCCACCCAAGCCCGTGATACCGGTCCCTGAGAGGAACGAAACGGAATTATCGCTGCCGTTCCAGGGTAAATGGTCCGTTGTCTGGGGTGGCGATACCAAAGAGCTCAATCATCACCACGATGTTCTAAATCAGAGGTATGCCTTTGACTTCCTGATCAGGGGGCCCGACGGCAAGACACATAGCGGAGGGGGAAGGAAGAACGAGGACTATTATGCCTTCGGCAGAGAGCTCTTTGCTCCCGGGGATGGAATAGTCACCGAGGTCATTGACGGAGTAAGAGATAATGTGCCTGGTTCAGTGAACCCCTATTCAGCGTTTGGTAACGCTGTTTTTATCCGACACCGGGAGCATGAAGTGTCGGTCCTGGTGCATTTCAAACAGGGTACTATAAGAGTGAGAGCGGGGGACAGGGTGGCGAAAGGCCAGCTAATCGGCCTCTGCGGCAACTCAGGACAATCGTATGAGCCTCACCTGCACTATCATCTCCAGAACACAGAAGTTGTTCAGGATGGGACGGGGATAAAGGTCTTCTTTGATCAGGTCGTGCTGGAACGAGAGGGCAAGGAAGTGTTGAAAGAGCAATACTCCCCGGTGAGGGAGGACATCATTGCCCCGCCTTCCTCGGGAAGCGAGAACAGAATCTGAACTCTCCTATTCGCCACACAATTTCAGGATACCCTGTAAGCAATTCCTTATATCCTGTTTATCTCCCAGTTTCATATCTTTTAGCCTCTGTAGTTCCTCTTCGGGGATGGCGGCCTCTGCGCTATTTGCCAGACATTCCAAAAGCGTGTCAATGATGGAAAAGGACCCCTGGAACGGACCCTCAGGATAGACAAATCTCCCCGAGCCAACGACATCGACGTGGGAGAAAAAGTAGAGGTCGTAGGTAATCACATCTTCATAGATGCCATTATCGACCATATATTTAACCAGCCTCAGGCAGGATTTGAGGTCTTTGCAGCTCCCGAGAACGCCCTTTATGGTTCTCCCGATCTCAGATAGCCTCTTTTCCTCTTCTGATGGACTGTAGTACTGAAGAGGCGCTCCGAGAAGGGGATTGCCCTCGACAATCTCACCCGGGTTTTGCCTGGCCAATCTCTTGTACTTCTCGAATTCACCAAGGAGTGTTCCAATATCCTCTATTCTTCCATGGCCTTCCAGGAACGTTAAATAATCGGAGTCTATTTGTGGCGGTATTACCACTGGACCTTCCCGCTCCCTCTCTTCTCTATAGATATCTTCCAGGGAACGGTACTCTCGGTCTTCTTCCATTATCCTATCTCCCTTGTTCAGTCCCAAATCTCAGTCAATATCACGCCCACCCTTAATGAAGCTCCTGGTCCACACCGGGTGTGGGGGCAGTGGGCCCTTTTCCTGTAGCTCTCGCCACTGTGCATCGGTCATTCTCTCTGCCATCGGTCTCAGGAATTCATAGTATGAGAAAACGGAGCCGCGAGCGATCCTCAGCTTGTCCTTGATGTTGACCACGGCGTAGAGTTCCATTGCCCTGCCCACCGCCACCTCGAGGCATTCCTGAAAAGCGAAGCTCTCAGTATAGACATCTGCCACAATGGACATATCTTCGGCGTGGAATAGCGGGTCATGGGTGTAGAAATTGAGCCAGGCCAACCTGTAGCCGATATCCTTGATGAACTCGTATTCCTCCTCGGAGAGCTGTATGTTTTGCAGTTCCTTCTCCGAGATTTCCTTCAATTTCAGAAGTATGCTTTCCAATCCCTGATAGTCCGATTTTCTGGCGAATCTCAATTCCCTTTCCCACTTTTCCAGCTCGTCCATATAGGCGTCCCAATCTTCGTCCCTGTCACCTCGGCGCTCTGGCTCGGATACCGGCTCCAGCTTCTGGAAAATCCCCCTTTTCTCCAGTCCTTCCCAGGTCATGTGGATCAGAGCGGCGAGTCGAGCATAGAATTCGGGGACAGGCTCGACATAGCCGAGATCGAGCTTGGGCTCTTCCATCATTTCCTCCGTCTCTGCCAAAACCTCGGGCTGCTTGGCGTAGAGCAGGACATCGTGTTTCAGCTCGGCCCAGCTGCCCAGGGCGGTGTTAAGTTCCTTGTCCTGCCAGGCTTTGTTTTGCATGAACGGAGGGTAGCCCTCTCCAGCCTCGCCCAGCAGCGCCCTGAGGCAATAAAGCCAGCTCCAGTAGAGGTTCTGGGTCCACGTTGTCAGGGGATATGCCGAGAATTCCTCTATCAGCCGTTCCATTTGGGCGGCGTAGCCTTCATAGTTGAACTCCTGGTAGACATCATTCAGGATTTCCTTTGCCCTCTCGGAGCTGAGCACCGCCATGACATCGAGCCCTGTGGGGAATGGCCGTTTCACCACTTTGGGGAGGACAAGTTCCATGAATATATATGAATCGGGGATGAACCTCGAGCCCATGAATCGGAAGCCCTTGGTGATAGTCGCCCAACGAGGCATCTCCTGTGGTGATGGCAGCGCTGCGGAACTGATACTCGGTCCTGGCATCTCTTGGGCCAGGGACAGAAACCGGTCTATTTTCGCTGCATCGCTGAGGTCTTCAATAGAGGGGAACGTGCCGAAGACCTCTTCCGCTATTCTAAGGTAGTCATAGACATTGAGGTCATCGCTGACCCCAACGAAGAAGGAGGTTGGCGAATAGAGCTCATCCCATAGCGTGATGGCGTCGCTGTCTCCGGCCTTGGTGTTCTTGAGAGCCAAGGTAATCAGGAGTGCGGAGAGTGTCTCCTGTCTGCCCTTTTCCCTTTCCTCAGGAGCAACACGGAACATCATCCTGCTGTACCACATCAGGCACTGAAAGTACCGCTTGAGCTCGGTGCTTTCATCATAATGACCTCTGGGTATGTAGTGGGTATAGTCCTCGTCATAGCCGAATGTAGGTGACGGCATTACGGCATTGTGGGCTTGGATTAGCCTGAGCTCTGCTCTCACCTTCTGCGCCAGCGGCTGGGGGAGTGATAGTTCCTTCGGGTTGAGGATGCCCTGGGCCACGGCGAAAAAGCAGACGTTCATTTCCGTTGCACTCTTCACCTCGCTGCTGGTCGCGGCTCGATGCTGCTCCAAAGACGCTTGCAGCATAGCCCAAGTCAGCGTCTGCAAATTCTCCAGGAAGACCCTCTCTTCCAGTTTCTTCAAGGTATCGTTATACATAACATGAAAGGTATGAAGCAGGAGGTCAGCGGTGATGAAAGAAGGATACTCTCTATCCTTGTTCTCGACATAGATGCTGAACAGCTGTTTGTGAAATCGGGGTACGACGACAAAACCATTTTCTACAAGCGCTGCCTTCTGGGCGGCACCGAGGTCGAACATCTCTCTGTTCGCCACATTTCTCAGGTCACTGGCTGCCCTGTAGGGCTTAATGCAGGGCTTGATCCTTACCGCATTAGGTGTAAATGGAGCAAAATCGATGCTGCTCATGGCTGTTCCCAAGCTGGCTTATGCCCACAGTAGCATAAGCATGGGACAAGGTCAAGGAAGCTTTTGGCGCTGGCGGACAGGGAGAACTGGGAAAATGATTTCACCTGAATGTCTCCAAAATCCACTACCTTGACGCCATCTCATCGGCCACTCATAATAGCCTAAGATGAAGCTGGACCTTCACACCCATTGTCTTGAAGCTTTAGGCCTTTACGGGCGGGCTCTACCTTCCGCACAGATGGTGCAGAGGATAGTAAATAAGGTAAAGGAGCGAGGGTTAGATGGCATCGCCATCACCGAGCACAGTGATAGACATCGCGCGTTTCTGGTGAGGGATCTGGTAGAGCGCCAGTTCAACAATGAGGTCCTGATCATCCCCGGCCAAGAGGGTGTCAGGTTCGGTCAACACCTGGTGGAACTGTATCTGCCCGATAACTACGTTTTTAGATTCCTGCCTCATCCTGGGTATCCCGCCGGGCGGTGGTGGGATGAATTACTCGACGGTATCCACGGGATAGAGATCAAGAATGGGCAGTATGCTATAGACCAAAGCAAGGCGTTGGCTGCAGCCCAGGAGTATGGTTTGCTTCTGCTCTCAAACAGCGATGCTCACAACCTGGAGGAGATAGGGCTATACTATAACGTGATCGAGATAGAGGAGCTTTGCTCGCGAGGTGAGCTATTGCGAGAGGGTGAGGGATCATGAAAATCCTGAGCCGGCAAAGGTGCTGATGCTCATGGAGAGGATTTTCCCGCCATCCATTCGGGAGCGACAAACCTCCTGCGCCCATAGAGAAGTTTTTCTCCTTTGATCAAGAAGCTGCGCAAGGAGGGAAAACGCTGTACTATCTCTCTGGTTACGTTGTGGAACAGGCCATTCGCGTGATTCCAGGGGCAGACTATTTGGCAAATTGCACAGGTGGAACCGCGGGCAACCCAGTAGTTGTAGCATCGTTCGGCATCCATCTGCCACTTACGCACCCCGCGCACCATCTCCCTATCTCCTTCAGTGATGGCATTGCTTGGGCAGGCCTCGGCGCAAATTCTGCATTGCTGGCAGAAATCTTGAAGCCCGAAGTCAACCGGCCTATCGGGAATGAGGGGAAGGTCAGTGGCCACAGCAGCGGGACGGAAGTTGTTGCCGAACTCCTTCGCCACTACATAACCGCAGCGACCGTCCTCACCAATACCGGCATCGATGAATACGGGGCACACCAGATAAGGGGCATTGAAGGTAGGGAGAGGCCTTGCCGGCCAGCCCAGGCGACGGATAAAGTTGGCGATCATGGTGGAAACGAAAGAGGCATAGCCATATCTGAAGCCGATCTCTAGGTCGACTGCTGGCCCGGCGCCTGAAGCAAGCATGAAAGGGTCTTGGAGGAAGGCAAGGCAGATCACATATTGATAAGTTAACTCCACTGTCTGGCCATATTGCGGCCGAGGATAATGGCTATAGACCCAGTTTTGATTCAGCTCGGCGATGCCCACCTTTGCTGCTCCAAGCTGCAGTCCCAACGCTTTGATCTTGCGTGTCATCTCCTCAGCGTCGGTCTCTATCCTATCTGTCCCCATCATATCGATGGGTGAAATAGGCATCTTTATCTTGGCGCTGACCACCTCGGGGCGACTGAGCGCAATTGCCCCATAGAAGCCACAGAGGGCCAGGTAATGATTTAGCGCATCCTCATTCAGAAGCCGTGTGCCAGTGGCAACTGCTCGCTGTCTCCGAGCATCATCCTGTTCCTTGATCTCAGGGTGGCGGGAATAGTAGTCTTCATACTCATCACCCCCTGGACGCAGGAGCTGGCGGTTATAAACCTGGTCCCGGCCGTCATAGCGCTCTATCTGGCCACAGATCTCATAGGTGGGCCTATCAACTTGAGGAGGTGGGCTGAGTGCCAGCCCCTTAACCGTGCCCCTTTTTAGATCCATGAGCTTGCTGGGATCAGAAAAAAGCCTCTTGAACATCCCTCGTCCTTCTTAGTTGAGTAGGCGGCGCAGAATCGACACAGCCATGTGCCTGGGACTTGCACTTGTAGCCTACCTAAATTATATCATGATTCACTGTTACAGCTGAAGCTTTCCTGAGGCTATAGCTTAGGGCTGGTGGAAACCAAGGGCCCGTTGACAGCCAGCGGGCAGGAATCTATCATCTCAATAGAGGGTGAAGAGTGGGTGAGCTGAGAATATGGGGATTAGACAACGATATGCGGCTTACCTGGAATGCCGATAATGCTGATGAAGTGGCTATAGCCAAGAGAGCCTTTGATGAGAAGAGAAAGGAAGGTTTCCTGGCCACCAAGACCACCCGCCGCGGGGCCGAGGGCGACCGCATCTACGCCTTTGACGCCCAGGCTGAGGTGATATTTCTTATCCCTTCGGTGGAAGGCGGGTAGCTAAGGGTATTCTCTCCTGCCTTCCCTCAACGCCTTGAGCACCTTCTCAGGGGTAATGGGCAACTCTTTGAACCTGATGCCGATAGCATTGTAGATGGCGTTGGCGATACACCCCGGCATTGGGACGATGGCTGTTTCGCCAAAGCCCTTGGCTCCATATGGCCCCAATGGGTCATCCGGTTCCACAATTATGGGTATGATCTCGGGACAGTCGGCTGAGGTGAAGATCTTGTAATCTGTCAGGTTGAAGTTGAGCGGTCTCCCCTGAGTGTCGAAGTGGAGCTCCTCGGTCAGAGTCCAGCCGATGCCCATCACCACCCCACCGAAAATCTGCCCTTTCACAATGTCCGGATTTATCGCCTTGCCAACATCGTGGGCTGCGGCACATCTCAGCACCCGCACCTCCCCGGTCTCCGTGTCCACCTCAACCTCAGCAAAGGCGGCGCCGAAGCTCCGGGCCTTCGCTGGCCAGTTGGGACAGGTCGCCACACCTCTGCCCACCACCGGTGCTATTCCTGCTCCCATCATCGCCGCTAACTCTCGGATGCTGGTTGATTTATCAGGATTACCCTTGACATAAATAACCCCGTCCTCGATATCCAAGTCTTCAGGCTCCACAGCCAGCCTGACGGCGGCCTGTTCCAGAAGTTGCCGTCTGGCATCCTCACCGGCCAATTTTGTCGCCAGAGCTTCAGTATGGGCGGAAGTGCTGGCAATCTGACCATACGGGGAGAATGGTGTAACCTCGGTATCATCGTTTACCACATTGACGGTTTCAAAGGGTATTCCCAAGGCTTCGGCCAGAACCTGAGCCTGGGTGGTCTTGGTACCTGTCCCCGGCTCGGTCACCGGCACCAGCAGGTCAACAGTACCATCGCTGTTGAGCTTTACCACAGAACCTGAGGCTGCGGCAGTAGTGCTGGACACGTGGGTGATAGCTGTCATACCTATCCCTGTACTCTTGTGACCTCTGACTTCAACCGGCGTCTGGTACCCCTTCCATCTCTCTCTCCATCCTATGGCCTCAGCGCCCCTTTCCAGACATTCATCAAGACCGCAACTGGAAAGCACTGTCCCGTCCCTTTCCCCGGTTGCCTTACACTCATCCCCGGTTTGAATGTGAGTCCTCTTTATATACTCCACGGGGTCTACTCCCAACTCCTCGGCGACCCTGTCTACTGACTGAGTCAGGCCAAAAGCCATGATGGCATCAGTGACTCCCCGCATCTCTCCGCTATAGGGATGATTGGTGTACACTGCCTTTGCTTCATACCTGGCATGGGGGGTGCGAAACAAGGCCTTTGTTACTGTGGCGGCATTGGTATTCCGGCTCCAGATATAGCCGCACGAATCCGTGGTCAGCTTGCCCAAGATTGCACTGAAGGTGCCATCCCTTTTTATCCCTATTTTGACCTGGATATCGGCAGCCTGCCGCATTTTGCTCAGCATCTCCTCTTCTCTGGTGAAGCGAAACATCACCGGCCGGCCTGTCCTCTTGGCCATTATTGCTGCCAGAATGGCGTATCTTCCTTCGTATTTGGCCCCGAAGGAACCTCCCAGATAAGGAGAGATAAGTTTGACACTGGTTTGGGGCATGCCGAGCACCCGGGCTATAGTTTGGCGGTAGGCAAAGGGCTGTTGGGTGCTGACCCAGACCATTAGCTTTTCACCATCCCATTTGGTAAGGCAAGCTCGCGGTTCTATGGGCGAGTGCTGCATGAAAGTGGTATGGTAACTGTCCTCAACTATTAGATCAGCTTCACTGAAGCCTTGCTCCACATTGCCCCGCTCTGTAATCAGGGTTCTAGTGCGTGCTTCCGAGAGATTGCTCGCCGAGACCTCCGGTGGGGGAATCAGGGGGGCTCCTGGCTTGAGGGCCTCCTCTGGAGTGAGGACAATGGGTAGCTCTTCGTATTCTACCTCTACTAACTCCAGTGCCTGCTCGGCTATTTCTTCACTCTCAGCAGCCAACGCCAAGACCTCATCACCCACGAAGTGCACTTTATCAGGAAGAACATAAGCATCTTCGACTCCGGACTCTCCGATCAAAGCGCGAGGTACATCTTTATAGGTAAGTATCGCCTTTACCCCTTCCACTTTCTCTGCCTTGCTTGTGTCTATGCTCACGATCCTGGCGTGAGCGTAGGGGCTTCTAAGCATCTTCCCATATAACATGCCAGGCAGCCACAGGTCTCCAGTGAACTTCGCCGCTCCAGTAGCCTTTTCATAGGCATCTGGCCGGGGCACACTTTGGCCCACGATCCTTAGTGCTTCAGCCATGTCCACCTCCGATCTCCTCGGCCGCAGATAGTACTGCTTCTACTATTTGGGCGTAGCCTGTGCATCGGCACAGATTACCCCTGAGGTATTGCTCGACCTCCTCCCCCGTTGGACGGGGGTTGTCATCCAGCAGTGCCTTGGCAGTGAGGATCATGCCCGGAGTACAATAGCCGCACTGTATGGCACCATGTTTGATGAATGCTTCCTGAACTGGATGGAGCTTGCCATCTTTTGCCAAGCCTTCGATGGTGGTGATCTCCTTGCCATCGGCAGAGACCGCCAGAGTGAGACAGGACAGCACTGGTTTGCCGTTAACGAGGACGGTGCAGGAGCCGCATTCCCCCTCCCCGCAGCCATGTTTGACACCAGTTAGGCCGAGTTCGTCTCTCAAAACAGCGACCAGCGGCCTGTGCAGGTTCACCTCAAGCTGGTACGCTTTACCGTTCACGGTCAAGTTGATTTCCCGTTTCAAGATATCACCTCCTGGTCGCCTCTTGGGCTCTTTGCTGAGAAAGTTGTAGCGCTCGTCTGACCAGGACCTTGCTCAACTCCTTTCTGTATTCCGCAGTGGAGCGCACATCGTCTATTGGTTTAATTTCGGCAGCGGCCGCCTCCTCAGCTTGCTTCATTACAGTATCGCCGAGCTTCTGACCTTTAAGCACCTCTTCTGCTTTCTTAGCTCTAATTGGAGTCGGGGCCACGCCACCCAGGGCTATCCGGGCATCCTCGCAAGCCCCGTTCTTGATTGTAAGCCTTGTGGCCACGTTGACTTTGGCCAGGTCGGCAGCCACCCTGGTAGCCCTCAGAAACGCTGTACCTGTTCCCGGGGGCGGCTCGGGCACCACGATTTCAATGACTATCTCATCGTGCTTGAGCACAGTCTCCCCCGGCCCGATGAAGAAGCTCTCCAGAAGTACCATTCTATTTTCGTTGGAACCTGCAATATTTACTTCGGCGTCGAGGGCGAGCAATGGTGGGACGGTATCTGCTGCGGGCGAGGCCCGGCAAATGTTTCCAACCACAGTGCCCATATTCTTGACCTGTATACTGCCCATTTTCTGTGCAGCTTCATAGAGGGCAAGATATTTGTCTTTAATCACACTTGATGATTCCACGGCTCTGACGGTGGCAAGAGCGCCTATCCTTAGACCATTGCCATTTTGGCAGCTGATGAAGTCGAGCCCTGGAATTCTGGTGATATCGACTATGCACACAGGTTTCAGGACGCGATTGCGCATCAAGACCAGCAGGTCAGTGCCGCCAGCAAGTATCTTAGCCTGCTCAGCATAGTTGGCAAGAAGAGAAACAGCTTCAGCGACAGTCTTGGGTTGGAAGTAATGCTCAAAGGCCGGCAGAGCGGTGTAATATATCAGACCCATGCCTCACCCCCTTTTATGGAATGCTCTTTTCTTCCTCTTAGCCGGTTCCTTTATTCGTGGCAGCTTGCTGCATCATATTATAGAGCAATGCTGCGGCCTCTTGGGAGAACAGCTCGTCGGTGATGTGCACATCCAGTTCCACAAGCTTTATATCAGGCTTCAGGTTCTTCCTCAATACCTCGAGAAGGGCGAGGTTGGCCTCCGGATCTTCGAATATCTCTTTGTCGGTGATGTCCAGGATAGAGAGTCCTTTCTTGGGGAATATCACCGCCGTGGGCCCGGTGGTTTTGTTCAGCTTTTGTGCCATAACCTCGCCGAGTTCCATCATCTCCTTCTTCTTGGTGCGCAAGACATGTATCGTGGGTCCATGAACATGGACCTTCTGTTGCTTAAAGCGCTCAGGTATCAATGCTGGAGACCCATACATGATGTGGTCGGTATTGCCTGGGGCCACCAGCTGCGGAATGCCTTTCTCACCGGCAACCTCCAACCTGGTGGGGCCAGCGTCGGTCCAGCCCTGATACATGTGATCCACTACTTCGTTGGTCGAGAGATCGAATACTGCGGTGATCAGGCCCTGCTCTATCATCTCCTCCATTGCCCGGCCGCCGATGCCGATGGCATGGAACACGGCGACCTCATAGCCGCGGTCCTCGAGGAATTCCTTGACGCGAAGGGCGCAAGCAGTAGTGCCGCCCAAGGTGGTGATCCCGACCAGTGGCCTTTCTGAGGGCTTGACCTCTCCAGCGGCCACCATTCCAGTGACTGCTCCTGCAGCCCGGATGATGGCGGTCTCGGTGATTCGATTCAGGCCAACGATGTCAGCCACCGAGGGGATCATGGTGATGTCACTGGTGCCTACAAAGAGGCGGGTATCTCCTGAGGCCATAGTGGACAGCATCACCTTGGGGACGCCGAAGGGGAGGGACCTCATCACCATTGTGCCCAGCTCCGTGCCCATGGTTCCGCCCAGTGAGACAATGCCATCCACTCTTCCTTCCCGATGAAGCTCACCTACGATCTTCGCTGCTCCCTCTGCCATGAGCTCCATGATCTTCATCTCCTGGCCCTTCCTGCCCAGAGCCAGGATGTCTTCTATGGTAACGCCGGCAGCTTTGGCTACGTCTTCTCGTGGGACTTCAGGCTGGAATAGCAGGCTGCCCCGAGCGCCGGTGCCGACATCGATGGTGAACACATCATATCCAGCTTTTTTTATCTGCTCCTTAAGATAGCTTGCTTCAATGCTCTTTGTGTCCAGGGTGGCGACGACAACTATTGTCTTCATGGCTTTGCCTCTTCTACATCAGGTTGTGTGCTTCCTTCCGACAGGGATGCTCTCCCGCTTGGCAATACTCCGTCCATTATACTGCGGTGGTCAAGCGCTTACAACGATGGTTTGCCATGGAGTGGAACTTGGCTCTTTGCCACCAAAGCAGCAGGACTTTCTGGCTATGCCAATTCTAGAGGCAAAGGAGCTGCCCGATATCTTTTAACTGTAACACAACGAGACTTTATTGCTTCAGGCTTGGGTAATGGAAAGATATTGCTGGCTACATTGGCATTATTTGGGGCTAGGAGAATCCCTGTTACATGCCACTACCAAAGCGTTGCCTGAGAAGTTAGAAAGTCATATTGACAGTGACGTGAGCCTCTGTGGTAGCATCAGGCTGAGGAGGTACATAATAGTGAGATCGCGATAAGCTATGCGATCGAAGCATCGGACGAAAGGGCAAACTCATCGAAAGATGAGGGCGCAAAGCCGCGGGTCTAAGGCCCCTGGGGGGCTATGATAGCCGGGTTGCCGAACCGATGGGAACAAACGTGTTCCCCGGTTTTAGCGCTCGAGGGAACACGTTTGTTGCATTTTAGGCAGGCTAAGTTGCAGCTAATTCAAATGAGCAACATTGAGTGGCGTAAACCGATTGAGGTCATTGAAGTGACCCTTTTTATCCTGGGGAGTGACCCTGTTTAGACTTATGAAACATATCGAAGATGGAATAATATGCGAGTTGAGGGGGATATAAGGACAGTGATGAGGCAATTAGTTAAAAAAATAGCAAATCTGATCCGGAAGCAAAGGGGAAGCAGTATGCCTGAGACTTTGGTCGGGATGGGCATATTGGGGATTGTTGGGGTCTGTTTCCTGACATCGCTGACCACGGGGATACATGCTGTGGGCACGGTCGATGCGCAAGCTACGGCACAGCTTTTGGCGCAAGTACAGATGGAAGATACCAAGAACCAGGACTATCTTGTAGCTCCTACCACATATCCTACCACTGTCAATGCACCCGACGGTTATTCAGTGACCGTTGCTGCTCTATCTCTGCCTGATGCTGATGATGACATCCAAAAGATAGAGGTTACTGTCCGCCATGAAGGGCGCGTTCTCATTGTCTTGGAAGATTACAAGGTGAACCTGTTATGAATTTTATGAGGAGAAATCAGAAAGGGGGGGGGATGGTTGAAATTTTGGTAGCCACTGCTATTGCGGGGATGCTGGTGAGCGCCCTGGCCCCGGCAGTCTTTCAGGTCATCTCCAGAACTACTGAGGGCAATGCTTCGCTCACTGCTATGCAGGATATACAAAATGCCGTTCGTTGGGTCAGCTATGATGGTCAGATGGCTGAAAGCAGTGACCTGGTGGACGGTGCCCCACCTGTGAGCAGCATGACCCTGACCTGGACGGAATGGCAGGGTTATGAGACTGTGGACCATTCCAGCCATTATTTCCTCGTCGGCGATGACTTGCGGCGTGATTATGATGGCAATGTAATCACAGTAGCCAGATATGTTTCCGATATCCAGTTCTCTCTGGACGGCCGTGTGCTTACGGTAACAATGACCTCGGCCCCGGAAGGTGATTCCCATCACAGTGAGCAAAGGATGTGGCGCGTTAGCCTCCGACCAATGGAGAGCGCTTATCTGCTGCACTAGCACTGGGAAGCAGGCATGCCGATGAAAGGGCAAAAGGGATATGCCTTGTCCCTGGCGTTGATTACCTTGGCTGTGGGCACGTTGGTTCTCGTGCCCTTCCTTCAGCATGCGTATATTGGGATCACTAGTTCCCGCATCTCAAAGGAGCTTACCATTGAGCGTTATGCAGCCGACGCCGCGATGCAGGAGGCAATATGGAGGTTGCAGGCCAACATAGATGGCATAACTGACTCAGTGACCCCAGACAACCCGAGCGTTGGTTATCCGGCCACAGTAAACGGAGTCGAGACCCTCGTCACCATAGACATACCTGCATCTCCAGACCCACCACCACCACCAGAACCAGAGCCTCGTTTCTGGTGGCTCGAAATAGTTTGCGACGTTGACATTTGCTGGGTTAAGTCCTCGGACCCCACCACCTTCACCTTCACTATAACTATACACAATTGTGGCTTCCTGGGCATGCTGATTCTCTTTGTCTTTGATCTGCTGCCACCTGGCTTCCAATATGTGCCCGGATCGTGCACTGGTCTTACCAGTGAAGATCCAACCATTACCTACGATGATGAAAGCGGACAGCAGAGGCTTGACTGGACCTTACCGGGATGGCCTTGGTCTTGGGTTGGGACCCAGGAGGGAAGAACACTGACATTCCAAGCCACTGCTACTCTTACTACCGCTGGGATGTATTATAATGAAGCGGGAAGCGGAGGCTGGCCAGGAGACCAAGGCGAGATCGATACTGGTCCCTCTGCCCCGGTTGGCGTTGCTGTCTACGAGCTCACAGTAAAGGCCGGGCGTGTCACCATCCGGTCTACGGTGGCCATCGATGGCACTGAGGCGACCATTCTCTCCTGGCAGGTAGAATAGGGTACCAGTTGCGTTCTCCTCTTCTTCGGAGTTGCCTACTTTTCATCAGATGAGGCCAGCACACTATCTATCGATCTATCGAATGCTTCACCCACTCTCCAGCCTCATACGGAGCAGTCTACTAACATGCTCAGGCCTGATTGCTGTGGCCGTAGGCACACGTTGAAAATGATTCCCCGTTTCCCTACCGAGAGTGCTGGCCTAAGGCTGCTCTAGGCCACCCTGATTCAGCTTCCAGAAGCAGTTTTGGCGGCCCTTGGCGAAACAGTGCCAAAACAAATCTGCATATCATGATCGTTCGTATGCTATAATAGTCATTGACAGCAACCTTCACGAAACTCAAAATCAGCACGAGCGCAAAGGTTGTAGGAAGTTCTACGATGTCGGTAAAATTGATACGAAGTTATGATCTGAAGGTAGTAACACCTGAATGCTCTCCCGAAGATGGTTGGTATCGCGCGCATGCTTACTTACAGGACGACATCTCCGAGGCACTCCCGTACCTGAATGCCGAATTGAAAGGCTTTGACTATAACCACAATGCAAAGGTTCTGCTGTGGATGGCCAACGACAGGAGGTATGCATTCAGGCCATATGAGATTATTATTGCGCCTGTTGAGAGCAGTGAGGAAGCTCTGGGCCTAATCGATAACATAATCTCGACCCTGAATAGTATCTGGAATCGAAGGGGCGAGATTGAGCCAAACTTCCAGGGGAAAGCTCCCCTGCCCAATTTGCTGGATATATATAAGCTCTTGCCGGGGACGAATTGCAAGGAATGTGGCTCCCTCACTTGCATGGCCTTTGCCGCTGCCCTGCGAATCGACTCCACTAAAGTATCACTCTGTCCCTATCTATTGGAACAGGATTACTTTTCTTTAGTATCATAAGCCATAGCAGTTGAGTAAGTATCTCAATTGCGCTTATTTTGGCTCCTTCTCCCGTAGCAGCGGCCGTACACACGGCCGCTACCGAATTGCTGAAGGCCAAGAAACATATTCCTGAAAGCATCCAAGAAGGTCGCTTGGACAAAGGGGAGGATGTGAGATGGAAATAGCCCCTGGCATTTACCAACTGAAGGTGCCTATCCCGGATAACCCTCTGGGTCATCTGAATTGCTACTTGATCGAGGGCAAAGACGGGTGGCTAATGATAGACACTGGCTGGTACACTACTGATGCCTTTAGTTCCCTGAAGGCTGGACTCAAGAGTTTGGGTCTGGCGATAGAAGATATTGCTACTATGATCGTCACGCATGTGCATCCTGACCACTTTGGCCTCGCGGGGAGGATTAAGCAGATAGCCTCAGAGGCTGAGCTTTTGATCCACCGCTGGGAATCGGACTTGATCGAGTCGCGCTATATCAAGTTCTCCGAACTCCGTGAAATTATGGGCACTATGCTGGAACGACACGGTGTTCCCCCATTAGACCTTGCCACTCTGCAGTCTGCTTCTATGCCCGCTCTCCAGTTCGTCACCGTAACCCTTCCTGACCGTGTCCTTTATGGTGGGGAGACTATTTCTACTGGGAGCTACGATCTGGAGGTCATTTGGACGCCGGGGCATTCTCCTGGGCACATCTGCCTGTATGAACCGCAGAACCAGCTTCTGTTCTCCGGCGATCACATCCTTCCCACCATAAGCTCTAACGTGGGCTACCATGTTCAATCGGGAGATAACCCTCTGGGTGACTACATATATGCTCTGCACAAGTTGGAAAATCTGCCCGTGACCAAGGTGCTCCCTGCCCACGAACACGCCTTTACCGACCTGCGAGGCAGGATTGAGCAGATAATCGATCACCACAGCAGACGGAAGGCTGAGATACAACAGGCTATTGCCAGGGAGCCTCATAACGCCTATGAGATCTCGTCCCAAATAACCTGGGACATACCGGGACTGGTCTGGGAGCAGTTCCCACCCCTGCACAAGCGCTTGGCTGTAACCGAGACCATTGCACATTTGGAATGCATGCGGTGGGAGGGCAAAGTGACTAAGGTTGCTCGAGGCAACTCCGTATTGTACGGAGCTGTGTGAAGCGGCGAATATCGAGTTCGCCACCCCCCAAGATGGCCTTTGTGCATAGCTATTGCACTTTTCTGAGGTACGTTCTACCGACATTTCCCTTTTGGCCGGGCACATTGCGTTGACTTTATTTGAAGTGTTATACTTATGTTCAGCGAACCTTTGCCGCACATCGGCGAATCGGTGTAGGTAAGATGTGCGAGGCTAAACCCTTATATGACCGGGTTTTGACAAATTTGCCCATTTGGTACAATATGCTTGAATGTTGAGCAATTTTTGCTGTGGGGTATGCAATGACAAAGAGCATCGCCGAAGTCAACGAGAAGATCGCCAAGGGTCAGGCCGTGGTGGTGACTGCTGAAGAGGTTATCGGTCTGGTCAAGGAGAAGGGCGTGGCTAAGGCTGCACAAGAGGTTGATGTGGTGACCACGGGCACATTTGGCCCTATGTGTTCATCGGGTGCTTTTCTAAATCTGGGCCATTCCAAGCCGCGGATAAAGGTTGGCGGAGGCCAGGTCTACTTGAATGAAGTGCCTGCCTATGCCGGTATCGCCGCTGTGGACATCTACATTGGTGCTACTGCGGTTCCTGATGGTGATCCCAGGAACAGGCTCTACCCCGGCGAGTTCAACTATGGAGGCGGCCATGTAATCGAGGATCTGGTAGCGGGCAAGGACGTCAGGCTGGTGGTTACAGCCTATGGAACGGATTGCTACCCGAGGCGGAGACTCGAGACCTGGATCAACCTGGAAGCTATGAATGAGGCGGTGCTTTTCAACATCAGAAACGCCTATCAGAACTACAATGTGGCAGTTAATCTCGGAGACCGGACAATCTACACCTATATGGGGGTGTTGAAACCCCAGCTGGGCAATGCCAACTACTGCTCCGCAGGGCAGCTGTCGCCGCTGCTCAATGATCCCTACTACAAGACCATTGGAGTAGGTACACGGATATTCCTCGGTGGAGGCATCGGATATGTGGCCTGGCATGGCACACAGCACAATCCCGATGTTCTGCGCACTGATAAGGGCGTGCCCCGGCGGGGGGCGGGAACGCTGGCGCTGATCGGGGACTTGAAGCAGATGAGGTCCCAGTGGCTGGTTGGTGCGAGCTTTCTTGGCTATGGCTCTACTCTAACCGTAGGTATTGGTGTTCCCATACCGATACTCTCCGAGGAGATCCTCACCCACACTGCGGTACGCGATGATGAGATCTTCGCTCCTATAATGGACTACGCCGGGGCCTACCCTCAACGGGGTGCGGATGTTTTGGGAGAGGTGAGCTACGCTGAGCTCAGGAGCGGTACGATCGAGGTTCAGGGCAAAGTTGTGCCCACTGCCTCGCTTTCGAGCTATTCCCGTGCAGTGGAAATCGCCAACATCCTCAAGAATTGGATTCAACGGGGCGAATTCTATCTCACCGAGCCCGTGGCACCTCTGCCCGGGGTGGAGGCGGGAATAACCTTAAAGCCCTTGCAGGAGCGCCCCTTTGAAGAGCTAACCTGAGCGGAAGGAGCTATACTGTGCATATTGCCCGGAAGATTGTGTTGCGTTTCCCACCTCGGCTGGTGGACCAACCGATAATATATCGACTGGTCAAGGACTATGACCTCCAGTTTAATATTCTGAAGGCCTCGGTCACTCCCAATGAGAAAGGCCTCTTGGTGCTGGAGCTGAGCGGTGAAGAGAAGAATTATGATGAAGCGGTTCGCTTTTTGGATGAGGTGGGAGTAGAGCTACAGTTATTGGTCCAGGACGTAGCTCGCATGGAGGACAGGTGCACCCATTGCGGGGCCTGTGTCACCATTTGCCCCGTCGGTGCCTTCAGTGTTGATCCTGTAACCAGGAGAGTGGACTTTTGGGACACAAAGTGTATTGCCTGCGAGCTTTGTATCAGGGCGTGTCCAGTTAGGGCAATGGAAGTGCGTCTCTGAGAATGTATCAGCCGAGGACCTATAGACACTGGGTAAATGACGATGATCTGGTCTCCTTTTCGGTGATGGTTGGGGAGACCGATTTGCTAATCAGGGCCAAGCGCGACTTAGTGGTCGAGGCGCTGGAGGCAACCCGAAAATCCCGTGCCGACCTGGAAAGATACATCGCAGCACATCACCTTTTCGCTACAACGCTTGAACCGCTGATAGTTGAGGAAGATGCTCCTTTTCTGGTAAAAGAAATGGCCGCCTCTGCTCATGAGGTCGGGGTGGGACCTATGGCGGCAGTCGCCGGTGCCATAGCCGAAAGGGTGGGCAGAGAGCTTCTCCCTTTTTCCGATGAGGTCATCGTGGAAAATGGGGGTGATATCTTCATAAAGACTGCCAGGGAGAGGTCCATCGGCGTCTATGCTGGAGAATCTGCGCTCACGGGAAAGATTGCCTTCGCCGTCCAACCCGAGGAGACCCCCCTGGGCATTTGCACTTCCTCTGGGACGGTAGGCCATTCCCTCAGCTTCGGCAAGGCTGATGCGGTCATCGCTTTTTCCTCCTCGACTTCCCTGGCTGATGCTGCGGCCACCGCAATCGGCAATCGGGTGAGCTCGGTCAGCGACATCCCCGCAGCACTCGAATTTGCCCAGAGCATAGCGGGCCTGAGGGGAGTGGTCATCATAAAAGATGATGATATGGGGCTTTGGGGCCAGATAAGAATAGCCGAGGTTGAGGGCCGCTAAGATTCCACTTCGAACTCCATAAACGACTCCCTACTGCGTCTGGTGCAACTCTGGAACGATTTGGATGGGTTTCCACAATCCATTTATATCTACAACTGCGGCACCATATACCTGCTCATAGATAATCATGCGTGGTGGGGAATTATGAGACTTTGGTCACAGACCTATCCCTTGCACTGTAGGATAATACAGGCGACGTGGAAAGGAGGGACCTATGAAGGGCATGATAAAGTTCACGGGGATAGGTGTGGTCGTCTTGGGCCTGATAGGGTTGGCGGTGGGTATAGTGTTCATCGTCAATGGGTACAGTACCCAGGGGTTGATAGCGGACCGACTGGCAGATGAGCAGATAACGCTCGGCCTCCCGCAGCAGGGCGAGGAGGGCTACGTTGCAGGAAACGTAGTTGATACCGCTGGGGAAGCGAAAGTTGCTTCCGATACCATAAGGGAGCATCGCCAGGATACTTACGGTACCTATGCTGACACAAGCAGAGGCTCAGTGGAGCGTGATACATTCCTCGATGCCTTGACTCTGGAGAATTCCCTCAATTTGGCCCAGGCAGGCTTTGGCGTCAGCACCATGGCTATTGGCAGCGGGGTCTTCATGATCGTCATGGGGGCTGCTCTTGCCGCCACCGGGACGACGCTGTATTACCTGAGTGGACGCATGTCTTAGCATAGTGCCTACTGGCATAAGTTAAAGGGGGAGACCATTTCCGGGCCTCCCCCTTTAACTTTGAATGGAACTCGCACCGAGGACTACTCTATCACTTCAAAAGCGCCGAATGTGGGTTCCGTGTCGGTCAGCTTGACAATCTCATTAGCTCGTTTGGCAACTTCGGGGTCTTTATGAATTGCCTGATGCAACGCTTGACGGCTCTCCTTGGAATCCCACTCAGTGTAGATGAAGAAACTGCTTGGGTCATCCAATCCTCTAGCGATGTAGCCTCTCAAATTACCGCTCATTCTCTTCTCGAACTCGATATACTCCAACAAGCGGGCCATTCCCTGCTCAGCCAATTCCACCTTGAACTTGAATAGACCGAACCCGACTATCATGGTGAGCCTCCTCGTTTTAGCGATTGCAATATCATAAGCATCACTGCGGTTGCAGCAACAGGTTCTACTCCAAAGATGGGCAATGTTGATGAGAATGCTGCTATCCCGAGCCTCACCAGGCATTCCAGTGGACCAGCTCTTGTAGCTCCATCCTGGTGCGTTCACTCAATCTCTCTTGAGCCGCTTCCTCATAGGAGCCCTCAACCGGATATGACAGCGGCGTAGCGACCACGAACCTCACCTCATCGGGGACGCCCAATACCTTTTTCAGCTCACCCTCGTCCACACCGGTCATCGGATGCGTGACCAGCCCGAGGTCAGTAGCGGCCAGCAGCATGTTTTCTACTGCCAGGGCCACGTCGAACAGGTAGTACTCTCTGCCGCCGATAACCAAATCATCGCTGGGATTGGCACACGCGATAATCACGGCAGCCGCCTCCCGTACTGCAACATTTCTCTCGCTGAATGCCCTGCTGACCAGAGCCTCGATGGTCTCTTTATCCTTGACCACAATGAAGCGCCATGGTTGGCTGTTGCGCGCCGAGGGTGCTAACCTGGCGGCGTCCAAGATTAGCTCGATTTTCTCCTGCTCAACAGGGCGTGGCGAAAGACGCGTCTTCAGACTTGCCCTTTTCTTAATTGTCTCCAATGTTTCCATGCCATCTCCTTTCTGTCATGGTAGACCGCCTTTGGCCTGGGCTATCACAGCGGCCATCTTAGCCCTACATGTACTATAGCATACTTACTCTGGCGACTTCGTTCAGCCGCTGATCTGTACAGAACATAACAAGCCGTTACTTCGACCGAAAATGGCAGCAGCCGACCACATCGTGTGTGTTGACGTTTAGCAGTACAAAGCCCATAATTAAACATAGTTGGGTGCGGCTCGTGAGTAAGATATTGGTCTGCGACCACACCAAATGTAGTGGCTGCCGCAGTTGTGAGCTCTGGTGTGCCTTTCATCATGTTGGGGAATGTAACCCGTCGCTGGCTAGGCTGACGGTGGTCGCTTTTGAGAACGAGGGACTGTTTGTGCCCGAGATCTGCCGCCACTGCAAGGATCCCTGGTGCCTGAACGCCTGTCCGGCCGATGCCATAGAAAGGGATGCTGAGACAAATGCTGTGGTAATCATAGCTGACCTATGCACGG
Source organism: Dehalococcoidia bacterium (assembly GCA_034414595.1). Lineage (GTDB taxonomy): Bacteria > Chloroflexota > Dehalococcoidia > SZUA-161 > JAUWZY01 > DAOULY01. Next base: position 170,227 of record DAOULY010000016.1, read on the forward strand.
GTTGTCGGGCATGTGCCGATGCCTGCCCCTTCGGCGTGATCAGGGTCAGCTCTGATGGAGACGTATTCAAATGCGATCTGTGCCAGGGTGACCCGATGTGTGTCCAGAGCTGCACTCGCCGTGCGCTGATATATGTTGAGCCCTCGGAAGCCTATGTTGACCGTGCGGTGTCCTCAGCGAGTAAGGTGAGGGGTGAGGTATGAGCTACGGCTGGGCGGGAACGGTCCTCCGGGTTGATCTTACGGAGAACAGGATAACCAAGGAGCCATTTCCCGAATCTTGGGGTGCCCAATTTCTCGGCGGCAGCGGGGTCAATGATTGGATACTGTGGAATGAGGTAGGCCCGGAGGTGGAGCCCTTGAGTCCCGAGAATAAACTCATCTTCGGTGTTGGCCCCTTGGTGGGCACGATTGTTCCCCTGGGAAGCAGAACACATGTCACCACTCGTTCGCCGCTGACCGGCATCTTTGGGGATACCAATGCTGGCGGTTTCTGGAGTTCGAGGCTGAAGTATGCTGGCTATGATCACATCGTCATCCAGGGCAAGGCGGATAGGCCGGTCTATCTTTGGGTCGATGACGATGAGGTCGTTATCAGAGATGCTGCCCATCTCTGGGGAAAAGATGTCTATGAAACGGATGATGTTCTGAAGAGGGAATTGGGCCGTGATGTCTCTGTGGCAAGCATCGGTCCTGCCGGCGAGAACCTGGTGCGCTTTGCCAGCATCATGTTCGACCGCTACCGGGCAGCGGCCAAGACCGGGGCCGGATGCATCATGGGCTCCAAGAACCTGAAGGCGGTGGTGGTTCGGGGCACCAAGGGTCTGGCGGTGGCCAGACCCGAGGAACTTCGGCAGATGGCTGAGGGGTTGAGGGGGGGCTTGGACATCAGGGTTTCGGCAGGGGTGGCCAACTTCGCCAAATACGGAACAACTGGTCTGCTCATGTCATACAATGCTATTGGTTGCCACTCGGTGCGGAACTATCAGGATGTCGTCTTCGACCTCATAGAGGACATCAACCCTGATAAGTTCTTGGAGAGGTATGTAGTCAGAAATACCTCTTGTAGCATGAATTGTCCTGTCCACTGCTGTCACTGGTGGCAGATCAAAAATGGGCGCTATGCTGGCGAGGCTGGGGCCAAGCCGGAGTATATCGTCATAGATTCTGTGGGCATTCACCTGGGCGTCCACGACTGGGAGGCCATCCTACACTTCCAGAACCTGGTCAATCGTTATGGGATGGACAGCACGGAGGCCGGCACCGGCATCGGGCTGCTTATGGAGCTGTGGCAGCGAGGCATCGTCACCGGGGCTGATACCGGCGGCATCCAGTATCAATGGGGGAATGCGGATGCCATTGAGGAGACAATGGCCCAGATAGCCCAGCGGCGGGCCATGGGAGAACTACTGGCCGATGGTACCTTGGCCGCTGCTCGAAAGATTGGGCGCGATGCCGAAAAATATGTGTGTCATTCCAAGGGGATGACAGAGGCGGAGGACGTCCGCGGCTTCCCGCAATGGGCCGTTGCCTACGCGATATCGACCAGGGGCAGCGATCATCTAAAGGCCCACGGTCAGATAGATAAACAGGGCCGGCGGGACACTTCCGAGATTGTCTTCGGCGTGCCCGATGTCGGCGAGCCCACATCAGTAGTGTATAAAGGTAAGAGTGCCAAGTATCATGAGGATTTTGCCGCAGTGACCAACTCCCTCGGTATATGCATGTTCAATGTTCTATCCCTCTCCCTGAAATTCAATCCGAAGCGGGCGGTTCATATGGGAGATTATGCGCCGATTTTCGGTGCGGTGACCGGGGCCGATCTGAGCCGGGAGGAGTTCATGAGGTGTGGGGAGAGAATTGTGTGCTTGGAGAAGGCCTACAACGCCCGGCTGGGAATCTCCCGCAAGGACGACACCCTGCATGGGCGCTGGATGCATGAACCCTGTCCTTCGGGCTTAGGCAAAGGTATGAAATGCGCTGATTACCTGGACGAATGTCTGGATGAATACTATTCGGAGCGAGGGTTTGATCCCACAACAGGTTTGCCCAGGCAGGAGAAACTGCGTGAGCTGGGCCTGGAGAGCGTTGCTGAGGGACTGGCCCAAATGGGCATCATCTAATTGTGAGATGGTTGCTCTGGGGAGATACTAATTCAAAACTACATGAAGCATAAGTTGTTCGAGGTTGAAAGCCAATAGGGAGTTCGATTGTAGGGAATATGTCAGAAGAGCTTGGTCAAATAGAGAAACCCTCAGCTGAGGAGTTCGAGGCGGGTAGGAAGCTGTTCTTCGTGCCCCTCATCTTCACGTCCCAAGAACCTCCGCCTGATTTTCTGGAAATGCTCAACAGGTACTGGGATCAAGTACGGGCTCAGTTGGCTAACCTGGAGGCTAAGCTCAGTCAGGTGAGCATGATATACCATGAACTGATACCCCTCGGTGGCGAAGACGGAGCCAAGGCCATTGAGGCGCTGAATAAAGGTAGCTATGAAATTGTCAAAGCTTGGCTGGATAAGGGAGCTGAGCTTCAGCCAATCGAGGATAGTGAGTTGTTAACCGAGTTTATGGACTGGAACAGATGCTTGGCAATTGGGCTTCGTAGCCAGCAGGTATTTACCAAAGTCTATGAATCCTATGCAGAGGCTCAGAAAAAAAGAAACGAGCACGTTGCCAAGCAGATAGATGAAACATTGAAGAACGACCAGACTGGGATATTGCTGATGCGGGAAGGGCACCAGGTTCAATTTCCGTCGGACATGCAGGTGTTCTATGTGGCTCCACCGGCCCTGGATGAAATCAAGCGCTGGCTCAGAGCGCGCGAGACCGAAGCTCAAGCCCAGAGCAGCGAGGAGTCGGCAAGTTGACCGGAGCAATCGGGCACTGCCGCAGGTACAAGGAAAAAGGCAATGGGGATTAGACTTCACAAGCAACCTAAACTTGAGAACCCGGTTCTGATCGCTGGTTGGCCAGGAATTGGAAACGTCGGAATAATTGCGGTTGATACCTTGCGAGGACTGGTGGAGGCGGAAGAATTTGGCGAGATAGAACCATGGGATTTTTTCTATCCGAAGAAGGTTGTGGTCAGGGATAGTGAGTTGAAGGACCTGGAGTTTCCCAGCAACACATTCTATTTTAAGAAGACTGCGGATAGAGATTTGCTGTTTTTCATTGGTGAGGAACAGCCTACTGATGCAGGAAGATTCTATGCTGAAGGAACTAAGGCCTACCAGATGGCCAATCTCGTCCTGGATGTGGCGCTTAAGTTTGGCTGTCGCAGGGTTTACACTTCAGGAGCAGCTGTGGCCCCTATCCATCACACCATGAGACCCAGCGTTTGGGCTGTGCCCAACACCAGGGAGTTGATCGGTGAGTTGAGAAGCTATCAAAATACGGTGCTGATGTCCGGAATCGAGGGCAGGGGTGGGCAGGGCAACATCACTGGTTTAAACGGGCTCTTATTGGGAGTAGCTAAAAAGAGAGGTCTGGAGGCGATATGCTTGATGGGTGAGGTGCCAGTTTATCTGCAAGGATTTCCTATCACCTATCCAAGAGCTTCACAATCGGTACTGGAGGTCTTAACTGCCAGTCTGGGAATCGAAGTGGAGCTGGAGGGAATTGTAGAGCTTGCGGAACGCAGCGAAAGGGAGATTGAGAGATTGTATCAGATGTTCCCTCCAGAGATACAGGGGCAGATTGATAAATTGAGATATATGACTCGTGCTGAGCCAGCAGAGCCAGGACCGATAACTGAAGAGGACAAACAAAGGATTCTTGAGGATATCGATAAATTCTTCAAGCAACCACCTAAGGAAGACTGAATTGAGTGAAAAGCGTCTATTCAAGATCAAGCGAAAACCGGAGCTTCAAAGCTCATCTCTGGTGGTAGGTTGGGATGAGGATGCTGGCCAGCTCGGGCCGAGGGTCATTCACTACCTGAGGGAAAAACTGGGGTGCGAAGAGTTCGGCGAAATCGAACCTGGAAATTTCTTTTCGTTGGCAGGGGTTGCAGTGGAGGACGATGTAGCCCAATTCCCAGAAAGCAAGTTCTATTGCTGCGAAGAGGAGAGTCTGGTGATTTTCAGCAGTAGCGTGCCTAGATCTGAATGGTACAAGTTTCTAAACTTAATTCTCGATGTAGCTGAGCATTACTGCCACATTAAGGAGCTATATACCATCGGTGGGATGGTTTCGTTTAGTGCACATACCGCTCCCAGGGAGGCACTGGCTGTAGCCAATTCTACTGAAATGAAACAGGCTCTGAGTCAATATGAGTTGGCCCCGGGATTTGATTATCAGACTCCGCCAGGACAGAGACCAACTCTAAGCTCTTTCCTGTTGTGGACAGCCGGGAGGAGAAATATCGCCGGAGCGAGCCTATGGGTGCCAGTGCCTTTTTATCTGGTAGCGATCGAAGACCCTCCGGCTTGGAAGAAGCCCCTTGAGTTCTTTGACCAAAGATTTGCTCTGGGGATCGATTTCGCAGACCTTGATGCAGAGATTGAGAGGGGAAACGAGAAGATAGCTCAGGCCAGAAGCCGCTTTCCCGAGATCGATAATTATATTGGGACATTGGAAAACAACCAAGGCCTGACGGAGCAAGAGAGTGAGAAACTGATCAGAGGAATACAGGAGTTCCTCAGAAAAGGAGATTGAACTGAGTGCACTCATGTCGCAAGTCTTCTTTTTCGACTATTCCCAAGGTAAAAAAGCCCTTGATGGCATCAGAACTCTCTTGAGCAAGTCCGAATTCGAAGGCATGATACCCGACGGTGGCTCTGTGGCCATCAAATTGCACATGGGAGAGATGGGCAACATAAGGTATATAAGACCAACCTTCGTGCGCAGAGTGGTTGAAATTGTCAGGGGCAGAGGTGGCCACCCTTTTCTTTTTGATACCGTGGCCTCTTACCCCGGGGAAAGGGACACCAAGCATAAGTATCTGAATACAGCTGAGCAAAACGGTTTCGTTGCTGCAAGCATGGCTGCTCCCATAGTGATAACAGATGATGGGGATGAGCAGGAAACGGTACCGATCATGGAACGAATTGGCGACTGTCAGCTCAGGGAGGCGAAGGTGCCTTCCTTGCTGCTGAAGTCAGATTGCATGGTGGTCCTGTCCCATGTAAAAGGCCATGAGCTCACTGGTTTTGGCGGTGCCATGAAGAATCTGGGGATGGGTTGTGTGTCTAATGAGACCAAGCGGGCGCAGCATCTTGTGAACCTGCCGCAGCTAAATGAGGCTGGCTGTGATGGTTGTGGCGATTGTGTCGAAGAGTGTCCCACCGGCGCCATCACTTTAGTGAATGGGAAGCCGGTGAGAGCACTGGTGGAGTGCATCTACTGTGGCACATGCCTATACAAATGCCCCTCCGAAGGTTGGGTCTGGCCGCCAGGGTCCAAAGAGAAGCTTCAAGTCTATTTAGCTCACGCAGCCGGCGCCGTGTTGTCATGCTACCGGGGAAGGATCGGCTTCCTCAACTTCATTCAGGATGTGGTCCCCTATTGTGATTGTGCCCCGGAGTCTGGGAAACCCGTCGTTCAGGATGTTGGCCTGGTGTTTTCGTTTGACCCGGTGGCTGCGGATAAAGCGTCTTTAGACCTTATTGATCGAGCTCCGGTTATTCCTGGCTCAACTTCGGCAAAAGCGCCTGACCTGCTGGGGAAGTTACACCAGACAGACAGCTTGGTCCAGCTGAAAACGGCGGAGAGACTGGGGCTTGGCACGTTGAGCTACGAGATGGTATCGGTGTAAAAGCGGTGGCCGATGAATCAGCTTCTCAGACTTGATTCTATTTAGGCCTCATCATGTCATCAAGGACGGCTACCACTGCTTCGGCAAACTCTTGGTCACTGATGAAAGCATCTACCTCTACCGCCTTGACTTTTGGCTCCAAATGTCTTTTTAACTCTGTGATGAATGCCTTGTCGCCCTCAGGGTTATGGAACGATCTGGGAGCTCTGGCAAATTCAGAAAAGCCACCTAAAGGAACGACCACTGCTGTGGGGCCAATGGCCCGATTTAACCTCTGGGCTACTATCTTTCCCAGCTCTGCCTTTTCCTCGGTGCTTATCATTACTGCTGTTACCGTAGGGTTGTGGGCGTGCAGAGGGCGGTCTCTCCATTTAGCGGGCACTGTCTCCAGCGGTCCGGCCCAGGCTAAGAAATCTATACCCCCCGGGGCCACGATTAGTGGTGCTGTCTGCCTGGCCGCAGCCTCAAGCTTGTCTGGCCTGGCTTGCCAAGGACTGCCGTATAAGCCCTGCCCCAACTCGTAGAGGCACAGGTCCAGCGCAGCCGCGATCAGTCCCTCATCTATCAGTCGTTCCATGTCCCTGCTCCCGACACCGTTGGGATCGAACACTGCCACCTCGTATCCTCTCTGCTCCAGAAGTGGTCGGAGCGGCGATAGATAGTCGAAGGCGGAGGCACCCATGGCGGTGATGCCAATCACGGGCTTCTCCGGAGCTATTTTTCTCGATGCATCAACCATGCCAATGATCGCACCTGCTGCTCTCTCCAGCATGACCTTGCTTATGCTGTTGAGGCCGAAGAGACCGGCAACGCAGTCGGAAACGGTCTGGCCGCCGCTTACCATATCCGAGGTTATATAGCCGGTGAAGGCCTCGGTGCTGACTATGAGTTTTGGCACCTCCAAGGGCAGGGCTTTCATCACCTCCAGGCCCAACCAGGCACCCATTGTCGCCCCCAAGGTAATGACACCATCTAACCGTCCGGCGGAGTATTCCTGTTTCGCTATTATGCAAGCCCCCTTGGCCATGACCTCCACCGCCTTCCCTTCGTCCAGTGCCACCACTTCTTTAATCGTCGTCCCCGCAGCTCTGGCCACTTCATCCTGGCTGATATCGGGTGGGAAAGGGGGTTCTCTCAGACTGCCGACGTCTATGACAGCAGCTTTGTGTCCTTTTCTCTCTATGAACTCCTTGACATATTTGATCTCCTCTGCTCTGGTGTCGAGGGTGCCCACAATAGCTATCCTTTTCGCCATTTGTCCCTCTCCCTTCTCAGATGAGGATTTTCGTTTATCGGGGTTATTTCTCAGGGGATTCCCCCGAGGCCAAGGCCCCTCCAATGGCCCAGTTGTGCTTCGGGTTGTCCTTAAGGATGATTTGCACCGATTCTCGCGTTGCACCTACTTTCATCAACGCGGATGTGATATCAGCCACTAGTTGTTGCTTTTGCTCGATGGTGCGTCCCTCCCACATTTCAACAATGACCACTGGCATGGCTCCTCCTCTATTCTTTATTCAGCTACTTCGGCTCCAGTAATCCTCGGCTTTGACATGCTTACCGTAACCAAAGAGCTTGTCCAACCGCAGCAACAGTGGGTCTATCCACGGAGTGGTCTTGACTAGGGATCTGGCTGTGTCATGCAGCCAGCCCGGAGTCTTGTTGAAGGGACAGACACGGACGCAGTTGGTACAGCTGCCGCCCAGATTTTGCATCCAGAAGCCGAAGCATTTCTCGGGGTCAATATACCATTTGTAGATGCCGTTGTTGTTGGAGATAGTGGAGCCGTGGTCCGTGGGCTCGCCGAAGGAAATAGCCCTACCCGGGCAGTTCTCGGCACACCTCTTACAGCTCTCGCAGAATTTGGTGACGCCGAATTCGATGGGCTTATCATGAGCCAAAGGCAGGTCGGTGAACACCTTGCTCAGCCGTACGCGGGGACCGAATTTCTCAGTGATCATTATGCCATGACGTCCCAGCTCTCCCAGCCCGGCATCTATGGCCAGGGGAATGCTCAAAGCGGTATCGTTACCTGAAGGAATAGCGCGGTATCCCAGGCCGCGAATGAAGTGAGCTAGCCGACCAGCCACGTATGCCATCGCTGAGTAGCCATCGCCGACAGCAGCTAATGAAGTATAGGACGGAGAGGTCTTTATCACCTCGTAATCCATCTCGTGGGCCATAACTATAACGTTATCGCACTCAGGAGGAAGCTGTAGCGGCGCATATTCCAGAGTCTCCCGATGGAAGCGGTGGGAGTAGAGCCAGCGCTGGTCCAGTTTGCAGATGCCCACTGCACAAGCACCTAGGAAACTGGCCACCGTTTTGATATCCCTGGACATCTCTGCCGGGTCGGAGACGTTCCATTTGTGCCCCGGGGCCATGCTGCTCAGCTTAGCTACCTCATCTGGGTCCATCTCCCATTTGAACAGGCCGAAGTCGCCGAAGCCACGGCTGCCCTGGCCGAAGGCTCGCTCCACATACCACGCTGACTGGGTGAACATCCAGTCCTTCAGCATGTACCCTGACCGGTTGTGGTCCTTGTTCCCGCTATGATGAGGCTTGCCGACTTCGATCATCGCACTGTCCCATGCCGTACGGCTATATACAGTATTCTTGTGATCAAAGCGCTCAGCTTCGCCGCTGCCGATCTTTCTTTTAACATCAGCCATTTCTCACCTCCAGGGTCACTCTGCAGCGATTCACCAGATGCTCAGGCGAAGAGACTGCTCCACTTGTCCCGTATTCTTTTCCTCAATTCGTCGCTGGCCCTATTCACCGGTGGGAATTCATGTCTCCAGTGGAATGGCCTGCAGGCATTGATGATCACCTTGGTGGTGGTAAGGTCCCCTCTGGCCCTCTTCTCCGGTGGTATCATGGGGTCCAAAGGACTCGACAGGAATCCCCTGACCAGCTCAATCGAAGTATCGGGATCGCACCTGGTAGTTACCGCCCAGGCGACCTCATCCCAATTTGACGGATCGATGTCGTCATCTACCACGATGATATATCTGCCGGCCATGGCCCCCCCTTGCAGTAGGGAAGCAGCGAGATTGCCAATCTGTCGGGCATGGCCGAGATATCTCTGCTTGATCGAGACCACGCCTATTGGCCGACCATTGGGCCCATGCACCCAGACTCCTGTTATTCCCTGCATTCCTGACTTCTCCAAAGTATCCCAAAGAGGACTGGCCGACTGTACAGGTATAGGGTAATAGCCGGAAATAGGACGCGGTGGCTTTAGCGGGGGATGGCCGTGTAGTATTGGGTTGTTTCTATGGTAGATTGCTTCTATGTGGACAACCGGCTCATTCCGAGTCCCGGAGGCGTAATATCCGGTCCACTCACCGAATGGACCTTCGGCTCTGCTGTCAACTGATGGTGGTGGGGAGAAGCCCTCTATTGCTATCTCGGCGGTGGCAGGTATTGGCAGGCCGGTGACCTCGCCCTTGATGACTTCAACGGGCCTGCCTTTCATGTATCCGGCGAAATCAAACTCCGACATACCCCAAGGCAGGTTCATTGTTGCTGTGGCAAATACGAACGGCTCCTGGCCGAAGCACATTACCACAGGGCAACTTTCCCCTTTAGCCCAGTACTTCTGACGCATTAAGTTGGCATGCTTTCCCGGCGACGAATAGAAGGAGAGAGTCCTTTCATCATGGACCATAACGCGATAGGTGCCAGCGTTAAGCCATTCTTCTTCAGGGTCTCTGGTGATGGTGACCACGCCAGTGCCAATATAGCGGCCTCCGTCCAATTCATGCCATTTGGGCACAGGGAATTTGAGTATGTTGACTTGGTCGCCGGTCAAAACGTTTTCCCTGACAGGACCGGACTCGACCTCCAAGGGAGGAATGGGCTGGAACTTGTTACACTTATCTTTCCAGTGCCGTATGATCTCAACATCTGATAACCCTTCGGGATCATCAAAGAACAGTCTCTGCTGCTCCTTTGTAGTGAGAGCATTGGACACGATTCTGTACCCTTCTGGATAGCCCTTGACTTTATTAAACAACAATGCTTGTCCGTCGCGTTCAGCTGTGAGTTCGGTGATGGTGCCGATCTCCAGGTCCCAATCGGCTCCCTCAACCTTGGTCAGCTTCCCTATTTCATCCAGTTTGTTGACATAACCTCTGAGATCATCAAACATGATACCTCCTCACTGTTTTGTATATACCATTACTAGTTGGTCGGGCACAGCAGTCGGCTGTTGGATTTCAGTTCAGCGGGATTGTGTGGGGCTTAATACGCTCGCCCCTGCTCTTCCCAGACCTTTCGCAGGCCGAAGTCCGCTGCTATCACCTTGTAGCAGTTGTAGCCGGGAATGCCACGAACACCGGCTCCATCGTGTGCCGAAGCGCTGGAGTAGTACATGTTCTTAATCGGCAGCTTATAGCCTGACATCTCCGGGATGGGACGGAAGCGGCCCATCTGAGATGCAATCTGAGCGCCGCAGTCCCAACTTCCTTCGTGCATATTTACGTTTCTTTTTTCTACATCATAGGGGGTCCAGTCATGGACGGCGATGACGTTGTCCTTGGTCATGTTGGGAGCGTACCACTGCCACTGCTCGATCATTTGCTCAGTCCACTTTCTCTTGGACTCCAGCCATTCCCTCTCGGTGAGGAACCGGGCAGGGCAGGTATAGTCCTCCACCAGGAAATTGTGCTTCCCAGGGGCCGCTTTATAGGGCACCCAGCGCGTGTCCTCCCATATGTTGAAGCCTATGTTCTTTCCGGTCCCGTGGACCCAGATCTCCGCTTTCCATTTCGAGGCCAGATAATCAGGGTCCTTCACCACCAGCGTCTTGCTGTAACATAGCTTGAAATCGGGGTCGTAATCATCGGCTTTGTATTTGGGCAGCTCGTGGAAGGCGACAGCGGCCCAGTGCAGCTCTGCCCGATCGTATTTGAAATTAGCCGCCCTTCTCGAGAACTTGGGGTTGACATGCTCGTGGCCGATAAGTCTCAGGACGGTCTGTGCGGGGTCAATGCCAATGAGAACCAGCTTTTTAGCTTCGATCTCTGTCCCGTCTGCAAGGCGAATTCCCTTGGCGGTGCCATTCTCGATGAGCACCTTGTCCACCTCGTGGTGCACGAAGAACTGCCCCCCGTTTTCACTCAGGGCCCGCTGCAGTGCGTGGGTTATGGAGTGGGTGCCACCTACAGGAATGGAAAGGGCGAATATGGTGAGGACAATGCCCATGGCGCGCAGGGCACCGACGTGACCGATCACATCCTCGCCGTATGTCCCGAGCTGCGTCCCCTGACGTCTGATGAAGAAACTCTGCATCTCAGGGCTTTCAAAAAGGTCGCGGGCTAACTGCTCTACGGTCATCACTGCATGCACCGGCTCAAAGCCGCTATCGGGGTTATCCATGAGCTTCTCTATGGCATCCTTCTCCCCCCAGGGCGTGGGCGGGTTGTATTTCACCTCAGCATCGGCAGCTCCCCAACTGGTGCGCCACTTCTCAAAGAGCCAGCGACAGGTTTCCGCATCCACCTCCGAAATGCGGGCGATAGACCGGAAGGTCTTCTCCGCATTCTCCTCGGAGAATTCAACCCGGCCCGTCATCTTGTCCACGCAGGGCCAGGCGGGATAAGTGGTGATGCAGGTACCGTCGGGGAAGCCGCAGCCGCAGCCACCTTCAGGGAAGACCAGGTCCAGCCCCTTCTCCGCCAATTTGAAGTCATTGTAGGCGGGGTGGCTATAGAAACGAGTGGAGTGAGCACAGGGGTTGCCTATGAATCCGGGCAGCGGGAGCGCTTCTGAGCAGGCGCCACCACCTAACTCGTGTTGTCGTTCAAAAATAGCCACAGACAGCCCATTTAGGGCCAGATAACAGGAAGTGATTAAGGCATTATGTCCACCGCCAATTACCACTACATCATAGCTAGCATCTGCCATTTCGCATCTCCTTTTTTCTTGCTCCGTCTTATTTCTGGCTAGAATTTAGAGAGCATTTTTGAAAAGGGAAACGGGAGGCGCAAAAGCGTTCCTCTCATTTCCCTCTCTAATGGGTGCCCTCTGTCGGCGCACTATCTCCTCCCGGCCGCAAACAGCCCACATTATAACAGTAGGTGGAAGAGAGGACAAGCTGGCTTTTAACATTGGCGCTCCTCGCCTTACGAGACCTATGACGGCTCAAAGTCTGCCGCGTTCCTTATGGCATGTACCGTGCGTGAGAAGAGGTGTGGTAAGCGTGGCTTAATGCTGTCGAGGCTTATTGCCGTACTTGTGTGTGGCTGCTATCAGTGTCTCCATGTTTTGCCGGGGTACGATAGGCCAGATGTCGCATCCGGGCCACACTGCATCGACACCACTGGCGATGATGTTCTTCACGGCGTTTTCAATTTGCTCGATGTTCCCGTTTGCTAATACATTGTAGGGATCGAGGTTGCCGAAAAGCAACGTGTCAGCCCCTACCTTCGCCCGCGACTCAGAAAGTCGGTTCTTCTGGTCCACGCTGATGGCATTAGCTCCGCAGCGGGCCATCTCTTCTACTATGGTGTTGGTCTCACCGCAGATATGCAAGACCTTGGGAGACTCTATAGCAGTGAAGATCCGCTCCAGGTGAGGCCTTATCGAGGAACGGAAGATATGGGGGCTTATGCTATCCTCTGTTGCTCCCATCTCTCTAACGGTCAGGTAGTCGGCACCGGCTTTCCTGTAGGTTTGGGCTAAGGAGATAATAATCTCATCCAATACGTCCAATGTTCTTCTGACCAGCTCTGGCTCCTTGAACGACATCCTAAACAGGTTGTCCAGTTCCACGACCTGCCCGGCCAAGGTGAAAGGTCCTAAAACCCAAGCTCCCACTGCTACCTTGTCGCCCACATCCTGTTTCAGGTGGCGGATGGCATCTACTACGATGGGAATTCTTCCTGCCTTCGCCAAATCCGTCGGCATGCGGATGTCCAAGTCCTGCACTTTGGCAGCCAGCTTCTGCGATATGGTGGGATAGAGAATATCCGTCTGGTCGGAGTAGTAGTTGACCTTGCAGCCCAGAGCCTCGGCCTCAACGGCCACATCGAAGGGGACCACGGCGCACTCAAAGCCAAAGAGTTGGGATGTGGAGGCAGCTGCCGCTGCCATCTTATGTGCGTCTCGGTGTATCTCCGGGAAACGCCAGCCGTGCTGCTCCAGTCCATGTATGGTCGCGTTGCCCATGCCACTAAAGACGGGGATGCGATCGATCTGCTGGCCTTGGAACAGCCTGAGCACTCGCTCTCTGGAATTGAGTCCTTCTGACATGTTACTTCTCCTGTTGCTCCCCAAGCAATTGGTCTACCATCTCAGGGAAGAGTAAGTTCAAGGGATGAACCCCGCTGGGTAAGGGTTGACCCTCCTCGTAGGCCAGGGTTGTTAGCAAGGAAGTGGCCGCGGCCACCGCGGGGAACACTCTGGAGGTGCCACTCATGGGGCCGTAGAAGATGAAATCACTGGCCAAAGCAGCTATGGCATGCATGCTGGCATCGATGGCAGCAAAACCATTTCTACCCCACATCTCCAGTGATTTCTTCCACATATATGTGCCGTTGCAGGGAGCAGAGCCCACGGGCAAGCCAAATTCCTGTTTGATGAGGCGATTGGCCATCATAGAGAAAGTGGTGGCTGGCAAATTCATCACCGCTGTGTCTATTAGGATGCTCTGGAATTCCCCTTTTTGAGCCAGGGGCAGCATGCTCCGCAGCGACTTGAGCCTCCCGCTGGGCCTCTTATCATCCACATCGAATACCTGTAGCACTACGTGCTTTATCCCCAGTTCTTTGAGCTCTGCTACCTGAGCTTCGATGTCCTTGTCCCAGGGAGTAATGCTGTTATACAATAGACGGTCCTGCAGGCCGAGCTCGGCTATGTAGCGCGCTGCGGCCAGCCTGGTCTCCTGTGTCCAGATGTCGATGGCGAGGGGCATCTCAGTCACGTTGATAAAAAAATCAATGTACTCCTTTGCCTCATCGGGCACGGTGGCTACCATAGCTACCATGCCTGGCACACCGGTCTCCTGGGACAGACGCTCCATCTCGTGGATCCGCTCCCTGGACGCCTCTCGGTTGAACTTGCGCTCCTTTCTGTTCTCAACGAGTCGGTCCCCTTTTTGGAACATGCTGCCGATCAGGAGCGGAGGATTTTCCCCCGGCTGACCGCCTACTTTTAGCCCGCCAATTTGGCACACCTTCTGCTCTGTGACGTAGCCGAACATAGATAACATCACTCCTCGTCGTAGCTCACGGGCTCACCTTCTCTGGGAGAACGTGCTTCAGGTGAGGGAAGGTATCTTTCATGTGAGGGAAGTACATGGCGAAGGCAAACTCCCTCTGGAAATCTGGTTCCACAGTTAATTCTACGTAATCTACCTCTCTGGCGATCTGATCAGCTTCCCTTCTCTTGTCCACGTTGAGCAGGGCTATACGTGCACCATCGCCGGCGGCATTGCCCACGGAGTAGATGCTGTCCAAGGAACACGCTGGGAAAAGACCAATGACCGCCGCTGACTCTCTGTCGATGTAGCTGCCAAAGGCCCCGGCTAGGATAACCTTGTCCAGCCTGTCTACTCCCAAGCGACGCAGCAACAGTTTGGCCCCGACATACAGGGCTCCTTTACCCAGCTGTATTGCCCTAACATCGTCTTGCGTTATCACAATATCCTGACCTATGGATGTCTCCCCGGCCCAAGCGATGACGAATTCAGGCCCCTCATCGGTGACACGTAAACGGGGTGTGTCCAGATCGGTGCTGATACGACCGTTTCGCTGCAAGATTCCGGCGCGGAACATCTGGGCCATTGCATCGATGACCCCCGAGCCGCAGATGCCTTTGGCCTCTCCGCTGTCTGAATCTGTATTCCAGTCTGCATTGCCGATAATCTTGAACCGCACCTCTTTGCTAACAGGGTCTATTTCTATCTTCTCGATGGCTCCTGGCGCAGCGCGCATACCGTATTTGATGTGGGCTCCCTCAAAAGCTGGTCCCGTGGCACAGGAGCAGCAGACCAGCTTCTCCCTATTGCCGAAAACCAACTCGCCGTTGGTGCCGATGTCGATGATGAGCACCATCTCATCCTGATTATACGGCTCCTCTGCGATGAGGACTCCGACATTGTCAGCACCTACGAAACCAGCCTCGTTGGGGAGGATATGGATATAGGCCCCCGGGGAGATGTTGAGTCCCAGATCACGGGCCTTGGTATCCAGGGAATGGTGTATGCTCGGCGGGAAAGGAGCCCGGCCCAGATATTGAGGGTTGATAGATAGAAAAAGATGGTGCATACAGGTATTACCCACGATGGTCATGTCGATGATGGACTCACGCTCGGTGCCTGCCTGCAGGGCCGCCTGCTCCGCAATCTGGTTCAGGCTGTCCACTATTGCCTGGTGCAGGCTCTTCAAGCCGTCTTCATCGGAAATGGCGTAGGTGATGCGTGACATAACATCTTCACCGTAGACCACTTGTGGATTCATCATGGATTCGGTGGCCACCACCTGGCCGCTGGTCAGATCGCAGAGGTAACCGGCCACTGTGGTGGTGCCGATATCTACCGCCAGGCCATAGCCTTTATCCACCAGTCCGGGCTCGACACTGATTACCTCCCGGTCCATCCACACCGACACGGTGACCTTGAAGTCGCCCTGGCGGATGGCGGTCTGCAGGCTTAGCAGCGCTCGGTAATCGATGCTCAAGGAGCCGAGGCCGAAACTGCTCTGCAGCTCAGCTTGCAGACGCTCCCAATCGGCCTGGGGGTCCTCCAGGGTGGCTGGGGGCAACTCCACGTAGTACTTCTTTACTGCGGGCTTGAGGTCTATGGCCCTTTCCGTAGCCGCTTTGCGCACCACCTGTTTGCCCGCTCGGCTCTCCTCGGGGACATAGACTAGGACATCGCCGTGGACGCGAGACACACAAGCCAGTCGGTAGCCATCGAATTCCTGGTGTTTGCTGAAGAATTTCTGCTCCCTGTCTTCGAGCGGGGACAGAGATTCCATCCCTGACTGGATGCCATATCTCTCGAAGAAGCCATCCTCGACCCTGACCTTGCACTTGCCGCAGGTGGCCTTTCCCCCGCAGATGCTTTCCAAATCCACTCCCAGCTCTTGGGCGGCTTCCTTGATGGTCTTGCCGTGGTCGATATAGCCTCTGCGGCCCGAGGGTTGAAAGATGACCAGATGCTTCTGTTTCCTCTTCTTGGGCGTAACTCTCCTCCCGCTCTTTATCCTCGTCATAGAGTAGCTGAGGTCTGCAGTCGAGTCAAGCTATTGTCGTTCAATCGTACCAGCCAAAGTCAGTGACGGCCTTGGTCATCACATATAAGTTATATGGGGGTGCCATGACCGGAAGCTCGCAGCCGGACATGAGAATATAGCCCCGAGGTGCTTGTTTGCCCTTCTCGATAGCCTGTTTGCAGAGCTCGTAGACCTGCTGCGGGGTTCCGTTCTGAATGACTTGTGGCTCGACATTGCCGGCGATGATGCAGCTGTCACCGAAGTACTTTATTGCGGTAGTGATGTCTACCTCATGACCAAAGCTGCAGATGCCGGGCTCTCCCATCGGCACCTGAGCCAGATAGGGCAGGTTCTCATTCTGCTCACCGCAGATGTGGATGAAAAAGTGCTTGATCCCTAGGGCCAATATCTTCTCATGGAGCTCTATTTGATAGGGAAGGACGAATTGCTCAAAGTGCTTTGGCGAGATCACCTGATTGGCTGCGGTGGGCAATGAGTCCCGGACGATAATGTGCTCGGGGCCGAAGGTCTGTGCCCAATAATGCGCCACGTCCACGCCATGGTCGGTAGCTAACCGAAGGACTCTACGCGCCAGTTCTGGCTTCTTGATCATCCAGCGACACAACCGATCGAGACTGCAGATATTTGCTGCCCAAACGAATGGGTTGCCGCAGGAGGTGGTGATAGTCAGGCCGTGTTTCTCCTCCAGCTTGGAGAATTCCATCTTCAGGGGAAGGGAACCGGCTGTCTTCACATCGGGCAACTCCAGCTTATCGACGTCTTCTTCTGACTCTACAGCGTAGCGGGTGATGGAAGGGGCCTGGGACCATTGACTGCTGGGGAATTTGACCTCCCCGCCGAATTCCCAGGCGCCATATGAGGCATAGCCAAATGCCGGGTTGCCATCGTATCCATACTGCTCCCGGGTCCATAGCTGTGCCTGGAAGCTCTTCTCTGGATCGTTGTAAAAGCTGGCTACGGAGTACCCCACATTTCTGGCGCAAAACCCGCGGGCAAAGGGGTCAAAGGGAACCCGGTCTGGCTGTTGCCCGCTCAGCAGGGCCCTCATCCGCTCCTCCGAACTCATCTCATCTCGCCTTGGTCTGCCCACTGTGATGTTCTCCTTATTTAGATTTGGGAGGTCATTTTGCCCGCATTTCTCTGAGCCGGCTGATCATCTTGATCGCTTCCTCGACTGCATTGGTGGCGCTGTCGGCATAGCCATCAGCGCCGTACTGTTCGGCTACGTCTCGAGTTAAGGGTGCTCCCCCCACCATGATGGCCACGTTGGGGTTGCGCTCCCGGATCATCTCGATCACCTTTGGTATTGCCACCATACTGGTGGTCATCAGGGCAGACAGGGCCACCACATCGGCATCGGTCCTCAACTGCTCCTCCACGAACTTCTCCAGCTTCACGTCCCTGCCCAGGTCGTGGACGGTCCACCCTGCAACCTCAAACATCATCTTGACCAGGTTCTTGCCGATATCGTGAACATCGCCTTCGACGGTGCCGATAACCACTTGCCCCTTGACCCGGCCTTCCCTTTCCTCAACTTTGATATGTGGCCGCAGAATGTTGAGGCCTGCATAGAGCGCATCTGAACACAGCAGGACCTCGGGGACATAGTACACCTTGTTAGCAAATAGCTCTCCTACCTTTTCCATGCCAGCGGCCAGGCCATCCATGACCGCCTCGTAGGCGTCTAGGCCTTCTGCCAAAGTAGCCTCGCTGAATGCCACAGCGGCGTCTTCATCGAAGTTCACCACCGCATCATAGAGTCCTTTTAATATCTCCTCGGTTCTCTCTTTGGACGCCATTTGCCCCCCCGCTTTCTGGGTTCATCTGCCCTTATTCGCTGTGTCTCTACCTTGGGCCACCATCACGAGTTCAGGCTGTAATGCTACTTACATTACATATTGTAACATATTGTAACTGGCGGCAGGATGGCGGTCAAGAGACCCTGAGGGGCTGTGGAACAGCAACCTTGTGCCACTTCGCCTGATCCCTGAAAAAGACCAACCCTCGGCTGGGTCACCTGAGGGTTGGTAATGTAATAGCCTGTGTCTCTACTTAAGCTTGATCAAGCCCTGGCGCAAGGCGATGACCACGGCGTGAGTGCGGTCATTGGCCACCAGCTTGCGCATGATGGAAGCCACATGATTCTTCACTGTCTGCTCGCTGATGCCAAGTTCGTGGGCGATGTCTTTGTTTGAATTTCCTTGAGCTATGAGATCGAGGACGTTGATCTCCCGAGGCGAGAGTGGTGCCAGGAATGGCTTGATTTCTTCTCCGGGCATAGTCAGGTCTTGGAACAGCTCCAGAACCTGTGAGGCCACCTTGGGATTGCTGAAAAGCTCCTCGTTTATCAAGTATTCCCCGTGGAAGATTCGCTTGATGGCATTAACGAGTTCCTCAGGACTGGCATCCTTGGTCAGATAGGCCGCGGCCCCGACTTTGATACTGAGCAGCAGTGCTTCTTGATCTTGAGGCTCCGCCAGGATGAGCACGGGCAACGCTGGTGCGTATTGTTTTATCTGACGCACCAGCATAAATCCGTCACCGACTGGGTGCTTGGGGGCAAAGATCACCACATCTGGTGGTATCTCACGGATCAGGCTAAGGGCATACTCACCCTGTTCAACCCCGCCCATAACCTCGATCCCATTCTGGCTGGAAAGTATGGCCCGCACACCTTCTCTGTAAAGCATGTGACTGTCGATTAGCAATACCTTGATTAGCTCCATTTTTCTCGCACCTGCCTCGCACCTGTCAGGCTGTACAACTCCTTTTTGGGGTCTTTAGGGAAATTATACCAGTTGCTATTAAACCGCAGTCAATAGTACTTTGGAACCGTCACGGGTTGACTTTTGTAACCATACGGGTGAATTTCCAGGGCAGCTCATGTTGCCCAAGCCGGGGCGAAATGGATATACTGGGTTCAGGCGACACCCGGTTTAGCCACAGCGTGGCAAAGGTCAGGGTAAATGGAGACATGACCGACTACATAAGCCCCAAGCCGACATCGATCCCTTTCCTGTCCTCACCGTTCCCGGTGGCGAAGAGAATGCTCGAGATAGCTGAGTTACGTGAAGGGGAGACTGTGGTCGATTTAGGCTCAGGGGATGGGACGTTCGTACTGGCCGCGGTGGAGTATTTCGGGGCCGGGAAAGCTATTGGGATTGAGATCAGGGAAGACCTGGTCAATATGTCTCGTCGAAAGATAAAGGAAAAGGGCCTGGAGGACCGCGCTTCGATAATTCATGGGGATTTGTTTCAAGTCTCGTTAGATGAAGCTGATGTGGTAACCTTGTATCTTACCGCGCAGGCCCTTAATGGTCTAAGGCCTAAATTGGAAAGAGAGCTCAAGCCGGGGACAAGAGTCGTCTGCCACGACTATGGGATCGAAGGCTGGGAGCCGGTGAGGTTTGAAAAACTGCAACTGTGGAGGTTCTGGCCACACAAGCTCTACCTCTACATCGTGCAGTGAGGTGTGCTGCTATCTGTTTGCTCTTGGGACTTGGTATAGATCTTATAGATAGTCTCATCTCCAGCCTGGTAGCACTCAGTGCACTCTCCGCACTGGCTGGAGTCAACTTCTTCCAAATGGACTTCGATGTCAAGCTCCCGATACATCTGGAGTATTCTCTGCAAATGGTCTCCGCCGCTAATTGAGGCCAGTGCCCAGCCTTCCCTTTTCAGTTCCTCCTCATTCATTAGTGTTCCTCCTAATAAAAGGTAACACATGACATCCTTCCTGTGCAAGATGGTTCTCATTGATAAACTTGATAGGTCGGGAAAATCAAGATAAAATTGATGGCAATGGGTATCACAGGGTTGAAAGGAGCGCGCCTTGAATTACTTCCTCGATGAACAGCAGCAGATGATCAGGGACCTGGCTCGCAGGATTGCTGAGGAGCGGATTCTGCCGGTGAGGGCCGAGCTCGATGAGAAAGAGGAATTCCCCTGGGAGATAATGAAGGAACTGGCCGGTGCCGATATGTTCCGGGTGTTCATACCGGAGCAGTATGAAGGGCTGGGTGGAGGCTGCTTTGAGCTGTGCCTGGTCATCGAGGAGTTGAGCCGCGCCTGCGCCGGAGTTGCCATCTGCTATGCCGCCGATGCCCTGGGCACTATTCCCATCCTTCAATACGGCAGCGATGAGCAAAAGCAGAAGTATCTCCCCGAAATCGCCAGCGGAAGAAGGCTGGCCGCCTTCGCCGTAACCGAGTCCGAGGCGGGCAGCGATATCGCTGCCATAAGGACGGCTGCTGCTCGGGTGGACGGCGGCTATTCATTGAGCGGCAGCAAGCAATTCATCACCAATGGCGGCGAAGCGGAGATATACACCATCATAGCCGTGACCGACAAGGCTAAGGGCAGTCGTGGCGCCAGCGCTTTCCTGGTGGAGAAGGATACCCCGGGCTTTTCCTTCGGCAAGAAGGAGAAGAAGATGGGCATTCGCGCCTCGGCGACGAGCGAGCTTGTGTTTCACAACTGCGAGGTGCCTGCGGAGAGCTTGCTCAGTCGGGAGGGTTTCGGCTTTATCATGGCTGTGAAGACCTTTGATTATTCGCGTCCCGGGGTAGCGGCCCAGGCAGTGGGGCTGGCCCAGGGGGCTCTGGAGGCGGCGGTGGCCCATGCCCGGCAACGGATGCAATTTGGCCGTCCCATATCCTCGCTTCAAGCGATACAGCATATGCTGGCCGATATGGCCACCGAGCTCGAGGCGGCCAGGGCTCTGGTCTATGCCGCAGCCAGAACCATGGATAGCGGGGCCAAGAATGTCACAGAGGAGTCGTCCATGGCTAAGGTCTTCGCCTCCGATGTTGCTATGAAGTTGACCACCGATGCAGTGCAAATCTTCGGAGGGCCGGGTTACATGCGAGATTACCCTATGGAGAAGATGATGCGGGACGCCAAGATCACCCAGATATATGAAGGCACCAATCAGGTGCTGAGAAACCACATCGCCATTGAGTTGCTGAAGAGAAAGGCGATGCGATAATGAACATCGTTGTCTGCATCAAGCAGGTGCCGGGCACTGCTGAGGTCAAGATCGACCCCCAGACCAATACCCTGGTCCGGGAAGGTGTAGAGAGCATTGTCAATCCCTTCGATACATATGCTGTAGAGGAAGCCGTGCGTGTCAAGGAGCGCTACGGCGGTCAGGTGACCGTGATTACCATGGGCCCACCGCAGGCGGAGGCTGCGCTCAGGGAGACTATCTCAGTTGGCGCTGACCAGGCCATCCTGCTCAGCGACCGCGCCTTTGCTGGCGCCGATACTCTGGCAACGTCCTATGCCCTGTCCCGGGCGCTGGTCAAGATCAGCGACTACGACCTGGTGGTCTGCGGCCGCCAGACTTTGGACGGTGACACGGGACAGGTAGGCCCGGGGCTTGCCGAGAGACTACAGATTCCTTTTGTCGCCTATGTGAGCAAGGTGGAGGAGATAACGGGTGGTCGGATGCGGGTGCAGCGTCTGATCGAAGAAGGCCACGAGGTGCTGGAGATGCCCCTCCCCGGCGTCATCAGCGTGACCAAGGAGATAAACGTGCCCCGCCTGCCCTCCCTGCGTGGCCAGATGAAGGCCAAGAGCGCCCAGATACCGGTCTGGGGCGCTGAGGACATTGATGTGGAGATGGACAGGGTGGGGCTTGCCGGCTCGCCGACGCGGGTGATGCGCGTCTTCCGTCCCGAGCGGACACGCCGTGCCGAGGTGCTCCAGGGCACTTTAGAGGAGCAACTGGACCAGCTCGTGGACAAGATGAGGGGGATGATTTGAGTCGTACTTCGTCTGGCAGACCTGAGGCTGAAGTAACATGACAACTTCAAATTATGAACCCACCTTGCAAGAGAAGAGGTTTCTTAAATATCACGAGCGGCTGGTAAAGGAACTCCAGCATGCAAATCTCCATTTCAGTCTCTGGAAGCGTCTGGAGAATTACAGAGCTGACTATCTTAAAGAGCTTAATCAAGCCCATGTCTTTTTTCGCTCTACAATTGAAGCACACCTCGAGGCAGCGTTACTGCATATATTTAGAGTCATAGACACGCACAAGGATTCTGTTAATATATGGACATTTCTAAGGTTTTGTGATGAGAACCAAGAGATATTTTCTGTCGAGGCCCTTTCACAACATAGAACCGATATTGACGAGGATAAGAAGAAGCTTGAAACTCTAAGACCGATAACAAAGAATCTCAAATTGTGGCGAAATAAGGCATTTGCGCATATAGACGAGAAGTTTGTACAGGATGAAGTGGATGTTGTGAAGCAACATCCTATCGAGATAGGCCAGGTTGAAGAGACAATTACTACACTTTTCAGAATTCTCAACAGATATCTCCTTGCCTATGGCCACCCTACATGGTTGATAGCATTGCCCGGCGAGGATGATATCCAAACGGTTATGGACGCAATCCGATTGATGATTCAGGAAGAAGAGAACAGGATTAAAAAAGAACTTGAGGAGTTGTCGAGTAAGGATGACAATCAGAATCGACCTTGAGCAATGCACTGGCTGCGGCAGTTGTCTGCCTGCCTGCCCCTTCGGTGTGATCGAAATCGTGGACGATAAGGCTGTAATCGGGGAGGGCTGCAACCTCTGCGGCGCCTGCCAGGATGCCTGCGCCTTCGAGGCCATAATCATCGAGCGCCCCGAGAGAGAGACAGTTGCCCCCGATAGCGGGCGCGGCGTCTGGGTCTTCGCCGAGCAGCGAGATGGCACGCTGCGGGGCTCGACCTTTGAGCTTCTGGCCAAGGGCCGCGAGCTGACCGATGCTCTGGATACGGAGCTGTGTGCCGTCTGCTTCGGCCACAACGTGCAGGGAGTCGAGGAGCTGCTCCACTACGGCGCCGACAAGGTGTATCTGGCCGAGGACCCTGCCTTCGCCGACCACCAGGAGGACTTCTACACCGAGGAGCTTGTCTCCCTGGTCCGTGAATATAAGCCGGAGATTCTACTGGCCGCTGCTACATCCTTCGGGCGCTCTTTCATCCCGCGGGTGGCCGCCATTTTACAGACCGGGCTCACCGCAGACTGCACCGGCCTGGAGATGGACTTGAGCAAGCGACTGCTGTTGCAGACGCGGCCCACCTTCGGCGGCAACATCATGGCCACCATCGTCTGCGAGGCGAAGAGGCCGCAGATGGCTACCGTGCGCCCGCGCGTGTTCAAGAAGGCTGCGCCGGATAACACACGTCGAGGTGACATAATAAAGGTCGACTTCAACAGTGAGTCGGTGACCTCGAGGACGAAACTGCTCGATTTCATCGCCGACGTTACGGAAAAGGTCAAGCTCGAGGAAGCCGATATCATCGTCTCTGGCGGTCGCGGTCTGGGAAAGCCGGAAAACTTCCAGGTGGTGGCGGAGCTGGCTGAGGCCCTCGGCGCTGCTCTGGGTTCATCGCGGCCCCCGGTAGATGACGGCTGGATACCATATTCTCACCAGGTGGGGCAGACTGGGAAGACCGTTTGCCCCAAGCTCTATATCGCCTGTGGTATCTCCGGGGCTGTGCAGCACCTGGCGGGGATGCAGACCTCGGAGGTCATCGTGGCCATCAACGAGGACCCCAATGCGCCTATCTTTGAGGTGGCTACCTACGGCATCGTCGGCGACCTGTTTCAGGTGGTTCCGATGCTCGCCGCCAGGCTGAAGCAGGCCCGTGACTGAGTCGCAATATCTGAGGATCTAAAACTGGCAAAGGAGGTTGACAAAAATGACCAGCAGTGCTAAAATCGGTCAACTTCACCAAAAAATGTCTCTCGACGCTGGCAAGCTACTCAGAGTTGACCTGAGTACAGGTAAAGCCAAAGTCGAGCCCATACCAGAGCAAGTGAAAAGGGATTTCTGGGGGGGGCGAGGCTTTGGTATTTTTTATCTGTACCAGGAATTAGCTCCCGGGATCGATCCTTTAGGTCCCGAGAATAAGATTCTCTTTCTCTGCGGCATCCTAGCTGGCAGCTCTGCCCAGGGGTTTGCCAAGTGGATAGTCATGGCCAAGAGCCCCCTCACCGGAGGCATTGGTCGGGCCGCTGGCGGGGCTGACTTCGGGGCCTGGATCAAGTTCGCCGGCTTTGATGCCATCATTGTCGAGGGCAGAGCGAAAAAGCCGGTCTATATCTATGTGGAGAAGGACAGGGCCGAGGTCCGTGACGCTTCCGAGCTCTGGGGGCTGGACACCGAGGAGACGCAGAACAGGCTCCAGGAGATCCACGGCCCGGGAACTCGTGCTGCTTGCATTGGGCCTGCAGGGGAGAAGCTTGTCCGCTATGCCGCTGTTGTCAGCGCTCGCCGCACTGCTTCCCGCTGCGGTCACGGCGCTGTTATGGGCTCAAAGAACCTGAAGGCAGTAGCCATAAATGCTACAGGGCGGCCGACAGCGGCAAACCCGGAGCTGTTCAAGAAGCTGGTGCAGGAGCAAATAGCGGCCTCGAGAGACGATCCCAGGCGAATTCAGAGTACAGAGCACGGCACTACCTGGGGCGTGGACATGTTCGGACAGTGGGGGATAACTCCAGTGCATAATTTCCAGGAGGGCAGTTTAAAAGGCCGCGAGAGGCTGACAGCCGAGGTATTCACCAAGCTCAAGGTGGGGAACTTCGGCTGCTACAGTTGTATGACCAACTGCGGCCAGATTCATAAGCTAACCAGAGGCAGCTATAAGGGGGTTTACAGCGAAGGTCCGGAATATGAGAGCATCTTTGCCTTAGGCGCAGCATTGGGGAACACCAATACTGGGTCGGTGGTGCAGGCCGATTGCCTATGTGACCTTTTAGGCCTCGATACCATCAGCACAGGCGTTAGCATTGCCTTTGCCTACGAGCTATTCCAGCGGGGTATCATCACTGCCAAAGACACCGATGGTCTGGAACTCACCTGGGGCAATCACGAAGCCATGATCGAACTGGTTAAGAAGATCGGGCAGCGCCAGGGATTCGGCCAGCTGCTGGGAGAAGGGTCGAAGCGAGCGGCTGACTCTATCGGTCAAGGGGCTCAGCACTACGCCATTCACAGCAAGGGGACCGAGATGGGTGGCTATGACCCTCGTGCTGTCAGAGGCTATGCCCTGGGCTACAGTGTGTCCAATATTGGGGCCAGTCATATGTATGGCCGGCCTCGAGAGGAAATCTACGGTCGCGTCGACAGGTTCACCATCAGCGAAGAGGAGAGGACCAAGCTTGTCATCGCTAACATGGGGTCTCAGGCTTTTCAGGAGACCACAGGGATGTGCAATTTCACCTCAGCGGTGACGCATGAGTCGCTGGCCAAGCTCCTGGTTGCGGGTACGGGAAACGATGTGTTTGCCGATCTTGAGAACCTGCGCAGGATGGGAGAAAAGATAGTCTGCCTGGAACGGGTGTTCAATGTCCGCGAGGGATTCAGCCGCAAGGATGATACCCTGCCGGTGCGGATGTTAGCCGAACCGCTTAAGAACGCAGGGCCGTCAACGGGCATGGTGGTGCAGAACTTCGATGGAATTCTCGACCTATATTACGATATGGTCGGGTATACCAGACTGGGTATTCCCAGTCGTGAGAAACTAAAGGAATTAGGGCTCGGTCACGTTATCAAGGATGTGGAGAGATACTATTAGCGAAAGGGGGAAAGTTGGCTGAGTATGATGGCATAATCATCGGTGCTGGTCCCAATGGGCTTACGACGGCGGCATATCTGGCTAAAGCCGGGCTCAAGGTGCTGGTGCTGGAGCGCAGATTCGAGATGGGCGGCGGCCTCTGCACCGAAGAGATCACCCTCCCCGGCTACTATCACAACACACATGCCAAGTATCACATGATGGTCGATTACTCCCCGGTGTTGAAGGATCTCAATCTGGATGGAGATTTCGGCCTGAAGTGGATCTACCCACCGCTGCAATTCGTCATGCCCTTCGCCGATGGCAGCGCCCTCTGCCTTTATAGCGATGTCGAAAAGACTTGTGCTTCTATTGCCAAGTTCTCTCAGAAGGACGCTGAGGCCTATCGCAACATGTATAACAAGTACAACCAGTACATGGAGGAGTTCATCGGCCCTGCTACCTATCATGAGGCGATACCGGCCTTCGAGCAGATGGTCAAGCTGCAATCTACAGATGTCGGCAAGGAGATCGGCGAGCTCACCGAGCACACGCCCAAGGATATCGTGGACGGGCTCTTTGAGCACGACAAGGTTCGGACGCTGCTTCTTTTCACTGCCTGCATGTGGGGATTGGACTACGATCTCGAGGGCCTGGGCTATCTGGTACCGCTTTATATCAACCGCGCCACCAACTACCAGCTCAGTGTCGGCGGTTCGCACAAGGTGGCCCATGTCATGGGCAAGGTTATATATGAGAACGGTGGCATGATCCTGACGGCGCAATTGGTGAAGAGGATCATGGTTGAGAACGGTGTGGCCAAGGGAGTGGAGATGGAGGATGGCCGTATATATGAGGCCAACAAGTTCGTCTGCAGCGGCATCGACCCGTATCAGACTTTCATCGACTATGTGGGCCCGCAGAATCTAAGCGGTGACTTCGTCAGCAGAGTCAAGGACTGGCAGTGGGAGAAGTGGAGCCTGTTTGAGCTCCATATGGCCCTGGATGCTGCGCCTCAATTCACTGCTGCGGCTTCTAACCCCGATGTCAATCAGTCTCTGATCTATGTCTTGGGCTATGAGTCGGAGCAGGACCTGATAAATCATTGGGAGGCCTGCAGAAGAGGCGAATTAACGGCTGGTGGCTTCTACTGCTCCTTCCCCACGCTTCACGATCCGATCCAGGCACCACCGGGGCAACACACCGGCGCTATCTCACAGCATGTCCCCTATGATCTCAAGGACGGCGGTGCCGAGAGATGGTACAGCTACAAGTTCAAGCAGGAGCACGCCGGACGTTTGCTGGAGACCCTGCGCCGCTATGCTCCCAACATGACCGAGGAGAATATTCTGTGGACCTATACCGGCACGCCCCTTGACTACGAGAACAAGTTTGCCGATATGGTCAAAGGGTCATACAAGCAAGGGGCTTACCTGCCCTTGCAGATGGGATACCTGAGGCCCAACGAGGAATGTTCTCACCACCGCACGCCGATCAAGAATCTCTATATGTGTGGCTCTTGCACCTTTTCAGGAGGGTGTGTCATCTGGGGTCCTGGCTACAATGCGGCCAATAGAATAGCCGAGGATTTGGACCTCAAGAAGTGGTGGTCCAAACCGGAGATCGTGGCCCGAGCCGAGGAGAAGGGTCTGCTCTGATGGCAGATAACTTGTATAAGGTAAAAGGGGGTATTCATGGCTGACGCAACTTACGATGTGGTCATAATCGGAGCCGGACACAACGGGCTGACAGCAGCCTGCTACCTGGCGGATGAAGGGCTGGATGTAGCGGTGTTTGAGCGCAGGCATGAGGTAGGCGGTGGTGCCTCTACGGAGGAGATGGCTGCTCCTGGCTTCCTCTGCAACAACCACGCTCACTGGATGATCTTCTGGCTCTCTCCGCCATATCGCGACTTCAAGCTATGGGAAAAGGGTCTTCACTTTATCGTTACCGACCCCTCAGGGACCTTCATCTTTGACGATGGCACAGCTGCAGTATCATATGCCTGGCACGAGACCGATCCCAAAACAGGCGTTACCACCTTTAACCAGAAAAACGCCGAGAGGACGATGCGGGAATTCTCTCGGTTTTCCAAGCGGGACGGGGAGATAGGCTGGGAATACTACGAGAAATACTCCAAGTACTGGCGGGACGCATGGCTCAAACACTGCTTCAATCCTCCGACACCTCCCAACGTGAAAGACCCCTTGGAGGAGCTATGTGATAACCCTGATGAGACCTGGTTTGACCCCTGGTATCAATTTGCCACGGTGCATCAGGTAGTCGATGACCTCTTCGACAGTGTAGAGCTGAGGATCTGGGGGATGAGGGCGGGCATGGCTGGCAGGGGCATATACCCGGAGGATTGTGGTGGCCTGTCTATAATCCCACATGTCATCGGCAATGTATACTCCTGGTCTCCACCACTGCTCCCGCTGGGTGCCACTCACAGCGTAGCGCATGCCTTGCAGAAAACGCTCAGCGAGAAGGGGGGCAAATACTTCGTCCTCTCTGAATGCGATCAGATATTGCTGGAGGGTGGCAGGGCCGCAGGAATCCGTCTGCTCGACGGCACTGAAATCAGGGCCAGAAAAGCAGTAATCAGCAATGTGGACCATCAGCAGACCCTGTTCCGCTTCATCGGCGAAGACAAGTTCAGTGATAGGGTCAGGAGGCGGGCCAAGCATATGCGCTATGACCGCGGCCAGATATTCTGGTCACACTTCGCTATCCACGAGCTGCCGAACTGGAAGGCGTTGGACTTCAATCCAGACATCCCGGCGCTGAGGAACTTCTGGGGGCCCAAAGATGAGGACTATATGGGCACCAAGCATAAGGCTGAGATCTATGCCAATGGTCTGCCTTCAAAACTGATCATTCACGATGCCTATGACAGCAGATGGTCGCCGTCGCATGCACCCAAGGGAAAGCATATTGTCCTTTCCGAGCAGTATGCTGCTCCCGGCCATTACTACACCGAGAGGGAGTGGCTCCGTATGAAGAAGGAGATTCTCGATCTGACCATTAAGCAGTGGCAGTGGTATGCGCCTAACATGACCTGGGACAATATCATCGGCGTATACGCCAATTCGCCCTGGGATTCATATCTGCGCAACATCAACATGCTTGATGGCTGCATGGTGTGTCTCTCTGAGATTTCCTCTCAGATAGGCAGGTATCGGCCGACGCCGGAGCTCTCCGGATACAAAGTGCCGGGGGTCGAGAGCTTGTATCTCTGCTCCTCGGCTAATCACGTTATGGGGGCAGTGTTCTCTGCCTCCGGCTACAACTGCTACAAGGTAATAGCTCAGGACCTTGGCCTGCCCAAGCCGGAAGATAAATACGGACGTGATTATTGAGGCCTAAGGGGGGTGGTATGAAACTGGATGGTAAAGCAGCCATCGTTACCGGGGCGGCCAAGGGTTTTGGCAGAGCCTATTGCCTCCGGCTGGCCGAAGAGGGTGCCAGGGTGGTGGCCGTTGATATCGCGGACGTCAACGGCACTGTTGCTGAGGTCGAGGCTAAGGGTGGCACTGCCCTTGGGCTGAAGGTGGATGTCACCTCGGAGGAAGAGACCCGGCGCATGGCCGAGGAGACAGTAAAGAGGTTCAGCCGCATCGACATCCTGATCAACAATGCAGCCATGTTTCATGGGATAAAGTTAGCCCCATTCTACGAGATCGACCCTGCGGACTGGGACCGGATGATGGCGGTCAATGTCAAGGGGCAATGGCTCTGCGCCCGGGCGGTGTTTCCCCAGATGAAGAAACAGGGGAAGGGTAAGATCATCAATATAGGGTCCACGTCCATCATCGGCGGCAGTGGCCCCTTTGCCCACTATGTGGCCTCCAAAGCAGCCGTTGTTGGCCTGACCAGGGCCTTGGCTCGGGAGCTGGGAGACTACGGGATAAATGTCAATACGCTGGCTCCAGGGTTTGCCATGACTGAAGCCGGCCAGCTGCTGCGGGAACAAGGGGCCAGAAGCAGGGCCGATAGCCGCTGCTTTAAGCGCGATGAGCAGCCGGAGGATGTCCTCGGGGCCATAGTCTTCCTTTGCTCCGAGGACAGTGACTTCATGACCGGCCAAACAGTGGTAGTGGATGGAGGCGGGAGCTTCATTTAGCCCCAAGCGTCGATTCCGAGACGTCCCGACCGTGCTGGGTCATTGACCGAAGAAGGTCAAGCGATCCTATGAGGGATTGGCTCAAAAGCAGTACCCCTATGCTCACTCAAAATATGTATATTCTTTTCACCCGTAAATCATTCTCACGTTGCATCAGGAATGTTGACAATGAACGAACAGATATGTTACGCTTTTATGTAATACATATTAGGTTGTGTGTAGTTTAGTGAGCTGTGGTGGTTAGCCGGGAATAGCGGGAGGTGCGAATAATGGCATTTGGAAGAATAAGGCGATTGTTTTCTGGCACAGGCACAGGAGGAACAGGCGCAAGTCCAGCAGGAGCGACCACGCCGGGGGGAGTGATGGAAGGTAAGAAGGCGAAGCAACTGTGGGGAAAGCAGTTCGATGTGGTAGAGGGGGGGCTGTCTGAAGAGCAGGTGGTTGCCTATGTCAACGAGTTGATGGGCAAGTATCAAACGCTGGCAGCGCAACAGGAGCATATCCTTTCTTTGGAGAAGGTACTGCAGAGAGCAGCAGTGGAAGCTGATAAGGTGGCTGCAGGCATCAGGGCGAAGGCTGAGGAGGAGGCTGAAGCGGAAGCGGCAAGGATCATCAGTGAAGCCAAGGAAAGATCTCAAGAGTTGATAACGGAGGCTAAGAAGAGAGCTGAGTCATTGACAGACGAAGAGGTCAGAAATATCCTCTATGCGGCCAATACAAGAGCTGATATCATCGAGACAGAAGCTAGGCAAAGATCTCAGCTATATCTTCTCAGGAGCAGGGAGATCATAGAGAGCGAGCTAAAAGAAGAAGTCAAGGTGACTTACCATCGGTTGCTATCCGCTTTGCAGAATTTGCTCCATGAAGGCGAAACCATCGGGATAGAGTGGAAGGGCAAGACCGCCGAGCTGTGGAAAGGCAAGGCCTTTGAACTGGCAGCGCATGAGGTGCTGCCGCCTATTGTTACCCGTTTGGGGGAAGCTGAGGCCCTGCCAGGAGTGCCATTAGCTGCTGAGGCGGGTGCTGAATTAGACATAACTCAGGGAGAGGCAGTGGAACAGCCCGTCGAGGTTGCGGAAGAAGCTGCCGTGTTTGAAGAGGTGGTGGAACACCCTATACCGCCGGAGCAGGAGTTCGGCGTGCCGGAGGAGGCAGTTGCTGTCTCCCCTGAGCCAGAGGGGCTGACAGTAGAGGGGGTCTCGCAGCAGGTTACGGAAGAGAAAGTGGCGGTAGGGGGAGAAGAAGGTGTTTTGGAGCCAAAAGTATTCGACCCGCGTCTCTACACTGGTGAAGTGGAGTTAGCCCTGACCCCACCCGTGGATTTGGTGATGATGTCTGAATTGGAGCAACAGCTACAGTTAATTCCAGAGGTGAAGATCCTGCGCACTGTAGGCTCTTTTGATCAAGGGACCACGATCACAATTGCTGTTGACAAGCCGATCCCGCTAATTGACATGCTATCTGAGGCGTGCGCCGTGGAAGTCTCACCGGAGCCAGCCAACAGAGGCAATGTGATGCAGAGGACATTTAGGGAGAGGGGAAAGGTGAGGGATGTGAAAAGGGTCAGAATAGTTTCCAGAAACCAGGTGCTATAGAGCTGGAATCCAGCCAGCGCGGGTTTTGTGGGGGCAAGGATGGAGTCAGTGCAAAAGGCAGTACGAAAAGATTTAGGGCAGATGCTGGTCGAGAGCAAGCTGCTCACCGATGAGCAGTGGCGACAAGCCCTGACGCTGCAGATGAAAGACGGTGCCAGGATCGAGAACATCCTGGTGGGGCAGGGGTGGGTCAGCCCACAGCAACTGGCGATATTCACCAGTATGCGCCTGAATGTCCCTTTTGTTAACCTGAAGAAACAGCAAATCAGTCCCGAAGCACTGGAGTTGATCCCGGAGAACATAGCCAGAAGATTCCGCCTTATTCCTTTGGATGTCTTCGATGGTGCCTTGATGGTGGCCATGGAAGAGCCATCGGACATCGAGGCTATTGATGTCCTGGCCGCGCTGACGAGAAGTCGAATTGAGCCCGTACTGGCCGTTGCTCAGGATATTCAGGAAGCCCTTGATCTGAACTACAAGGCCAGCGGAGAGATCGAAAAGCAGCTTAGCCAGATTCCGACGAGCGCGCGAACTCGAGGGGTGCTGGAGGAGCGAGTCTCCGCTGCGGATATTGCCCAGGCTCCCATTGTACGCGCCATAGACCTCCTCATCAGGCAGGCGGTGAGAGATCGAGCCTCCGATATCCACATCGAGCCGGAGGAGGACAGAGTCCGTATTCGCTACCGCATCGACGGCATCTTGCATGAAATGATGAATCTACCGCTAAGCGTTCATGCTCCCCTGCTCTCCCGAGTCAAGATCATGGCTGGCCTGAACATTGCCGAGCGTCGCCGTCCTCAGGATGGTCAAATCACGTTCAAGATTGATGATAGGGAAGTGGACATTCGCGTGGCCACCTCCAGCACTATAAATGGCGAAATGGCGGTATTGCGTATCCTGGACAAGACCTTTGCCTTCCTTACCCTTGCTGAGCTTGGCTTCCGTGCTGAGAGCCTGGACCAGTATCAGCTCATGCTGAAGATCCCCTTTGGCATGGTATTGATCAGTGGCCCTACCGGCTCTGGCAAGACGACTACCCTTTATGCCTCAGTTAACCAGCTTGATACCGTGGGACGCAACGTCCTGACTATTGAAGACCCTGTGGAGTATCACTTCGCCAGCATCAATCAGATGCAGGTCAATCCTCGGGCCGGGGTGACCTTTGCCGGCGGGTTGCGGGCCAGCATGAGACTGGATCCCGATGTTATCCTTGTGGGCGAGATCAGAGATAGCGAAACTGCCCAGATAGCGATTCAGGCCGCTCTCACCGGTCACTTGGTGCTATCCTCCGTTCATGCTAATGATACCGTTGGTGTTCTGTTCCGACTGATAGACCTCGATGTGGAGCGGTTCCTGGTGGCCTCATCTGTCGTCGGCGTTGTTGCACAGCGAATGGTACGCCGCGTTTGCCCCCATTGTTCCCGGCTTACCTCAGTTGCACCTGAGGAGAGGCTGGCCTATGAGCAGGAGCTGAGGGAGACAAAGGAGGAATTCGTGTCTGGCAGCGGCTGTAGCTTTTGCGCTGGCACTGGCTACCTGGGACGGACAGGGATTTTTGAGGTTATGGTGGTGAACGAGGCAATAAGAAGATTGATCCTCGGCGGTGCTCCGAGTGATGATATTCGGCAACAGGCTATCAAGGAGGGGATGACCCCGCTATGGCGTGATGGCATGCTCAAGGTGAAAATGGGCCAGACCACACCCGGCGAGGTGATACGCAGTGTTTTCTCCATTGGCTGAAGGAGGATGATGGCAAAATCCGCCCGGACTCCTGAGAAAGAGGAGACCGTAGTTTATCGCTATGTAGCCCTTGACAGTAGCGGGAAGCAAAAGAAAGGCACTATCAAAGCGGCTAATGAAGCTGCTGGTGAACGGCTTTTGCGTGCCAAGGGCTATCAGCCGGTCAGCATTGAGATATCGCCGACGAGAGTAAGTCTGGAGGCGCTGTTCCCCAGTCTCTTCGCCATTAAGGATCGGGAGGTAATCACCTTCTCCCGCCAGCTGGCAACACTGCTTGAGGCAGGCATCGACCTCCTTAACGCCCTGCAGTCGCTCGCGGAGCAGAAGGGAAGCAGTAGGGCCTTCAGGAAAGTCTTGAACGATATCATAAGAGACCTTCGCACGGGCAGTTTTTTCTCCCAAGCCCTTACCCGTCATCCTCGGGTCTTTAGCGAAATCTATTGCCGGACGATTGCCGTAGGGGAGCGCACTGGCTCGCTGGAGGTAGTGCTCAAGCAGATGGCTGACTATCTGGAAAAAGCGAGCATGTTATCCAAGAAAGTGACCAAGGCATTGAGTTATCCGGCCGGTATCTTGCTCCTCGCTATCATAGTAATCATTATCCTGTTTACTACGGCCCTGCCTCCGCTGATCGATATGTTCACCAGTTTGCAAGCGACCTTGCCGCTGCCAACCAGGATTCTCATCGCGGTGACTGATTTCTTCAGCGCCTACAAGCTCTATGTTTTTGGCACCCTCGGTGTGGTAGTCGTGGTCGGCTTCTGGTATATAAAGCAGCCCTCAGGGCGAAAGCGGATTGACCGCATGATCCTGCGTGCCCCACTGTTCGGGCCACCGGTGCATATGGGCGAGATGGCCCGTTTCAGCCGAACTATGTCCATATTGGTTGCTGCTGGGTTACCTTTGCAGGAGATAGTGGAGATATTGCCTCAGACGACCAAGAACACTGCGGTCCGCGAAGCGCTGGGCCAGGTACGGCAGCAGATGCTGCTTGGGGAGGGGCTGTCAGCGCCTATGTCACGCAGTGATCTGTTTCCTTCGCTGTTGACTCAGATGGTAACAGTCGGGGAGGAGAGCAATAGCCTCGACTCCACTATGGCCGTGGTTGCCGATTTCTATGATACTACCGCTTCAGAGAGGTTCAGTTCTCTGGTTTCGATGATCCAGCCGATCACCATCATTGGTATCGCCCTTTTCGTCGGTTTCATCGCTATATCCATACTCATGCCCATGTACACTATAACCGGGTCCTTTTCCTAAAGAGGTGTGGTGGAGGGTGAAGGGATTGCTGCGACAATTGCTAAGGAGATGCTATCCGCTTCGGGAGCAGAAGGGTATTAGTGTAGCGGAGACGCTGGTGTCGCTTGCCCTGTTAGGGGTCATCGGTGTTTCTTTTCTCAGTGCCATCTCCACAGGTTTCATGACCACCGAACCCCTCGACGAGCAGATTCAGGCTGAGAGCCTGGCACGAAATCAGTTAGAGCAGCTCAAAGACACCACCTACGATGATACTATGCCTATTGACTATCCGGTCACTGTTGATCTACCCCCGGGCTATTCTCTCTCTATCTTGGCTCACAAAATAGATGGCTCCAACACAATCCAGCAGATAACGGTAAAAGTCTATCGGGACGGGGATATTCTGTTCCAGTTAACCGATTTCAAGGCCAACCGATGATAAGAACTGATCAGAGCGGGTTCACCCTGGTTGAGTTCCTGGTAGCTATAGCTATCACAGGGATGATAGCGGTTGTACTCACTGCCTCTATCGTTCAGGTCGTCCAGGGGAGTGGAAAGACCAGCGCTCAGCTTACAGCCCTATATGATGTGGAAAACGCGGCTCGTTATATCAGCCGCGATGTGCGAATGGCCCGGGATACCAACGCGGGCGCATCCCCCAGGGATAACATAACCTTGGAGTGGACAGATTGGTATGACGTAGCCAATCAGGATCACGAATGTGAATACTACCTCTCTGGAGGAGAACTCAAGCGCGAGTATAATGGAGATACAACCACTGTAGCCCAATACATCTCCGAAATCTCGTTTACCCGCGATGGTCGATTTATCACGGTGACCGTTGCCTCAACGGGTGGGCGTGCCGGGGTAAGCGAGCAGAGGACGTACCAAATTCAGATGAGACCAATGGTGGAGAATCCGGTGCAATGAAGCGGCAACGGGGTCAGGTCGTTATTACACTTATTCTAATCCTGCTCGGGGTTGGGGCACTGGTCCTCGTACCCGTGCTCCGATATGCGGGGACTTCAGCGAAATCACAGCGTGTATGGGAGGAGGCGGCGGTCGAGGAGTATGCCTGCGCTGCTGCTGCTGAGGAAGCCCTATGGCGGCTAAAGTACAACGTCGATGGCATTCTTGACTCGTTGAGCGCAGCCGACCCGGGCCCTTACGACTACACCGCGAATGTGCAGGGCGAGCAGGTGCCTTATACGATAGGGGTAAGCCTGCCGCCGGGCCCCGAGCCACCTCCAGATGATGGAGGTACCTTCTGGGACCGGTTTCACATAACCTCAGAGCGGGATCCGAGCTGGATCAAACCTGGAGAGACCACCATCTTCACTTTTGACTTTCTCATAACCAATAAAAGCTACACTAGCTCGGCTACGCTCTGGACACTGTCCTTTGAGCTTCCTCCTGGCTTTGAATATGTTCCTGGGTCTGCCAGCGGCATCACCGATGATGAGCCGCAGATCGATCCCGACAATCCTGAACGGCTGTCGTGGTGGTTCCCCTGGTGGGGTTGGGGGAAAGTAACATTCTCTCCCCGGGAAACCAAGCACCAGTACATTCAGGTGAAGGCCACCCCGGACTGGGGGGTCTATTACGTTGATGCCTGGACCTGGGCCTGGTTTGCCGGTAGCGCTGGCTCCAGTGCTCCTGTGGCAGTTGGCATGTATAATGTCGATGCCCAGGCGGGAACCACAGGCATCCACGCCAGTACCTGTGCACCCCTTGCTGAGATAGCCGCTGATGACTTGGAAAGCGGTACCTGGACCGGGGGAACGGGCTGGCTCGATTACTGGAACCACTCCGGCAATGTCAGTGTAACCTCGAGCGGAGACCCTCACCGGGGATGGCAACATATCAGGCTCAGGGGTGGAGGATGGGCAATAGCCTCTGACGATTTCAACAGCGGTTACTGGTCTGGTGGGTCAGGCTGGCTCTATCCCTGGGACCATCAGGGATACGCTGAGATTACCACGTCGGGTGGTCCTTATGAAGGGTCACGCCATCTCATGCTTCGGAGTTCTACCGGATATGTGAAGCGGGCGGTGGATCTATCTGGAGAATCGGAGGCCACTATCACCTTCCAGGCCAAGGCATCGTCCTTTGATTACGGGGAAACTGCTGAGTGTCTGGTGAGCCACAATGGAACCGACTGGTACACGGTGAAGACCTGGGCCGATGGCGATGACGACGGCGTCTACCACCCGGTGAGTATCGACATCTCCGCACTGCCGCCGCCGTATAATACTATGTCCAGCGAGTACTGGATCGCCTTCGACGCCAATATGGGAGACACGGGTGATTATCTCTACATCGATTATCTGCGCATTGAGCCACCACAGTTGAACTACGTGGAGCGGTCTGTGGACCTGTCGGGACAGACGGAGATATTCCTGCACTTCTGGGCCAAGGCCGAGTACTTTGAGTCTGGTGATACCGCTGAGTGTCTGGTGAGCCACAGTGGAACCGACTGGTACACGGTGAAGACCTGGGCCGATGGCGATGACGACGGCATGTATCACATGGTGATTATTGACCTCTCCGCATTGCCGCCGCCGTATAATACTATGTCCAGCGAGTACTGGATTGCTTTTGACACTACCAATTTGTCAAGCACAGACGATTACCTTTACATCGATGACATTCGGATAGTGTCCAGCGAGCTGAGCGGCGAGATTAAGCTCCTCTCCTGGCAGGAGATAGAAGAATAAGAGAAGATTGTTTGTAGGCAGCAATTGTCTCTTCCTCTGGGCGAAGCGAAGAGTGCTTAGAGTGACAAAAGTAAGGCTGTTGAACAATCGAGGAATGAAGAAGGCCTGAGATGCGGGAACAACTGAAGGACCTGATAGTAAGGTTCCGCCGCCTGTGGCTGCCAGTGGCGGTCGGCTTCTTCATCATCGTCTACATTGCCTTGGGTGTGGTCTATTTCCAGCAGCATGGGCGACACAATTACCTGAGTGAGCAGATTGCAACGCTCACTGCAAGAATGCCGGAGCAGAGTGCTGCGGAGATCGAGGAAAAGATCGCAGAGGCTCAGGCCGACTTAGACGCAGCAAAGAGTATTTTCCCCACCGATTTGGATGCAACCAAATGGGATGTCATTGCTGAGATTGCAGCCTTAGCTTCGGCAACAGGTGTCTCTCAGATTGGCAGCATGCCTGAGCTCACTAAGGAAGAGACGGCGAAGATAAGCAACATCACATATCAGTACCTACGCTACACCGTGGATGTGCAGGCAACGGCGGCAGATGCTGATTCGACTCTGAATAATGTGAGGGATTTCATCACCAAGCTGGATAAAGGGCAGACAGCGCTGAAAAGCTTGATCGTGGATCAGGTGACGCTTGCCGAAATCGGTGTGTGGAAAGCCTCTCAAGGCGTTTACGTGACCAGAGCGAGTATAGATTTCAGCGTTTACATTTTAAGTGAGTGATCGGATATGGTTCCTTTATTACCGGGGAAGCTGGCTCTGGCTAAGAAGATTGTCACTCTGGATATCGACAGCACCGCTATCCGGTTGTTGTCGATATCAGGCCACCGGGTGCATAAATGGGCATGCGCTCCCGTTATGCCGGGTATGATCGAGGACGGGGCTATTTTAGACCCACAGGCTTTGGGCGAGACGGTGCGGCATCTCATGCGGACCAGCGGCATAGTAGGGAAGAAAGTAGTTGCCAGCATCAACGGGCTGTACTCGGTGGGGCGCATCCTGAGCCTGCCCACGGTCACGGAGGAGCCAGTCGAGGAAGATACTCTTGTTTTACAGGTGGCGAGGAGACTCATGCCCGTCTCAGCGGATGAGCTATACTTCTCATGGCAGGTCCTCTCCACCAACCAAGTTGAGCGGCGAGTGCTGTTCGTTGGCATGCTCAAAGACTTAGTTGATACCCAGGTGCAGGCTCTGCGGGCAGTGGGCATCAATCCCTACATTATGGAGCTCAAGGGGTTGGCATTGGTTCGAGCGGTGAATCGAACACAAGCCCTGGTGGTCAATATCGAGCCCGATAGCGTTGACATCGCTGTGGTGTCTGGTGGCAGCCCCTATATCGTGCGCACCGTGGCCCAGCAAAGCAACTTGGCCGTGGAGGATAGGGCCCGCAAGGTAATGGATGCCTTGGAACACACGGTGGAATACTATAATTCTCAATATCCCCACAGCCGTGTGGACGAGACTACTCCTCTGTTCCTGGCCGGAGCGGTCGTGGAAAGCGAGGGCATCAGGGACATAATGGAGGCTGGAGTAGCATATCCTATCGAATCCATAACAATACCGCTGGTGGAATGCTCACCTGAGCTACCGGTATCTCAATATGCAGTCAATATTGGGCTGGCACTGAGGGTGATACAGTGAGCGAGGAACCAATAATCGAGGAACCAATCGAGGAGCCAGCCCCGAGGGATAATAAAGGGGTCGATATCAATCTGCTGCCCGAGCGCTATCGGCGGCCACGGGTATCAAGAAAGCAGATTCTAATCACAGGCGCCATACTGATTGCTACGGCCGTGGCTTTGCCTCTGTACCTGTTGGTCAATGATGTAATGGCTACGAACTCGACTTCAGAATCTGCTCTGGAAGCCCTCAATCAGCGATTTCAGCTAAGGCGGAATGCGCTTAGCACAGTGGACCAGCTCGAAAAGAAAACTGTTGCTTATCAGAATGTTATTACCGAGCAGGGCACCTTTACCGCTGAGCTGGACGTGGTGTTCGCCAGTGCTGCTGCAACGGGTGGCATTGTACTGAGCAGCGTATCCCTCGAGGGGGAAGGCATAAGCATCGTCGGCACCGCTACTGATGCTAACACTGCTCTTGCCTACCGGGCAGCCTTACAGGATGAGTGGGGCAAAGACGCGGTAAAGCTGAATCCGGTCTCCCCGACACAATTTGTCATCAGCGTCACCATCCCCGAATAAAAAGGCAGGTGCCCTGCCTGCTTGGTTCAGGCACCTGCCTTTCTTTGTACCACCCGTTCTCCGCCAACTGCTAGCCTACAGCACTCCGCCCGCTAAGCCTGTTTCTCTTGCAAGTCTGCCACACCGCTAATGCGCAATGACGTTTCCGTCCTTGTCGTACTGGGTCACAGTGCCATCGGCGCTAATGCTGTACCAGTACTGGCTCTGGCTGAAGGTCACGTAATTGACCAGGCCGGTCTGGGCGCCATCGCCCGTTATATCGTGCTGGTAGAGAATATATCCATCCTTGTCTGTGCTTACGGTGTAGGCGTTTCCATCGGGATCGGTCAGCTTGTCAGTACCGCATACCGAGGTGTCAGGGAAGGATTCCATGTCATTGGTCTTGCTGCCAGCAGCGACAGGGTTGTCCAGAGAGGTCAAGTCGTTATCGGCCATCATTGAGGCCACGGCAGCCACGATGTTGTTATACTCGGTGTTCTGCGCTTCCTCCTCCCCTCGGCCCAAGAACCGGATTACGTTGGGGATTATGATGGCAGCCAGTACGCCCAGAATGGCCACTACGATAAGTAGCTCAATCAGGGTGAAACCCTTTTCTCCACGTTTAGGTATCCTCATTGCTCACCCCCTTTCCTTTCCTTTTTTCCTTTTTCAAGTTTACTCAGCTACACAGTATTATCGGCTCAGTAGTGTTTGGCCACAATCCTGCAGATGAGTGATTTTAATGGTGACTGATAGATTACCTCTTTTGGGTGAGCGGAACAAACTATCCCCGACTCAGGCCAGCGCTGCCTGTCGCCGGGGCGCTTTGCCTGCCCGGAAAGTAGTGAGCAGCTTGGCCGCCATGGAGGGCGATATTATCAGCCCTCCTTTGGCAGTGTGCTTTATGGCTTGAATCAGCTCTTGCTGGTTTACGTCTTTAATTATGTAGCCTCTAGCACCCGCATCTATGGCAGCAAATAGATCAGCTTCTTCCTCAGAGTCGGTCAGGATCAGGATATTGGTTTGGGGCAACTCCAAGTGCAAGACCTTTGTGGTTGTAATACCACCACAGCGTGGCATTACAAGGTCCATCAGAATAACATCGGGTATTAGCTCCTTGGCCTTGTCTATAGTCTGGAGCCCGTCTGAGGCCTCGCCTACTATCTCAATGTTCTCCTGGGTGCTCAATGCCTCCCTGACGCCGCGGCGAAACAGGGCATGGTCATCGACCACAAGCACTTTGATACACTTCATTTCGCACCTACAATCATTGTCGGCCCAATTT
The DNA here is from genome assembly GCA_034414595.1 of Dehalococcoidia bacterium. GTDB lineage: Bacteria > Chloroflexota > Dehalococcoidia > SZUA-161 > JAUWZY01 > DAOULY01. The sequence continues at coordinate 210,657 of DAOULY010000016.1, forward strand.
GCGGTGGGGACAATACTGCGTCAGAGTGATTAACAGGCGATAAGCCAGTAACCCTTTATGGGGAGGGGTTTGCCAGATGCTAATCGGTAGTGAATGTATATCTCGACAGGACTGAGTCAAGGGCCCTGTTGCTCGGGCTCCTCTCCTGCCAGTCCTTTGCGTACTGCGTAGGCTGCGGCCTGGCTCCTGCTCTGCAGGTGTAACTTCTCCATGATATTGCGCAGATGAGTCTTGACGGTATTCTCAGAGAGGAAAAGGGCATTGGCAATATCTTTGTTGCTGGCACCTTGGGCTACCAGTTGCAACACCTCTCTTTCCCTTTGGCTCAAGCCAGTCGACTGCTCATCCTGCCTGAGTTCTTTTCCTGCCTTGAACTGGGTGAGCATCTTTGATGCCATAGAAGGAGAGACTATAACCCCCCCCTTGGCGATGTGATTGACGGCGTGGAGTAACTCCTCCGGTTCTACATCTTTGAGGATATAGCCTTTAGCACCAGCTTCTATTGCCGAAAATAGGTCAGCCTCTTTCTCGGAGACGGTTAAGATGACGACATTGACCTGGGGCATCTCCACCTGGAGAACTTTAATGGCGTCGACACCGCCGCAGCGTGGCATGAACAGGTCCATCAGGATGACATCAGGGTTCAGCTCCTTTGCCTTTTCTACGCCCTGGAGGCCATCTGAGGCCTCTCCAACTACCTCGATGGTCTCGTCATCGCTTAAGGTGCCGATGAGGCCGCGCCGAAACAAGGGATGGTCATCGACCACGAGCGCTCTAATGCGTTCCATTTCAGCCCCTTCCCTTCTTATAATAAGCTTCCAAGTTACTAATGTCTGTTATGATAATATCAGATGCCTCGAGGTAGCGCTACTCTGATCTCGGTTCCCTGCCCTTGAGCCGAGGTAATAATAGCTACACCTCCGAGGTTCTCCGCCCGTTCCCTCATGATGTTCAACCCGTGGTGATCTACTGAGTCAGTTGCTGGCGGCTCAGTAGTGGAGAATCCCTGTCCATCGTCTCTGATCACCATCTCCACTCCGTGGGGGCTGTTGCTCAGTTTCACCGATACCGTGCTGGCTACGGCGTGCTTCCTTATGTTGGTCAGTGCCTCTTGTGCGATGCGCAACAGCTGTAGCTGGGCAAGGGGAGACATGCTGAGCGGAGTTTGCGGTGATTCAAATTCGGTGTGGATGTTGTTTCTTACACCAAAGTCTTGGATATATTCGGACAGGGTCGGTATCAAGTCAAGGCCATCATCCTTCATACTCAAGGCATCGATGGACTCTCTGACATCGGCGTATGCATCTTTGGTCACCTCTTGTATATCGTCTAGCTCTGAAAGCGCGCGCTCGATGTTATTGGAGGCAACCCAATCCCTCACCAGCTTTGCTTTCATCTTGAGGTAGCCCAATGACTGGGCCACTCCATCATGTGTCTCCCTGCCGATTCTTCTGCGCTCATCAAGGATGGCGTCCTTCTCGATGCGGCGCTGGATGTTCAAATTGGTGCGGTAGGCGAGGGCCGCGATAATGAAACAGCTCATGATGTAGATTATCAACAGGGTGAGGTAGTTGTCGGTCAGAATCCAGGCGATGTACTGGCTGATATGGCTGAAACCGACATGGGCCACGGTGAGGGAGAGGGCGGAAATAGCTGCTGCCAGATAGGCGTATCTCTGCTGAAACAGGAGGGCAGCAGTGATAATGGGGACCAGGGAGTAAAGAAGGAGACCGCTATCCAATCCACCGGTGAAAAGGACAGCGAAGAGACAAAGGACGAGATCGCCCCACAGCACCAGGTGGGTGAGCAAGTCTCTCTGCCACCAGCGGAAAGGAGCAAAGACTTTCAAGATGGTGTACAAGCCGAGTAGCCCCAGGAGTAGATATACCCAGAAGTTCTCCCGGGTCTGTGGCAGGACGAAGACCATAAGCCCCACGCCCAGAGCAAAGGAGAAGAAGCGATACAGGGATAAGAGATGATAGATGCTCTGTTCGTAGGACGGTGGCTTTCTCGATCTGGTGGCCCCTTTGTTCTCCTCCATTCCCTTATTCAGTAAGTAAGTTATTTCGCTTTATGTTATACCATATCGCCTTGACTGTCAATGGCCTGTTTTGTATATACTCGTTGACTTTCAAGTGGAAGGCATGGTATGTTAATTCCTGCTTCTTGTCGAGGCAGGTGTCTTGCTGATGTAAGATGATAGCTGTTTATATAGTTGTATTCGCCTTGCTCGGGGCTGCCGTTGGCAGCTTTCTCAATGTTTGCATTGATCGCTTGCCCGTCGGGCAATCACTGGTCTATCCTCCTTCTCACTGTGTCGGCTGTGGGCGGCGCTTAGCCTCACTGGATCTGATCCCTGTTTTCAGTTATCTCTGGCTGCGCGGCCGCTGCCGCTACTGCGGTGCTGCCATCCCAGTCCGCCTGTTTTTGGTCGAGCTGGCAACGGCGATCATTTTCGCCTTGCTCTGGTGGAAGTATGGCTTGACCCCTGAGTTATTCATTGCTATCTTTTACAGCTGCCTGTTCCTTGTCATTCTGGTTATCGACCTCGATCATGGTTTGATCCTCAACAAAGTGGTCTATCCGTCAGCAGTCATCTCCTTCGGGCTTGCCCTCTTTCAATCGACTGGGCTCATCGACCCTGGGATCGTCCCTGGGATCGTCGATGCGTCGATTGGTGGAGCTGTTGGCTTGGCCATATTGCTGCTGCCGGTGGTTGTCTGGAGACATAGCATGGGCTTGGGGGATGTGAAAATGGCAGCGCTGATAGGACTGGTGGTCGGTTTCCCCCATGTCCTTGTAGCCCTGTTCATCGCCATTATTGGCGGCGGGCTGGTGGCCAGTGTCCTGCTCCTGTCCAAGGTGAAAAGTCGCAAACAGGCTATACCCTTTGGCCCCTTTCTGTCCCTCGGCGCTATGGTAGCCATCTTTTGGGGCGCGACTATCTATCAGTGGTATCAATCACTACTCTTGGGCTGATGAGTGATACTCCCTTTCAAGCCGAGATTCAGTACTGCTTGGCCTTGTAAACCCGGCACAGGCCCCATTTGAGGGGCCAACCTCCGCCCATTTTGTCGCAGACATCGGGATCGTCATCCGTGAGCACATTTATGTTGGACTCCCAGACACCATGCAACCACGGTTCTTCTCCGGGGAGCTCAGGGAACCACCAACCATGCTCGCAGTGGACCACCCTGGGGTCGATTCCCTTGAACAGTTTACATTTCATCCTTATCCTGCCCCGTGGGGACTCAATCCAGACCCAGTCGCCGTCTTCTATACCCAGTTCGGCTGCTTTTTCCGGGTGAATCTGCACCAGGGGATGAGGGTACCTGCGGCGTATGGAATCGATCTGGCGATGCTCAGAGTGGAAATAGACTCGGATTCTACCCCCTGTGTTCAGCATCAGCGGATATTCCTTGGCCAGCTCTGGCTTGCTAACCGGGTTTTCATGAGGTTCCTCATAGCTGGGCAGGGGATCATATCCCAGCTGCTCCAGGATGGTGGAACTTAGCTCGGCCTTTCCGGTGGGGGTGCCGAAGCCCATCTGCTCATACTTGCGGTACTGCCGCGGTGGAGCTTCATGTCCCCCCTGGGCCATGAACTCCTTGAAGGTCAGACCTATTGGCTCAAGCATGTAGTCATAGACTTGTTCCAGGTCTTCCCAGGGCCAGTACTTTTCCTGTCCGAGCCTGATGCCGAGCCCGCGCATGATCTCGTAGTCGGTTTTGCGGTCATATTCACCGGGTATTGTCGATGGCAGCGCTTTTTCACCACCGAGAATGGTGTCCAATGTACCCAATCCGGCGGCGAGGTAAGGTCTCTCCAGCCATGAGGCCACTGGGAGGACATAATCGGCAAGCTCGGCAGATGGAGTCAGCCAGTAGTCCTGGACGACATAGAGGTCCAGGCTCTTCAACGCCTTATGGATCAGCTTGATGTTGGGCTGGGTGATCATGGGATTGCTGGCGACGCCGAGCATGGCCCTGACCGGGTAGGGCTCACCGCTGAGTATGGCCCGATATACCGAGGGATGGTGAGCTGCGGCAAAGGCATGTTGCCCTGAGACTGGTTTGCCCCATACTTTCATTACGTGGGGCATGATCGCATCATGTCCCGGCCAGCCAATGAATCTAAAGCGGTCTGTTCCTATTTGCTTCTTCTTTTGCTCCGGCGGTTGCATCTCGCGGAGTTCCAGTTCGGGCTCGGTCACGCATCTCGCCGGCCCCGGTATATAGTCACCGCCTGGAACATCGATGCTCCCTGTGATCATGCTCAGGATGAACTTGGCCTGTATGCCAGCGATGGCGCTGCTCTGTTGCTCCAGCCCCATACCGTTGGTGGTTATTGTCGGTGTATTATTGGCATACATCCTGGCGGCTTCCCTGATCTGCTCCGCCGGGAGCCAGGTGAGCTCGGCCACCTTCTCCGGGGTATACTCTCTGGCCCTTTCCCTGAGCTCGGCGAAGCCGTGGCACCATTTCTCCACGAATTCCTTATCGTAGAGATCCTCCTCGATGATCACATTTATCATGGACATGAGTAGCGCGGTGTCAGTGCCCGGCCTGAGCTGGAGCCAGATATCGGCCAGCTCCGCGGTCTCCGTTCTCCTGGGATCGAGGACGATGAGCTTGACTCCTTGCTCTTTGGCGTCACGTACCGACTTCCACATATGGGGCCTGCTCTCGGGAGGGTTGATCCCGATGAGCATAACGCATCCGGTGGTCATCTTACCTTGGGCGTCTTTCTCAAACCTGAGGAAGGTGCGGTGAATAGGAGGCCAGCCCAACATGGCGGTGCCCATGTTAATACATGGGGCGTGGCACACATTGGCAGGGCTTACATTATTTGGGGTGCCGAACAAGTTCAAAAATCGTGGCGAGACCCACATCGTCGTCCTCAGAGTACCACCATGAAAGGCAAGCGTCTCTGCCCCATATTTGGCTCTTAGTTCTCCCATCTTGTCAGCGATCTCATCGAAGGCCTGCTCCCATGAAATCTGCTGCCACTTGCCTTCCCCTTTTTCTCCGGCCCTCTTAAGGGGGAAAGTGATGCGGTCCGGGTGGTACATGAACTCTGCCGTCCCGCGGAACCTGGGGCAAGCCTCGATCGGCGGCCATACTGTAGCTGCTCGAGGATGAGACTTGTCCTCCTCCATCTTGACCATCTTCCCATTCTCGCTATACACCAGGATTCGACACCGGGGATTGCAAAACTCACATATCGCACTCTTCACTTCTTGGGCCATACTGACAACCTCCTTTCCTAAATTCTTATCTCAAAATCGGCCCATCTGTAGCGGGGTCTGGCTTGACATCGGCTATGTCGCAGCCGTCTCCTGATATTTCTTCTTCAGTTCTCTATATAAGGCGGCGTATTCCTCAATCAGCTCTCTTATCGGCAGCTGGTAGGGGCATCGTTCCTCACACTCCCCGCACTGGGTGCAGTCCTGAGACTTCGCCAGCCCGTCTCCGATGCGGCCCTTGAACAGTGACGCGAGAGGGAGTCGGCTCATAAAACTGCGAATCTCCAGCACCGTGGATATGGGAATCTCTTGAGGGCACGGTTGGCAGTAGTCGCAGCGCCGACAGAACTTGGTGCCCAGCTCCTCCCTGAGTCGCTGCATCTCCTGCTGTTCCTCCTCGGTCATCTCCAACGGCCCGCTGAGCACCTGGACGATCTCATCTACATGGTGGACGTGCTCGGCGCCCACCAATACAGCAATATCGGGGAACTGGAACAGATACTTGAACGCGATGGCGACATTATTCAGCACACCGCCCTCTAACGGCTTCATGGCGATAAAGCCGACATCGTGTTCCCGGCACAGGGGTAGCAGCTTTTCTGCGGGCTCGGCGGTGATGCAGTTGAAGGGGAACATCAGGGTTTCGAACTGGTCTGACTTCACTGCCTCTATGGCCACGTCCATTTTGTGACTGGTGATGCCAATGTGCTTGATCTTGCCTCTTCCCTTGGCCTCTTCAAGCACAGGCCTGAGCCCTTTGGGATCCAGAACCTGGGCTAGGGCATCGAAATCGTTGACGAAGTGAAACTGGTACAGGTCTATGACATCGACCCCAAACCGCTTCATGCAGAGTTCAAGGTGCTCCTGAAGGAGATCAGCCTTTCGAGCATTGGACTTTGAGGCCAGCACCAGACCCTGGCGCCGTCCATGGATCGCCTTGCCAATGCGTTCCTCACTGGTGGTATAAGAAGCGGCGGAGTCGATAAAGGTGATGCCCGAATCGAGGCATCTCCTGATGACTGCAATCGCCTCCTCATCTGACACGCGCTGGATGGGTATGCTGCCGAAGCCCAGCTTGGAGACGATCAGCCCGCTTCGTCCCAATTTTACTTTCTCCATTGAATTCTCCTGGTCCGAAAACTGAATTTAGCCTTGCTGATTTACTGCTTCCGTACCGATCACAGCGGCTAACTGCTGAGTTCTATTCCTCGCTGTCCTTTTTATCTCTGAGGAAGTCCTCCACTTCCCTGATGATCTCCTCAGGCCCGGCTGCTTCATGTGTGTCGGCAAGCCTGTATTCCTCCTCCAGCTTCTTCACGTACTCTGCGAGCTCTGGTTTTTGTGCCACAGCCATATTTATCTGTTCGTCCAGCTCCTCTCCCTCTTGTTTGATATCGTCGAGGTCGATAGCCATCTCCAGCATGGCGGTTAGCCTTATCAGTATACTATAGCAGACTTTGCTGTTTGGAGTCTGAATGTAATGGGGGGCATGGCCCCAGATGCTGGCAGACTTGAGATTCCTTTTCGTGGCCGAGTAAAGTAGCAGGCTGTGCACGCTGGAGGGGCCATGATAGCTGGTGGGCTCTATATTGTACTTCCTCAGTTCTGCTTCCAATGCCTGGTCATTGGACACTGCCGATATTATCGGCTCCATGGTATGAGGAACTCTGTCGTAAGTTCCTCCTATGGTGTATATCCGCTGCACTGAGAGTTCCTGGGCCAAATTGAGAAACACGTCCGCGTATTCATTCCACCTCAGATGCGGCTCAACACCAAGCACCAGGATGAGGTCGTGCCCAGTGCTTTCCTTATTGTTCCAGGCCCAGAATCCGGTTGAAGGTAGACTGAGGTCCTTCACCTGGCCATCTTCGATCACAGTCGTGGGGCGTAATAGCTCCACTCCTGGGGATTGGAAGATGTAGAAATCGTTGGGATCGATCTCAGCGAATTTGCGAGCATTCAATTTGTTTCGGAGGTAGCGCACGGCCCCAGAAGAAACCTTACCGGCGTCTGGCCAGCCGTCAAACCCGGCAACCAAATAGGGGCTGTTTAGCTTGGGCTTTTTATAGAAGGTGAACTTGGACATGACCTGAAATACCTGCTTCTATTTTAGCACGGAAATCGGTGTTGATAAACCACAAACATGCACGGCTCCCTCCGTTGCCAGTATAATACTTGTATGGCACGAAGAGCGTCCAAAGTTTGATTTGGCGTGGAGAAGATGGCGGAGGTTTTCCAAGAACCGGCGCGCTTTCTACAAGATAGCATAGACTTCTTGCCCCTCGGACGAGCTCTGGACATAGCCATGGGCCAGGGACGAAATGCCATCTACCTGGCAAAGAGGGGCTTTGTCGTCGAGGGTGTTGACATATCCCCTGATGCTGTGAAAACAGCGCTCGAGGCAGCCCAGCGCGCTGGCGTGACCATAAAAGCTCAAGTAGCAGACCTGGAAGGTGGCTATCAGATTGAGAAGGAAGCCTATGATGTCATTATCTGCTTCAATTACCTGCAACGTTCTCTGATCCCCCAGATAAAAGACGGGCTTAAAGAAGGTGGCGTGGTGGTCTATGAGACCTTCACTGTGGACCAGCCGAAATTCGGTAAACCGAGAAATCCGGACTATCTGCTGCAACATGTTGAATTGCTACACTTGTTCAAGGAGCTCCAATGCCTTCGCTATCGCGAGGGAGTTGTGGATGGTCCCCAGGCCGTGGCTGGTATTGTGGCTAAGAAGCAGCGCACGAATATTGCCCCGCGCCATGGCGTGGAAAGAGCATAGCACTTCTCGTTGACAAATATGCCTGCTGCCATTAGAATTGAGACAGCTTGAGCAGCGGTCATCGCTGTCCGCTGCTCGAACATGTGGGAGGGGCCCAATGGTAGCATATTCGATCGATCCCCAAAAGACCGCTTTGCTCGTCATCGACATGATAAATGACTTTGTGAAGCCCGGGGCTCCACGTGAGAACCCTGAGATCCGGGAGAAGTTGATTCCTCGACTGAAGAAGCTGATACTGCACTGCCGTGCCAAAGGCATCCCGGTGATTTACGCTTGCCACACCCATCGCAAGGACGGCAGCGATCTGGGGGTTCTGGCTCAGGCCTTGCCGGGGACGGAGATATCCTTCATCAGAGGGTCCGAGGGAGTCGAGGTCTATGCTGAGATCAAGCCCGAGGAGGGCGATATCGTCATCGAGAAGCACAAGTATGGTGCCTTCTATGGCACTGAGCTTGAGCTGATTTTGAGAAGCATGGGCAAAGATACCCTGATCATCACTGGCACTGCCACCAATCTCAGTTGCGAGACGGCAGCGAGAGACGCGACCAACAGGGATTTCAAGGTAGTCTTCCCCAGCGACGGCAATGTGGCCAGGGATCTGCACGATATGGGATGGGGCCCTATTCCCAAGGAGGAGATCCAGAGGGTCGTGCTCAGCACCATGGCCTACCGTTTCGCCAGGGTATTGTCCATTGATGAACTGATAGCGGAGCTTGGCTAAGCCTGTCTCTTTAGACCCTCAGCTCGGTTTGGAAAGGGGATACGAGTGACCAAGGAAAAAGTGGTAAATACCTTTTGTGCCCCGCATTGCTTCAGTTACCCCTGTGAGTTCCAAGTTACGGTCAGAGATGGCAAAGCGGTGCAGCTCAAGGTGCATCCCAAGATGAAGTATCCGCCATGCCCCAAGGGCTTGACGAATATAAAAAGGCTCTATCACCCAGACCGCATTAAGTACCCGATGAAGCGGGTAGGGGAAAGGGGTGAAGGCAAATGGCAGCGGATATCCTGGGATGAAGCCCTGGACACGGTGGTTCATGAGCTCAGCGAGATCAAGGCCAAGCACGGGAACGAGTCTATAGTAGTCTACACCTATGTTGCCTCTCATGGACTTCCTGTCGGTGGCACCCCGGGCAAGAAGACCTCAATTTGGAGGCTGTTCAATCTCTGGGGAGGTTGCATACCGGCGTTCGACAGAGGTAATTTATGCTGGGCTGCGTTTATCGAGGCTTCTAACCATCTTTTCGGGTCCATGAACTGGGGTCTGCCACCGGACAATGATTGCCAGTTAATCATTGTTTGGGGCACAAATCCGGCGGAGACTGCCATAAGGGGCACCATGGACTTTTTCCTCGAAGCTAAGAGGCGGGGAACCAAATTCATGTTCATAGACCCCTGGCTCAATCCCAGTGCTGAGAAGCTTGCGGACGAGTGGATACCCATCAGACCGGGAACGGATACCGCTTTAGCTCTGGCGATGCTGAACATCATCATTGCCGAAGGCCTTTACGACCAGGATTTCGTCCTGCACCATACCAATGCTCCGTTCTTGGTGCGGACCGATAACGGTGAGCTGCTGAGGGAGGGCCACATCGCGGCCGGTGGCTCAAGCAAGTATATGGTCTGGGATTCTGCCTCGGGCAAGGCCCAAGTCCAAGACGAGCCCGGCATCGTTCCTGCTCTCACTGGTGCCTACACAGCGAACGGGATTAAATGCAAGCCAGTGTGGCAGCTGCTGATGGACAATGTTAAGGATTGGACACCACAGAGAGCGGAGGCGGTGACAACAATCCCGGCTGACACAATTCTCAGAATCGCCAGGGAGTTTGGGCAGGCCAAGGTGGCCAAAGCGTATGTGGGAGCATCACCGGGGTTCAACCGAGCGTCATGGGGCGAGAACGCGGTCTACTCCATAGGCATGCTTAATGCGCTAACTGGAAACTTCTGTGGGGTTATCTACCGTTTCCTTCCCCGGAGACCGGGTCCCGATATCGGCATCTTCGAGACAGCGAGAAAGCAGGAGGTGCCAAACCCGGTGAGCAAAAGGTTTCCCTTAAATCATATGGCAGAGGCCATTCTCAATCCCCAGAAATATGACACAAATATTCACGCCATTTTTGTGTTGGGTGGCAACCCGGTCAACCAGCAGGGCAATTCCAACAAGACCATAGAGGCGTTGAAGAAGCTGGACTTTGTTGTCGTCTGTGATGCCTTCATGTCGGCGACGGCCAGGTATGCTGATATCGTGCTTCCCGAGTGCACTTTCTTGGAGAAGACTTCCATCTCCGAAGGCTCACAAGCCACCACCGCGAGGTATTGTCTTCTATACTATAGCGGCCTCAAGGCACAGCTATTCTATAGAGAGGCGGCGGTGGAGCCACTTTGGGAGAGCAAGACTGACTTCGATATCATCCGTGAGCTGGCCCAGAAGATGAGCTTAGGCGATTACTTCCCGTGGCAAAACGAGGACCAATGGATTGAAGAACTGCTGAATAATGCTAAAGAGGACTCCAAATTCCCCTGGCTGAAGCCTGTAACTTTGGAACGGCTTAAGCGTGAGGGGCTGGTCGATATTGAGATGCCCCCTTTGGAGCCCACTTTGGATTTCCAGACTCCCACGGGCAGGGTGGAACTCTACAGCGAACCCCTGCTCAAAGAAGGGTATGACCCGATGCCGGTGTACCGGGACCCTGTGGAAGGACGGGAAGCGACGCCTGACCTGTACCGAAAATACCCGCTTAATCTGATCTCACCTCATTCGATGGGCCGTTCTCATTCCTCTTACGCCAATCAGCCCGAGCTGCTGAAGAGGTTCAAACCTGATGTCCTGATCAGCACTGCTGATGCCCGGAAACGTGGCATCAAGGATGGCGACAGGGTGGTGGTGTTCAATGATAGGGGTAGGGTTGAAATCGCAGCTCGGGTGGCGAGAAAGATAAAACCTGGTGTTGTCCGCATCTATCAAGGCGGCTGGCCGGAACATGGCATGGCGAATGCCCTGACCCTTGATGGGTTAACCAGCTACGGCGAGAATCCTATATTTAACACCTGCCTGGTGGAAGTGAAAAAGGCTGAGGGATAGCAGCTATGGGAAAAACGATAGTATTGCTTGGGACTCTGGATACCAAGGGTGTTGAGCTTAATTATCTCCGTGAGCATATAAAGCAAAGGGGCTATAACACCATTGTGGTCGATGGCGGGATTCGTGGCCGCCCCGCATTTGAGCCGGATATCACCCGGGAGCAGGTGGCCCAGGCTGTAGGCGCCAAAATCGAAGAGGTCGCCGTGTCCGGTGGAGAGGCAAAGGCAGTGGAGACGATGGCTGGGGCTGTGGCCCGGGTTGCGGAGGAGCTCTATCGCACTGGAAAGCTGGATGGGATCATCTCAGTGGGTGGCTCACTGGGCACCACGATAGGGACGGCTGCCATGAGAGCATTACCGTTTGGTGTGCCCAAGGTTATGGTCTCCTCTATGGCCTCCGGCGATACAAGGCCCTATGTGCAAACAAAGGATCTAGTGATGATCCATTCGGTGACCGATGTGTCTGGCTTGAATCGGATGACCAAGAAAGTGTTGGTCAATGCTGCTGGGGCCATCGAAGGCATGGTGGCGGCAACGGCTGAGGAACAGCCTGAGGAACAGCCTGAGGACAAACGCTTAATTGCCATAACTACACTCGGTGGCACCAATGCTGGCGCTGATGTTGCCAAGGCAATCTTTGAACAGCAGGGATATGAGGTGGTGGTCTTTCATGCTATAGGCACGGGAGGCCAGGCACTCGAGGAAGCAGCCGAGCAGGGTTTGGTAGATGGCGTCTTGGACTTGGCCCTCGATGAACTCAGTGCCCATTTCTTTGGCGGCTTGATGGATGCTGGCCCGCTTAGATTGGAGGCAGCGGGGAAAAAGGGCATCCCGCAAGTGGTTGTTCCCGGTGTCATCGACATCGTTCCATTCAATGTGGAGGCTGTCCCCGAGAATTTCAAGGACAGGAAGCTGATAAAGCATAATCCATTCATTTTGGTAGCGCCGTTGAACACGGAGGAAATGACCTCGCTTGCCAGGGTCGTAGCCCAGAAGTTGAACAAGGCCACCGGTCCCACAGCGGTGATCATTCCCACACAGGGCTTCTCACCAGGTGGGAAGAAAGGCCGTGCATACCACGATCCGGAGCGGGATCGGGCCTTCATCGATGTATTGAAGGAGAGCCTCAGGCCCGATATCACCTTTGTCGAAGTCGAGGCTCATGTCAATGATGCTGCATTTGCCGAGCAGGCGGCGTCGTTGCTCATCCGACTCATGCAGCAAGCCAATTGAGTAAACTGGAGGTGTAATGGCCAAACCTATTCGATTCACTCAGGAACTCGTAGATGAGTACATCAGCAAGGGGTACTGGGACCCGGTGATCACGCCATCCCAATTTTGGGACCGTAATGCGGAACTCTTCCCCGACAAGGAAGCAGTTGTAGATTCCACCACCAGGCTCACTTGGGCCCAGGCCAAGCAATGGATAGATAGGCTGGCCCTCGGTTTTGTCGAACTCGGGATTCAAAGAGACGAGATGATCGTTATCCAGTTACCCACTTGTGCCGAGCTCTTCGTGTTGCGGGTAGCTATGGAGAAGGCGGGCATTCTCTGTCTGCCGGTGACCAGGACCCTGCGGACCAAGGAAATGGAATATCTCTTGGGGCGGGTCAAGGCGGTAGGCGTTATCGTCACGTGGCAGTTCCGTGACTTCAATTACTTCGACATGGTCCAGGAACTGCGCCCTAACTTACCATCCTTGAGACACGTTTTTATCAGCGGAGATCGGGTGCCCGAGGGGACTATTTCCACCAAGGAGATGGTCCAACGGCCCTTGGAGGAGAAATACCCATCGGACTATCTGGAGAGCAGGAAATTTAAGGTGGGGGAAGTGTCATGGGTGGCACATACTACAGGGACTACCGGCTTCCCCAAGCTGGTGGCCAATACCCCGGGCAACCGTATTTGTTACGGCAAGGCAATTGGCGAGTGGACCCGGCTGACTGGCGAGGATGTGGTCACTGCTTTCTCTCCGGTGCCTGCCGGAGCTAATATCGTGGCTTATTATGCTGCACCACTATATGGCTGTAAGTCGGTGGCGCTGGAGAGATTCGAGGCTGAGGATGCTCTCAAAGCCATAGAGAGAGAGCGGGTCACTGTTCTTGGTGTCGTGCCCACCCAACTGAGTCTGATAGTGAATCACCCCAATTTTGACAAGTATGATGTGAGTTCGCTCCGCTTCGTTTGGATGGGCGGGTCTCCTCCGATCTACGAGGAGTCGCTAAAGGCGGAAGAAAAACTAAAGTGTCCTGTGGTGAACCTGATTTCCTCTGTAGACACCGGCGTGTTCTGCGCGTCACCCATAGACGCTCCTCGTGATGTCCGCCTGCTTACGGTAGGCCGGCCTTGGGGCTGGGGCAAGTTCAAGCTGATCGGCGATGATGGAAATGAGGTGCCTCTAGGGGAGATCGGGGAGATGGCAGTCAGCGCACCCCATGCCCACGACGGTTACTACGATGACCCCGAGGCTACCTGGCAGACCTGGAGTCGAGACGGATGGGCCAGAATAGGCGACCTGTGTAAGGTGGACCAGGATGGCAATTTAGTGGTGGTTGGCCGTAAGAAGGACATGATTATTAGAGGTGCGTACAATATCTACCCTGTTGAGGTGGAAGGTATGATTGCCTCCCATCCCAAGGTGGCCAATGTCGCTGTTGTCGGCATGCCTGATAAGCTAATGGTGGAAAGAGTCTGCGCTTATGTGGTGCCGAGGCCGGGGCAGGAATTCACCTTCGATGAGATGGTGTCTTTCCTCAAGGAGCAGGGTATCACCACGTACAAGATACCGGAGCGGCTTGAGATTATAGACAGTTTGCCCATGGTGGCCGAAGGTCAGAAGGTGGACAAGAAGGCACTACGCGAGGACATCAACGCCAAGCTGAAAGCGGAAGGCAAGATATAGGCTCAATTTTACTTCTGAGGAGGTGGTCGAATGTCTGATGCCAGTTATGATGCTGTGGTAGTCGGTGGGGGGCACAACGGTCTTGTCGTTGCTTGCTACCTCGCTTATAATGGGCTCTCCGTGGCTGTTTTCGAGAGCGAGCACGAAATCGGTGGCGGTGCTTGTTCCGATGAAGTCCCCTTGCCCGGGTTTGTCAGTAACCTCTGTGCCCAGTCCACCCGCTTTTACAACCATCCCGCCTATTCTGACTTCATGCTGGCAGAGAAGGGATTGGATGCCATCTTCCCTGAAGTGGGCAACGGGGCCATCTTTGACGATGGCGCCTGCGTTGTGACCTATCCCCTGTTCCCTGTGGCGGACAAGATGACGGGACGGACCGAATTCTCGCAGACCAATTTGGAAAAGACCCTGAGGGCAATTGCCCGGCTTTCCGAAAAGGATGCCGAGACGGCTGGCTATTTGTTTGAGAAGTTCCGCACCAAGTGGCTGCCCGCGATGCGGGAGGCGCTGTATAGCCCTCCCAAGCCCTGGGGTGAGAAGGATGCTGCGGAGAAGCTCATGGATGACCCCGACAGCGGCTTCGATCCGATATGGGCTACGATGAGCGTAGCCCAGCTAGCCTACGATCTCTGGGAAAGTCTGGAGATGCAGGCTTATACTATGAGGCGGATGTGGGTTATCGGTGCCTGGCCTGATGCAGCACTTGGTCCCTCGAATGCGCTCGAGGCCATTGTCGTCGCCTTCACCTTGTATGCCTCTTTCATTCCTCTGGGAGGCACCCACGGTGTGGTCCATGCCTTGCAGAAGGCCCTTACTGATATGGGGGGCAAGTTCTTCGTCCACCATGAGGTCGATAAGGTGCTCATCGAGAATGGAACAGCTAAGGGAGTGCGCTTGGTAGACGGCACCGAGATTGAGGCCAGGAAGATAGTGGTCAGCAACTTGGACATGGACCAGAGCATCAACAGGCTCATTGGACCGGAGCACGTGAGTCCCAAAATTGTGAAAAGGGTGAAGAACATAGATTATGACGATGCCACTGCTTCCTACGTCCATGTTGCTCTGCGTGAGCCACCCCGCTATAAATCCGAGGACAACGACCCGGATAGCGGTTGGCTCGTGACCAAGGTGCTGATGCAGAAGGACCCTGACTACACGGCTACCAAATACAAGGCCCAGGTGTTCACCAGAGGACTGGCGGAGAAGCTCATAGGCTGTATTTGGAACGATAGCCGGTTTGCCAGGAATAGAGTGCCGGAAGGGAAACACGAATCTGTATGGGAAGAGTATGTGTGTCCGCTCAGGTTCCTCTCCGATAAGGAGTGGCTGCAGATGAAGACCAGGCTGGCCGATGAGGTAATGAAGCAGTGGCAGTGGTATGCGCCTAACATGACTTGGGACAACGTCATTGCCTTCTATACCCACACCGTATACGATAACGCGCTGAGGAATAAGGCATTTGCTCATGCTAAAGGAAACCCGGGGCAGGGGTCTATGGTCGCCTGGCAGTTGGGGAGGTTCAGGCCTATCCCCGAGCTCGCAAGCTACAGGGCGCCAATCAAGAATATGTATCTATCCTCCTGTGCCCTGCATCCGGGCATCGGGGTTCGCGGTGGTCCCGGCTACAATTGCTATAAGGTGATTACCGAGGACTTCGGTCTGAGAAAAGTTTGGGATGAGAAAGGGCGTGCATATTAAATTTGGAGGTGGAAATGGCACTAATGGACCTTTTCAAGCTGGATGGACAGGTGGCCTTTATCACTGGAGGTGGGACAGGCCTCGGTCGTGCCATGGCTGAAGGCCTGGCCGAAGCCGGTGCCGATATTGCCATGATCGGGAGGCGGGAGCACGTCGTCGCCGAGGCGGCACAAGACCTGCTCCGATTCGGGCATCGCACTTTGGCTATCAGCGGTGATATTGGCCGGGAGGATGATGTCAAGATGGCTGTGGACCGGATCATGGCCGAGTTTGGTCGCCTGGACATCGCCATCGCCAACGCGGGTGTAGCCGGGTATGAGGGGCCGTTCCCCGATCTGCAGACCTGGCAAGGCAAAGTTGACTCCCACCTCACTGGCACTTACCTCACCGCCAGAGAGGCAGCCAGAGTCATGGTCCCGCAGCGACGGGGAAAGATCATCGCCGTGTCCTCAATTCGTGGGGTGGTAGCAGACCCAGAGGGGGACAATCCTGCCTATTGCGCTGTCAAGGGTGGCATTCTGAACCTCAGCCGGACATTGGCCGTGCACTTGGCCCCGCATGGAATTCAGGTCAATTGCATTATCGCAGGGACTTTCAACACTCCGAGAAGCAAGCGTATCTTCGAGGCCACGGATGAGGAGACCAAAATCGTCGCTCAGGGTTACTTGAAGCGGGTGGCGCAACATCGGATTGCGGAGCCGGAGGAAATCAAGGGCTTAGCGCTGTTCTTGGCCTCAGCAGCCTCCGATTACATCACCGGGGCTGCCATTCCCATCGATGGTGGTTACCTGGCGCATTAGACTCTGATGATGGCTGGATAGTCAACTATCTATCGAATTCTGGGTTGGGCGCTGATAGCAGATTTTATGGCCAAAGAGTTGTTGTTTGTGTGCGTCTTTAATGCCGGGCGCAGTGCAGCATCTGAGTATTTGGTGCGCCGCATGCTTGAAGAGAGAGACCCGAGGCTGGCCCAGGAGATCCGGGTATCCTCCGCCGGGCTTGCCACCAAGAGAGCGATGCAATATATCAGGGACTTCGGCCTGGCTGTCCCCAGGCCCTTCTTCGGCAGGCCCACTCACCGCTACATGAGGACGTTGATGTCGAGAAGGGGTATAGATATCACCGGCCACAGGTCGAGGGGGCTGAACAGGGTCCTCCTGGACCAGGCCGACCTGGTCATCGCCTTTGACCAGGACCAAATAACGACGGTCTCTTCTTTTTGGCCCCACGCTCTGGAGAAGGTCTTTCTTTTCGATGAATTCGTGGTGAGTCAGAGGCCCACGGCAGCTAATCCCCGTGTTCCCCCTTTCCCTGATGGCGATTTTGTCGACTACGATGTCGATCGCATGGCGCCGATCATCGCCGACATAGAGAGATGCTTGGCGTTGTCAATAGACAAGCTACTTCGCTATCTGGGCGTTGCTCAGTAGCTCTCGCAGCTTATCAGCGACCTGCTCCAGGGGCACAAGCTGGCTCTCGCTTGCACTGCGGCGCTTCAGCTCAGCGCTTCCTGATTTCAGCGTCCGCGGGCTCAGCGTCACTCTGATGGGCAGCCCCAGGAGGTCGGCGTCGTTGAACTTGACCCCGGCCGACTCCAGCCGGTCATCGTAGAGGACCTCGAACCCCTGCTCGGTGAGTTGCTGATAAAGCTTCTCGGTCTCCTGGGTTATCTCCGGGTTGTCAAGACTCAGAGGGCAGAGGTAGATGTGGTAGGGCGCGATAGCATCGGGCCAGATGATGCCCTTTTCATCGTGACATAACTCGATAACTGCGGCCAGCAACCGACCGAGCCCAATGCCATAGCACCCCATAATGATGGGCTTCTGGTTTCCATCCCGGTCGAGATAATTGGCGCCGAACTTCTCACTGAACAGTGTACCCAGCCGGAACAGGTGACCCACCTCTATGCCCCGCGCCGTGACCAGCTCGCTCTGGCACTGGGGGCAGGAATGCCCGGCCTGCGCCAGGGCGATATCGGTGATGAGGTCCACCTGGAAATCCCGGGGGTAGTTGGCGTTCTTGAGGTGGGTATCTGGCTTGTTCCCCCCGACAACGAAGTTGGCTCCCAGGGTTATGGAGTCGTCGGCGACCTTCTTGACGTTCGTGATGCCCACCGGAGATGCAGCTCCGGCCACCAGCCCCGCTTCCTCGACCTCGGCCTCGGTGGCCAGACGCAGGTCGAAGCACTGCAGGACGTTCTTCAGCTTGATATCGTTGACCTCGAGGTCTCCCCTGATGGTGACGAACACCAAGTCGCCGTCAGCTACATAGAACACGGCCTTCAGGGTCTTGTTCCTGGAGACGCCGAGGAAATTCGACACCTCTTCGATGGTCTTCATCCCCGGTGTGGACACTTCCTCCAGGGGCAGCGGCTCCTCATGGTCAAGTTGGGACTTGGTGAATGAGGCCCGCTCTGCATTGGCTGCATACTGGCACTGTGAGCAGCGGATGACCTGGTCTTCGCCGTTGTCGGCGAGGAGCATGTACTCGTGGGACTCCTTGCCCCCGATAGCGCCGCTGTCGGCTTCCACCAGCAGAGAGGACAGACCGCAGCGGGTATAGATGTTGCTATAGGCCCGGATCATCTTCTGGTAGCTTTCGCTTGCTCCTGCATCATCGGCGTCGAAGCTATAGAGGTCTTTCATGGCGAACTCGCGGACACGGATGAGGCCGGCTCGGGGCCGGGCTTCGTCGCGGAACTTGGTCTGGATCTGGTACAGGAGCAGGGGCAGGTCGCGGTAGCTGTTCACATTGCGGCGCACGATATCGGTGATGACCTCCTCGTGGGTCGGGCCGAGGCAGAGGCTCCTCCCCTTGCGGTCGCCGAGCGTGAACAGGGACTTGCCGAAGGCCAGGTCTCGTCCCGTCTCCCACCACAGCTCCATAGGCTGGAGCACGGACATCATGAGCTCCTGCCCGCCGGCCTGGTCCATCTCCTCCCTGATGATGTTCTCGATCTTGCGGAGCACGCGCCAGGCCAGGGGCAGATAGCTGTAGACCCCGGCGGCCACCTGATGGATCATTCCTGACTTGAGCAGCAGGCGGTGGCTCGGCGTCTCCGCCTCCGCCGGCTCCTGTCGCAGCGTTTTGCCGAAGAGCTTAGATAAGCGCATATTATCTGACCATCTTTCTGGTAAATGTTACCAAGAATAGTGCCATCATGAAAACGCCGATAACGGCTTCTGCTGCTCCCATACCCTTAGCCCAGCCTGTAGGTTGGGGCGCCCAG
Source organism: Dehalococcoidia bacterium (assembly GCA_034414595.1). Classification (GTDB taxonomy): domain Bacteria; phylum Chloroflexota; class Dehalococcoidia; order SZUA-161; family JAUWZY01; genus DAOULY01. Next base: position 229,588 of record DAOULY010000016.1, read on the forward strand.
TTTCCGTAACCCAGAGCGGTAAACGATGCGGCGCTGTAATAAAGGCAACTCCAAAATGCCCCTGAGCTAAAGGAACCCAACCATGTGTAAAATCCAGCGAGGCCAAATATGACGAGAATGGCCCAGCCACCTAACCATAGCGGTTTCTCGCCATAGCCACAGAGCAACCTCATAGCCCAGCTCCAGAGCTTCAGGTGGGGCTCTTTTGTCCAGCGCTGCTCTTTTCTCCTTACCTCCATCTCCCGATAGTAGAACTTTGCCGCTACATCATACATGCCAGCATTGGTGTACCACTGCTTCAAGTTGCGATAGATATGTGCTGCTTCTTGGAAATTCCTAGCCTTCTCATCTCCGAGGATGAAGTCTCCCCAATCTACGTCCTCCAGCTTTGTTGTCGGTGAGATATCCGCACCGCTTAAGAAAGCCCCTCGCAGGTTGGCTCCCCCTAGTTTAGCCCCTTGCAGGTTGGCCTGCTCTAGGCGAGCCTTTTGCAGGTTGGCCCCCGTCAGGTAAGCCTTTTGCAGGTTGCCCCCCCTCAAGTTAGCCCCTTGCAGGTTGGCAGCCGATAGGCGAGCCTTTTGCAGGTTAGCCTGCCGTAGATCAGCCTCTTGCAAGTTGGCCTTCGCTAGGTTAGCCTCTTGGAGTTTGGCTGCCCATGGGTTAGCCCCTTGTAGGTTGGCCTTCAATAGGCGAGCCTTTTGAAGGTTGGCCTGCTCTAGGCGAGCCTTTTGAAGGTTGGCCTGCTCTAGGTTAGCCCCTTGCAGGTTGGCAGCCGACAAGTTAGCCTCTTCTATGTTGGCTTCATTAAGGATGATACCCTGCAGGTCGAGGCCAGAGAGGTCTACCTTTTCTAGATTCCTTGTTGACAGGTCAAGCCCTTTAGCATTTCCACCGTTCTGCTCAATAAGTCTTAGTACATCCTCGCGTGTAAGGGGCTTTTCCTTCTCTTCTGTCATAGAGTCCCCACCTCGGCCATCAGGGCTTCCAGTAAATCGGACTCAGCGACGGTGCGGACGGTCTCGCCCTTTCTGAAGATGACGCCCTTCCCTTTGCCGCAGGCGATGCCGACATCGGCCATCCGCGCCTCTCCGGGGCCGTTGACCACGCAGCCCATCACCGCCACCGTGATCTCTTTTGAAACCTTTTGTAGCTCCTTTTCCACTGCCTCAGCCAGCGCCACGATATCGACCTCGGCACGGCCACAGGAGGGGCAGCTCACCAGGGTCGGGCCGCGTCGGGAGAGGTCCAGACTCTTTAATATCTCGTAGCCGGTGAAGACCTCATCGCAGGGGTCTTTGATGCTCAGCGAGACCCTGATGCTGTCGCCGATACCTAAGTATAGCAACGTGCCCAGGCCCACGGCGCTCCTTATCGACCCTGTCCTCGGCGGGCCGGACTCGGTGATGCCCAGGTGCAGGGGATAGGGCATCATCTCAGCGATCGTCTTATTGGCCTCGATGGTCGCAGGGACATCGAATGATTTCAGCGAGACCTCGATGAGCTCGAAGTCCAGGCTTTCAAGAAAGCGTACCTGCTCCAGTGCCAGCGAGGTCATACGCTCGCCGAGCGGCTCAGGGTTTGAGGTCTCAGGCAGGCTCCCGGCGTTGACCCCGATGCGAACGGGCACTTCTCGCTCTTTTGCAGCCTGGACCACGGCGGCGATCTTCTCTTGCTCCCGGATGTTCCCTGGGTTTATTCTGAGACCAGCGACTCCGCTTTCCAGAGCTGCCAGCGCCAGTCGGTGGTCGAAGTGGATGTCGGCGACGACCGGAATCGAGACCTGGCGTACAATTTCGGGTAGAGCTTGAGCTGCTTTCTTATCTGGCACTGCCACGCGGACGAGCTGGCAGCCGCACCCTTCAAGCTCTCTGATTTGATTGACTGTCGCTGTGATGTTAGAGGTATCGGTCTTGGTCATCGATTGCACCACAACCGGGTTCCCGCCTCCGACCACGACATCCCGGAACTGGAGCGGCTTGGAGAAGCGGCGCCTCATGGCAGTATGCCCTCTCCCTGGATAACTCTTGAGACGTCGAAGAAGCCTATCACTATCATCAGGGTTATCAAGAAGGCGAAGCCGATCAGGTTGATCATTCTCTCGTGCTCAAGAGAGAGGCGCTTGCCGCGGCGGATTCCCTCGAGGACTATCAGGGCCACTCTGCCACCATCGAGCGCGGGGATGGGGAACATGTTGATGACCGCCAGATTGATGCTGAGGAAAGCAGCCAGCATCAGCAGGGCATCGATTCCTACCCTCGCCGCTTCCCCTGTTATCTGGAAGATGCCCACCGGGCCCACAACCTCAGGCGTGTTTCCCTGAAACCAGGTGGTTACTTCGTTCCTGATCATTATCAGGCTCTCCCAGGTCGTCTGTGCTCCCATTGGTACCGCCTCCCAGGGCAAATAGGACTGACTCACTGTATAAGTGTCTATCAATTGTATTGTGGTCCCCATAGGCCCCTGGCCCTCGGGAGGATCCCAGCGCGGGACCAGTGTCACTGTTCTGTCGCCGCTTGGACCGCTCAGTCCGACAGAGGTGCTTTTGCCCAAGTTCAATTGGGTGTAATAGGCTAAGTCGCTGGTGTTCTTGATCTCATGCCCAGCTACGCTCAAGATGATATCATCGGGCTCGATGCCAGCGGCCTCTGCCGGCGTGTCCGGGGATACCTCTCGCACTATCACAGTGCCTTCCACTACCTGCTGCGGGATCATGAAGGCTATGGAGAACAGTATAATCGGGAGCAGCACGTTCATAAAGGAGCCGGCACACAGGATCAGGCACCTGACACGCTTGCTTTTGCTGGCGAAGCTCCTGGGATGGGTTGGGTCTTCCTCACCCAGCAGCTTGACAAAGCCGCCCAGGAAGATCCAGTTCAAGGAATAGGTGGTCTCGCCTCGCTGGAAGGCCCAGATCCGTGGCGGAAATCCAATGCCGAACTCCTGGACCTGGACACCGGTGGCCTTGGCGGTGATGAAATGTCCCAGCTCGTGGACGAAGATAAGCAGGCCCAGGATCAAGATGCCTGCGATCAGGGCTAACAGCACTGTCATTTTATCGTTCTCGAAGTCAAGTTCCTGGCCACCTCGCGGGCCCAGGCATCGGCAGCGAGGATGTCGTCAAGCCCCGGCTGGCCCGTGCTTTGATGCTGGCTCAGGACCTCTTGTACCAGCTTTCTGATTTCGAGGAATCCGATTTTGTTTCTTAAGAAGAGTTCCACTGCCACTTCATCAGCGGCGCAGAGGACTGCGGGATAGGTGCCACCTCTGCTCCCCGCCTCCAAAGCCAGCTGGAAGCAGGGGAACCTGTCCATGTCTATGGGCTCAAAGTCCAGGGACTGAACCTGGGCCAGGTCCAGCCGTGGCAGCTCGGTGTTGTGCCAGCGCTCGGGGTAGGACAGGGCATACTGGATGGGCAGCCTCATGTCCGGCGGGCTCAATAGAGCCTTAACCGAGCCATCGCTGAACTCAACCAGGGAATGGACGATGCTCTGAGGGTGAATCAAGACCTCAATCTGCTCAAAGGGCATGGCGAAAAGCCAGTGTGCCTCAATGACTTCCATACCTTTATTCATCAGAGTGGCAGAATCGATGGTCACCTTTGGGCCCATTTCCCAGGTGGGGTGTTTCAATGTCTCTTCGGGAGTCACTGCTGCCAGTTCCTCCTGGGAGGAGTTTCGGAAAGGGCCGCCGGATGCGGTGATGATGAGTCGGGCTACCTGCTCTCTTTCCTCGCCTCGCAGGCATTGCCACAGAGAGCTATGCTCGCTATCGATGGGAAGTATGTCGACTCCACAGCGGCGAGCTTCAGCGGTGACCAGCTCTCCGGCCATAACCAATGCCTCTTTATTGGCCAGGGCGATGGTCTTCCCGGCATGGATCGCCGAGAGGGTGGGCGCAAGCCCTGCCATACCTGAAGTGGCTATGACCACTAAATCGACATCGGGATGGCTCGCCATCTCATCAATGGGAAGGTAGCTGGCGGCCCTTAGCATCTGGTCATCGGGCTCCTGGGAGAAAACAAATTTGGGCCTGAATTCCTGGACCTGCTGGGCCAGGAGCGAGGTGTTGCTTCCCGCAGCCAACCCCACCACCTCGAACCGCTCCGGGAAGCGGCGAACCACAGCCAGCGTTTGCTGCCCGATGGAGCCGGTGCAACCCAGGATAGCAATTCGTTTCACATTATCACCCATTCTACATAATAGTATACCAGAACTACAGTGAAGATGATGGAATCAAGGCGGTCCAGCATACCGCCATGCCCCGGGATCAATGTCCCTGAGTCCTTGACCCCGGTGGCCCGTTTCAGCATCGATTCCACCAGGTCACCTATCTGGGCAACAATGGCCAGCAGGAAGCCGATGAGGCCAGCCTGCCAGTAGCTCATGGGCAGCCCCAAGAGGGCGTCCAAAGCCAGGGCAGCAGCTATACCAGAAGCCATACCCCCTACAGCCCCCTCCCAGCTTTTTCCAGGGCTGATGCGAGGGGTCATCTTGTGCCGGCCCCAGACTCGACCGATAAGGTAAGCGCCGGAGTCGACGGCGAAGGTGGCGAATACAGCCAGGAAGACCCAATCGCGGCCATGCTCCAGCGCTCTCAGCGGGATGAAGTGACTCAGCATCCAGCCGATATAGAAAATGCCGCAGGCAGTCCAGAGCCAGTTGCCAAGCAACCTATCTCTACGAGCAAGGGCGAGCCAGACCACGGGTAGGACCAATGCTGCGGCGACCAGTGCCGCTGTGGCTATCGGCGTAGCCCGAGACTCCTGAAAATAGGCATTCGCGATGAAGAACAGGGTGAACAGGACGCCGATGATGGTCAGGGGCTGCCAGCCGGCGTGCGTTGCCATTCGATAGAACTCAGCAGCGCCGAGGAGAGCAACGGCGGCAACTATTATGGAGAGCCAAGGATGGCCAAACCAGATGGCAGCGAAGAGAATGGGGATTAAGATGGCGGCGCTGAGGAGCCTTTGTCGCAGCTGGGACTTCTCAGGTATCACCTTTAGCCCTTCTGCCTCTCCTTGGTCTGATACCGCCGAAGCGCCTCTCCCGCCGACTATAATCCTGGAGCACTTTCACGATCTCCTCTTTATCGAAGTCCGGCCATGGAATCGGGGTGAAGTAGCATTCGCTATATGCTGATTGCCACATAAGGAAGTTGCTCAACCGCATCTCGCCGCCAGTGCGTATGATCAGGTCCGGCTCGGGAAGTCCTGCTGTATCCAGATATTGATTGAACAGCGTTTCATCTATTTCTCGTGCTGGGATTCCATCCTCAATTATTCGGCGCACGGCGTGAAGGATCTCACTGCGTCCTCCATAATTAAAGGCCACGCTCAGCGTCATGTTCTGATTATTCTTGGTCAACTCGATAGCTCGGAGTACTTTGGCCTGGAGCTGCTTTGATAGGGGGTCGAGCCGACCCAAATGACGAAGCTGGACACCGCGTTCGTGAAGGTTCTTGACCTCACGGTCGATGAGCTCACCCAAGATGTGGAATAAGTACTGCGTCTCTTTCTTGGGTCGGTTCCAGTTTTCTGTAGAGAAGGCGTAGAGAGTTAGATATTGGATGCCATATTCGTAGAAGCCTTCGACTACACAGCGGATGTTCTCAGCTCCAGCGTGATGACCATCGAGGCGCGACAGTCCCTGGCCTTGAGCCCATCTCCCGTTCCCATCCATGATGATGGCCACGTGATTGGGCAACGGGGAGATCTTTTTCCTCTTCATACCCCATTCAGGTTAGATCTCCAAGACCTCGGCTTCCTTGCTCTTACCGATACTGTCGCTCTGCTCGATAAAGCTATCAGTGTGCCTCTGGAGCTGCTCCAGGGCTCGTTTCTGCTCGTCCTCAGATATTTCCTTGTTCCGCTCCAGGCCCCGTAGCTCCTCCACTGCCTCACGTCTTATGTTGCGAATGGCAATCCGCCCGTCCTCGATCTTCTTTCGCACTACCCGCACCAGTCTTTTCCGCCCCTCCTCGGTAAGTTGGGGGATGGAGAGCCTGATTACATTGCCGTCATTCGTCGGGTTCAGCCCAAGGTCAGATTTGAGGATTGCCTTCTCAATGCTGGATAGGGACTGTTTGTCCCACGGGTGGATCACAATAAGCCTGGCCTCGGGCACAGATATTGTGGCCAGCTGGTCAATTGGGGTGGGGACGCCATAGTAATCGACTCGGATATTCTCCACCAGCGCTGGGCTGGCCCGTCCCGTACGAATGGTTGCCAGCTCTCGCTGCAACACATCGAGGGTCTTATTCATTTTATCATCTGCGGTAGATAGAACCTCGGTTACCATCTTACTGTCCGGAGACCAAGGTGCCTATAGTCTCACCGGAAACAGCCTTTATGATGCTATCCGGTGCTCGAAGATCGAAGATGATTATGGGGAGATTATTCTCGAGGCACAGAGCAAAGGCAGTGGCATCCATTACCTCAAGACGCTTTGCCAGAGCTGCAGTGTATTCAAGGCGGTCGTATTTCTTGGCTTTCTTATTGATGGAGGGGTCGGAGTCATAGACGCCATCGATTTTGTTTTTCCCCATGAGCAGGACTTCAGCATCTATTTCGATAGCTCGGAGTGCAGCAGCGGTATCAGTGGTCATGAAAGGGTTTCCTGTTCCGGCGGCGAAGATAACTATCCTGCCCTTCTCCAGATGGCGAATCGCCCTGCGCCTGATATAGGGCTCAGCCACTGCATGGACTGGTATGGCGGTCTGTGTCCTGGTGCTCAACCCTTCCTTCTCCAGGGCATCCTGAAGCGCCAGGGCATTCATCACGGTGGCCAACATGCCGGCATAATCGGCAGCGGACCGCTCCATCCCCTTGGCCTGGGCTGTTGAACCCCGCCAGAAGTTACCGCCGCCGACGACGATAGCAACATCGAGCCCCATTTCTCTCACTATTTTGAGCTGCCTTGCCATATCCTTCAACACTTCGGAATCGATGCCAAATGAGCTATCACCCATTAGAGCCTCGCCACTGACCTTTAGCAGGATGCGCTTGTATTTGGGTTGGCTCATCAGCCTAATCTCCCAATTGGAAGCGGGAAAATCTCCTGACTCTGATGTTCTCCCCAACTTTAGATTTAACTTCGTTAATGATGTCCTGAATTGTCTTTTCTGGCTCCTTGATAAATGGCTGTAACAAGAGGCAAGTCTCAGCCGGGTCTTTTTCCTCCACAGCCGGATCCTCTTCTTCCACGACGTCGTCTGGGGAAAGGAATTTAGGATCGGTGGCAACAACTTGCATCGCCAGATGGTGAGCGAGCTCTTTGAACTCCTCGGTGCGGGCCACGAAATCGGTCTCACAATTGAGTTCGACCAGGGCTCCGATGCGGCCGCCAGTGTGGACATAGGCCTCGATCAGCCCTTCCCTGGTGACTCGCTGCGCCCTTTTCTCGGCAATGATGAGTCCTTTCTCCTTCAAGGTGGCTATGGCGCTATCGATGTTACCACCGGCATCGTCAAGCGCCTTTTTACAGTCCAGGACGCCTGCACCGGTCTTTTCTCTGAGCGTCTTTATCGCTTCCGTGGAAACCTGCAACTTATTCTCCTTCCTCTCCAGCTTCTGAAGTGGCCAGGAGCAGCTCCTCGGCCTTCTCTGCCGCCTCACGTCGGTTTTCCTTACCCTCCAGCACGGCATCGGCTATTATACTGCACAATAGCTTTACCGATTTGATTGCATCGTCATTGGCCGGGATAGGATAGTCAATCTCATCGGGATTGCAATCTGTATCCACAGTAGCCACTAAGGGAAGTTTCATTTTTTTGGCCTCAGCCACGGCGATTCTCTCCTTCATTGGGTCGATAATGAACATAGCGCCGGGGATAGTGGTCATCTCCTTGACCCCGCCGAGAAGCCGCTCCAGATGAGAGATTTCCCGCTCTAATTGTAAAGCATCCTTCTTGGTCAAGCGCTCAAACTCACCGCGGGCTTTGCGATCCTCAAGCCGAACCAGATGGTCGATTCGAGATTGGACAGTGGCGAAGTTAGTGAGCATCCCTCCGAGCCAGCGCTGATTAACATAATATGCGCCACAGCGGCGAGCTTCCTCTTCCACTGTCTCCTGGGCCTGTTTCTTGGTGCCCACGAATACAATGTTCTGCCCATCGGCCACAAGATCTCTGACAAAATCGCACGCCTTGCTCAGCATGACCACAGTTTGTTCTAAATCAATAACGTGGATTCCTTCTCGCTGAGTAAATATATACTGTCTCATCCGCGGGTTCCAGCGGCTGGGCTGGTGACCGAAATGAACCCCGGCCTCGAGTAGCAGCTTTATCGGTATCGGCTCTTGCACATATCCCTCCTGCAGTCTGAAGTTTACCATAGCGAGTGGCAAAAGACAATACAACGCTTGACAATAGGAGGTAAAAATGGTAGCTTATGTATTAGCACTCTGGTGCCGAGAGTGCTAATTAAGCGTCCTCAAAGGGCGCTTTTGTGGGGGGTCTGATATGCCGATCTACGAGTATGAATGTTGCCTGTGTCAGTTCCGCTTTGAACAGAGGCAACATTTCGATGAGTCGGCGGTCAGCTCTTGTCCCCAATGCCAGGGCAAGGCGCGCCGTGTCCTCCATTCAGTGCCTGTAATCTATAAGGGAAGCGGATTTTACACAACGGACCATGCTGGGAAGGCGAATCCCTCCAGTTCCTCCAGCAGTAGCAGTTCAAAGAGCTCAAAGGTTGTGGAGAAGCCCGAGACGGGCAAGGAGTCTGATTCTTCCAGCAGTGGCAGCTCGAAGAGTTCAAAGGGTGAGGAGAGGCCCGAAGCAGGCAAGGGGGCAGATTGAAGGCGCTGCTCCAGCGAGTGGCCCGAGCCGCGGTCAGCGTTGATCAGGAGGTCATCGGCAGCATCGACCGCGGCTTAGTTGTTTTATTGGGGGTTGGTAAGGGTGATTCAGAAGCTGATGCTCATTACCTGGCGCAGAAGATAGCCTCTCTGCGAATCTTCCCCGATGAGGCTGGCAAGTTGAACCTATCAGTATCGGATATCGGGGGCGGGATATTAGTGGTGAGCCAATTCACCCTGCTTGCCGATGCCAGGAAGGGTCGTCGCCCCAGCTTTGTCGACGCTGCTCCTCCCGAAGAAGCCGAGCCCCTGTTTGAGAAATTCGTCAGCTATCTAAGAGAGACCGGACTCAGGATTGAAACAGGGCGCTTCAGAGTGCGCATGCTGGTAGAGATCCACAACGAGGGCCCGGTAACCATCATGCTTGACAGCAAGGCCTAATTTCTGCAACTTGTTGCAATAATTTCTCCGGTGTGGTATCATATCAGCCGATGGGTTGCTTTCAGGCACTGAGGGAACGGGGATACAGGCTCACACCGCAGCGACTGATGGTGCTTGAGGCCATTCATGACGCTGAAAGCCATGTAAGCGCTGAGGAAATCTATGCCCAGGTTCGAGCCAGATACCCCGAGGTCAACATCTCTACAGTATACAGGACCCTGGAGCTTCTGAAGAAGCTGGAGCTGGTTACGGAAACCGATCTCGGTGGCGGGATACTGCGCTATCACCATGTCGATAAGGGCCACCATCACCACCTTATCTGCCAGAAATGTGGCCGCATGTTTGATCTCGATGAGTCTGTGCTTGACTCCCTGAGTGGTGCCTTGATTCGGGAATATGGCTTTGTGCCTGATCTAAGACATTTGGCTATCTTTGGCCGCTGTCTCGACTGCCAGAAGTGAAAAATTTTTACGCAGCAAGTGCAACTAATTGCAATTAGTTTGACCGGTATAGAAAGGGGGCCATAGATGCATATACCGGATGGCTTTTTGAATATAGGCACCTGCGCCGTGACCGGCGTTGCCTCAGCGGCGACGGTAGGCTATTCCCTCAGGGTCGTAGGCCACAAACTCAGAGAAAAGCAAGTGCCTCTGATGGGAGTGCTGGGCGCCTTTATCTTCGCTGCCCAGATGCTGAACTTCCCCATCATTGGCGGCACTTCAGGGCATCTCATTGGCGCTGCCTTGGCTGCTATACTCCTGGGGCCCTGGGCCGGGGTACTGATCATGACCTGCGTTCTCATTGTGCAGTGTCTTGTATTCCAGGACGGAGGCCTAATCGCCTTGGGTGCCAATGTGTTCAATATGGGCATCATCGCCAGCTTTACAGCGTATTATCTATACCGAGGTGTTACCTCTATCTTGGGCTTGAGCAGGAGGGGGACGCTGGTTGGCGGTTTCGTCGCCGCCTGGGGCTCTGTGTTCATAGCGTCTATCGCCTGTGCCATTGAGCTTGCGGTCTCAGGCACATCACCATTCTTTGTGGCCTTGTCGGCGATGGCGGGGATTCATGCCCTCATCGGCCTTGGCGAGGGGCTGATCACTGTGGCTGTGCTCAGTTTTGTTCTGGCGAGCAGAGCCGACCTCATGGAGTTAGCGAGGGCCAAGGAGGTGAAATATGAAGCTTAAGTGGTGGCACATCGGCCTGCTTCTGGCACTTGCTGTTGCTCTCATCTCGCCGCTTGCCTCCAGCTCCCCCGATGGGCTTGAGCGAGTTGCTGAGGATAAGGGATTTATCGAGACGGCCAAGGATGGTCCCTATAGTCTTATCGCAGACTATGTGTTCCCCGGAATCGGCAACGAGGCAGCGGCGACGATCCTGGCCGGTATCGTAGGCACTGTTATCCTCTTCGGCCTGACCTATGGTGTCGCTCGCTTGCTGCGGCTGAGGAGACGGGAAGCGTAATATATGAAGCATGGCTTTATCGATAAATATAGCCACTTGAATGGCTTCATCCAGAAGCTTGACCCCCGGGTCAAACTAATTGCTACCTTTGTCTTTATCATCGCTGTGGTCACCACACCCCCTACAATCTGGTGGGCGTTCATTTCTTATTTGATACTCATCTCGGGCCTGATCCTGTGCTCCAAGGTTCCCGTAACCTTCATACTAAAGCGGTCTCTGGTGATCATACCCTTCGTGGTGTTGATCGCCGTCTTCATCCCTTTCTTCGGACAAGGGGAGGTCGCTGGCAGCTACAATATCTGGCTATGGGAGGTATCGGTCACTTACAGCGGGCTTCTCATCCTGTGGAATGTAGTGATCAAGGCCTGGCTCTCCATTTTAAGCCTGATCTTGCTTACTGCGACGACACCACTCCCTAATCTGCTAAAAGCGATGGAGCAGTTGAAGCTGCCCAAGTTAATGGTGACCATTCTTTCCTTTATGTATCGCTACATCTTCGTGCTTATCGATGAGGTGGGGCGGATGAAGCGAGCTCGAGATAGTCGCAGCTTTGGTGGCAGCAGACTGTGGCAAATCAAGACCATAGGCCACATGATCGGGGCCATGTTTATCAGGAGCTATGAGCGGGGGGAGCGAGTCTACCAGGCGATGCTGTCTCGGGGCTTTGACGGTCAGATACAAACAATGAATAGTCTGCAATTGCGCAGGAGCGACCTGTACTTTGCCAGCGCCTTCCTCGTTGCTGTCGCCTTGATCGGCATCCAGACCCACTTCCCAATCCTGTGAAGGAGATATATTGGAAAGGGCGGTAGAGATAGAAAACCTCTCGTTCAGCTATCCGGATGGTCGGCAAGTCCTGGTGGACATTAACTTGACCATAGATAAAGGGGAGACAGTAGCCATTATTGGCCCTAACGGAGCTGGGAAGTCAACCTTGCTCTTGCATCTCAATGGCATTCTAAACGGCAAGGGTATGGTAAGGATCCTCGGTACGCCCCTGAACGACAAAAATCTCAAGTGGATTCGGAGCAAGGTGGGGATGGTGTTTCAGGACCCTGATGATCAATTGTTCTCGCCTACGGTCTTTGATGACGTGGCCTTCGGCCCCATCAATATCGGCTGTTCCCGGGAAGAGGTTCGAGAGCGAGTATCCCGAGCCCTGAACGGGGTTGGGATGAGCCATTACGAGCAGCGCTCTCCTCATCACCTCAGCGTGGGTGAGAAGAAGCGTATCGCTATCGCAACTGTCCTATCTATGGAGCCAGAGATCCTGGTCATAGATGAGCCCAGCGCTAATTTAGACCCCCGAGCCAAATGGGACCTGATTGAGCTTCTTCGAGGTTTGCCTCTGACCAAATTGATCGCCAGTCATGACCTGGAATTGGTCCAGGCCTTATGTCAGCGCACCGTTGTCCTTGATGGGGGCCGCGTAGTCGGGGATGGCTTTACGCACTCGACTCTATTGGATGCTCCCTTTCTTCAGGCCCACGGCTTAGCCCCAGCGGTTACGTAAGTGGGGGCAGGGGCTCCTCTCTTTCTCTTTCTGGTCTGCCAATGCCTCCTGACAGCAGCGAGACCAAAAGAGCCAGACCGCAAAAAAACAATGACACCAGAAGGGCGTCTTGGAAACCTGCTATCAGGGATAGCCTATGGATTTCGCCCTGTTCCAGACCCGAAGTACCGAGCTCGGTAGCATGAAACAGCTGGCGGCTGGCAAAGATGGCCCCGGCGATGGCCATGCCGCTGGACATCCCTATTTGTCTTGTTGTAGCTATCGTCGCTGATGCTGTGCCCAGCCTTTCCTTTGTTACCGAGCCCATCATGGCACTGATATCGGGAGCTATGAACAATGCTCTGCCAAGTCCCAGCACTGCTAGGCCTAGCACGATCTCGCTGATGGAGGCAGCGCCGCTCAGTCTGCTGAGCATAAATAGCCCGAGGCAAACCAAGCCGAGACCGGTGGAGCACGGCAGCAGGGGGCCTACTCGGTCGTAGAGCCTGCCGCTCAGCGGCGCTATGACGGCCCCCAAAAACCAGACGGTTAGCAACAACCAGCCAGCCTGAGATGAGGAATAGCCAATACCTTGTATCAGATAGAAGGGCATTAGGAAGATGACTGCGGCTGATCCTAAGAAATAGATTAGATAACTGGACGTGGCTGCAGCGAAGATCCGGTTCCGAAACAGCCTCAAGTCGACCACCGGCTCGCGTGTCCTTTTTTCTACAACCAGGAACAGGGCGAGCAACACCAGACCGGCGATCCCCAAGCCGAGCACGAAGAAAGAAGTCCATCCCCGTGCTTGTCCCTGATTTACTACCAAAAGTAGGCTGGCAAGGCCCCCGAAAAGGGTCACTGCTCCCCAGACATCGAGCTTTGGTCGTGTGTTGTGCGAGGATTCCTCTCTGAGCAGCGCCCATGCCATCGCCGAGCCGATGATCCCGATGGGCAGTCTTACATAGAAGATAGATTGCCATCCGAGAGTGTCGAGGAGAAACCCGCCGATGGGCCAGCCGATCATCATCCCGGCTGCGCTCACTGCTCCGATGGTGCCCAAGGCCTTGCCCCGTTCCCGGGCGGGAAAGGATGCGGTGACGATAGCATTGGACATGGTTATGATCATAGCATGGCCTATGGCCTGGACTAAGCGGAATAGCAGAAGTTGGGCCATATTCTGGGCCAGGGCGCACAGGCCCAGACCCAGGGTGAAGATAATAACACCAATGGTGTATACTCGCTTGTGGCCGAGGGCGTCGCCAAGCCGGCCGAAGGTGAGCATGAGGCCCGTGCCCACAAGCGTGTAAATTAGTGCTACCCAGAGCACTGTAGTCGGGCCAACCTGAAATACCTCACCGAGCTTGGGTAGGGAAATGGGGATGAGCGAAGTATCTAAGGTGACCAGAAAGGTGCCGAAGGAGACGGTGACTATCGCTATCCACTTATAGGGGAAGCCTCTGCTGACCTGTTGTTCCATCTTTTGAAGAGATCACCGTTTCTCTATTCTCACGGCGCATGTCCTAAGATTGGGAGTTTTAGACACCTGGTCGAGCACTTGTTCGGTGAGTATATTTGTTGGGCTTTCGGCGAAGTGGAAGCTCATCGACACCAGACCGCGGGGCGAGGCCTCAGTTATCTTGGCCCTGGTAATGAGCTGACCGCGGCGAGAGACAACTCTCACCTCATCGCCATCAGCAATTCCCAAGTCCCTGGCATCAGCAGGATTTATCTCCAGCAGCTCTTCAGCTCTCAATATATCGAGCCCCGGCACTCTTCTGGTCATGGTGTCGAAATGGTATAGACTGCGCTCCGTGGTCAGCACCAGGGGATACCTTTCATCTGGTGACTCAGACGATGGCTCATGTGTTAGGGGGATGAACCTGTACTTGCTATCTGTATGGTTATTGGAGAGCACGTTCCCCCTCTCCAAGCGGTCATGGGAAATGTCATGATGGCTTGGTATGAGTTGGGCAATCTCGGCCATGATCTGGGAGGGATGCTCGAAATCGAAGCCTCGGGCGCCGAGCCTTTTGGCAATCTGGCAGCCTATCCACCAATCGGGCTTGGCCTGGCCCAATGGTTCGATTGCTTGGCGCACCAGCTGCACCCTGCCCTCGGTATTGGTAAAGGTTCCGTCCTTCTCTGCGAAGCTCGCCGCCGGCAGCACTACTTGGGCCAGGCGTGCCGTCTCGGTGAGGAACAAGTCTTGAACCACAAGGAATTCCAGCTTGTTTAGTGCCTGCTCCAAACTCTGGGCATCGGGCATGGTCAGCACTGGATTTGTGCCCACAATGTACAGGGCCTTAAGCTCTTGGCTCAAGGCAGCTTGAACCATTTCCCCGAGGCTCAGCCCTGGATTCGGGTTCAGACGGCAGCCCCAGGCTGCGGCTAATTCCTCTGCGTCATCGGACACCTTTCGATAGCCGGGGTAGAAGTCAGGCAGGGTGCCCATATCGCTGGCACCTCGGGCATTGTTCTGTCCTTGGAGCGGGTAGACATTATCGATGTTTCCGGTGAGCAGTGCCAGGTTAGCAATGGCCAGCACATTGTCTGTGCCCTTATCCTGCTGAGTCAGGCCTGAAGCGTATATGATGGAGCCGGGTTTCTCGGTGGCATATATTCGAGCTGCTTCCGCTATCAGCTCCTGGGGAATGCCAGTGACCTCGGCGACGAACTTCAGGTCGAATTCCCGTAGCGATTCTCGGAAGGTGTCGAAATCCTCGCACTTTTGCTCGATGAAGGACCAGTCAGCATGCCCTTCGTCGATGATGACCCTCATCATGCCCATAAGCAGGGCAAGATCGCTTCCCGGGAGTTGCCTGAGCCAGATGCTGGCATGACGGCACAGGTCGATCTCGCGAGGGTTGGCCACGATGAGCTTGGCCCCTTCACGTGCTGCCTTCCTTGTCCTCTGTCCGATTATGGGATGTGAGGTCGTGGTGTTGGTTCCGATGGCCAGAATAGAGGCTGCATCCTCGATATCGCTGAGCTGGCCTGACAGGGTACTATAGCCTGAGCTTTGACTGAGACCGAGGAGGGAGGGGGCCTGACATAGACGAAAGGGGTGATCGATGTTATTGCTGCCCAGGGCCACACGGGCTAATTTCTGTATGACATAACTATCCTCGTTGCTGCACTTGGCGGAGGCCATCAACCCGAACTGGGAACCTTTATACTGGGCCAGCTTGTTGGCAACTATCTCCAACGCCTGATCCCAGGTGGCCTCGACTAATCTCCCGTCTTGTTTTACCAAGGGGGAGAGCAACCGCTCTCCATGATGGACGAGACCTGTGATGCCGAACCTGCCTTTGCCACAAAGGCTGCCCTTGCTCACCGGACTCTGGTCATCACCGCGGACGCTCACGATCCTGCCGTCGTCGGTGCCCAGGTACAGGCCGCAGCCAACGCCGCAATAGGGGCAGACGGTCTTTGTCTCCTCCTTTTCCCGGCGGAAGCTCTTTGGCAACAGGGCGCCCACGGGGCAGATGGCGACACACTCACCACAGGACTCGCATCTGGACTCGATCAGAGGCTCGCCAGCAAAGGGGCGGACTACAGTGTCGATACCGCGGAAGGTGAAGTCGATGACATCGGCTCCCTGGCGCTCACTACAGGCCCACACGCATTTTCCACAGTTAACACATCTATGGGGATCATAGGTGAAAAAGGGGTTACTGGAATCTACGGGGAGCCCCCGCCATGTTTTTCTGAAGCGCTGTGGCCTCAACTTGACGCCGAGATAGGCAGCAATCTTTTGCAGCTCGCAGCGGCGATTCTTAATGCAAGCGCTACAATTGGCATCGTAGGCGGCGATAAGCAGTTCAGCGGCGGTGCGACGCACCCTTAGCACCCTCGGCGTTTTGGTCAACACCACCATTCCCTCGGTCACTTCTTCAGTGCAGGCAGTCACTGGAGCTTCCCTTCCTTCGATGTCGACGAAACAGAGGCGGCAGGCGGCAAAAGGTTGCTCTCTCTGGCGAATGGCGCAGAGGTTGGGGATGTAGATGCCATTATCGAGTGCTGCCCAGATGACCTTCTCACCTTTACGGGCCTGGATCTCTTGGCCATCTATGGTCAGGGTTACTTTGTTCATCGCATTTATGTTCCAGCGGAGGACTTGATGGCTATAGCCTCCTATTGCCTCTCAGCTCCGATGTCCCGTGTGTCCTCCCAGTACTTACTGAACTCTATCTTGGGTGGTGATACCTTTACCACCGCATTGTACTGCGGTGGGCAAGCAGTGACACAGCTTGCGCACTTGACGCATTTGCCTTGGTCGATGACTTTGACCTGCTTCCTGCCGGTGTAAATGGCCTCCACCGGGCAGCTACCAACACAGGCGTCGCAGGACCTCTCACATCTTTCTGGGAGGATATAGTAAGCGATTAGGTCCTTGCACGCTACAGCGGGACAGCGGCCCTCGAGAATATGTGCTTCATATTCATCGCGGAAGTAGCGGATAGTGGTTAGGATCGGATTTGGTGCTGTCTTGCCCAGACCGCAGAGCGACCCCACCTTGATGTCTTCAGCTAACTCTATGAGCAGGTCAATGTCTTCGAGCTTGCCTTTGCCCTTGGTGATGTCCTCGAGCAGGTCCAGCATCTGTTTGGTCCCCAGGCGACATAAAGTGCACTTGCCGCATGATTCCTTTTGGGTGAAGTCCAAAAAATAACGGGCAACGTCTACCATGCAATTGTCTTCGTCCAGGACCACCATACCCCCGGAACCCATCATCGCACC
The DNA here is from genome assembly GCA_034414595.1 of Dehalococcoidia bacterium. Lineage (GTDB taxonomy): Bacteria > Chloroflexota > Dehalococcoidia > SZUA-161 > JAUWZY01 > DAOULY01. The sequence continues at coordinate 246,520 of DAOULY010000016.1, forward strand.
AGCATCGGTGAGGGAATCGAAGTCGATGGGTATATCCAGTAAGCTTTCTGGCAGGCAGCCTCCTGATGGACCTCCGATCTGCACTGCCTTTAATAGCTTACCTTCAGCGGTACCCCCGCCGACTTCCTCAATTACCTGGCGCAGGGTGGTGCCCATGGGCACCTCAACAAGTCCGGTGTTGAGCACCTTGCCGGCGAGGGCAAATATGGCTGTGCCTTTGCTGGCCTCAGTGCCGATGCTGGTGTGCCACTGAGCACCGCGCTCGATGATCACGGGCACGCTGGCTAGGGTCTTGACGTTGTTGATTGCCGTTGGCTTGCCCTCGAGGCCGTGGGTCGCGGGGAATGGGGGGCGGTGCCGGGGCATCCCCCTTTTGCCCTCTATGGACATTATCAGTGCTGTCTCCTCGCCGCAGACAAAAGCCCCGGAACCTGGAACCACCTCGATGTCGAAGCTGAAATCACTGCCCAGAATGTTATTGCCCAAGATCCCCAGTTCTTGAGCCTGGCTGATGGCAGTTCGGACACGTTGTACCGCCAGCGGATATTCAGCACGGACGTAGATATAGCTATCACTGGCTCCTACAGCGTAACCAGTGATGATCATGCCCTCTATAACCGACTGAGGGTCGCTCTCTAAGATGGCGCGATCCATAAAAGCGCCGGGGTCGCCTTCATCACCATTACAGATAACATATTTTGGCCCGCCTGGCGCCTGGCGGCATATCTCCCACTTCTTTCCCGTGAGGAAGCCGGCGCCGCCCCGTCCCCTGAGTCCTGATTGTTTGACTTCCTCGATTATTTCCTCTGGCTTCATGGTGAGCGTCTTAGCTAAGCCGCTATAGCCATCATTGGCGATATACTGGTTTATGTCCTCGGGGTCAATGAAGCCACAGTTCCTGAGCAAAATGCGTGTCTCGTATTGGAATCGTGGCAGGTCAAAGATACTGGGGATCAGCTCGTCTTGCTCCAGGGCCCCGAGGACGAATTCTAAGCAGGGATCGTCGCCTTTGATGTAATCGCTGACAAGTCGTGAGGCAATCCCCGGGGTGACATAACCGTAGCAAATGGCAGGATGACCTGGCTTATATACGATGAGCAGTGGCTCGGCATAGCAGTGCCCCATACAACCGACTTGAGTGATGATGGCATCGGCGCCTTGCTCAGCCAATTCCTGTCCCAAAGTGTGGAGCACATCCAAGGCGCCAGCTGCTCGGCCGCAGGTGGCCGTGCCGATGAGGATACGCGGCCTGTTGCTATCGCGTATCGCCTTCCACTTCGAGAAGGCCTTCTCTCGAATCTTCTGAAAATTCGCCGCTATCCGTGCGTGAACTGCAGCGGTCATTAGCTAACTGCTCCTTTTTCAGCTCGAAGGAAAGCAAAATTCCCTTTACCTTGGTCGGTGTCATTTGTCCATGGACAAGCTCATCGACTACCGCGACCGGGGCCATGGCACAACAGCCCACGCAGGCAACTCGCTCCAATCCGAACTCACGATCTGGGGTGGTCTCACCTACTGCGATCCCCAATTCTCTCTGCCAGGCTTCCAAGATGATTTCCCCCTGCTTGGTATGACAAGCAGTGCCTAGGCAAACTTTTATCGGGTGCTTACCTGGAGCGACTAGACGAAATTGATTGTAGAAGGTAGCAACACCGTATACTGAGCTCGCTGGAATCCGCAGGGACTTGGCTACCTCGAGCATGGCCGCTCTTGGCAGGTAACCAAACTTGGCCTGGGTCTCCTGCAAGACGGGGATAAGGTCCTTCTGGGCGCTTGACTTCAGAATGGCTAAGGTCTGCTCTCTAACTTCCTCTTCGTCCGTCAAAATCCACAACCTTGCACTGGTGTCATACTATCCCACCGAGGATCGACGTATTCTTGGGCTCACCACAGTCTTCTCGAACTGGACTTTGGATAATCCTCGCTGTGGATAGTTGTGTTGTCAAGAAGAAAAAGAATCCAACCTGACCTCATTATATCTGATAGAGCTTGCCTTGACAATTGCAAGGGTATGGCTCTTGTGACAATTTGCTATCAGTCAGAACTGTGCTGTGATACTAAGCACTAACCACGGTCCGTATTAATGGACTTCTATTTGACCTGTTGCGCTATCGCTCTACAACAGCTCACCTTTCTGATTCCCCGATGATCTCCTTGATAAACTCGTGTCGGTCTCGCAGTATTTGCCTCGCCTCCCTGAGTGCCTCGGCATCCATTCCCGGTCCGATGTTGACATTCAAATCCGACTCGATAAGCTTTTGGGCATAGAGGTCTCTTAGACTGAGTGGCTTTGTTGGCTCCGGGAGGCTGGCCGCAGTGCTGGCCTTAACACCTTTTATGGCACCTGCATCTGCATCTGCGAAATCCTCTTTTCTCCCCTCAGCCAATATGCCGATTTCTCTACAGAGTTCAAAAAACAATATGGTCGCTTTCTTGGCTGTTGCCGGAGAGTAATTAGTGGCGAAGTAGTTGGATACTCTCTCCCTGTCTCCTCTGAGGGCATCAAAGCGCACAAGTAGGTTGGCATATGACTTCCGCACTATCTCCTCCAAACCGTTGCGGAACTCAGTGCCGCTCGATTGCAGTCGGCGAAAGTCTGAGGTAGGAGTGCCGTTGTCATCGATCAGGCCTAAAAATTTGAGTGCGCTGAGCAAGGCACTCTGATTTTTGGGCGGTATACCATAATCATCCAAGAGCTTCTTGTCCACTTTCTTCGGTGTGGTGACCCATCTTATCCGCTCCAGGAAAGTACGGAAGGTAGTAACTGGCACATAAGGAGCAAGTCTTCCCTTTACGCCTTTTTTAGGCATGATCTACCTCCATGCTTGGCGCAATTTTATCGCTTAGATGCAGCATTGTCAAGTGCAATAGTAATGTAACGATGAATTCCACGAGTCGCTTGGAGCCAAGCTGTGATACAATGATGCAATTATAGGCGCAGGCGTTGAACATACTAGGGCAATTATCCCCATGGCGAAGTAGACTTGACAACATCAGGCCGAGGTGTTAAGCTGGGATATAAGCAAGGATAGTGCAAATAAGTGCAAGTAGCGCGCTGCGAATGATAATTCAGTCCAGCTGGATGTATGTTTTGTATATCCAGCATTAGGTATTTTGGCTACCGGACTGAGATGCAGCGGTAGACGGTAGAGGATAGGGATGGAGCTGAGTTCGCGACAGAGAGTGCTTCGGGCGCTGAATCACCAGGAGGTGGATAGAATACCCATCGACCTCGTTGGTCGAGTTACTGGGTTGGCTGATGGATTCTACGAGAAAGCGCTGTGGGATCGGTTTAAGATCGATTTTCGCCGCATTTCACTGCGTGGTTTGGAAAAGATGCCGCTGGCGACGCCGTGGTGGGGGCGAGGTCGCTCAAGGAATGGCAGATTCGGCCATGAACAGGACTACCATTGGCACGATCCCAAAGCTTTGGGCCGGATGGAAGGCCTGACCAGAGAGTTGGAGCAGCTCTATAATGATACTGAGTACGCGCTATGGTCATATACCGGTCGCTGGATGCCGTTTGTGCAGAAGGAGGCCGAAGATCTATACCATAAGACGGACTACACTCTGATCGGGACTGCTCCAATAAGTGGCTTCTTAGAACAGGGGATTGCGTTGTGGGGCTTCCGGGAGTTTATGGCAGCTCTGGTGCAACAAAAAGAGCAGGTTCAGGACTTCTTGGAAAGAATATACAAGACCACGGAAGCCCTTTATGGCATGTTGCTAAACTGGGTTGGCTCCTATATCCAAATAGTAGAAATCGGGGACGACATTGGTACCCAAGATAGTATGTTCATCTCACCTGTGCTCTACAAAGAGGTGTTCAAACCCTATCACAAGAAACTGATCTCCTTCATCAAGAGAAGGACCCCGGCTAAGGTGCTGTTTCATTCTTGCGGTGCTATCTATCCCGTTATCGATGACTTGGTGGAGATCGGTGTTGACATCTTAAGTCCGCTACAGGTGAGCTGTAAAGGGATGGACATTGCTAGGATTAAACAGCAGTATGGTAAGGTGTTGTGCCTGCATGGCGGATTGGACGAAAGGCTGCTCTACGGTGGTAATGCTCAGATGTTGAAGCAGCATGCTCAGGAAACCCTGGACATCCTTTCACAGGGGAGTGGCTATATCTTAGGCATAGAACACGATATGCATCTACCGCTGCCCCATGCTAACTTGAACGTAGTCTTGGAGGCGGCTCTAAACTTCAAGCCGCGCGTAGCTGTTTACTGACACTGAAAACTTAGTCCAACCGACTGGCCTTGCCCGAAAAGCCTCGCTATCTATGCCTCTTCACATAGTTGTGCTTAAAAGAAAACCAGTCTTTTAGCGAGGACAGGTATGTTCAGATCCGGAATGTCGAGACGCTTGCTCCAGCCCGTTTCCTGCGGCGCCATTCCATAAGGTCGACAAAGGCCTCGATTCTGGTCAGCAACCCAGCCCGGCCCAGTTGCTCGTCGCACAGGATGGTGAGCACTGGAATATTCTCCTTCGTGGTGAGCATGACGTTCTGAGCGATGGCCTCGGGCATGCAGGTAAACGGTGCCAGATGTACCAATCCATCAAATCCCGGGGAAAGACGTATTTTCTCGCCCACCGATTCCAGGCCGTGGCCGCCCACATCCCGCCTGAGATAGGGATCGGCGAACTTCTGTAGTTTCCTCTTCTCATTGTCGAGGATATTGAGATAGGAGCCGAGGTTGGTCCACTCGGAGAAGAAAGTGGTTCTGGTCCTTCGCACCTCCACCCCTAACTTACCCAGTTCGGCTTCCAGGTTTACATTCACGAAGGGCTCCATCACAACGTAGAGTTCGCCAATTATGCCCACCTTCAATGGTACAACGTCGGGATTCTTGGGCATCTGGTCCAACTTCTGGAAATATTCCCGCGCCACTCGTTTCAATGAGGCAAGGTCCCTGGTCTCGTCGATGGCCTGAATTGCTTCCCTATAGATGCGGTTGCTGAGGCCCTTCTCCAGCTCCACGGCACGAGTCTTCTCCACCTTGCGCTCCAGATCGTCCAGGGCCTTTAGTTTGGATGTGCCCAGGCGATAGGCAGCAATGACCTTGGGCCAAGGGGAATTATTGGTGAAGCGCTTAACAGCCCTGAGGACCCCGATCAGGCCCTTGTCTGAGCTCTTGTATTTGAGGAACTTGAAATTGTATCCCAGATCGCGCAGGATTTGCTCCTGGACTCTGGCATAATACCCCATGCGGCAGGCATTGAAGCTGGTAACCATGAACAGGGTATCGGCCCCCTGCTCCAGAGACTCGATGAAGGTGCCCAGTATTGCTTTGAAGGGGAGACAGACGAATTCGGGTGAGTATCTGGTGCCCAGGGAAATAGTGCGTTTGGATACCGCTGGCGTGATCAGGGAGACACCGAGCATCTCGGTCGAGGCGCGGAACGCCGGCCCAATGTTCGCCATATTCGGCACGCCCAGAGCCTTTATTTCCTCCTGCTCCTCGCCAGTATCGATATAAAAACTCTTAGTGGGGACATTCTGCCTCCGCTTGGTCATATCTATGAAGGCCTCGAGTCTGGTAACGAGGCCGGCCTCTGCTGTGTGTTGGTCCAGAACTAAGTTGAGGAAGGGCTTGTTCTGCCGCCGCGACTGGCGCTGGAGCAGCTCGATCATTAAGGAATCGGGGCCACAGCCGAAGGCGACCACCGAGATCAGGCCATCGACATCGCTTTGCAAGTAATGTCCTCCAGCCCCGATCACATCTTCTTCGTAGCTCCAGTAGGGGCGCTCCCCGAAGTAACGTATCCAGGTCTGAAGCTCGTCTTCGGACACCATTTCCGGAAATAGAATCTTGGCGCCCATCTTCCGCAGCCGGGAGACAAGCCTGTGATTGGTGTATTCATCGTAAAGTAAGTATGGGTGGCCGATGAGGGCTAGGGTCATGTCGTAGGAGGTGACGTTGTCGTGGGGCTGCTCAGTTTGAGATGCCATCCTTGCTATTGCCTGGGGAGGGCTCAGACCTTCGAGATGCATTTGAGCTCGGTATGCTTTGTGCGTCTTTAGCGCCTTCTCCGCTGCCCTTTTCACCTTCCACGGACTGCGGCTGAAGGAGCGTCCCAGCTTGTAGATGTTGTAGTAAAGCTGGCGTGGTCCCTCATTGACATCGATGTCTGGGTCCAGTATCGGGGGGCATTCCGGGACGGTGGCCCTGACCAGATCGGGCAGGCCGATGAACTTAGGGCAGCTGTAAACCTTGTCCTGCACGCTGTGAAGGGAGGGGATGAAGACGTAGTCGCATTTACCGGCCAGGGATAGGGCATGGCCGCAGAAGACCTTTGCCGGGAGGCAGATATCGGCTATGGTCCGGGAGCAACCCGAGTTGAATATCTCGCTGGTGGTCGGTGGGGAGACAATGACCTCGGCACCGAGCTCCTCAAAAAAGGCCTTCCACATCGGGTAGTACTGGTAATAGAGCAAGGCCCTCGGAATGCCGACCCGCATCACCTTTGAACCTCGTTTATATCGGGCTTCATAAGCTGACTCAATTTTACGACCTCGGCCCGTTGCTGGTCAAGGATAGCGCAGCTTTAAGCTTTAAAGGTAAAGCCTTTTATCTCTTATCCTTTGATTACTCCCAGCGGCCGGGCCCTAGCCACCTTGCGTGAAATCCCGGCCTCGTGGGTTATATGTACCACTTCAGCGACGTCCTTATAGGCCTCGGGGGCTTCCTCGGCCAGGCCTGACCTTGAGGCCGCCATGACTGTGATTCCCTTCTTTTCCATCTCCTTGGCTATGTCGATGCCACGCAGGCTGCGCTTGGCTGCGCTCCGGCTCTGTACCCGGCCAGCCCCGTGGCAGGTCGAGCCGAAGGTCTCTGCCATGGCCCTTTCTGTGCCCATGGCTATATAGGAATAGCGTCCCATATCTCCCGGGATCAGCACCGGCTGGCCCACACCGCGATATCTCACCGGCACGCCAGGGGCACCAGCAGGGAAAGCTCTGGTGGCCCCTTTGCGGTGGACGCAGAGCGTTTGCTTTTTCCCGTTCACCTTGTGCTGTTCTATCTTGGCGATATTGTGGGCCACGTCGTAGACCATCCTCAGTCCTAACTCCGTGGCGCTCTTGCCGAAGAAATTGGCAAAGCACTCCCTTGTCCAGTGGCAGATCAACTGTCGATTGGCCCAGGCGTAATTGGCGGCGCAGGCCATGGCTGCCTGGTATGCCTTGCCCTCGGTAGACTGCACCGGGGCGCAGGCAAGCTGGCGGTCGGGGAGCTCGATGCCGTACTTCTGCACCGCGCTGGTCATGGTCCGGAGATAGTCATCGCAGACCTGATGGCCCAAGCCCCGCGAACCGGTGTGGATCAATACCACTACTTGCCCCACCTCTTCGATGCCGAAAACCTCGGCCACTGCCCGATCATAGATCTCCTCAACTACCTGGACCTCGAGGAAATGATTGCCCGAGCCCAGGGTGCCCAGCTGGGGAGCGCCTCGCTTCTTAGCTTTTTCACTGACCAGGCTGGGGTCGGCACCCTTGAGGCAGCCTCCCTCCTCAGCGAGTTCCAGGTCTTCCTTCTCGCCATAGCCGTGTGCGACTGCCCAGGCTGCACCTTGGGCCAGAACTCGGTCGATCTCATTGCCTCTGAGTCGGATCCGGCCCTCAGAGCCCAAGCCCGATGGTACATTGGCGAAGAGAGAGGCAATGAGTCCTTCAATTCTGGGCCTGACCTCCTTCTCGGTGAGGTCAGTACGCAGTAGACGGGTGCCGCAGTTAATATCGAAGCCGACACCTCCAGGTGAGACCACGCCGTTATCGACATTGGTCCCGGCGACACCTCCAATGGGGAAGCCATAGCCCCAGTGGATGTCGGGCATGGCTAACGATTGGCCCACGATGCCGGGTAAGAAGGCGACATTGGCTACCTGCTCCAGGGCCTGCTCCTCTCTGATGAGCGCCAGCATGCGTTCATCGGCATAGATGAGGCCGGGGACGCGCATTCCTGGCTTGTACTCCTGCTCAATCTGCCAGCGGTAGTCATCGATCTTGGTGAGCTTGCCCTCCCAGCGCGTCACGTCCTCCCCCTAAACATCGAGGATCACTTGGGCTTTGAAGCCGTCTTCCTTCTCTACCTTGAGCATATGATAGGTAGCGGCCTTGACCTGGGTCTTGAGCTTGTGGCGCGAGAGATCGACTCTCTCTCCGCGGGCAATCGCCCGCAGTCTCTGTTCACCTAGATCGATGACCTCAAAGCTCTTGAATATGATTTGCTCAGCATCGAAGAGATACAGCAGCTCGTTGAGCCAGGAGGCCAATAGGGTCTCTTGGTCAGTGGCAGTGACCTCAACCTCTCGGCGGATGCTCTCAGCCACTCCATCGAGATCGGCTATGAGGCTGAACATGGCGTAAGCCGAATTGGCGAAGACCTCCTTTTCGTTCTTGCCGTAGGCCATGATGCCGATATCGGCAGTATGGTCGATGATCTCAAATTTCAGATCCATGGTTTCCTTAGATAACATTATATCAAATCGGCAGCTACGGAGCTATTGTCAAGTACGTTGAGGCTGAGGAATTGTGCTATGATTGAATCGTGAGGCCCAGATTCATAGTGGATGTCAATGTGGGCAAGCTGGCGAAGTGGCTGCGCATTCTGGGCTATGATACTCTGTTCATCAATGACCTCAGCGACGATGAGCTGATTCGGATTGCCATGGACGAGGGCCGTGTCTTGCTAACCAAGGACACCCGGATGCTGAGACGGCGTGTGGCCTACAGCGACCAGCTCAAGCTGGTAATGATACGGGATGACGATGTCAAGGAGCAACTGCGCCAGGTGGTCCAGGCACTGAACCTCGATTGCGGCCTCAAGCCATTCTCCATATGCCTGGAATGCAATCAGCCCTTGCTCGCCCGAGAAAAGGAGCAGGTTAGAGACCTGGTCCCGCCCTTTGTGTTCCGGACTCAAACTCAGTATATGGAATGTCCAAGCTGTCATCGCATTTACTGGCGGGGGACGCATTGGCAGCGAATGAAGAAGGATCTCGATAGGCTGATCAGTGGGGAAGGTGATGATGAAGAAGGCTCTTCTGGGTAACTCCCTGGCGGAGGGCAAAGTGAGGTGCAGCCTCTGCCGTCGCCGTTGCCTCATCGAGGAGGAACTGCGGGGGTATTGCCGGGTCAGGGTGAACTCGGGGGGCAAGCTTTATTCTCTGGTCTATGGTGAGGTCGCCTCGCTTTCAATAAACCCCATAGAGAAAAAGCCAGTATTTCATTTCTTCCCCGGCAGCCGCTGGCTCTCCCTGGGCACGCTGGGCTGCAACTTCCGCTGCCCCGGATGTCAGAACTGGGAGCTATCTCATGCTGATATCGATGGGCAGAGCACCACTTTCCTCTCACCACGGGAGATGGTGGAATTGGCACAGCAACATAACTGCCTCGGCATCTCCTGGACCTTCAATGAGCCCACTCTCTGGCTTGAATATACTTTGGATGGGGCCAAGCTGGCCAAAGAGCAGGGCCTCTATACCAACTATGTGACCAATGGCTATATGACCCCGGAGGCACTGGATCTCATCGGTCCCTATCTCGATGTATTTCGGGTCGATGTCAAGGGCTTCAGCAAGGCAGCCTACTATAGGCTGGCCAACATCGCCAACTTCACCGGGGTCCTGGAGATCACGAAGAGGGCCAAGGAAAAGTGGGGCATGCATGTGGAGGTGGTGACCAATGTCACTCCGGGTTATAACGATGATGAAGAGCAGCTCAGGGGAATTGCCTCTTGGATTTATCGTGAGCTTGGGGAAGGAACTCCATGGCATGCGACCCGCTTCTACCCTCATCTCAAGCTGGCGCATGTCGAGCCTACCCCGGTAGCCATCCTGGAAAAGGCGCTGGAGATAGGACATCGGGAAGGTTTGCACTATGTTTATATAGGTAACGTTCCCGGTCATTCCAGTGAGAATACCTATTGTCATCAATGCGGTAGTCTGCTTATTCAGAGATACTGCTTCGATATCCTACAATACAATATAGAAGGGGGACGTTGCCGTTACTGCCAGGCGGTAATACCTGGGGTTTTCCCGCAAAAGGTTGGAACCTTGGTTGATTCTTGACTTTCACCTCGTCTGAGGCTATGCTTTAACTTGGTCAGTGAAGAAGGTCGGCATTCTGTTTCACCCCAAAAACACCCCTGCCGAGGCTTTGGCCCGTGACCTGGTGCAAAAGCTGGCTCATGTGGAAGCCGAGTTCTGGCTTTGTTCTGCATGGGATGAGGACAAGGCCAGGGAGATGGGACCGGGAACGGACCTGATCTTGAGCATCGGCGGGGATGGCACTATGTTGCGGGCAGCGCGTATCGTGGCTCCGTCATCTGTTCCCATCTTGGGTATAAATCTGGGCCATTTGGGTTTTCTGACCGAGATCACGGCCCAGGATGCCGAAGCGAAGATACCGGATTTCCTCGCCGGGGCAGGATGGATCGATGAGCGAGCTATGCTTGAAGCTATGCTCCCCGCTCAAGAGAAGGCGTTCCGGGCCTTGAATGACGCGGTAGTGGCTCGGGCGGGAAGAGCTCGCGTGGTCCGTGTCCAGGTGACAGTCGCTCAGGAACCGTTGACGGTGTACAAGTGCGATGGGGTTATTGTAGCTACAGCTACTGGGAGCACCGGGTACTCTTTGGCAGCCGGTGGCCCGATCCTGCACCCGCAGGCAAAGGAGATCCTGCTGACTCCCGTGGCAGCCCACCTCAGTTTGGCTGTACCTCTGGTGTTACCATCGGACACGGAATTGGTGCTTGAGGTTCACACTGATGAGCAGGCCATGCTAAGCATCGATGGCCAGATCGAAGTCCAGTTGAATGATGGGGATGTAGTTAAGGTTAAACGCAGCCCCTATATTACTCGGTTTCTCCGCACCCAACCATCCAACTTTTTCTATCGGACTTTGACTCAGAGACTGGACAGAAGGTAGGAGGAGATGGACATCGAACGGGCTCGAATCTCAGATGTACCTCAGATGCATGCACTGATCAACCGCTCGGCCGATAAAGGGGACATGCTTCCCCGGCCTATGAGCGAACTCTACGAGAGCATCAGGGACTTTTTCGTGGCCAGAGATGGTGCCGAGGTAGTGGCCTGTATCGCCCTTCATGTCATCTGGTCGGATCTGGCTGAGATAAAGGCCTTGGCGGTAGACGAAAATTGGCAAGACCAGGGCATTGGCGTTGCCTTAGTTCAGGCCTGCCTCGAGGAGGTAAGGAAGATGGAAATCCCCCGTCTCTTCTGCCTTACCTATAGGCCCGACTTCTTTGCCCGGTTTGGCTTCCGTTACAGCGATGTTATGGAGCTGCCGCGCAAGATCTGGGGCGAGTGTCAGCGGTGCCCTAAATTCCCCCACTGCGATGAAACAGCCATGGTCTTGGACCTTTGAGGGAAAGGTGACGGCGGAACCAACTATCGAGAGCGAGCTGATCTATCAAGGGCGTGTGGTCAATCTACGGGTCGATACCGTCGAGCTGGCCACTGGTCGGCAGACCAAGCGGGAGATTGTGGAACACGGAGCGTGCGCTGCTATCGTGGTCCTTGATTCCGAGCAAAACGTGGTCCTCGTCCGCCAGTATCGCAAGCCTGTGGAACGTTTGCTCTTGGAGGTCCCGGCTGGGGGAATCGATCCGGGAGAGGAGCCCATTGACTGCGCCCATCGTGAGCTTGAGGAGGAGACCGGCTATATTGCTCGGAACATGGAATACCTCGGTGGCTTCTACACCAGCCCTGGCTTCTGCACTGAATACATGCACCTGTTCTTAGCTACCGAGCTTCAGCAAAGCCAGCGGTCCCCGGACGCAGACGAAGACATAGAGATAGTCCACACCCCGCTATCCCATGTCCACGGACTGATTGCCTCGGGTCAAATATGCGATGCCAAGAGCATTGCCGGTCTGGTCAGGGTAATCTCGAGGAATCGATAGGGAGCTGCATCGGGCCAGTTCCATTTCAGGACCTTTCCTTATTATAAGATCACCCTTTCTTCCCTCGTGCTCTCTCCATCAGCTCTCGGACAAGCCACTTGCTCTTCACGTCCTCGGGCCAGCCGGGGTCGAAATCAGGGAAGTCTCTCATCAGCAACTCTTCCAGCAGCTCCGTCCAGGATACGCGCTTCGCCGATGGCATTTCTTCAGGAATTTTCCATTTTGGCCGTTTGCTTCGCTCCCGGCTGACGACCGTTTTGGGACCACGCCCGACTCTCGATTTCGCCTCCAGGGGTGGCGAGAGCGAAATGCCTGCGTCTCTGGCCAGGGCCAGGAAAAGCGAGATGCACTTGTCACACAATTGGCCCTTGGCTCCACGATTTCTGAAACACTCTTCTAATTGGCCCACGGTTGCTCTTTCCAGGTCTAAATTGCGGACTATCGGCTCATAGGCTTTGCCAACTATGGCCTTGAGTTCAGTACGACGCTGGTCATCTCTGGAGTCAATAAATTGCTGCAACTTGTCTGTTGGCTCGTTATTGGAGCCTATCAGTCCTAGGAAAGACAGCGTTGCCCTGGCCGTGGTCCTGGTACTGCCGGAGAACTTAAGGCTATCCCAGTAGCTCCGGTCAAATTGCGGGGGTAGGTATTTGTCCAGGTTCTCTATCAGCTTGAGCCAGGTGGAATATGTCAGGTACGGTGGCAGCGGCCCTAGCTCTCTTATCCTGTTTGTGGCCATGTCCCCGACCCCATTTTCAACTCATCGGTATTTTACCACTGTCCCGTTTTTTCGTCTATAGTCCCCCTTTTTGAATTGATGGACATACATTTGACACAGGGCCATATTGTATTTAATCTTAAAGCAGATTTCTCTGCCGTTTAGTCATGGCAATGTGAAATGAGGTCATAAGGGCGACTTTGTGGGATGCAGGCAGAGGAAAGCGCAGTCGGTTTTGGCGGAGTCTTAAGTATGAAAGAGATAACTGACAGGCTGGGAGCAAGGGGTTTTTCCTTCCTCCTTTTCTCCTTGCCTGGAGGGTTTGTAGCTGGGGGTATTCCCGAAGACCCTTCTCCGAAGCTCTGGTGCTCTCTCCACCAAAGCTTCATCCAGTGAGTTGTCCCTCACCAGCCTGTCCGTTATCTTGTATCTTGAAGCAACTTCTGGTATTCGGCCTTACCTTCTTCGTAAAGATCACCGCCATAGATGTCATTGACCACGGTAACCGGGAAGTCTTGGACTTCGAGCTTGCGAATGGCCTCAGCACCTAAATCCTCGTAGGCCACCACCTCTGACTTCTTAATAGATTTGGCGATGAGAGCTCCGGCACCTCCAATGGCAGCGAAATAGACCGCTTTGAATTGCTTCATGGCATCCTTAACCGATTGAGAGCGCGAGCCTTTTCCGATCATACCCTTGAGCCCGGCCTCCATTAGACGTGGAGAGTAGACGTCCACGCGGCCGCTGGTGGTGGGACCAGCAGATCCAATAACCTGCCCCGGTTTGGCCGGTGATGGCCCCATATAGTATACTGTCTGTCCTGTGATATCAAAGGGTAGCTTTTCTCCCTTGTCCAGGGCCTCTATGAGCCTCTTATGAGCCGCATCCCGGGCCACATAGATGACACCGGTGAGTGAGACATTGTCTCCGGCCTTAAGGTCGGCAACAGCCTCGTCAGTTAAGGGCAGAGTGACTTTCTTCGGCATCGTTTACCCCCTCAGAATCTCTCTGGCAATGATGGCCCGTTGTAGCTCCAAAGCTTGACCGGCTGCGTCTGCTGATATCGCATTACGACACAGCTTCTCGATGGGCAAATCCCCGGCATATGCTGGTCCACCATGGAGCTGGGCTGCCAAGTTTGCTGCTTGTTCTAACATCCCGGCGGTGAAGACCTTAACCATGGCTGCATCGCGCCGGATATCCTCACCCTCATCCGCCTTACAGGCAGCGTAGTAGACCATGAGCCTTGCAGCCTGGGCATAGGTTGCCATATCGGCCAAGACCCGCTGGACATCCAGCCGCTCTGTGATGGGCTGACCAAAGGACTGCCAGTTCTTGGTATACTCTGCCGAGACCTCGAGCAACCTCTCCATAGCGCCCACAGCGCGGGCGCTTCTTATCAACCGCCTTGAGGGCAGCCACTTGGCTCCCAGTCGATAGGCGCCTCCCTCCTGGCCCAAAACGTTGGCCTCGGGCACGGAGCACTGGCTGAAGACCATGGTGATGGGCTCGATGGCTCGAGCGCGCCAGCCTGTTCTCTCGCCACCCCCAATAACGGTAACTCCGGGAGTATCTATATCCACAAGGAAGCAAGTCATCTTCGGCTCAGCTCGCTGTTCCCCATTGGTGAGAGCGAAGACCATAGCGAAGTCACCGGGATCGGCGACGGATGTTACCAACTTTTGCCCGTTGATAACATAGTGCGCATTCTCCTTTGCTGCTGTTGTCTTCATCGCTGTCGGGTGAGCTGTAGTGGGCTCGAGTAGGGCAATCGAGCCTTGCCTTTGCCCCTCGATGACCGGGAGCAGGTATCGCTCCTTCTGCTCTTCATTACATTCAAAGAGGAGAGGGGTCACATCGCCGAACTGGAAGGGGACGATGGTCTTGGCCAGCTCCTCCTCCACCAGGCAGAGACCGAGCACCGGAAGGTCTAAGCCGCCAAGCTCCTCCGGAACGTTCAAGCTCCAAAAGCCCATCTTCTTAGCTGTCTGAGTTAGCCTTTCCCGTTCCTCATCTGGCAGGGTCACCCTGGCGTCGGTGGGCTCTCGGCCCAGGATCTCCCGCTCCAGAGGGATTAGTTCCTTCTTGACGAAGTCCCTCGCCGTTGTCTGTACCATCTTAAGCTCTTCAGGTATTTCAAAGTCCATGCTGGCACCTTCTATTCAGCCCTGCTCTAATGCTTCCTCGAGGAACAGGTCGAGGTCTGACTCCTGATCATCACCGATGCGAGCCTCCAATCTTGACATAACCTCAATAACTCGACGATTCACTATGTAGTACTTGATAGTGGTATCCACTTGAGGGCAAGCGAGCACGCAGGCGTAGCACCGGTCGCAATCCTCGGCGACGATGGTCTCCAAAGCCATTGACGTTCGCTGCTCTGTCTTCTCCCGTCGCGCTGGCTCACGGCCTAACACCGGACAGATGTCGATGCAATTGCCACATCCAAGACAAGCTTTGGTGCCTGCGATATCCTCACTGAGATACAGCGTATGGGCTGGAGAGAAACCACTGGATAGCAAGCGGCATCTGGCCACTGGAGGTGTCTTGCTATCCAGAATGGCGTTCAGAATTCCCTCTATGGCATTTACGTCTACTTGAATACGCTGTGGCATTCGACCTCCTGAGTTCACCGTGCCAGTACTGGGCCCCAGGCCAGCGAGGCTACCTTGCCGTGCCTGGTATAATCGGGAAGCAGCAGAGGCGACGACGGTCTTTCTTCCAGGCCTGCTTCCTTGAGCTGGCTCTGCCAGCGGCGCACGTGGTCCAGAGTCAATTGACCTAACTCGGTCTCCTTGGCTCGATCAGCAGCTGCTTTTCCTGCTCTACGTCCAAAGACGAATATATCGAGCGTGGAGTTGCCCATGAGCCGGTTCCTGCCATGTACTCCCCCCGAGACCTCGCCGGCGGCGAAGAGATTGGGCACGGTGGTCCTGCTCTGGGCATCGATCAGGATACCTCCGTTTTGATAGTGGAGTGTAGGGTAGGTAAATACTGGCTCCTTGCTCATATCGATGCCGAAACGCTGAAACTGGCGGAACATGGCTGGCAATTCCCGCTGAATGGTTCCCGGCCCACGCAGTATCTCGATCATTGGTGCATCCAGCCAAACACCCGGCTGCCCCGTGGATGTGATCAAGCCAAGATGGCGTTCCTGACACTCCCGGATTATTGCCGAGGCTACTGCGTCTCGCGTATCCAGGGGATGGACGAACTGCTCTCCCTCGGCATTGACCAGTTGGGCTCCAAGACTTCTCACCTTCTCCGTGACCAGCTGGCCCACGATTTGCTCTGGATAGGCAACCCCAGTGGGGTGGTATTGCATTGTATCCATAAAGACCAACTTGGCGCCTACCCGGTAGCACAAGACCAATCCATCAGCGGTGGCCCCATAGTGATTGGTGGTGGGGAAGCCCTGATAGTGCAAACGTCCTCCGCCACCGGTGGCCATGACCGTGGTCTTGGCCCGAACCAGGCTCATCTCATTGGTCTCCAGGTTCATCAAAATGGCCCCGGCCACTTGTCCCGTGTCGTCCATGACCAGTTCCAGGACCGGGGAAAACTCCAGCACGTTTATGCCGCGGTTCCAGATCTCATCGCGCACCACGCGCATCTCCTCGAGGCCAGTGTAATCTCGGGCGGAATGCATCCTTTTCCGAGAGGTCCCGCCTCCGCTCTCGGTGTGTAACGTGCCATCTGGCTCCTTGTCCCAGATTAGACCCAGTGACTCCAGCCACTGAACCACAGAAGGGGCATCGCGCACCAGAGCTTCAACTAACTCAGGGATGTTGGTGAAGCCGCCGCCACCTATGGCGTCGAGGTAGTGCAACGCGGGTGAATCATTTGGCTTGGTCGCTGCCTGAGTTCCCCCCTGAGCTCCCACGGTGTTAGCATCACCCAGACGCAGCTTGGTTACCAGCAGGACACTGGCTCCGTTTTCCTGAGCCAGAAGCGCTGTTGCTGCCCCAGCACCACCCCCCCCGATGACCAGGACATCGACATCGTAGTCTATGGCCTCCAGATCTATGATATCCGGGTCCACCCTGCTATTACCTTCGAGCATGTCGGCGAGCTCGTTAGGGGTGCGGTCTCCCTTGTTGGGCCCGGCCTTGAGCTCGCGCATCCCTCCAGTGATGAAATCGGGATGAAAGTGCTCCAACAAGGACCTCTTGTCCTCATCGCTGAGGCGAGGATAAACCTCTTTCAACCTTCGTTCTCTTGTTGCTTCAACCTTGGTGATGCTCTCTTGCAGGTCAGGTGGATACATATTGACCTCCTCAGGTCTCGATGTCGCGCTCGCTGTAGCGGCGGCGTAGCTCAGCCTGAGACATCTCTTTTAACTCCGCCAGCTCGGTATCAAATTTGCTGCTTTCGATCTCAGCAACTCTTTGCTCAAGGTGCTCTGATTTTGGGGCCAGATAGCGGCCATATAGACGGCGGCAGAGCAAAGCTATATTGTATTGCACTATCCCGGCGGGGCATCTGGCAGCACACAAGCCGCACATAACACAATCAAACGACTTCTTGGCCACTTCGGCCATGTCACCTCGAAGGGCATCGGCGATATACCACATGACCTCGAGTTCTTGGGGACAACTTTTAGTACAGGTGTTACAACCAAGACACTTGATCAGGTCAGGGTAGAGCTCAAGCACCTGCTCCACAGTGGTCTCAAGTTCCGTGAGCTGATACACGGCCTTCTCCGCCGGGAAGAAGGGAATCTGGGCCAGGTACATTCCGGGCTCGATAACCGTCTGACAGGCGAGGCCGTATTTCAACTCGGGGTCTCCCTTGACCCGGTAGATGGTGGCGCAAGCGCCGCAGAAACCACCGCGGCAGCCTACACCACGGATGAGCTGGTAGCCGGCGTATTCCAGGGCCTTCATGATGGTCAGTCCCTCTGGAACCTGGTAGCGCTTGCCTAAGATGTAGATATCAACCATATCCTGAGCCATCATAACACCGCTTCCTTGTGCCTGGCGCTATGGCACTGGATATTAACTGCCACGGGAAGGCTGGCGATGTGTGCCGGGAAGACTTCAACATGGACAGCCAGAGCTGTTGCCTTGCCGCCAAAGCCCTGGGGGCCGATGCCGAGGGCATTGATCCGGCTTAGAAGCTCCTGCTCCAACTCGGCGAACTCGGGGTCTGGATTGGGGGCACCAAGCTGGCGCAGCAGCGCCTTTTTGGCCAAAAGCGTGGCCTTGTCTGCGGTACCGCCGATGCCGACGCCGACGATGATCGGAGGGCAGGGGTTGCTGCCAGCCTCATCCACCGCGCGCACTACGAAATCGATGACACCCTGGCGTCCTTGGGCCGGCACCAGCGCGGCGAACCGGCTCATGTTCTCACTGCCGCCCCCTTTGGGGGCCACGGTGATCTTGAGCCTGTCGCCGGGAACAACATCCGTGTAGATGACCGCAGGGGTATTATCTTTGGTGTTAACCCTGGCCGAGTATGGCTGGCGCACCATGGACTTGCGCAGGTATCCCTGTTCATAGCCCTGCCGAACTCCCTCCTCCACAGCATCGTAGAGTGCGCAACCCGAGATGTGGACTTCTTGGCCCAGCTCGAGGAATATCACTGTTGTGCCACAGTCCTGACAAAGAGGCATTTCCTCGGCGGCAGCGATGCGAGCATTTTCCAGTATCTGGTCGAGGACATCACGGGCCACCGGTGAGACTTCCTCCTGGCGTGCCTTTTGCAGGGAGTCTAACACATCCTGTCCCAGGAACAAATTAGCCTCCTTACAAAGCCGGGCCACGGTTTCGGTTATCTCCTGGCACTGAATTTCCCTCATTTTCTGCGGCTCCTTCTGAAGATATCCAGACTTGCAACTCACACTACTCAGGGGCCGGAGGAATAAATCCTTCTTTCATCAAGAGGGCTATCATCCCTTGGGCACCTTGGATCATGGTTGCAGCGCCCTTGCGTAGTTCCTCGGCGCTGCGGCTTATGCGGGCAACTCCTTGCTCCTGGGCCTTCATTCCCACAGCCACAGCCTCGTTGATGAAAGCCTCCGGCTCCCACATTGTAGGCGCAATATTTTCTTCTGTTATGCCACGCTCAACTGCTGTCTGGGCCAGCGAATAGGCAGCAGCGATGCACATCTCGTCGGTGATTGTCTTGGCATGGACATCGAGAGCACCACGAAAAATGCCTGGAAATCCTATGGAGTTGTTCACCTGGTTGGGGAAGTCGGAGCGCCCCGTGGCCACAATTCTGGCACCTGCCTCGTGGGCCTCCCAAGGCCAGATCTCGGGGATGGGGTTAGCGCAGGTGAACACGATGGCATCCTTATTCATGGCCTTGACCCAATCTGGGTGGATAACGCCAGGGCCGGATTGAGAAAGTGCAATGCAGACATCGACACCGCGGAGCGCCTCAGCAATGCCACCAGTCCTGCGCTCAGCGTTTGTCATCTGGCAAAGTTTCCATTTGTCAATGTACTCACCCTTCTTCTGCTCCAGGTCCTTCCTCCCCGGGTGCAGAATGCCCTTGCTGTCAACGATGATATAGTTCTCGGGCTTGGCTCCGGCGGCGAAGAGCACTCTGGAAATGGCGATGTTGGCGGCTCCAGCACCGATCATAGCAACGCTGACCTTGTCTATCTCCTTGCCCACAACCTTGAGCGAGTTTACCAGTCCCGCCAAGGTGATGGCGGCTGTGCCCTGCTGGTCATCGTGCCAAACAGGGATATCCATCTCAGCTCTCAGCCTGTCGAGGATGTAGAAGCACTTGGGATTGGCGATGTCCTCCAAATTGATGCCTCCAAAGGAGGGCTGAAGCCATTTGACTGCCTGGATAATCTCATCGGGGTCCTTGGTATCGAGGCATATGGGAAAGGCATCGACCCCGCCGAGATATTTGAACAAGAGCGCCTTGCCCTCCATTACCGGCAGCCCAGCCTCGGGGCCGATATCTCCTAAGCCCAGCACTCTGGTGCCATCGGAGACTACAGCAACTGTGTTCCATTTGTTGGTCAGCTCGTATACCTTCTCCTTTTCTGCCTTGATCTCCCGGCAGGGCTCGGCTACACCAGGTGTATAGTAGATGGCAAAGTCATCAAGGCTGCGCACGGCGCACTTGGCGATGATCTGGATCTTGCCCTTATAGAATGGATGTAGCTTCATGGCTTCCTGTTGTGGCTTGCGTGCTTGGGCTAAGAGTTCTTCGTTGGTCAACATACTCCTTTCCTTTGATGCAATTCTTCGATTACAGCATCGGCAACCTCATAAGTGGTCGCGGCATGCTGGGGCTTCAGATCGTAGGTCGTTGCTTTTCGCTTGGCCATAACTTGAGCTATCGCCTTTTCCAACCTATCAGCTGCTTCCTTCTGCTGGATATGGCGCAGCATCAGAACACCGGATAGCATGGTAGCTACGGGATTGACCCTGTTTTCGCCGGCATACTTGGGAGCGCTGCCATGAGCTGGCTCGAAGACGGCGATCTCGTCTCCGATATTGGCGCTTGGCGCGATACCCAGTCCACCAATGAGCCCGGCACAGAGATCGGAGATAATATCACCGTAGAGGTTGGGCAGCACCAGAACGTCATAGCGCTCGGGGTTTCGCACCAGCTGCATACAGAGATTGTCTACGATAACTTGGTCGAATTCGATATCGGGGTATTCTTGGGCCACTCGGGTCGCGGTCTCTAAGAACAGGCCGTCGGAGAATTTCATGATGTTCGCCTTGTGCACTGCGGTCACCTTCTTGCGGCCATTGGCACGAGCATAGATGAAGGCGAACTTGACGATCCTCCTCGATGCCTGCTCCGAAATGGGTTTGATGCTGATGCCTGAATCAGGGCTGAGCTTTTTTCGTCCTGTAGCGGCGATGAAATCGATAAGCTCTTTGGTCTCCGGAGTTCCTCTTTCAAACTCAACACCGGCATAGAGGTCTTCACTATTCTCTCGCACTATCACAATGTCGACATCCTGGTATCGTGAAGGCACACCCTCATAGCTTCGGCAGGGGCGGAGACAGGCATAAAGGTCCAGTTCTTGGCGCAGAGCAACGTTAACGCTCCTGAATCCCGTGCCCACCGGGGTGGTAACTGGCCCCTTCAATGCCACCTTGTTTCTCCTGATAGAATCGAGCACGAAATCGGGGAGGGGAGTGCCATGTCTTTCCAAAGCAAGGGATCCAGCATCATGAATCTCCCAGTTGATAGGGACTCCGGTAGCCTCCAGGACCCTTTTCGTTGCCTCGGTGACCTCAGGCCCGACGCCATCGCCGGGGATCATGGTTATGTTGATTGGCATGAAGCTATAACTATCAGCTCGGGCTTGATGTTTGAAAGCTGCCATATTTCTTGATATAAGGCACCAAGCCTCCCTCGTCCAGAATCTTGAGCATGACCTCAGGTATCTTGGCGAAGGCGATCTCGGCTCCGGTGCTCATGTTCTTTATGATGCCCGCGGCGAGATCGACTTCCAGCTCATCGCCATCATCGATCTGGTCGGTGTCGCAGATGAGAACGGGAAGTCCAACATTGAACGCATTTCGGAAGAAGATGCGGGCTACCGACTTGGCCAGCACAGCGCTCACTCCAGCCATCTTGATCACCAGAGGGGCATGCTCCCGGCTTGAGCCCAGACCGAAGTCCTTTCCGGCGACGACGAAATCGCCGGGTTGAACACTGCAGGCAAAAGCAGGGTCGGCGTCCTCTAAGACATGCTTGGTCAGCTCCGGCAAATCACTCCTCAGGTGAAAATATCGCCCCGGGCTGATCAGATCGGTAGAGATATCGTCTCCGAATTTAAACGCTTTACCTTTGAGCACTACATCATCTCCCTGGGATCGGCGATGCATCCGTTGATAGCGGTGGCGGCAGCAGTGGCCGGGCTTGCCAGATAGATGAAGGCATCGGGATTGCCCATGCGACCCCTAAAGTTGCGGTTGGCGGTTGACAGGCAAACCTCCCCATCTCCTAAAACGCCGTGATGGACGCCGAGGCAAGCGGCACAACCGGGGGGCACGATGACTGCCCCGGCTTCGAGCAATATCTGAATATAACCTGCTTCCATTGCCTCATACAGGACATTCTTAGAAGCTGGTGCAACTATCAACCTGGTATTGGGGTGCCGTCTTTTCCCCTTCATGATTTCCGCTGCTACCGCTAAGTGCTCCAATCGCCCGTTGCTACAGGTGCCGATAAACACCTGCTGCACCGGCCGGTCCACGAGCTCCCGCACCGGAGCGGTATTGTCTACGGAATGCGGTTTGGACAACATGGGCTCCAGTTTTGTAGCATCGATCTCGATGACTCGTTCATAGCTGGCATCGGGATCGGGCTCCAGCGGGTGGTATTCCTGCTCACGACCATGGATCTCAAGGTAGCTATGGGTGACTTCATCGGAGGGGAACAGCCCCACTTTGGCTCCAGCTTCCACCACCATGCTGGCTAGGGTCAGGCGCTCCGACATGCCGAGATGACTGATACCATCGCCGCCGAACTCCAGTGCTTTATATGTAGCACCATCAGCCCCCAGTGTTCCAATGAGGTAAAGGGCCAGATCCTTGGCATAGACCCCCTTGGGGAACTGACCGGTGATGACCACCTGGAAGCTCTCTGGAACTCGGAGCCAAGTCTGGCCCAGAGAGAGGGCGACGGCGACATCTGTTGAGCCCATACCGGTGGCGAAAGCACACAAGGCCCCAGCCATCACAGTATGGGAATCTCCGCCAACGATTATCTGACCGGGGCTGGCATACGACTCGGCGACCAGCTGATGACAGATCCCCTCGCCGATCTCAAATAGCCTGGCGCCATACCAGCTGGCGAAACGGCGAAGGTGATTGTGGTCATTGGACAGCTCTCGAGCTGAGCTGGGAGCAGCGTGGTCCAGGAAGACCAGGGAGATCAGGGGATTGGCCAGTTGCCTGAAACCGCAGGATGCAAATTGTTTTACGGTCAGCGGTCCGGTGCCGTCCTGGACAAAAGCTACGTCTACCGGCACCACCACGACATCACCGGGCTGGACATCACTGCCGCAGCGCTGGCCGAGGATCTTCTGCGCCAAAGTCTTTCCCATTTAGCTCACCTTAGGAACTATCCTGCGCTGCCATAGCATGCGCAACATCATCATCTCCTGGCGGCCAGAGGCCTTCCATAGATTGGGTGACTGTATTAGCAATCTTTGTATCGCTTGACTCCTGGGAACCTTTTCCTCCTTCAAAAGGGGGGCCTCCTATACTGGGATATTGCCGTGCTTTTTCGGCGGTCTGGTCTCTCGCTTGGTTGAGAGCAACTCCAGGGCTGCGATTAGCTTTGACCTTGTTTCCTGAGGCACGATGACTTCGTCGATATACCCTCTTGAAGCCGCTATGTAGGGATTATACAGGAGATCGCGGTATTCCATGAGCTTCTCCTCACGCTTGGCCTTGGGGTCTTCTGATTCTTTTATCTCCCGGCGATAGATGATGTTGATGGCCCCCTCGGCCCCCATAACAGCCATCTCGGCCATGGGCCAGGCAAAGAGCATATCAGCTCCCAGGTCACGGCTGCACATGGCCAGGTAGGAGCCGCCATAGGCCTTGCGTGTGACCAGGGTGATCTTGGGTACGGTGGCCTCGGAATAGCACCAGAGCAGCTTAGCCCCGTGCCTGATGATGCCAGACCATTCCTGGTCTGTACCGGGCAGATAGCCAGGGACATCAACCAGTGTGATCAGCGGGATGTTGAAGGCATCGCAGAATCGGATGAAGCGGGTTGCCTTGTCTGAAGCATTGACATCGAGGCAGCCGGCAAGATGCATTGGTTGATTGGCGATTATACCTACGGTGCGGCCATTAAGTCGAGCGAGGCAGACGATCATATTCCGGGCGTAATGATAGTGAGGCTCCAGGATTTTTTCGTTATCAACGAGGGAGCGGATTATCTTTCTCATATCGTAGGCCTTGCGCGGGTCATCGGGTATAATGCTGTCGAGAGCCGGGTCAATACGGGTGGGGTCATCTTCGGCATCGAGCAGAGGTGGGTCCTCCATGTTATTTGACGGCAAGTAGCTCAAGAGCTCCTTGATCATCTCGATGGTCTGGGCATCGCTGTCGCAGGCGAAGTGGGCCACTCCGCTCTTGGTGTTGTGGACCATGGCACCGCCGAGTTCCTCGGAGGTGACCTCTTCACCCACGCTGGTCTTGATCACTTCGGGGCCGGTGATGAACATATAGCTTGTCTTCTTCACCATGAAGACCCAATCGGTCATCGCTGGAGAATAGACGGCGCCTCCTGCGGTGGGACCCATTATCGCTGAGATCTGGGGAATAACCCCTGAAGCACAGGAGTTGCGATAGAATATCTGACCGTACCCGGAGAGAGCGTCAACTCCTTCTTGAATGCGAGCCCCTCCCGAGTCATTAAAGCCAACGATGGGGATCCCAATGCGCATGGCCAAGTCCATGACCTTGCAGATCTTCTTGGCGTGCATCTCGCCCAGGGTCCCAGCCATCGAAGTGAAGTCTTGGGAGAAGGCACACACCTGGCGGCCGTTCACCATTCCATATCCGGTGATGACCCCTTCTCCAGGGACGAACGTCTGAGGCATGTCGAAGTAATTGCAACGATGGCGGACGAACATATCGAGTTCATGAAAGCTACCCGGATCGAAGAGGAGTTCCAGTCTCTCGCGAGCTGTCAGTTTGCCAGCTTCGTGTTGCTTCTGGACTTGTTTTGGGCCCCCTAAGGCCTTTTCTCTCTCCTCCTTTTCTCTCAGTTCGCTAATCCGGTCATGAATCGTGGCTATCGCTGGCCTCCTTGAATTTACTCTTGACCTCATCCACTCTCAGGCTATTTTAACAGACTAAGGCCGAAAAGGGAAGTTCGTATCAGAACTTTTCCATTTCCAGATTGGATAAGTCATGCTACAATAAGGCAAGGAGGACAAGGCATGCTTGGACTGGGCGTGACCCGCTGCCGGGAGACGGAATTCAATTGGGGCCGGCGG
The DNA here is from genome assembly GCA_034414595.1 of Dehalococcoidia bacterium. Classification (GTDB taxonomy): domain Bacteria; phylum Chloroflexota; class Dehalococcoidia; order SZUA-161; family JAUWZY01; genus DAOULY01. The sequence goes on from DAOULY010000016.1 coordinate 271,121, forward strand.
ACTTACATCATGGGCATTATCAATGCCACCCCTGATTCCTTTTCCGGCGATGGTGTCGGTGGTGATGTAGGGTTGGCTCTGGAATTGGCACAGCGTTTTGTCGCTGAGGGTGCCGATATCATCGATGTTGGCGGAGAGTCAACTCGACCCAATTTCGAGCCCATATCTGCTGCTGAGGAGTTGCGCCGAGTGATTCCGATAGTGGAGAGGCTCGCTACCGAGCTCCTGGTCCCCATTAGCATCGACACCTACAAATCGGAGGTGGCCCGCCAGGCCCTTGTCGCAGGTGCCAATATGGTTAATGATGTCTGGGGACTGAAGAGAGATCCTGATATCGCCCGAGTGGCAGCTGAGGCTGGAGTGCCTCTGATCATAGCACAAAACCAGAGGGATGGCCGATATCAAAGCTTCTTTCCAGATCTCAGGGCCGACCTGGAGCGGAGCATTCAGCTGGCTTTGCAGTCCGGGGTTGATTGGAACAACATCATCATCGATCCCGGCATTGGCTTCGGCAAGACGGTGGCGGAGAACCTGGAGATCATGCGCCGTCTCGGCGAGCTGAGGTCGCTTGGCCGCCCCATACTTATTGGCCCCTCAAGGAAGTTCTTTCTTGACCTGCCACCTGACCAGCGCCTGGAAGCGACGGCAGCAGCGATAGCCATCGGCATTCACAACGGGGCCGATATCATTCGGGCGCATGATGTCGCCTCTATGGTACGGGTGTGCCGCATGAGTGATGCCATCGTTAGAGAGGGATCCTACAAAGTTAAAGGTTAAGGTAAAGTCCTTTGCAGTCGACATCAGAGTTGATTACTTCATATCTCGGGCTGGGCTCCAACCTCGGTGATAGAGAGAAAAACATAGAGCAAGCTGTTGAGCTCTTGAGTAAGAGGCTAACTGTCGAGCAGGTGTCCTCTCTCTATGAAACTGAGCCCATGGGTTATCACGCTCAGCCCTGGTTTCTCAACGCCGCATGCCGTGTTTCAACAGGGCTCACTCCATTCAGCCTGCTCCGCTTGGCCAAGGATATTGAAGCTGAGTTGGGCCGATCTCACAGCTTTCGCAATGCACCGCGCATCATCGATATCGACATCCTGTTCTGTGGAGACTTGGTCCTGGAAACGGAGGGCTTGACCATTCCCCATCCTCGTATTACCGAGCGCCTTTTCGTCTTGATGCCCCTGGCTGAGATCGCTCCTGACTTGATTCATCCTTTAGAGCAGAAGACGATCAGGCAATTGCTCGATGAAGCCTCTGGGGAAAGGAACGAAAGATGTATCAAGTATCAGTCCGCCAGCACTTTGATGCCGCACACTACTTAAGGGGTTACCGGGGGCGGTGCGAGCGGGTGCACGGGCATCGTTTCCAAGTTGTGGTTGCCGTTCAAGCTCAAGAGCTTGATGATACCGGTCTGGCCTTGGACTTTGTGGAGTTGAAAGGCTACTTGGGCCAGATATTGAGTCGCTTTGATCATGCTCTGTTGAATGAGGTGCCACCGTTCGATAGCATCAACCCATCCTCGGAGAACATCGCCAGCACTATCTATGATGAACTCAAGGACAAGCTGCGGGAAACACCTGTTTTCATCTCCAGCATTGAGGTCTGGGAATCCCCTGATGCTCGTATCACTTATACGCCCTAATGTCACTCACGAAGCTTTGGCGGCAGCAAGTTAGGAATGGCATCTTTGATCGGGTAATTCTCGCCACACTGGGCACAATATAAGGAGCCGGTGACTACCTCTCTTTCGTCTTCTTCCTCAATGTTGAGTTCGAGGCGACCTTTACATACAGGACAGGCCAGGATGTCCATCAGCTCCTTTTTCATGATGTCTCTCCTATGCCCCGCCCTCGAGAAGAGCGATGGCTTCAGCAAGGGTCAACTGCTTGATTAATTTCCCAAACAGCTTGAGGTAGTTCAAGCCAATTTGATGCTTCTCCTCGCTCCAGGAAGCGCAGCAGTCAGTAACCACAATGACATCGAACCCCCGCTGAAATGCGCCCATGGCGGTTAAAAGGCAGCTCACCTCTGTGGTGTTTCCGGTCACGACCAGCGTGGTCACGCCCAGCGCCCTCAGGATATGCTCTAAGCTGGTGTGAATAAAGGGGTCCATCCTGTAAATAGGCACCACATAGTCTCCCTCTCCCGGCTTCAGTTCATCAATGACCGCAATTCCGGTGGTTCCTGGTTGGCAATGCAGAGTGGGATACTTGGCAAATAGTGGGTCTCCTGGGATGCACCATAGGTTGGCATAGATCACCGGCGTCTTTCTCTTTCTGGCCGCAGCGAGAAGCTGTTGGATGTTGGGGACTATGGCCCGCGCCATCTCACCGATATTGACAGGGGAACCTTCGAGGATCATATCGTTCTGCATTTCCAACACCAGGACTGCGTGCATATCAACTATTCCCTACTCTATAGGATGGAAGGTCTACCATATCTAACGCTCACGCCATCGTTTCCGTGGTGGCCTATCCGTTTTGCCCTCCAGGCGGTCGATGGTCTGCTTCAGGGTCAGCTGCTCTATGAAATCCTTAAACGGCCTTAGGTAGCTAAGGCCTGTTTGATGCTTCTCCTCGCTCCATCCGGCGCAGCAGTCGGTGACCACGATGACGTCAAAACCACGTTGAAATGCGTCCATAGCGGTCAGAAGACAGCCTGTATCCGTGTTTATCCCAGTCACAATCAGCGTGTTAACCTTCAGCACTCTCAAGATGTGCTCGAAATTGGAGAAGAGAAAGTGGTTCAGCCTGTATATATTAACCAAATAGTCGCCATCTTTCGGCTTCAGTTCATTTATTACTTCAATGCCTTTTGTCCCCGGCAAGCAGTGGGGTGGCGCCCACTCGAACAAAGGGTCGCCCTTCACATAGGTCAATAGGTTATAGATTATCGTGACCTTCGTTTTCCTTGCCACCCGGAGTAGCCTTTGGATTCCGGGGACTATAGCTTCGGCCACACCGGGGTGCTCCAGGGGAGCACCTTTAGCCACGAGGTCATTTTGCATTTCAGATATTAGAACAGCATACATACCAGACTCCTCCCGCTTTGTGGCCGTAAGGAGATTATAGCCCTAAGCAATCATTGAATCAAGCAAATTGAATAGCAGTTGACAAGGAAAGGGTGTAATTATATGGTAGGGGGTAGAGGGGATATCCAACGTGCCCATTTATGAATATTGCTGTGAGAATGGCCACGATTTCGAGGTGTTGCAAAAAATGGGTGCCCCCGCGTTGGAGACCTGCACCATTTGCTCAGGGCGGGCCTGGCGTAAGCTATCAGTGCCCAACCTGCCGAGGCGGGCCGGGGTCTATATGTTCGATAGAAGATATGGAGGGCGCGATATCCTCCATGATGCCGCCTTCAGCGATCGAGAAAAGAATAACATCATCTCTGAAGCCATGAGGGATGGCTTTGGGTAGTGTGGCGTCTGGCAGAAGCGCTTGATGTCAGATTGGTACGGCTTGTTCCCTTGGTTGGGTTTTCTTCTCTGTTGCCCCTGAATATGGCAAGGAGGCGAGTTAAGATATGGAGAGGGCAGGAAAAGGCATCTGCGATCTCTCGGGGAAAGTGGCGCTGGTCACCGGCGGTGGCAGTGGGCTGGGGCGTGTCTTCTGCGAGGCCCTAGCCGAATTTGGAGCAGACGTAGCCTGTGCCGATATTAACCGGGGTTCGGCCGAGGAGACGGTGAGAATAATCGAAAAGTTCGGCCATCGCGCCTCGGCCATTTTGGCTGATGTTGCCAAGCCGGAGGATGTCCAGTCGATGGTAGCAGAGGCGGTAGCCGGGTTAGGCCGTCTTGATATCTTGGTCAACAATGCTGGTATCCTTCGTCGGCCAGCCCGCATCCACGAGATGTCTATCGAGAATTGGGATGAGGTAATTGCGGTAAATCTGAGGGGGGTATTCCTGTGCATGCGGGCGGCGCTCTCTGTGATGCTGGAGCAGAAGAAGGGCAGTATCATCAACATCTCCTCAGTGCTGGGGCTGTCGGCTATGGATCCCGATATCACCTCCCATTGTGACTATAGTGCCTCGAAGGCAGCAGTGATCTCGCTCACCCAGCAGGCAGCGGCGGAATACGGCAGGGATGGTATTCGAGTAAATGTCATTGCTCCTGGCTGGCACAGTGGTACAAGTCTCAGCGCGGCCTGGCGCTCTGAATGGCCTCCGGAGCGGCAGCAAAGGTATTATCAATGGATAACCGAACGCACTCCGTTGAAGCGCAGGGGGGAGGCCAGCGAGCTCAAAGGTTTGATCGTCTACCTGGCATCGGATGCATCGAGCTATGTCACTGGGCAGGTATTTGCTCACGATGGTGGCTGGTCTATATTGTAGTCTTGACTTACATATAGGTTAGTAGCACAATAACACTAATCTTTGGTATTCACTTAACTGCTGATGGTTCCAGTAATTGAGCTGTTTTGATGGGAGCGGGCTGTGCCTGCACAACAGTTATTTTTCTGTTGAAAGGGGGGCTTAGTGGGTATCAAGAGACAAATAACTCCATACTTGGACGTTGACCTGGATCGGGAAATGTGGTGCTGTCACCGCTGTGGCCGGGAGCTGATCTCAGCTCGACGGAACTATAAGGAGGGTTGCTTAGTATACGATAGAGACCCGAGGGACCTTTACGAGCCTATACCTGATGCCCCTTTCGGCTTTGCCCCGGACCCGGAATGGATCCGTTATCTTGAGTTCTACTGCCCCGGCTGTGGTGTTCTTGTCGAAGTGGAACCTCTGCCTCCGGGGCATCCTATTACTAATGATATAGAGCTCGACCTTGACAGCCTGAAAAGGAAAGACAAGGAGCAAAGATGACAGCCACAGTTGATATCGATACCGGAGGCACATTTACCGACGTCTTCGTTACCTTCGATGGTAGAATAGCTTCGGCAAAAGCGCGCACTACTCCGACACGCTTGGCCACTGGCATCTTGGAGGCGACTACTGTGGCCGCTGAATCACTGGGAATATCGGTGGAAAAGCTGCTAACAGATGCCGAGATCGTGCGCCATGCCACTACCATCGCCACCAATGCCCTGATTCAGAGAACGGGTCCCAAGCTGGGGTTGATCACCACTGAGGGCTTTGAGGACCTGATATATATCGCCAGAGGAGCTTCTTGGACTGACGGCAAGACCCTGCAGGAGCAGAGGCATGTGGGCCGAGCCAGGAAGCCGGTGCCTCTAATCTCAAGAGAATTGACAGTAGGAGTCAAGGAGAGGATTGATTACGCTGGCAAGATACTCAGACCATTAGATGCAGAAGACGTGATGGAGAAGGTGCGATATCTGGTGGATAAAGGCGCCAGGGGCATTGTCGTCTGTCTGCTCTGGTCTTACATAAACCCCGCTCATGAGCAGCGGGTCAGGGAGATCATAACCCGGGAATATCCTGAGATTTATCTGGGCAGTATGTCAGTAATGCTTTCTTCGGAGATCTGCCCCAAGCGTGACGACTATCCCCGAATGATGACTACCATAGTGAATGCTTATCTACACGAGTGCATGTGGGAGGAGCTTTTTGGGCTTAGTGATGAGCTGAGCAGCCGCGGCTATAAGGGGACGTTGATGATGGTGCACAATACCGGCGGCACTGCTGATGTCTTCCACACCATCGCGGTGCAAACACACAATGCCGGGCCTGTAGCGGGCCTCGTCGGCGCTGCCCACCTGGGGAAGCAAATGGGGTACAACAATGTGGTGGTAACGGATATGGGGGGTACCAGTTTCGACATCGGCACGGTGGTCGCCGGGAGCACCCGCTTCTACGTGTGGCAGCCGCTCATTGAGGAGTGGTGGGTGAATATGACCATGCTGGAGACAAAGTCCATCGGCGCTGGCGGTGGCTCCATTGCCAGACTCAATCCCCTGCTGGGCAATCGTCTCGAAGTTGGGCCGCAGAGTGCAGGCTCAATGCCGGGACCGGTGGCCTATGACACTGGTGGCACCGAGCCGGCAGTTACCGACGCCGATGTAGCACTGGGCTACATTGACCCCAATTATTTCCACGGTGGCCGCATGAGGCTCAACAAGGAGAAAGCGGTGGCGGCGATAAAGGCGAAGATCGCCAAGCCGTTGGGAATGGATGTGGAGCAGGCCGCGCTGCTGATCAAGAAAGTGGTGGACGCCAATATGGGCGATGTTATCGCCAAGGAGACGCTGCTGAAGGGGTATGATCCCAAGGAATTTGTCATCTTCGCCTACGGTGGTGCCGGAGCTACGCACTGCTGTGGTTATGGCTTCTACGCTGGGATGGAGAAGCTCGTCGTTTTCCCCTTCTCCCCAGTCTTCAGCGCCTTTGGCTCCGCCGGTATGGACGTGGTTCACTTGTATGAGCAATCCAAGCGGGTGCAACTGCTGGCGCCAGGCCACGGGGACTACCTTGCCGACTATGAGGAGTTCAACAGCGTGGTCCGAGCTTTGCAAGAGAGAGCGATTAAGGATGTCGTCGGTGAGGGGTTCCCGGCGGAGTCCATCGTTTTCACCCTGGAGCTGGATATGAAATATGGCGGGCAGGTGCATGTACAACGTGCTCTGTCACCGCGTTTGTTGCTGGAAAGTGAAGCCGATGTCAGGGAAGTGTGTGAACAATTTGGACGTGAATACGCTGAGGCCTACAGTCCGTTGATGGTCTACCCACAAGGAGGCATCGAGGTTTATAGCTTTCTCGTCCGGGCTACGGTGCCGCGGCCTAAAATAACGTTGCCCACTCATCCTGACCGAGGCCGGTCACCTTCTCGGGCAGCGGTGAAAGGGAAGAGGCGAGCATACTGGGAGGAATATGGGGGCTGGCGGGAGACCACAGTGTTTGACCAGGAGCGCCTTGAGAGTGGCAATATCATCGAAGGCCCTGCCCTGGTCGAAGCCGTGAGCACCACGCTGGTGCTTCCACCCAACACAAGGACCTCAGTCGACAAGTATCACAATCTGATCATCGAGAAGGTTTAGACAGGAGGAGCTATGCGACCGGAGCCAGAGACCTTATTCAAGTGGCTCAAGCCTGAGCCCACTCCCAAAGAATTAGAATGCGTGAAGCTGCTCAAGCCTGGCGACTACGAAATCTATAGCGCCAAGCTGGACCAAATCCTCCTTGAGGGCCGGGAGACCTTTGTCAGGATGGGTGTTTCGGGAATGATCCGCTCCGGTGACCTGGCGGTGGGCCTGTTCACCGCGAGCGGAGACATGGCTGCTACCAGTGCAGGCACCTTTGCCCATGTCGTTTCCTCCCAGCTGCCGGTGAAATTCATCCTCAAAAACTGGATGCCTGAACCCACAGTGGGGGTCAGGGAAGGCGACATCTTCTACTTCAATGAAGCCCTGTACGGCGGGGTGCACAATCCGGATCAAATGGCGATGATGCCAGTGTTCTATGATGATGAACTCATCGCCTGGACCAGTGCTATTTCTCACCAGCCCGAGACCGGTGGCGTAAGCCCCGGGGGGATGATAATCACGGCAAGAACCAAGTATGAGGAAGGGATGAGGCTGTCGCCGATAAAGATCGGCGAGAATTACCAGCTACGTGCTGATCTGATGGAGATGGCCACCAATTTCATCAGCCGCACTCCGAGGATGCAAGACTTTGATATGAGGGCCCGGGTCACTGCCTGCGACCGGCTACGTCTCAGAATTCAGGAACTGGCCCGGGATAAGGGCAAGGACTTCCTGCTCGGGTTGTTGCGCAGGATGATCCAGGTCGCCGAGGAGGGGGCGCGGAGGAAGATCAGAGGCTGGAACGATGGCGTCTACCGGGCGGTGGCCTTCGGCGATGCTTTGGGCCTGGAGGAAGCAATGCACCGCTTTTATCTTACCTTGCGCAAGGAGGGGGACCGTCTTATCTTTGATTTCACGGGCACTTCCCCAGAGCACGATGTCGGCTCGTACCACGCCACAGCAGCGTCGATGCCTGGCTATGCTGCTGTGATCATATACAACTACCCTTTCCACGACCTGCCAGTGTCCTGTGGCACCCTAGCGCCTACGGAATGGGTTGTGCCCTCGGGAACCCTGCTCAATCCCGATCCTGACGCTGCGATATCCAATGCTCCTGTTCTGGCCACCATTTTGAAGAGCGCAGTATACCTTTGTTTTGCCAAGATGACATACGATAGCCCTCAGTGGGAATCCGTAGTTGCCCCTACTGCATCCGGCTGCGGCATGAATGTGAGCGGGATCGATCAGCACGGCGTTCGCTTCGCCGATCTCCTCACCTATCCCCTGAACGCGCTGGGACAGGGGGCCAGGGTCGACATGGATGGAATCGATAGCTACGGCTTCGTGTTTACTCCCCATGCCCGAGGACCCGATCTCGATTCTACCGAGGGCGAGCGCCCCTTAATTCACCTATTCCAGAAGCACCTCAAGGATAGTTGCGGGTTCGGCAAATATCGCAGCGGAGTCGGGCCAATCTCGGTCTATGCCGTCCACGGCGTGCCCCAAATGGCCTATAACATGACGGCTAAGGAGACCAGGATCCATGGCTCGCCCGGGATCTTTGGTGGCTACCCTGCTAATGCCAAATTCGGTGTCGAAATCAGAAACTCCGACCTCTGGCAGAAGATGGAGCGCGGGGATCGGGACATACCGTCGGACTACAGAGAGTTGCTGACCAAGAGGGCGATCAAGGGAGATTACCTGTTTGAGCCCAACATTCGTCCTACGCGTCCTGTCAAAGAGGGGGACCTCTGGGTGCTGATGCATGGCGGGACCGGGGGGTGTGGGGATGTCTTGGAAAGAGACCCGGAACTGGTGATGCAGGACATAAGGAATGAGATCACTTCCCACTGGACAGCTCAAAATGTGTACAAGGTAGTCTACGACCCCGACACCTTGGAAGTGGACTACCCGAAGACCGAGGAGTTGAGGCAAAGAGAACGGGAAGATCGGATAAAGCGCGGCCGGAAGTTTAAAACATTCCAGCGGGAATGGCTCAAGAGGCGCCCGCCTGAGACAGCACTGAAATACTACGGTTCCTGGCCCGATGCCAAAAAGGTGCGGGAAATTGTGAGGATCTAAACCTGGTCCATATATTTGCCACAAGGGACATTGGCAGAATTAAGAGGAGGGAGCAATGGGCCAAGAGGAAGTGAAGAGGGCACTCTGCTTTTACTGCAAGCCCCACTGCCAAGTCAACGTCCACGTCAAAGACGGCCGCTTAGTACGGGTACAGCCCTCGCCACACAAGGGATGTCGCGCTCCAATTGCTGTGGAGTGGTTCTATCACCCGGACCGGCTCAAGTTCCCACTGAAACGGGCTGGTGACAGAGGGCAGGGCAAATGGGAGCAAATCTCATGGGAACAGGCATTGGATGAGGTCGCGGCCAAATTGAAGGAGATCAAAGAAAAATATGGAGCCGAGGCCCTATCCGCGGGTGGGGGTACCAGTCGGACCTATGAGGAATTCCGGCAGCGATTTATGTATCTCTTCGGTAGCCCCAACGTGTCATGGGGCGGGCAGCAGTGTCATGGGAATTCAGCGGTTGTCTCTACTATGACCTATGGTTGGTTTCCCCACTGGACGTCAACCGAGAAGCTGGAGATGACCAAGTGTATTATGCTGATCGGCCGCAATCCGCCACCGAGCTTCCAACACACATGGGAGGGTATAGTCAAGGCCAAGGAAAAAGGGTCCAAGATCATTGTGGCCGATCCCAGGTATACGGAAACGGCCAAGATCGCCGATATATTCCTCCAGCTCAGGCCAGGCACCGATTGTGCCCTGCTGTTGGCCATGCTAAACGTGGTAATAGATGAGGATCTCTATGATAAGGATTTCGTAGCCAACTGGTGTCATGGCTTTGACCAGCTGGCCCAGAGGGCCAAAGAGTATCCCCCGGAGAGGGTGGCTGAGATCACCTCGGTGCCCGCAGATAAGATAAAAGCGGCAGCCAGGATGTTCGCTACTAATCGTCCCTCCTGTGCCATAGAGGGCATGGGAATAGCACAACAGTCCAATTCCACTCACGCCTTGCACGCCAAGTATAGTCTGTCGGCAATTGTCGGAAACATAGATGTTGAAGGTGGCGAGGAGCTACTGGGACCGGCTCCGTTCATAACTGAGCACGAGATCGAGGCACCCGATCGGCTCTCTGAGGAACAGTGGAATAAAATGTTGGGTGGCGACCGATTCAGGCTCTACGCCTGGCCGGGATATAACCTGATCCAGAAGAACGTGGAGCGGGTCTGGGGGAAGCGGTGTGACATTGCCGGTCTTACCACAGCCGCTTCGGTTCCGGCTACATGGCTGGCCATGTCCTATGGTGAGCCCTACCCGGTGAAGGCCTTCATCACCGTGGCCGGTAACCAAATGCTTTCTCAAACCAATACCAAGCTCATATATAAGGCTCTGAAGAGCCTCGAGCTCTTGGTGGTGGTCGATTTCTTTATGACGCCACCTGCTGAAATTGCTGACTACGTCTTTCCTGCGGCGTCTTGGATGGAGCGGCCGCATCTGTTCAACTATCATAACGTCCATCCGGTTATCATAGGTGGAGAGCGAGCGGTGCCGGAGAGTATCCCTGGTGAATATGACCATAGGAACGACTACTATTTCTGGCGCGGCTTGGCATTGAGGCTTGGGCAGGCGGAGGACTGGCCCTGGGAGACTATGGAGGAGTACTACGACTATCGACTCAAGCCACTGGGCTATACTTTCCAAGAGTTCTTGGCCCAAGGAGGAATATACAACCCGCCGAGAAGGTTCAAGAAATACGAGCAAACCGGGTTTGGCACTCCCACGGGCAAAATCGAATTGTATTCTACAGTGATGGAGAAGCTGGGCTACGACCCCCTACCCCACCACAGGGAGCCCGCTGAGAGCCCTGTGAGTCAGCCAGAGCTGGCAAAGGAGTACCCGCTGATACTCACCACTGGAGGCCGATTCCTGCCTTTCTATCACTCCGAGTTCCGACAGATTGATACCTATCGCCGCAGGTATCCGTATCCCATCGTGGAAATACACCCGGAGACGGCGAAAAAGCTGGACATAGAGAATGGCGACTGGGTCTGGATCGAATCGCCACGAGGCCGGATAATGCAAAAGTGCAGCTATTTCGACGGACTGGACCCGGGGGTGGTCCATGCTCAACACGGATGGTGGTATCCCGAGCTGCCGGGAGAGGAACCGTGGTTACATGGGGTCTGGATCTCCAATGTGAATGTGCTCACCAGTAGCGACCTCGATCATCTTGACCAGCCTATCGGCACCTGGCCATTCAAGAATCTTTTGTGCAAGGTCTACAAGGTCAAGAGATATGGAGAAAGCCCTCCCATACCATAATCTGCAAGTTTCCCTTGACAAATAGGTTGCCTCCTGCTATAAGTTGTGATTAACAGTAGGCGAGAGGTGGAGGTGAGAGATGACGTAGCCTAAAAGGGTTCGGGGTCGAGAGCCAAAAAACTTAAAAGGAGGAGGAAATGGCGTATGATATGCCTGCCTATGAGTTCAATGAACAGGAAGACCTAAAGAGATATGGTTGCTTGATATTGGGCAGTACGTGGTACCCACCGCCATGGGTCCCAGCTTTTGTCGATCTTTGGTTTAGCTACGGCCAATATGGCATGCAGTACGGCCCGGAGATGATCTCCGAGCCCACGGGTAAGGGTTGGGTGTGGAGGATCAATGGGGGGGCCTTTTTCCTGACGGTTAATAGGACTACCGAGGAAGAGCGCAAGGCGCGGGAGCCGATATGGCGAGAGCGGATGACTGAAGTGGTGAACAACCCCTGGTTCTGGTTACAGCACAGAGATAATTTAAAGGCGCTCCTGGAGCCGCTCGCTGCCTTTGACCCGGAGCAGGCCAACGACATCGACCTCACCAGTCACTTTCTGGACTGCTGGCACTCCACAAAACCGCAGGCTGAGTTCCACTTTCGCTCTATGTATGGCATCGGTCAGGGGCACAATCTTTTCCGCACCATGTGTCCGGAGGTGACCGGAATCAAGGTCACCGACCCCAAATATGCCACACTCATGACCGGCTATGATAATGAGATCTTTCGAGCCAATAGGGAGTTGGCAGAGCTTGCTTCCCGTGCTCTGGAGATGAAGCTCGGAGATAATCTCAAGCTTCCTGACGAACAGGTAATCCCGGCCATGGAGCAGAGTGAATCCGGAAGGAAGTGGCTCGAAGGACTTCGCGACTATCTCAGGCGCCGTGGTTTTCGCAAGAGACGGGCGCTGGAGATCGCTACTCCCACCTGGCTGGAGAAGCCGAGTCTGGCCATAGCCGAACTGAAGCGGATGGCGGCCATCGGCGGCGTCGATGCCCCGGGATTGCAGCGGGAGCGCCTGGCCAAGGAGAGGAAGGAGACGGAGAGGGAAGTCCTGGCTATGGTGCCGCAAGACCAACGAGAGTGGTTTGAGAAGCTGCTGCAGTGTACCCAGGCAGCTCATGTTTACAGTGAGGAGCACCAGTACTGGTGTGAGGACTTGCAGTTCTCGCTGGTGAGGCGGGCCGTTATTGAATTGGGCAAGAGGTTTGTGCAGGCCGGGGTTATGGACCATCATGAGGATGTACTCTACCTGCAGCACGGTGAAATGCTGGACGGGGCCATAACCAGACAGAAATCCAACTTGCGCCCGCTGGTGAAGAGACGCAAAGAGGAATATGACGGTTACCTGAAGCTTATAGAACAGATGCCCCCGTTCCTGGGCGACCCCAGCACCATACCTGAGATGGTGGTAGCGGATTCGGTATTCTGTGTTGTGGCCGCGCCGCAGGTGGCCCAGCCAGAGGAGGTCGGGGCTGCCTTGGTCGGCGCTGCTGGAGCTCCTGGAGTAGCTGAGGGCATTGCTCATGTGATCATGACCGATGAACAGATGGACGAGATTCAGCCGGGTGAGATCTTGGTATCGCCCTATACCAGTCCCACCTGGACGCCGCTCTTCGGCATCATCAAGGCTGCGGTGACGGATGGAGGAGGATACCTAGCCCATGCCGCCATTGTGGGGCGAGAGTATGGCATCCCTGCCGTTGTCGGCACCCAGATGGCCACTAAGACGATCAAGACCGGGCAGAGGATAAGGGTGGACGGCAACCTGTTGCAGGTCCATATACTTGAGTGAGGCACGTGGCATAGTCACAGGTTGAAGTTCTGAGAAGGAAACAAACTGCGCTAATCAGAAAGGCCAATAGCGCGGGGATGTGAAGTCGGATGTCTCGTGGCTCTGGTGAGCTTCGCCAGAGCCACGAGTTATAGTTGAAACTGCAGGCTACTGCTTGCTATAATCAGCCACAGTTAGACTACAAAGGACAGTTCGAATAGCGTGTTAGCCAAGGCAAAAAGCGCTGCTGTAGTTGGCCTTGATGCTCAGGGTGTGGAGGTAGAGGTCGATATTGCCAGTGGCTTGCCTGCCCTGACCATCGTTGGCCTGCCGGATACGGCAGTTCAGGAAGCACGGGAACGGGTCCGAGCTGCTATCAGGAACTCGGGATACACCTTCCCCCTGAAACGGATCACAGTCAATCTGGCTCCTGCCGACCTCAGGAAGGAAGGCCCGGCCTATGACCTCCCCATAGCTATAGGGATTCTTATTGGCTCAGGGCAAGTTGAGTTCGACACTTCTCAGGCCCTGTTCCTTGGCGAGCTATCCCTCGACGGTAGTTTGCGTCATACCCATGGTATCCTCTCTATGGTGGCCATGGCCCGGGAGCAAGGAATCTCCACCGTCTTTGTCCCCGCCAGCAATGCTAAAGAGGCCTCTTTGATCCAGGGAGTCAGTGTTATTCCTGTTGAGTTCCTGTCTCAGTTAGTGGCTCATCTTCAAGGCGAGGAGATAATCCCGGAGTACATTGGAGACGAGGCTTCAGAGGAAGCTGAGATGCTCTGGTCCGGCGTTGACCTGGCCCACATCAAGGGTCAAGAGCATGTCAAAAGGGCGCTGGAGGTAGCTGCTGCCGGCGGACACAATCTTATCATGAGTGGCCCTCCTGGTAGCGGCAAGACTTTACTGGCCCGGTCCCTGCCCTCGATCTTGCCCAAGATGAGCTCTGAGGAGGCTTTGGAGGTGACCAGGATTTACAGTGTGAGCGGGATCCTGCCTCCAGATACGCCGCTTATCAAGCAGCGGCCGTTTCGAGCGCCGCACTATACCATCTCACATGCTGGGCTTGTGGGTGGGGGTCGCTGGCCTAGGCCGGGAGAGATCAGCCTGAGCCACCGTGGCGTGCTGTTCCTCGATGAACTCCCCGAGTTCGGGCATGCCGACCTTGAAGTCCTGCGCCAGCCCATGGAAGACAAGGTGGTAACGATCAGCAGAGCTCAGGGCAGTGTGACTTTTCCAGCAAACTTCATGTTGGTGGCAGCCATGAACCCGTGTCCTTGTGGCTTCTACGGCGATCCAGTGAAGGAGTGCACCTGCTCGCCAAGCCTTATCTCACGTTACCAGAGGCGCATCAGCGGACCTTTGCTTGATCGTATTGATATCTTTGTTGAGGTGCCTCGCATCGAATATGAGAAGTTGGCTGATGAACGGCTGGGGGAGGGTTCGGAGGTAGTGCGGAGGAGGATCGAGGCAGCACGCCAGTTCCAGCGTGAGCGCTTCCAAGGGACAAATCTCGTCTGTAATGCCGACATGACCCCTCTTGAGGTCAGGGAGTTCTGTCAGGCGGAGCCCGAGGCACAAGGGCTGCTGCGAGCGGCAATGAAGCAATTGTCCCTTTCTGCGCGGGCTTTCCATCGCATCTTGAAGCTGGCGCGAACTATCGCTGACCTCACTGGCGCTGGAACCATCGGCCCGAGCCACCTTGCTGAGGCCATTCAATATCGACCGAGATTTGGGCAATAGGAGTTTGGCTTTATCCTGTCGAGCGGTGTAAAATGGATGAGAAGGATATTGAACTCCTTTTACAATAGGGCGTTGCAGAGGAGGTGAAGTGCGCTGTTGCTATTGTGGTAACCACGGGCTTTCGCTGATTGAAGTCTGGGAAGATAAGAAAGGCGGTACCTGGCGCCGTTTTGGCTGCATGGCCTGCGGCCGCAAATTCGATGTGGCACAGAGTGGTAGACCAGCCCGGGAGCGAGATAGCAGACTAAGCAGATATGCCAGGAGATAACGTCTCCCGTTCCAGGGCAGAGAGTGTGGGAGCCAATGGAAGGAATTGAGCTATATAAGAAGCCTGCCCTCAAGCACCCAATCATGGTGGCAGCTTGGCCTGGGATCAGCAATGTAGCCTTAAGAGCAACAAACTACCTCAAGGACAAGTTAGGCGCCAAGGAGTTCGGCAGCATTAAGCCTCACGGCTTTTTCAGTCCAGCCGGGGTTTTGGTTCAAGATAACTTAGTTGGTGCTCCCGAATTCCCACAAAGTAAGTTCTATTATTGGAACAGCAAGGGTCTGGGAAACGACCTGATAATCTTCACCGGGGAGGCCCAGCCTGCGCTGAAACAATATGAGTTCGCCAATCTGGTATTGGATGTAGCCCAAAAATTCAAGGTGGAAAAGGTCTACACCTTCGCTGCTGCTATTGTGCACCAGCGGTCTGAGAAGGCAAGGGTTTGGGCTGCAGCTACCGATGCGAAATTAATCGAGGAGTTGAAGCGATACGATGTGGTGCTGAGGGGAGACTATCATGTCCGTGGTTTGAATGGTTTGTTGCTGGGGCTGGCAAAAGAGAGAGGCTTTGCCGGTATTTGCCTGCTCGGAGAAACACTACAGCAGTTTGCCGAGATGGAAAACCCTAAGGCTTCTCTGGCCGTGCTCCAGGTTTTGATCAAGATGTTAGAGATCGACGTTGACCTGAGCGAGCTTAGGGAAGAGGCTCATCGTGTTGAGGAGGAAATGGAGCGGATAGTCAAAGAGACCATGACCCAGTATATCGACCACTTCACCCAGCCAATTTGGGAACGAGAAGAAGACGAGGGCGAATAGCGCTCTACAGCACATCATCCACCCGAGGACACAAAGGATCAGGAGCCTCAATATCTCCGGTTATTACCGCCGACCGGGCAAAGCAGCCGTCTTTGCACTTCTCTAGAGGGCAGCTAACGCATGGCTGCCGAGGTTCTGGATTGGTTAATGAAGCGCGAGGCAAATAGCTTATGTCATATTTGTTCGATCACCTGGAGCAAGTTCGAGAGCTTCTGATTTTGTCTCCCTTCGGGCTTTTCACTGACCTCGATGGCACCATAAGCGAGACTGCATCTACGCCGCGACAAGCCCAGGTCTCTCCGACATGCCGGGAACGCCTGAAGCAATTGGTGCAGCATCTTCCCCTAGTGGCCGTGGTTTCTGGCAGGCCTATTGTCGAGGCCAGGGAGATGATGGGTGTCGAGGGTCTGGTATACATCGGCAAACATGGGCTGGAGCTATGTCTAAGCGGCGATATCGAGATTTGGCCCGGTGCCGAGGCCTATCAGCCGAATATCAGCGCTGCGCTCAAGGATGTCATCGAGCATGTGAACATAGATGGCATTTACTTCGAGGATAAAGGTGTCACAGCCTCCATCCACTACCGCCGCTGCCCCGAACCGGAGGTCGCCAGGGACTTGGTCCTCAAGGCGATAGCAGGGTCCACCGCGGCCAAAGAGCTGAGAATACTCGAAGGACGGAAGGTGATCGACCTTCGCCCTCCACTTGACGCCAGCAAGGGAATTGCTGTGCTGGAACTGGTGCGGAGGTGTCAGTTAAGGTCTGCTCTATATTTGGGGGACGACTTGACTGACGTGGATGTGTTCGTTGCTCTGCGCCACGGTCTCACTGAGCAGACTTTCCAGGGTCTCTCCATCGGGGTCATGGCTGCGGAGGCAACGCCGCTGGTAGCACAGGAAGCAGACTTCACCGTCAGCGGGGTGGCTGAGGTAGAGCGCTTCCTCACCTGGCTGGTGGAAGCTATCCCTGGACCAAATCCTGGATGTCCCGGAACTGCTGATAGAGCCAGAGGGTCAGATCCTCGCTCCTGATAGAACTTCGTAGCGCTTCGGCTCGTGCTTTCCTCTCCTCGGGAGGCATGGTCAACGCCTGATACAGCGCTCTGACGGTGCCTTCTATATCAGTCGGCGTCACCGATAGCACATGGGCCTCCAGTTGCTCATGAGCACCGGCACTCTCGGACAGAACCAGGACACCATCACAAATGTTGACTGTAGGGCCCTCCTTGGCCACCAGGTTCATGCCATCTATTACCGAGTTCACAAGGAGCACGTCATAATGGCGCATGCCGGCAATGGCTTGAAGGTAGTTGTTTTCATAGAACACCTTAATCGGCTGCCATTCCTCATCTCCATATTCGTTGTTGATCGCTGCTACTAAGCCCATGATCTCTTCGGCATATTTCTGGTATTCCTCCACGTCAGAGCGGGTGGGCACCAGAAAGTGGATCAGCTTGACCTTTTTCCGAAATTCGGGATGACGCTCCAGCAGGATGCGGTAAGCTTTGAGACCGCGGATGATGTTCTTGCTCAGGTCAGCGCGGTCGACACGGACGACGGTCTGTTTTCCGAAGCAGGGGCGTAGTCGTTTCTCGTATTCTCGGACTTCTGGGTACAAAGCCGTGGTCCTCAAATCGAAGACGTCTACCGACACCGGATATAAAGTGACCTTGGTCAAATGCTCGTTTGATTTTATGGTGGAGTTTTGATAATCAACTTCAGCCCCATCGAGAACGAACTCGCAGGTCTGCAGGAAGTTGCGGACATCGCGCCTCGTCTGGAGGCCAACGATATCAGCGGCACATAGTCCCTCCACGATTGAGCGGCGCATCACACTGGGGAGCATCAACCAGTATCTGGGTCCGGGCCAGGGGATGTGAATGAAATGCTGCAGGATGACATCGGGAATCTCGCTTCTGATGTAGCCGGGGACAAGGTAAAGATGGTAGTCCTGAACCATGACCACGGCCGGCGTCTCAGCTTCCCTGATCTCGGCCACGACTGCCTCGGCAAAGGCCCGATTCACCGGAACATAGCCATTTTCCCAGGCATCATAGGTCTGGGTATCCATATTAGGCTCCCGAGAGATGTCGCACATGTAGTGCTGATGGAACCAGAGCACAGAGTTGCAGAAAACATCGTAGTACTTGTGGTAGGCCGCTGGCGATGGAGTGATAAAGCGCAGAGATAACTTTTGCCCGGCTAAGGGCACTGGGAAGCTTCGATGCCCGGCTCTTCCTGCGGCAATACGGTCCCCCCTGGTCATAGCGCAGGTGACCCAGGTAAAACCCTTGACAAATCTGCCAATAGGGCTGAGAGCGGTGACCACGCCACCCCCGCCGCGCTTGGTCTCAAGCTTACCATCGTCAACCCCATGATGTTCCATGGGGCCACGATTGCTGACAACGATGAGTCGCCTGTTGGCAAAAAGCTTGCGGCACAGCCTGACGAGTTGCGCTCGTAGGTCAGCTTCGGCTCCCTCCAAAATTCCTCCTTTTTCACCTTCCCTCTCAGCCAAATTGTAACAGAGCGCTGGAATGGAGTCAAAGAGCCGCCGTTGACACTGGATTCAAATTCGCCTAAAATCGCAAGGTAGAGGCTTGTTCAGATGACCGGTGACGAGCTGCGAGAGCTTTTTTTGCGCTTCTTCGAGGGCAAAGGACATAAGTTGTTTCCAAGCTCATCGCTGGTTCCCCATGAGGACCCCACTTTGCTCTTGACCAACGCCGGCATGGTTCAGTTCAAGCCTTACTTCATGGGAGAGCTCGCTCCTCCTCATCCCCGTCCGGCATCCTGCCAGAAGTGCTTCCGTACCACCGATGTCGAGTCGGTAGGCGACCTACAGCACCTGACTTTCTTCGAGATGCTGGGCAACTTCAGCCTGGGCGATTACTTCAAAAAGGAGGCCATTGCCTACACCTGGGAGTTTGTCCTAGAGTACCTTCATTTGCCCCGGGAGCAGCTCTGGATCACCATTTTCCTCGATGACGATGAGTCCTTTGCTTACTGGCAGGAGCTTGAAGTTCCTGAAGAGCGCATCGTTCGCCATGGTGAGGACAACAACTTCTGGGGCCCGGCCGGCGATTCGGGTCCCTGTGGGCCCTGCACCGAAATCCACTACGACTTTGGTGAGGAGTTCGGCTGTGGTCGCCCCGACTGTGTCCCCGGCTGTGACTGCGATCGCTATCTCGAGCTCTGGAATCTGGTCTTCACCCAGTATTACCAAGACAAGGATGGCCAGCGCACCCTGCTGCCCAAGAAGAACGTAGATACCGGGATGGGTCTGGAGCGGACAGCGGCCGTGGTTCAGGGGAAACGCTCAGCCTACGAGACCGACTTCTTCGCCCCGCTGATTGAGAAGGCCTCTGAGCTCACCGGGGCTAAATACGGTCAGGATGACAAGACAACCAGGGCACTGAGAGTCATCGCTGAGCATGGCCGAGCGGTAGCCTTCCTCATCGCCGACGGCATCCTACCCGCAAACGATGGTCGGGGCTATGTGCTACGACGTGTGCTGCGCCGCGCCGTCCGCTACGGCAGACTGCTGGGACTGGAGCAGCCCTTCCTCACTGAGCTAGCGCAGACGACCATTGCCCACATGGGTCATGTCTACCCTGAGCTGGTGGAAAATCAGAACCTGATTCTGAATGTCATCGCACTCGAAGAGGAAAGGTTCGAGCAGACCTTGAGCACAGGGCTTGTCATCCTCGATGAGATCATGAGGCAAGCCAAGGGAGGCATCATCTCCGGGGGGGAGGCCTTTCGCCTCTATGACACTTATGGCTTCCCCAGTGAGCTCACTGCTGAGATCGCTGCTGAGAATGGGTTTTCTGTGGACTTGGAGGGCTTCGAGCAGGAGATGGAGCAGCAGCGGGAACGAGCCCGGGCAGTACACAAGTTCGCCCTCGGCGAGAAACGGAGCGCTGAGGCATATGGAGCGCTGAGCGGCCTCAGCACCGAGTTTACTGGTTATGATCGGCTCAAGGACACCTCGATTGTTATCGGATTAATAGCTGATGGGGAGCCGTCGAAAGAGGCCATGGCTGGTCAGGATGTGGAGGTCATCACTCAATCTACTCCCTTCTATGCTGAGATGGGGGGACAGTTAGGCGATGCCGGAGATATTCACAACCTGAAGGAGGCGGGCAAGATCGCCATAGCCGACACGATGAGGCCGTTGCCAGAATACCCAAAGTTCATCGTCCATCGCGGTCGAGTTGTTGAGGGACGCCTGTCAGTTGATGACTGGGTCAGCCTGGAGGTAGACGCTGAGCGCCGCCTGGACATCGCCCGCAATCACACCGCTACCCATCTCCTCCATGCAGCGCTGCGCCAGGTCCTAGGTAAACATGTGCGCCAGATGGGCTCCCTAGTGGCCCCGGAGCGGCTCAGGTTTGATTTCTCCCATCATGCCCCGGTATCAAAAGAGGAACTTGACAAGATACAACAGCTGGCAAACGAGAAGATCAGACAGGACCTCATTGTGGAAAGCAAGATATTGCCCTTCGACCAGGCCATAGCCGAGGGAGCTCTCGCCTTCTTCGGCGAGAAGTATGGCGACACCGTGCAGGTGATGACCATCAAGGGGGCTGACGAGCCTGAGGTTTTCAGCGCTGAGCTCTGCGGCGGCACCCATATATCCCGCACCGGGCAAATCGGCATGCTTCAGGTCACCAGCGAGAGCAGCATCGGGGCCGGGCTACGGCGTATCGAAGCGGTAACCGGCAGGGGAGCAGAGGAATTGATCCAAGAGCGCCTCTTTGCTCTGGAGACTGTAGCCCATCATCTAAAGGCTCCGGTAGCCGAAGTCCCGACCAGGGTGGCTGACATTCTATCTCAACTTGATTCGGAGCAAAAGCGTGCTGCTGGGCTGGAGCAGGAGCTGGCCAGGAGAGCTGCTGAGGCCCTGCTTCAGCGAGTTCAATCGGTTGACGGCATCGCCGTTTTAGCTGCAGAGGTCTCTGCCTCCAATATGGAGATCCTGCGCCAGATGGGAGATTGGCTCAAGGCAAAACTGGGCAGCGCCGTGATCGTACTTGGGGCAATATGGGATGATAAGCCGCACTTCCTGACTATGGTGACCCAAGACCTCGTCACTAAAGGGCTTAATGCCGCTGAGATCGCAAAAAGAGTGGCCCAGGTAACTGGTGGTGGCGGTGGGGGGCAATCCCACCTCGGCCAAGCAGGAGGCAAAGACAAGACCAAGCTCGCTGAGGCACTGCACCTGGTAGATAAGCTGGTAACAAAGGACTTGTGAGAAGCGTGCGCATCATGGGACTCGACATCGGTGACAGGTGGATTGGGGTAGCGCTAAGCGATCCCCAGCAACTCTGCGCCAGTGCTTTAACGGTGATCGAAAGAAAGGGCGATGCCACCGCTGTTCAAGCAATTCTGGACTTGGTGGAAAAGCACCAGGTGGAGCGCATCGTTGTTGGCCTGCCTCGGTCGCTAAACGGCAGCATAGGCCCGCAGGCTGAGAAGGTGCAGGCATTCTCTGATAAGCTGTCGCAGCAGGTCTCTATTCCTGTGGAAAGTTGGGATGAGTGGCTATCTACGGTCGCTGCCGAGCGGCTGCTGATTGATGCCGGAGTCAGGAGGGAGCGGAGGAGGAAGCACCGCGATGCCATAGCTGCGACCCTGATCCTGCAGGGATATCTTGATCGATTACAGAGTGTTGCCGCCGAGGGCTGAACAGGGCTTGGCTATTCTCGCCGCACTCTGTTAGATATAGGGTCTATGACAAAGCACGTCGGCATAATCGGTTATCCACTGGGGCATTCAATTTCACCCCTGTTTCAGCAGGCAGCCTTCGATGCTCTGGGTATCGATGTCCGCTACGAAGTCTGGGAGACCGAGCCCGCTCAGCTCCAGGAGGTAATCCAGGGCCTTCGACAGACATCGAACCTCGGGGCCAACGTAACCATGCCCTATAAGGAAGCAGTTTTGACATTAATGGACGGACTTGATGAACTGGCTCGGGAGATTGGGGCTGTGAACACCATAGTCAACAGGGATGGCCGGCTCACCGGCTACAATACGGATGCCGAGGGTTTCATGAAGGCGCTTCGCCAGGAAGGCAGCTTTGAACCTGAGGGCAGGCGGGCTGTGATTCTCGGCGCCGGTGGTGTTGGTCGGGCAGCAGCCTTCTCGCTGGTCAAGGCTAGAGTCAAGTCGCTCATCATCAGCAATCGACCGCAGGAGTGGGAGTGGGCATTGACATTGGCATCTGATTTGAAAGCAGTTGGCACCGGGATCGACACAGTGCCTTGGGGCGGCGAGCCTTTCAACGAGGCGCTCGCCTCTTGTGACCTCTTAGTAAATTGCACTTCAGTTGGGATGAAGCATAGTGCCACTGAAGGCCAGTCGCCTCTCCAGGCGGAGCTGATCCCGGGGCAGGCACTGGTCTATGATGTAGTGTATAATCCTATTGAGACGCCGCTGCTGATGGCGGCGAAAAGAGCCGGAGCCCGCGTTCTGGGCGGCTTGACTATGCTTGTGTATCAGGGGGCAGCTGCTTTTGAGCTCTGGACTGAGAAGGTGCCCCCTGTTGATATAATGTTCCAGGCAGCGAGGGAAGGACTTGGAATTCAGGGATAAGACCATCGTTAACTGAGGAGAAGCAAACGTGCAGTGGTTTTGGGATCACGGTATTTGGCTGCTGGTCACTCTAGCGGTAGCTGGCCTGGCCTACTGGGCATTGTGGAAATGTGTGCCCAGAGGAGTCGGGGCCGTAGTGCGCCGCATGAAGGCACTGGGCACAGAGGAGGAACTGGGGCGAGATGCCCGCATTACCAGTCGCATCCTGGTCTGGATTGGGACTATAGCGGTTACAGTTGGCCTGGTGCAGGCAGTACTGCCAAGATTCGGCGTTGACATATCTGCAGTGATATCCTGGTGGCGGGACATCGGCATCGCCATCGCCGGTTGGCTCGGGAGCCACGGCATCCGCCTGCTCATCATCATAGTCCTGGCCATCATCGCCCATCAGATCGCTAAGAGATTGGTCCCCCGAATTATGGGAGTGCTTGTTGCCAGAAAGCTAAAAGGCGCTGGCTCAAAAAGCAAACTGAAGGAGATTCAGGGTAGGTTCATTCCCTGGCTATCATGGGAAGAGGAAGAGAAACCAATTGATATCGATGAAGACGAAATCAGGCAAAGAGCAGATACTTTGAGCCGCTTTCTGGGGACTATGGCGGTGGTAGTCATCTGGGTGGTAGCTGCAGTAATGATACTCTCTGAGATCGGCGTCAGCATCGTGCCTCTTCTGACCACTCTCGGCATTGCCGGCCTTGCTGTCGGCTTTGGCGCTCAATATTTCATCAGGGATGTCATCGCCGGCTTTTTCGTCATCATGGAAAACCAATATGCCATTGGTGACGTAGTTAAGGTTGCTGACATTACTGGTATAGTCGAGGATATCAATCTGAGACGAACGGTATTGCGAGACCTCGACGGCATTGTCCACACCGTCCCCAACGGCGAAATCAAGACTGCCAGCAATTACACCAAGGACTGGTCCCGCGTTAACCTCAATATCTCTGTGGCCTATGGCGAGAATCTGGACCATGTAATTGAGGTCATAGACCAGATAGGCAGAGAGCTAGCTCAGGAGGATTACTGGAAGCCGCTGATAATAGGCAGGCCCAGGGTGCTGCGGGTGGACAAGTTTGGGGATTCCGGGATCGAGATCAAGATACTGGGCGAGACCAAGCCGATCTATCAGTGGGAGGTGATGGGTGAATTGAGGAAGAGGATCAAGAGGGTCTTTGATGAGGAGGGTATTGAAATTCCCTGGCCGCACATCAAGCTCTATTTCGGGGAGCCACTTAAGCACGAGCCGAGAGGCGAGGAAAGCTGATGTTTCGCTTTCTCACTGCGGGCGAATCTCATGGTAAGGCTCTTGTGGTCATTGTCGAGGGTGTTCCCGCTGGATTAGCCCTCGATGAGGAATATATCGCCCGCGATCTGGCGCGGAGGCAAAAAGGCTACGGCCGCGGCGGCCGTATGGATATAGAGCAGGACCATGCTGAAATCCTCTCCGGTGTGCGCCATGGCCTGACTATAGGGAGTCCAATCTCCCTTCTCATCCCAAACCGTGATTGGGAGAACTGGAAGGAGAAAATGAGCGTCTCGCCGCCGCAGGGCAAGGTTGAGCCGGTAACTCGACCTCGCCCTGGGCACGCTGACCTCGCTGGGGCCATTAAGTACAGTCAGGACGACATCCGCCCCATCTTGGAGCGGGCCAGCGCCCGCGAGACGGCAGCCAGGGTAGCCGCCGGTGCCGTGGCCAAGAAGCTGCTTGCTGAGTTCAACATCGAGGTCCACAGCCACACAATTTGCATCGGCGGGTGCTGGATCGGGGATATAGGCAACATAGACTGGGCTCAGGTAGAGAATTCACCGGTTCGCTGTGCCGATAGCGAAGCCGAGCAAGCAATGATTAAAGCTATCGATGAGGCCAGAGATGCCGGAGATACAGTGGGGGGTGTTTTCGAGGTCATCGCCAGCGGTGTCCCCATCGGACTGGGCAGCCATGTTCACTGGGACCGCAGGCTTGATGGCCGGATCGCTCAGGCGCTGATGAGCATCAATGCAGTGAAAGGGGTTCAAATTGGTGCCGGCTTTGCTCTGGCAGAGCTCAAGGGTTCGCAGTCGCATGACATCATTGAGAGCGTATGGCAGCGTGGCAGCAACCGTGCTGGCGGACTGGAAGGCGGCATCAGCAATGGCCAGCCTATTGTGGCTTGGGCTGTGCTCAAGCCCATTCCCACTCTCGGCCAGCCGTTGCCTTCCATAGACCTCATCACTGGGAAGAAGGTGGAGGCGCACTTCGAGCGCAGCGACATCTGCCGTGTCCCCTCCGCCGGTGTCATAAGTGAGGCGATGCTGACTCTAATCCTGTCTGAGGCGCTGCTGGAGAAATTCGGGGGAGACCACATTCACGAGACACTGCATAATTATCGGTCTTATGTTGACTCTATAGGGAGCAGATGAGCGACCTTGGTTTCCACTGCAATCGACTCAATCAGTTGGAGGAAGGTATACTCCAAAATGGGCTGAAGCGGGGAGAATTCTACAACTTCCCGGAGGAGGAGACCGCACTCCTCAAACGGCAGCTCCAGCGCCATGACATAATAATCAGTATCCATGCCCCTTTGATTCACCTCGATTGGTATCCCGATCCGCCAACCTGGTCTTACCTCTGCGATGTTGATAAGGAGAATCGAGGTCTGACGATGAAGATGGTCATGGCCAGCATGGAGCAAGCCGAGGATTTCGGCGCTGAATATATGGTAGTTCATTTCCCCACACCGGCTTCTGATGCCAGCGGCGAGAGTCTGGCCAAATTGGAGAGCATTGCTTGGAGAAGTTGTGACTGGCTTGCCGAACTCAGCGCGAAGAAAAAAATGCCAATTCATGTTGAAGGAGTTGGAGCGAGCCCCTTTATCCAGACGGAATTTCTCGGCCCGGCGTTGAGCCAATACACTGTGCTTCGTTACTGCTTTGATAGTGGCCATATGCAACTGGCGTCTCAAAATGCTGGCTTCGATCTCTATGCTCTTGCTGAGGGAATCGCTCCATATGTGGGTTCACTGCATCTATGGAACACACGCAACGCCGATGACTACGAAACCTTTCGCCACATCCCTGTGCACCCAAGCCAGAATCCCGAAGAGGGGTGGGTTGATATCGCCCGGTTGCTGAAGATTATAGGACCCTTATCGCCTGTTATCATATTTGAGAGCGCGCACAAATATCCTGAAGCCCTGGGAGATTATGACTATCGAGATGGGGTGCAATGGGTCAAAGATCTGCTGAAAACATCGTCCTGACCGGCTTCTCCTATACTGGCAAGTCGGTGGTGGGCCAGGAAGTGGCGAAACAACTTGGCTGGCACTTCATTAACACCGATGACGAAATCGTATCCCTCGCCGGGAAGTCAATCCCGGAAATCTTCGCTCAGGATGGTGAGAAGCGTTTTCGGGAGCTGGAGCGGCAAGTCCTGGAAAGGTCTTGTCGGGGGCAAGGTGTGGTCATCGCCACCGGGGGTGGGGCCATCGTCGCTGCCGAGAACCGGGAATTGATGAAAGGCTGTGGGGTGCTGATCTGCCTTGAGGCCCGGCCAGATACTATCTATCACCGTCTCCTCAGCGATGCTCAGAAAGGCCAGGGTGAAGTGCGACCCCTCCTTGCTGTGCCAGATCCTGAGCAGCATATAAAGCAGCTCAAAGAATCCCGGCAGACCTATTATGCCCTTGCGGACTGGACGGTGCATACCGACAACCTAACCGTCAATGAGGTCTGCCAGGAGGTGCTGCGAGGCTGGGCCTTTGGCCGGAGGCGGTTTTCATCCCTCGGGGAAACTGAAGAGACCGCTTGCACGGTCACAACTTCTACCGGAAGCTACTCTATCTTAATTGGCTGGGACTTACTCCCGGATCTGGGGAAACGGATACGAGAGCTCAATCTCCCCGAAAGTGCCTACGTTATCAGCGATGACGGCGTCTTCCCTCACTACGGCGCCCAAGTGGTCAATTCACTGGAGCAATCCGGCTTTGCCACAAATTCGTTTGTTGTGCCTCAAGGCGAGAAGAGCAAATCGATCGAGGTTGCCATTGAGATTTATGACTGGCTGGCGGCTCAACGTGCCGAGCGCGGCCATGTCGTCATTGCCCTGGGCGGGGGCATGGTCGGGGACTTGGCCGGCTTCGTCGCTGCCACCTACCTCCGGGGCCTGCCCCTGGTTCAGGTACCCACCAGCTTGATGGCCATGGTGGACTCCTCTATTGGGGGCAAGGTGGCTGTAGATCACTCCCAGGCCAAGAACATCATCGGAGCCTTCTATCAGCCTCGACTTGTCCTCGGCGATCTCCAGACTCTCAGAACCCTGCCCAGGCGGGAATTGGTCTCCGGATGGGCTGAGGTGATCAAGCACGCTATGATCCTGGACCCGGGCCTGCTGGAACTCCTGGAAGCTCATCTCGATCAGTTGTTAAATCTGGACCCTGAGTCCACTGCAGTAGCGGTAAAACGCAGTGCCGCCATCAAGGCCCGGGTGGTCAGCGAGGATGAGAGAGAAAAGGGGCTGCGCACTCTGCTCAACTATGGGCACACCATAGGCCACGCCCTGGAGGCAGCAACAGGCTATGAGCAGCTCTTCCATGGCGAGGCAGTAGCCATCGGCATGATGGGCGCTGCCATGCTCAGCCAACGGCTGGGACTTCTGCCCGAAGAGGTGGTGAAACGACAGAAGTCACTCCTGCAAGGGTTCGGCTTGCCCACTGCTTGCCCCAATGTTGATATGACAGAAATGCTCCAGGCCATGGAGCTTGATAAGAAAGTCAGAGAAGGAGCATTGCGCTGGGTGCTGCTTGAGGGGATTGGACAGGCCGTGATTCGTGATGACGTCCCTCGAGAGGCTGTGCTGAGTGTGCTCCAGGAGCTGCTAAGGTAATAAGATGGCAGTCCGACAGCGAGCGCTGAACGTACTCCATCGTTTGCTGGCCCTGCTCCGTACTGAACTTGGAATAAGTATGGGGCTGTCCGTCGCCGTCGGCCTCATCGCCGGGCTGGGGGCAGTGGGCTTCAGAGCGATGATCTCGGGCTTCGACTGGATCTTCTTCGACGGCGGAGCTAAAGTCTTCGGATTTATGGGTGAATATTATGTGATCATCTTGCCCGCCATCGGCGGGCTCTTTGTCGGCCTCATTGTCTACTTCTTCGCCCGCGAAGCCAAAGGGCATGGCGTGCCCGAGGTCATGGCCGCTGTGGCTGCCAAGGGGGGGCGCATCAGGTCGCGCCTGGTCTTGGTCAAGGCGCTGGCGTCATCGATATGCATCGGCAGCGGCGGCTCAGTGGGGCGCGAGGGCCCTATTGTGCAAATCGGTGCTTCTGTGGGCTCAACTGTCGGCCAATGGTTGCGGCTGCATGAGGACTGGATCAAGACCCTGGTCGCCTGCGGTGCTGCCGGTGGCATCTCAGCCACCTTTAATGCTCCTATTGCCGGCGTCTTCTTTGCTCATGAGATCATCCTCAGCAGGTTCATCACCATAAGCTTTGTTCCAGTGGTCATCAGCTCTGTGACTGCCACCATGATCGCCCACGTTTTCCTCGGCCATCAGCGCGTGTTCCCGATCCCGGAGTATACCCTGCACAGCCCCTGGGAGATCCTGTTCTACGTCGTTCTTGGCATAGCTGCTGCAGTGGTAGCTGTTGCTTTTATCCGCATTTTGTACAAGAGCGAAGACCTCTTCGATTCTTTGAAGTTTCCTGATTATCTCAAACCGGTCTTGGGCGGCATCATGGTTGGGCTCATCGGGCTTTACTCCCGGGACCTGTTCGGCGTGGGCTATGGCGGCGTTGGATTGGCTTTGACCGGTCAGCTCACCATTGGCATGCTCCTGGGCTTACTTGCTTTGAAGGTAGTGGCCACCTCGGCAACCCTGGGCAGCGGCGGTAGCGGCGGCATCTTCGCCCCGTCTCTGTTTATGGGCTCCATGCTCGGCGGAGCCCTGGGTACCGCATTTGGCCGCCTGTTTCCGGCGATAACTGCGCCTTCAGGTGCCTATGCCCTGGTCGGCATGGGGGCTGTTTTCGCTGGAGCAGCCCGGGCCCCGATTACCGCCATCATCATCCTCTTTGAGATGACCGGGAACTATCTGGTTATCCTGCCTGTTATGACGGCGGTAGTCATCAGCACTCTGATTGCTTATAGGCTGAACCGGGAGAGCATATATACTCTCAAGGTGCGACGGTTAGGGGTTGACCTCAGCCGTAGAGACCAGATCGACATCCTGAGCAGTATAACTGTGGGTGAGATAATGACTCGTGATTTTCCCACCGTGCTAGCAACGGCAACGATCCCGGAACTGACCTATAAGCTAACCGTGACTGGACATCATGGCTGCCCCGTTGTCGATGACGACGGGCGTCTCTACGGTGTGGTCACCCTGTCCGACATTCAACAGGCCATGACCAGGGTAGAGAGCACTGAAGATAGTGATGAGCTAACAGCAGGAGACATCGCCACCAAGAACCTCATTGTTGCTTATCCGGACCAGACTGTGCATGATGCCCTGGTACAGTTTGGCGGCCGCGATGTGGGCCGGATCCCGGTGGTAGCCCGTGATGACCAGACTAAGCTACTGGGTGTCTTGCGCCGTCACGATATCGTCAAGGCCTACACCAAAGAGATGACTCCGGGGAAGACTCCCAAGAGAGGCGGGTGGTATTTAAGATGGTGACCCAGGCAAGGGCATATAAAACGACCTGGAACTATATTGAGGTACTCAAGCCTAAGGAGAGTTCAGTGCTCACCTTCATTGGCCTCTGCTCTGCCATAGTGGCCGCGGCAGGCAATCCTGCTCCCCATCTCTTACTTTTGGTGGTCGCAGCCGTTGCCCTGGGCAGCCTGGGCTGCAACGGGCTTACCAATTACCTCGACCGTAGGGTTGATGCCAGGATGAGAAGGACCAGCCATCGCTCATTGCCCTCAAAACGTATCGATCCGGCGGAGAAGGTGTTGCCCTTGACTATCGCCTTGACTGTCATCGCTTTAGCACTGGCTTGGTTCTTGCATCCTCTCTGTTTCCTCTTTGGGCTTCTTGGTGTCATCTCGGCTACGCTGTGGCGCAAAAAGATGACCTGCGTTTTTCAGGGAGCAATTGCCAGTTGCGCTCCGGTGCTCATAGGTTACCTTGCCTTTGACCCTCATCTGAGCTGGACAGTAGTCTTTCTCTGTCTTCTCATCGCTATCTGGGTGCCGCTGCATGTCTGGAGTATCATGATTGCTTATCGCGATGATTACTTTCAGGCCGGGGTCAGATACTTTCCCGTGACATGGGAGACCAAGGATGCGGTAAAGCTGCTGTTGCCTCTGGCGATTTTGCTCTATGCCGTTTCTCTAGCCCTGTGGCATGCGGCAGACTTCAGCTGGTTTTTCTTCACCGTGGCCAATATCTTGGGCCTAGCCATGCTTGTTGCCAGCATCCGTCTCCTCATAACCTGGGCATCAAAAGATGCCTGGAGGGTTTACAAACTGTCAGCATATCCGTATTTGGGCTTTATTTTCCTAGCTATGGTTCTTGCCTCTTGGATCTGAGATGAGCCAGCTCTTTAGGTTGGTGAAAACCTGTCCTGAAACAGGAGCCCGCGCTGGCATCTTGACCACACCCCACGGCTCGGTACTGACCCCGAGCTTCATGCCAGTAGCCAGCCAAGGCACAGTAAAGACCCTGACTCCGGACGAACTGCGGCCCCTGGGGGTGGAGATTGTTTTGGCCAACACCTACCATCTTTATCTCAGGCCAGGGGTGGAAGTGATTAAGCGCCTTGGGGGGTTGCATCAGTTTATGTCCTGGGACGGCCCCATAGTCACCGATAGCGGCGGATTCCAGGTATTCAGTCTGGCGCACATGAGCCGCATCAGTGAGGAAGGAGTCCTATTTCGCTCTCATCTCGATGGCGGCGAGCATTTCTTGAGCCCGGAGCTCGTCATCGATCTTCAACAGGAGATGGGAGCTGACATCATTATGCCCTTGGACCATTGCCCTTCTTATAGTGATGAACTGCGAGTGATTCGCCAGGCGATGGAGCGGACACATCGCTGGGCCCAGCGATGCCAGAGTAGGCACGGCAGGCATGACCAGGCCCTTTTCGGCATCATTCAGGGCGGGGTCTTCTCCGAGCTGCGCCGTGAGTCAGCGGAATTCATCACATCCCTGGACCTCCCTGGCTATGCCTTAGGCGGGCTAAGCGTGGGAGAGCCCAAGCGATTGACATATGCCACCGTTGAGGACACAGTGCCCTTTCTTTCCCCAGATCGACCTCGCTATCTCATGGGCGTGGGAGCGCCTGAGGATCTGGTGGAATGCGTAGCCCGTGGCCTTGACATGTTCGATAGCGCGCTCCCGACCCGAATTGCCAGAAACGGAGCCTTGTTCACCAGGAAAGGGAGATGCAATATAAGGAATGCCGAGTTCAAGAATTGGGATAAACCTGTTGACTATAATTGCAATTGCTACACCTGCAAGACTTTCACCGCTGCTTATCTTCATCACCTGTTCAAGTGCGAGGAGCTTCTGGCCTACAGGCTAGCCACGATCCACAATCTGTACTTCATCACTGGGCTGATGGCCGAGATGAGACGCTCCATCCTGGCAGGCACTTTTTCCGTCTTCAAGGATGGTTTCCTCGCCAGCTACCAGCCCACCGAGGAAGAGGTGAGGGCTGAGCAAAGGCAGAAGTGGCTCAAATCGCCGCGGAAGAAACAGCCCAGGCAGGGGTAAGAGCACTTCTTTACACCTCGATACCCTTTTGCTAAACTCTGATTAGATAAACTTTACGCACAGGTGCAGTTATGGGAAAGCGGGATTACAGGCGGAGAGAACCGAAAAAGCCAAAGAAAGGGGCCAAGAGAACGGCGAAGATCGAAATCCTGCCCACTCCAGCCGCAGTTGAGGTTATAAAGAAGGGGAAGCAGGGCAAAGAAGAGGAATGAAGTCCGCCTATCAAGGGCTATATAGAGCTGGCCAGCTTCACGGCAGAGTGGAGCAGGCTCTGGCCATGCTGCGAGGCTGTCATATCTGTCCTCGCGGCTGCGGTGTCGATCGACTGGGTGGGGAGATAGGGGAATGTGGCACAGGAAGAGAAGCCCTGGTCTCAAGCTATGGGCCGCACTTCGGTGAGGAGTCTCCCCTGGTAGGGATGAGAGGCTCAGGGACCATCTTTTTCACTCATTGTAACCTGCGATGTATCTTCTGTCAGAATTATGAGATCAGCCAATCGGGCGAGGGCTATGCGGTAAGCAAAGAGGAATTGGCGGCATTGATGCTCTCATTGCAGCATAGGGGCTGCCACAATGTCAATCTGGTATCGCCGACGCATGTAGTACCCCAAATCCTCGAGGCCTTGGAGTTAGCCGTGGCCGGGGGCCTTTCTATCCCTCTGGTTTATAACACCGGCGGCTATGACTCGGTGAAGACCCTTAGGCTTCTCGATGGCATTGTAGACATCTACATGCCCGATATGAAATACTCCGATGCCAGCACTGCGCTGGAACTATCCGGGATCAAGAGCTACCCTGCAGTAAACCGGGCTGCGGTCAAGGAGATGCATCGTCAAGTGGGTGACCTACAGCTGGATGAATCCGGTGTTGCTACCAGAGGGTTATTAGTGCGGCACTTAGTCCTCCCCCAGGGGCTCTCGGGGACTACGGATACCGTCCGCTTTCTCGCGCAACAGGTCTCGACTGAGACCTATCTCAATGTCATGGCTCAATATCGCCCCTGCCATAAAGCACATCAAGTCCCGAAGTTAGCGCGTCCCATAACCCGGGACGAATTCACCGAAGCGCTGGAGCTGGCCTATAGCTACGGGCTGCATCGGCTGGACCAACGTGTGCCGCACTTATTAGTACGGATGATCTGAGATGGAGGAACAGGCCTCCCTTTCTGCAATAGTGCACGGTCGGGTTCAAGGTGTTTTCTTCCGGGACTTCGTCCGCGGAATTGCTGAACTACATGGGCTCACGGGATGGGTGAGGAACCTTCCTGAAGGCACAGTCGAGGTGCGAGCGGAGGGCCCGAGGGACAAATTGCTTGAGCTACTGAAGTTTCTTGAGCTCGGGCCTCCCCGGGCCAGGGTGGACAGGGTAGATGCCACCTGGCTGGAGTACGCGGGGGACTACAGTTCCTTTCAGGTCAGGTTTCTCTAGGCTCTTCGGGGAAGGAGCGAAGTCCATAATACTGGTCACCACCGATAATTCGCTTTAGCAGCGGTGCAGCAATATCGCGGGTATCTCCCGCTTCGAGCAGCAAGTTCTTCAGTGGTGTGGCTATCTCCTGTAACTGAAGAGGCTCATTGCCACTGCTCAATAGCAGGCGAAAGATCAGCTCACGCAGGGGCAAACCAGGTGCTAAGAACCCGTCCTGTTTGGAGCAGCAATCCCTGAATTTAGCAAGTAACTCAGGGGCTGCCTCGGCAGATGGATTCTGGCTACGGCATAAAGGGCAGAGCCGGCTTCGAGCCAGCACTGGGAAAGAGCGCCCAGTCTGCTCAAACCACTGGAGGTCGATGAAGTAACGAGACTTGCCTTCGGCGATATCCATACTCAACTCCTAGCCTCACTCTTAGCTTTCTCGATCAAGCTGAGATATTCCGTGCCCACACCAGAAGCTTGAGAGGCTTCGCGGTCCGCTTCATAGGGAGAGCCGATGAACAGCTGACCATATTCTTCGACCTGGTACTTGGTCGGGTCGGCAGTGCCTATCAGCTTCTTGTGACCATCGACAATGCCTAGGTCGAAGGGGAGGGTGAAGTAGAGATCAGCGATCACAGCATTGATGCCCAGGCGGTGCAATGGCTCCCATATACTGGTATCATTCCCAAGATACTTGGCTGGAGGGAGCAATCCAAGCAGATTGGTTATACTGAAACGCCCAGCTCCTCTCACAGTTTTGAATGGGGAGATGGTAATTAGATAGTCACAGGACAAGATGATATTGGGCACCCAGAAATTGGCCAAGGCAAAGGGCTTGGGCAGTGGGTTCTCCACCTCGACCAGGGTGCAATCACGGACATCGAGCATGGATACTCTGGGGAAATCATAGCGCAACGCTCGATATATCTCACGCATAGGCTCCCCGCTCTGGCTGCTCTCCAGGAAGACGATGTCGGCATCGCTGACCTGCCTGATGCCAAGAATCACCTGGGCCAGAGTTTCCCTGCTTGTAGTGATGGGATGGGGCAGGGGTACAGCAGCATCGGGCTTAATCAGAATCCTGCGGGCGTACGCTACTGCCGGTGGTGCTTTGAACTTAAATCTATCGGCATTGAAGATCATCTTACTTTCTTTCTGACCCAGAGTTCGATGTCCTGGGGCTCCTCGACCTGCTTCAACACTGATACCATGCCAAATAGCGTACGGCTGATGAGTTCCTTGGGGAAAGGACTGAGCGGGATCTGCTTGCCATTGACGAAGATGCCTACATCTACCTCGTCTTTGGGCAGCCTTCTCTCAATGAGGTCGGCGAGGCTCGTGGCATCATCGAACTGGAACTGAGGCACTTCAGCCTCCAATGGCTCATCGGTGACCAGGGCCATAAGCTCTCTGGGATCACAGATTAGTTCCCCGAGCCCGCGACGATGAACTTCGATCTTGTGCCCCTTGCTGTGCTTGAAACCCTCGGCGAGAATGATGTCAAAACCATTGACCAGCCGGGATAGCTCAGCGACAGTCGCATCATGATCCACATTTTCCTGCAGGGCTAACTTGTGTGGCGCGCTCAGGATCACAGCATCGCTTCCCGCCCGTGCATGGCGCCAGGAATCTTTTCCAGCTTGGTCTAATTCAAAGTCCTCAACATGCTTAACGGTGGCTACATGGTAGCCGCGGCGTTTGAATTCGGCAATCAAGCGCTCCATGATTGTGGTCTTGCCTGATTCTGAAGTGCCGACGACATATACTACTGGTGGCATTTATCGTTCTTCCTCCCAGTCCAACATCTGGACTTGGACTCGGTCTCCCTCTTGCACCAATTCCACGTCTTCAGGGACGACCAACAACCCGTTGCCTTTGACCATGGAGTTCAGGATTCCAGAGCCCTGAGGGCCAGTAAGCCGGGCGAAGTATTGCTCTCCTCGCTTTTCTACGATAGCTCTGGCGAAGAAACGGCGTCCATCTGTATTCTTAATTTGGCTTTCGCTTATGGCGGTGATAGTAGGCTTGGCCAAGTTCGTCCTCCCCAGCATCTTGAGTATTGCTGGCCTGGCGAATTCTTCAAAAGAGACCATAGCACTCACCGGGTTTCCCGGGAGCCCTATATGGGGCACCTTATGCCCATCACTGATGAGAAGACCAAAAGCCAGAGGTCTCCCCGGCTTCATCCGCACTTTCCAGAAGGCGATCTCTCCACGTTTTGCCAACACATCCTTGACGACATCGTATTCTCCTACTGAGACTCCGGCTGTGGTGATGAATAGGTCTGAATCCAGCCCGGAGTCTATCTTGTCCAGCAACGACTGGACGTCATCTCGGGCGATGCCCAGGATCTTGGGGGTGCCGCCATAGCGAAGGACTTGGGCTGCCACGCTAAAGGTGTTACTATTATAGATCTTGCCCGCGGGAAGTGGTTCTCCAACATTCACCAGTTCATCGCCTGTGGCCAGGATAGCGATCACAGGGCGCCGGATCACGGAGACAGCAGCTCGTCCCAACGAAGCGAGCACTCCAAGCTCTTGAGGACGCAGCACTGTTCCCTTCCTCAGCACAAGGGCATCTCGGGCAATATCCTGCCCAGCTTCTCTGATATTCAGGTTCAAGGGCACCTCGCGGCATATTCCGATCTCGGTTAACGGTCTCCCCGAGGCCCGACGCTGCTCCTCATCGGTATCCTCAAACTGTACCACTGTATCAGCGCCTTTGGGAACCGGGGCTCCAGTCATGATCCTGATGGCAGTGCCTGGAGTGACTTCCTGCTCCGTGATATAGCCGGCAGCAACTTCGCCAATGACCCGCAGCACCTTCGGAGATGATTCGCTGGCACCCTGGGTGCTGGCGGCCTGAACCGCATAGCCATCCATCGCTGAGTTATCAAGGGGAGGAATATCAATGGTAGAGTATACGTCTTCGGCTAGAACCAGCCCCAGGCAGTCCAAGAGTGCTTTTTGCTCTGGCTCCAGGACATTGACATAGCTCAGGATCTTCTCCTGCGCTTCCTCAACTGTAAGCATCGGCCAGCTCCTCGGCTTTCTCCAGATCAGCCTTAGTGTTTATGTTGAAAAAGCTCAGATGCTCAGGGTCGAACCTGTCAATCTCTCTTTGTTCCACATACCTTACCTTGACCAGATCGAGAAGGCGATAGACTCTTAAATCGCCTTGCTCCATCAGCTCCTCAATCGGAGTCAGGCAATTCTTAGAATAGACAGCGTGTAGCGGCTCTACCTTGCCCCCTAACCTTGGGACAACGGCATCGAATCCAGAAGAGAGTTCAATCATATAGCGCAGCAGCTCGGTGTTGAGAAAGGGCATATCGCAAGCGACAACGAGGTTGTGAAAACTCGTTGAGTGCACGAGGCCAGTATAAACTCCACCCAGAGCCCTTTTCCCTGGATAAAGATCAAAAACCGTGCGCACCTTTGATGTGGGCAAAGTTGCCTCAGCTCCTCTCTTGGCGAAGACCACTATTACCTCTGGGCTCAGTGGAGCAAGACGTGTGATAACACGCTGAACTAAACTCTCCCCGCTAAGCTGCAGTGAGGTTTTATCCTGTCCCAATCGCAAACTACGTCCGCCAGCAAGGACAATCGAGGTCATTGCGCTAGTGGCTGCTTTTGCCCCACCTACTATTTTATCACAATTCGGGCCCTCTGGGAGTAGCACCGAATTCCTTTTTCAGCCTGATTAAGAGATCTCGATGCGCCTTGTCGACCTCTTCATCGGTCAGGGTATGTGTCGTCGACTGATAACGAAGCGAGAATGCCAGGGATTTCTTCCCCGGCGGCACCTGCTCTCCTTGATAGACGTCGAACAGTACCACTTGGTCTACCAGAGAGAAACTCTGAATGACCTCTTGTATCTTTCTTGCTGGAAGCTCAGAATCAACAACGAGGGCGATGTCTCTAACGATGCTGGGGAATTTGGGCAAAGGACAATACCTGGTAGCTTGAGCAGTGAAAGCCAGGAGCTTTCCGATATCAGCCTCAAATAGGGAGACCGGCTGAGATGAGATGTCGAAGCTCTTAGATATCTTCGGGTGCAGCTCTCCAATAAGCCCTATAGTCTCACCATTGCTCACCAGCTCCGCAGTCCTTCCCGGGAGCAGCAGCATGTCCGTCGCCGGATGGAAGCTGACTTCAATGCCCAGCCCCTGGAACAGGGTGTCCAAGATGCCCTTGGCATCGAAGAAATCGAGCATCTCCTCCTTTTCCAGCCAGGAGCGCTCCAGCCTGCGGCCGCCGAGGACTCCAGCCAGTATCTCACGCTCTTCTGGGAGCTCATCTTG
Source organism: Dehalococcoidia bacterium (assembly GCA_034414595.1). Taxonomy (GTDB): domain Bacteria; phylum Chloroflexota; class Dehalococcoidia; order SZUA-161; family JAUWZY01; genus DAOULY01. The sequence continues at coordinate 307,997 of DAOULY010000016.1, forward strand.
CTGAGGTAAATACACCCTGCCGATCTCAAACAATCTGATGCTGCCCTCCCAGCGTTTCTCGTTGGACGCGAAAGCAGCAAGCAAGCCAGCTCTAAGCGTAGTGCGAAGATACTCCTGTTCCTTGCTCAGGGGATTGGCCAGACGCAGCGGGTACTGCTCTGGAGCCACCTTTTCCAGCATAGCCGAGCTGGTCAAAGAATAGGTGATTATCTCCTGCATGCCACAGCCGACGAGAATGTCACCAATCCTCTGCTTCAAGGAAAGAAGTGGGGCGGGTTCTGGCCTGTGTAGTTCTCCCTGAGGCATCATGGTGGGGATTTCATCGTAGCCGGTGATTCGAGCTATCTCTTCCACCAGGTCATCAGCAATGCTGATGTCAGTGCGCCAGTATGGAGGGATAGCCAGAATCTCCGAAGAGCTGACTGATTTGAGATCGAACTCGAGGGAACCGAGCACCCCCGCAATTTGCTCCATGCCTATTTCCAGGCCCAGAACCTTAGCCACCCTCTCTGTTGACAGCGGAATGGGTGTTCTCTCTTTTATGCCCGGATAGATGTCGATGATTCCCTTGGCTGCCTTGCCACCGCCCAACTCCAACATGAGCTGGGTAGCACGGCGCAGCGCCAGCGGTGGCAGTTCGGGGCTCAACTTCTTATCAAAGCGGATAGACGCCTCAGAACGCAAACGCAGTTCGGATGAGGTGCGGCGCACAGAGTCACTGTTGAAGTTTGCCGATTCAATCAGGACATCTGTTGTCTTCTCGGTGACCTCAGTGAGAACTCCACCCATAATCCCGGCGATCGCTACTGCATCCTCTCCATCAGCAATGACCAGCATCTGCTCATCGAGGACTCGCTCTACCTCATCGAGTGTGGTCGTCTCTTCGCCAGCCCCGGCCCGGCGCACTATTATGCGGCCACCTTTGAGCAGGTGATAGTCGAAAGCATGAAGGGGCTGCCCATACTCCAGCATGACATAATTGGTGATATCTACGATATTGTTGATAGGGCGCATGCCGCCGGCGATGAGTCGCTGCTGCATCCAGGACGGTGATGGTGCTATCTTAACTCCAGTGACCAGGCTAGCGCAGTATCGGGGACAGAGATCAGGGTCTAGGATCTCCACCGCTGCCATTTCTTCTATCACTGGCCCTTGTTCCTCGTAGTCGGTTTCGGGGAGACGCAATTTGCTTCCTGTCAGGGCCGCCACCTCCCGAGCGATGCCGAGCATGGAGAGACAATCGGGGCGGTTAGGGGTAGTTTTGATATCGAAGATGACATCGCCGAGGTACTGAGACAGGGAGGCGCCAACAGGGGCATCTTCGGGCAAGACCATTATGCCGGTATGATCATCGGAGATGCCCAGCTCTCTCTCAGAGCAAGCCATGCCCTCGGAGCGCACACCTCTGATGGTCGCCGGCTTGAGCACAGCGGTTTGACCGCTATGAGGATCGATGAGTCGAGCCCCGACTCGGGCGAAGGGAACTTTGTCGCCTACCTTGAGGTTGGGAGCGCCGCTGACCACAGTGACCTGTTCCTGGTCCAAATCTATGGTCGCCAGTTGCAGGCGGTCGGCGTTGGGATGTTTATTTAGGGCAAGTATCTGCCCGATGTACACATTTTCCCAATCTCCTGTGGTTTCAATGTCACCGACTTCGTTTCCGGACATGGTCAACTTGTCGGCAAGCTCAGCAGCCGACAGAGAGAAGTCGACATAATCTCGCAGCCATTTGAGGGAAACTCTCACCGTGCCTCCTAAAACTGGCTCAGGAATCTCAGGTCATTACTATAGAACAGACGGATATCCTCGATGCCGTATTTGAGCATGGGAATCCGCTCTAGGCCCAGGCCAAATGCGAAGCCAGTGTAGACTTCGGGGTCATAATTCACATGGCGGAAGACATCAGGATGAACCATCCCGGCGCCCAGGATCTCAATCCAGCCCTTGCCGCTGCAAACTCGGCAGCCAGCGCCCTGACAGGAAAAACAGTCGATGGCTATTTCAACGCCGGGCTCAACGAAGGGGAAGTAATCGCAGCGAAAGCGCACCTTCCGCTCAGCGCCGAAAAGACGCCTGGCGAACTCATAGAGCGTACCCTTGAGTTCGGCGAAGGTGATATTTCGATCCACAGCCAGACCCTCGACCTGGTAGAACATGGACTCATGGGTAGCGTCGGTGGCCTCGTAGCGATAAACTCTCCCTGGCATTAGCACCCGGAGCGGAGGCTGCCTTTGCTCCATGACCCTGATCTGCATGGGAGAGGTATGAGTTCGCAGTAGCATGGGCCTGTCGCCGGTCGGGGTCTCATAATCGATCCACAGAGTAGCCCACATATCACGAGCGGGATGGTACTTGGGTATATTGAGTGCCTCGAAGTTATAGTAGTCCCACTCTACCTCAGGACCCTCCACCACCTCGAAGCCCATGGAGACGAAGATGTCGCAGATCTGGCGCATTATCTGCGTCGTCGGGTGTAGCCGTCCTAACGGGATAGGGCGACCGGGAAGGGTGACATCGAGTTTCTCTTGCTCGATGCGGCGGGTAAGCTCTGCTTCCTTGAGCAACTCTTGCTTCTGGGAAAAGCTCTGTTCTAAAGTAGCTTTCAGCTCATTGGCTGCGGCTCCGACCTCTCGCCTTTCCTCCAGTGGCAGGGAGCTGAGCCCGCGCAGAACCTGAGTTAATGCCCCTTTACGGCCCAGGTACTTGATGCGCCAGTCTTCGAGCTTTTCCGATTCCTTAATGCCATCGAGCTCCTCTATCGCCTTTGACTTTATTTCCCCGAGCCGGTTGAGCATTTTAACTTCTCCATTATAGCTCTCAGATAGCAAAGGGTCAATAACTGAGGTTTGAAACTGGCCCATTTATCTTGACCATTTTCCTCACCCTCCCAAGACATACCCCGAAAGCTTCGCCTTCGCCACTCCCCTTTGTATGAAGAGGTTGACAAAACTTGCTGGGGGCATAGAATTCTGGGTGTGAGGATCAAGGAAGGACAGTGGATGAAAGTCGCCGCGATGGTTTTGGGCATAGTTGGTGGGATGTGGGGTGCTCTATTGAGCTTCCTGGTGGCAGCAGTGGCTGGCAGGGTGATGCAAATACTGGGCGGAGGTTCTGGCCTGACCCTCGCTGGTATAGCTGCTCTCCTGCTGTCAGTCGTGGGCATAGTCGGTGGCGTATTGGTGATGCGGAAGCCGATGGCTGGTGTCATTATGCTGCTCATCGGGTCTATAGGAATGATTATTATTCTTGCCCATGGCGGTGTCCACTGGGCAGTGATAGTGCCGCTGTTGATGCTGATACTGGCTGGCCTGCTGGCGCTGGTGGCAAGCAGAAAACGAGTCTCTACGTAGCAGGATCAATTTGACTTCTACCAGACTGCTGGCTGCCTGTCGCCTGTTAGCTCGCTTCCCCTTTAGCAAGCTCCACAAGCTGGGAGAAAGCGCTGGGTTCGTTCACTGCGAGGTCGGCGAGCATCTTGCGGTTGATAGCCACGCCAGCTTTGTTCAGGCCAGCGATGAACCTGCTGTAGGACAGCCCGCCCAGCCTGGCGGCGGCGTTGATGCGCGAGATCCATAGTCGCCTCATGTCGCCCTTGCGCTCACGGCGGTGGCGATAGGAATAGCTCAAGGACTTGAGCATGGACTCGTGGGCCCGGCGATAGAGGGAATGCTTGGTGCCACGATGGCCTTTAGTCAGCTTCAGTACCTTCTTGTGTCGGTGGCGGGTTGTTGTCCCTCCTTTTACCCTGGGCATATCTCTCCTTCTATCTGGGCAAGACCTTTTTTATCCGGGACAGATCCGAGGGATGCAGCGGAATGTTCTCGTCGTATAGTTGCTTCGTCTGCTTGGATTTGTTGCGCCTGAGGTGGCTCCGGCCGCTCTTGGCCCGCATTACCTTGCCACTACCAGTTATCTTGAGCCGCTTTTGTAATCCTTTATGAGTCCTGATTTTGGGCATTGCTTTGGCCTTTAGATTTTTTGCTCATTGGTGCCAGAATGAGGCTCATGTTCCTGCCTTCCATCATCACGGGCCTCTCCACATGTGCTATCCCATCAAGTGATTCAGCTACCTCGTGTAGCATCTTTTGTCCGAGCTCAGGATGTACAATCTCGCGACCTCTGAAGATGACCAATATCTTGACCTTGTTGCCCTTCTCCAGAAGCTTTTTTGCCATCCTGGTCTTGGACTGGACGTCATGCGCATCAGTCCTTGGTCGCATTCGAATCTGGCTGACATCGATGACCTTCTGTCGCTTGCGAGCTTCGCGCTCTTTCCTCGCTTGTTCGTATCTAAACTTGCCGTAGTCCAGCAACCTGCAAACAGGGGGATTGACATTGGGTGCTACTTCAACCAGGTCAGTTTCGCGCTCGTCAGCTATCTGGAGAGCCTTGCTCAGGGGCACAACGCCCAATTGCTCCCCCGCATCCCCGACCAATCGGACCTCTTTGGCCCTGATCTGTTGGTTTATCCGGTATTCTTTGACTATACTGTCTGCCTCCCCTTGACTTTATAACATAACTTGGCGCACAAGTCAAAGTGACCTTTTGGACTCTATGGCCTCCTTGACCCGAGCCTTGAACGAAGCAAGTGACTGAGCCCTGAGATTCTCGCCGCTGCGCAGGCGGACGGTTACGGTAGAGCTTTCCACCTCCTCATCGCCAATCATGAGCATGTAAGGTATCTTTTGCAGTTGAGCTTCTCTGATCTTGAGATTCATTCTGGCGCGGCGGTCGTCGAGTTGAGCCCGAAGCCCCTCGGCGTCGAGCTCTGCTTTTATCCCCTGAGCATATTCCAGGTGCCGGTCGGCAATCGGTATCAGCACTACCTGAACCGGAGCCAGCCATACCGGAAATGCGCCCGCGTAATGCTCGATGAGGCAGCCGAGGAAACGTTCCATGCTCCCCAGCACAGTGCGGTGAATCATGGCGGCACGGTGTTCACGCCCATCGCTGCCGACATAGTTGATGTCAAATCGCTCCGGAAGATTGAAGTCCACCTGAATTGTGGGTCCTTGCCAACTCCGCCCCAGAGCATCTTTGAGCACGATATCGACCTTGGGGCCGTAGAATACTCCCTCTCCGGGGTCTACAGTATAGGCCAGATCGAGGCGACCTAAGGCTTGTCTCAGCGTCTCAGTGGCCTGCTCCCAGACCTCGATGGTCCCGGCATATTTCTCAGGGCGGGTAGAGAGCAGCACGTCGTACTCATCAAAGCCGAAGGTCTGCAGCATGAATTGAGCAAACTCGATAACACCGACCACCTCATCCTGTAGCTGGTCGGGGCGGCAGAAGATGTGGGCATCGTCCTGAGTGAAGCCGCGTACCCTAGTCAGACCATGGAGCACTCCAGAGCGTTCCCAGCGGTAAACCGTGCCCAGCTCGGCCCATCTCATGGGCATCTCGCGGTAGCTGCGAATTCTGGTCTTGTACATCAATATATGCTCCGGACAGTTCATAGGCTTGACCGAATAGCTCTGGCCCTCCATCTCCATGGCGGGATACATGCTCTCACGATAGAAGTCCCAGTGCCCGCTCTGGCCCCAGAGGCCGATCTTGACTAGATGAGGAGTATATACCAGATCATAGCCTCGCTTTAAGTGCTCTGATCTCCAGAATTCCTCGATGACATTTCGAATCAGGGCCCCTTTGGGATGCCAGAAGATGAGCCCGCTCCCCGCCTCTTCATGGATGCTGAACAGGTCCAGCTCCCTGCCGAGCTTTCTATGGTCCCGCTTTGCTGCTTCTTCGAGCAGGGATAGATACTTAGCCAAATCATCTTCAGTTTCGAAGGCAGTGCCGTAGATTCGCTGTAACATGGGACGCTGCTCATCGCCGCGCCAGTAAGCCCCGGCAATGCTGAGCAGCTTAAACGCCTTCACTTCCCCTGTGGAAGTCACATGAGGGCCGCGGCACAGGTCGGTGAAGTTGCCCTGACGGTATACGGTTACTTTTTCATCGGGCAGCTCGTCGATTAGCTCCAGTTTATAGGGTTGTGAGCGGAACAGTTGCCGTGCCGCCTCCTTGTCCACTTCCTCCTGCAGGAACGGCGAGTCTTCAGCAATGGTCTGCTTCATCCTGGCCTCGATGGCAACTAGGTCTTCCGGAGTCAGTGAGCGGGGGAGGTCGAAATCATAATAGAAGCCGTCATCAGTGGCTGGGCCGATGCCGAATTTGGCCTCGGGGAATATGGACTGGACGGCCTCCGCCATAATGTGGGCCGCCGAATGTCGCATGGTCTCCAGCTGACTTCCCTCTTCCTCGCTCACGTAATGAAACTCCGCTTACAAAACAAAACCTTCCCGTCCTTCAAGGGACGAGAGGCTTACCTGTATCTCAATCTATGAGCTTCCCTGCTTTTAAGCTGCTGATGGATCGTCCTCCCACAGGCCAAAGGAGTTGCCTTCGGGGTCAATGGCAAGTGCGAAATAGCCCATCTGTGGGACAGCCATCTTAGGCACTACAATCTTGCCCCCAAGCTGTTGAACTTTCTCGCTGAATTCTGCCACTGACTCCACCAGGATATAGTTATTGGGACGCTGCTCGGGTGCCTCCCTGCGCATCATCCCGCCTCCGACACCCCTGCCCTCAGGCGCAGTCTCAATGAGCCAGTAGTCCACGGGGCCGGGAGTCTTCTCAATCTTCCAGCCAAAAAGCTGACTGTAGAACCGGGCCAAAGCCTCCGGATCATCAGCCGGGATATCAAAGTGGACGATAGTATGGTCCATCCTCGCTACTTCTTACAGCTACTATGGTGGGCGGTACTGGACTTGAACCAGTGACCTCTGCCATGTCAAGGCAGCACTCTGACCAGCTGAGCTAACCGCCCTTTACCGTAAAGCTATTGTATATAGTAGGCACGCGTTTGTCAACAATTTGACGCTGCCGAGGAGCATGGCTAAAATCAACGTTGAGATGATGGTCATCGGTCTTACTGGTGGGATTGCCAGCGGCAAGAGCACGGCAGCAAAGGTGCTGGCAAAGTTGGGCGCGGCGACATTGGATGCCGACAAGATCGGGCATGAACTACTCAAGTCCGGTACAGAGGCCTGGCAGGAGATAGTAACCACCTTTGGCCGGGATGTCCTTGGCCCGGACAAGACCATCGACAGGAAGAAACTGGCCCAGATCGTATTCAACGACCCCCAGGCCATGGAGCAGCTCAATGGGATAATGCACCCCAGAATGCTCCACATCGCCAAGGAAAGGATCGAGCAGCTGCGCCAGCAGGGGGCTCAAGTGGTGGTCTTGGAAGCGCCATTGCTCATCGAGGCCGATTGGTTCCAGCTCGTGGACCAGATTTGGGTGACATCAGCACCAGAGGATGCAGTAGTACGTCGCCTGTGTCAGGATGTTGGGCTTACCGAGGAGCAAGCAAGGGCACGAATTCGCGCCCAAATGCCAATTGCGGAAAAGGTGAAATACGCCGATGTGGCCATCAATACCGACCGTGAACATGCTGAGACCGAGGCCGAGATTGTGCAGCTTTGGCACCAGCTGATTCATGAAAGAGCGGGACAGGATGATGAGTCAGGGTTAGAGGATAGAATTAGGGAAATCTTATCACACAGAGAGAAGAAGACTATCTCCGATGAAGAGTTAATTCGGGCTGCTGTGCTCATCCCCCTGTATCGAAAAGAGGGTGAATACCAAATCCTGTTCACTAAGAGGACAGATAAGGTGATGGTCCATAAAGGGCAGATTTCCTTCCCCGGAGGCGCCCAGGATGAGGACGACGAAAATCTGCTCGCCACTGCGTTGAGAGAGAGTTTCGAGGAAATAGGTCTTTGGTCTGAAGATGTGAATGTCCTGGGAGAGCTGGATGACGAGGTAACCTTAGTGAGCAATTTTGCGGTGACGCCCTTTGTGGCCCTCATCCCTTACCCTTATGAGTTCAAGATAAATCCGCGCGAGGTCCAAGAGCTGGTTGAGGTTCCCCTTTCAGCCCTGTTGCAGGGAAAAAACTCTGGAGAGGATATCATAGAGAGCGAAGAGGGACCAGTGCTCTCACATTATTATCGCTACGGGAACCACATCATCTGGGGGGCCACAGCGAGGATGTTGAAGAGGTTTCTGGATTTGGTCTTTGGTTAGCACTGATGCAAAGGAGCACCCAAGAACTCGCTCACCATCTCCATGGCACAGTAGTCGCCACACATGCTACAGCCTGGCCCTGATGTCGGATGCTGCTCCCGGCCCCGCTGAGCTCTCATCGGGTCAATAGACAGTTTGATCTGCTGATCCCAATCAAGGTTTTTCCGCGCCAGAGACACATTTTGATCCCATTCCCAAGCGCCTTTGACTCCCTTAACTATGTCACCTGCATGCGCGGCGATTCGAGCAGCGATGACTCCCTGCCTCACATCCTCAGAGTCTGGTAGTGCTAAATGCTCCGATGGGGTGACATAACATAAATAGTCAGCGCCTGCAGCAGCGGCAACAGCACCGCCGATAGCAGCAGTGATGTGATCATATCCGGCGGCGACATCGGTCACCAGCGGGCCGAGCACATAGAATGGAGCTCCCTGGCAAATGCGCTTCTCCAATTGGACGTTGGCCTCGATTTGATTCAGCGGCATGTGCCCCGGCCCTTCCACCATAGCCTGAACGCCGGCAGCCGAAGCCCGCTGCACCAATTCACCGATGGTCAGTAGCTCCTCCATTTGAGCGCGGTCCGAGGCATCAGCCAGACTTCCCGGGCGCAGTCCATCGCCCAAGCTCAAAGTGAAATCGAATTCCCGAGCCAGCTCGAGGAGTCGGTCATATTGCTCATAAAGCGGGTTCTCTCGCCCATTATGCAGCATCCAGCCGATGATAAAAGCACCACCCCGGGAAACGACATCGGCCACTCGCCCTTCGCCCTTCAGTCGCGCGACTGCCCCTTGCGTCACGCCGCAATGAACCGTCATGAAATCGACGCCATCCCTGGCATGTTCCTCGATCACCGAGAATAGTTCATCCGCAGTCATCTTCACGATGGCACCACGTGCAGCGATGGCCTCGATCCCTGCCTGATAGATGGGCACAGTGCCCACGGGGATCGGGCTATTCTCGATGATGGTGCGGCGTATGGCAGAGATATCGCCTCCGGTGCTGAGGTCCATCACGGTATCAGACCCAACCTCAATGGCCACCCGCAGCTTCTCCAGCTCGGTGTCGAGGTCACCCCAGTCTGAGGACGTGCCGATATTGGCATTGACCTTGGTCCGCAGCCCTTGCCCAATGCCACAAGGCTTGAGCCCGCAGTGATTGGCATTTGCCGGGATCACTATCGAGCCCTGAGCTATCCCCTGGCGGATGAATTCGGGGTCGAGCCGCTCATCAGCAGCCACGGCCTTGGCCGCTTCTGAGATAGACCCCTGCCGTGCTAATTCAAGCTGGGTCACCGTCGTCTCCCACTCTCAAAGTATATAGCACCGAGGGGTAAATGACAAGGAAGAAACTAACTGGCTTGTCCCCAATGCGGACAGAAAGCACGGAGGCAGCAATTGGGACAAAGGGGTCTGGTGCGGCATGTCTCCTTGCCATGGCGCACCAGCAGAGCGTGGTACTCATTATAGACCTCTCGATCTCGTGACAGATTGTCCATGAACAGCGCTTGAAAGGAAGCGTAGTCGTTCTTTGCTGGCACAAGCCCGAGGCGTTGCATGATGCGACGGGTATAGGCGTCGACGACGAATATCGGCTTCCCAGAGGCATATAGAATTATTGAGTCCGCTGTCTCCTCGCCGATGCCGTAGATGGAGAGCAGCTCTGCACGGAGTCGATCCAGAGGCAGGGCAAATAGCTTGGGCAGGGAATCGCCATAGCCTGCCAGATGTTCGGCGAAGGCCTTGAGCTTTCGCGCCTTGGCCCTGTAGTAGCCGCAGGGATAGATCAGTGCCGAGAGCTGCTCCAGAGGGAGCTGACGCAAGGTGGCAGCATCAAGAGCCTGGGCCTGTTTCAGGTTGGAAATAGCTTTGTGGACATTCCTCCAGGTGGTTTGCTGAGTGAGGATGGCGCCGATAATGACCTCAAAGGGCCCGTCAGCAGGCCACCAGTGCTGAGGTCCGTAATGAGAAAGAAGGCGCTGATAGACCTCCTCAAGCTGTCCTCTGACCGAAGTCTGCTGGGATGCGGCAGGTGCCCTGGACTTCACAGCTTGTTCACCCAATCGGGCACTGTAATTTGGCCTACTGCATCGTGACTGATGTACGGCTTGATGTCAATCACCGGGGTGCCATCGATGGCATCAAGGCCTTTAACCCTCAATGTATTGCCCTTGCGCTCTAAGAGCCGGACCACCCGCAATCCTATCGGGTTAGGTCGAGCCGGAGCCCTGGTGGCCAGAACCCCGAGCAAGGGCATATCCATCCTCCGCTGAGGATGAGTCTTGGTTAGCGAGCGCTCCTCAGGGGCAATTTTATGCATCCAGAAAAGCACTACGATGTGGGAGAATTCCTCCAAGCCATCGGCGGCTTCGACAAACTCCGGCTCCAGGATCACCTCAGAGACAACCTCGTCCCACTGGCGCATGCCGGTCTTTTTGACCTCGCTGCGCACCCAACCGATGGGCCTCAACACCATTTGGAGCTTGCTACTTTCTTTTTCCACCCTTCTCCCTCAGGGTCACAGTGCAAATAACTTCTTGGCGTTTTCTGAGTAGATAGCATCCAGTTCCTCTGAACTAAGCCCGGTCTTGCTGATGTAATCGGTGGTCTTGGCTTCCGCTAATTCCACATAGGGATGGTCGGTGCCGAATAGTATGCGATCGGCGCCAATCACTTTCAGGCACAACTCCAGAGCTTCGGAATTGCCCATGGCTGTGTCGTAAAAGAAGTGCCTCAGATAATCTGACGGCCGCTTGGTCAGGTTGGCCTTGCCCGAGAGCGCCGGGTCCACACTTGTGGCCTCAGTAAATGAGTTGAGTCTTCTGTGAAGGTAGGGTATGAATCCGCCGAGATGGCACAGTATGATCTTGATATTGGGGTGTCTTTCCAGAAAACCATCCAGGATCATATATGTCGCGGTGAGTGATGTCTCGGCGGGGTAGCCGATCATTGGATACACCATGTATTTTACCATCTGCTCCATCCCGAAGGCATTCTGGGGATGGAAGTATAGCGGGGTCTCCAGTTTCTCCGCCTCAGCGAAGAATTCCTCGAACTCGGGCTCGGAGGGCCGCTTGCCGCCGATGTTGGTGGGGAGTCCAACCCCATGGAGCCCCAGTTCCTCTATAGCTCGGTGCAGTTCCTTACAACTGAACTCGACATCGACGGATAGGGGGACATCGGCGTAGAACAAAAGCCTCTGGGGATATTTGCTGTGGACTTCGGCAAAGTAGTCATTTAAGAACAGGCTGACGTCCTTCCTCTGCTGTGGCCTTTCAAGTTCCCCTTTGGCTCCCATATAAATCGGTACCGAGGGAAATGAGAGGACGGATTTCTCGATGCCGAACCTGTCCATCCATTCCACCCGCTGCTGGGCATTGAAACGCTGCATATGGTTCTTGCTTTCCTTGAATTTGTCGAAGGCGGCAACGCCTCTCGATGGCCCGAGTATTCTCTCCACCCCTTGCCAAAGCTCGGGAGCGAAGAAGTGGGAATGTACGTCAATAATGTTCTTTGGTCCTTGCTCTGAAGTCATTCTTCCTCCTTTTCTGTGCCCCGCTTATAATCATAAAAACCCTTCCCGCTCTTGCGTCCGCACCATCCAGCCTGCACCATCTGCTTCAGTAGAAGGGGAGGGTAGAACCGGGACTCACCTGTCTCCTGGTACATGGCGCTGGCAACATTATAAACAGTATCGAGGCCGGCGTAGTCGGCAACGAACAGCGGCCCTGCCTGATGCCCCAAGCCCAGTCGCGCCGACATATCGATCTCTTCCTTCGTGGCCACGCCCTTTTCCAGCGCCTCAATTGCGGCGAGCACGAAGGGGAGCAACATGGAGTTGGCCAGAAACCCCGGCCTATCTTTAACCCTGAGAACCTCTTTGCCCATCGATTTGCCCACGGCTGCTGCAGTTTGGGCAGTCTGTTCCGAGGTCAAGACACTGGGCACAAGCTCCATAAGTTTCATCACCGGTGGAGGAAGAAAGAAGTGCATCCCTACTACCTGGTCCGGTCTCTTAGTTGCTGAAGCAATGTTGATGATAGGTATAGAGGAGGTATTGCTGGCCAGGATGGCGTGCGGTGGACAGATCTCGTCCAAGGCCGTGAAGACTTCTCTCTTGAGCTCCAGCAGCTCCGGCACAGCCTCGATGATGAGGTCACAGTCGGCGAAGTCGTTGATATCGACTGTGCTCTTGATCCGGCTCAGTATGGCGTCTCCATCTTCTTGTGTTATGCGGCGTCGCCTCACGTTCCTGGCTATATTAGCCTTGATCTCTGCAAGGCGCTTACTCAGAATGTCCTCTGTGAGGTCAGAGACCACGGTAGGGTAGCCAGCCTCGATCGACACCTGGGTGATGCCGGAGCCCATGGTGCCGCAACCAACAACTCCGATCTTCTGGACTTCCATCAATCCTCCTTAATAGTGCATTATAGCAGAGGGAAAGGCGATCAGGTGATGAGGTTCACGATCTTCCTTTCCTTCACGTCCAGCAAGCCCTTACTGGTTATTCTGAAGTGAGGGATAGCCATTGTAGGCATGGTTTGCAATGTGAAAAATGGTCTTGCTGATGAGGCCCCCAGCTCGACGGCGAGCTCAGTTATGCGGCGCATTTTGGCCGCAGCCTCTTCCTGAGGGCCATTGGTCAAGACCCCGCCGATAGGCAAAGGCAACTCCGCCAAGATTTGCCCCCGCTGGCAGAGCACCAGCCCCCCATTCAGCTCGGCGATCCTGTTGACCGCTTGTGCCATGTCACCTTCATTAGTGCCGACAACTATGATCGGGCTTGTCCGCGCCCAGCTGAAGCTGGAGGCGATCGCCCCCGATTTGAGGCCAAACCCCCTGATGAAAGCGGTGAACATAGTGCCAGGGTTATCACGCCTATCGATGCAGGCTATCTTGAGCAGGTCTTGCTCCGGAGCCATTTGGATGGAATCGTCGGCCACGGGCAACGTCGCCGTCGTTTTTCTGGTTACCAAGTCGCTGATCAGTCTCATCACCCTGACAGTTGCCTGGCCCTTGCGGCCTTGTGCCGAGATATTGAAGTCATCACGCTGCAACATTCTTGGCAAATGGACTGAGTCCAATATGCATTCCGGATAGACGGATTTTCGCGGCGGCACCAGCAGCTCGCCGTCACGGGCGATGACCCGCCCGTTGCTGATCACGTATTCGCACTCGATTCTGCTCAGACTTGGGATGATGATGATATCGGCGTATCTTCCCGGGGCAAGGCCACCGATAAGGTGGTCCAAGGAGAAGTGCTCCGCAGGATTTATCGTCGACATCTGGATTGCCGTCACCGGGTCAAAGCCGAGGTCTATCGCCTTTTGCACAATATGGTTCATATGCCCATATTCCACCAGGTCCTGAGCCGATAGGCCATCGGTGACCAGGATCAATCGCCTGAAATCAATGTCTTCGTCCTTTATTGCTGAAATGGGCTCCAGGTCTTGCCTTATCGAGCCCTCCCGAATCATGGCATGGAGCCCAAGCCGCAGCCTCTCCAGCACCTCTTCCGCTCTTATCGGCTCATGGCATGATGAGATCCCGCAGGCAACGTATGCCGCCAGTTTGCTGCCTCTGGCTCCGGAAGCGTGTCCCTCCAGCTTCTTGCCCTGGTTCAGGACCTTGGCGAAGTTGTTCAAAACGTGTCGGTCCCCTTCTATGACGCTGGTCCAGATGGTCTCGCCCAGACCTAGAATCTCATCCAGTTCCAACAGTTGCTCCATTTGCTCCTCGGAGATGAAGCTCTCTTGCTTGAAGGGAAGGGGCAGTGGCTCAGCCGATGGGGCCAGAGCGAAGAACTTGACCGGCTGGTCCTTGAGGTTGTCCAGGAGAGCAACGACACCTTCATAGCCGACAGTATTGCCGATGTCCAGCGTCTCAGCGATTGTGGTGGTGGTCCCGCAGACCATGGAGTACTTCAGGAATTCGTCCACAGAGGAATCGAAGTGATAATGGGCATCGATGAGCCCCGGGATCAGGACTTTTCCCTGAGCCTCGATTACCTCCGTGCCAGCGCCGATGGCATGGCTGGCGTCCTCACCGATGTAGGCAATCTTTCCGCTCTTGGTTGCCAGAGAATATCCTTTGAGCAACTCGCCGGTGTAGACACTGAGCAAATCGCCTCCTCTGATCACCATGTCTGCCTTTTTCTTGCCCAGCGCCACGTCGGCCAAGGCCGCAAGCTCTTCCCGGGATGTCTTCATGCCTGACTATCGCCTAACTCAATTCTAAGGTCTGGGAAGCGATAAAGCAACTGCGGGGTTGACAGATCCACCGTACCAAATTAACTTATGATGGAGTACGGCCGATGATAATTGTAAAGCGGGAAACATTCCAGGCCTTTGTGCTCAAAGCACTGGAGCGACTGCCGGCTGAGTTTCAGCAGAGGCTGGAGAATGTCGATGTGGTCGTAGAGGACTGGCCCGCGAGAAGACAACTGGTCAAGATGGGTCTGAGACGACGCGGCGAGCTGCTGGGCCTCTATGAAGGCGTGCCCCAGACCAGGCGAAGCGGTGGCTACAACATGGTACTGCCGGACAGGATAACCCTATTCCAGAAGCCCATAGAAGCCAGGTGCCGCTCTCTCCAGGAGGTGGAAAGGGAAATAGAAAGGGTGCTATGGCACGAGATAGCACATCACTTCGGCATCAGCGACAAACGTCTGCGAGAGATAGAAGAGGAGAAAAGGGGCATGGAATAACGGTGGGCTATTGTGGACGATATAAAGAACCTTAAGCCTAGTCTTTACTCGGTTCTCCTCGATTGTGGTTGAAAACGTGGCATCTCCGCTTATTGTCATAGTCGCTGATATTTCATTGCCTACCTCCATCCTATCAGGGTGGGGGTAATTGGTGTTACTTAACAACCATTTCCGAGCAGAACCGTCGACGACGGTATTTGATATTATCAATTTTTGGTGCTATTATTATTGCCATTGTGACAATGATAGGGTTGAATGTTCCGGAACAAGCAAAATTAAGATGACCTGTTCTGAACAATTACCTAAATGCCGCTGAGGCAGCAGCCATCCTCAGAGTGCACTGAAAAATGGTAAAGCGCTTATGCCGCGAAGTGCGGACCCTTGCGAATAAGGTACGCAACAACTGGCTCATCCATGAGGAACCTGTGCTGGTAATAGCGGGCCCCGATTCTGGTGGAAAGCTGTGACCAGACGTAAGGTCATTGCTTTTGTTGTGGCAGCTTTGCTGATCGGGGGCGTGGTCGCCAGCTTGTTGATGTGGCTATTGCCACAGCCTGCCTACGCCACATCCACCACCCTCTCCATCCTCTCCGGCGAGGTGCAAGTGCAAAAGGTGGGAAGTAGCACCTGGGCCACTGCCGAGGATAACATGGTGCTGGAGGTGGGCGATCGGGTCAAGACGGGCCCTGACTCATACGCCCTGCTCACCTTCTTCGAAGGCAGCACCATGGAGCTGGAGCCTAATTCCGAGGTGGTCATCGAAGAACTGACCACCACACAGGAGGGCTCCACGGTATTGCGGTTGAAACAGCAGGTAGGCAGGACCTGGAATCGTGTGGAAAAGCTTGTCGATCCAGCTTCCCGATATGAGGTTGATACCCCCACCGGGGTCGCAGTGGCGCGGGACACTCTCTTCGATGTCGAGGTAGCTGCGGATGGCACTACCAATGTCCGCGTGATCAAAGACAAGGTGACCGTGACTGCCCAGCAGCAGGAAGTCACGGTGGAGGAAGGGAATGAGACAGTAGTGCTGCCGGACAATCCACCAGCCCAACCCACACCCATTCCCGCTCCCAAGAGCAAACTGCAAATCTCAGTCTCTTCGCCCTCGCCTGCATGGCTGCAGGTGGTCGACCCCATAGGAAGAAGCGCCGGGATTGTTCCCCCGGGCATTGTGGTGAACCAGATCCCCCATGCACAGACCTCGGGCGCCCTGGGCCAATCTCAGGCTGTTGAGCTCAGCGAGCCCAGTGGTGGCCAGTATACCATTGTGCTCTATGATCAGCATGATGGTAACGCAGAGGTAAAGGTGACCGGGCTCGTTGAAGGCAACCAAGTGCTGGATTTGACTCAAACGGTACAGGTAGGGATGGGACAAAGGTATAAGGCTATATTGGTCCTGGAGGTGACAGATAGCTCTATTGTCTCTGGTACGCTACAGGAGTTCACACTGTTGACGGAGAAGACAGCGGGCAAGGTGGTGGTGATGCAAAAAGCAGTGGACAATCTGGAGCGTGTAGCATGTAGCTTCTCCGCCAGCAAGACCAGTGTTCTGGTCGGAGAGACCATCCAGTTCAGTGACCTCTCAACCGGCAATCCGACATCCTGGCAGTGGGACTTCGGAGATGGTGGACAAAGCACCGAGCAAAGCCCATCTCATGCCTATTCCGCCGCTGGGACCTATACCGTCTCCCTGGCTGCCTCAAATACGTTGGGCTCGAATACCCAGACCAGGACCAACTACATCACTGTTTACCCTGCGGCTGCTGCCGATTTCAGTGCCAATAAGACTCAAGCTGTGGTCGGAGAGACCATCCAGTTCAGCGACCTCTCCACTGGCAATCCGACATCCTGGCAGTGGGACTTCGGCGATGGCGGGCAAAGCACCACGCAGAACCCGACCCATGCCTATTCCGCCGCCGGGACCTATACCGTGTCCCTCACCGCCTCCAACCCGGTGAGTTCGGATGCCGAGACCAAGACGGGCTATATCACTGTTTACCCTGCGGTCTCCGCCGATTTCAGTGCCAACAAGACTCAAGTGGCTGTAGCAGAGACTATCCAGTTCACTGACCTCTCCACTGGCAATCCAACATCCTGGCTGTGGAGCTTCGGTGATGGCGGGCAGAGCACCGCGCAGAACCCGACTCATGCCTATTCCGCCGCCGGGACCTATACCGTCTCCCTCACCGCCTCTAATCCGGTGAGCTCGGATGCCGAGACCAAGACGAACTATATCACTGTTTCAGCGGCGCCTGGCGTCACCGTTGTCAGTTCCGATGGCTGGGGCTGGCAGAACCCCTTGCCCCAGGGGAATAACCTTCGCGGAGTCTGGGGCAGTTCCTCCACCGATGTCTTCGCCGTGGGGGCGGGTGGAACCATCCTGCACTACAATGGCAGCACCTGGATTGGGATGACCAGCAGCACCGCAAATAACCTTTATGGCATTTGGGGCAGTTCATCATCCGACGTCTTCGCTGTCGGGGCCAGTGGCACCATCCTGCACTACAATGGCAGCAACTGGAGCGCGATGACAAGTGGCACCACAAATACCCTTCGCGGAGTCTGGGGCAGCTCAGCCTCCAATGTCTTCGCCGTCGGCCATTCAGGCACCATCCTGCACTATGATGGCAGCAACTGGTCTGTCATGACCAGCGGTACCACAAACAACCTTTATGGCATCTGGGGCAGTTCATCATCCGACGTCTTCGCTGTCGGGGCCAGTGGCACCATCCTGCACTACGACGGCAGTAACTGGAGCTC
Organism: Dehalococcoidia bacterium; assembly: GCA_034414595.1. Taxonomy (GTDB): domain Bacteria; phylum Chloroflexota; class Dehalococcoidia; order SZUA-161; family JAUWZY01; genus DAOULY01. Next base: position 325,553 of record DAOULY010000016.1, read on the forward strand.
GATGACAAGCGGCACCACAAATGCCCTTCAGGGTGTCTGGGGCAGCTCAGCCTCCGATGTCTTCGCCGTAGGGTATTCGGGCACCATCCTGCACTACGACGGCAGCACCTGGTCTGCGATGACAAGCGGCACCACAGAGTGGCTTTGTGGAGTCTGGGGGAGCTCGGCCACTGATGTCTTCGCTGTAGGAGGTAGCGGCACTATCCTGCACTACGACGGCAGTACCTGGTCTGCCATGAGTAGTGGCACCACAAAGTGGCTTTATGGCATCTGGGGCAGCTCGGCCAGTGATGTCTTCGCCGTGGGGGATTCGGGCATCATCCTGCACTACGACGGCAGTACCTGGTCTGCGATGAGCAGTGGCAGCACATGGTGGCTTTATGGCGTGTGGGGCAGCTCGTCCACCGATGTCTACGCCGTGGGAGACTCGGGCACCATCCTGCACTACGACGGCAGCAACTGGTCTGCCATGAGCAGCGGCACCTCGAACAACCTTTACGGAGTCTGGGGGAGCTCGGCCACAGATGTCTACGCCGTGGGGGCCAGTGGCACCATCCTGCACTATGACGGCAGCACCTGGTCTGCCATGAGCAGCGGCACCTCGAACAACCTTTGTGGCATATGGGGGAGCTCGGCCACCGATGTCTTCGCTGTTGGGGAGTTAGGCACCATTCGACACTACGACGGCAGTACCTGGTCTGCCATGACCAGCGGCACTACACAAGACATTAACGGTGTATGGGGCAGCTCTTCCACCGATGTCTTCGCCGTGGATCGGTATGGTACCATCCTGCACTATAATGGCAGCACCTGGAGCATGATGACAAGTGGTACCTTGTACCAACTTGAGGCTATCTGGGGGAGCTCGGCCACCGATGTCTTCGCTGTTGGGGAGTCAGGCACCATCCTGCATTATCTGGAGCAAGCAACAGCCGGCGCTGCTGTTGTCAGTTCCGATGGCTGGGGCTGGCAGAACCCCTTGCCCCAGGGAAATACCCTTCGTGGGGTCTGGGGCAGCTCCTCATCGGATGTCTTCGCCGTCGGCTATTCAGGCACCATCCTGCACTACAACGGCAGCACATGGATTGGGATGGCCAGCAGCACCACAAATAACCTTCTCGGTGTCTGGGGAAGCTCTTCCACAGATGTCTTCGCCGTCGGCCAAATTGGCACTATCCTTCATTATGATGGCAGTAACTGGTCTGCGATGACAAGCGGCACCACAAATACTCTCAATGGGGTCTGGGGCAGTTCCTCCTCCGATGTCTTCGCCGTGGAGAACTCGGGTACCATTTTGCACTATGATGGCAGTACCTGGTCTGCGATGACAAGCGGCACCACAAATAACCTTCTCAGTGTCTGGGGCAGCTCCTCCAATAATGTCTTCGCCGTGGGGGCCAGTGGCACCATCCTGCACTATGATGGCAGTACCTGGAGCTCGATGACAAGCGGTACCTCAAACCCCATTTATGGTATCTGGGGCAGCTCTTCCACAGATGTCTTCGCCGTCGGCCAAATTGGCACTATCCTTCATTATGATGGCAGTAACTGGTCTGCGATGACAAGCGGCAGTTCAAATAACCTTCTGGGTATCTGGGGCAGCTCGGCCACTGATGCCTTCGCCATCGGCTATTCAGGCACCATCCTGCACTATAATGGCAGTACCTGGAGCTCGATGAGCAGCGGCACCTCAAACCACCTTTACGATATCTGGGGAAGTTCGGCACCGATGTCTTCGCCGTGGGAGCGAGTGGCACCATCCTGCACTATGACGGCAGCACATGGTCTGCCATGAGCAGCGGCACCTCAACAAACCACCTTTACGACATCTGGGGAAGTTCGGCCACCGATGTCTTCGCCGTGGGGCAGAATGGCACCATCCTGCATTATGATGGCAGTACCTGGAGCTCGATGAGCAGCGGCACCTCAAACCACCTTTACGATATCTGGGGAAGTTCGGCCACCGATGTCTTCGCCGTGGGAGCGAGTGGCACCATCCTGCACTATGACGGCAGCACATGGTCTGCCATGGGCAGCAGCTCAACCTACCTTTATGGAGTCTGGGGTAGCTCTTCCACCGATGTCTTCGCCGTGGGGCAGAGCAATATCCTGCATTATGATGGCAGCACCTGGAGCGGGATGACAAGCGGCACCTCAGAGTGGCTTTATGGAGTCTGGGGTAGCTCTTCCAGCGATGTCTTCGCCGTGGGGAACTCGGGTACCATTTTGCACTATGATGGCAGCAACTGGGCTGCCATGAGCAGCGGCACTCCAACTTACTTTTATGGGGTCTGGGGCAGCTCCTCATCGGATGTCTTCGCCGTGGGGACGGTTTCGAACACTATCATGCACTACGATGGCAGCACCTGGAGCTCGATGAGCGGCACTACAATAGAGCTTCAGAGCGTTTGGGGTAGCTCTTCCACAGATGTCTTCATCGTGGGAGATTATGGCACCATACTGCATTATCTGGAGCAAGCACCATGACCTGGATTAACCTTGATCAGGGCGATAGATGCCGCTGCTGACCGGACTGGGCAGGCACCGTCGGCGGCTGCTTCGGCACATCGAAGACATACACACGGTTACGATAATGATATTGACAGTCTCACAGCACATTCGTTTATAGAAGATCCAGAGGCTCTACAAAATGACTGGGGACTGGAAGCCTGCAAAATTGAAAACTGTGCGTGGTCATGTTATGATAGCTATGCCCAAACGGGGTGCAAGTTGATGGAGGCTCGTCTGTCTTGGCTACAGCTAGGAATCTGAGCTAGCCTTTGACGGTTTCACGGCTGGGTAAAGGCACAGGGGGAGTAGGGTTGCATGTTGTGATGCTTGTCGCTGGCTTGGTAATCTTGCCCCTGTTGTATCTCGATGTAATTCACAAGCAGCTTGGCGCATCGATCCGGGAGCAGCCTTATGACTACGCACAGATATGACCTGATCGTTCTCGGCTCTGGCCCAGCGGGCGAAAAGGGCGCCGCACAGGCTGCCTACTTTGGCAGAAAAGTGGCCATGGTGGAGCGGGACTACTACTTAGGCGGCGCTGCAGCCAGCGCCACAGTACCCAGCAAGACCCTGCGCGAAACTGCGCTAGTGATATCTGGGCTAAGGGCACGCCGGCTGTACGGTGTCGATCTCTCCCTCAAGCGCCGGGCCACGGTGGAGGGCCTCCTCTATCACGAGAAAGTGGTAAAGGACGCCGAGTGCAGCCGAGTCGCAAACAACATGCTGCGACATAACGTGGATGTTTTTAAGGGCATGGGCTCGTTTGTGGACAGGCACACAATCAAGATCGAGGCCCGAGGCAAGGCGGATGAATTCCTCGAAGGTGATATCATCTTGATCGCAACAGGTTCATCTCCGCGCCACCCCGACAACTTTCCCAAAGACCCCCGTATCTATGACTCGGACACCATTCTGCAGATCAAGGATATGCCCAAGAATATGGTAGTGATTGGCGGTGGCGTTATCGGCTGCGAATACGCGTGCACCTTCGCTGCGCTGGGCATCGACCTCTCCCTGATCCACAACCGGGAGATCCTATTGCCATTCCTAGACCGGGATATCTCCTTGGCACTCGAGAACAGCATGTCAAAGATGGGCATTAATCTGCTGATGCCCATGAACGTGGAGTCCTGCACAGCCAAGCCAAATGGGCTGGTGATTAAGCTCGATTCGGGGGAGGTCATCAAGATCGAGTCAGTGATGCTCGCGACGGGCCGCACCAGTAACACAAAGGCTCTGAACCTTGAGGCTGCTGGGATCACGCCCGGCAAGTACGGGGTGCTTGCGGTGGATGAAAATTACCAGGTCATCCACCCAGAGACCCGGAAGCCTGTGCCAGGCATATATGCCGCTGGCGACGTTATCGGTGCGCCCGCTCTAGCGTCGACTTCGATGGAACAGGCTCGCTTTGCCATGATCAAGGCATTCAACTTAGAACCCTACAAGGAGCATGTGGCACCGATCCTGCCATTCGGCATTTACACCATTCCCGAGTGCTCAGGGGCAGGCAAGACCGAGGAAGACTGCGTGAAGGGTGAAATCGATTATGTGGTAGGCAAGGCTGGCTACAACCAGAACGCCCGCGGCATGATCATCGGCGACTACGACGGCTTCCTAAAACTGATCTTCCGGTTCGACGACGACCTCAAACGGCCCATGAAGCTGCTGGGTGTGCATGTCATTGGCGAGATGGCCTCCGAATTAGGCCACATCGGCGTCAACGCTTTGATGATAGGCGCAGGCCACGATATATTCATTAACACCTGTTTTAACTATCCTACCCTTGGTGAACTCTACAAGTATGCCACGTACGACGCCATGGGCAGCAGGGCAAAGCGCTTGAAACGAAATAGCCCGTACGCGATCAGCGCAGCTTAAGACATGTCATTGAACCTATCGCAAAGGGAAGGCAAGAAAGAGCAGCGGGAATTCCCATGTGAGCGGTGAAACAGCAGGAGGTATGCGGCAATGGAAACGTTGAGACCTGAAGACCTTAAGGAAAACTCTATGTTCCAGAATTTAGATTCACGGGAGATGGGGAAGATAATGGAGCTGTCTGAAAGGAAAACCTATAGCACGGGCAGCTTTGTCTTCTCAGGAGGCGAGGAAGCAAGGCAGCTTTTCCTTGTAGAGAAGGGGCTAGTGGGCATCATTGTACAGTTAAGGCCTACGACCCAGCTGACCGTATCGACTGAGTCCAGGGGAGGAATTCTTGGCTGGTCTGCTTTAGTACCTCCTCACAGCTATACGGCTTCAGCCAAGTGCTTTGAACAGTGTGAACTGCTTGCCTTCGAGGGGGCGAAGTTGCGAGAATTTTGCTACCGAGAGCCTGACGTAGGTGTCAAGATCATGGAAGGACTTGCCCACCTCATCGCGGTGCGGCTTAGTAGCACCAACCTTAAAATGTTGGAAGCCATGTGGAAGTAGCCCGCTGCTTTTATGGAGTCTGGGGTAGATTCTTCCAGCGATGTCTTCGCCGTGGGAGACTCGGGCGCCATCCTGCATTATCTGGAGCAAGCACCATGAGCTGGACTAACCTTGATCAGGGCGATAGATGCCGCTGCTGACCGGACTGGGCAGGCACCGTCGGCGGCTGCTGCGGCATACCGCTATAGTGCTGGGAGTGGGTGTTGCCTTCGCTCTGATTACACTGCTGCAGCCCTTCGCCAGCCTCAACTGGCGCCTCTCGGACCAGCTATTTCTCTCCGAACCTGCGTCCCCCAATATAGTCATCGTTGCCATCGATGATGAGAGCCTTGCCCAATACGGGAGGCTGAGCGAGTGGCCACGCTCCCTCCATGCCCAGGCTATCACCAATCTTAGCCAAGCCGGAGCGAGGGCTATAGGAATCGATGTCCTCTTCGCTGAAGCTTCAGCCGATGATGCTGTCCTGGCTGATGCTATTTCAGAAGCGGGCAATGTCGTGCTCCCTGCTGTGGGCATTAACCTATCCCTAACGGATTCGAAATTCATCTGCGAGGATTTTCTAATGCCTCCCTCTTCTCTTCAGCAGGCGGCCAATGCTATCGGGCACGCTAACCTGGTGCCTGATGGAGATGGAGTAGTGCGTCGGCTGCCCCTGGTAGCTTCAGACCTGAGCGAAAAGGAGTATCCCAGCTTTCCCGTGGCCTTGCTATATACCTTCTTCGAGCAACCACTCCCGGAAAGCTATCCCCTCGCTGATGGCAAGCTCCATCTGCTCGATCGTGATATCCCGGTGGATGGGACGAAGAGCATGCGCATCAACTATGTGGGTGGCCCCGGGGCCTTCCTCCGTCTCTCCTATAAGGACGTGATCGAGGGGAATTTCGACCCAGAGGTGGTGAAACATAAGATAGTCCTGGTGGGTATGACCGCCACAGGCGCCACTGACACCTGGACGGTGCCTGTATCTGCGGATAAGATGCCCGGCGTTGAGATATACGCCAATGCTATGGATACCATCCTCACGCAACGGTTCTTAGTAGGGGGGGCCAACTGGGTCAGCTTCCTGGTCACGCTGTTTTTTGTAGCTATCTCTGGCTTCTCCCTCCCCAGGTTGAGTCTAAAGCTGGGGGGAGTACTCGTATCTGGTCTTTTCCTCGGCTGCGTCATCCTGACCTTCCTCGCTTTTGACAGGGGTTACCTCTTCAATATGATGTACACCTTGATGTCCTTACCAATTGTCTATGTTACTGCGGTCCTGTGCCGAATTATCGCTGAGCAATCAGACCGCCGCGAGGTCAGGGGCCTTTTCGGCAGGTATGTCTCTCCGGAGGTTGCGGGAGCTCTGCTCAAGCTCAGCGATCGTGGTGAGCTGAAGCTGGGGGGTGAGCAGAGGGAGGTTACCGTTCTGTTTGCTGATGCGCGTGGCTTTACCGAGCTCGGTGGGAGCCTACCAACCCAGGATGTGGTGAACGTGCTTAATGCCTATTTTGCGGTGCTTATTGAGCGCATTACAGCTAACGGAGGCATGGTCAATAAATTTGCCGGAGACGACATCATGGCGGTGTGGAACGCCCCGCAGACTCAGGCGGACCATCCCTTGCTGGCAGTGAAAGCTGCCTTCATGGCTCAGCAGGCGATCGCTGAAATGCAAAGCAGGAACCCTGAGCTGGCCAAGGTGGAGTTTGGCGTTGGGATCAATACCGGCGAGGCGATGGCCGGCAGCATGGGATCTCCGGGGAGGTCAGAGTATACCGTCATCGGCGACACGGTGAATCTGGCTTCCCGTATTTGCAGTGCCGCACCTGGTAGGCATATCTGGATTGGTGCCCAAACTTATGAAGCGGTGAAGGATAAGGTGAGCGTTAACGAGCTTGAGCCGCAGCGGTTCAAGGGAAAGAGCGAACCCGTACCAGTATTTGAACTGGTTGCGATCATAGACAGGGAGTAGCATGCCTCTCTGTCATTCCAAACACCAAGAGGCCTGAGCCGCATCCTCAACATACCAACGCATAGATCATCGAAAAAGTCATACCTCTCGCCCACGATGGTGGGCCTAAGTGGGCGTTACCAAGAACTTTCATCCTTGGCGCTTAGCCCCTCCTGTCTGCATAGAGCCATTCCAGTAGGGACTGCTCTACCCCCACTACCATAGCCCTGGCACCAGCGACTTGCGTTCCGACGGATAATCTGGAAAGTGTTCCCGGTACCAGGCATGGTGGGATCGAGCACGGGGTACTAAGTTGGCAGCCGTCCAAATAGCGAATGCCAAGCCGGGCAGCGACCAGGTCGCCACAGCCCAGCCTGTCCAAATGACGATCTCACCGAAGTAATTAGGGCAGGATATCCAGCGATATAGCTCGCCATAGGGTATCTTGTAACCATACTCACTAGCGTTGCGTAAGTTGCGAAGTGTCTGATCCGCTCGACGGTTAACAATGAAACCAAAGAGGAAAAGCACCACTCCAATGATAAAGCGTGGGTCTCCAAGCCATTCGTTTGCGTAGCCACCAGAGAAAGTGAAGAGGTAGCGTCCGTTGAGATAGCCATTCACTGCGTTGAACAGAAGTGCGAAACTCATGACGACGAGCGGCATTCGCCTGGTACTGTCTCTTATGCCGAAGGGGTAGATGAAAGCCCGGTGTAGATAATGCACTTCCCACAACCCTAAAAAGACCAGCGCCGTAGCCGTATTTGCGTTGTTGCCAAGCACGAAGCATGCAGCAAATACAAGCGGGGCCGGTGCTTCCATAATCACCCAACCCATTTTGTTGCCCACGGTGTGACCCCAACCGCTGCGAGTGTGACGGCCATATGGGGCAACAACAAAGAGCAGTGTGAAGAAGACTCCCACCGCTAATAAGAACCAGCCTATTATGAGGCCATTGAAAAACCCTTGTTCACTCACAATCACTCCGTGGATTCTGGCTTTAATGAATGGGCAAGTTGGCCGTCATCATCGAACCACCGAAATGTGTCGACAATTGTTTCCCGAAACGGGCGTGCATAGTAGTCAAGTTCCCGGGTCGCTTTTTCGTGGCTTATATTACGATTACTCCGCAGTGCCCTGATAGAAACGCTGGTGTAAAGCGGTCTCCTTCCAGCCATGCGGTCAAAAGCGGTAACAATCGGGGCGCCAAGACGGGCTAGCCACATGGGGCAGACGAAACGAGGTGCCCGGACGCCGGTAATTTCCTCGACCATGGCCGCCAGATCACGCAGCGATACCCAGTGGCCCGACAGGATGTACTTAGCACTCAATGGCGCCCGTTCTTCTGCTCGCATCGCCCCTTCAACAACATCACGGACATCTACCCAGTCGAATCCTCCAGCGACCAGAGCAGGTAGCCTGCGATGGGCGAGGGCTAACAGAGCCTCACCAAAGTGAGACAACTGGTAGTCATGAGGACCGATGATCCCCGTTGGACTAATGACAATAGCATCCAGTCCCTGTTCAATCCCCTTGTACACTTCTTTCTCGCCGTCCGCTTTGGAGCGATCATAAGGCGGGCAGCCTTGGGATTCTACCAGTGGACGTGTTTCATCAATCGGGAGGTTCATAGGCTCTTGTTCTAGGGCATGGATTGAGCTGAAGTGGACAAGGCGATGTACCCCACAACGGAGACATGCCTCGACGACATTTCGGGTACCGATCACGTTGACCCGCTCAAGTTGTGGCCGGCGAGCCATCGATAACGAGATATCGACAGCCAGGTGGTAGACCACCTCGGCACCATCGAACGCACGGCACAAGGACTCCGAGTCACAAATATCGCCCTGAACTGTTTCGACATCCAGTCCCTCTATTGCTTGCCTGTGTTCATGGAGCAGAGCGCGCACCGGGCGACCGCGGGCAAGCAGGGCACGCACGAGATTAGCACCGACATGCCCGCCGGCACCAGTTACTACCACTGTCATTTGCGCCCTATTATATCACCCGTGGCGGAAGAATACCTGCGGTCACCCCTGAAGGCTGCTCAAAACAAGCCTTGCCGTTTTGCCGTGAACGGGATAGGGGCATTCAGTACCTCTCGAGACGGATTTACCTGGCTGACACAAGATGGATTTTTATTAATTAGATGGTTCTATTTGCTTTTGGGTGTTAAGCATTTATAATGTCTCCTGTGATTAATTCATAAGTATAAGGAGATGATAAATGGAAGCGTATCTTCTTAGAATCTTTCAAGAACAAGTAAGACTTCAATGTGAATTTGCGATTCGTGCTGCTCATGGAATGGATGATGAAATACGTAGTGATAGTATGGATATAAAAGTAGTTTTCTATCATATCCAGAATCTTTTGAATGCAGTTGCTAACATATCGAAAGCTCTTTGGGGTAGTGGAGGAAAGAAAGCTGATGAACGCAAAGAGCTTCGAGAAAGTATAAATGTGACAGATTCTTCTCCATTGCGTGAAGTTAACGTGCGAAATCATTTTGAACATTTTGACCAAAGGATTGATCAATGGTGGGAAAAATCTTCTAATCATATTTATATTGACCTTAATACTTGTGGCGTAGTGTGTGCTGATGAATATTGTGTATTTCGTAACTTTGATCCCCAAACAATAGAAGTTGTATTTTGGGGCGATAAATTCAACATTCAGGTTATTATCAATGAAATTCAACGTATTTTACCTTTATTAATAATTGAGACTGAAAAACCTTATTGGTAGGAACAAAGATATATTCTTTTATGGGTAAGATAGCTTTAAGCTTTTTTATTACTGTTCTAATAGGAATACCTTGGACTATGTTGATATATACACTGATAGACAAATCTAATAATGTTACTACAGACATAATTTATTCAATCTTTCATGTTAGTGGTCTTATTGCTATCTTTGTTGTGACCTGCCCCCCAAAAACTAGTCCAGGTAAAATGTTAGACTTGGGCTTGATTGGGAGCCAGTCATTCCAACCTAATGCTGAAGTAAAAAGCATAGCAGCCCTGAGATTATCTACGATGGAGCTAACTGGCAAAACATGAATTGGGAGGCGGAATATGGCTTATGTAGGCATTTTACTAATTACTATACTGGTATCTTTCATCATTGTTCGTATAGGAGGCTTTGCACTTCAGCTAACTGGCATAGAGCCCGACATAGCTAATTTCCAGGCGTTATCTGCTTTCTCGGGAACTGGCTTTACTACAACAGAAGCCGAACGCGTGGTACTGAATAGAACGAGGCGCCGTATTGTAACAATTCTCATTATTCTGGGAAATGCCGGCCTGGTCACTATAATCGCCACACTGGTCGCATCTTTTACTCAAGTAAGCGGTTACGGTTGGTTTTTTATTCGCTTAGCCATAATAATTGTCAGTATCATTGTCCTCTATCGCCTCATTATGAGAAGCCGGGTTGGCAATATAATTCTTAGCTGGTTTCGTAAACCATTGATGAACCGAATTATTAGGGAAGCGCCGGCAATCGAAGAAATATTCTATATGGGGGACTGGGGTATTAACCTTGTCATGATGACGGGGAAATCGAAGAACATCGGCTTATCTTTGGCTGATGTTACAACAGAAGAGGACATAGAAATTCTTGCTGTAGATAGGGCCGGCGCTACCCTTACTAGACCCAGTAGCGAAGAGAAGATCGTGGAAGGCGACAGGCTTCTGGTTTATGGGAATAGACGGTCTTTGAAACGACTTTTGGGCTAGTGATCCGTGGGGAGGCTCTTCTGTTAAAGGACCTATCCAAATTGGCAAAGGGAGAGAATGTTCCAAGTGTTTTACTAATAGGCAGAGGCCGATATTGGGATGGGATGGAGGTATTCAATACCTCTTGAGATGGATTTACCTGGCTGACACAAGATGGTTTTTTGTTCAAGTTCGAATCTTGCTCAGAGACGAAGTGGGACGAAATTAGCTCGGAGTTTTTCTTGCCAGTGAGTTCGATAATCAAGATTCAGTGCCCAAAGCAACCTTAAATTACGGCGTGCCACTCTGAGCCTCCTCCAAATCGAGGGTATACTATAGAACTCGCGCCAAGCCCAGTCGCTCCCCTTTTGCAGCATCTCCCGTGACATTGGCTTTGGCTCAAACACAAGGTTATACCCATACTGTGACCAGTCCTTGGTGACTATTCGCCCAGCCTTTTCCAAGGATTCGCAGAGGGCGGTGCCCGGATACGGTACGAGACAATTAAACTGAGCGGTCTCTAGTCGCATTTTCTGGGCAAAGCGGACGGTGCGTTTGAAAATATCTTCATCGTCTTCGTCGAAGCCAAAGATAAAGAAGCCGTGGATGGCGATGCCGTGGGAGTGGATCTTTCTGATCACGTTTTCGTATTCGTCCACCACATTGATCCTCTTGCCCACCGCTGCCACATTGGCTGGAGATAGTGACTCAAACCCGATAAGTAGGCCCTGGCAGCCGCTAGCGGCTGCCAGTTTGAGTAATTCATCATCTCTCCCTATCGTAACCGAGGCCTGGCCGACCCACTTGATTTTATAGGGCACAAGGGCGCGAAATAGCTCTTTGGCGAACTTGGGGTTGCCGACGATGTTATCGTCGACGAAGCCAATGAGTTTCCTCTCGTTGAAGGTTTCGAGCTCCTTAAGGACTTCTTCTACCGGGCGGCAGCGATAAGTATAGCCGAAGAAAGAGGTAACTGAGCAGAAGGAGCAGGAATAGGGACAGCCTCTAGTGGTTGAGATCGTGTGCCTGAGGAAGTACGCCGCCTCGGTGAACAAGTCTCGCCGGGGGATAGGTAAGCCGAGCAAGCTGGGGAGCTCACACTGCCTGTACACCCTTTGTAGCTTGTTTGCCTTGAAATCCTCGATCAAATTTGACCAAATCCCCTCGGCTTCCCCAATGACCACGGCATCGGCGTGCTGACTTGCCTCTTCGGGCAGAACGCTGGGATGGATACCCCCTAAGATAACCTTCACTCCTCTCGCTCTGAAGGTATCGGCGATCTCGTAGGCACGTTGCGCCGTGCCAGTTAGTGCCGTGATCCCCACTAAGTCGGTTTCCTGTTGGAAATCGATACCTGTGACATTCTCGTCGGTTAGGGAGACTTCGACCTCTGGCGGGGTTAGCGCGGCGACCATCGCCAGGCCCAGGGGGGGGCATAGCACCTTCTTTAGCTTTCGGCTGCTCTCTTGTGTAGCAGGGACTATTAGCTCTAGTTTCATAGGGACACCTTTCTCTTGAGGGGCTACACGGAATATTGTAGGCAAACCAACCTCTCATTGCAATAGTGCGCGTCGTCACTCCAACCTTGGAATTACTCTACTTCGTTATCGTGACAGAATGCAATTGAAGAGAGGCCTCCTGCTTGGTGCGGACCTAACAAAATGGCGGATTGTTCAAGCGCGGCAGCTAAGTGGACGGGGAGACCGAGCAGAATCTGATGCTTTAATGTCTTAACAGAGGCATGATGTGGAACGCGATGTGCAGTGGTAATGCTATTTCACAATGCGATGTCTTATTGTAGAATAACGGCAGAGGTTCTCCTATGCGACCACTCAGCTACAGCCAAATAGATACCTACGAATCTTGCCCTCTTTCCTATAAACTCCAGTACATAGACAGGTTGGAGCCGAAGGCGAAGTGGTACTTCAGCTTTGGGGACACGCTTCACAAGTGTGCCGAGTACTTCTTCAAAGCTAAGCTGCCGTCCTATCCCACACTGGAGGAGCTGCTGCGCTTCTACGATGACAACTGGCAATCAGAAGGCTGGGAATCAATAGAAGACGAGACCAGTCACATGGCGTATGGAGAGCAAATACTAAGGGATTTCTGGGACATCCACAGCCGTGATTTCAAGGTACCGCTGGCGACTGAAAAGATGTTCGTAGTTGATATAGAAGGAGTCAAGCTGAGAGGATACATAGACCGACTGGACAAGCTGGCGACAGGCGGCCTCGCCATTGTTGACTACAAGAGCAACAAGGAGCTTTTTACCAGGGATTACGTGGAGAATTTCTTGCAGCTGACCCTGTACCAGCTGGCGTGCGAGCGGATGTGGAACATGCCTGTTGAGAGACTGACCCTATATCACCTGAGGTCGAACACGCCGGTAAGTTGTGGGCCGAGGAGCCGTGAGAAGCTGGATGAGGCATCGAGTATCGTGGTATCCGTCGCTGAAAACATCGCTGCTGGAAGGTTTCCTGCCACAGAGAACCAGTACTGTCCCTGCGACTTCCCGGAGCACTGCCCGTATTATAAGCACAAGTATGGAAAGCCTCTTCCCGAGCGCAGGCAACCTGAGCGACTACGCAACATAGCGATCGCTGACGTCGTTGAGCGCTACGCGGCACTTCAAGATGAGCAGAGGCTTTTGGAGGGTGAACTCAATGAATTGAAGGACCTGATCATCCAGTACTGCAAGGCCGAGGAACTCAACCGGGTCTTCGGCCGGGAGCATGCCATCACCTACAAAGTCGTAGAGAGGACGGGCTACGATGAAAACAAAGTGAGGGCCGTGCTGGAGCCTGCGGGACTGTGGGACAGAGTTTTGAAATTTGACCCAGCGATGATGAAGGCGCTGACAGAAAGCAGTGACATACCCAACGATGTCAAGGAGAGGATAGCCTCTTTGGTTGAACTAGTATCAAGCTACCCACGGCTCTGGCTGAAGAAACTCAAGGAAGATAGGGAGGAGTAACAACACCCTTTTGTTCAATGGAAGCACATTGAAATCTACAGTGGTGGGCTTAAGTGGACGGTATCAAGAACTTTTAGCCTGGTATTTAGCCTAGCTAGCTAGCCCTTACTTCTTCCGATAATTCAAGCTATCCTGCAATGATTAACAATGTGGAAAGTCGTGTAGGCTTTCCATACGATCTGACATTTCACGGATAAAGAATTTGTCGAAGGCAATTTGGGGAAATCTTCGATTTCCCTTTTATACGCTCTTATACACAGTAGCGGAATAGGCTCCAATCTTGTTTACTTTTTAGAAAGAATAACCTCACATTCTTTGTCTCCCACCGCTATGGATTTAGGTATATTCATCTCCACCTCTTGTCCCAAAAGGGTGCCCGCCATCTTCGCGTCAGAGGCCATCATAGCTTCACACAGCTCTTTACTCGTTCCCTCTATGCCAAGCGGGCACTGCGATACCTTGAAGTGAATCACGTCGTCTGACAATTCTATTATCTCCATCCCTATATCCATCATCGACCCCATCGTCTTGAGCTGTTCACCAACAGCCTTCATGCCTTTCACTGGCATCATTTCCCGCATAATCTCCGCTCGCCTTACACCACCCTGCCTCGCAACTTCAGCTATTATCGGGAGAGCTTCCTTCCCATATTTCTCATAGAAAGCCTTGCTTAAAGCTCCCTGCGCCGCAAGCATGTTCTTGATCATAGGTCCAAACCGTTTGGCTGCCTCTTCCATGATTTATCCCCCTTTCTTATTTCGGTTAAACTTATGCAAGCAGTGGGCTATCGCGGCCTCGAAAAGGTGGTCACTATTTTGTCTTTTCCGAGGCTTTCACTATGGCCTCGGCGATTCTGGTATAGCCGGTGCAGCGGCAGAGATTGCCCGCTATCGCTCTCCTCGCCTCCTCTTCCGTGGGCCTGGTGTTCTCTTTGAGCATGCCCGCTGCCGCCATAATCATCCCCGCAGTACAGAACCCGCACTGGAATGCGCCGTGCTCCAAAAATGCCTGCTGTACGGGGTGCAGCTTGCCGTTCTCAGCCAGACCCTCTATGGTGGTGATCTTCCTACCCTGGGCCTCCACCGCCAGGGTCAGGCAGGATGAAACCGGCTTGCCGTCTATGAGCACGGTGCAGGCACCGCACTCTCCTTCGTCGCAGGCCTTCTTGGTTCCACTCATACCCAGGCTCTCGCGCAAGACTTCGAGCAATGTCCTATTAGGCTCTACGGCCACCTCATAGAATTCGTTGTTTATATCCAGCATTATAATCTGTTTCACCGGAGCCCTCCCCTTTACTTCTTCGCCTCTGCCCAGGCTTGGTTCAGTGCTCTCCGAGTCAACACCTCGACTATGCCTCTCCTGTACTCGATAGAGCCTCTGATATCAGTAATGGGACGTGATTCCGCCGCTGCTGCTTGAGCTGCCTGCCCCACTGAGCGGGATGTGAATGCTTTACCTTTGAGCACCTTCTCAGCCTTCTTGGCCCTGATTGGGGTCGGGGCAACAGCGCCGAGGGCGATCCTGATATCCTTGCAGGTTCTACTCCCCGAAGTAACGACTGCAGCCACGCCCACAATGGCAAGGTCCATTGCCGATCTTAGCGTATGTTTGAAATATGCCGAGCCGGTGTGGGCGGCGGGCTTGGGCACCTGAACCTCAAGCACCAGCTCATCAGGGTTGAGCACGGTCTCCGCTGGCCCGGCGAACAGCTTTTCCACGGGAATGCTCCGCTCCCCATTCTTATGGCTTGCTACCCTCAACTTGGCCCCCAGTGCGATGAGGGGTGGGGCGGTATCGGCTGAGGGCACGGCGCTGCAGATATTGCCCATCACCGTGCCCATATTGCGAATCTGAGCCGAAGCCATACTGTAAGCCGCCTGGGCCAAAGCCGGGAATCGCTCATTGACTACGGGCGAAGTCTCTATGGCGTGAATAGTGGTCAGAGGGCCAATGCGCAATCCCCGGGCCTCAGTGTATTCAATGTAATTGAGGCCCTGAATCCCTTTGAGCCCGATGAGATATTGGGGGGTTATCTCCCTTTTCTTCATCTTCAGCAACAGATCGGTGCCCCCAGCGATGACCTTGGCCTCCTCGCCATACTGGAACAACATGAACAGAGCCTCTTCTATATTCCGCGGTGCCAGATACTCGAATTTGGGCAATCTTCTCGGGTAGAGCATCGCTACCTCCCCTCCTTCTCCTTCAGTGCCATGTAGATCTTCTCCGCCGTCAGCGGTGTCTCGGTTAACCTGACCCCCACAGCATCATAGATAGCATTGGTCATAGCTGACATCATGGTAGTGGTGGAGGTCTCGCCAGCGCCCTTGGCACCAAAGGGACCCGAGGGGTCATTGGTTATTATGTGGTAGTTGGTGAACTTGGGACTATCCATAGCCGTGGGCATCTTGTAATCCATGAACGAGGGATTGAGAGGGTGGCCCTTCTCATCCCACAGGCTCTCTTCAAATAGCCCTTGCCCGATCATATGCACCGCGCCGCCCTCGATCTGACCATCGACCAGCAACGGATTTATCGGCTGGCCGGAGTCATCACCGGTTACGGACTGGAGCACCTTCACTTTTCCGGTTTCTCGGTCTACCTCTACCTCCACAGCCTGTGCCACAAAGCTATATGAGGGGGTGAAGTAGCCAGCATAACCCTGGGAGAAGTCCGGTATCTCGATCCCGGGTGGGGACCAGTTGCCGCGCCCGTAGACGCAGAGGCCCTTGCCATATGTCGCCCTTCTCACAACTTCGAGGAAGGACACACTCCTCTCGGGATCGTCTCTTACATATATCTTTCGATCCCGGAATACCAGTTCTTCTGGCTTCACTTTGAACGCCTCTGCAGCTACCTCAGCAAGCTGCTTCTTGGCATCCTCCGCGGCAACAACTACGGCATTGCCCGTCCACACCGTGCATCTATCGCCAAACATACCTGAGTCGAAGAAGGTATCGTTGGCATCCTCGGCGCCCACGGTGACGTCCTCGAGGTGTATACCCAATACCTCCGCCGCCATCTGGGCAAAAACAGTATCACACCCTTGGCCAAGCTCGGTGCCGCCATGGAGCAGAGAGACGGTGCCGTCCTCGGATACCTTGACCAGCGCCGAGGAGCCGAAGTGACCGCCCATTCTGGTCCCGCAGATCTGGCCACCACAGGCGAATCCCAGACCTCGATTCGGTGCCTTCTCCGCCTTTTTCTTCTTCCAATCTATGCCCTGGACCACCTTTCTAATCGCCTCATCAAGCCCTGAGCTGGTGATGGTCACCCCGTTGGGCGTGATCTCACCTGGCTTGAGCGCGTTCTTCAGCATCATATCGGTGACATCGAGGCCCATATCGCTGGCTATGATGTCCATCAATGAGCTGAACGCATAGCAAGCGATAACCTGTGCCTGGCCGCGCACTGCGCCGCATATCGGCGTATTGGTGTACACCCGATCGGCGTCATACCTTAGATTGGGAAGCCGGAATGGCAGGTTGAGAAAGATACCGAAGAGATAGATATTGAGCGGTCCCACTCCAAGATAGGCACCACCATCGGCGATCAATTTGCAGTCCCCGGCAACCAGGGTTCCATCTTTCTTCACTCCAAGTTTGAGCCAGATGTCCTTGGCGTGCCTCTGCCGATAAAAGGCGATGACCTCGTCCTGGGTGAGGACTATCTTCACCGGCTTCATCGCCTTCTGTGCCAGCCTGACGGTGCAGAAATCGATGTCGTGAGCATCATGTTTGCCGGAGAAGGCACCGCCGATATAAGGGTTGACCAACCTTATCTTGCTCGTGGGCATGCCCAGGCCCCGGGCCAGGTGCCGCCAGGTGATATAGGGGCTTTGCTTTGACCCTTGGAACAACACCTTCCCTGAACCATCGATGCTGGCCAGGGCAGCATGGGGCTCGATGAAACCGATGGTCACCTTTTGGGTTTGAAACCTCTGCTCCCTGACATAAGCACACTTCTTGAACTCTGCGTCGACATTGCCGTAATTGAAGTGGCAGGAGACAGCGATGTTGTTCTTGGCATAATCATGGATCAGGGGAGCGCCTTCCGCCAGTGCCTGCTTTGCATTGATGACCACGGGCAGCTCTTCATATTCGACCTCGATCAGGTCCAACGCCTCCTCAGCGACGTCCTGGTCTATTGCCGCTACAGCGGCCACCACCTCACCGCAGTAGCGCACCTTGTCGAATGCTATCGGCGGGCGGTCGCTATAGGCCTTCATAAAGCCGATGGTCGTGCCGGGGAAGTCCTTACCCGTGATTACTGCCTTTACCCCGGGCAGCCTCTCCGCCTTACTGGTGTCGATGTTGAGAATCTTGGCGTGGGCATGGGGACTGCGCAGCAATTTGCCATGTAGCATCCCGGGCAGTGAGATGTCATCGGCATAGGTGGCACTGCCGGTGACCTTCACCACTCCATCGACCCTGGGCAATCGCTTGCCCACCACTGCATATTCCTCCATCTTACCATCACCCCCTATAATGATATGGTGGCGCATACCGGATTCGAACCGGTGATCTCCTCCTTGAGAGGGAGGTGTCCTTAGCCCCTAGACGAATGCGCCACTTAATATGTATTTGGCTGGGGAACCAGGATTCGAACCTGGCCTTGCAGATCCAGAGTCTTCTGTCCAATCCCCCAGGAGTAACTGTACCATCCTTCTTCATAAGAATCAAGACGGTAAGTACCATCGCTGGATGCCCAGCCCTGTATCATGCGGCATACGATTTGGCTTGGGAGGTAGGCGATGCTAACTGAACAAGCCATCCAGGAGTTCATGCTCAGCAGAGGCGGACTTCGCCCCAAGACCCGGAATGAGTACAGGAAACACTTAGCCCTGTTCCAGAAGTGTTTCACCGAGCTGCCAGAGACGCCCCAGCCTCTCCAGTCCTGGCTCAACGGAATCCAGCGCCAGAGGGGAGGCGGCGAGCTGACTCCGGAGACCATCCACGCCTACTACCGCACCATCAGAGCCATGTACCGGCAGATAGCGGAGTGGCACCCAGAGGTGGTCAACCCAATGCAATTGGTCCGCCCCCCGCGCCTGCAAACAAAGACCATGCGAACCTTCACCGAGCAGGAGCTCTACATAATATTCACACTTCCAGTCCCCCTGAGGGAGCGCGCCATGGTAACCCTTTTCCTCGACACCGGCATCAGGGCCCAGGAATGCGCCAATCTCACCTGGGACGATATCCGACCGGACTACATCATCGTCAACGGCAAGACAGGGGAGAGAGATGTCCCCATCAGCGATTCGACCTTCCGCCTTCTCAGCCAACTGAAGGCGGAATCGAACGGTAGTAGTAGCTCCCACGTCTTTCAGGGCAAGCGCGGCCAAATGACCTACGAGGGCGTCTACAAGACCATCCGCAAGGTCTGCCAGCAGGCTGGGATAGGTGGGAAGCGCGCCTCGCCCCATACTTTCCGCCATACATTTGGCACCGAGTACGCTTCAACGCCGGGCTCCGACCCCGAAGCGCTGCAGCAGATCATGGGCCACCAGGACTTCAAGACCACCATGAGGTACATCCACAATAATCGGAAACGGCTCATCAGCAATCATCAGATGTGCAGCCCGCTCCGGCTGCTCCCTATGGCCGCTCAGTCTACCCTCTTTGAGTCCCAGATCCTGAGAGAGGCCGAGGCAATAGTAGTACAGGCCAGAGAGAAGGTGGGTGAAATGACGAAGAAAGTAAAGCAGCCCGCTCAGCGGTCGACGGAGAAGGTGCAGGCTCCACCGCCGAACGGCCACCGCTGCCCTAAATGCGGCGGCAAGCTGTTCAAAGAAGACAAGGATCTGGTTTGTATCAACTGCGGGGAGAGGGAGGCTGGGGTTCAAATCCCTCCCTCGCCGTGAGTTAGGAGAACTACATGGGAAACGCGAAAGGCCAGGGCCATCTCCCAGAGGTAAACGTCAGGACGACTGGGTGGATAAGGGAGGCAACCTCCACGATGCACTGGCGGTGATCCACGCTCGTGCCATAAAACTGGGCAAGCGACAACCTTAGAGAGCAAAGGTCATAGAAAAGCAAAGATGACCAAAACAGTCGCCGTAGAGAGAATTCAGTATAGCTTTGTTCCCAATCACAGGGATACGATGGAGGCACTGGCCCACGCTCGCTTCAGCAATCAGGAGTATCGTCTAGTAATCTCGCTTTTGAACCAGACTAACGGTTACCTGAGGGAGGAAGACAAGCTTTCCCTTAGCTTCTTGAGCCAGCTCACAGGCATGAGCCACCAACACCTGTGCCACACCATCAACCGTCTCGTCGACAAGAACGTCATCTCTAAAAACGGCGACTTCTACAGGGTCAACCGACCAGCGCAGTGGTCGCCGGAGACCCTGAAAGCGTTGCCCAAACGGGCGACGCAATTGAAGTCGAGGGGGTGGTCCCAGAAGGGGAAAACGTTGCCTGGAGAGGCAACAACAGGGAGCGAAAAATCATTGCCTGAACAGGCAACGCCCGTTGCCCAAACAAGCAACACTTCATTGCCTGAACAGGCAACGCCACCAAATACAAAACACATTCCCCCTAAAGAAAACAATAAAGAAAACTCTATAAAGAAAACCACCTCCGGTGGAGCCCGCAAACCACGGGCCACCGATCCGGTCATCAGCGAAATATTTGCCGAGATGAGGGCTTATCTCGGCTACCCCGATAAGACTGACAAAGACCCTATCCCCAGCTATGGCAAAGAGGGAGCCGCCATCAAGCGGATGTTGACCAGGCGCTTTACCCGCGAGGAAGTGACCTCCTGCTGGAAGCGGAAGGTAGACGCGTGTGGCGGGGAATTTGTAAGCATGACCTGGGTCAATGAAGACATCGGAAAGGGGGAAACGCGGCGGCGGCGGCGCCTTCCCACGGATGAGGAGATCGAGGAGGGCACCAAGCGCTTCATGGAAGGCAGGAGCTAATGTGGATCGAGAGAATCCCGGGAGTATACGAAGGAAAGCCGATGAGTGAGGCGGATCAACAGAAGATCGCGCGCAGGGTGCGCATCTCGAACCTGCCCCTGGCCACTGGGGATAGTCACCGGTTCAGCCGTTGGCATCCGGCGCCGGGAACGGAGGACGCTTACGCTGCGGTCCAGGAGTTCCTGGCTGCACCGCGGCACCATTTTCTCTCACTGCTCGGCAATGTGGGGCTGGGGAAGACGCACCTGGCGCTGGCCGTCGCCTGGGAGTGGCTGGAGACGCTCAGGGGCACGGTGCTCTACTACCAGGTGGAGGGATTCCTGGACGACCTGCGCCAGGCCTACAGGTCCTGGCAAAAAGATGGGGGGATGGACCCGTATATGCTGATCGACCACGCGAAGAACTGCGGCCTGTTTGTGCTTGACGACCTCGGTGCCCACAAGCCGACAGAGTGGGCGGAGGCTAAGCTGGACGAGATTATCGATGCCCGGTATATCAGCCGCCGCGCCACGGTGATAACGAGCAACCTGGCGCTCAACGAGCTACCCGAGAGGATAGCCGACAGGATGGCTGAGGGAGTGGTGGTAACTCTAAAGGGCAAGAGCAAACGGCGAGAGATGGGATGCAAGCCAGGGGACAGCTCACCAGGGAGGAGCTAGAGCGGCGGATCTGGCTCAAATGCTCTGCCTGCCCGGAAAAAACGATCAGCGCCGGGCAGCTCCAGTGCAAGCGGCGCAGGTGCCGTTACAAGAGTGTTCAGAGGTGGCTGGGAGAACTGAAGGAGTTAGACGGGAGATGAAATGCCAAGAATACGGGGCGTCCTGACACCCGAGCAAGAGGCCCTCGGCTATTACCTGATCGAGGACGACCACACAGTTCAGCTCTGGCACCAAGGCCGTTGTGTGGCCGTGTTCAGCGCCACAGGGACAACGCGCCAAAAACTTAGAGAAGCGGCAACCGAGGACTGGCTCCAGCGGCTCAGGGATAAACGGAATGGTTTGCTGGTGCCGCCGAGCCGCGGGCTTTAGCAGGCAGAGCCGGGCGCTGTGAGGTATGACAAGTACTGCGGGTTGTGCTCCGTGGGGAAGGAGATGAGACTATGGAGCCTCTTCCAGCAATTCTAAGATGTCCTGTCGGTGATGAAGAGTGGCCGGCAACAAGTTTTAAGGCTGTTGTCGATGCCACCCACGAGATCCAGCGTCCAGGGACAATTCACCTCTCCTGTCCGGCAGGCCATAGTTTTACGTTGGCCAAGGCAGTCCGAGCCAAGATGTTTACCAGGGGCCAGGCGAAAAGGCTGGTCGCCATCGCTCAAGGGTTCGCAGACCGGTTCAATGCAGCAAAAAGCTTTGAGGAAATCGAACAAGTGATAAGGGAAGCAAGAGGCGATCGAGAAAGATAATGGTAGTTAGAGAAGGACAAAATTGCTGATTGGCATTATTTACATAAAATGGCGAGGAAGAAAAAAAAGCAACTTAGCGATAGTCTGCGTGATCTCAGGAGCACCTTGGACGAGATGGACAGGATCGTCGAGGGTCTGACGGGCAAGCGTATCAAGATTCATGCAGCCGAGATGCTCACGAGCTTCAGTAACGACGTATACCGCAGGGCCACCGACCAGCAGGCTACCAGCGCTGTCAGCCGGTGGCTGGGTGCCTGCCGGGTCCTCGGGGTAAGTCCTGATGCCGATCGGGAAAAGGTCAAGAAGGTCTATCTGGGTCTGGTGAAACTGTACCATGAGGCTGGGGAAGCTCCCAACCCTGAGAAGGCCAAAGAGGTAAATGCCGCTTACCAAGTGATCTGTGAGCAGAAGGGCTGGCCAAAATGAGTTTCCGTTAAGTACGTACCAGTGATGCGCTAAACATTCCAGCCTACTGAGTGTTGTCCTAATCCGAGAGCGCCTTTACTAGCGCTTCCTTGATGTCAACATAGTAAATTATACTTATCTTGCTAGCCATTTCGTCTGACAAATCGTTTAGTTGCTTTCTCGCTGATATAGGGGTAAGTAAGACAGTTGCACCTTTCTCAATGGCCAGTTCTGCAATCCCCACAGCGTTATAAATGGGGTCAATTCCTCCGCTTAAGCTCAGCCCTCCAACTGCGATTAGTCCGCCTTTTAAGTTCTTCTTGAGGAATGCGCTGCAGGAAGCTATTAGTATAGGAACGCCGAGGGACGCCCCACTACGAGCAGTGTCAAATGCCAATAGCTGGATAGTCAATTCATGTTGACTTGGATCTCGATCCCCAATCAAGTCCTGCGCCCGGGAACTCAGATTTTTTTCGCTACACTTGACACTCTCACGGAACGGGCCAGGCGCCGGTATGTTTACTATTCTTACGCCCGATCCCGGACTTTCGTTTACTTCAATTCGATAAAGGCCGGGGTTCTCATCTTGACCCCCATATCCAATTGCCCAAACCTGCCCCGGCGGGAGCGGGTCGATACCTATTGATTTTTCGCTTTGGATCTCAGGGGTTACTACGAAGTGTTCGATACCTTCTGGAGCCAGCCGATAGCTGAACTGTGTATTCCTAAATTCCGCGCTGCCTATTCGCTTCTGTTGCTCTTTTACCCTGCGGCGGCATTCGAGTGCCAACTTTACCGCCCACTCAAGATCATCATCTGCGATGGGCATTTCTCGATTTGGATACAAGAGCTTGAGCAAACCGTTAGTCGTGTGATTTACGGCATTGGTATCTCGGCCGCTTAATGCGATCCCGTAGTTCAGCTTGCCCTGAAGCTGCGTCAGCCTGTTCTCAGCTCGAGATTGCGCCCAGCACTCTGACAAGAAGTCGCTGACTAGGCCAAAATGGTCAGTGAAAAGTGCTCTTTCCATTTTGGGCATATCCCAACCTGGCAAATACGCATGAATACGATCCATAAAGGCAGTGTCGTTACGCATTTCTGGAGGCAACGGCCCAAAGAGGTGGGTTATCCTTTGTTGATATTCCACGTCCACCTCAAAATTGCCTAGAAATACCATACTGCCAAAAGCCCGAATGCTTTCACGCCCGCGACTGAACTCCCCAGATTCCATGTAGCCCTTCATGATGCTCACGCCGTCTTTCTGGTCGAAACTAATTCCGGCTATCTCATCAAAGCACACTACATCATACTGGCAAACCAATCCTCGCTGGCCAGTCGCGTTGTTAACGAACATACGCGCAACAGTAGCCTTGCCACCCGAAATGAGATGAGAGTAAGGTGAAATCTGCTGATATAAGTGTGACTTGCCTGTCCCGCGTGGCCCCAATTCCACGACGTTACAATTATTCTCGACGAAGGGTACCATACGCAGGAAAAGAACATCCCTCGCACGCGGTGACAGGCGGTCAGCTTCAAATCCGACACTGCGCAACAGCAGTTGCTTCCATTGTTCAGTTGTGAAGTCTTTCCGTCCCCGAGCCATGTCTTCCAGCGCTGCACGCTTGGAAAGCTGGATGGGTCTCAAGTTGGAAACGCCAAAGGGCCGGCCATTCTTCTCTTGTGCGATGGCAGCATCATATTCCAGAGTAACTTCGGCGTAAAAACCTCCTGTCAGCATTCGCTCATTGCCAGCCACAACATCGGCGCCAATCCGTATGTCCGAAAGGCGCAAGCTTGGAAGAGTTGCGATATAGGAATCAGTATCCGGGTCCAAACGCGCTGTTATCAAGTCAATGACTTTGACAGTCCCGCGCTCACGTGCCCGAGACTGAAACAGTTGCTCTTCTCCGGGTCGGACAGTGCGCTCTCTCATCTGTCTCTCAACGACATCGAGTCCCTCAGTTATCTCAGCCTCGTTGGTGGTCGCACAGTATCGACCCAGCAGAAATTCTCCCACATAGGTCGGCACCGGGTACAGACCACGGAATCTGAGCGCCAAATCTTTCCTAACCAGGTAGCCTTCGAAAGCTCGCGCGGCGAGCCGATCCAATTCGTCTAGTTCCATAGATTTATCCTCCCACGGTCGTATGCCACTGACAGGATATTTGTCCCTTATCATCGACGACTACGACCACAGCAGCTTGCCCTTCATAGTCTTCATTTTCTACGAGGAGAGACGCATTCCCGGAAGCGTCTGGACTCTTACCTACGGATACAATCGAGGTGGCAGAATCTCCAGGTTTAATCCGGATGTCGACAACGGTTTCTGCAGAGGCACCGGAGATGGATACATCGCACCGTAGACCTTTCCAAGCTACCTTCTCAATAACAGCAGAAGTCAATGACGCAGGGCGTGAAATGGTCAGAATTGGCACAATACATTCCTGCGGACTTAGACCACCATGCTCATATTCTTTGCCTGCCTCGAAACAGCAAATGCCCGCCGGCGTCGCAATACGTACCCCGTTGTCCCAAGACCAGGGTGCGGTTAACTTGTCGGTCTTCGCCAAGTCTTTCAATCGGGCACAACGCCCTTTGCGTACTGCTGTTAGATGCTCGGGAAGCTCGTCCTTTGGAAGATTTCCAGGCAAGAGCAACCAGCCATGGTCGGTGATTACGATTACAGTTATCCAACCGTGCTCAAGCAGGGATTCCACCCGCTTGAACACCCAATGCAATTCGTCTTTAATACGGTGACTAAGTTTCCAACCATACTCGTGCCCGTATGCATCAATGTCGCCAATCTCGGTCCAGGCGATACCCGACGGGTCGCCAAGATTGCCCTCCTCTAGTATCTGATAACCAGATTCGAGTAGTGTCTTACGAAAGACCTCAGCCGTAAGCTGTGTACGCGTGGCCTTCACCAAGGGACGTAACTCCGGGGCAAACTGTCCAGTCAGCAAGTTAGCGATTGGCGAGATTGCTGGCTTGGTCGTGGGAGTGACCGTTGGGAATGCTGCCAAATGAGCGGCAACGTTGCACGCGTAGTCTTTTTCGATGAATTCAACGGCCAAGCGTTGCCCGGTATCGAACCTCAAAGCATCAGTGAAGACAATGCAAGTGCCTTTGTTGGGAAGCGGCAAAGGATGCACGCTGTCAAGGTCTGCAAAGTCGCTGCCGGAGGCAGCTTTTTGCCAGTCGGAAGTTGCTTTCTCGAGCCACGGCCGATATAGCGTAAGACAAACTGATCTTACGGCCGCCAGATCCTGTGGCTGGTCTACTTCAGCAAGTGACCGGATAAGGGCATTGTCAACCTTCCAGCCCCAGTTAGCATAGGCTTCAGCGATTTCATCTATCGATGTCCCACTTAGCTGCTTGGAACTGTATTCTGCCAATTCGGACAGCCATCCAAGCGCCATTGCCATGGATGACTGTCCGAATTTCACCCAAACCCAACCTCGCCGAACCCCATGCTCTTTCTCGAGGTCAAGCACTTTTTTGTGAACCTCTTCGATGGACTTGCTTCCTAAATTCAACAGGTGTTTGCGCAGAGTATCTTCCTGGAGTTCGTTGTCTTGGGGCCATTTGCTCGCGTCGTCCTCCAGTGATAGCTGGGTGGGGCGAGCTTTCCTCAACAATTCAGGAATGTGGGGATATGAAATCGTCGCTTCCGCGAAATGGTTCCATACTGGAAGCCAGCTCCCTTGACACTGCGCCAGCAGTCTGGCCGCAGTTATCGGGCCTTCCTTGACGGGATGGAAACCATAACCTTGCTCACAAAGATGACAGAATGCTGCCTTTTCTTCTTTGCCAAGCTGGTTAATATACGAAGCGGGATCGTTAAGCCACAAAAGAATCTGCCTAACCTCATCTGGTACCAGTAGCCTATTGAAGTAGGCGGCATTCACGGGTTCGTTGGATTTGAGCCGCTCAATTGGTTCCTCAGCTAATCTCACCAATGCCCTTTTGAGTGATTCCTTTGTTGCCTGGTCTGAGGCAAGTTTGATACCGAGGCCGCCATCCTTTGATTCTAGAAAAGCATAAAGCGTCCAATCTCGCCCATTTCTTTGGGTCCAGAGCACGCCTCGATACTGCAGTTCCGCCAATACCTTTAGCTCAGCGCGCATGTCCGCCACAGAGCGCATTTCCTGCCTGCTTACTCCGGGAAGATAGACAATCGGTGTGACATCTGGCGGCAATTGATCCTCAGCCAGGGTGCGAGCTAGCATGCACCGCAGCCAGTATGATGGCCCGGTTCGATTTTCAGGCGAAAATTGGCCGAGTGTAAGAACCGGCACATTCCTACCTCGCAAAATGCCCACTAGCTGTTCCCATTGGCGCTCTTTATCGGTCCATAGAACCGCTGCAGGAGCCACTTGGTCATTCTTGTTATAGGCAGTAGCTTGCTTCAAGGCTTCAATAACAGCATTCAAAAAAGTATCGGACTGCGTCATGGTTATCATAATAATCAGTTCTTGCCCTTAGCACTACCTTGTGCCGCCAGCTTCTCAGCAATCGTAAGGTGACGATCGTTTATCCGTTCACTGCCGTCGAGGTTTTTGCCGCGGTCCTTATTCCAGTTAATAACAAATTTACTGCGCAGTACGCCAGCTTCAACAAAAGGACGGATGTTGAGACGAACGCCGTCATTCAAGTCCGGGTTCCAGCCGATTGGTTGTTCATCCAAGCTCTTCCATCGAATATATATGTCAAAAGGACTTTTCCCTTCACGAATCTTCTCCAACCGCTTTTGGAGTTCTAATGCTGCCACCAGACGTCCCTCGGCACCGGCTTCTTTGGCATCGCTTTTTTCACGCTGTTGCTTTATCCACGCTCCCAGGTAAGTGTAGATCAGCTTATCTAATTTGGTGCTGTCAAACCGGTGGTAATTTACGAGAGCCGAGAAGCCGTCTTTACGGCCATCCCAGATGTGCCAAATGAAAGGGCGATTATGGAAAATCCGGCAATGTTGTACAAAGAACCCATCACGGATCCATTCGCTCAGGTCTTTAACACCGAACCCGACCAGTGCTAGGAGCTCGTCCTGTTTCTTCAGAGACCATTGCTCGCCATACGCGGCAGCGAGAAAGGCTCGCAAATGTTCTGCAGCGGACTGTTCACCGACGACCGGCACTAAACTCACAATGCCATCTCTATCCGCATAGTTATCAAGCAAATCTGGCTCTTGCTTTGGCCACCTATAGCCGAGTAACCTTGCTACTGCTACTTGCAGAGGTTCTGTTGTGTGCAGAACATTTCCATCAAACAGCCATTGTGTTGGGTGGTTAGAATGTGGCTCGGGCATTGGGCCCGCCCTTGAAGCGACTCCTTGCCAATGAGGAAGGTCGAAGGGAACCTTAAGAAGTGTGGCAGGTGTAACACCCAGCTTCTTATCGAGCCGCCTAATAGCAGCATCAAATTCCGGCGACTGGCAGAACATCCAAATTGCGCTAAGATTTTTATGTTCTTTAGGCACGATTACGGCGATGCCCTGGTCATATAATTCGCCGGTGTACATTGTACATGCAAGCTGGCTCATACGGTTGACCCCGACGCCATCGCGGCCATAGGCTGGATTCCCCAAGCCCGGACGTAGCATGCCCTTCCCTTTATCTATCCAATTGATTACATGTTCTCTCCCAGTGAAAGCTTGGTCTTTTGCGGCCGGTTCTTGGAAAAACCTCCAACCTGCTGGCAAATATGGAAATTCCCAAAAACATCTCACCCATCTCTCATTGTCACCAGTGACTATGCCGCGAGGTGACAAGGCATATTCGCTTAGGAGGGGTGCCTTCGTTGTTGCTCCAATCAGGATGCGTGCATCGGGATTGCGCAATTGTTGTCTTTGGTCAATTATCTCCAAGGGAGCTTTACGCAGATGAGTGTTCTTGGCTGAGACGGTCTTCAACTCTGATGCGTCCAAGCCTGTAAAAGTAGCGCCAGGCGAAGCCGGACGATTACTGAGTATCACCATAGCGGGTTTGACTACCTCACCGCTGACGGTCTCGAATGCACCCGGACCTAGCCAACAGACATGTTGCCATTCCTGCTCATTCAAGAGTTTTTTTCGAAGGCCCTCATATGATCCGAGAAACAGCCAATTCTGGGGCGTTAGAACAGCGTATGTACCTTCTCGAACTGTAAACGCTCTACATCTTTCTAAGAATACCGTAGCCAGGTCCATTTTCGCCTGCGGATTATTCTGCTCACAAAATCTCTTGATGGTTTCATGCTGCTTTTTAAAACCCAAATAGGGTACGTTGGTTGCCACAAGTGTGTACTGCCTACTCAGGTAACCGGCAGCTCGTGCCACGCCTTGTGCCGCTAATCCGAACACCGCAGCTACCGGGTCATCTTGATTGCGTTCCTTGGCAAGAGCTTTTTCGAGAATAGGCGCAACTTGGTCATAGTCCGGAGCAAACATGCGGTCTGCAACCGGAACCTGCGTCGGGTTTATAAGACTTCCCAGATCGGGAGCCATCGAAAAAAGTGAATATAGCCTATGTAAGGTATGTCTGAGATTCTCATCGCCATTTGCCAGCTTGGCCCAGGTGTCCAGTTGCCCTTGTACTGCAATACCGGTGCAAGCGACATTAGGCAATGGGATATCCCGATAGCCGCCGACTTTCCAAGCTGCAAAAGCTAGCGCAAAGGTGGCAATCTGAACGCAGCGTTCATCGATTTCAAGCCCAAACAGATTGTCTCGAATTACTGCATCTGCGGCTTCGACTTCACTAATACCTTCTTCCTCCATGCGCATGCGACGTAACATGTTGAAAGCAGCGACCAGGAAGTGGCCAGACCCACAACACGGATCCATGACAGCCACCTCAGCTACTTTCGATGGCCAGCCAGAGAAAGAACCCACCGCTGGCTTACCATTTTCTTTGAATCGCAAATACGCAAACGTCTTCACTATTGGGCTGTCGGGATGACGGGCTGTCCACCATGCACCCAATGAGTTCTCAAGCAAAAAACGTACTATGTAGTCTTCGGTAAAGAGTTGGGTAACTGGAGCCAGGTCAGCACCTCCAATCTTTTTACCACTGCTATTTACCTCATCCTTACGTCTGCTTTGCCAGAATTGGTATATCCAACCCAGACCGTCATCGGAGGTGAAAATAGAAAGGGGAAGATTGGTCAAGATGCTTTCCAGCTTCAAACGACCTTCTGGAGCAAACCGTACTTGCACAGACGGGTCATCGCTCGCAAAGATGCCGGGCAACATCATGTTGGCGTACTTAGCAGCGACTCCCCACAGGTCAGGTTCGCCCTCTTCACTAGCCAGCTCTGCGCAATCATGCAAGGTAACCGGAACTCCTTCGGTTGGATGAACCAGCAGGCTATTCTCGGCCAGAAATCGAGCAAATAGCATTCTATGCCACTGCTGATAGGCTATTTCCTCCAGAAGCAAGCTGATCCCACCGATCATCAAGCCGCCACCCAACTGCCTTGCTTTGGCGCGCAGAGAATTTCTGAGGTGCCGCTGTTCTGGAGACATGGCCGCAGGAGCCTCCTTCTGGTCTACGGCTAGAACTGTCAGAACTGACCGAGCAGATGCCTCAGCAACCTCTCGCGCCTCGATTACGGCTTTCTCAAGGATATTTCTGAGTTCGCCATCTAGAATTGGCACTTTTCCCTCCGTGCCTTACGGTCTGATTTATACTTATATGATGACTGGGTTACCTGAAGAGATATGTTTCATAATTTCGCTTCTAAGTTCCTTCAAATAGGCGTCCACATCCGCCGATGATTTAAGGGTCACAGATTTGACTTGAACACGAACGGCCTTGGGTTCAAGCAATTTGACTGCTTGCTGATGCGCCTTGGCTATACGAGCGGGCAAGGCAGCAAGATTGCTCTCCCAGACACTTAGAGGTATGTTATCCAAGGTACTCAAAACTTCTTCAACGGAGGAGACCTGGATTTGGGGAATGCTTCTCAGGTTGCAGTTCGTCAATATGGCTTTGCGGTCCTCTTCTTTGATAGCCTGCCAGGCTTCCATCTTCTCAAGCTGGCTAATCTCAGTCTCGTAAGTCTGCTTGTAGGATGAAAAGGCTTTTTGCAGTTCGCCACGCAGCAGATCCGTGACCTGAGTAATCAAGGGAGTTGCCGGGTTCGGTTCGGAGAGGAGAGTTCGGTCGGCTTGAATCGCCGCAATTTGAGACAGAATACCTGATCCGGCGTCCAGACCTTTAGCATGTTGGGACAGGCGCTGCAGATTCTCCCACTCCGGAATACGTTGTTCTTTCTTAGTCTTATCGGCGAGCCATTTGTTATAGTTATCTATAAGCTCCTGGTGCTTATCATATACAGCAATGAATTGTTCATTGCCAGTCAAGGCCTGAAGTTGGTCCAGGACAGCTAAGGACGGTTTCTCTGGTAACGGAGGAGCCCCGCTAACTTCACCAGCTAGCTCACTTAGTTTCTTTAATATAATTGGCACTACTTCTTCCTCTTCACCTGATGTGCATTTCAATCCCATGTCGGTTGCGAGTTTACGCATGCCTATGCGCTGTGCCGTTGAGATAGTGAAACCTTCCGAATAGAAGTCCATGGGGCCGATCTGTCTCTGGTCAATCTGTTTAGCCGTCTTGATGGTTCTGTTGAGAGAAGCTCGTACTAACCCGTTGGCAATCAGCACCAGCAGTGCTCCATCGATGGCATCTTGGGGCCAGCCAAAAGGAGCCGCTAAGAAATGCTTGCGGATATCGGTGCCCTTCTTCCCACTAGGACCAATAAACGTACGTACACTCTTGCAGACCGGATTTTGGTCAACCTCACCAGTCCATCCAATGGCAGAGATAGCATCGCTGGCCCCTTCTTGCGCGCGTTTAATCGCTTTCGGCCATTGTGCATTGTCGGCTGTGGCGAATTGCGTGAAAAGACGTGCCAGACCCGCTTCAGCGGCAAGTTTGATAGAGGTGGCTAAACTGCCTTCGGATATTTCTGTGCCGCCGCCTTGCAGAACCCTGGCACCAGCAATAATAGAGGCGATGATACTGTCCGCTTTAGCTTTAGCACTCAAGGCTCGCGACTGCATGGCTTGAGATGCCTCCAGCCCTTCTGGAGTGCTGGGAGTCGGCTTTGCTAGG
Organism: Dehalococcoidia bacterium; assembly: GCA_034414595.1. Classification (GTDB taxonomy): domain Bacteria; phylum Chloroflexota; class Dehalococcoidia; order SZUA-161; family JAUWZY01; genus DAOULY01. The sequence continues at coordinate 356,932 of DAOULY010000016.1, forward strand.
ATGCACTCATTGGCTGCCGCCTGGCTGGCCAATGCGTCTTTGAGGGTATCGGCACTCACCTTCGGCATAAAGACAAATACCGTAGGGCTTTCTACTCCAGCCGTCTGAGCATCGACCTGGACGCTCTTCTCTGAAGTTTCCCATTCGTCGCGAACCCAAATAGGAATTGAGTTTCCATCCGGCTTGGGAGCGTTACTGCCAAAACACAACTCATACTTCCTCGGAGTTTTGCTTTGCCCCTGGACAAGAGTCATCCCTTTCAATGCTCCACCAAACGCTTTTCTAATTTCGGCAGCCCGATCACTGGCGATGCGGGTATCGTCGGCATGAATAGCTGCATAGCGCTTCTGGTAATCCACTTCCCATTCCGCACTCTCTCGGCTCTGTACTCGATACTCATTTCCGATAAGCATCAAATTCCCGGAATCGACTAGTTTCTGAAGGACGGCGGGGATTTGAGCGCGAAATGCTGCACTGTCAGCGGTCAAGTCCTCCACAAGAAGGTCGGCGAGGACACTGGCGGTAGCTTTCACTCCTGTTGCGCTTATCCCATCCGTAGGCAGTTTACCGATCAAAAAAACCAGAGCACAGAGCCTTGAACTTAGCCTGCCCTCATCGGTGCCATCGTTCAGTTGTTCAATAGCGAGGGCTATATCTCGTAGTAAAACGCCGGTCTGCATCATGCTCGTTTTCTGTTGGTCATAGACTATATCTGCTGGAATCACCATGCCTAGAGGCTGGTCAGCGGAAAATCTTGCTGCCTCGTGGATGATTCTGAGTTGAGTCCTGAGTTGTCCTGCTTTACCAGCAATATCCACTGTTCTAAGAATCCTCTCCCAAAAACGGCGTCGGACTGGTAAAAGGGGATAATCGGCAATTAAGTCCTGGGCATCAGCTGCACTAGAGCCTATTTTAGTTCCGGCAAGATGACGGTCGATCTCACCTTGGGCTTTGTCCAGAGTTGACTTGAGAGATTGTATCTTGTCCGGCTTCTTCTGAAGAACCACTTTACGGACCACGCGATCTACATCCGTGTCCGAAAGAGTAACACTAATCTTGAAACGGTCTTGAAGCTTCGCCAGCTGAGGGAAGGATGGCAATGCGGCCTGGCCGGTAGCTACAAACATTAACCGACTACCCAGACGTGCACAGCAAGTCTGAACGAGGTTCTGGACTCGGAGTGCACGCTCGCTATCATCTCCGATAAACTGTTGCATTTCATCCAGTATGAGCAGAGCACATGGCAGTTTGCCTGGCCTGTTACTTTCAATCTGTAATACTTCCTCAAAGGTAGCTAATAACTCCTCGTCAGTTATATCTGAGACATTGGGGTACTGCTCCCTGAGCGACTTGAGTCCGTCCGCATCGGTCTCGGCGAATTCAGGGTAGATAGCTCTGAGACTTTGGATGACATGGGGAGACACATAGAAATTGTTCAGCTCCTTGGCAAAGTCTTTGCCTTTACCCTCTACACCAGCTTTGACCCTGTCGTAAAAGCCGTTCTGCTTGAGCCAGATTGAAAATTTGGCGATGGGAAATCTCTCCGGCAGCCCGGCACCTTGGAAAGCCGTCGCCAAAACGGCCAATCTCACGCTGTCACCAGCCGAAGCTCCCATTGTGCCTGCTGCTGACCATAAGCCACCTTCTTGTTTGCCCACAGTGGACAGCTCTTTCAATAAGTCCGAAATCTCCAACGGGAGTCTAACCAGGCTTCTGGCACTGGCTCCGTCCGGTAACTGCACGTCTTGCCACAAATACTCCAGAACTCTGACGAAGTGTGACTTCCCACTGCCGTAGAAGCCGCTTACCCATACGGCAGATTGTTCAGCCTTATCTCGATTCGAAAGGTAGGCCGAAAGAATGCGTTCAAGCCCTTTGCTGTATTCGCCTTCGCAAACGAAAGACGATAATTCCCAACGTAGGACGTCCCATTCGTTTTGAGAGCGCGGGATGTGTATCTTAGCCACACCTTCATTCGGGATTGTGAAAGTGGTTGGGTCGGTAAGAAATACGTCACGGTTCTTCATCTTCACCTCACTTTGCATCATCAGCACTGAGCGGCAATGCGAGATAATTCCAGCCGTCACGTGCATCGAGCAGGCGATAATTATGCCCTTCATGCTTTCCCGGGAAAAACAGCACCAATCTGCCCTTAATGGATGTAGCCACCCTCTCCATGATGACTGATGCCCTCGTTAAACCATAAAGAGATGCTATTCCTGTAATTGCGACCACTGTGTTGTCATCAACGTCTGGGGCTGATAGACCCTCAAAGACTAATCTAACCACGTACTCGGTGAAATCACTCAATGCCAGGTCAAGAAGGTCTGGTTGCTGAAAGTATGATTCACGGTACTCTTGAGAGGCCATCCATTTTGCGAAGGTATCAGTCAGGTCAATAAGCTTCCAACCGTGCCCAGCATTCTTGGTGGCTGATTCGAAGTCTGACAGATGTAGGCGAAGCCGGCGCTCTTGACTGGGGTTATAAATGGCAAACCAGGTTTTCTGCAGGCCAGCCAAAGAGGGATCCCAACGCGCCCGAACTTGAGCCTCGTAAATTCGTTTGAGTTCCTCTATTTCACTCAAGCCTCAACCCTCAGAAGATACCTGAAATTGATCTCTGTCACGTTTCCGGAATGTTTATATTCTAACCATCCTTGCTTTGCCGCAGCGATGGCAAGGTCATGAAGCACATGAACAGGTGCACATAGCAAGCGAGACCAGAACGTGTCGAACAGACCATCACCTCTTTCACCGCATAGATAACCTAGAAATAGGGCGTAAGCGGTGCTAGTTGGATAAAACCGAGGTACGGAGCGAATCTTCTTCATCTTTCCTTCGAGGTGTCCCGATTGTTGCCATGATGAAGCAGCCCGTCGGGCGATACCTGCAACAATAGGATTGTATCTACCATTGAATTGTTCATCGACTGCCTTCGAGATTGCGCTTGTGGTAACTTCAGTCCCAACTGGGGCAGACATCACTAGGTTGGCTGACGCACGAAGGAGTGGGTCTCTGGCTATTGCACACAGTAGTGCAAGCATCGGCTGTGCTTCTGGTTGAAGATCCCAAAGGTCTCGAAGGGCTCGAAAGAGCATGATTCCAGAATTTAGTCCATACAACGCTCTAAGCCGGCGAAAAGCCTCCCGGCGGGTCACCTCGGTCGGCTTGAGTAAGACATTCTGCTCCAAAATGGCAAAATGATAGTCTTCGGGGCGTGCTGAAGCAGGAACCGAAACTAAGAGCAGCCTCAATTCGGAAAGCATCATAGTTCTGCTGGCATGCGCTCCCATCCCGTCAACGATGAATCCGTAAGTTAAGGAGTCTTGGGGTATCATTATCGACATTGTTCAGATTTCCCTATTCACCATGGCTTGGTTCAATCAGACGATAGGCTATTCTTGTTAAACTTGAATAGACTGTCGGTGCTTCATCGACTGAAACCAATTTGGCACCACTAAATGGCATTGCCCCAAGCCTCTTTCTGCAACCGCCACTGAGGTCAAAGTCCGAGATTACAGTGACGACCTTCCCCGGGAGTTCAAAAACAAACTGCCTCAGGTTATTGTCGTTATTCGTACCCGAATCCCTCTCCAGCAACTGCCGGACGTAGTTCAGCTCAGCAGCACTAATCAGTTCGGTGTTCACGTTCCCTTGAATCGCAAGTAATCTTTGAAGAATCTCACGGCGAGTGCGAAGCAAGAATCCACTGAACCGCGTTCCTATTCTGAAGCACTGAGGTAACCCCTGATTATCTTCTTGCCGAATGCGATAAAGCCAGTCCCGGAAGTCCAGTAGCTCAGTCAACCACTGCTCACCGTTCCGGATGTAGTTCTCCATTGAACGGTCTCTACGTACTACGGTGCACACCCAGCAGCCAAACCGAGATTTGCCGCAACTTTGCGTCCCAGTGTCTATCACAAAGGGGCATTCCCCTGCGCTACAGGCATTCCCGTACATCTCCAGCAAATCCAGATTATCGCCACCCCAGGGGTTTGGGACTTGCAGCAAATAAGCCCACACGTCATTGTCCGACAAGTCGGCAATTGGAGTAAAAACAAATGTGTTTGGCAAAATATGATTTCGCACGCGTCTACCATTGTCGTAATTCTTCATCGAACTAGCTCGATTGGACGACTCGGCTTTTCGGGTGCCCAAGACAATAATCGTCTCACCGCGGGTACCGACGGCGTCTGCGATGTACTGGTTCGTTGGTCTTATCTTTAGCCGCTTTGTGCACCACCGAAACCAGCGATTCGGTGAAGGATACCCCTTCCCAATCAGATTCACCCAAAAGCGGTCCTCCATGCTTGGATTCACCTTCATCACTTGAAAAAGGTCTGGATTATGTTGGTAAAGCGACCGTTTCCCCCATTCCTCTATTCTTGTCAATTGCTCATCTACATGCTCAGCAATTGATGGGTTTTCCACAAGAGTGTCATTACAGAGCACATGAATTTCTTTATTTAATCTCTCTTTCGGAAGAGAACCCAATGAGTAGAAGACTAGTTGTAAAAGAGCCGTGCTATCTTTGCCTCCGGAGAAGCAAACAACCCATGGCATCTTGTCTTCCAAATACTGCTGCCTGATCGCCAGCTCGATTTCTTCAGCTAAGTTTTTATATTTTACGGATGTTATTATTTCGACTGCGGTACTGCTCATTACGAATCCTTGCGAGCCTTTGTTTTCGTGTCATTGCTTCTAGCCGAAGTTTGACGGCTCAGAAAGTAGATCCGGGCTGGTCCAACTTGACGGTGGTACACTTCCCCGCCTTCCTCAAGTGCGGTCAGAAAACCGGCCATGAACTGCCGATTCAAACCGAGTCGCGAAGCAAGGTCTTTAACACTCAGGCCTGGTTCCTTGGACAAAATCTGTTTGATCTTGTGAGTAGAATTCTCTTTAGTTGTCTCATCTGTAATCATTAGAACACACCCTTGAACTAATGATAGTGATAACATTATACTACTTGGCAGGGTTAGAATTAAAGACCAGACAAGGCTAATTTGGGAGAGTCCCGATGCCAATTGAAAACTATGCCGGAAAAACGTTCGTGGTATTTCTGGACATATAGAATGCCAGGTAGTTCTAGGTATCGTCACCTTAAGTTAGGCATGGCCTAGATGGTAATGAGCAACAGAGCTCGAATTCCTGTTCCCACGGAACTTTTCGCTCATATGCCGTATTTATGCAAGACTGATCGGGGCAGGTTGAATTCGGGAAGGTCTCGGAAATCTGTAGTATAATAAATATGGAACTTTAACAACAGAGTCATATCTTCTGCCTTGGGCTTTGGGTGGCGGCCTTGGTGACTCTCCCGGTGGCTCTGAAATGGATTCTGTGGTGCCAGAATCAGCCAAGGTTAGACGGTTCGAATCCCGACAATGTCGTCCGAAGGGGGGTGATAATTATGAAGCAGACACTCACTGTCAGCCTGTATTTTCTCATCCTAGTAGGGGACATCGCCATGGCGTTCAATGCCCAAAGCAGAGGGTATGACCTTCTTTAGTGTTAGCACAGCGGCGAAGTATGCTGATAAGCCAAATGTCCTCAGCCGATGAAGCCGCATGTCAAAAACTCTTTCAACTTGGATTGCCAGCAGAAGCGCTTAACTTATTGCTAATGGTAAGAGGTTCGGATTCCCCCCAACTCGGGGAGTTAGGCTGGAGTGGAACCGGACAGATTGAACGCTCCGTCATAATGTTCGACAAGGTAACAAAACATGCTTTCAAGCTTGTAGCCGGTGCTACCTTTTTTAACCGAAAACGTAGTTGCTAAGTTCTACAGGGCAAGAAACTCCGAAAATGACTTAGATTGTTCGGCGTGGCCACAGCTTTTCAAGACAAACTGCAAAACATCTTTTGCCAGCTTTATTGCTATTGGGCTATGGCTATAAGACCATTTGTCCGATTCAAACTTACCGCCATTATTAGCCACTACACTTATGGCGTCCTCAAATACCTGTGGTGTCATTATGGCATCACGAGGGCTCAATACAAAATATGCCACGACTTCTTTCAAATCACCTAAGAATGCCGGTTCCATTGGTATGCTCAAACCTTTGAGAGAAGGGACAACTTTTTGAATCTCATCCCTTAATCTTTCCCTTTGCCTTCTGGCACCCGGCCCGCCAAAGATGTATAGCTCAACTGCCCTCTCTACGCTGGACAAGGAGCTACTTATGACTTGCCTACAGAGGTGGAGAATTGATATATTCAATGCGCTGGCAGCTCTAAGGATGGTAAATTCTGTATATACAGGATGTTTACCGGCATTATTGGCGAGAAAATGTCTCAGCATATAAGTCAGATTATTCAGGTTCTCCCAGTATGGCCTTACCCAAATCTCTGATTCTAGGTAATTTGCCAACTGTTGACTACCTTTCTGCTTTCTCATGGACAAAAGCCACGCTTTTTGTTGGCGGTGATACAGAAGTTCTTTAGGTGTAGGGGGGGCACTGCCTGCCCCGGTGTTATTCAATAGTTGAGTCAATTCTGACTCACTCAAGCATACTAGGCCCAAGTTTCGCCCGATTTCTCTGGCGTTTTCGTGAATCTTTGGTTTGACCAGGTACTTCTTCCCGGCTTTTAGATATTCGCCCACTGCGCCCAGTTTTAACAATTCCTCAACTGCCTTCGCCTCACCACTCTTTGCCTCAGCGACGGCAGTGGTGCGTTCAAAGTCTAAGTCAAACCTAATCCCGAGCACGTCAACATCAGAACTGGGGCTCCGCTTGAAAGCCTTACTGTACACTGGCACGAACATTGGCACTTTGAGGTCTGTAGCAAAGTTCATGCTCCGAAACAATCTCCGGGTTAGGATACTCAGTTCCAAATCCTTATCATCAGAGGACATCGGGCGATACTCCGCTAATAATCTCAGAAATTCTTTTAACTGCCGTATCTGATGCTTTGACTGACTGACGCAAACTCAGTCTAGTTCGGGCTGGCTCTTTGAACGTTCCGGGCGGTAGCAGTAACTTGGTAGCAGCCGTTAGTTTATTTGTTCTTGGCACTGTTTCTCCTATGCTGGCTAGCTCTATAGCTATTTCAAGTGCCTTCATGTTTTCATCAGTATCGTCAAGGTAAAACGTATACCTTTCGCTGGGACCCTCAACTACTCTGCCAACCATGAGGTTTACTAACGGTGAGTATTCGCCGAGAATTTCTGAGTGAGGGCCGATTTGCTTTTTATCTTTTAAAATCTTCAGCAGTTCTGCGGCGCCATAGCGCAACTTTGTAATTTGGGCATGATGCTGACCATATCTTATTGATGAGATGATGGCAAATGCCTTTTCAAGAACGGACTTTTCGAGCTTCTTTACTCCTTGAACCGGGGTAAAGAGAAAACGTTTTGGGCCTGCGGATGAATTGACAGTAGTCACTGGTAGTAGACCAGTTTCCGAAACACTTAAAAGAATTGCATCAGTCACAGTCGCTTCGGGAAGTCCTTGATAACCTCTTACTGACTCAATCGCTTTACAGACTTCCTCCAACTCATACTTGCCATCTAATAGAGAAATCTTTTCTGGATTGTCTTCCCAATATAGCGGGCTGTATAGTATTTCCCGCCCGTTAGCATGAGAAATATATGAACCCAGTACTGATGCACTTTTAAGAACATCTCCGATGATATCCCCTTCCTGCGTGCCGCGGATATCATATTTTGCATAAATCTCATCTTGATATCTTGGAGTTGAAGCGAGGTCGTTTGTTAGTGCTAAAGAGGTATGCTCAATACTAGAAGGATTGAGGTCTTCCCACCTTTGCCCAATATCTTCATATCGGTCACCTACTAAAGGGACCTTAATGTCAATGGTATGGTCACCCGATATTCTTTTTGTAACTCTGAGAAAGTCAAGCTCCTGCATCTCTTCAAGAGCTTTATCTAGGAGCGAGTCGTCAATGCCCAGTTCACCGACTGCCACCAGTAATTTTTCATACCCAACTTGCTGTTGTCCGGCCAGCAATCCGCTTACCTGGGCTACAGCACCCACAAGCTTAGTTGGCCGGTAGTATCGATTTACCAGGCCACCAGAGACTACTATTAAACCCTGATTTAGGTCGTGAAGCCTAATGCCAATAACCTGCTTATCCATATCTGGTGTTCCATCAGTACATTATAACACGCTCCCTTGATAATGGGGTTTCTTTCTTATCCTTCATTATTACTTCCTCTCCGGCAGAATTGGCCCGACAAACTCCTCCAGTATGGCCTCCACGGCCTCGTTCACTGCTTTGACCACGCTATCCCTTAGATCCTTGATCATGTTAGCGAGCTTTATCTTTTCCTCGTCCGTCATTCATCCTCTCCTTTCCTCGAGATAAATTGAGGGGGTGGTGATTCCCATCACCACCCCCTCTCTGCCTTGGCCCTGGGTGAGGGGCCCTTCTCACCCACTTCCCTTTTCCAATCCCACCGACTCGCCGTGATCGGGAATGGATACCTGGTGGTCTCCAGGGCCAAGAACATCGGCTTGTTGCCTATTCAGTCTCCTCGGCCTCTTCTACGGGATCGCCTTCCTCGACCTGGCCCGTGATTTCCTCGGCCTCAGCTACAGCCTCGGCTTCCGCGCCTTCAGCTATAGCCTCCTTCTTGGCTTCGTCTTTCCACTGGACGTTCATGGGCATGACAAGCACCAGCGGTGATGAGCCGTGACGGAACATCACGGGGCCTGTGCCGTGGCTCAGCCCCATGGTCACCATCCCCTCCTTACCACGGAGATAGGCAAGAAGGTATCTCGTGTTTACTGCTACCCTGCCGTTATCCCCTTCAATGGTGACGGGAACAGCGGTCTCAGCCTTGCTCACATCACTGCCGGCAGATACCACCATGGTCCACCCGGACCAGACCAGGCGCACGATTCCAGAGCCATCTGCAGCTACCTCCAGGACCCTTTGCACCGCCCGCTCGAACTCCGGAGCGAGCATCTTCACCTTGATGGGTGGGTCCTCTGGTATGAGCTGACGGAAGTTGGGTGACGTGCCCTGGATCAGCTGGACGACCATTCTCACCGGCCCAAAGCATGCCTGGAGTCTGATTTTGTTCACAGCAAGGTCCATCTGGCGCCTGGCCGTGAGCGCCCCTATTAGTGAGCTTGAGGGTTGTGCAATACGCGGCGTTTTCCGCCACAGGTCCTCCATGATATCCACTGATCTCGAGGGGATGATCACGGTTGCCTGCGAGGGAAACGCTATGGGGTAGGTCTGGTAGGCCATCCTGAAGCCGTCCCCCGCGGCCGTTACCGTGGTCTCGCCGAGCTCCACTGTCACACCGTTGAGCACGGGCCTCTCGGTTTCCGTGGCGCAGTACAGCGCCGCAGCGACAAGCGCGGGCACCAGGGTGTCCCCATCCACGGTACCCTCGGCCTCGGCGTCTACCTCGGGGAAAGGTGGGTACTCCGAGGTCTCCTGGGTTTCCGTTTCGTAGGCTGCCTTGCCGCCCGGCCATGTGAGCTCCACTGTTTTGCCACTGGACTCGATGCTGAGCGTGTCATATCCAGGAATGCGCTTCAGCAGTGCCAGTATTGGCGTATACGGCAGAATGTATCCTTCTTGTGCCTCGGGGAAGTCGATGGCGACCGTCGTTTCCAGGTTATTTGCCACTGCCCGGCCGTCAGCGATCAGGACGTTAGACAGCACCTTCATGGTGGGTCTCTTCGGTACCACGGGTCCCAGTAACTCCAGCACTTCTCTGAGCCTGTTTACTTTCAGTTGCATCTTCGATCACCTCCTTCCTGGCCAAACTTCGGCCGCCGGGAGGCCAGCCCCGGCGGATCCCCTAGAACATCCTCTCTTGAGTCGTGGCCGGATGCTGCGCTGATCGCGCGGCTGGCGGCCGAACCGGAGGTGCCGCCTGAGACGGCAGCTGATGCTCACATTTCGGATAGAGCTGGTTCGATTCCCATCTCCTCCTGGCCTCCTCGACCAGCCCGGGCACTCTTCTCAGCGCTGCATCCAGGTCGCCCTCCACGACGGTAAACACGGGATCGCACTTCGGATCCTGGACGCCTACACTTCCCTTACCCCCAGTGTGGATGATCACTATCTTCATATCTCACCTCCTTTCCGGTGATGAGCTTTCGCCTCTTTATCCCGGTCACCCTCTCCACAGCCTCAGGAGTGGCCGGGACAGGATGAAGCGTTCCCACCTCCAAATTCACGTAGAGCTGCATCCATGTGCAGGTGCCCTCGATGAGCCTGTGGACCACCTCGATTACCAGGGCTGCCATGGCCTGGTTGATAGTCGGCCCCTGCTCCACCGTCTGGGCGCAGCTCGGTTCACTGCTGTCGTTTACCAGAAGAGCCGGTTGCTGGAGGATGGGCAGAGGCAGATAGCGGCACACTTCCTTCTCGACGTCAAAGGATCCCCGCAGCCAGCTAGCTTCGGCGTTGCCTATCAGCACCTGTCCCCAGTTATCAGCGTTCCCCGCATCTATGCACCAGGAACGCTCTAAAGCTGCAGCTCTGGAAATACTAGTCCTGGCCATTGCATTGTCAACGCATCCGACCACTAATGTGTTGTGTTCTAACAAATTGTTAGAGAACGGGTTGAGTGAATACCCTACCGTCCGTCCGAACTTCCTGGCGAGCCTTCGGGCCAGCGCCTCGGCTTTGAACATCCCCAGATCCTCCCTGTAGAAGTTCTGGCGCCGCAGGTTGCTCTCCTCCACCCTGTCGTTGTCCACCAGGACCAGCCTGGTGGCCGGAGGCAGCAGCCGGCACAGTCCCTCGGCCGCAAACCCGCCTGTACCGCCACAGCCGACCACCATCACGGTGAAGCGGCTGCGGGTGAAGCTATTGTCCAGCCTGTACATCTACTTGAACACCTTGTCGATATCTACGGCAGCAAAGTACCCATAGACTCCTACTCGCAGTAAGACCTCCGGCCAGAGCGTGTGCAGTTTCCCCGCCACCATGTAGAGGCGGAGCCCCTGCTCATCGTGATCGTCCTTCCAGCTGAAAAAGGCCTCCATGGTCCCATGGCTGTGAATATCCACTACCGAGCCCGGCAGCCGTTCATATTTCACGCTGCCGACGCTGCCCTCCTGGGGAGGCAGCCTCAAGCGGTATTCGCCTTCCCAGGTAATTGCCAGATAGCGTTCCTGTTCAGAGTTGACATAAAGAGCTGAGATGGCGAGATCGTACAACTGCCTGGGTATGGCGCCCATGGGAAGCGCTATCTTCTCCTCCGCGGGCGAAAGACCCCTCACCCCGGCCGCGGCGATGCACACCGTTGCCTCGAGCAGCGGCCCTCGACCCCGAACGAACAGCCCGTTACCCGCAATGATGTAGTCGTAGAAAAGGCCCGGCTCACCGACCAGACCTTCCCTTTCGCTAAACAGATACCCTACAGATCTCATTTCATGATGTTCCCCACCTCACAGCAGGGCACAAGATCCCCCAGGGGGAACCGCTTCTTGCCGTCCATCTCCTGCCACAGCTTGAGCAGGCTGTCGGGATATCTCTTCGAGCGTCCCCTGTGGTCCCCCTCCATACTGAAGAAGCTCAGGAAGAAGGACTCGGGTATCTGCCCCTGGTCCTCAGGGAACTTGTGCGTCCCGGGGCAGGTTTGCCCGCTGCTGAACACATTAAACAGTGGCGCGTGATAGACCTGGTCCTGAGGATGTTGCGGCCGCTTCTTGGCGGCAAACACCCACGGAGGCTGCCCCCGGGCACAGATGAAGATAAGCCCCGGCATGGGCAGCGCCATGCGCAGGGGCGGCTTCAGTGGCTCCACCACCAGTGCTACCTTCCACACCCTGGGCGGCTGCCACATGGCCACCCGATTCCCTGAGCCGCTGCTGGCCCACCACAGGACTCCCTCGGGCAGCAGGTCGGTAACCAGGGCTATATCCTGTGTCAGGGCCCCGACGACGTCCATGGCAGACACCAGCCTGGTATGGATGACGCCCTTCTCGAGGACGTACATCACGATGGCGTCCCGGTGGAAGTCCAGGCGCACCTGGAGCTCATCCCTGGGCACATCGAGGCTATCCGGTATCGCCCACTGGAACGGCTCCGGCTCCCTCTGCATTGCGTCTCCTTTCCTGCATGAAATCAAGCAGCTCGGCGAAATGAGCGCTTAAGTCGCCATCCAGCCAGCCGGCCACTTCACGCACACGGCCTCCAATGAGCTCAGACTGCTGCCATTCTTCGGTAAGGTGCTCGACATTTTCCCTGGACCAATCTATCGCGTCATAGCAGAGGTCCTCGTAAGTCGCATCCAGGAAGAAGACCCCGGTTTCGTGACACCAGATAGCGGCCCAGTCCGCCAACCCTTCAAACCTGGTGCCGGCCAAAAGGCTGCGCAGTTCCTCCAGTGGGAAGCCGTTATCCACCCGCTCGAGGAGTGACACCGGAACATGGCGAGCACACTCTTCGGCCAGCGGCGTTCTTCCCTCCTCGTCTGACTGCACCAGGTAGGCCATCAGCTGGTATTCCGGGGCAAAGACATCGGGCTGAGTGTAGTCATCCCAATCCAGTCCCTGTACGTCGACTATGATCCCCCGGGTGAGGTCGTAATACTCCTCGGCCATCCCGTCGCTAAAGTGCGTTGACAGGGGGAAATAGCGCGTTTCAAAGCGGCTGGCAAAGGCTGCCATTTGTGCAGCAGCTCCGCCAGCACGGATGATCTCGGCTTCATGCTCGGGCAGGAACTCCCTGATTAACTGCAAGAAGTCTCTGTATTCCTCGGAACCGCCGATCCAGGCCCGCAGCGCCGAGAGTGACGGCGGCCCTCTCTTGAGGAGCCACCCGAGTACCTGGAGCGGGCCTACTTCAGACTCTTGAGATGCCATACCACTTTCCTCGTCGCATGGCTGTAAGCCTCAGCTTCCCCCATCGCCTCGGAGATCTCCTGCTCCAGGAAGCCGGCCTTCTCCAGGTCCACCTGGCCGTCCTCTCCCGCCACATCCCATGCCAGCTCGATGAGGCGCAGCCGCTTCTCTGGGACGGTTTTTAGGATCCTGATCAGCACCCGGGTATCGATCATCCCTTTGTGCCTACTCTCCTCACGAACTCCACGATGGTGTTATCCCCCTCCTGCTTCTCCCTGGTCTCGGCGTTGGAGATCTCGGGGAAGAAATCGGCCATCATCGTCTTGACCTCCTCCACACTGAGGTTAGGATCCGGATCGGGGAAAGACCGTCCATCATAGACAAATTCCCTGGTCACAAGATCACCTCCTTCCTCAGAAGAACTTCAGCTGCTCGCACTCCGCGGGCTCTGTCTCCAATTTCTCTTCTGCCTTCGCCTGGCGCCGCCGGTCCCTGCGAGCGGCGACCTTCTTCTTGTGGATCCACTGCTTTAGTCGCCGCATCTCCGCCTCGTAGTGGTCGGGGATGCTGTCTTCCCTGACGTCGCCGGGCACTTTATCTCCCATAACCTTAGTCGCCAGATAGATATAGATCCTTGCCCATTTCTCGTCCAGGGGGAATTCGAGCGACGCTGGATAGATATACATAAGGGCCTCAAGATCGCAGGCCTCATCCCACTTCTCATCCCCCTTGCTGCACTTCATCAGATGGACAAGCCTGTGCATGGTGAGATCGTCCTTCATCCACTGAGGAATGGTATCCATCCAGGGTGAGGGATAGACGATGATGGGGTCGGTCAAGGCCCCGACCATCTCCTCTATGGGATCCACACCGGTCTTTGTCTCTGCGGCACTGTTCGGCAGGCCAGGAAGGCTCATCATGCCATCTGGCCGTTTCCCCATATTGGCCTCCTTTCAAACACAAAGCAGCCACCCCCTTGCTGGAATGGCTGCTCAAAAGCAAAAGAGTCCCCCTGATGAAAGAGGGACTCTTTCCTTTTAGCCTTGGTGGGCTTTTACTGCCAGACTACACAGATGGTCAACTTTCCTTTGCACTTCTGAAGGTAACGGCTTACCGTATCTGATAGCTTTGCGCCTTTTGGTCTTGCTCACACTCCTGAGCGTATCGCCTAAGTCAACTAATAGGCAGACATACGAACTGGCCAGCCTCACCTTTGCAAACGGTCTAAAGGTCAAGCCACTGATGCCTATTCCTTCGTTGTAGTATAAAGGCTGTTGTTCGTAAAATGCTTCGGCGTTGAACTGGCACAATGGCCGACCACGCTCACCCAAGTGGTGTAATGCCCTTTGCTCGGCTTTGACTTCGGCTTGTCTTTGCTCCCTATCTTCAGACTTCCACCACTCAATTACACCCTCAGTAAAAGGTTCATAGTGGTGTTTATCAGGATACGGGCATGGCTCGTGGCCAAAGACACAAAAGCCACCACTTTGCAGGAATAGCTTGACCAAATGGGCCTGTCTGTCAGGAGTAGCCCACTTTGGCTTGTGCCTCGCCATAACTACTCCTATCTATGGCAGTGGCCATGCGCCGACACTTCAGGCAGTGACTAATTGGGCTTCGGCTTCGGCCTTGACTTCGGCCACGGGTTCGGCTACTGCCTCGGCTTGGGCTTCGGCCTTTGCCTTTATAGCCGTGTCCAGCGCCAGCTTGTCGGCCTCCACAATGGGCTTGCCTGCCTCCATGCTGGCTTGCACTTGGGCTTTGTAGCCGTCTGGACACTCGGTAGCCACGCCGTTGGCGTAGGCCAGCAGATTGGCGGCGAAGTTCTCTCGAATCATGCGCACGCTGTCTGCTATCTCTTTTGCCACTCTTATGACTGGCCGACCACTCTGACTGAATCTAACAGCGCCGTCCCTGTCATAGGCCAGCCGTAGCGGTGCGCCCAACGCTTCCAACGGGATAGCGGTATCGCCCATCACGTTGGTGGCCGTTAAGAATGGTAGCCAGACACCTTCCAGCTCTATGCTCCAGACTCTACGGCCACGGGGCTGTTTACCGTTTGGCTGTAGCAAAGCCTTGATGTAGCTTGGCGATTCTGTCATGCGTATCACCTCCCCTCTGTTCAGACTCAACAGACTTGGCTTTACCTTGTCCGCTGGCGGAATAGGTAAAGGTGACGCATGGCCACTTGCCTTTATGCTCAGCGGTATGTTGCCTTTCGGCGCTTGTCTGGCTGAGGCAAGCTACCTATTCGGCTGGCCGATTGGCCTTCACCTTTAGGCACTTCAGCCTTTGTGCCTATGCTGAGATTTGTAAACGTGCTTTAGCTTCGGCAGATTCAAAATTCAATTGTCAGCTTCAGCATCGAACAAAATGCCTTTTAGTTCAATATGTGGAACTAATATGTTCGATAGACAGTAGCTGAATTTCCACTTTGGGGAAAGCTGGCCGAGATTTCTGCGTTATGAGGAAATGCTGATGCGTAAGGGGGTGTTAAAGCTCGGGGCTTGCCTTTGTCTTTCCTTTGCGAGGCAGGCTGCCAGGGCGGTATAGCTTCTCTGTTGGGCGCGGGCTGCGAAATTCGCGGGCATACTGGTACAGGGTCTGGAGGGGATCGCTCCAGCTGCCATCTGGAGCCTCTTTCCCTTTTTCGGTCAGACGGTAAAAGCGCCGTGGCTGGGGCACCTCCACCAGAGTGGTGCCCCCCGGTGTGTGCTCGATCTTGGCACCGGGCATGCCGCCGAAGAGTGAGCCCTCTTCCTCACCTGTGAGCTCAACCCAGCCCAGCATCTTGAGATGGTGGAAATAACGATAGAACGAGTGGGACCGCATCTTGGTGAGGCGGTGGGGAATCCGCCGCAATGCTTCCTCGAAGGAGAGATCGATGTCCTTCTCCATGGCCAGGGCTACCATGTCCTCAGCATGAGCTCGAAGGAGGGCATTTTTGTATGCCGAGCGAATATCCTCTATGGGAGCTCCGCGGCTGGGATCTATCTCGGGGCTGCCGTGAGGTCCATTCCCCAGGAGGAACTCCCTGATGAACCAGCCGCAGCCAAAAGGCCGCAAAAACCCGCCCAGACGTGGTTTAAGTTCGCTTATCATCTTGCTCCCACAATTTGCCGTACCACTCCCGGAGCTCCACACCAGCAACCTTCCTGTAGCGCATGGTGGTCCCGATGTTGGCGTGCCCGAGCTGCTCCTGGAGCATCCTGATGCCATCGGTGGAATCATCCCGCTGTACGGCCATGACAGCAAAGGCGTCCCTGAGCCGGTGAGGGCTGACCCTGTGCAGCTGGCCAGTCTCAGGGTTCACCAATTCCCCGAGCCCTGCTCTATCAGCGCACTCTCTGATTACCTCCCAAGCACGGTATCTATTGATCCCGAAGATGAGCATCTTTCCGTTCCGGGATACCGAGCCGGCCCGGTCGATATACTCCTTCAGCAGCTCCAGGGTGTCATCATCAATGGGAAGAGTACGCACCCTCCGGTGTTCTTTTGCCTCAGCCACCGCTCTCTCCACCTTTATGCCACACCCGGGGCAAAATGCATGGCTTTTCGCCAGTCGAGCGTTGCACTGCGGGCAGGAAAGCTTTAGCCTGGTCTTGAGGTGCTCGATGGTGACAGTGCCCTGGCTGAAGTCTATGTCCTTGACCTCGAGGGACAGGGCCTCGCTGATGCGGCAGCCCAAGCGGAACAGGATCCTGATGAGCAGGCGGTCGCGGAGGTACTCAGCGGCATCCTCCAGCGATCGCACTTCCTCAAGCTCGAGAAAAGCTTTAGTCATGCAATAGGCTCTCTTTCTTGACCTGGCAGCGGTATGTGCTTAGGATAAGAAACGAGAGCGGGGATGACCGACGACGAGTGGGAAAAGGCCGCGGGAGAGGTATGCTCCCTATGCAAGCGGGAGAGCTTCGTCATTTTTGACCATCCTCTGGGCAGGGTCTGCAAGTCATGTTACAACTGGCTGTTGGACAATTATATTGCCGATGGCGAGAAGGTTAAGGCGAAGCTTTTGCCTGATGGGAGGATAATACTTTTTCATGGCAAAACCAAAAGAAGTGAACCGGTATCGGTCCGGCACTAAGAACCCGGCGCAGGAAGTCCATGTCTACCGTGACGGACACGGGAAGACCAAGGTCCACATTATAGACTACGAGACCGGCAAGGTAGAGACACTGGACAAGGAGGTAAGGGAATCGGGTTGACCCCCTTAGCTCCTATGGCTATCCGCCGTGGGCCCGCTTCATCGAATCCCTGAGGAAACTCTTCATCGTCCGGATAGGGCAGACTTTCTGCTCTTTGTAGCCTACTCCCGGCTCATAGACCCTTACCGAGCGAGCCAGGCCCGCAGACACACAGGCGTCATGGGCCGCCTTTGAAGGCTTGGCAGTGCGTACCCTTTCCTTTGACTTCGCTACCCTGTCGCTCGTCTGATCAGATGTCTTCTTCCTCAGGATGATCGCACCATCGAGGCTCGGCTTGATATAAGCCCGGAACACATCTCCCAAAGTCGGCATAGCTGCTTCCCTCCTCTAGAAATATATAAAGCCAGGAGTTGTGACTCCTGGCCTTAATGCCCTGTGGGCTACTCGACCTTTTGTCCTTTAGTCTATCTTAACCCTAACTACCCCTTTGTTGTCAATAGAGTAAAATTTATAAATCCTTGACCTTTTCCGCATGTTGTTTTATGGTATGCCTATGAGTTTTTACACATGGAATAAAGCAGAAGTAGATATACTTCAGAACCTTTACTCAAAACTTCCAATTCAAGAGATAGCAGTAAAACTAGGGCGTTCTATCGGAAGCGTTTATGCTAAAGCCTCACGGCTTGGTATAACGCGAGAGGTTGGTCATAAGCATAGGTGGACTAAAGCCGAAGTGGATCTGCTAGAGGAACTTTACCCGAAAACCCGGGCTGAAGATATAGCTAAGAGGCTAGGATGTTCTATTCACAGTGTGCACTACAAAGCTTCTCGATTAGGGATTAAACCCATCAAAAGTTACCATAATCTTAGAAATTGGTCTGCCGTGAATCCCTATTTCGAGTTGACTGAAGCTGAGCGAGCATATATTGCAGGAATTATTGATGGTGAAGGTTGCATCCGTCATTTTATAGAAAAAGGCAGGCATATTCTGGTTAGTCGAATCATTGTTGCTAATACATCCTTTGAGCTAATTGACTACCTTCACAAGAGACTTGGTGGCAATTATTGGGAGCGTAGACATAAAAATCCAAATTACAAACGGTGTTGGCTATGGGAGCTGAATTCCAATGTTCGGGTTCAATGCCTACTTGACGTTCTTTTTCCTTACTTTATAGTGAAGAGACAAAAGGCTGAAGAAGCACTCAAATCGCTTACTACTCTATGTTCCTAATAATTTCCCCATAAGTTTTCGCTATGCTAAGGAGGTCTTCTTCTCTCCCTACTATCAGGCTCCATTGCTTACAATTCTTGCATTTGAGCTTGATCATCCCGGCCTTGATGCATTCGTAGCCTAAAAATCGCCCGCAGCTACAGCACCTTATCGGCCTGAGCTCATTCTTCGTTGTTGTCACCGGCTTCCTCGGTTGGGATATAGACTTGGCTGATGCACTCCCCGGTCGACTCGGCGATGATGCCGATAAATGGTGTGCCCGCGGGGTCCCCCAGGTTGAATTTTCCCAATCCTTCCTGGACGTCCATCTCCTCAATCTCGCCGCTATCCAGGTATTGCCTGAGTTTTTCCTTGGCGATATCGCACCGCAGGCCACACTCAGGATCGGTAAAGAGGATTGCTCTTATTCCCACAGCTTCACCTCACTTGTTAGAGCTCTACTCCCTTCTCAGCGAACTTCTCGCCGACCTGCTCCCACCAGCCTTTAATGCCCTCGCCTTCCTTTTCCCATTGTTGGTGGGCTTCGCCGATTGCGCCTTTTATTCGCTTAAAGCGCTCCCGAAGGCCAGCCCCCGCGGGGATCTTGATCTTGACCGTCGCCATCTGCTCCGGGTTTGCCTTTGAGCTGATAAGTCCGAGGTACCCCGGCTTCCAGCAGAATTCATCGCCGTTATAGGTGAAGCATTTGCCGGGGATGTTGGGATCCTCCGCTTTGGCTTTATCGATCACCCTGGCGCCGCCCATAACTTCATGTTCGGCGATATGAAGCCCGATCTCGGGAATTCCATAGACTCGCTCAATTATCTCATCGGCAACGATCCTGCCGATTTCCATTGCCTCTTCCTTCGTCAGCGGCATGTTAGTCCTCCTTTCCCCAGGACTCCTCAATCGCTTTTGCTGCCTCTTCGGCAGCAACCCTTTTTGCTTCCTCGAGGCTTAAACTGGGTTTGCGCCTGGCCATAATCCTTTTTTGCATCTCCCTTCTCGGCTGGCTGATCTTAATGGCTAATGCCTGGTATTCGTCATGATGAGTCCCCTCTTTCACCCTCTCAGGGTGAGCTTTGATCTGAAGTTCCTGTCCCAGATCGTCTATTTGCTGCCATATCGGATCTGTGGTCATTGATTTCGTCTCCTGGGCAACAGCGACGAAGTTGAGCCCATGCTTGAATCCGCAATCGACATCGGTGCCACACCCTAGAAAGTCCTCCTTGGCATGGCTCTCAGCTAACCACAATTCGTTGTATGCCTTTTGCTCTTGGTAGCCCAGCGTCCCGAGGTCAAGCCCTTCTCTCACCATAACTGCACTGGGGCCCGTAGTTTGTGCGTGCTCCGCCGAAGAGGGCCGATTTTCGCCCTCGGGTACCGATTGCGAACTGGCCGTGCTCACCGCCGCCAGCCTCTCCAGGTGCTTCGTGTGGTTCGGAGGGCGGAAGGCAATCCTTTCCCACGGCGTCTTCTGCAAGATGGCAGTTACGAGGTCGACAACGAGTTTAGCCTTTCCCATCGCTTTCATTATGTTGCTTGAAAATCTTCACTGTCAACTGGCATTATCCCGGTACCGGCAGGAGTCACAATCAAAGCTAAGAGTGCCAAGAGTGCTGATAAGAGTGCTAACCAAGAGTGCCAAGAGTGCTAGGAAGAGTGCCAGCCAAGAGTGCCAAGAGTGCTGGCAAGAGTGCCCATCCCTTGACATAGCGCCTCCTTCTGCTCTATATTCTGGATAGGAAAAGGCTGCCAGCGCACTTTGTGTGCGTTTTTGCTGGCAGCCTTTCTGCATGTATTAAGAGTGCCAAGAGTGCCGGGAAGAGTGCTAGCAAGAGTGCTGGTAAGAGTGCATGGCTGAGCGGAAATATATCTGCCGAACCTGTGGTGATAAGGAATGGGGAACTCACGCCCCAGCCTCCAGGCACAACAAAAGCTACCCCGACCATGTCATCGAGGTGATTGTGGATGGAGAAATCAAGCCCTTTGTGCCAGGAAAGGGAGCTTACAGGAAGTCGGAGAAGGGTGCAGTCGCTGAAAAGCCGCCTGAGGCACTAACCGGTGCCGAGGCCGTGGCTACAGCGACCGATAAGGCACCGCCCAAATTCCTCATGATCGGCACGCTGAGGATGCCCATGGAGGACTGGGGCTATTCCACTGTCAGCAACCTTCTCGTGGTGGCGGAGACCTATGAGGAAATCAAAAGAGAGTTCGGCTTCGAGGGCAAGGTCGGCGACTTCTGCGCCGAGCTGGTCAGGATCTTCCGTGCACTCGGAGGCTATGACCTTGTAGGAGGGGACCATGGATTTAGCGTCGCGGTTGTTGAAGGAGAGGCTGTGGCCAAATCTGACGAAGCAATTAAAAGGGGGAATGATGGAGGGTAGAGGCGGCGAGATTGGCATAGATCCGGAAACTGAGAAGAAGCTGATCGATGAGGAGATCAAGAGTGCCATTGATCCCGACTTCCGCCTGAAGCGGGCAGCAAAGGGCTTAGCTGCTGCCCGTATGGAGGAAGCGGCCAGAAAGGGCAACGGCGGTCCAGTTGAAGACCATGGGGATGCAGCCGAAACAGCAGCAGCCCTGGCCTCGGAGGGGGTACCTGCTGAGGAGGCAGCGAGGCTGGCGACGGAGAGGAAAGGCGTTGTCGTAGTCAAGCCAGGGGAGCAGAAGATCGAAAAGCGCAAATACACCGTCCTTCCTGACGGCACTATTGTGACCGATCCAGATGGCGAGTTTGACACCCTGACCGATGCCATGGTGGCAGCGAGCAATCTGAGGCAGAAGGACAGGCCGACCTACTACTACCAGGATCCGGAGAGCGGCGAGTTCAAGGAGGCTCAGGGCCCGGTGATGCTGCGACAGCCACAGCCTCCTCAAGTATGGCAGATAATGCCGGACGGGGAGGTGAAAATGCATCAACCTGGCGAGCCGGTGGTCATCAAAATGCAGCCACCGGCGTCGGGATCCCCACCGCCGCAGAAGGCATGGCTGATCAACAGTAAAGACGGCACTGTAGAGGAATGGGAGCCTGGCAAGCCTCTAGTAATCATGAAAGAAGTCGAGTCACAGTCCCCTCCAGCCGAGCCGACGTTTCCCATTCAGCTGATGGACGGCGAGGGCAAACCGGTGGGCGGGGTCATTCCGCTTCCTATGCCGCAGTACTTGACGTACTCTCGTGCGATGCAGGACATCAAGCACGAGCAGGAGAGGCACGAGGGCCTCCTCGGTCTTGCCAAGATGCTCAGGGAGGATGTTCTGCCAAAGGTGGTTGGTGCCATCGAGAACACCTGGGGCAAGTCCAACTCAGAGAGCCCAGAGAATTTGAGAAGCGTGGAGTGCGACCAGTGTGGCAAATTGTTCCAGGTCCCGCGGGAGATTTCTCTGGATCAGGTGGTGTGCCCCAATCCAGAATGTCCCAGCCATAGGGGGTGACCATGGGCTTCAAAGAGAAGATCCAAGAAAAGACAGAGGGTAAGCTGAAGCAATTCGCCGAAAATCTCGCGCTCCAGCACGCAAAGTCCTTCCTTGAGGAATTCGGCCTCGACGCCTTCACATTCGCTGTGGAGCATGACATTTCGATATGGCAGAGGATGAAGGAAAAGAAGCGGCTCAATGTGGAGAAAGCGAAGGCCTATGTGGGCTACTACAGGGAAGCGTTAA
Organism: Dehalococcoidia bacterium; assembly: GCA_034414595.1. Taxonomy (GTDB): domain Bacteria; phylum Chloroflexota; class Dehalococcoidia; order SZUA-161; family JAUWZY01; genus DAOULY01. The sequence continues at coordinate 378,725 of DAOULY010000016.1, forward strand.
CCAGTGCTGATGCTGGAAAGGTCATCTCCACCCTGGAGAAAATCGCCCCTGACTTCGCTGCCGTGCTACGTTCGCATCCCGATTGGTTAGAAAAGGAGCTTCAGCTGGCAAAGCGAGACTTGCTATGACTTGTTGACCAAGTAAGCCAACGCCTTTATACTGTGAGCAAGGGACGGCGCCCAGCCGTCCCTTTTACTTTGGAGGAGCTATGCCAGGGGTGAAGGAAGTTGTCTACCTTGGTGTCGGAGTAGCGGTAGTAGGCGGCCTAGCCTACCTCTTATGGAAGGCGGCGGGCCCAAAGGCTGGATTCAAAGACCTCTGGATAACCAAATACCGCAGCCAGTCTCCAGGTGGCACTATCATTGAGGGTCCACCTGGCGCGCTACTTCCAATAAACGATGGCTTCAGCTACAGCGCCACCATGGAGTTCAAGCACAAAGGCCCTGGTGGAGTATACAAATGCCATATGGCCATCGACTGCGAAGGACAGTACAACGTAGCGGCATCGGAACCAATAGATATTCCTTACGATAGTGACTGGACAACGTACACGGTTGAGTGCAGATCCGGTACTGCTGTTTTTAATAGGCACGGCCTCGACCACTGCAGGCGCCTGGACTGCCGCAAGATCATCTACGATGAGGAAGGTAACGTCGCTCTCGATGATACTGACACTGCCTCCTATCACATCGTTCAGTATGGTGAAGTGGATCGGATATGGGTTGATGAGTACTGGAGTCAGATCGGAGACGAGATATTCGCAGGTAAGCCAGGATCAGTACTTCCCATTGTAGAGGGGGCAAAATTCGGGGCCAGAGTGAAGATAAGTCACCGTTACCTTGGCGGTGACTATCGCGTGGATGTCGGTATTCATATTGGAGGAGGGGAGTATGAGGTTGCTGCTGGCAGCATTACCCTGCCGCTTTCGCTAGACCGGACTGAGTACACGGTGGAAGTAACATCCGACGCCGGCACCGGCAACTTTAGAAACAGGACAGGGCTGGGCCATTGCCGGCGCCTTGACACTCACTATGTACTCTACGAGGGCACGAAGGTGCACAAGGCGGACGACGATGCCGAGTGCTATCACCTGGTGGCCATCGCTGAGGCGAAGAAGCTGATAGTGACTCGCTATTTCTCCGATCTGGGCGATGGATCCCCTGGCGCACGCGTGCCTGTCTCCCAGGGCAATGATTGGGGAGCCGACGTCGAATTCGAGTACCGCTATCTCGGTGGCAACTGGACCGTGCTGGTGGAGGCCAAGGTCGGCGGTGGCGAGTTAATCCGCACCTATAAGGACTTCAGTTTGCCGTTTGTTCTCAACTACACCAAGGTTAAGGTCACCACCCATACCTACCAGTATGGCGGATGGGACTCGAAAGGGCTGGGCCACTGCCGGCTGGTGGATGTGAAGAAGACCCTCTTCTGGCGGGGCGCAGGGAGCGACTGGAGCCAATGGATACCACATATCGAGGATTGGGACAGCGAGTGCTATCACGTTATAGCCATGACCGAAGTGGATACGAAGAGCCTGGTGGCAAACTACTACTGGAGCGATCGGGGACAGGGGCCGCCAGGGTCAAGGGTACCTATTGCACCTGGCAATGACTTCGGTGCAGAAATAAAGTTCCGATACCGCTATCAAGGCGAAAATTTCACCATTCTGTCAGAGCTCAATGTCGCTGGTGATATGGAACGCTCCTTTGTGGACTTCACCGTCCCCTTCGCGCCGGATTGGACAACTGTCACCGTGAAGACTGCAACTCACCACGAGCCACTCTTCGACCCCCGTAGCCTGGGTGTGTGCCGGCTTATCGATGTGAAGAATACATTGATTCACCGTGGCTGGGACTGGAGCCAGTGGACCCCATTGATCGAAGATTGGGACAGTGACTGCTTCCACAGAGTAGCATAGCTATGTCTGGATACATCGTGCGCAAACGCTACGGTGGAGAACCCCTTGACATAACACAGTTTGTCCGGCTCCACGACCCCTTAGTGGACCAGATCATGGCGAACCTTCCCCACGATGCGCTGAGCTGCTGGGACTGGGTCTGCCGCAATATTATCTATCCCACCGGTGAGTTCCCCGATCGCCATGTGCTCCACGCCTTCACTAAGAGAGGGCTATTCGGGGAAAGTGCGCTTCTGACGTTCGTGGACATGGACCTGTGGCACTTCCCCAATGAAACTCTTTTTATGGGGATCGGAGATTGCGAGGACTCGGCGATTCTGCTTTGCTCAATGCTTCGCCACTTTCTATCTCCTGCGGAGGTCTATACCGCCGTCGGCACTTACGAAGGCTTGGGACATAGCTGGGTCGTCACGCTGCTGGGCGGCATTCCCTATGTGCTCGAAGCAACCAGGAAGAGATCGCTATCATCCATTACTCAGGTCCCGGAGGGATATCCCTATGACGCGGCTCTCTGGTTTAACGATGTCAATGTAATTGAGCTAAAGGAAATCCCACCCTGGCTTCTGATGCACCGCCAACCTGGTGTTGTCGAGGTCGCAACACAGCCGCTTTCAGTCGAACAGCAAAGGATAAAAGTAAGGCTGCTGGAAGCCTTTTTCAAGGGGACTTGACAAAATAAAACCCCTGGTTATAAAGTTAGAGAAACGGGATCGGCAACCCGGAAGCTTTTAAGGGCGCCGATCCCGTTAGCTTTTGGGTTGCCGCCCGGGAGAAAGGCTGCCAGCGCACTTTGTGTGCAGTTTGTGGCAGCCTTTCTGCATGCAAGAGCGCTGGCTAGCCAGTATCAATATTAGGAGGTTGGGATATGGCTATGATCGAGCGCGCGGTCACTGTTGGCTCCGGATTCGGCGCTGCCCTGGTCGAAGGCATTATCTACAGGTTCAGCCCTATAGCCGGGCTCATCATAACGCTCCTCAGCGCTATTGGCGGCACCATCGGCGCCCTCTATGTCAGGGGCAAGGGTGGCGATGTCCTTGAGGGCGTGGGCTCGGGCAGCGTGGGTGCCTTCGGCTTCTTGCTGCCTCTGATCATCGCACCACCGTCGAGAAGGGTCGAGACGAGCGGCAGCGGCGTGGTCAAGATCGGTGGAAGGGTCGATGAGGCCGCATTAGGGGCTGCCCAAAGCGCAAGAAAACTGCTGGGCATGGGGACTGCCACGGAGGTAGCTGGAGCTAATGCGGGATCTCGGGCCACGGCTAGGTCGGTCGTGGAGTTCTAGCAACTCCCAGACCAGAGCAGTTCGAAACCATTTGTAAACTCAAATGGAACGGAGGTAATTCAAATGGCGGAACATTATGAGCTAAGGGTCCTGGCCGACTATCTGCATCAGGGCGCTCAAGCACTCAATACCTGGGCGAGGCCGACACCAGGAGCTGTTGGCGGTGAGCTCGAGAGGGACGAGAGGGCTGAAGTCGTCTTTGCCGAAGTTTGGTCCCCGGTTACCGGCGCTGGCGTAGAGGAGGAGTTGAAGAAGATCATCCCGGTGCTTGACGGCCAGAAATACGGAGAGTATGTCTCGCTGTCGGGTATCAGGTCCTCGGTGATGGTGCCGCCCAAGGGGAGAATCTGGGGAGCGAAGCTCTACAGTTTCGGCACCCCAATGAGCAATAACCCGCTACTCTCGACCACCCTCAAATACTCGGAAACCGTCACTGTCGAGACAATGGTCGGCGCAACCACTGCCATTACCCAGGACTACCGGGTGAGGCTATGGGGCTATGTCTACAAGAAGGATGAGCTCCCCCGAGTCTTTGGCAGCATGCTCTTCCCCACCCAGCTGGTAGACAGGGCAAGGAATCGGGTGCTCACCTTGAGCAAGGATCCCATACCGGTCAGCGGTGATACCTGGAAGACACTGCCCGGCGGTAAGGACCAGAGTATTCCCAAGATAAACCCCTTTATTCGCTACGCCTATAACAAGTTAGCCACCGACGGCAAGAGCGGTGATTATGAGTTCCGGTATGACACGGGGAATGTCGATGAGAGTGACGAAAACCTGTACTTCGATTTTGACAGCCTCAATGCGCTGTTAGTCGAAAGTATCGGCATCAGACCCGATGCCGCCGGCGACCTAGCTAAAACAGCGCTCAGGATTGCCGGTGACTACCACCCCAAGGGGCTGATCCCAACCACACTCACGAATAACCCGCTTCATTTTGGCTGGGCTTACCCCTTCTTCCCGGACAACATACCGCTATACTATGCCATCCCCAAGCTGGAGAGGCCGTACCTGATCTGGAACGAAATCGGCAAACTGATCGCCCGGGATGACGGCACAGCGGTGCTCGCCAACGCCCTTATTGCTGCGCTCACCGGAATCCGTATCGAGATGAAGGGAGGCTAAGAAGGAGGATACCAATGGCCGAAGTTTTGACGATCATGGGCAAAACCACTGTAGGTGGGGCGGCTACCGAGGTAACTTTAACCAACGCGCCAGCGATAGCTGAGATTCTTGAAGCCATAGCGCTCATTACCAACACCAATGGCGTGGCCACCCAAACGTCAAAGGCACTGACTGTAGTCACCGATACCCCGGATGCCGATGGCGAAATCCAGCGAACCGCTGTGAACAAGTTCAAACTCTACCTCACCACCGCCCTCAAAGAGGCTGACTTGCTCATCCTCAATATCCTTGGACTTGGCGAACGGGTAAAGCCATAACGGAGGGAAACAGGCGGTTGAGATCCAAAAGTGTGGAAGCCGCGCCAGTAACGCCATAGCCGACAACCGAACATTTTTCACCGGAGCCTTGCCGGTGAGAAGCAAAGTCAATTGCCCATCACCGGCCGTGATGGGCAATTCCAATATTAAGGAGGTTGAAGCATGATTACAGAGGCGACAATAGGCAGGGTCAAATACTTCCCGGAGCAGCTTCCTGATAGTTCGGTTACCACGATTGCTGCTACATCCGAGGCAGCACCTGTCATGCTTGAACTGAAGCAATTTGCGCCGCTGCTGGTTCGGCTGTCTGAGGTCGCCGTTGACAGGGACGACGAGGTTGAGACGCGCTTCAAGGTGGACAAGACCTCCTTCAGCTCTTTGACTGGCTCTATGTTCGATGGGCTGGCCAACAACTTCTCACTCCTCGCCAGAGAAAGGCTTTACTACAACCTCTACAATTCAGGAGCTGGCGCCAAGAACGATTACAAGACCTTCCTCTCCCTGTGGGTGATCAAACCGACGGTAGCCCATAAGCTTCGCCTGGGCATCCCCCTCACTGCGGAGGAGCAGAAGCTGAGCCAAGACCTGGGGATCTCGGACACCGTGGAGAAGGGGCTACTGCCGTTGCCACTGGCGCAGCAAATAGCCAGGGAATATCAGGTCCTCCAAGAAGAGACTCACGGCTTCGTGGTTACTGTGCCCACGACCGGGGTTGACGTCGAGACACTCCACCCCCTCCCTGGGCAGTTCCTGGTGCTCACCAAGCTCTCGGCCGATCCGGGCGACGCCGCTGCCGACAACATCAGGATAGCCATCGATAGGGACCACGTGGCCGACTATCTGGAGTTCCCTACCTGGGCACTGGGCACAACGGCTGCTGTCGCCCTGGGGAAGGAGATTAGCTGCTTCATACCCGCCCTCACCGAGCTCCGGATTAAGCTCAAGGCAACAGTCAGCAAGAGCATCAACATCAGGTTTACTGTCCGGAAATGTGCGATGACGAATATATTCCGGGCCAGGTGGGGACTGGCCACCAAGGATGAGCTGCCCGGAGACGTCTACTCAAAAGTCCTTGGAGGTGTCCTCTGATGGTTGAAAAACGAGAGGCAGGCGCGGCCCTGGTTGGTCTAGGCATAGGTGGCGCTCTCGGCGCTGCCATTGCTGCTCTCCTGAAGGCTCGGCCGGCGAAAGCTGCTCCCCCAGATGAAAAGCTGGATTACTTGACGGATGCCCTCACAGCTCTACTCCCGGCGCTCGCGGAACGAGCTGAAGGGATCGCACCAGGCATTGAAGTCAGTGTTTCAACGCCATGGATAGCCAAAGACCCAGAGCAGATATTCGACAGCTCTATCAGGTCAGCCGGCACCTTTTACTCAGACAGCATGGTTGACTTTACCAGGGGCAAGAGGATCCTCTTCAAGGTGGAGTCATCGCTGAACCAGCCGGTTGACATCCAGCTTCTAGGCAATATTAGGGATGACTTCAAACTGGCTACGGATGTAGGTCCGCCGCTCCCCTGTACTGCTAACGGCAATATCAGCGTAGGCCTGGCCTGGGACGACTGGCACCCTTACATCGGCGTCAAAATAACAGCGGCAGCAGCGCCAACGGCAGGCATCCTCACCATTTCAGCGGTTGTGCAGGAGTAGCATGGCAATAGGAGATATCGGGGCCATACTCGATACCAAGGAATGGCTCACTCAGGACGTCTATTACCTGAGGGCGGTTCACGTTACCGGCAATATCTATATGGTCGCCACTCTGCAGTTGGATGGCCTAGCTGGCATCTACGTATCAACGGTGAGTCTAGCCGCCGATGGAACGATCACGTTGGTCGATAGCCGGCGCTATGCAGTGTGCACACAGGGCGGGGCCGGAGGCTTCGCCCATGTCGGCGGTGATGTCTGGGCCCTGGCCTACCTGAAGAACGATGGCGCTGGTGCTGATGGCTCATTTATTGGGACATTTACTTGCGATTCAGATGGAAATCTCGGGACCGGCTTCATCGACACTTTCTTACTCTCGGGAGTCACCACTAACATGATCTACTCTCCGGACATAATCAAGGTTGTAAACGCTACGGACATCTTTGCCGCTGCCCATACCAACTCCGGCAATAATGGAGTGGTGACGACTGTAAGGATCAACGATAACGGTACCATAGATGATACGGCGCTCGACAGCTGGATCTTTGCCGTTTGGGGGAGATTTGTCGGCCTCCATCATAGAAGCGACACTGTGTACATGGTGACCTACGGTGATTCAGGCCCGATGGGGAATCTTAGGACCTTCCATATATATGACGATGGAACCCTGGCATCTCTCTACAACCACTCTATTTATAACAAGCTACAATGGCGAGCCGTCGTGTTGCCCATATCGGGAGATATTTACGCAATCATCTGGGATGGCACAGACACTGACGGCTTTGTAATTACTTACGAGATTTCGGCTGCTGGAGTAGTCACCTCTCCATATATTGATGTCTGGGAATACGAACCCAACTATGGGCGTTATCCAACGGCTGTTGTGGTTGACCAGAATCAGGCAGGAGATGGGAAAGTCATTTGTGCTGTTCACTCAGCTCTTGCTGGCGTAAACGCCATGCACACGTTTGAGATTTCCAACGCCGGCGCTATCACCAAATCCTTCATCGATCAGGCAGTCCTCGATAATACTGATAACGCCTTCTGGTCGTTTATAGTACCTGCGGCTGACGCAGCTCACGAGCTGTATGCAATATTCTACAGGTGCACGGATAATGACGGTTTTGTCCAGACCAGGGAGATAGAGAGAGCTCCACAAGCCCCCACCGTAACCACCGACCCGGCCACGGGGGTTGGAGCACTATCAGCTACACTCAATGGCACCTTGGTCAACCAGGGTGCAGCAGCCTGCGACTGCGGCTTCGAGTGGGGACCGGACATCAGCTACGGCACCACCACTCCCACCCAGAGCAAGACAACAGGTGAGACCTTCTCACAACTCATAGCCGGGCTGGAACCCGGGACCACCTATCACTTCAGAGCCTTTGCCACCAACCCGGCCGGGACAAGCTATGGTGCCGATCGAACCTTCTCCACCGAGCAAGTAATAAACGCGTCTTATGCCTTGAGCCGGAGGGAACTATGAAAAGTACGGCATACGCCCTTGCCAGGGCGGAAATGATACGAGCATTGAGTGCGTATGAGGGCACCACCACCGCTGATGGCGCTGGCGACGGCACCACGTTAATAGATAGCAACCTCATCGGCAGAAATGACTTCGTCTCCGAGAAAACGATTCTCATTTTGAGCGGTGACTCCAAGGATGAGGATAAAGGCGCGGCATCATTCGATAACGTGACTGGGACTATCACCCTCCAGGGAACCGGCTTCAGCGCACAGATAAAAGCCGGCACTACCTACAGGGTACTGAACATCTCCACCGTGGAGATTGATGTCGCCAACATAAACAGCAAGATAGGCACCAACACCGATCCCGCTGGCACCACTACCCTCTTTGCCTGGCTGGCAAACCTATTTGGCGTCGGTTCTGAGCGCCAGGGCTTGGTGTACTATGGCAAGGTCACGCAGGTCGATGACGCAACGCACTTCAGGGTGTCCGAGCTGGCCGGCTTTGGCGACGCCTTCTTTGCCAACACCTACCGGGTCTATGTGGTCAGGGATGCCGGAGGCGCTGGAGCTGCCCCCCAGGGAGAAATGCAGCCATGCTCGGGATATGACAGCACCGATGCCATATTCACCCACACGGCATTCAGCGCTGGTTTGGCTGTCGATGATGAGATCCTGCTAATCCAGGAGAGGGTGGCCCAAATAGCCGACCTTCTAGCTGATATCGGCGATGCCTCTGGTTCCACCCTGGGCAGTATCTACGCTATCCTCGGCAACCCTGCTCAGAGCTTCCTCTCCATGATTGGCTATGAGGGCGCCACTTCTCTGGCAAATAAACTATCCGCTGCCAGGGCTGCCTACCTCGATAACCTGTCAGCTGGTGCAGTTGCTCTGGCCTCGGTATGCACAGCTGCCAGGCTTGCAGAGCTAGACGCTGCCAATCTCCCCGCCGATATCGATACCCTGCTCAGCAGGGTCAAAGTAGCTGTCTTTGACTTCTGGAGCGACGTGGCTGACAAGATAACCATAAACGACGATGACCCATCTGTAGCCGACATAGTCTTTCCCAGTGTAGTGGTCGACGCTCTCCCAACGGGTTCGACTGTGGCCCGTGTAATTGCAATGCTCAAGTTTCGTGCTATTAAGAATACTCACTCTGGCGCCGCTAACATGATCGAAGATGCAGGCAAGACTATCAGGGTCATGAAATCTAACGGCACATCTTGGGGCACCGATGACATTGTGGCCATTAACTTTGACCAGAACCAGTGGTATACCGAAGACGGGGCAAAAGAGGGCGGGGACGTCATGATAGGCGACAACGACATAAGCGGGAAGGTCACTGGGGTTGGCACATATGAGTTCCAGAGTCACGAGGCTGATGGCAGGAATGATGCCATCCATGCCTTGTTTGACAGCCTGGAGCTTTATGACGTCCAGATGGGTCTGAGGTTCTATCTTGAAACCTGAGGCTATGGGTAATGAGAAGCAATGGCGACTTACGTAGTGAAAACTGGCACTGCTCTTGACTCTACGGGCTACAACGAGTCTCGCAATATGGCACGCCTGAGTGACGGAACTCTGGTATGTGTTTACCACCGAAGCGATGGAACTCGTAACCAAATCTATTACGCATATTCCGAGGACGGTGGGGAAACATGGACGGAGGAGGCTGTTACGGCCGCTACCGGGACAAATCACCAGTACAATCCCTCTGTGGCCGTGGACTCAAATGACAATGTCTATGTTGTCTGGCGAGGGTTAGGTTGGGGAACCTATACCGCCAAGTACAACATAAGGTACCGCAAGCGGACGGCGGGTGGCTGGCAAGCCCATGAAGCCGTATGCGATGTGAACGGCGATAACTACTCTTCGGCTATTGCCGTAGATTCCGCAGGCAATGTGCACGTAGCCTGGCACGGCTACGGCCATGGAGTCAACACGGGCAACCTTAATGTTCAATACAGGAAACGAACAGATAGCTGGCAAGCTCAGGAAGCAGTGACGGATGAAGCCAATGACCAGTATTATTGCACCATTGCCATAGATTCTGCTGGCAATGTGCACCTAGCTTGGCACGGTTATGGGTGGGATAGCTACCCAGCCAGAAGGCAAATTGAATACAGGAAGCGGACGGACTCGTGGCAGGCTCGCGAGGCAGTTACCGATGTCAATAACCATCAGGTAGAGCCTAATATCGCATTAGATTCCAATGATCACGTCCATGTCTGTTGGCATGGATACGATGGGAGCAATTATGAAATTTTCTATCGCAAACGAACCGACAGCTGGCAAAGTCAGGAGTCGGTGACAAGCCAGGGAGGTGCTATTCAACAGTTTGGAGCAAGTGTTGAAGTAGACTCCTATGACGATGTATACGTCGCCTGGCATGGCTTGGGGTGGGGAACTAACACAGGAAACTACAACATCCAGGTGAGCAAACGAACTGGAGGGACTCCGCCTTGGCCTGCTACTCCTACTGGGGTAACCGACAGAGCCTATGACAATCGCTACGCCCAGATGATATGGGGAAATTATCCGGAGGTTGGCGGTGTCAAGACCAACGTTCCTAAAGTGGGCTCCGCCCTCGTGTTTTCTGGTCAGATTGTTACCGGTTACCAAGTAGAATATCACGCCAGTGACGATTTGGAGTTTCAATCGGCGCCAGCGCCGGCAGGCATGCCTGGTTTATCGCCCAGCCAGATGGCTATAGCTATGGGATTCGGTTAATAAGGGAGGGAGCAAGATGACAGCTGGAGGAGCTCTTGTTGCGGTTCTCTTTGTCGCTGTCCTAGTGCAGTGGCTCACCGAGAGATTCTTCGGGTCCTGGCTTAGGGGGCTGCCGATCATGTTGACCGCTGCGGCGATCGCAGTCGCGTTAGCCTGCCTTATCCCGGTTGAGGGACTTTCCATGGCTGGGATCGACACAAATATCTGGGTCGACCGTGTCCTGACTGGGCTGATCATAAGCGGCGGCAGCAATGCGGTCCACGACCTGCTGATCAGGAGGAAGTGAAATGGTAACACCGGGACGCAGATACGGCATCCCCAAGACAGACGTCGAGCGCATTATGAGCCACTACGGGGTTTCAGAGGAGGAGGCCTGTAGGATGATCGAGGAAAAAGGGGCAACAGCTCTGCTGCCGGATCGAGGCACCGGTCTTCAACAAGCTGTGGGGCAAACAACTCAGACCGGAAGCATGGGGCTGTGGGTGGTTATCGGCGGCGCCCTGGGGACCATAGTGGGCTCGCTCATAGGTTATGCAATAGCAAGGCGCAAGGCGGCTTGATATGGATGCTACGACGATTCTGGCCTTTGCCGGCATTGTCACCGCCCTGATGGCTCACGGCGCTGTGATCTATCTCAAGCTGGGAAAGCTTGAGCAAGCTTATAAGAACCATAGTAAAGCTCTCAATAAACTTACCAGTCGATGTCCGCTGTGCATTGCTGATCCCCCTGGTGAAGACCCCGAGGATGATCGTTAGAAATCCCCGGGATTATCCACTTGATGCAAGGTGATGGTATGGTAGAATGGGGGCGTGGGAAAATCATTCAAAGAATGTATCATCGCTCTGATTCATTGGTGGTGGGTGGTGTCGGTGGGGATAATATTGGCTGGCGCTGGAGCATACCTTGATATATCTGGCAAGGGGGGATTCCCTACATGGTTATGGATAGTATTAGCGATAAGTGGTTTCGTTATTGCCCAATTTTTAGCGTTTCACAAAGTAAGATTGGAAAGAGATAGAGCTCTTGAGGCTGAAAAACCACTAATCATTACACCTCACAAATACGCAATTGGTCTCTCGGGAATGACAGAGTATCCGCAGGAGCCAGAAGGTAGATATTGGCTATGCTTAGAAGTTGCGGTAGCTCCTAATGACAAATCCATTGATAAGTTGGATTTACTGCTTGGGGAAGAAACTATCCCCGTTAATTATTGGCCTGGTAAAAATGTGGCCACTTTTAATGCTTATTTTGACGTTACTAATTGGAAAGGGAAAGGAAAGGCTCAAGTTGAATTAGTGGCGTATGCAGGCGGGAAATCATATAGCTCAGGTAGGGTAACTATTGACTTTGACATAGAACCTGGGGGTATAGGCCACAGAATTTAACGGCATATATCAAGCAACAAGCTCTCTATATTCAAGATTCCCAGACGAAATGAGCTTCACAAGTGTATCCCTGAATAGATATGGGGGGGATCTGTGTCAAGTATATAATCACGGAAATCCCCACCATGCTCCGAAATCTCCTCCAGACGACTAAGGCACCGTCCCGGTCCCAAAACGCGCCCCCATGGCCGATTTTGGTGGTTGACAAGCCCTCGGAGGGGGGCATATAATCTGGGCACATCGTTATCAACAGGCTGTAACCCTATGGAGATTAAGGTGGCAACAGACGACCTCGTGTCCGTCGCTACGGCGGCCAGGGAATTGGCCCGTCCGAAGATCACTATTTACCGCTGGGTAGAGAAGGGCAAGATAGTTGGAATTAAGCTCGGCGGTATTATCTTCATCCCCAAATCTGAAGTGGCGCGAGTAGGGACTAAGAAAAACTGAGGTCAGTATGGAGATAGCGCTATTTGTTGGCTGGGGGAGGAGGATTCGAACCTCCCCTACATGGTCCAGAGCCATGCGTCCTACCTCTAGACTATCCCCCAGCAAAAAAGGGTTTGGACAGCTGATCCAGAGTCTGCCGTCCTACCGCTAGACGATTCCCCAGCTCAGACTCATTCCTGTTTCAGGCAGGGATGCTCCGGGACGTCGCCGTGGCACTCCTTTATCTGCTCCGGAGTGCATTCACCGGGCTTACCCTTGAGCCTTTCCGGGAACTCACACTTGTCCTTGCCTTTGCACATAGCTACCTGCTGGCTATTATAGCAGGAAAAGTTCTACTGGGACAATTGCTAACGCTGTCCTCGCAGCTTCTTCCTCGCAGCTTCGATGCGCTTAAGGCACCGTTCCTTGCCCAGGACGGCCATGGTCTGGAACAGGGGTGGGGCTGCGGTGCGGCCGGTTGTGGCGATCCGCAACAGGCCGAAGAACTCACCGGTCTTGAGTCCGAGTTCCTTAGCCAGAGGCCGAAGCAAGCCCTCCAAAGAGGAAGTATCGAAGTCCTCCAAATTTTGAAGCCCACTTGTGGCTGCTTCTAAGGACTTGAGAGCTTTCTCAGCACCGATATCAGCGCTGAGACGTGCAGGATCGTGATTGAGCTCCTCAAGAAAGAAGAAATCAGCATATTCAGATACCTGTGTCCAGGTCTCTACTCGCTCTTGAATCAGGGGAGTGATCTGCTCAACGTATTCTCGGGAAATCGGGCGCTTCACACCCCTGGGCAAGCCCTTCTCCAGGAAAGGCAATGCTTGCTCTGAGAAATCAGCGACATCAAGCTGGCGCACATAGACGCCGTTCATCCAGTCCAACTTCTCCTTGTTGAAGATGGCCCCGGTCTTGGCGATGCGCTTCAGTGAGAAATGGTGTACCAGCTGGTCACGGCTGATGATCTCGGTCTTGTCATCGAGAGACCAGCCAAGAAGGGCAAGGAAGTTCATCATCGCCTCAGGGAGATATCCCTGAGCACGATAGTCCAGCATGGAGACAGAGCCGTGGCGTTTGCTCAGCTTGGTTCGATCAGGGCCCAGGATCATGGGTAAATGGGCGAATAGCGGTGGCTCGTAGCCCAGGGCGTTGTACAGCAATATATGTCGTGGTGTGCTTGATACCCATTCGTCAGCCCTGAGGACGTGCGAGATCTCCATGAGATGGTCGTCAACAACGTTGGCCAGATGGTAAGTGGGGTAACCGTCCGATTTCAGCAGCACGAAATCATCCAAGTTCCTGTTGTCGAACTTCACCTTGCCTCGTATCAGGTCGCCGAACTCGGTATTGCCGCTTAAGGGAGTCTTGAAGCGAACCACAGGGATGCTGCCCTGGATCTGGCGTTGAGTCCCCTCCTTGGCGGAGAGATTGCGACAGCGCCGGTCATAGCGCGGCGGCTCCTTGCGACGCATCTGCTCCTGTCGCATGTCCTCGAGCGTCTCCGGCGAGCAGTAACAATAGTAGGCCTGGTCCTGCTTTATCAGCTGCCGGGCTATTTTATGGTAGATATCCAAGCGCTGCGATTGGAAGTAGGGGCCGTGGTCACCTCCGACCTCCGGGCCCTCATCCCAGTCCATCCCCAGCCAACGCAGGCTCTCCAGAATAGAGTCCACAGCGCCCTTGACCCAACGAGCGACATCGGTGTCCTCGATGCGCACGATAAATTTACCATCACTGTGCCGGGCAAAGAGCCAGTTGAACAGTGCTGTCCTGATGTTGCCCACATGAGGCAAACCGGTGGGGCTTGGCGCATAACGCACTCGAACAGGCTTTGCCATCACAAACTTATTCTAACAATTATCTCCTGATATGCTCAAGTACCTGCTCCAGCTCCGCTGGCAGCTCTGAGCGAAATTCCACAAATTCACCGTCTCCGGGCAATTTGAAGCCGAGATAGTGGGCGTGGAGGAACTGCCGTCCCAGAAGCGCCGATCTCTTTCCATAAACTGGGTCAGCAAAGACGGGATGGCCAATCGCTGACAGGTGGACTCGAATTTGATGAGTGCGTCCAGTCTCAGGCTGAACTTCGACCAGGGTATGTTCTTTGGCATATTCAAGGACTTTATATCGAGTCTTTGCCTCCCGCCCTCTCGACACCACTGCCATCCGCTTGCGGTCTCGGGGATGGCGCCCTATAGGAGCATCTATGGAGCCCTGTTCTGGGGCCAGATGGCCGCAGACTAAGGCGAGATACTTCTTGACCACGGTGCGCTTCTTGAGCTGGGCTTGCAGGCTCTTCTGGGCTGAATCGTTCTTTGCCACCATCATAAGCCCGGAGGTGTCTTTGTCGAGGCGATGGACCAGGCCCGGGCGCAGTGAACCAGCGATTCCAGGCAGGTCCGGGCACAGGGCCAGGAGGGCATTAACGAGAGTATGGCTGGGATGACCGGGTGCGGGATGAACGGTGAGTCCTGCTGGCTTATCCACCACCAAGAGGTTGCTGTCCTGATAGATGACCTTGAGTGGAATTTCCTCTGGGGCCAGGGATAGTTGGGTAGGAGGCGGTATCGTGGCCAGAACCGTGTTGCCTGGGGCGAGCCGTTGCCCGGCTTTGGCCTGGTGCCCATCTACTGTGACATAACCTTCACCGATCAGCCTCTGTGCGTGGGAGCGGGAAATGGAGCATTGCTCCGCTACAAACCTGTCCAGGCGAATGCCGCCCTCTGCGACGGCGAATTCAAATTTCTGCACCATGCGGTCTCACCGACTTTACCGAGTTTAGCACCTCTGTGCCAGCTAGGCAACGTGTGGTCTTGACCCCTGCTTTGACCACGGGATAGAATCAAGCGATGGCTAAAGAAAAGGGCACCTATGCTCTGCTCCTGGCATTGCATAGTGATACCGCGGTCACTGTGGGCCACTTGGGGACCTTTACCCTTCCCGCTGGTTACTATCTCTACATCGGCAGTGGCCGCGGAGGTCTCTTTCAGCGGCTGCGGCGCCATTTACAGGCGGAGAAAAAGCTTCGCTGGCATATCGATTATCTGAGGCAGCAAGCCGATGTCATCGAGGTCTGGTATCTGATCTCCGAGCAAGCCCTTGAGTGCATCTGGGCCCAGGCTGCCCTTGCTTTGCCCCAGGCACGAATTCCCATCCCGGGCTTTGGCTCATCCGATTGCCGCTGCCGCTCACACCTGGTCTACTATCCTTCGCCGCCTGAATTCGAGCTGTTCCGGGATAAACTGAGGCCTCATTGCGGGAGCGAAGTCACAGGAATGCGTAGACTCTCTTTAAGCTGTCAATCCCTTTGACTTCATGGGGCAATAAGGGGATGAATGCCAGCATGTCCTCGCCGTACTCATCGCACAGCGCCTGAATATACCTCTGCTGCACCTGATAGCGGCTGGAGAGAAATTCAGAATCGCAGACCAGCTTTGGCAGCACGTTATTGACAATGACATGCTCCACATCTATGTTGTAAGTCTTAAGCTGGCTTATGATTCTGCCTGTCTGATAAACCCCTAAGCCTTCCGGTATGGTCACCACCAGAAACTCAGCTATCTCAGAGTTGCTGAGGACATCCATAATCCGCTGCGCCAGCTGCTTCCACTCATCGATGATCTTAAGTGGAGAACGCTTGCTCTTTGGCTTCGCTATATCCTTTATCTTCTCAAAATAGGAGTGTACCCTGGTGTATAGCTTGGCGGCGTCGGTAAGGTGATTGTAGAATTGCATCTCCAGCCTGAGCAGGGTCAGCGTCTGCCCCGCGGGTGCGGTATCCCATACGATCTTGTCATATTGGTTGTTCTCAAAAAGGTCGAGGAGGTAGGCGAGCATGAACTGCTCCTCGATCACCCCGGGGGCCTCGCTTAGGTAGTCCAGAATTTCATAGTCTACCGGTAGAAAAGACGATATCACTTCGTAGACTTCCTGGCCGAATCTCTCCCGCCACATCTTCAGGATCTGCTCATAGTTCAGCTCCAGGCCATAGAGGTTTCCGGTATCAGCTATCACCCTGGTCTGGTCACCGATCTCGCATTCAAACATGTCGGAAAGGGATGGAGTCGGATCGCTTGAGACCAAAAGCGTCCTGTTGCCGAGCGCGGCGAAGCGCAATGCTATGGCCGAGGCGCAGGTGGTCTTGCCCACCCCTCCCTTGCCGCCCACCATTATGATCCTCTTGTCCTGGATCTTTGAGAACAAGTCATTCTTGAACCGCTCTTCCAGCTGCATAGATTTTTCAGTCCTTTCCGTTCGACTTTAGAGCGTCGGCAAAGAACGTGGCTACCTTATCCCCGACATCACGCCCGTGGCCACCGAGGAAATGGTCAGCCCCGGCGATGACCTCAAGCCTTTTCGGCTCCGGGAGTTCCTCCACTATGTGGCGAAGCTCCTGCGGCGGCGCGATATCATCCCCGGCAGCTCCGACTATAAGCTTGGGCTTGGAATACTGTTTTAGCTGTTGTCTACCTGACTCTCTGATAGGCGGGCAGACGATGGCTACGGCCTGGACATGCTCCTGAAGGTCGTCTATCTCAGCAGCGACCACAGCTCCGAAGGAATAGCCGGCAAGTCCGACTTTCTCAGCATCCACCTGCTCCTGCGCAGCGATGAAGGAAAGCGCTGCTTTGATGTCGTCTTGCTCAGCAACACCATCGCCATAGCTTCCCTGGCTCCGCCCTACCCCGCGAAAGTTGAACCTGAGGGCCACCATCCCTTGCTCAGCAAGCGCACGACAGATGGCAACGACGACGTTGTTTCTCATGTCACCCCCGTAGAGAGGGTGGGGGTGACAGACAACAACAGCAGGGAACTGCCCATTGCCATCGGGCAGGCTCAGTACACCCTCAAGGGAAAGGTCGCCACAGGGGAACTCAACCTTCGTCTCGTTTGTCTTCTCCATGCCAGTCCTTGAGTCTCTTCTCAATCTCGGTCTCCCAGCCCTGGTCGCTGGGATGGTAGTATCTGCGCTGTCTTAGCTTCCTGGGCAGGTATTGCTCCTTAACGAAGTGCCCGGGGAAGTTGTGAGGATATTTGTAGCCCTTGCCGTAGCCCAGCCTCCGCATCAGACGTGTCTCAGGATTCCTCAAATGCAACGGCACGGGCTCGTTGCGGGTGCGGGCCACATCTTCCTTGACTTTATTGTAAGCCTTATACAGGGAGTTGCTCTTAGGAGCGGTAGCCAGATAGACCACCGCCTGGGCCAGCGCCAGGTCGGCTTCGGGCATGCCCACGAAGTGCACCGCCTGTTGCGCCGAGGTGGCGATGACCAGAGCCTGGGGGTCGGCCATGCCGATATCCTCCGAGGCGAAACGGATCAGGCGCCGGGCGACATACAGGGGGTCTTCTCCAGCTTCGAGCATGCGTCCCAGCCAGTAGAGGGCGGCATCAGGGTCTGAGCCACGCAGCGACTTGTGCAGCGCTGAGATGATGTTGTAGTGCTCCTCGCCAGCCTTATCGTAGAGCAGGGCACGATGTTGCAGCGCGTCCTCAATAGCCTCAAGCCCGATGTGACGCTTGCCTTGCTCATCGGGCAGCGTGGCCGAGGTGGCCAGCTCCAGGGCATTCAAGGCCACGCGGGCATCTCCATTTGACATAAACACTAAATGCTCCAAAGCATCGGCGTCAACTTCGACCTTCATTCTTCCTAAGCCTCGCTCCTCGTCCCGCAGGGCGCGGTCGACAATAATGCGCACCTCGTCGTCGCCGAGGGCGTTGAGGGTGAACACACGGCAGCGCGAGAGCAGCGGCGAGATGACCTCGAACGATGGGTTCTCGGTGGTAGCGCCGATGAAGATGACGGTGCCGTTCTCCACATGGGGCAGGATGGCGTCCTGCTGCGCCTTGTTGAAGCGGTGTATCTCGTCAATGAACAGGATGGTCCTCTGGCCATGCATGCCGAGGCGGTCCCTGGCCTCTTCTACAATCTGGCGCAGGTCGGCGACTCCGGCGGTGACGGCGCTTATCGGGGAGAAGTGCGACTTGGTGACATTGGCGATGACATTAGCCAGCGTGGTCTTGCCGCTTCCCGGCGGGCCCCAGAAGATAATGGAGGGGAGCTGGTCGGCCTCGATGGCCTTGCGCAGCACGCGCTCCTCGCCCACCAGATGCTCCTGGCCCACGAATTCGGCAAACGACCGCGGTCTCATCCGAGCCGCCAGCGGCGCCTCCTTTTTCAGCTGCTCCTCCCGATGCCGGTCAAAGAGTGTCATTGGATACCTCACTGCCGCCGGTTAACAGATTTTGGAGCAAAACCCTTGTCCCAAATTTTTGCGTACAGCACACATTATTTATAGCCTCTCAAATACAATTCGACCTCCGCCTCCAAGGCAATGTTGAATCTAGGGACGAGAGAGTCCTCAAGCGCTTTGTGGTATTTCCAATCTGTGTGTACCTTGTCTCCTACTGAGAAGGTGGGGCTTCCCCCATATTTCTTGACTTGGTTTACATACTGCTCATCCACCTTCCCCTCGTTGTGGACTAGACAGTTGCGTCTTGCACAAAACTCCCCAATCAGGGAGTCAAACCTTCTCAAGATTTCGTTGAACATTTTCTTCTCTTCAAGCCATTTTCTCATTTGCCCCCAGCCTTTATTGTTTGAGCGAACAATGGCATCATTCGGTGGGTTGTTACCATGTATCGCAATAAACGCTTCCCGCATGTAGACCTCAAAAAGTGTCCAAATGTAGACGACCAGCATATTGGATATGTCTGCTAGTCCCGTTTCATTACCAAATTTATAGTCCAATTCACTCTCCGAATCATTTGGATATGCCTGTTTAGCTACCCATAGAATAGCCCAACAGGCTCCCGATACCTGGTCTCGGAATCTATGTGCCTGACCATAGAAAGACTGATAAACCATGCTCTTTCTCATCTTGCTTCTCGCTGTTGGGCCATTACAAAACCTATCTGTCACTGTGTCAAGCTACTTACACCTCCGCATCTGGAAGCGGTAGAGGTTTACTGTCTCCTCCCGATGCATGTCAAAGAGTGTCATTCTGCTTTGGCCTGAGCTTCATGTAATTTTTGGATGTTTTGCTTTGTCTTTTCTATCGCTGGCTTAGCGCCTATCTCCTCGAAGATTTCGAGCGCCTGCTGAAAATATTCCAGGGCCTGGTCAAGCTCGCCTCTAATGAGATATAAATTCCCTATGTTGCCCAACTGGTTTCCTTCTCCGACCTTGCTCCCTATCTCCCTGTGGATTCTGAGTGCCTGTTGATAGTGCTCTAAGGACTGGTCAAGCTCGTCCCTGATGAAATACACGCTTCCCATGTTGCCCAATTGATTGGCCTCTCCTATCTTGTTTCCTGTCTCCCTGTGGATTCTGAGTGCCTGCTGATGATGCTGTAGCGCCTGGTCAAGGTCGCCCTTGGTCCTATACGCGAGCCCCATGTTGCCCAAGTCTGCGGCTTCGCCCTCCTTGCTTTCCATCTCTCTGTGGATTCTGAGCGCCTCTTCATGCTGCTCCAAGGACTGGTCAAGCTCGCCTCTAATGAAGTATAAATTCCCTATGTTGCCCAGGGCGTTGGCCTCTCCCACCTTGTTCCCTATCTCCCTGTCGATTCCGAGCGCTTGCTGATGATGTTCTAAGGCCTGGTCAAGCGCGCCCTTAGTCCTATACACAAGGCCCATATTGCCCAGGACAGCAGACAAACCCTCCAGGTCTTTCGCTTCTCTGGCCAGGTCCTCCGCCTGCTTATAGTGCTGCTCCGCCTCATCAAGCTCTCCTAATCTAGCAAAGCAGTTGCCGATGAGAATACCAAGGGCTGTTCTTTCGCTGAGCGTCACTTCAGGGACAAAACAGGACTCAAAAGCTTTAATGGCTTTTCGATAGCTCTGCTCCGCATAGAAGGTATAAGCTTTTTCAAAGTCTGATTTCCTTTTCTCCTCAGCGATTTGGGGCAGGCCATCAAGATAGTCAGCAATCTGGGTCAGGGCGTCAACCTTCCGTCTTTCTGATTTCATTATTTCACTTTGTCATAGGTGTGCCCGGAGCGCATTAGCGGGATATCTCCTGATGTCATTAGCTCACTTCTGCGTCATTATAACATCTATATGCCAATATCACTTATACGAGGCCGTTTAACAATGCTTTTCAACCCCCTCTATCCCCCAATCTTGGGGGACTTTTTGAATTTGGGGGACACCCCCAAACCCCTAGCAAAGGGGCTTTGCCCCCCTGCACTCCCCCGGTTGCTAAACAGTCCCTACTTATACCTCCGCACCTGGAAGCGGTAGAGGTTTACCCGCTCGTCGGGGTCGATGCCGGCCTTGAGGCAGCAGATCTCGATCTGGCGCTCTACAGTGTCCACACCCTCGAGGTCGGGCAGGAGCAGTCCCCGCCGCGCCCCGCACTCCACGATGACCCCGTACTTCCTGGGGTCAAGCCCGCTCGCATCCTCCACGAATTCGGGGCTGGTGAGGACGTCCACGCTGTACTCAAGGTCGGAAAGCTCTTCAGGGGCCACAGGCATAAATCTGGGGTCCTGTGTCGCTGAGCTTACAGCGTTGGCGATTATCTCCTGGGCGACGTTGTCCCGCGTTGGCTCGAAGGTGCCGATGCAGCCGCGGAGTTCACCATGCTTCTTCAACGACACGAACACTCCGGCACGCTCCTTCATCTCAGGCGTCAGCTCACCGGGCTTCTCGGGCACCTTGCGCTCCCGGGTGTAGCTCTCTACAGTCTCCTTAGCCAGCTTGACCAGAGGATGCATGCCGGGATTGGACTTCGCTTTCACCTCTAAGGAGGCCACCATGTAGCCGACGCCGAAGGGGCCCTGATAGGAGAGCACCCTGGACTGGACCTCAAGCCCTTCCAGAGCGCCGAGCAGGATGATGATGGAGCGCAGGCCACATTCCCCTGCCCGTTCAACCAGCTCCGGGTCCATGTTCAAAATGGCCTCGGTATCATAGGCGGCGACGGCCTCGGTGAGCTTCTCATCGAATACCTTAGCCATGGGGTCGTGGCCGGCAGGGGCACCGGGGATAAGGCGATGGGACAGGTCGCCGCTGGCGATTATGGCCACGCGCTTATTCAGCCTATCAGCAGCGCGCCTTACCGCCTGGCCGAAGGAGTAGTGAGTGCTCAGGGGCAGCCAGGAGAAGGTCAGCGGCACCAGCGGCACTCCCGGCACACCCTTGACCAGAAAATACATCGGCACCATGACCCCGTGGTCCAGGTCATATTCTTCTTCGCCGATGGATTTCAGCGGGACACCCAGCGCCTTGGCTTCCTCCTGGAGCAGGGATACCGCTTCGAGGTCGTTCTGGAACTGGTGCTCGACACCTCTCACGCCCCAGACCTTGAAGCTTCCCGGCAGCGACTTGGCTGTGGCTACACCCATAGCATCATAATGACTGACTCCGTGGGGGCTGATGATGAACAGCACCTCGGGGTGCTGCTGAGCCAGCTCATCGCTGAGCTTCTTCATCGCCTCTATGGTGGGTGAGGCTTCTTGTTCCCGACCGCCTCCGATCTCAGGAACTATGATTGGCGGATGAGGTACGATGCATCCGAAAATAACCCCCGCCATGTCCATCACCTCCTCGACTTTGTCCTGATATTCAGGTCTGCACCGCAAGAACTGCACCGGGAGTCTTTCAGCCCCGAGACCTCCGTCTGATAGCCGACGCGGTGTACCGCCATCTGGCCACAGGAATAGCAGATGGTGCTCTCGGCAGCATGTCCCGGCAGATTGCCCACATAGATAAAATGCAGCCCGGCCTTCTTCCCGATGTTGTAGGCACGCTCCAGCGTGGCAACCGGAGTCGCTGGCAATTGCTGCATCTGATGATGGGGATAGAACCGGGTCACATGCCACGGGGTCAACTCCCCCAGGTTATCTCGAATCCAGTGGGCAATGCCCTCAAGCTGGGCATCGTCGTCGTTCATGGTCGGGATCACGTTGGTCACCACCTCGACATGCATGTTCCACTTCTGCTGCGCCCTCTTGGCCACATCCAAGATGCCGCGCCATCGGGAGACCTTGGCCAGCTTGAGGTAGAACTCATCGGAGAAGCCTTTGATGTCAACACGCCAGGCATCGAGGTAGGGCCCGATGGTGTCCAGGGCCTCCTCGGTGAGGAAGCCATTGGTAACATAAACAGTGTAGAGGTCTTCGGCCTTGGCCAGCCTGGCCCCGTCCAGGGTATATTCGAACCACATAGCAGGTTCGTTGTAGGTCCAGGCGATGCCACCGCAGCGGTACTCCTTGGTCAGCTTGATTGAGTCCTCGGCGGAGAGCTTTCTTGAGCCATATTCCGGTTCACACACCTCACTCCAGGAGATTTGCCAGTTCTGGCAGTGCTTGCAGTGGAAATTGCAGCCCCAGCCGCCGAGGGAGAAGACCATAGTCCCGGGATGGAAATGGAACAGGGGCTTCTTCTCGATCGGGTCTACTGCCGCTGACGATACTTCGGCGTAATTCAGTGTGTAGAGAACGCCGTCATCGTTACGGCGCATCTTGCACAGCCCCAATCGCCCCGGCCCGATCCGGCAGCGCCACTGGCAGACATGGCAGCGCACCGCCGAATTGGACAACCTTTCATAAAGCAGCGCTTCCTGCATTGCCACCGCCGCAGTCTACATAATTATAGCACTATCTGCTGTTTCTGCGTAACCGAGAGCTGCCTTATTGCCGACCGTAGCAATGGCCTATAATGAGCAAAGGAAGGACTCGAGGCAAAGCTGAGAGAACTGGGAGAGGAAATAGAGGAGCGAAAGGGCAAAGACTAAATCTCTTCTTCTTCCTCCTCCTCTGAGACCTCAGTGGGCCACTCGGCGACAGCAGGCAGTATCGCGCTCCCCTTCCTCTTCTTCTTCCTTCCCTGAGGCAGGGCCTGCACCGCCTCCCTGATTTGAGATAGCACTTGCTGCTCTGAGGTCACCACTCCGCAAATACCGGCTTCCCGGAGTGCCTCTATATCGCCAGCCCCCGGCGCTGCAGGCAATAGTGCCATGCAGGGTTTATCAGTCAGGCCAACCAAACGCCCATAGTCCAGGAGCAGCCGCACCGTCAGCGGCCACTGCTCAGCTCTGATGAGCACGGCATCTATGGGCAAGCGGGCAATAGGCCGCGCCAGGTTATCGCTCAGCGAGGCATCGACTTCCAGGACTTTACCCATGTCCTGTTCCGCAAGAAAGGTCACCGGCATTTCATCAACGCCGAAGACGATAAAATCACATCCCAGTCCCTTAAGCTGTTCCACACCTTCTTTTGTCGCTGTCTGGACCGATGCCCCCCAAGGGATATTTGCGATTGCCTCGATAGCTCGGGAAAGAGTCTCGGCTTCCTGATCCAGATCGGCGCCAGAGAACAGCACCGCGTCGACGCCCTCGAGGTCTTGATCTCCCACCCCAAGCTGACCCTGGCCCAACATGGCGACGATGGCCATGGCGGGGCTTTTGGTCCTCGCAGCAAGGGCAGCAAAGCCCAGGGGCTGAATTTCCCCGGACCAGATTCGCTCTAACCTATCCAGGAACTTGCTCATCTCTTTTCACCTGCCAGTCGGATTCGAACCATTGATTACAAGATAACATGATTTCACCACAAGTCAAGCGGACTCCCGGGGGCTGGACAGCAACTTGCTGATTATGCTATAATAGGGCAAACTGAACATAATAAAAGGGAGAGAAGTGAAAATCTTTCAAGGAGGGCATCGGTAGCCTGAAACAAAAAGGATGATGTGCCGTCAGGGGGTGTATAGCTGCTGATTCCCCTGCAGAAGAGAGATAAAAGTCCAAATCCCCTAAATAGTCGCCCGACAGCCTAAATTATATATATAAATCCCCTCAAATGCCCCTCCCCATAGGTGCGAATGCTGTAAATCACCCTCTGCGCTGACAGTACATCCGTTGATTTTGCCAGCTTATTGGGCAAAACCTCGAAAAAGGCCTGTCCTCTTGGAGGAGAATGGAGAGCATACCTTTGCCAGCAGGCCGCCCCAGCATGTAAATTAGGAGGTAGCTATAACGAAAATGATTAGAAAGGGAGTGCTTGGTGGTTCCTACAAACCTCTCACTGAGGAGTCTGTACATAAGGTCCACCGCGCCGTAATGGAGGTAATCGAGGAGGTAGGCTTTCAGGTAAACTCAGAAGCAGCCCTGAATATCTTCGAAGAAGCTGGGGCTCACGTTGATCGGGAAAGGCGGAATGTGCGCGTGCCCGCTGAAATGGCCATGAAACTTATCGAGACAGCTCCTTCCGAGATCATGCTCTGCGGTCAGGATAAGCAGCACGACATACTCCTGGGGGGGCAACGGGTATATGCAGGTACCGGGGGTACGGCCCTCTATGTCTATTATCCGAAAACGGGAGAAAGACAACTGGCCACCCTGGATGACCTGAAACGCATCGCCAAGCTGGTCGATCAGCTGGATAATATTCACCTGTTCATGCTGCCCACGTATCCCAACGAGTTGCCTGTAGAACAGATAGATGTAAACCGCTTCTTTGCCGGGCTGGACAATACCACCAAGCACGTAATGGGTGGCGTTTACACTCTTGAGGGCGTGAAGCAGGTAATACGGATGGGAGAGATCGTCGCTGGCTCCGCTGAGATGCTGCGTCAGCGTCCCCTCCTGTCCATGATTACTTGTAGCATAAGCCCGCTGAAAATGGATATGCATTACGGCGACTTGGTGGTGGCTATCGCCCAGGCTGGGGTCCCGCTGGTGTGTCCCGCCGAACCTCTGTGCGGCGCTACATCGCCGGTGACGCTCGCGGGAAACCTGGTAATTCAGACTACTGATTCCTTGATGGGAGTAATGCTTGCCCAGATTATCAATCCGGGAACTCCGGTCATCTTCGGCTCGGTGGCCAGCAATGCCGATTTCGGCGATTTCAAGTACCTTGCAGGCTCTATCGAGATGGGTCTGCTCAACGCTGCCGGCGCTCAAATGGCCCAGTTCTACAAACTTCCCTTCTATGCCACCGGCGGCATGACCGACTCCAAGGTGGTCGATGCCCAATGCGGGTATGAGTCTGCTCTCACCGGTCTGCTCTGCGCTCTGGCGGGAGCCAACTTCATCCACGATGCCGCGGGACTCATGGAGTTCGCCCTGGCCGTATGCTATGAGAAGTTCGTCATAGACAATGAGATACTGGGAATGGTGATGAGGGCTGTTGAGGGCATAAAAGTGGACGAGGACACACTGGCAGTTGACCTCATCAAGCAGGTGGGACCTAGCGGCATTTTCGTCAGCGCCAGGCACACCAGGCGCCACATGCGCAGCGAGCACTACCATCCCTCACTGAGCGAAAGGAACAGCAGGGAGACATGGGAAGCACGCGGTGCCAAGAGCACCTTGGAGAGAGCGGCGGAAAAGGTAGAGTTGCTAATAGGCAACCATAACTGGAGCCTGCCGGACGAGGTGAAACAACGCGTGCTCTCAGAGATATCGGATATAGTGGACTGATAATGCTGCTACGAGATAGGGTTAGGAGGTTTTAGATGGCAAGACAAGGGGTACTGGTAGAGCCCTATCACAGGCTCAAAATAGAGCAGGTGGAACGGATACACCAGGCCTCTCTAAATATATTGGTTGACCCTGGCATATTGTGCTTCAACCGCAATGCTGCAAATATCTTCGGCGACCACGGTGCTGAGGTCTCGCCTGTGGACCAGGAAGGTGCTCCCAGATGGCTGCTCAAGATCCCGGAGAAGATCATCTACGATGCGCTGCAGGCAGCACCCAAGGTTGTGAAGCTCGGGGCGCGGGATGAGAACAACTGCCTCATACTGGATGGGGGAGAGCCGAGGGTGTACTTTGCTTCGGGTTCCGAGGCCAACAACTGGCTGGATGTAGATATAGATACTTTCGTAAGTAAGAGCGACCCAGGCCTCGAGGCTGTGTTACCGGTGTTCAGGGTGGAGAGAGGCACAGTAGACAGGCTAGCGAAGGCAGCGCACCTCTGCGAATATCTCGATAACTGGGACAGCTTCTTGCGCAATCTCAATATCCAAGACCCTGACATCAACGACGATAATAAGGACGTCAACAAGTTCTTTGCTTCGCTGAGTAGCACCACCAAGCATGTCATGTCGGGACTCACGCAGCTCGACCAACTGAGCAACGTGGTCAAAATGGCCCGAATCATAGCTGGTGGCGCGGAGCAATTGAGAGAGAATCCCATCGTCTCCTTCATCACCTGTTTGGTGAAGAGTCCCTTGCAGCTTGTAGAGGACACCACGGAGAAAGCGATAGAGATAGCCAAGGCCGGCTTGCCGCTGGTCATCTCCAGTTCCCCCCAGGGTGGCTCCACTGCCCCGATTAAGGAGGAGGGTATAGCGTCTCAGATCAACGCTGAAATACTGGTGGGCGTAGCCTTGGCCCAGTTAGTGAATAAAGGGGCCCCTGTGCTCTATGGTGCTGTGCCGGTAAGGGCCCGCATGGATGACCTTTACGATTCATATGGCGTCCCTGAGTTCAGCCAGTACAATATCGACTGCGTGCAGCTGGCACGCTACTACGGCCTGCCCTGCTATTCCACAGGAGGCATCTCCGACGTAAAGGTGCCAGGGATACAGGCATCGGTGGAGAGGCTGTTTTCGCACATCATGGTGACGCTCGCTGGCCCTCAGTACATTCACTACGCCTTTGGTCTACTGGAGCGAACTAACACCTTCTGTCCTGTGCAGGCAGTGTTGGACGATGCCCATATAGGAATGGTGAAGAGATTGATGCGACAACCAACTGTAACTGCGGCTGATATTTCGGAATCCCTGGAGCAGGTACGCAGTGTCATGGCCACTTCTCACAAGCTCTATGTCCGATTTGTACGGCGTGCGCTTCGTTCTGGGGAAATTGCCCCCCCATACCCATTCGAGGGGAAAGACATGGTGGATGAGACACTCCTTCAGGCACGAGAGCGGATGGCGGAGATTCTGTCGTTGCCACCGCACCGCATAGATAAAAGCACCGAAGATAAGGTGTTCCAGGAGGTGCCCGGCCTGCTGACAAGGTTGAGAGAGCAATAGAATCAGGAGGGTAGAGTATGTCAGAGACTTTGCTTGCCTTAATCAAAGAGAATGTCATCCAGGGGAGAGCAACCCAAGACCACGAGGGACTGGATGAGGGGATGGTGGGCCAGCCTGGAGTAAGTGAGCTTACCGAGGAAGCCCTTGCCCAGGGCATCAACCCTGCGGACATAATACAAAAAGGGCTCAGCGAAGGCATGGCAGTCGTGGGGGAGAAGTTTGAGGCCAAGGAATACTATATCCCCGATATGCTGGCCTCCGCTGAAGCGGTAGGAGCGGCTATGGAGATACTGGGGCCACACCTCGCCCAGAGCGGCATCGAGGCCAAGGGAAAGGTAATCGTGGCCACGGTCAAGGGGGACCTACATGATATCGGCAAGAACATAGTCTCAATACTGCTGCGGGGGGCCGGCTACACGGTGAAGGACTTGGGGAATGATGTTGACCCTCAGGCCATCGTGGATGCAGTGATAAAAGAGAAGCCCCAATTTGTAGGGCTTTCAGCGCTACTCACCAGCACGATGGCGTACATGAAAGACACCATCGAGGCGCTTAGAGAAAGCGGGCACAGGGACGAGGTAAAGGTCATCATCGGCGGGGCTCCTGTCTCGGAGGAATTCGCTCAGAGCATAGGTGCTGACGGCTACGGCGCTGATGGCTTTCAGGCAGTAAGAGTGGTGGATGCTTTGCGTACAAGCATGAAAAGTGGAGGATGATCATGAGCGAGATGGATGCCTACAACGAAGCACTAAGCACCGGTCAGTATGAGAAGCCCGCGGGGCTACTGGGAAAATACGACAACGTGCGCCGCTTCTGGGAGGATGAAGAGTTAGCGCTCTACCTGTGGCCCTTCCTGAAACGGCTGTTAGAGCAAAGACGGAAGCGTGGCGAGAAGGTCCGGATGCTGGACTTGGGCTGTGGCAGCGGTGATGGCTTTGAGCTGATTACCAGCATCAAATCAAGTGAATCCCTAAGTTCCCAGCATAATACTGCAGCTATGGACTCGGATATGCTCGGGTTCTACACAGGAATTGACCTCAATGAAGGTCTGCTGAGGCAAGCCCAAGCCATCTATGGTAACAGGCAGAATATGGTCTTTGTCCGAGAGGACTTCAACAAGTTCGACCTCAGCGCCGAAGAGCCCTATGACTTGTATCTCGCCAGCTACGGGACGCTGTCGCACAACGATGATGAGCAGAGCATACAGCTTTTGAGCAACATCGCCAGACACAGCAAGGATGGCGCGATCATCGTCATTGACTGGCTGGGACGCTACTCATACGAGTGGCAGACGCTGTGGACAAATGACTTCGAGCAAAAACAGTGGATGGACTATGCTATTTCCTATATCTACCAAGATGGTGAAGCGAGCCAACAGGAGCTGAGCTACTTCCCATTGAGGATTATGGGGCGCAAGGAAGTTCTGAGTATCTACCGCCAGGCCAAGAAGAAGTCTGGAGGGTGCATTGTTTTGCGCAAGTTGGCCGACCGCTCTTCTTTCGTGGGACGACATATGGACACGGCTCAGTATAACGAGCACTGCCAGCCACTGCGGTGCGTGGTCAATCGTCTCTTCGAACCCAACGTGTCCACTGACCTCGATGAGGTATTGATCCATTATGTTCCGAGGAGCGGTTTCCCCGAGGTGAATACCTATCACCAGAGGCTATCCTATTGCTGGAACTATTTGATTACCTATACCAAGGCACTGCTTGACGAGGGCGAGCCAGCGCCGACCCCGGCCGAAACGCCTTTGCCGCTCAAGCAATCTCTCGGTGCCATGAGAAAGATAGCAACAGTGGCAGAGAGGATGAAAATAGGGACCCCCAGAACCAGCTTAGTCGAGCCACAACTGGGCTACTGTCTCAGAGAGCTGGAGATGAGACTTCAGCAGGGACAGGGATGTGGCCATGGCTTGGTAGCCATCTTCGAGGTAGTTAAGTAGATCTTTTCAACAGGGTTATTTAAGGAGGTTTTGTTTAGATGAGCGGGCTGGTTGTTGCCTGCGGCAAATCCAATCGGGGTGAAGTAGAAGCTATCCTCAGAACTATCGCCTATAGAGGGCCCTATGCCTCGGGGATATATGAAGATGACCAAATGATCCTGGCTCAGAACTATCTCCAGGCGGACGGCGCTACTCGTGACGATGGTGCAAAGATCCCTGTTCGCAGCCCCAGCAACCCCAATCTCATGATCTGCTATGACGGCCAGATGGGCAATTGGGCTGACCTGGCTCGCGACCACAACATATCCGATGGACCTTTCCGTGAAGAGCGCTTGCTGCTTGCCCTTTATGAGAAATACGGCAAGGAAATGCTCAACTACTTGACCGATGCCATCTTCTCGCTGGTCATCACTGACGGGAAAGATATCTTCGCAGCTCGCGATCTGCTTGGTATCAAGACCCTTTTCTATGGTTGGAAAAACAAGACCCTGTACCTCACCTCCGAACTCAAGGGTGTCTTACAGGCGACGAAAGAAGTCTATGAGTTTCCCCAGGGCCATCATATGGAACGTAGTGGCCAATTGACTAAGTTCGCCGAGCTGCCAAAGACTCCGCCAGCTTTCCGGGACTCGAGCGTCGATGCAATGACTCATGACATCCGGGAGATCATCGAACGCAGTTTCAGAAGTCGCGTGGATTTTAGTTTGCCCACTGGCGGCCTGCTCAGTGGGGGGATGGATAGCAGCGTCATCAACTACATAGCGAGCAAAGCTTACAAGGAGAAGTTCGGTCAGAGTGCCAGGCTGCGAACATTTGCCTTAGGGGTGGGAGAGAGCGAGGATATCCACTGTGCTCGCATTATCGCCAGCCAAATTGACTCCGAACACCACGAGCTCATTGTGGACCTCAAGCAGATCATCGAGGCTCTGCCAGAGGTGATTTACTACCTGGAGTCGTTTGACCCTTCCTTAGTGAGAAGCTCCGTCTCCAACTACCTCATCTCCCGATATGCCAAGGAGCAAGGCGTACAGGTACTGCTCTCTGGTGAGGGGGGCGATGAAGTGTTTTGCGGATACAAATATCTCGGACATTGCCCCACTGAAGACTTGTTCGCCAAACAGATGGAATGCATTGGTTTTCTGCATAACAATGCCTCATTGCGCTTGGACCGCATGAATCTCTGCAGCTCAGTCCGTGTGGTAGCTCCATTGATATCCGGGGAACTACTACAGTACTCTATGGCAATACCACTTCAATATAAGCAAAAAACTGAAGGAAGTCAGAGAATCGAAAAGTGGATTTTCCGCAAAGCGTATGAGAGCCTGTTGCCCGAACTCATAGTATGGCGGAGCAAACAGGAATTCTCTCAAGGCTCCGGTTCAGCCAGCGTGTTGCCAGCTTACTTTGAAGAACGGATCCCGGATCATGAACTAGCCACTGCACAGGCTGAGTACCCCATGATTCGCAGCAAAGAAGAGCTTTATTACTTCCGCCTTTTCACTGAGCATTTTGGCACCGATCACGCTGTGGAAACCGTAGGTCAATGGATCTCCCTGTGATAATATCCTGAAACCAAGGCCATTGTGCTTTCATATTGAAATCTCAAGCCAAATTCTGATTTTTTGCCGTAGAACTCCAAGGAATTTGGCATATTCCTCCTTGGAATTACGTGCTTGACAAAGTTCCCCAAACAGTCTATGCTCTTATTCGGTTTGGCCCTTTAATTGGTAAACAGTTTCCTTTTACCGATAGGAAGGTGCGATGGGGTTTGAAACGCAACGCGCTGAGAGAAAGGCGCTTGTCATCTTAAAGGTCCTGAACGACTCCCAGGAACCACTGGGAGCAAGGGTTATCGCCCATCGGCTCAGAGACTACGGCATTGAACTCGGCGAAAGGGCAGTAAGATACCACCTCAAGCTGATGGACGAGCGCGGGTTGACACAACTTGTGGGATGGCGAGATGGTCGGGAGCTCACCAAGCAGGGCATGGAGGAGCTGAGAAGTGCTCTGGTTGAAGACAAGGTTGGTTTGGCCATCTCCAGGATTGAGCTGCTTGCTTTCCGCACTAACTTCGACTACAAGAAGCGCTGCGGTCCGATTCCGGTCAACGTCTCCTTTTTCCCCAAGGGAAAGTTCGGCAAGGCCCTCTTGGCGATGAAGCCTGTCTTCGAACGGGGGCTTTGCGTTAGCGATCTTGTGGCTATAGCTTCCGGAGGAAAACGGCTGGGGGAACTGACGGTTCCAGAAGGTAAGACAGGGCTGGCCACCGTTTGCAGCATCGTCATCAACGGCTCTTTACTTAAAGCCGGCGTCCCCATGGACTCTCGATTTGGGGGCATACTCCAGATTAGAGATGACACCCCCCTTCGCTTCGTGGAGCTCATTCACTACGCCGGCTGCTCTCTGGACCCCTCAGAGATATTCATCAGGGCCAGGATGACTTCGGTGGAGCAAGTGGCAAGAGGCGGCCAGGGGAAGATACTGGCGAACTTTAGGGAAATACCAGCGCTTTGCCGACCAGTGGCCCAAGAAGTAGTAGCTAAACTGAAAGATGCGGGGTTAGGTGGGCTGATTACTATGGGAGATACCAGCGAGCCGGTGTGTGAAATCCCTGTGGAACTCAACAAAGTTGGCATGATCCTCTACGGGGGGTTGAATCCCATAGCTGCTGCTGAGGAGGCCGGCATAGAGGCTGAGCATCATGCCATGAGCACAGTCATGGAGTATCAGGATTTGATCAAATTCAAGGAGTTGTGAAGTGAAAGAAGTAAAAATCATACCGTGTCTCGATGTCAAAGATGGTAGGGTGGTCAAAGGTGTAAACTTTGTCAACCTGCGGGATGCCCGAGACCCCGTGGAGGCAGCTGAGGCATACTGCCAACAGGGAGCAGATGAGCTCGTCTTCCTCGATATTATGGCCACCGTTGAGAACAGGGGGACAAGGCTGGAATGGGTCAAGAAGGTGGCTGAGAAGGCTACCATTCCCTTCGCTGTCGGAGGCGGCATCAGGAACGCCAAGGACATGGAAGAGTTGTTCGCCCTCGGTGTGGACAAGGTCTCAATCAACACCTCTGCGGTCAGGAATCCCGAACTGATAACTGAAGCCTCGAAGAAATTTGGCAAGGAAAAGCTCGTTGTGGCCATTGATGGGCGTAAGAACCCTCCGGGGGGAAGCCTTCCCAGACTTGAGGTGGTAATCAAGAGTGGCAGCGAGGGCACGGGGCTCGATATTGTGGAGTGGGCGAAGAGGGTGGAGGCGCTGGGGGCCGGGGAGATCTTGCTCACCAGCAAGGATGCTGATGGCACTAAAGATGGCTATGACCTGGAGATGACGAAAGCAGTCGCTGAAGCGGTAGCGATACCGGTCATAGCTTCAGGCGGTGCCGGCAAGTTGGAGCACTTGTATGAAGCGGTAGTTGTAGCAAAAGCGGCAGCGGTTCTGGCTGCTTCCATCTTCCACTTCGGGGAAATATCTATACCCGAAGCCAAGAGATACCTCGAGCAAAAAGGAATACCGGTTAAGAAATAAGAAGCGAGGAGTGCTAATAATGAATCTACAACGACCAAATGCAAATGAGGCTACCAGAACAACTAATCGCTCCAGAAATGTAGTACCTATGAGCGGTATCTGCACCCGTTGTCTTGACGGTTGCACAGGAAACTGTGAGGTATTCAAGGCAACCTTCCGCGGCCGGGAACTAATCTATCCCGGACCCTTCGGTGACATCACGGCCGGAGGCGACAAGGACTATCCCGTTGATTACTCACATCTTAATATCCAGGGATATGCTTTAGGCGCCGAAGGACTACCACCTGGCGTTGTCGGTGACCCGGATACGGCTACTTTCCCCTCTGTGAACACCGAGACCGAATACGGCTGGGACAAGAAAGTCGCAATGAAAGTACCTGTCTTTACCGGCGCTCTGGGTTCCACAGAGATAGCCCGTAAGAACTGGGAACATTTTGCCGTTGGTGCTGCCATCAGCGGGGTCACACTGGTCTGCGGCGAAAACGTTTGTGGTATCGATCCTCAGCTTGAACTTGATTCAAATGGCAAAGTTATTTCAGCACCCGATATGGACCGTCGCATCGAGGTCTACCGACGCTACCATCAGGGATACGGCGAAATTCTGGTTCAGATGAATGTAGAGGATACTAGATTGGGCGTTGCCGAGTACGTCAGCAAGAAGCATGGCCTGGACACCATTGAATTAAAGTGGGGACAAGGTGCGAAATGTATCGGCGGCGAGATCAAAGTCGGCAGTCTGGAGCGGGCATTAGAACTCCAGAAACGCGGCTATATTGTCACCCCTGACCCTTCAAATTCCACTAACCAAGCAGCTTTTGGAAAGGGCGCTATCAAGGAGTTCGAACGCCATAGCCGTCTTGGTTTTATCAGCGAAGAAGGTTTCTACGCTGAAGTCCAACGTTTAAGGGACTTGGGGTTCAAGCGTATTACCTTGAAAACCGGGGCCTACGGCCTGCGTGAGCTGGCGATGGCCATCAAGTGGGGTTCGAAGGCCAAAATTGACCTGCTTACGATAGACGGCGCTTCCGGTGGAACTGGCATGAGCCCCTGGCGGATGATGGAAGAGTGGGGTATGCCCAGTCTCTATTTACACGCTGCAGCTTATGAGTTCTGCCAAAGGTTGGCTGACAAAGGCGAGCGCGCACCTGATATCGCCTTTGCTGGTGGCTTCAGTAGCGAAGATGGTGTATTTAAGGCACTGGCCCTTGGAGCACCTTTCACCAAAGCAGTATGCATGGGACGGGCTTTGATGATTCCGGGTATGGTCGGTAAGAATATCCAGCAGTGGCTCCAAGATGGCAAGTTGCCAAATACAGTCAGCCAATTTGGCTCGACCCCTGAAGAGATTTTTGTCAACTACGAGGACGTTAAGAACATAGTAGGCGCTGATGAAATGAAGAACATCCCTCTGGGTGCAGTGGGAATCTACAGCTACTGTGAAAAGATCCAGGTAGGGTTGCAGCAGTTAATGGCGGGAGCAAGATGCTTCAGTGTGTCAGCGATCACCCGTCGTGAGCTTATGTCGCTGACCGAAGAATGCGCCAAAGTCACTGGAATACCCTATCTAATGGATGCTTACAGGGAAGAGGCATTGGAGATTCTAGGATAAAATGAGAGAAGATGCAGACTTTGATATGCTCTCAATATTAACCACTGCCCCCTCAGACTGAAAATGGCCCTGCAAAGCCGCTTTTCAGTTACAAGATTGGCAAGTATCTCTTGATCTCATAGTCGGTCACCTGAGCTCGGTATTGATCCCACTCGATCTTCTTGTTCTCGATGAAAGCGTGGAAAACGTGGTCACCGAGGGCCCGGCGCACCAGCTCGCTCTGCTCCGCCATCTGGATTGCTTCCCTGAGGCTGCCGGGCAGGGTTCTTATCCCCCGTCTCTCCCTGTCCTCCATTGTCATCTCGTATACGTTCTCTTCTACGGGCTCAGGGACCTCGTATTCCTGCTCAATTCCCTCCAACCCCGAAGCCAGCATCACGGCGAAGGCCAGATAAGGGTTGCATGCCGGGTCAGGGGAGCGGAACTCTATCCTGGTAGCGTTCTCCTTCCCCGGCTGATACTCGGGGACCCTGACCAGGTCGGCCCGGTTCCGTCGTGCCCAGGAAAGATACACTGGCGCCTCATAGCCGGGGACCAGCCGCTTGTAGGAGTTGACCCATTGGTTGGTGACAAGTGTGATCTCAGGAGCATGCCTCAGTAGCCCAGCTATGTAGTGCTTGGCCACCTTGGACAAATGATACTGGTCCTTCTTATCAAAGAAGGCATTTCTATTACCCTTGAAAAGCGACTGGTGTACGTGCATGCCGCTGCCATTGATACCGAAGACTGGTTTGGGCATAAAGGTGGCATATACCCCGTGCCTCAGGGCTATTTCCTTGACCGCAAGACGATAGGTCATCACGTTATCAGCCATGGTCAGGGCATCGGTGTACCTCATGTCGAGCTCGTGCTGGCTGAAAGCAACCTCGTGGTGAGAGTACTCCACGCCGATGCCCAGCTCTTCCAGGGTGATAACGGTTTCCTGTCTCAGGTCCGTGGCCGCGTCCATAGGTGTCATGTCGAAATAGCCCCCTGCATCCAGAGGCTCAGTCCCATTTGAGTCGCGAAAGTAGAAATACTCCAGCTCCGGCCCCACGTAGAAAGTGTAGCCCATATCGGCTGCCCGCTTCAGGTTCCGCTTCAGCACATACCGAGGGTCACCATCGAAGGACTCACCACCGGGCTTCAGGATGTCGCAGAACATTCGGGCCACAGCCTGATGCTCCCGTGGCCTCCAGGGAAGCAAGCAGAAGGTATCGGGGTCGGGCAGGGCCACCATATCGCTTTCATCAATACGAGCAAAGCCCTCGATGGAGGATCCATCAAAACCCATCCCCTCTTCCAGAGCCACCTCCAGCTCTTCCACGGTGATGGCAAAGCTCTTCAAGAAGCCCAGGATATCCGTGAACCATAGCCTGATGAACTTGACGCTGTTCTCCTTTGCCATCTCGAGCACACGCTGTTTGCTCTCTTCCTTGGTTCTGGTCACCTTTTCTCCCTCCTTTGAAGCTGCAAATGGAGCTCGCGCAGATTTGGACAAGTGCTTTGTGGGACAAGCTATCTTGGCACCGATAATATGCTCATTGAACCTGGCTGTCAAGTCTCCCTTTGAAGTTGGTAACGACAGCCCTACGCTCCGGCACCTCTTGCAACCCGCCATCTGCCTGTCCCTGCACAGATTGAGGGATGTCCCTTCAGCCTTGGCTCCTGTTGCCAACCCTGGTGTATTTTGATGGCAAATGTGTCGGGTTTCACAGAAGACGCTTTGTATACTATATTAAGTATCGGAAAGGAGTTTGCTCTTATGAAGTATCGCGAAAAAATCGGATCCGGTGATGCCGAGCGCTTTGACGAAAAGAACTCCGGTCATTCCAGAGCGATATGGGACCCTACGATGCAGGAACTGGGCCAAAAGTGGCATGGCAAGCGTGTCCTTGGCGACCGACCAGGATATACTCTTAAGGACTGGACCTTCAGCCAGGCTGCCTGGTATCTGGAACGCAGATATGGCAGGGGTAGTTCAGGGGGCAATTTCGCTCTCACGCAATGGGAGATGGACCCAGCGGAAGTCGCTGAGATACACCGCATCGCGCCGGGACAGAAGCTCACGGTTGCTGACCCGGTAGAGATGTCCCGGGATGTCAAGAAAGCTGCCCAGTTCTTCGGTGCTGAGCTAGTTGGAGTCTGCGAAGTGGATCAGCGCTGGATTTATTCCGGTCGCTTTGATCGCACCACGGCTGGATTTTCCCCCATCACTCTCCCTGCAGAATATCGGTATGCGGTGGTAATGGCACACGATATGGGCTACGAAGTGATAAAGACCTCCCCTGCTAACATTTCAGCAGCAGGTGCCGGTCACGGCTACTCCGAGATGGTATATGTCGCCGGTCTGCTGGCCCATTTTATCCGCGGCCTGGGCTACGAGGCTATTCCCTGCGGCAATGATACTGCTTTGAGCATCCCCCTGGCCATTGACGCCGGGCTGGGGGAGTTGGGGCGACACGGTATGCTGATCACGGAAAAGCTCGGTCCCAGGCTGCGGCTGAGCAAGGTGTTCACCGACCTTCCTTTAGCTCCGGACAAGCCCATTGAATTCGGAGTCACCAGCTTCTGCGATAGCTGTAGAAGGTGTGCCGAGAACTGCCCTGGGCGCGCTATCTCTTTCGGCGAGCCAACGAGAGAAGCGCTCAATGTCTCCAACAATGGCGGAATACTCAAATGGTATGTTGACGCTGAAAAGTGCTACCAATTCTGGGTTCAAAATGGTGGTGCCTGTGCCAATTGTGTCAGGGTCTGTCCCTTCAATAAGACTCCGGGCTGGCTTCATGACACAGCCAGATTCCTGGTCAAGAACACTCCCTGGCTTGACCCTCTGCTGGTACGACTGGACAAGCTCCTTGGCTACGGTGAGAGAACCAAGGCTGAAGATTTCTGGTCTGGGTAAGGAAATCCCTAAGGGAAGAAGCTACGAGGTCATTGTCTTCCCGGCGACAGGAGCCGGGGGCAAGGCTCTGAAGAGGGATATCGGGCCCAAGATCGACGTGGTTGAGGTCGACGCCCATATCAACGATAGATTGTTTGCCGAAACAGCGTCGATTTTGCTCGACGAATTGATGCACAAAGTTTGTTGAAACTGGGCATCTATTGGAGCCAGCGGTCGGATTCGAACCGACGGCCTGCGGTTTACGAAACCGCTGCTCTTCCACTGAGCTACGCTGGCTTTGCTAACAACTGATGCTCTTTCCGATTAGTATATCACAAAAGATTCGAGCCGTAGGCGCCGATTTACGCTTTGCCCAGGAAAACTTTGATGAAGGGATATAGTCCAAATAGGAGGAGGAAGACGACAGCACCCAGAAAAGCGCCGATCAAGTTGGCCTCGGCCACTACAGTGGCATCTCCGAGGTGACACAGCCGGAATAGCAAGGTGCCAGCCAGGGCACCGATGAAAACGGCGAGGAGGGTCTTAAGTCGGCTGGGTGGCATAACCATCGGCAGCAGCTTTTTGGTAGCAGCTCGCACCAGGACCGCGATGGCAAGTACAAGCAAAAAGCCCAAAGCCCACATCTATTTTGCTCTTCGGCAGTTTCAGCCTTCTTTTTGCAGCTCTGAAAGCATGCCCGAGATGAAGGCTTTGTTGGAGAGGATCTCCGCAGCTGCGGAGTAGGGGTCAAGTTCGCCGCTTTCTACCTTTTCCAGTGAGGCCATTAACAGTCCGTCTTTCTCCATCAGCTTGAAAAAGCGATCCCTGATCGTCTGCTTGAGGGTCTGCATAAACTCCTGTTTCCTCTGCTCACTGCGCCACTGTGAGAGCCGGCCTGTGGTCTCTAAGAACTCTCGATGCTTTTCGATCTCCTGGTATAGTTCCTCGATGCCGACATCGTTGACCGCTTGAGTGGCCAGGACCGGTGGACGCCACCCCGATTCCTTATCTCCAGAGCTCATTAGCAAAGCCGTCTCCAGTTCTGACATCAAGCGAATGGCCCCTTCCCGGTCCGCCTTATTGACGGCAAAGATGCTGGCGATCTCAGTAAGGCCGGCCTTCATGGTCTGAATGGTATCGCCAGCCTCAGGGACCAGAACCACCACCACGGTGTCCACTGCCTCGATGATGTCCAGTTCCGTTTGCCCCACGCCAACAGTCTCCACGATGATCAGGTCCTTGCCGAAGGCATCCAGCAGCTTGATCACCCCACGGCAAGTTTGCGGCAGCCCGCCTCGGCTGCCTCTGGTGGCCATGCTGCGAATGAACACCTCGCTATCGAGATAATGCTGTTGCATTCTGATGCGGTCACCTAAGAGCGCGCCCCCGGTGAATGGGCTGGTGGGATCGACTGCGACTATGCCCACTGACAGCCCTCTGTTTCTGGCCACCTTGGTCAGCCTGTCAACCAAAGTGCTCTTGCCTCCTCCCGGAGGGCCGGTAACGCCTACAGCGTAAGCGCGCCCGAGGTGGGGATAAATTTCCTTCATTACCCCAAGGACATCTGGTGTCTCTCTTTCCACTACGGTGATCAGACGCGATAGCGACTGCTGACTTCCGGCAAGCATCTTATCTACCAGTTCCATTACGCTCCTTTTACCGTCTCCTTTAGCCACAAAGCGTGGGCCATTTTTATACTGTCTATTATATGCTGGGTGGCAGCAAAGGCTGCTTCGCGATGCGCTGCGGCTACTGCTATCAACAAAATATTGTCGGAGACCCTTAGCGTTCCGACACGATGTACGATCACTATATCAGCGATGTTGAATTTATTACGGGCTTCTTGCTCTATTTGCTCTAACCTTCGGGAGATAGTCTGGTCATCGACGGCGAACTCCAGACTCTCTATGTCCTTTCCCCCGGAGAAGCTTCTCACCGTGCCGACATATACTACTATACCCCCTATACCTGGACTCTTCACCCTGGCAATGGCTTCGTCAGCGGAAAAGTCACCTCTCCTTACTTCGCCCATTTCAGCCAACAACTCACCGTTAGGGGGAAATCTGGAGATTCCCCCTAACTATCTTAGCTCTGGACTGCGGTGAGGTCAAGGCTTGTAGTCAACCTGGGGCAGGTGAGTCAGTGCCTCTTCCACCTTCTCCTTGGGATACTCGTAGTCCTCAAGCTTGCCGCTGAGGTACTGATCGTAGGCACCGAGGTCGAAGTGGCCGTGGCCACTCAGAGCCAGAAGCAAAGTCTTCTTCTCGCCTGATTCTTTGCACTTGAGGGCCTCATCAATGAGCACTCTGATGGCATGTGCTGGCTCTGGCGCCGGGATGATGCCCTCAGCACGAGCGAAGGTCGCGGCAGCATCAAATATGGGCCTCTGATAAAGAGCTGTTGCTTCTACTAAGCCGAGACTAACGAGATGGCAAATTATGGGTGCCATCCCGTGATAGCGCAGGCCCCCAGCATGTACTGGCGGCGGGACGAAAGTATGGCCCAGGGTATACATCAGGGCTATGGGTGCCAAGCCAGCGACATCACCGAAGTCCCAGGCGTATGGTCCCTTGGTCACACTGGGGCAGGCTTGAGGCTCACAGCAGATAATGCGCAGGTCTGGCTTTTTGCCTTCGATCTTGTCCTTAATGAAGGGTAGAAAGGCGCCGGCGAAGTTGCTGCCGCCGCCAATGCAGCCAATGATCATATCGGGATAGGCATCGGCCATCTCCATCTGTTTCTTAGCCTCCTGGCCGACGATGGTCTGATGAAGAAGAACATGATTGACGACACTACCTAAGGAGTAGAGAGAATCGTCACGGGTCGCGGCATCCTCACAGGCCTCGCTGATGGCTATGCCCAAGCTCCCGGGGCAATCAGGGTCTTCAGCCAGGATGCGGCGGCCGATCTCGGTATCCTCGCTGGGGCTGGGAACAACTGTAGCTCCCCAGGTCTCCATCATTACCCGTCGATAGGGCTTCTGATAATAGCTGACCTTGACCATATAGACCTTACACTCCAGGCCCAGGAACTGGCAGCCCATTGCCAAGGCACTCCCCCACTGGCCGGCGCCGGTTTCAGTGGCCAGGCGCTTGCACCCTTCTTTTTTGGCGTAGTAGGCTTGGGCTACAGCAGTATTCGGCTTATGGCTGCCGGCAGGGCTGACGCCTTCATACTTGTAGAAAATCTTGGCTGGTGTATCCAGCGCCTTTTCCAGACGGAAGGCACGGATTAGTGGGGTAGGGCGCCACAATTTATATATCTGCTGCAGCTCTTCAGGGATTTCGATCCAGCGCTCCTTGCTGAACTCCTGCTCATCCAAAGCACGGGCATATAGGAAAGGTGGCAGCCGAGTGGGCTCTTTAGTCTCTGGATGCAGCAGCGGCGGCAACGGCTTCGGCAGATCTGCTTGAATATTGTACCACGCAGTAGGCATATCCTTTTCAGTGAGCACGATCTTGGTTTCCATTTCTGCTCCTTTCTATTACCTCAGGACTCCGCTGTTGTCAGGCTCATCGCATTTCCCGCCTCCCTTGCCACAATAGAAACCCCCGCCTCAGGGGCGGAGGTCAGTCCGCGGTGCCACCCTTTTCAGGTTATCGTCTCTCCTCAGAGCAGATAGCCTCTCTTTTCGGGTACTGAGATATCTCCATACCCTGGGCTGTGATAACGGTGCCCTTCCGACAAAGCCTACTCAGCTACGTCTTTCGGCTTGCAGCTTCCAAGCCCATTCTGCCCTCGCGCTGGCATCGGGTCTCACCTGCCCCAACTCTCTGTAACCTCGCTTGAAGACGTACTCTACTTGTTCCCAGCTTTTGCCCTATGCAATTGTTTTCCTACTATACAGTGAAATAGCCTTCTTGTCAATGCCTCTGCAATACGGATTGACAGGGAACCAAGAAATAAGGCAAAATGTGTTCTTGGTATCGTCGGGAGTCAGGGCAGTCGATGAGATGTGCAGAAGGACATACCATATAAAATATCGCTCATGTCATCTATTTACATAATACTATACGCTATGATCCCCATAGGTGAGCTACGTGCATCTATTCCGTTGGGCATCATACAATATGATATGCCCTGGTATCAGGCCATGGGACTGTCTTTGCTGGGGAATATGATCCCGGTCTTTTTTCTTCTCTGGCTGCTTCCCTGGCTATCATCATTCTTGCTTTCCTTCCACAATCCAGCAGGGCGCTTCTTAGAATGGCGTACTGAGCGCCTGCGCACTACTCAGGGAAAGCGCTTCCAAAAATATGGAGCCTGGATCCTGATCCCTTTCGTGGCTGTGCCTCTGCCCATCACCGGTGCTTGGACCGGATGCTTGGCCGCCTGGGTCTTCGAAATCCCTCCAAGACAGGCGTTGCTATTCATCAGCATCGGGGTGCTTATTGCCAGCGTGGTTGTGACCGCCCTCACCGTTGCCGGGATCGAAATGGTGCATTGGTTTTGACACGTTTGAGTGTGCTATAATGGCTTGATAGAATGGAGCAGGTAGCGATTATTGGTCTCGGGCTCATCGGCGGTTCCCTGGGGCTAGCGCTAAAACGATGCCAAGCACCAGTGGCGGAAATCGTGGGCTTCTCTCGAAGATCAGCGACAGTCGCCAAAGCACTGGAGGTTGGTGCTATAGACAGAGCTGAGGAAGAGCTGGCCACCGCTGTGGCCAAAGCCAATGTGGTAATCATCGCCACCCCGGTGTTAGTCATCAGGGACATCTTGCAACGGATAGCTACTCATCTGCCGCCCGGCTGCATTGTCACCGACACCGGGAGCACCAAAACACAGGTTGTGAAGTGGGCTCAGGAATTACTGCCGGAGATAGTGCACTTCGTTGGTGGCCATCCCATGACAGGCAAGGAGACATCCGGCCTTGATGGTGCTGAAGCCGAACTGTTCCAGGGCTGCATCTATTGTCTGACCCCAGATGCTAACACAAGCTCAGAAGCAGTGCAGTCATTAGCTGAATTAGTTCAGCTTATAGGTGCCTGTCCTCTGTTCATCGACCCCGTGGAGCATGATAACTTCGCAGCCGCGATCAGTCACCTGCCTATTTTGCTCTCTGCGGCTCTGGTATCCAGCACAGCCAGCAATCCCTCTTGGCCCGAGATTTCCAAGCTGGCTGCCAGTGGCTATCGAGATCTGTCTCGCTTGGCCATGGGCGACCCTGAGATGAGCCGGGACATCTG
The DNA here is from genome assembly GCA_034414595.1 of Dehalococcoidia bacterium. GTDB lineage: Bacteria > Chloroflexota > Dehalococcoidia > SZUA-161 > JAUWZY01 > DAOULY01. The sequence continues at coordinate 421,133 of DAOULY010000016.1, forward strand.
CATCACCAATCAAGCCAACATCATCGACTGGATAGACCAGTATATCAAGGAACTGAAGAGATATCGCAGCTTGATATCAGACGGCAGCGATGAACTAATAGAAGCATTCTCCCGTGCTCAAGAGGCGCGCCGGAAATGGCTCCAGGGATACACAGGATAAAATGGAGCGAAGGATCGAACCAAGGCGCACTATCAGAGGAGAGATCTCCGTCCCCGGCGACAAATCCATCTCCCACCGCGCTGCGATTCTAAATAGTATCGCCTCAGGGACTGCTAGAATCAGCAACTTCTCACCGGCGGCTGATTTTCAATCCACCGTTTCCTGTCTACAAGCACTGGGTGTCAAAATTGAGAGGGAAGATGGCGGCCTTGTTGTCTCAGGCCGTGGCCAGGAAGGCTTGGTTGAGGCCCAAGATGTTCTCGATGCCGGCAATAGTGCCACTACAATGCGTCTGCTCAGCGGGCTTCTTTCCGCGCAGCCTTTTCTCTCCATCATTACCGGAGACCAATCACTTCGCTCCCGTCCTATGGACCGCCTCATCCAGCCCCTGAGGCTGATGGGAGCTGAGATTTGGGGCCGAGAGCAAGATTCGCGAGCCCCCTTAGTTATCAAGGGAAGACAGCTTCACAGCATACAGTATCGGCTCCCCGTCGCCAGCGCTCAGGTGAAATCGGCCATCCTTTTGGCTGGGCTGTGGGCCGAAGGCAATACTATAGTCGAGGAGCCAGCGCTGTCTCGGGACCATACAGAGCGCCTGCTGCAAGCGATGGGAGCCAACTTAGAAATCCAGGGACGGCAAATAACGATCCGGCCCAGCGCTGAACCCTTGCGCGCCATCAACCTCAGCATCCCAGGCGACCTAAGCTCTGCTGCCTTCTGGCTGGTTGCCGGCACTATTCATCCCGCAGCCGAAATCAGGATAACTGATGTCGGCATCAATCCCAAACGGAGTGGCATTATCGATATTCTGGGGACAATGGGGGCCGATCTCCTGATTGAAAACGAGCGGGTGGAAGGTGGTGAGCCCATTGCCGACATCACCGTCCAGTCCAGCAGTTTGCACGGAACTGAGATCGCAGGAGAGATTGTGCCCAGCATCATCGATGAGATTCCAGTTCTGGCCGTAGCCGCATCCCTGGCTCAAGGAGAAACGGTGATCCGGGAAGCTCAAGAGCTCAGGGTCAAGGAGACTGATAGGATTGCAACTACAGTGCGGGAGTTCTCCAAGCTCGGCGCCCAGATCGAGGAATTGCCCGATGGCATGGTAATCCGTGGTGGGAAGGGACTCCGAGGCGCCGAGTGCCACAGTTACGGTGACCACCGTCTGGCCATGGCCCTGGGCATCGCCGCTCTGGTTGCCGATGGAGAGACCCTGATCCACGATGCCGAAGCGGTGACTTTCTCCTATCCCGGCTTCTGGCAAGATTTAGAAAGGCTCAGCTCCCGTTGAATCTTTCCGAGATTTGAGAAATGACCACAGAGAGGGCAAAGGCAAATCCCCTGCTTATCGTGATCTCAGGACCATCAGGAGTTGGTAAAGATACCCTTCTGGCCAAGATGAAGGAATCGGGACGCCCATTCCACTATGTGGTCACGGCAACTACCCGACCATCAAGACCAAGAGAGAAGGATGGTGTGGACTATCATTTTGTCTCCGAGGAGAGCTTTCAGGAGATGATGGCTCGAGGAGAGCTATTGGAATGGGCCAGAGTCTATAACAATTCATACGGGGTGCCCAAAGACCAGATTCGCCAAGCTCTGGCTCGAGGCCAGGATGTGCTGGTCAAGGTAGATGTCCAAGGCGCAGCTACCATCAAGAGCATCCTGTCTCAAGCTGTATTCATCTTCCTGTCACCGCCCTCTCTGGATGAACTGGAACGTCGTCTAAAGGGGCGAAAGACGGAATCAGCTCAAGACCTTGAATTGCGCATGAATACAGCGAGGGACGAGATGAAGAGACTGCCTCTATTCGACTATGTGATAGTCCACCATTATGGGGATACAGAATCGGCCATTGCCCAAGTCGAGGCTATTGTTACGGCAGAGAAGTGCCGTGTGCAGCCCAGGGTTATCGAGTTGTAGCAGGAGGTGTTGGGGATGAAAGAGGACAATCAGTTCGAACACGTAAAACCAGCCCGGCCAGGAGAGAAGGTGCTGCGGCGGAGAAGAAGACCACGGATAAAGTTGCGTGTGGTGCCTAATGTGCCGGGGTTCGTGAGATTTCTTAGGGACATAGCTACGCAAACGCCCCTTTTGCCCATGCTTTCCGGTCTTGTTGTGCTGTGGCTCCTTTTTGCGGCAGGGATATATTTCGCTGAGAATGGAGCCAGCGGGACGCCAATAAATTCCTACGGTGACGCCCTGTATTGTGCGGTAGCAGCTTTCTCAACTTCGGGCATAGCTGATATGCCTGTAACTGCGGCTGGAAAGGCATTCTGCGGCATATGGATGGCTTTAGGAAGCCTGATTTTCTTTGGCATCATAGTTGCTACCGTCACTGCATATTGGCAGCTGCCCAGGCGTCGCCTGAAGCGGGAGATCGTAGCCACCGTCCAGTATAACCTGGAGAAGCTGGAAGAGCTTTCCCTGGAGGAACTGACGACGCTCAAGGATACCACTATCGGGCTGATCGAAGCTCGCATAGATCAGGTTAAGGCGCAATCACAGCAAGAATAGCGCATAATATGCGAGGAGATAACGAGGCCAAGGCGAGATATGTCAATGAGATGTTCGCCCGCATTGCCCGTCGCTATGACTTTATGAACAGGCTGATGAGCTTGGGCCGGGACCGCGCTTGGCGCCGGGCTCTGATCAAGGCTGCGAACCCTCCGAACCCTGGCCGCGTCCTGGATGTAGGCACCGGCACCGCTGACCTAGCCATCGAGCTTGCCGGAGGTGCAGATTCCGTTGTCGCCCTGGATTTCTGCCCCGAGATGATGTCGCTGGGCCGATACAAAGTGAGCAAAAAGGGAGTCCAGCACAAAATAGAGTTCATCCTGGGAGATGCTGCTGCTCTACCCTTTGCCGATGATAGCTTCGACTGCGCACTCGCTGGATTTGTCCTGCGTAACATGGCGGACATGCCCCGCTGTCTCGCTGAGATAAGCCGAATACTTAAGCCAAATGGTTGTATTGCCTTGCTGGAATTGGTCATGCCCCCATCGCGCCTGGTGCGCGCTTTCCATCACCTCTATTTGTGGTGGCTCACTCCCATTATCGGCCGCGTTGTCACAGGCAACGGCAATGCCTATGCCTATCTGCCCAGGTCAATCGCTGACTTCCCCAAAGCACAAGAGATGAAAGGGGTCTTGGAGCGGATCGGATTCCGGAACGTGAGCTACAGACCTCTGAACTTGGGGGCGATTGCAATCTATACCGGCCTTAAGTGAGGCGGATTCAAGCCGGGCCCTGACGCCTTCTTCTGCTCTTTTCTGCCACCTTAAGGCGCATCAGGGAGCGGCGGAGGGCAGCTTCAGCACGGGATAGGTCCACCTCAGCGGGACGCGCTCTAATACGTTCCTCAGCACGGCGCTTGGCTTCCTCAGCACGGCTGGTGTCAACCTCATCAGCACGCTCGGCAACATCGGCCAAGACCACCACCTTGTCCCCACGCACCTCCAGGAAGCCCCCACTGACGAACATCGAGGTCTCCTCACCATCCTTGCGCACCCGAAGCTCACCTATCTGGAGCATGGTCATCAGCGGGGCATGATGAGGCAAAATCGCCAGCTCTCCCTGGACCCCGGGGGCGATGACCACATCAACCTCTTCGGAATAAACCACCCGCTCCGCAGTTATAATCTCAAATTTCAGCCTGGCCAAAACTCTACGCTCCTCATAGCCTCTCCGCCTGCTCAGCGGCCTCCTCTATGGGCCCGACCATGTAGAACGCCTGCTCAGGAAGATGGTCCCACTTGCCCTCCAAGATCTCCTTGAAGCCACGCACCGTTTCCTTGACCGGCACATATTTCCCCGCCCTATTGGTGAAGGCCTCGGCGACGAACATGGGCTGGGACAGGAACCTCTCAATCCTGCGAGCTCGGGCCACGATGAGCTTATCCTCGTCGGATAGCTCCTCAATGCCCAGAATGGCGATGATATCCTGAAGCTCCTTATATCGCTGCAGCACCCTCTGCACCCCCCGGGCCACATCGTGGTGCTCCTGGCCCACCACCAGCGGGTCCAGAATTCGGGAGGTAGAGGTCAACGGGTCAACGGCGGGGTAGATGCCCTTCTCAACAATGGAGCGCTCCAGGGCGATGACAGCATCGAGATGGCCAAAAGTAGCCACGATTCCGGGATCGGTATAGTCATCAGCGGGGACATAGATCGCCTGGAACGAGGTGATGGACCCCTTCTTGGTTGAGGTGATGCGCTCCTCAAGCTCACCCATGTCGGTAGCCAAAGTCGGCTGATAGCCCACCGCTGAGGGCATGCGGCCCAGAAGCGCAGATACCTCCATTCCCGCCAGGATATAGCGATAGATGTTGTCGATGAAGATCAACACATCCTGCCCCTGGGTATCGCGGAAGTACTCGGCCATGGTCAGTCCGGTCAGGCCCACACGCGCGCGTACCCCCGGGGGCTCGTTCATCTGGCCAAAGACCATAACCGTCTTATCCATGACCCCGGAGGCCTTCATCTCCAGCCAGAGGTCATTGCCCTCGCGTGAGCGCTCGCCAACACCGGCGAAGACAGAAACGCCGCCATGCTCGGTAGCGATGTTGTGGATCAGTTCCATGATGATCACCGTCTTGCCCACTCCGGCACCACCATAAGCCCCCACTTTCCCTCCTCTGGCAAACGGTGTGACAAGGTCGATGACCTTGAGCCCGGTCTCCAGCATTTGAGCAGTGGTCTCCTGCTCCTGTAAGGAGGGCGGTGGACGGTGGATGGGCCAACGCTCCTCAGCTTGAACAGGACCCAGATTGTCCAGGGCCTCACCGAATACGTTGAACAAGCGCCCCAGGGTGGCTGGCCCCACCGGCACGGCAACCGGGGCTCCGGTATCAATAGCTTCAGCACCTCGCTCCAGACCATCGGTTGGGACCAAGGACAAGCAACGAGCCCAGTTGTTCCCGATGTGCTGCTGGACCTCGAGGATGAGCTTCTCCCCATCCCTGGGGACTTCGATAGCATTGCGCAGCGCTGGCAGCTCATCCGGGGGAAACTCGATATCGACTACAGTCCCAATTACCTGAGACACTCGTCCCTTTGCCATGATAGCCTCCTTGCCAATCAGACCGGTAATGGATTGGAGCCATAGGAGTAGTAGACTTTGCCCTGGACTGTCCTTTCCTCTGCTGCCTTAAGCTCCACCAGCTTGTATAGGGCCACATCGAAGGGCTCGGTAGTCACGTCCCAGCCCTCAGATTGAAGGCCAAACTGCGCTCGCAGTTCTCCCCTGGTGAAGGCCTGCTCTTTGTTCTCCGTGAGAAATATGTGAATTCTCCGGGCCCACCTTTCCACTTCGGCATCTACTATCCCCAGTTCAAACTGTTTTCTTGAGATCGGCATAACTTCATCACCTCTTTTACTCCAGCACTGCTGCCCCGCCCACGATGTCCAGGAGTTCCTTGGTGATCATCTCCTGGCGCGCTTTGTTCAGGGTCAGGGTCAGATCTTGAATCATCTCGTTGGCACTATCAGTGGCATTGCGCATGGCCACCATGCGCGCCGATTGCTCGCTGGCTATGGATTCCAGTATGGCATGATAAACCTGCATCTCAACGTAGCGGGGCAAAAGCTCAGCGAGCACTACAAAGGGACTGGGCTCGTAGATATATTCTACATTCTCAATGCGCTCAATCTGCGCCGGCTCAATGGGCAAAAGCTCCTGCAATACAGGCCGCTGTGTCACGGTGGACACAAATTGCGCATAGACCAAATATACCTGGTCCATGAGACCATTGCTGTAGTCGTCGATAACGGTGCGAGAGACAGGCAGGGTATCGGCTAAGGAAGGACGGTCACCGATGCCGGTAAACTCGGCACGGATGTCCCTCCCAACCCTGGCGAAGAAATCGCGTCCCTTGCGGCCTACAGTGACCAGAGTGACGGGAGCGCTTTGCTCCAAAATAAAGCTCGCTGTGTGCCGATTGAGATTGGCATTCAACCCGCCGCAGAGCCCCCGGTCAGGGGTGACATGAATCAGGCCAATACGGTTCACCGGCCTGCGTTCAAGGAGCGGATGAAGCCCAGCCTGAGGTTGAGCGGCGAGATCGGCCAGAACCTCGAGCATCTTGCTGGCATAGGGTCGGGCAGTCAATGCCGCATTTTGAGCACGCCTCATCTTGGAGGTGGCGATCATCTCCATGGCCTTGGTGATCTTGGCCGTGCTCTGGATGCTGCGAATGCGGCGCCGGATGAGCCTGATAGGAACTGCCATTTCTCTCCTAATAGGGTACGGTCTGCTTGAACTCCGAGATGGCTGCGGTTAGCGCCTGCTCCAGATCCTCGGGCAACTCTTTCTCGGCGGCGATGCGGTTCCCGATTTCGCTGTGCCTGGTTTCCATGAACTTATGAAAGGCATCCTCGAAGTCCCTCGCTTTCTCCACGGGCACATCGTCGAGATGCCCATTGATCACCGCATAGAGTATCATCACCTGCTTTTCCAACGACATGGGAACGTACTGTGGTTGCTTCAGAATCTCGGTAACACGTTTGCCTCGCTCGAGTTGGGCCACCGTGGCCTTGTCGAGCTCGGCGGTGCCAAACTGAGCGAAGGCAGCCAGCTCCCGATATTGAGCCAGGTCCAGTCTCAGCCGTCCGGCAACCCGTCTCATGGCTTTGGTCTGAGCGGTACCACCAACCCGTGAGACCGATAGCCCCACGTTCAACGCCGGTCTGATCCCGGCGTTGAACAAATCGGCCTCAAGATAGATCTGGCCATCGGTGATGGATATGACATTGGTCGGGATATAGGCAGACATATCTGCAGCCTGGGTTTCAATGATGGGCAGTGCCGTGAGTGAGCCGCCACCTTGTTCAGCAGAGTATTTGGCTGCCCGCTCCAGTAGTCGGCTGTGCAAGTAGAAGACATCGCCAGGATAGGCCTCCCGGCCCGCGGGCCGCCGCAGCAAGAGAGAAACCTGGCGATAGGCCCAGGCATGCTTAGACAGGTCATCATAGATCACCAATGCCTCACGTCCCTGCTCCATGAACTCCTCACCCATAGCACAGGCAGCGTAGGGTGCCAAGTATTGCAGCGCCGCCGAGTCCGAAGCATTGGCAGAGACAACAATGGTATGCTCCAGAGCACCATGCTGCTCTAAGGTAGCCACCACCTGGGCCACCTTTGATGCTTTCTGTCCGATTGCAGCATAAATGCAGATTAAGTCGCCATTCTTTTGATTGATAATGGTATCGATGCCCAGGGCAGTCTTACCGATAGAGCGATCGCCGATGATAAGCTCACGCTGCCCCCGTCCGATCGGGATCAGGCTATCGATAGCCTTGATCCCGGTCTGCACCGGGGTGTTCACCGGTTGGCGCATCAAAACATGGGGCGCTACCCGTTCCACCGGGCGTGTCCTCTCATATGTGATCGGGCCCTTGCCATCAAGGGGCTGCCCCAGGGGGTCGATTACCCGCCCGATAAGTCCATCTCCTACCGGGGCCTCAACAATACGGCCGGTACAGCGGACCTCATCGCCCTCTTTTATCTGAGAGTAGTCTCCAAGGATGATGGCGCCAACGCTATCCTCCTCCAAATTCAGGGCTAATCCCATGGCCTCGCCCGGAAATTCCAGGAGCTCGTTGTATTTGACTCCAGCCAACCCATGAATTCGGGCGATGCCATCTCCAACCTCAACCACGGTACCCACGTCCACCGCAGCCACTGTAGTGCCAAATTGCTCGATCTGCTGTCGGATAATGGCAGTGATATCTTGAGCGCGAACCATTTATCTCACCTCCGGTGCCTCATCTGGCCTGGACTAAGCTCTTGCGCAAAGAATCGAGCTTGCTCTTAGTGCTACCGTCGAGGACCCAGTCGCCGATGCGGGCCACAAAGCCACCGATAAGGCTCGGGTCCACTTTCGCCGTGAGCACAATCTCAGTCCCTGTTACCGCAGACAAGCGCTGTGAAAGCTTTGCTTTATCCTCTTCATCCAGGGGGACGGCGGTGGTGACTTCGGCGTGTTCCAGTCCCTGGTAGGCATCAGCCAAACGTTCATATTCAGAAACTATGTCATCTATCAGTCTCAGCCTCCTTCGGGCCATTAACAGATACAGTAGATTGAGCAGAAGCTGGTCTGCCCCAGGAAGGCAACGGTTTATCAGCCCGACTTTCTCATCAAGGTGTATTTTGGGGCTGTCCAAAATGGCCCTGAGCTGAGCCTCGCTCACGGTAGCAGCAATGGCTTTTAACTGCTCAAGCCACTCATGGAGCTGACCTCTATCCAAGGCCAACTGGAAAACCGCTTGGGCGTGCCTTCTGGCAGCAACTCCTCTGGGCATAATCCCCTCATTTCTTCAGGGTGGAGCTTTCCTCCAAAACCTCCTCGATGAGCCGACGATGACGTTCTTTGTCCAATGTCTCTTTAATCACCTTCTCAGCAGCCAGGATAGCCAAGTCAGCGAACTCCTGGCGCAGGCGTTCAATGGTCTCATCTCGCTCTATACCGATCTCAGCCCGGGCCTTCTGGATTAGGGCTTCGGCCTCCTTCCTCGCCTCCTCCCGAGCCTCTGATTTGAGCCTGTCTCCAATCTCGGCAGCTTGAGCCAATATGCCCTGTCCCTCCTTGCGTGCCTCATCAAGCCTTCTCTGGACCTCTTCCTCCGCTCTGGCCGCTGCCTGTCCTGCAAGCTCGGCCTTATCCAGGCCCTCCTTGATCCTCTCGGAGCGCTGGTCCAGCATCCTCCTGATCGGCTTATAGCCCAGGAAATAGAGAACAACGAGCAAAAGGATGAAGTTTACAATCTGAGCCAGCAGCCCCTGCCAGCTAATACCGATTTCCCCCACTCCGAGCCCCCTTAACTAGGCGACCATGCTGAGGATGATGGCCACAATTAGAGCATAGATAGCTACTGCTTCAGCGAAGGCAATACCCAGGATCATATTCATCTGGATCACGCCTCGGGCCTCGGGGTTTCTTCCCAGGGCTTGCATCGCCCCATAGCCCAGGAGCCCGATCCCGACCCCAGGACCTATAGCCCCCAACCCAATAGCCAGTCCCGCGCCCAGCATTTTCGCGGCTTCTGCTTCCATATCCTATCCTCCTTAAATCACAGATTTCGTTAATGGTCAGCTTCGTGAGGCGTAACGGCCACGGTGGCAAATACAAGGGTAAGGCCGGCGAAGATAAGCGCCTGAACAAAGCCGAAGAGTAGCTCCAGCCCGTAGAACGGCACGGCAACAATCCACGGAATGAGAAACATGATCAAAAGAAGCAATACCATGCCCGCAGTCATGTTGCCGAAGAGACGGAAGGTGAAGCTGATTATGCGGATAAATTCGCTCAGGGTCTCCAGAACGCCGACGAATATATCGACAGCTCCCATGGACAACCCACTCAGCCCAGCACGAACCCGGCCTCTGAATAGTTGACCAAGGCCATGGCGCATTTGACCAACCCTGACGAACTTGGCCATATAGTGGCGAATGCCCAGGGCTCTGATGCCACTGTACTCCACAAAGACAAAGGAGACCAGGGCCAAGGCCAGGGGGAAGTTGATATCTGTATTGGCCTTACGCAGCAAGGGCTCTTCCACTATCCAGCCGTGATATGTGCCGACGAAGGCTCCAGCTTGCTCGCCCGAATGGCCGCCGCCGATGGTATCGAAGCCCGGGAGCAGGGAGAGCAAAGCAGCCATGATGACATAGAGGAAAATTGTGGCCACTATGGGGAAGAAGAGGCGGGCGTTTTTCTCTCCTGCTGCGCTCTCCACGAAATTGTACAACGCTTCATAAACTCCCTCTACTGCATTTTGCCATCCCCTGGGGATCAGGTTCATCTTGCGCGTGCCAAAGTAGAATATGGCCGCCAGCACGATGATGGCCAACCAGGAGGTCAGGAGTGTGTTAGTAATGGCAAACGGCCCCAGGTGAAAGAGCTCATCGGCAGGAAGGACAACATGTGGCTGGGGAATAGGGAAAAAGAAAGCGCCAACGGCTACCAGCACCAAGACAACAAAGACACCAATTACTACTTTACCTAAGCAGCCGAGCTTAGGCACTACTCATCCTCCTTCTTATCGCGGCTCCGATACAGTGCTGGTCGAAGGATATTGTACACGCCCACGAAAGCAAGCAATATGCCAAAACCGAGACCAACAAATGCCAGTAACGGTGTACTGTTCAACTTGCTATCAAGCCAGAGGCCAAGCCAGATTCCACCGGCAATGCATAGCGCAATGTACCAGCCGATACCAACAAACCGGAGTGCTGCCACCCATCTTGGCATCCCCCACCTTGCTCGGTAAATTATATCACAAACCGCTTCCATAGCAAATAGAATTTCATTACATAAAAAAAGCCCCGTCGCTGGCCAGGGCCTTAGTGGTCTGCATTCGATGAGCCATTTACTTCCCGGTCAAAAGCTCGGAGATGTCGCCGTCAAAATCCTTGAGGAAGTTATGCATATCTAATACAGCATCGAGTTCGATTGCTTCGTTTTGGGCGAACTTCTCATACTCGTCCTCGCTAAAATCCGTAACAAGCTCTCGGGGACTGTTCTCCTCAACCACAGCAGCGACCAAGCCCTGGATGCCACAGGACGGACAAGAGACACTTACTACCCAGAGTTCTCCCTCCTGTCCTAAAATGCTGACATCTTCGACTTGGTAAGAATGCTCACAATTACTACACCTAATTACAGAGAGCAACCGTTCCAGAAAAGACCCCTTGCTCATGACTTGTCTTTATCTTTATCTTTATCTTTATCTTGGCCTCTATCTAAGTCCTCTAGGTTCAGAGTATCGATGAACTCGCGGAATGCCGATAGCTTGTTTAGCTCGTCTTCGCCGATCTGGCCCGAAGTGGCTGGCCTTGGCTTGCCAGTCTCACGGTCGATGATGATTCCCGCCTTATCCAACACCGTTTCTTCAGCGTAGATCGGAGCTTGAACTCTTACCGCGAGGGCCATGGCATCACTGGGCCGAGAATCAACCTCGACTTGCTTACCATCGACATCGAGAATGAGCTTAGCATAGAAGGTATCGTTCTGGAGGTCGCAGACGATGATCGAGTTGATCGAGGCTCCCAGGGCACCAATGACAGATTGTAACAGGTCATGTGTCAGGGGGCGAGGCACGGAGACGCCTTGTAGCTTGATGGCAATGGCATCAGCCTCAGCAGGCCCAATCCAGATGGGGAGATAGCGCTCAGTCCCTTTCTCCCTCAAAATCACCACCCGCTGGTAGTTCATCATGCTGACTCTGATGCTCTCGATGGTCATCTCTACCATCTCACACCCCCACTGATGCATTCTAAACTAAGTGACACTCACTGTCAACCTCGATTTGCCCTTGACGCTGGTCGAGGGCATTGCTAATATCAAGGCGAAATGGATTTCATGGCCAAGCTGCTGAAAGCATCTCGTGATAATCAAAGCCTGCTGTGTGTCGGGCTGGACCCCGATCCCAGGCTGATGCCTGAAGTCGATGTCCTACAGTTTAACCGAGACATCATAGATGCCACCGCGGACTTGGTCTGTGCCTACAAGCCCAATCTGGCCTTCTACCAAGCCTTGGGCATTGAAGGGCTTGTTGCTCTGGAAAAGACGCGGCAATATATTCCTGATCACATCCCAGTAATCGGCGATGCCAAGTATGGTGATATCGGAAATAGCGCCCAACAATATGCCAAAGCAATATTCGATGCCTTCAAATTCGATGCAGTGACCGTTAACCCCTATTTAGGTCAGGACTCACTGAAGCCATTCATCGACCGCCATGATAAAGGGGTGTTCATTCTATGTAAGACATCCAATGCCGGAGCTGCTGATTTTCAAGACCTGTGCTACTCTGAGTTTGATACAGCCCGCACCATTCCCCTTTTTCAGCTTGTGGCGGTTAAGGCCAGGGAGTGGAATACCCATGGTAACATCGGTCTGGTGGTTGGAGCTACCCATGCTGAGGCACTTAGAGCGATCCGGGAGCTTTGCCCTGAGATGGCCCTGCTCATCCCAGGCATCGGGCCTCAAGGAGGTGACCTGGCCACAGTGGTGAGATGGGGAGTTGATTCTCGTGGAGAGAGAGCCATCATCAACTGCTCGAGGCAGATTCTCTATGCCTCAATGGGACGTGATTTCGCCCAGGCAGCCCGGCAGGAGGCCCTGAGGACCCGCGACCAGATCAATCAGCAGCTGGCACTATGGAGATAAAGCTCGGCGATATCGTTCGCTTACGCAAGAGACATCCCTGTGGCAGCGATCAATGGCAAGTAATCAGACTCGGTGCCGATATCGGGCTTAAATGCCTGGAGTGTCAGCGAAGGGTGCTTATGGAGCGCAGAGTCTTTGAGCGTCGAGTGAAGACGATTGTCGAACGTGGCCAGATTTTACCTGACGATGCCAATAGCGAGGAGATATGATGGCTGATGCTACATACGATGCAGTGATCATCGGCGGTGGACACCACGGGACAGTTATCGGATGTTATCTCCAAAATGCCGGGCTGGCGACAGCTATTTTTGAGCGGCAACACGAATTAGGCGGGGGTGCCTGCGGTGAGGAGTGCACCCTTCCCGGATTTGTCACTAATCCCTGCGCTCAAGGGGTCCGCTTCTACAGCCATCCGGCCTACACCGATTTCAAGCTATGGGACTACGGTCTGCAGCATGTTTTCCCCGATACTGGCTCCGGCGTGGTATTCCCTGACGGGACAGGTATGGCTGGATACACCGCCTGGAAGGTGGTTGAGCCCATTACAGGCCGAACCGAGCTCTGCAGCGAAAATGCCGAAAAGACCATTAGGGCAATTGCTCGTTTCTCAGAGAGGGATGCCGAGACAGCATGGAATCTGCTTGAGAGATACAACCGAAAGTGGCTCGATGCCTACCGCGAGACCATGTATAACGCACCCACCCCTTGGGGGGTAAAGGATGCTATGGAAAGGCTTTTCGATGACCCGGATGATGGCATTGATCCCGTATACCAATTCATGCCCATAGCGCAAGTGGCCTATGACCTCTTCGAGAGCGATGAGATGAGAGCGTACTTCATGAGGGGCATGATGACCTCGGCGGACTTCTTCCCCGCGGATATAGCACCGGTATTCTTCATCATCCATGGGCTTTCCCTGATACTATCGTGGTCGCCGGCCTCCATCATCATCGCAGGCACTCACGCTGTGACCCACGCCTTGCAGAAGGCATTCAGCGCCCTGGGAGGGCAGTTCTTTGTGGGCTCCGAGGTGGACAAAATAATCCTTGAAAATAACATAGCCAGGGGAATTCGCCTGGTGGATGGCACAGAGATCACGGCCAGAAAGCTGATAGTGGCCGATGTCGACGTAAATCAACTCATCTTCAGATTCATCGGTGAGGAACATGTTAGCCCCGAGATTGCCAAGAAGGTGAGAAATATCAACCGTGACCGAGGCCAGGTCCTGTGGGCGCATATCGGATTCCATGAGCTGCCCAAATACAAAGCAGCCGACTTTGACCCCGCTTGCCAAGCAACGCCCAGGCTCTACGTTATGCCCAAGGATCCCGAATACATGGTGGAGAGACACATGCGCGAGGCCTACAATCGCGGCTTTGCTCAGCAACTTTCTTTATGGACTGTGCCCGACAGCATCTGGGATCGGAGCCGAGCAGCCAATGGCAAGCATATAATCGCCGTCGAGGAGTTCACGGCACCACTGAGATATTTCCCCGAGAGGAAATGGCTCCAGATAAAGAAGGACTTTATGGAAGAGCTTATAAAGCAGTGGCAGTGGTATGCACCCAATATGACCCGGGACAATGTCATCGGCTCCTATGTGGCCACTCCCCTCGACGTGGCGAGGAGGAACATAAACATGCTCGAGGGCTCGATATGCAGCCATGCCTGCCTTCCCCACCAGTGGGGCCGTTTCAAGCCCATCCCAGATCTTTCCGGCTACAAAGCTCCGATTGAGAACCTCTATCTTTGCTCCGCTGAACTCCATCCCGGGGTTGGCATCGGCCGGGGCAGCAGCTACATCTGCTACAAAATCATCGCTCAGGATCTCGGCCTGCCCAGAATTTGGGAGGATAAAGGTCGCCCTTATTAGCAGGGAGTTACAATATGAAGCTCAAAGACCGGGTAGCAATAGTCACTGGAGCCGCCAGAGGCTTGGGCAAGGCCTTCGCCTTGCGGCTGGCTCAGGAGGGGGCCAGCGTCGTAGCCGTCGACATATTGGACGACACCGACACCGCCCGTGAAATTGAGGCTGCAGGTGGCAATGCCCTTGCCCTGAAAGTGGATGTCTCCAGCGAAGAGGAAACCAAGCGCATGGCAGAACAGACGCTATCAAGGTTTGGCCGAATCGATATCTTAGTCAATAATGCTGCCATGCTTTACACTTTGCGCTACAGTCCGTTTGATGAACTCGATCCAGCGGAGTGGGATCGAGTGATGGCGGTAAATGTCAAAGGGCCATGGCTTTGCATCAAAGCAGTGATCCCCAATATGAAGGAGCAAGGCAAGGGAAAGATCATCAACATCTCCTCCCTGAGTGCTCTCACCGGTGGCCCGTTTGCGCTGCATTACGTGGTTTCCAAGGGAGCGGTCATCAGTCTGACCAGAGGGCTAGCCATTGAACTTGGAGCCTACAACATCTGTGTTAATACAGTGGCTCCCGGTTTTGTCATGACGGAGGCAGCGCAGCAGTTGAGAACAGAGGAGCAGTCATTCGAGCATGCTGAGGCGGTTCGCTGCCTTAAAAGGTTGGAACATCCTGATGATGTCGCCGGGTTGATCGCTTTCTTAGCCTCCGATGACAGCGACTTCATCACCGGGCAGACTATCCTCGTCGATGGCGGCCAAGTGAAGCTTTAACCAAGACACTCTCGCTTACCCATAGAAAGCCCTCTTCGAGAAAGTCGCAGGCAAGTGGTCAGCTGAGGCCACGAGAGGATATTCAAGATGCCTTGGCAACAGGGATACTTCCCAGACGAAATATCGGGTTCGCTAATAGCTCTGTATGTCTGGGACAGAACTCGTATCCGCTCTCAAGCTGGGCATATATAAGTTCTTCTTGCCAGTGAGCGTTATACAGCCTGCAGCCCTTATCAGGGCAGAAGGCATCGCCGGTGAGAGAATAGAAAACAGCCTGCATGGCGTATCCCTTGACTACTTCTGTAAGCCGATCATCATCGTAATCGATGAAGCGCCCCTTGAACTCTTCCTTCAGTTCCGCTAAATCCCTTCCCAGCTGCTGATATTGCTGTTTGAGAAGATAATACTCTCTCGGCTTCGCTGGTGCCTCCACGATGCCCGTGGTTGAGATTACAGAAGGAGTGCTATAGATACTAGTCCGAGCATGGTATCTCTGGTCGGTATTATTCCAGGTGACAACGAGACGATTGGTAAATAAGATATGCGCAAACTCCGGGGAGAGCTCTTCTCTCTGCAAGGCCTCCCTGAAAATTCTTTGCAGTTGAAACCCATCGTATGCCACCCCAAAAGCCGTTGTTTTCCCTGAGATCCGTTTCCTCTCATACTCTATCTCAGCATAGAGAGGTTCCTGGGCTGATATTTCTTCAGTTGCATCTCTAACCTTAACACTGGCGATCCTGGCCGCATAGTCGGGGATTCTATCTCGATCGAGGCTGATGGCAAAGGGGTTTCGTCTCAGCTCGACCTCAACCTTTTTCATCTTTCGTTTCAGGTATTCGGCAATCTCTGCCAAGTTTAGTTTTTCGCTGATGCCCTCATCATACAAGAGGACTATCACTTCAATTTCTCCAAGACGACCTTGGCCCCGATCTCTCCCGATAGCAACATGGCCCCAAAGGTTGGCCCCATCCTGGGCAGCCCATAGGTCGTCGCTGCCGCCATGCCAACGACAACCAAACCGGGGTAAGCCTCACCGCTATGCTCCAGGATCAGGTCCTCCGACCTCTCTACCCACATTGGTCCGAAGCCTTTAGTTTTGATCAGCCCCCTCTCCTCCAGTTTCTTAACCACCTGGGCATCGTGGCCAGTAGCATCGACCAGCATCTCTGATTCCAGCGCCACCGGATCAACGCAGCTGATCTCCCTGGGCAAGGTTGAAATGGCCGTCCAGTTAATCACAGCCCCAGCGACACGATTATCTTCCTTCAGCACTAGATCATCAAAGGCAGTCATATTGGCGAACTTAACACCACTGTCGCAAGCCGAAGCAATAAGCTTTGAGGTGGCATGAGGTCCATCGGCAACAAATAAGCCTTGATGTACCTCTTCATAGGGAATGCCAAGTTCATCCAAGATCCTCTCCGCGGGATGTCTTATCGTTACCTTGTTCATCAAGTAACCGCCGAGCCAGAAGCCACCACCGAGATAGTTGTTTCTCTCCACGATGAGGACCTTCTTTCCTACTCTAGCCAGGTTGCGACCCACCATCAGCCCGCTGGGGCCACCCCCAATGATAATGCAGTCGCTTTCCACATACTTCTGAAACTGCTTGGCGAACTCGCCGACTATGGCCCTGGTTATTTCCTTACTTCCTACTGGACTGAACTTTTCCATCTTCTACTCCCTTTGTACTTGCTCAAGCTGGCTAACGCGCGGGCCTAATTCTGGTCAGGGGTTTAAATGATAGGCTTCGCGATTAGCACTCCCTTCCTATATTCCTCCGCCCTCGTGGAACACTCCTTCGACCTTACGCTTTCTCTCCTGAAGCTCATCTCCATTGGCAGCAAGGATGAGACCGCTTGAGGCTTCCATTTTTTTAAGACGCTCCTCCAGTCTGCCCTGCTGTTCCAAGATAAGCCTGATGGCTTCAGCTACAGGGTCGGGCAACTTGCCGTGTTCCAGATCAACAGCCGGCCCGTGTCGATCCTTTACCACCGTGCCCGGAACGCCGACCACTGTAGCCCCAGGAGGAACTGACCTCACCACCACTGATCCAGAACCGACTTTTGCCCCATCGCCTATAGTGATAGGACCCAGCACCACAGCCCCCGTTCCTATAACCACATCGCTGCCCAAAGTGGGATGGCGCTTTTTTTTCTCCAGCGTTGTTCCACCCAACACCACCCCCTGATATAACAGGACATCATCGCCTACCTCAACCGTCTCTCCGATGACTACCCCGGCACCGTGGTCGATAAAAAAACGCTTGCCGATCTTAGCCCCAGGGTGAATCTCAATTCCGGTCAAGAAGCGACTCATGTGTGAAAGGAGACGACCGGCGAATCTGAGCTTGTGCTGCCAGAGAAAGTGCGCCACACGGTGCATCCACAGGGCATGGAGCCCAGGATAACAAATGAGGACCTCCAGCACACTTCTCGCTGCCGGGTCCTTGGAAAATACTGTTCTGATGTCTTCCCTTATGGTGTTGAACAAGATACTCCTTAGATACCTGGCGCGGCCTGCTCCAGCCCCTGGAAAAGCCAAGTGCTCAGGTAGCGCTCACCGGTGTCAGGCAAAATGGCCACAATCAGTTTGCCCTTGCTCTCAGCCCTTTTGGCCACCTCTACAGCAGCCCAAGTTGCGGCACCTGATGATAAGCCTGCCAGTATCCCCTCCTCACGGGCTAGCTTCCTAGCCATAGCTGCGGCATCGTCATCGTTTACCCTGATGACTTCATCAACCAGGTCCATTCGCAGCACATCGGGGATGAAGCCAGCGCCGATCCCTTGAATCTTGTGCGAGCCAGGCTGCCCCCCCGAGAGAACGGGTGAATTGACCGGTTCCACTGCGATAGCCTTAAACTCTGGCTTCCTTTGTTTGAGCACCTCAGCCACCCCGGTGATTGTGCCCCCGGTGCCTACGCCGGAGATCAGGACATCTGCCTTCCCCTCAGTATCTCTCCAGATCTCATCAGCTGTGGTCAGCCTGTGTATCTCCGTGTTTGACAGATTCTTGAACTGCTGAGGCATGAAATAATTGTCATTTTCGGCTACCAAATCCTCTGCTTTTCTTACCGCACCACGCATCCCCTCTGAACCGGGGGTCAGGATCAGCTCAGCTCCAAAGATGCTCAGGAGCTGTCTCCGCTCCAGGGACATGGTATCAGGCATGGTGAGAATGAGCCTGTACCCCCTGGCAGCGCAGACAAAGGCCAAAGCAATACCAGTATTGCCACTGGTGGACTCGACGATCACCGTATCTTCCTTGATCAGCCCCTGTTCCTCAGCAGCGACGATCATGGCCACTCCGATCCTGTCCTTGACACTACCTATGGGATTGAAGGATTCGAGCTTAGCCACCACCTCAGCATTAAGGCCCCTGGTTATGCGGTTCAACCTGACCAGAGGTGTATTCCCGATGAGCTCCAAGCTATCCCTGGCTATCCCCCTGGTGACCTTCGGTATCTTTATGGTCTTATATTTGAGTTTTTCCACCATCTGAGTTGTCTCTGCCATTTAGCCAATATCCTCCCTCTCTCTACTCCACAGCAAGCCCTTGACCAAGCATTAGCTGACCCACACTGGCTTGGAGCTACAGATCTTGGCCAAGGCTTGCACGGCAAAATCGATCTCTTCCTCAGTGTTGAAGTATCCGGGGCTGAAGCGTATAGTGCCCGAGGGATAGGTGCCAAAGGTCTTGTGAGCTGCCGCAGCGCAATGAAGCCCTGCCCTCACTCCAATGTCGAAGGCTTGGTCCAGAATCGTGGCTGCCTCCCCCGGGTTCCATCCCTTTAGGTTTAGCGAGAGTATGGATGTCTGCGTAGACCTATCTCTGGGGCCATAGAGAACAACATCCGGAATTTGGGACAAACCATCCACCAACCGCTCCAGTAGAGAGTGTGCATGAGCGCGAATCCGGTCCAGACCCTCGCTCAGTATGTATCTCACCCCCGCGCTCAGTCCGACAATGCCAACAGCATTGGGTGTGCCACTTTCGTATTTATAGGGTAAATCCTCCGGCTGTTCCTCCAACTCCGACTGTGAGCCCGTGCCACCTTCACGCAAGGTATCGAGCTCGACCCGCTCGCTCAGGCAAAGCACACCTGTGCCTTGTGGTCCCAGCAAGCCCTTGTGTCCGGAGCAGGCAAGCAAATCGATATTGCTTGCCTGGATATCGATGGGATAGATGCCCACAGTCTGAGCAGCGTCTACCATGAATAACACATCGTGCTTTGCCGTAATCGCTCCGTATTCCTCAATAGGTTGAATAACCCCGGTTACATTGGAAGCATGAGTGACAGCAACCAGTCTGGTATCCTTGATTATGGCCTCCTCAATACTTGACGGCGACACAAATCCATCATCAGAGCAAGGGGCCAGTCTGGTGACTTTGACACCTTGCTGTTCCAGTTTGTTCAGGGGACGAACCAGGGAATTATGCCCAATGCAGCTGGTGACCACATGATCCCCTGGTCTTAGCAGCCCCTTCAATCCCAGGTTTAGGGCATCGGTACAATTAAAAGTAAAGATGATGCGATCCTTTTCCGCAGCGTTGAAAAATCGTGCCAAGAGCACTCTTGCCTCATCGATCGCCGCTTCAGTAGCTCGAGCCAATCTATGACCACCGCGACCGGGACTGGCCCCCGTCTTCCTGTGGAACTCGTCCATAGTCTGATACACGATCTCCGGCTTTGGCCAGGAGGTGGAAGCGTTGTCGAGGTAGATCACGTGACTACATCCTTCAGCTACCTATGTACTTTGCATAAAGTCCTCTGGCCACTGATTCATCATCGGTGTTCTTCACAATGGCCCGCCCATCGGGGAAGATGAACATCTCGTATCCATCAACGGCAAAACGCAGCATGAATTCGTTGCGATTAATCTCGCCTAACGCCTCAAGTCGCTGGGCAAGCAGGTCGAGAGAAATTTCACCAGTATTGGGACTTACCACCTGTACTGCATTCTGACCGCATAGTGAACTCGCTCTTAGTCCATATTGTCCTTCGAGGAATTCATATTTGCCTTGGCAGGCTGGGCAATCGGGGCGAGGGCGGATCTTGAGGCGGTTAAATGTCCCTTTCCAAACATCAACAAATAACAGGTCGCGATTGATCTCCTTGGCTCCAGTCAGTATCTTGATCGCCTCCACAGATTGCAGCGAGCCAATAGTAAAAGGTGCCGCATTGATCACTCCCGCAGTGTCACAGGTAAGCCCAGTGCTGGGCATCTTGGGAGAGAGACAGCGAAAACAAGCGGTCTCACCGGGGATCACATCCATTGTCATTCCATAAGAAGCGACAACACCACCATAAACCCAGGGGATTCTGGCCTTCAAGGAGACATCATTAATCAAATAGCGTGTCTCAAGGTTATCCAATGCGTCCAGGATTACATCGGCACCATGAACGAATTTTTCGATGTTGGCATAGTTCACATCGGCGACTATCCCTTCGACTTTGACTGATGAGTTTACCTTGCTCAGATGCCTCTCGGCAGCCACAGCCTTAGGCAATTGGTTCTGTACATCTTCCTCATCGAAAAGGACTTGCCGGTGCAGGTTGTTGTACTCTATGAGATCCCTATCGATAATCCTGACACTGCCCACGCCGGCGCGAACCAGGGAGGTGGCTATAATCGATCCCAATGCACCACAGCCGATGATCACCACAAAGCTACGCCCCAACTTCTCCTGCCCTTCACGGCCTATGCCCGGGAAGAGAATTTGTCGCGAATACCTGTCAACCATGCTGTTATAGCCTCACCCGTTGCTGCGCCCAGCGAACTAAATGTAGTAGATTTCTGCCTCGAGGTTGCTCTTCTTTTTCTGTCTCTCCACCAGCTCCTGCAAGGTTATGGACTGCAAGACGTCATATATCGCCTGCTTGATCTGCACCCAGACATCCCTGGCCGCGCATGAAGCTACACGTGAGCACACGTCAGGGGCATCAACACACTTCACGATGTCGATACTACCCTCCACATTCCTGATGATGTCGCTGAGGTATATTTCATGGGGCAGCTTGGCCAGAGCAAAGCCTCCACGAGCCCCTCTGGCGCTCTTCACTAGCCCCGCTACCCTCAATGCGTCCATCAAATGCCCTAAATATCGCTCCGAGATCTGCTGTCTTCTGGCAATGTCCTTCAGCGCAACTGGACCTTGGCCGTCGTGAAGAGCCAAGTCAAGCATGGCCCTGGTAGCATATGCTCCTCTAGTGGAAAGCCTCATTGAACTCCTTTTACCACTAAAACCATCATAATAGGTGTATTTCATTATAACGGCCGAGGTCATCATCTGTCAAGTCCAGCAAGGGATAGGCTCTCGAAGTGTTGATGGCAGAATCTCTCAACAATTAAGCTTTGGCCAAGGGCGAAGCTATTCTACAAGTATCAGGGCAAATATGTTTGCTGTTTCAGCACCAGACTGCAGCGGCTGAATGTTGAATCCGTTGTTCCTTGCCGTCTGGTACACATCAATGCCACAGGCCTCCATCGACGGCCTAGCCTGGTCTGGAAAATCACAAGGTTGGTTCTTCAGCAGGCTACATTGCTCGCACAGCCGACAATTGCCCGCCAACATGCTGAATGCCTTATAATATCCCCCCATAACCAGCTCTTTCTCTAGTTTAGTGACCACGCTGAAGAACCTTTTGAGCCTGTCAGCATTTTCGCTGACGGCGTTCCACTCCAGATGGAAGATGATGGCGCTCTCATAGCTATTGAGAATTCTTTCCATCTGCTCCGGGGTGGGTGTATACGGGGGACAACAATATGACCTTCCGTAGTGGGGACAACCAAACTGGCACTTCAGCAGGACCCAGGGCGCGGTTGCGATGGTCTGTGGATTGATCACCTTGGCGTTTGTCACCCCTGCTTCCATAGCGCTGGCACAATAAACACCAAGATGATCGATAGACATCAGTGCCACCTTCTTAATCTATTGCGACGATGCAAGCCCAGCAGCAGAGCATCTCCCTCACTCTTCCCCCAATGTCCACTCCCGAACTTCTCTTAACCTCGACAGCTCCTCGTCGTAGAAACGCCGGTACATCTGCTTCTCCCGCCTCCATCCCACCAACCAGCACATGGCCAATCCAAAGAAGGCAATTGGGGCTACAATCTCAACCCTGACTCCCTCAAACAACAGGATTATAATAGTTGCCAGAATCGCAAACAAGAATACCACGATGTTGAGATCCCATCTCCCCATTCTGGCTCTGTCTCTCGCTATCTCGGCAGCACGTTTGGCTCTCCACGCTTCCCTAACAGCTCTTTCTTCGTCGTCCAATGCTCCCCTCCCTACGCAGTACGGTAGCCTGTGTCGCTTTCCGATTGCGCTCTCATGGCGCGCCTGAAGGGATTCGAACCCCCGACCCTCGGTTCCGAAGACCGATGCTCTATCCGCTGAGCTACAGGCGCTTCGGATACAGCCATACCATTATACCGCACGAGAAGGTTCTTGACCATCGGTTTCGTCCAAATTCGCCCATTCGGGTGAATAGGGGAATTGACCTTCGGTTTCCTGTTGTCGGCAATACTACTTCTTTGCCTCAGAGCCTCATTCAACTGGGTGATGGGAAAGTCTTAGTCGCGCCGACAACCTGTATACTCCCGAGGTGAAGGAGTTTCGTAAGACGGGTGACTTCCGCCGTAGGGGATTTCCCGAACTACTTGGCGATGAACCTGGGAAAATGGCCCGGAGAAAGCCACCGCCTGTACGGTTATCGGGGTAACAAGGTTGGCTCCTGAGGGCTCTTTGATAGAGATGCAGGCAATAGCAGCTATCTGAGTTGTCTGGCCAGAAAGGGTGAGCGGAGGGATTCGAACCCTCGATCTCCAGGGCCACAACCTGGCGCCTTAGACCACTGGGCTACGCCCACCATCACGTCGGCATTGTAGCAGCCAAAGATGCCCGCAGTCAAGGCGAGGCAAAAACAACACCCTGCCCAATCCAACGTTTTGTCGAGCATCAGCAACCACCAGTATTCTGGTCTTCTCATCCAACATTGAGCGACTCCGCTTAGAACTTACAGTGTACTCATTACAAGTTCTGATGCATTGCTTGTCTATTGACAAATTTCCCTAATTGAATCAAAATACCGCTGATGTCCATATGGAGAAATCGAAACTGTATGATGTTTTAATTGTAGGCGCCGGTCCTGTGGGAAGTCATATCGCCGCTGAGTTGGCCAGTTTGGGCTACAGAGTGGCGGTCTTCGAAGAACATGAGCAGATCGGTCAGCCTGCGTGTTGCACCGGGATCATAGGCAGGGATTGCGCCGAGCGATTTCGTGTGCCCCAGGATCTCCTCCGAGAACAGGCCAATTCCGCTAAACTGTTCACCCCTTCGGGCAACTGGCTCAGGCTATGGAAAAAGGAACCACAGGCCTATATCATAGATCGAGCTATCTTTGATGTCGCTTGGGCCAAACAGGCCCAGAGGCAAGGAGCAGATTTCTTCTTAGGCTGCCAAGCCGGGGATATCGCTGTCTCCAATAGCGGCATCATGATGGAGCTGGAACAGCAGGGGGAAAAGACTCGAGTTAATGGCCAGACTGCTGTACTGGCTACTGGCTTTGCCTCAAAACTACCGCAGCAGCTGGGCTTTGGCCAGCTGGCTGACTTCGTCATCGGGGCCCAAGCTGAGGTCGAGCGAAAGAGCATCGACGAGGTTGAGATCTATTTTGGGAACGATATAGCTCCGGGTTTCTTCGCTTGGCTGGTCCCGACTTCCCAAGGTAGAGCACTGGCCGGGCTCTTCTCCCGCAAGAACCCAAGCTCATGCCTGAAACAGTTTCTGGCCTTGCTGTACCGTCAGGGTAAGATAGCCTCTGCCAGAGCTAAAATCTCCTATGACGGCATTCCATTACGACCACGGGCCAGAACATATAAAGAGAGAGTGCTGGTTGTTGGTGAGGCCGCGGGGCAAGTTAAACCCACCACCGGCGGCGGGGTATACTACGGGCTGCTATGCGCCGAGATCGCAGCTGAAACTATCCATCAGGCCCTCTCACACGGTGACTTCTCAGAGAATCTATTCTCTCAGTATGAAAAGAGGTGGAAGAAAAGGTTGGGCTGGGAGCTCAGAGTCGGCTACTGGGCACGTCGCATCTATGAAAGGCTCAACGATGGCCAGATCGAGGAGGTCTTCCGCGTCATCAAGGCCCAGAATATCCATGAGCGGTTGCTGCAATCATCAGCAGTCTCCTTCGACCAGCATGGTAAGCTTCTGGTGCAGGGATTACAGCTCTTAGCCCCCTGGTACCCCCCCACACTCGCTTCAGCCTTAAGAAGCATTATGAGGTGATCTTGAAAATAAGCATCCCTGGTGGGATTCGAACCCACAACCCACGGCTTAGAAGGCCGGCGCTCTATCCGTTGAGCTACAGGGACGTAGTAGAAGTTTAGCACAAAGATTGGGAATGGGTCAAATGGCTCTGGATATTGACAGCACTCACTGTAGTACATTATGATGATAGACTGCGAGTGAATTTGACTTATGCTATTGGAATGGTGGCCTTGTGGATTTCGGTAAGATTCTAGTTCCATTCACCGGGTATAAGGCAGATGTGGAGGCGGTGAGGTTAGCCTGCGACCTCTCCAAGAAGACCAAGAGGAAGGTCTACGTAGTCTACGTAATCGAGGTCGAACGATCCCTTCCCGTAGACGCTGAGCTCGAGCCCGAGGTGAAAAAAGGTGAGCAGATGCTGAGGCAGGCCGAGCGCATCGCTACGGAGCAGGATTACGAAGTAGAGACAGACCTGCTACAAGCACGCCAGGCTGGGCCAGCCATTGTCGATGAGGCCATCGAGCGGGACATCGATACAATTGTAATTGGTATTGAATATAAGAAGCGCTATGGTAAGTACACTGTGGGGAACATAGTACCGTATCTATTCGAATATGCCCCCTGTCGCCTTTTGCTCTATCGGGAAGCAGTTCCTCCTGGAGAGGAAGTCGGCAAATAAGATGAATGTGCTAATAATGGGCTGTGGTCGAGTCGGGGCCCAACTGGCAACGACTATGGATGCTGAAGGGCATAAAATCACCATCTTGGACATTGAGCCCTACAGCTTCAGGAAGTTGCCATCAACCTTCCAAGGCACAGCACTGATAGGCAACGGGCTCGATCAGGACTTCCTGAGAAAAGCGGGCATTGACAAGGCTGATGTGTTCGTTGCCGTGACCCAAGGCGATAACCGAAATGTGATGTCCGCTCAAATTGCCAAGCACATCTTCAATGTGCCCAAGGTAGTTTGCCGTATCTACGATCCCATCCGTGAGGAGATGTATCGAAACCTGGGGCTGGTGACCATCAGCCCAACCATGGTGGGGGCCGAGCTGTTGAAAAGAGCCATAGAGGGCCAAACGATCGGAGGCCAAGCTATAGAAGGCCGAGGAGAGGGAGGTTAAGACTTGTATATCATCGTGGTCGGCGGTGGTGAGGTAGGTTATTATCTATCCAGGGCACTAGTCAATGATGGCCATGAGGTGTTGATCCTGGAGAAAGAGCGCAGGAGATATGAAGCCATCGCCGATGAACTGGGCAGCAGCCTGGTCATGCGTGGCGATGGTTGCGAGGCAACCATCCTTGGCGAAGTGGGGACAGCACGCGCTGACATACTCATCGCCGTCACCGGTGATGACGAGGATAACTTAGTAGCCTGCCAAGTTGCCAAGCACAAATTCAATGTCCCCACGACCATCGCACGGATCACGAACCCCGAAAATGAGACCTTGTTCAAGAAGCTCGGCATCGACGTTACCATCTCCAGCACAGACCTCATCATGTCTCACATTGAACTTGCACTCCCCCTCCACCCCGCCATCCCTCTGCTCAAATTGAAGGGAGGAGAGCTGGAGATGGTGGAGGTCAAAATCCCCCCCGATTCCATAGCAGTGGGCAAACAGCTGATGGATCTAGTTTTGCCGGCGAAGAGCTTCATCACCCTGATAATAAGCAATGAGAAAGGGCCCCAAATCCCATCATGGGGCACTGTGCTAAAAGCTGGCGACTCCATAGTGGCCGTGACCAAGCCCGAGACCAAGGAAGCATTACGCAAGATGTTAACCACCGTTCCTAAGGGAAAGGAATGACTAAAGTAGCATTCCAGGGTGAGCGGGGTTCATTCAGCGAGGACGCAGTGACCAAATTCTTCGGCACGGTGGCCCTCCTGCCCTGCCGTTATCTCCCCGACGTCTTCGAGGCTGTAGCTCAAGATCAAGCCAACTTCGGAGTGGTCCCTGTGGAAAACTCTCAAGCAGGCAGCATCAATGAAAGCTACGACTTGCTGCTGAAGTATGAGCTGGCCATCTTTGGCGAGGTCGATTTGAGAATAAACCATTGTCTGCTGGCACTACCTGGGGAATCGCTGGAGAGCATCAAAACAGTCTATTCGCATCCCCAAGCCCTGGCCCAATGTGAGGAGTTTCTGAGAAAATTGGGGGCGGATATAATGCCCACTTATGACACCGCGGGCAGCGCCAAGATGATAAGGGAGAGAGAACTGAAGAGCTGCGCTGCTATCGCCAGCGAACGGGTATCTCAGATCTATCAAATGAACATCCTGGCTCAAAACATACAGACAAACCCCAACAACTACACCAAGTTCTTCGTCATCTCCAACGAGAAACCACTATATGGGCCCAGGAACAAGACCTCGCTCATCTTCGCCACTAAAAATGTCCCCGGCTCTCTATATTCAAGCTTGGGTGTCTTCGCTACCAGGGGCATAAACCTGACCAAACTGGAGTCCAGGCCGACAAAGGACAGACCATGGGAATACATCTTTTATGCTGATTTCGAGGGCCATGTTGAGGATGCAATTTGCCAGCAGGCTCTGGCGGAACTCCAAGATCACGTGACTTTTTTAAAGCTCCTGGGCTCCTATCCTTGCTTTGCCGAGAGCTAACTCGACATAATATCTTCTACCGCCTGCTTAAGCTGGGGGTAGTCATCCAGCTTATCAATGTTATCAGGGGTTAAGCCCACTCCTTCTATCAGCCTTCCATTTGGTGTATACCAGCGACCGTGGGTCACATAGAGCGCAGAGCCATCACTTAGCGAGTGCAGTAGATTGACGCTCCCCTTGCCATAGGTCTTGGTCCCGATAAGCGTGGCCCGCTCGTAGTCCTGCAATGCCCCAGCCACCACCTCGCTGGAGCTGGCACTGAAGCCGTTCACCAGAACCACCAGAGGCAGGCCAAAATCAGTAGCCAAGCCCCCCGCCTCCGCCTTCCAGGTGGTTTCATTGCCGTAGCCATCCCTGGCAGTAAGGACAGTGCTTCCTTCGGGGAGAAACTGGCTGGCCACACTCACTGCAGCGTCGATCAATCCCCCGGGGTTATTGCGCAGGTCGAGGATGATGCCCTGAGCCCCTTGATTGAGCGCCTGTTCCAGAGAAGAGTGCAACTCTGTTCCCGTGTTCTCCGAGAAATGGCTGATCCCGATGTAAGCGATATCATTCGCCAGCATCTGCCCGCTGACGGTGGGAATACTGATCTCTTCCCGTGTTATCGTTATCTGTTCCGTTTTTCCATCTTGATGCCGTACTTCAAGCGTGACTTGAGTCCCTTCCTCCCCACGTATCTGGAGCACAGAGTCCCACAGACCTACCCCTGAGGTAGAGACGCCGTCGATCGTCAAAATGATATCCCCAGGTTCAATCCCAGCATCCTCCGCAGGGGAGCCCGAGATGGGCGCGATCACCATCAGGTTCCCATCCTGGTCAATGATAAGCTCAACCCCGATCCCGATAAAGCTGCCCGCAATCTCCTCGTAGAACTGGCTATATTCTTCAGCGTTGAAATAGGCGCTATAGGGATCATCTAATTGCTCCAGCATACCATCGACGCCGTTTAAAAGGCCCAGAAATAGCAGCTTCCAGTCAAGCTTGGTTTGATCGACGTAATCGTGCTTCAGGATGTTCCAGGCATCGAGGACGGGCTGCTCCTTCAAAGCAAGAGAAAAGCCAGCGACGAAGGACAAGACCAAGAAGCAGGCGACCAGTAGGGGGGAGACTATGAACTTAAGCTCTTTGGGCATGAATCTCCTCGGCTATTATGTTATCATCTTCCCTGTAATGTAGCAAACTTCGTTGACGCCTCCTTGTCAGCTTGCTATACTACATAATGGCAATGACGGTAAAGACGATTTGTCTCAATCGCAAGGCATACCATGACTATTACATCGATGACCGCATCGAAGCGGGACTGGTGCTCACTGGCACTGAAGTCAAGTCGCTGCGGGAGGGGAAGGCCAACATCCGAGATGCCTTTGCCAGGGCCGAAAATGGCGAGCTTTGGTTGCTCAATACTCACATCGCCCGCTATGATGCAGGCAATCGGTATAATCATGAGCCTACTCGACCGCGGAAGTTACTGCTGCACGGGGAGGAGCTTGCCGACTTAATCGGCAAGGTGACCAAGAAGGGGTTCACGCTGGTGCCCCTCAAACTGTACTTTAAAAATGGAATAGCCAAGGTAGAGTTAGCGCTTGCTAAGGGTAAGAAGGCCTATGATAAGCGTGCTACCCTCGCCGAGCGCCAAGTCCAGCGTGAGATGGAACAGGCACTCAGGCGTAAGGCAAGCTAACTGGGGACGAGTGGTTTCGACAGGGGAAGGGCGTCCCAGAATGGCAAGCCGAGGTGCCATCACCCTCGTAAAAAAGGTGGCAAAAAGATAACTGCCGAACCTTTACCGGTAGCGGCCTAATATAAGGCCACGTCCAACCCAACCTGTTCCTCGACAGGAGGGATTGGGCGCTAAAAAATCGAGGTGCGGCGATTCCTGACGCCGATGGGGGAACGCCAAAGGTAACATCGGCTGGCAAAGCTGGACCCGGCCGACAGGGGCTAGCGGAGCGAGAGCAAAGAGTCGGCTAAGCTTGTAGCCATTCGAGATGGATTTCTTCTGGACGGGGAGTTCGACTCTCCCCCGTCTCCACCAGAATACGATCGGGCTCCGGTATCAAGCCGGGGCCCGTTTCCTTTTGCCCTATGAGCCGCAGAGGAGAGAATCGCTCTAAGGCTTCCAGCAGCCGAGATAAGGGGTAGTGAATGTAGCGTTCACTCTGGCCCGGAATCCTGTCCCTTAAAAGCCGCATGGGGAGAAACTCATCACCACTGGCAGCCGCTACCAGTGGTGAAAATGTTCGCCTGAGGTCATGGCCAATCATCCCCTTGACAATACCATGTAAACGGTATATATATGGGGCAGCAGCCGAGTTCAAGCCATTGGAATTTATCGTCATAGAAGTGGTTTCGGAGAGGATAGGCGGGCATAAATAGGTGAAAGCAGGAAATCTAAGCAACAAGCGCAATCTGGTCAAATAGACAAGGATGAGGCAGCAGTTTTGGTGAGTGAGGAGTGAGGGCAGAGATGCGAAAGGCTTCTCTGTCCCTTTGTTTTCGAGCCGGGAGAGTGAGGGACAAGTATTGTCTTCCCTGCGGGGCGAAATGGGAAATGTTGGTTGAAAGGAGGAAATAGGATGACGTTCGGTGCGAAAAAGAAGGTTAGGCTATTTCGCGGTGAAGAAATCTCAGAGCAAACGTTAATGGAGGACCTGGAGCGGTATCGGCAGCAGGCCTTAAAACTGGGGGCGACAAGTGCCAAGGTGATACCTGCTCACTGGATAATAGTGGATGAACGGGTCAGGCTCAAGTGCTGGGTACCACGCTGCATGTATTATGGGACATCACCTTCTTGCCCGCCCTTTAGCCCGGAGCCGGAGTTTATGCGTCGAGCCATAGCCCGATATCGCTGGGCGATATTGTTTGGGATTAACGTGACCCCGGTAGAAAACTTTGCCCAAGGCGACAGGTTAATGGAGAGAATAGAGGTGATAAAGCTTACCTCCAATATCGCCGGAGAGGTAGAGGCAACGGCATTTCTAGACGGCTATCATCTGGCCATAGGTCTGGGCTGCGACGGATGCCGGCTGGCTTACTGCGAGAGGGAAAGATGCCAGGTGCTTGATGGGGAAAGCTGCAAATTCCCGTTGCAAGCCAGGCCTTCCTTAGAGGGTGTCGGCATCGATGTTTACAGTCTGCTTACCAAGGCAGGCTGGGACGTCTACCCCATTTGTCGCAGCGTAGACCCAAGTTCAGTCCCTTCCGCTGTCTCCGTGGGGCTTGTCCTCGTTAGGTAAACTGGGACACTCGTATCAATTGAGTATTTGAGTGTCGGGGAATCCAGAGGAGTTCTAGCAATTGACCAGCAGCTTTGCCAGTGCGTTCTGATAGATTGTTTTACACTCTGCTGCTGACCACAACTTCCTCGGGTTGGTAGTCACGGTGGGATCGGCGAACGCATCCTTGGCAATGGCACCCATGTTTTTCCTGAAGTCGTCCAGGTTGTCTCCCAGGGCATCCTCAAGATCCCTGATGCCCACTAAGCTGTTTAACCTCAGAACCTCATATACCAGCTCTGCGGCTAAGTCGGCATCGCGTATCCCATCCAGGTCGAGCATACGGGCTATGTCAGCGTACTTTGCCTCAGCGGCTGGTATATTGAAGTCTATTACGTAGGGCAGCATTACGGCATTACCCAGCCCGTGAGGAACACCGTAGCGAGCGCCCAGGGGATGGGCATGGGCATGGGTAATACCCAGGGAGGCATTAGCGAAGGATATGCCTGCCATCATGTTAGCCTCGTGCATCTTCTCCCTGGCGTGTCTATCGCTTGGGTTGGCGTAAGAGCGGGGCAGATACTGGAAGACGTACTGGATTGCTCTGAGTGATAGCCACTCGCATGGTGCGTTGTCTGTGGTTGATACATAGGCCTCGATGGCATGGGTCAGGGCATCCATCCCAGTATGGGCGGTAATGCCAGGAGGCATAGAGAGGCAGACCTCTGGGTCGTAGATGGCCACATCAGGCACGATTTCTGAGCTTCTCACCAGATATTTTCTTTTCTCCTCTTCACCCGTGATCAAGGAGCCCCGAGTGACTGCAGAGCCGGTGCCGCTAGTGGTCTCTATGGCTACCAGTCTGGCCTTGCGCCGTAGGGGGGGCAGGGTCTTAACGGGTCCCGTTCCCCATTCCCTAACCTTGTCCTCCACAGGTAACTCCGGGTATTCATAGAAGACCCAGGCTGACTTGGCTAAGTCTATGGCAGAGCCGCCGCCGAATCCCAGAATCCAGTCGGGATTGAAGTTTAGTAGCTTCTCTTTGAACTCGACCACCTGCCTCATAGGAGGGTCGGGGAGCACTCCTTCTAATAAGGTTACTTCCTTCCCCGACCCTTTCAAAATGGGCAGTATCATTTCCTCAGCCAGTTTGGTGGTGGCATGCCCGCCTGAGATTACGGCTACTCGTTTCATTTCCATCCGAGCTAGGTGGTCGCGGCAGCCGTAGCCAAAAGTGGTTTCCCGTGGTAGTCTAATCCAGCTTATCCTCTTGCCCTCCTTCTAACAGTGATTTCTTTACAACTTGGAGGCCAAATATATCACAGGCGTACCCAGCTGTCAATCCTGACTGCGGCCCGGCTCGCTGCGTACCTGTGTCATCACAAGCGGACTGCAATCTGCAGTGTACCTCCAGAATCCTCTCATGCTACTTCGCAGTGACGAAAAAGCCCTCAAGCTACCATCCAATCTGCACCTCGTAAATTTCAGGGAGAGTGGCTTTGCAGCCAACGCCTTCTGCTCACCAGTGAATTGAGAAATAACTAAACTTTGAACGCAACCCAGTAGAAATACAAGTCGAAAGGGAGTCGGTGACAGTCTAAAATATCCGGTAAGGAGGCGGCTAAACCACTGTGCCCAGCCCGACGGTTTCAATATTCGACCTAGCCCCGAAATGGGTTTGCAGGGTAAATTGTTGTGATATAATTGCTTTGAGGGAGGAAGAAAATGGGTAGAGGTGTTCAACTTTTAGAGCTGGAGAGGGGAGTCTCGTCGCGGATTGAGAACTTAAGGGAGCGTCATATTCGCTCAGTGCCTTATGTTTCCGTCGAGAGATGTCTTCATCACACCAATTCATTCAAGAAAACGGAGGGCGAGCCCAAGGAGATAAGAAGGGCGAAAGCACTGAAGGAGATTGTGGAAAACTTGAGCATTGACATTGACCGAGATGAGCTGCTCGTTGGTGGCATCACCACCAGGCCCCGTGGTGCACAGCTCTTTCCCGAAATATCGGTGGCATGGCTTGAGGAGGAATTGGACACGCTGCCTACAAGGGAATTCGACCCGCTTATTATAAGTGAAGAGGATAAGGCAATCATCAGGAGAGAGGTCATCCCATATTGGGAAGGGAAAACGACAGAAGACGTTTTTATCAAAATGGTACCTGAAGAGATAGAAGACCTCCTTTCCTGTGGGCATTGGTCTAATCGTGTTCGCTATTTTACCTTTACCCAACCTTCTCTATTTACGCCGAGTGAGTTCCTGAAGTTGGGATTCAAAGGGCTAAAGATGAAGGCTGACCAAAAAGTTGCGCAGCTGGAACTGACTAAATTTGAGGATGTCAACAAGCTACCCTTCCTCAACTCGGTGAAGATCGCTTGCCAGGCAGCCACCATCTTCATTAAACGATATGCAGCATTGGCCAGAGAGCTCGGTGATAAGGAAGAAGATGCCCAGAGGAAGGAAGAGCTGGAAAGGGTAGTCGAAGTCTGCGAATGGATAGCAGAGAATCCACCGAGGACTTTCCATGAAGCACTGCAGCTTGCCTTGTTTGTCGCCCTGATTATCAGACTGGAAGCAGCGGTCAATGTTGTCACGCCAGGGAGACTCGATCAATGGCTTTATCCCTTTTACAAAGAAGACATCGAGCATGGGAGGCTCACTAGGGAAGAGGCTTTAGAGCTTCTCGAGTGCTTTTTCATCAAGATATGCGACATCTGGCTCGCTAGGCCAAAAGAGATGGCGATGCATTACGGAGGTTATGCCAGTTGGTTTACCACTAATGTAGGCGGTTTGACCCGGGAAGGCAACGATGCCACTAATGAGCTATCTTACATGATTTTGCAGGCAGTGGTAGACCTTCGGCTGTATCTTCCTGACATAGCGGTGAGATTGCACAAAGGAACCCCGGATGGCTTTTTAAGGAAGGTTTGTGAGGTGCTAAGACTTGGCATCGGGAATCCCAAGTTCTATAACGATGAGCAAGCAATCCCTATCGTGATGCAGCTGACAAATGGGGCGATATCCCTGGAGCAGGCGCGAGATTACTTCAACTCAGCTTGTACAGAGCTTCAGTTAACTGACCCCTACGCTCCCGGGTATCTGTTTCATTGGGGTGCCTTGTGCTCGGCAGCTCCTTTGGAGTATGTGTTCACTAACGGAAGAGCAAGGATAAATGGAAAACGGATCGGAATCGAGACCGGTGAGCCAAGGAACTTCAACAGCCATGACGAGGTAGTAGAGGCATTTAAGAAGCAGTATGCCCACATCATAAGGCTCTACATAGCATCGCAGAATCTGAGCACAGCTGCAGCTCTTAATAGCACAGTGGCCACACCATTTCTATCAGCAGTGCATCCGGTGTGCATAGAAAATGGAGTGGACTTGTATTTGGGTGGCGGAGGCCTACCTGCAGAACTTCAGTTCTTTTTCAGCCGTGTCGGCGTGGGGTTGCCTGATATCATCGATTCATTGGCTGCGATCAAAAAACTTGTGTTTGAGGATAAGGTTATCTCCATGGCTGAGCTTATGGACGCGCTGGATAACGACTTCGAGGGCCGGGAGGATTTGAGGCAGATACTGATAAACAGTGCTCCAAAATATGGCAATGACGATGATTATGTGGACTCGATCGCAAAAGAAGTATATTGCATCGTAGGTGAAGAAATATATAAATATAGAAACCCTCTGGGAGGGAAATGGTATCCTAACATACTTAGTCTTACCAGCAACAATCCATATGGCAGGGCGATCGGGGCATTGCCATCGGGAAGGAAGGCATGGACTGCCCTGGCTGATGCTGGTGCTCCCTTCTTCGGCTATGACAGGAATGGGCCGACGGCAGTGATCAAGACCGTTGGCAAAGTAAACCGAGCAGCGCTGGACAACGGAACGCCGATGACCATGCTGCAAAACATGAGGCTCAGCCCAGTGATATTGGAAGGTGAGAAGGGATTGAAGAACGTGGCGGCATTCCTCAGGACGTGGTGTGAGCTGGGTTGTTTTCAGACACAAATCAATGTAGTGAGCTCGGAGGTCATGCGAGATGCTCAGGCGCATCCCGAAGAATATCCCGACCTCCTGGTCAAGGTAGCAGGATACAGCGCATATTTCACCCAGATTAACAGGTCACTCCAGGATGATATCATAAGCAGGACGGAGCATTCAGAATGGAGGTAAACATCGCTCAGGACTGAATGCAATTGGAGGAGGTAGGAATAGCGGTTCTTCTGAACTTCCGTGCTAACACACCCGACAGATGATCTAAGAGGCCTACCTGATGATAAAGCTGAGAAAATCTGCGGGTGGGCAAAGCAGTGCATTCCTTGACATAGGGGGATTGCCGGCTCATATTATATCTCAAGGAGGAGGAAATGGAGAGAAACGTTCAACTTTTAGAGTTGGAAGAGGGCATCTCGGAGAGGATTGAAAGGTTAAGGGAAGGTCATATTTATTCAGTGCCTTACGTCTCAGTTGAGAGGTGTCTTCATCTGACAAATTCGTTCCAGAAAACGGAGGGCGAGCCCAAGGAGATTAGGAGGGCAAAAGCCCTCATGGAGATTGTGGAGAACTTGAGCATTGATATCGACCGTGATGAGCTACTCGTCGGTGGTATCACCACCAAGCCACGTGGGGCACATCTCTTTCCTGAGTTATCGGTGGAATGGCTCAAGGACGAATTGGATACGCTGGCGACGAGGGAATTCGACCCGCTTGTTGTAAGTGAAGAGGATAAGGAAATAGTCAGAAAAGAGGTTATCCCATACTGGGAGGGGAAAACAAACGAGGAACTTTTTAATAGCATCATACCTGAAAGTGTGAAAGACATCCTTGAAGCTCATCATTGTTCCTGTCGTGTCCGCTATTTTACTCTAACACAGCCTTCGATGTTCGCCCCAAAGGAGTTTCTAAGCCTAGGGTTTAAGGGATTGAAGATGAAGGCTGATCATAGAATTGAGCGTCTGAACCTGTCAAAATTTGAGGATGTTAATAAGCTACCCCTTCTCAATTCTGTAAAGATCGCCTGCGATGCAGCTACAACTTTCATTAAGCGGTATGCAGCATTGGCCAAGGAACTCGAGGCAAGGGAGGAAAACGCTGGTAGAAAAAAGGAGTTGGAAAGGATAGCTGAAGCTTGTGAATGGATATCAGAGAATCCGCCGAGAACTTTTTTTGAAGCACTGCAGCTCAGCTTGTTTGTTCTCGTGACCGAAAGGTTGGAAGCTTCAGCGAACACCATGCAGCCAGGGAGGGTTGACCAATGGCTGTATCCCTTTTACCAAAAGGACATCGATGAAGGAAGGATTACCAGAGAAGAAGCGTTGGAGCTAATTGAGTGCTTCTTTATTAAAGTATGCAACATCTGGCTTGCAAGACCGAAAGAAATAGCAGCGCATTATGGTGGTTACGCTAACTGGTTTACTATCAACATAGGTGGTCTGACCAGAGAGGGTCAAGATGCCACTAATGAGCTATCATATCTGCTTTTACAAGCACAAACTGATCTGAAATTATACTTACCTGATATATCTATTAGGTTGCACAAAGGAACTCCGGATGACTTTCTAAGGAAGGCTTGTGAGGTATTAAGACTGGGTATGGGGCACCCGAAGTTCTATAACGATGAGCAGATAATCCCTATCGTGATGCAGGTAACAAATGGAACAGTAACTTTGGAACAGGCGCGAGATTACTTCAATTCAGCCTGTGTGGAGTTTCAGTTAGCTGAGGACCCCTGTGCACCTTGTTCCCAGTTTCACTGGGGTGGCTTGAACTCCGCAGCGCCCTTGGAGTATGTATTGACCAACGGGATAGCAAGGATAACCGGGAAGAAGATCGGAATTGAGACCGGAGATCCAAGGAAGTTCAGTAGCTATGACGAGGTAGTAGAGGCACTTAAGAAGCAGTATGCACATACCATGAGCCTTTACATAACATTGCAGAATCTGGGCACTTTTGCTGCTCTTAATAGCACGGTAGCCACGCCATTTATGTCGGCGATGCATCCAGTCTGTATAGAAAATGGTGTAGATTTCTATTCAGGAGGTGGCCTGCCACCGGAACTTCGGTTTTGCTTTGCCCATATGGGTGTCGGAACGCCCGATGTAATAGACTCACTGGTTGCAATCAAAAAACTCGTATTCGAGGATAAAGTTATCTCCATGGCTGAGCTTACGGACGCGCTGGATAATGACTTCAAGGGCAGGGAAGATTTGAGGCAGATGTTGATAAACAATGCCCCCAAATATGGCAATGACGATGATTATGCAGACTCGATAGCGAAGGAAATATGTTGTATGGAAGCCGAGGAACTATATAAATATAGAAATGCGTGGGGCGGGAAGTGGTACGGTCTCATACACAGTCTTACAAGCAACAATCCATTTGGTATGGTGACCGGGGCATTACCATCGGGAAGGAAGGCATGGACTGCCCTGGCTGATGCTGGCGCTCCATACTTCGGCTATGACAGGAATGGGCCAACAGCAGTGATCAAGTCTATCGGCAAGATAAATCGGGCACCGCTGGAAAATGGAACGGCCATGACGGTATTAAATAACATGAGGCTCAGCCCAGTGATATTGGAAGCTGAGAAGGGATTAGATAATATGTCAGCATTCCTTAGGGCATGGGTTGAGCTGGACTGTTTTCACATACAATTCAATGTAGTAAGCTCTGAGACTTTACGAGCTGCTCAAGCGCATCCCGAGAAATACCCGGACCTCATGGTCAAAGTGGCAGGATGGAGTGCCTACTTCACCCAGATAAATAGGTCACTCCAGGATGACATCATAGAGAGGACAGAACACTCCGTATGGCCATAGGATATCCAAATTTTCGCGCTCCCCCAAAATGCTTGAGTTTGGGCTCGAAGCTTAGTGCCTGCTGTACTTGCTCACGCAGCTCTTGTGTCGTCACTCGGCTACCATAGCCTTCGCTCTTTCCCTTGACTTGTACGCCCTCCAATGGATATTCCTGGCAATGTTGGCACCGTAAAGCCCAGTATCTTCCACTGAACTGACGCTCCAGAAGGGTATCGGTCCAGTTCTATCTGTCATTATATCCTGGGAATACCTGCTCCATAAGGATTCCCTTTTAGAGAGACCTTGTTGAATGACTTGACATCGCTCTTGATAAGTTGTATATATAGGACATTATCTACACCTTGGTAGCGGAGCATTTTATGATGCTGTAAGAGGCTCAGGAGAGAATCGGCGGGACAAGTAAGCGAGAGCAGGGAATGTAAGCGATAGGCATTACAGGATTTGACAGATGGTGAGGAGGTAGCAAAGCTGTTGACGAAGGGTAGAGAGGATGCGTAAGGCTTCTCTGCCCTTTTGTTTTTGAGCCCACGCAGGGTCACGTGCTGAATAGGCTGGCCCAGAAAGGAGGTGAAACGCGTAACGTAAAGCGAAAACACAATCAAAGTTAAAAGGAAATGGTTCAACACAAATCAGACTATGAAAAGAGAGGATGAAATGCCATCATACCACAATTGGACAGGTTGTTTGGAGTTTGATGAGGAAAGAGACCTTCAGGAAGCTGAGGTATGGGTTATTGATGCCAAGGATTGTGTTCCTGCGCTCTATCCGCTTGAGCTATGGGGGTTATCAACAGTTAATGCACATCGTGCCATGGGATACGGTAGTGAGATGATCTCCGCACCCATGGGCGTGCCGGTTTGGAGGACCAAAGATGGCTTCGCCTATCTCTCCAGGATAAAGCTATCAGAGGAAGAAAAAAAGCAGCGTGAGCCTATATTCAGAGAGAGAATAGCCCCCTGGATTGAAGACTTCCAAGCGCAGTGGGAGGGAAAGTTTATGCCCGAGCTCGAGGAGGGCTTTCAGCGGCTCAAGAGAGTGGATGTGGAGAAACTGACCAGCCCAGAGCTCCGGGTGTACTTTCAGGACTGGATTAACTATCTGTATCGGAGCTGGGATATCCACATGCATTGCCTCTATGCCGCATGGCACATCTACGGGCTGTTTGAAGATATATGCAAGGCACTGCTGGGTATGGACGAACAGCACCCCCAATTCAAGGCTTTGATGTCAGGCTTTGACAACAGGATATTCCAGGTGGACCGGGAACAATATCGTCTCGGGAGCAGGGCACTCGAACTCGGGCTCAAGGAGACATTCGAGTCCCTCCCCGATGATGAGAATCTCCTCTCGGAGTTGGCGAAAAGCGATGCAGGAAGGAAATGGCTTGAAGAATTCCATGCATTCCTCGATGAAAATGGCTGGCGGACGACACGGGTCGCTGACTACAGTACACCTACCTGGCTGGAGAAGCCAGGCCAGGCCCTGCCCAACATCAGGACAGCTATAGCCAGAGGGGGTGCTTTTACACTGGACCAAGAAGGGGTACGCTTGGCCAAACAAAGAGAGGAAGTGAAGAAGGAAGTGCTGTCCCGTGTGCCTGCAGCCAATAAGGAGATGTTTGCGAAGCTGCTAAATGCTGCCCAGTGGGTCGGCAGGTGGGCCGAGGGACATCTCTTTTACTGTGAGCACTATGCCAATGGATTGGCGCGCCATGTGCTCAAGGAGATCGGGCAGCGGTTCGCACGGACCGGGATCATTGAAGAGCCTCGAGATGTCTATTTCCTGCTCCCGGAGGAGATCATAGTTCGAATAATCCCCGCTGACTTTGGCAAGTTCAATTCCCGCAAGCTGGTCCAGATAAGAAAACAGCAATACGAGGAAAACCTGAAGGCCGAGCCGCCTTTCGCCATCGGGGATATGAGTAAATTGGGAGAGGTGATCAGCGATGAAGCCATCCTGCTGCGTGTGGTCGCCGGTGTCCCTGTAGTCAAGCCTGAACTCAAGGCCGACATCTATGGTTCGAACTCAGCCCCTGGGGTTGCCGAGGGGCCAGCCCGCGTCATCATGAGCCATGAGGAGTTCCATCTGGTTCAACCAGGCGAGGTGCTGGTCACTGTGACCACGAGTCCGACCTGGACGCCTCTTTTCGCCATAGTTAAGGGCGTTGTCACCGATACCGGCGGCGGTTTGACCCATGCCGTAATAGTGGGGCGGGAATTCGGTCTGCCTGTTGTTGCCGGAACTCAGGAGGGCACCAGGAAAATCAAGACCGGAGATAGAGTCAGAGTTGACGGCGACAACTGCTGTGTTTATATTATCGAGCACTGATGCCGAGGGACAAGCTATCATGGGCAAATATGAACCGTTGCCCACAAAAGGGGTGAAGAATGGTTTAACCGGACTTTGGTCAGACTTGCCAGGAACGAAAAGAAGGAGGAACGCAAAATGCCATACGATATGCCGATATACGACTATGATGAGGAAAGGGATGGGAAACATTGTTGGCTTTCTGGAGCGCAGTGGGATACACCGCCATGGACGCCGCTGTTTACCGAGCTGTGGTATACCAACGCTTCCTGGCTTGGGATAAATTGGGGCTATGACAGGGATTGTCTGCCCACGAGCAAGGGCTGGAACTGGAAAGTGAAGAATGGCCGCTTCTATATAACAGTGCTGCTGACAACCGAGGAAGAGCGGAAGGCACGTGAGCCAATATGGCGGCAGCGGATGGCTCCCGTTTTTGATGACCCCTTTGGCCATTGGGCAGGCCTTCGTGAGGAGATGGTGCAACTCTCTGCCCGCCTTTCCCAGTCCCAGGTCAACATGGAGAAGATGACCAACATGGAGCTCATGGATAATTTCTACGATTGCTGGAACTCCCAAAGGCGGGTGAACCAAATACACCATTGGCCCATGGGGACCTTCAATCAAGCGCTCCTGCTATTTCAGATCATGCTCGGGGAGCTAACTGGAATCCCCGCTTGGGACCCCAAGTTCTCCAAGCTGGTAGCAGGCTTTGACAACTCGATACTTCAGTCCAACAAGGGGCTGGCTGAACTCGCAACCAGTGCTATGGAGCTGAAGCTCGAGGACAAATTTAAGCTCCCGGATCAAGAGGTGCTCGCGGCAATGGAGCAAAGCGATGCTGGAAAGCAATGGCTGGGCCAATTACAGGAGTATCTGAAGGTCTGGGGTTTGAGGCGGGCGCGGTGCATCGAATTCTGCACCCCAACCTGGATCGAACAGCCGGACTTGGCCATACCGGAGATTAAGCATATGATGGCTACTGGAGGGGCTCACGCTCCAGAACTGCAACGGGAGCGCCTGATCAGAGAAAGGGAGGATACGGAGAAGGAAGTGCTGGCCATGGTCCCTGAAGGGCAAAGGGACTGGTTTGAGAAGCTGATGAGGTGTGCTCAAACGGCCGGCATTTTCAGCGAGGATCATGTTTATTGGGTGGAGTTCAATCCCCTTTCCCCTCTGAGGTTGGCCGCTATGGAAGCGGCGCGGAGGTTTGTCCGCGGTGGGACCATGGAGACCCCGGATGACATATTCTACCTCCTGCACTACGAGATAGTACACGCACTTCAACTTCATAACGACATGTTTGATATGCGCCCACTGGTGAACAGGCGCAGGGAGGAATATCAGAGATCTCCCTTTGAGACGCCGATAGTCATCGGTGATGTGAGCAGACTGCCGGAGCTTACGGCAGCAGATCCGATATTCAATGTCGGCATCTCTCCACAGATCGCCAAGCCAGAGGAGGTCGGAGCTACTCTGGTCGGAGCTGCTGGTGCTCCCGGGGTGGCTGAGGGGATCGCCCGTGTGGTATATGGTCCTGAGCAACTGGGTGAGCTTCAACAGGGCGAGGTCCTGGTGGCCATATTTACTAACCCCGCTTGGACCCCGGCCTTCGGCGTAGTCAAAGCGGTGGTAACGGATGTAGGCGGTGCCCTAGCCCACGCCGCAATAGTGGGACGGGAGTATGGCATCCCTGTTGTCGTTGGTACCATGGAGGCCACCCAGAAGATCAAGAGCGGGCAGAAGGTAAGGGTTGACGGCAATATGCTCAGGGTCTATGTTATTGAATAATGATGGTACCGGGACCATAGCCTGAGATAGTGCCTGCCAGCTTTTCATTGGCCTGGCTAAGGGTACTTGGAGGGTAGAATAGGGCCATCAACGCTGAGAAGCAAGCGATCAGTGAATAGAAGGTAGTCTCTAGGATATTCAGAAGCTGCTGGGTCATGTGTACCCAAAATTCGTAACGAAGACGGGGCCGTCGACATCGAAACTGATGCTATCCGAGCGTCTCAGCTCAGGTGTTGCTCTTGAAGGACATACCTACCGCGGGAGGTCTATATTTCCCTAAGCGGTCGAGGTATCGTTTGAGTAGAGCATCTGCCCAGAGGGCTCTCCTGGGATCGGACATGCTCCATGATAGATTATAGAAGATAGAGAGTCCCATATACATCCCAAGCTGACATCCTTTATAATAGCCTCAGTCATGGCCAATATGGCAACACTATGGCGAGGTGCATTATGCCATACGATAGTCTGAGAGAATTCCTTGACAAATTGGAGTCCGAGGGAGAGCTCAAGCGGGTAAAAAGAGAGGTCCATTGGAATCTGGAACTAAGCCATATAGCCAGGCTAAGCGAGTCACGGAGAGGCCCAGCTTTACTATTCGAGAGTGTGAAGGATCACCCGGGAAAGCGCGTGGTCGTTAACGTGCTTGATTCCAAGGAGAGATTAGCCCTAGCCCTAGAGGTCGATCCCCACAGTCGGCTCCTGGACCTGGCCAAACATTGGCTGACACGCGTCGACAGCAGAAGAGTGCCTCCCGAGTGGGTTGATTCCAGTGCCGATAGAGACAACATCTCTATCGGCACTGATGTTGACTTATACGAACTGCCAGCGCCGTGGTTCTATCCTGGTGATGGCGGCCGCTACCTGGGCACGGCCGGCTGCCTTATTACAAGAAACTTGCACACAGGACGGATTAACGTCGGCACTTACCGGGGCATGATCGCCGATAAGGACAAGATGACCCAGGTCTTCATGCCAAGTAGGGATGCCGAGGCTGACCTCCAGGCCTATGCCGACATTGGCAAACCCATGCCGGTGGCGTGGGTTGCAGGAATTATCCCCGAGATCTTCCTTTGTTCCAGTTTCGTTTTCCCCTCCGGTGTGAGTGAATATGACTTGGCCGGGGCGTTGCGAGACAAGCCTATC
Source organism: Dehalococcoidia bacterium (assembly GCA_034414595.1). Classification (GTDB taxonomy): domain Bacteria; phylum Chloroflexota; class Dehalococcoidia; order SZUA-161; family JAUWZY01; genus DAOULY01. The sequence continues at coordinate 463,282 of DAOULY010000016.1, forward strand.
AAAGTAACAAAGGGGAAGATAGTCGATCTACCCATTCCCGTTGAAGCGGAGATTGTTCTTGAGGGCGAGATCGTTCCTGGAAAGAGATTGCCAGAGGGGCCCTTCGGCGAGTTTACAGGCTATTACTCAGGTAAGAAGACCAGTGAGCCAAGGGAGTATATTGAAGTCAAGGCCATGTCCTATCGCGATAACCCTATTCTATGGGCTAGCACTGCTGGCAGCCCAGTTTCCGATACTCACATGATGGGAAGCTTATGTTACACAGCATCTTTATGGAGTGAACTCCAGAAGACGGGCATTCCTGGCATCAAGAGCGTCTATTGCCCGCCCGCTGGCGGCGGCAGGATGATGGCCATTGTCTCCCTGGAACAAATGTATTCCGGCCACCCAACACAGGTGGGACTGGCCGCCTTCGCCTCAGTTACTGGAAGCAATCATGGCCTCAAGACCGTGCTCGTGGTGGACGCTGACATCGACCCTGAGAACATAGATCAAGTGCTATACGCCATGAGTTTCAGATGCCAACCGGAAAGGAGCGTGCAAATCCCTGGTCGAAGCAGGTTATCTCTGCTGGAGCCTCCCCTGCCCGCTGAGGCTCGACTTATGACCTCCCGCATGCTGATCGATGCTTGCCTCCCCTATGAGTGGGCGGAAAAACCGGCGCCGGTTGTTCTCGATAGGGAGACGACCGGGAAAATAGAGAGTCAGTGGGACCAATATTTCACTGATTAGCGTAATCCTGTCCCATGATAAGAAAAAGGAGGCCGAGATAAATGGCAGATGCCAGCTACGATGTGGTAATAGTGGGAGGTGGACATAACGGATTGGTCACCGGCTGTTACATTGCTCTGAACGGTCTATCGGTGGCAGTTTTTGAAAGGCAGCACGAATTAGGGGGCGGCGCCTGCTCTGAGGAACTCCCCCTCCCCGGATTTGTGAGCAATCCCTGTGCTCACACTACCAGCTTCCACCGCTATCCTGTTTATTCCGACTTTGCACTCGCTGAGATGGGCCTGGATCTGATTTTCCCCACCGTGGGCACAGGGGCCACATTTCCCGATGGCACAGCGATAACCCCGTACCCGGCCTGGATAGTGAGCGACAAGGTGGCAGGCAAGATCGAATTCTCACCGAAGAACGCTGAGAGAACCTGCAACTCCATTGCCAGGATATCACAGAGAGATGCCGAGACAGCGCAATTCCTCTATGAGAAGCTCCACACCAAATGGTTACCCGCTATTGCTGAGGTGAGCTATAATCCGCCAAAACCCTGGGGCCAGAAGAATGCCATAGAGAACCTGATGGACGACCCCGACAGCGGCTTTGAGCCCGTTTACTCGGTGATGACCTCAGAGCAGTTGGCACGTGAGTTCTGGGAGAGCCCGGAGATGCAATGTTTCTTCATCAGGCGACTCATGGCGACCATTGGACTTTTTGGGGAGTCTGTGCTCGGGGCTGTAAATGCAGCAGCATCGGTCACCATAGCCCTCTCCGTCAACCCTCCCTCGATTCCCACAGGTGGCACCCATTCCATAACTCATGCCCTGCAACGAGCACTTAGCAAGCAGGGAGGAAAATTCTTCGTCCACAGTGAGGTGGATAAGGTGCTTATTGAGAATGGCACGGCCAGAGGCATCCGCCTGACAGACGGGACTGAGATCGAGGCTAAGAAAATGGTCATCAGTAATCTGGATATCGACCAGACCATCAACAGGCTCATCGGGTCTGATCAGGTGAGCCCCAAGATAGCGAGAAGGGCCAGGAATGTCAAATGCGACCAGGGATGTATTTTCTGGGCCAACGTGGCCCTGAATGAGTTGCCTCGCTATAAGGCCGAGGACTACGATCCTGAATTCTACTGGTGCTATAACAAGGTAGTCCTGCCCAAGGACCCGGACTATATAGCCTCAAAACATAAGGCTGAGATCTGGTGCTACGGGATCCCGAAGCAATTAGCTTTATACGTTTGTGAGGATACTCGCTGGACTGCGGCCAAATCGCCTGAGGGAAAGCACAATGTCCTGGTAGAGAACTACACAGCCCCGCGCAGACTTTTCTCGGAAAGGGAATGGCTGAAAATGAAAGCCCAGTTCGCAGAAGAGCTGATAAGGCAGTGGCAATGGTATGCCCCGAATATGACCAGGGATAACATCCTTGGCTTCTACACCAACACTCCAGATGATGTGGAAAAAAGAAATATAAACATGCACCAGGGACAGATGCTGGTACAGGACATGACGGCCTCGCAGATGGATAGGTTCAGACCCATCCCGGAGCTATCCAGCTACAGGATGCCGGTTAGCAATATGTATCTTGCCTCAGCAGCGGCCTCCGGCGGCGGTGCACTCCGCAGCTTTAGTGGCCATATCTGCTATAAGGTGATAGCACAGGATTTTGGGCTGAGGAAGGTTTGGGAAGAGAAGGGACGCCCTTATTAGTGAAAATAGGGAACTGAGCCCTATGAACTCAGGTGCGTGCCCGATTTCTACCTCACCACTGATGTTATGCAATCGACAACCTCTGCTATGGGACGTCCCGGCCCGAAAACGCCTCTAACACCCATCTCCAGCATTTTGGCTGCATACTCTGGGGCAAAGACGCCACCAACCACGACTTGGACATCTTCCATATGCTGTTCCTTCAGTAACTTCATCACGGTTGACACTACATGTAGTGCTGCCCCGCTATACAAGCTCAAGCCAATCGCGTCCACAGCCTCCTGTAGAGCCACTTGGACTACCTCTTCCGGGACTCGGTATCTGATAAAGACCACCTCCACCCCCAGATTCCTAAGCACCTGGGCTACGTATCTTATGCCGCGATCATGGGTGTCCATATCAGATTTGGCGAGGAGCACTTTCAGCTTGTCAGTAGACGTAGCCATAGCCAAGGACCTCCTGAAGCGTTCGCTGCACTTCCCCAACAGTAGCATCTGCCATGAATGCCTCGATCATGGCGGGCATGAGGCAACCACAAGAGTCGGGCCAATCAGCGGCGATTCTTTGCGCTGCTGCCCTGACCTCAGTGAGTGCCCGCGCCGCATTTACCTGGTCACGATCAGCCTTGAATTTCCTCACTCGAGCTATGGCTTCTTCTTCCACATTGGGGTCGAGTTGCCATGCCTGGACTCTCGGCTGTTCTGGCAGCCTGTATCTATTTAGCCCGACAATGACCTTTTCGCCATTGTCTATCTTTCGCTGCCGCTCGTTAAAAGAACTCTGCAGCATAGTCATGAACCAGCCGTCTTCCCAGCACTTGAGGTAGCCTCCGCGCTTATCTATCTCCTGCAAGATCTTTGTGGCCTCATCTTCTATCCTGCTCGTCAGCCACTCGATGTAGTATGAACCGCCCAAGGGATCGATAGCGTTGGCTATGTCCGTTTCATGATAAAGTATCTGCTGGATCCTGACGGCAATCTGCGCCGCTTCCTCTGTAGGGATAGCCAGAGCCTCGTCATGGCTGACTGTAAACAAGCCCTCTACCCCAGCCAGCACGCTGGCCAGGGCCATAATGGTAACGCGGATGATGTTGTTGAGGGGCTCCTGGGCCACTAACATTGAGCCACCTGTCTGAGTAGAAGTCCAGCAGCATAGTGATTCCAGCTTATTGCAACCGAACTTCTCCTTGAAGACCTTGGCCCACAGTCTGCGCCGGGCCCGAAATTTGGCGATCTGCTCCAAGAAATTCATACTGACATGTTCGTGGCCATAGAGTCTGGAAACTATGTCATCTGGCTCAAGCCCAGTCTTCATACATTCCTCGGTGATTGCCACAGCTGTGGCGGTGAAGAGCGCGACCTCCTGGACCGCCGTGGCTCCAGCTTCAGCGATGGAGTACCCTATAAGACATTGAGGTCGCACCAGGGGCAAGAAGTCATGGCAGTATTTAATGAGCTCTGCTATCAATTTCATGGCGCTATGGGGAGAGAAGGGAATCTGGTCGGCAAACCAGCGATAAAGTTGATTATTGCACTTAGCACGCAATTTGTGCTGTGGCACCCCTCGCCTCTTCGCATATGCTATGTACAAGGCGAAGCACGCCATTGAGGTATCGTGAGCAACGAATACAGTTTCCATCTCGTCAAGAGAGGACCCATCGAACATCGCCTCCATATCTCTCATAGTGGAAATTGAAACGCCATCACGCCCAACCCAGCCCCAGGCTGCAGGTTCGTCAGGATCATATCCTCGCATCGTCGGGTAGTCGGCGACAAAAGTGCAAGGTGCGGGTCTGTCCGTGCCAACGCCCTGAGACATGCCAAGGCTTGCCAGGAATTCCTCTCTTCTCCGGGTATCGTCTGCGTTGCCCAAGCCCAGAGCGATTCTCATCATCCATGGTTTGACCTGATATTGAAGTGGGCTATGTCCCCGGGTAAACGGATATTCACCGGGCAGCCCGATGTCTTTGTACTCGATGCCATTGATATCCGCGGGAGTATACACTGGCTTTACTTCAATGCCTGAGTCTGTGACTACTCTGAATTCCCTCCCGCCGTATAGCTCTGCGCACCTTTGCTGCCACCTTTCCTCCATTGCCTTGTTTTCATCCAACACCGAATTGGAGAACATGAGCCACCTCCTTCTAACCTAACTGCAGGGTCTCCTCAACCACCATTCCACCCAGAGTATAGCACCCCAGTTGTCGTCGTCAACTTCTATTTCATAACCCACCTCTGTCTTCCCAGAGTTATCTACGTTGCCCAATTCGCTGGAATCTTCAAACGGCGATTACCAAAGAGGTCAGAACAGTATAACCGCAGATTTCACTGCTAAGTGACGTGTTTTGTAAACACTGTAAAGCGAAACAATATCATGATAAACACGACGCCAGCGCCGACTATGACACCCCAAACCCACAGCGACAGCCCATACGGAGTCTCTTTGAGTGCCAAAGTGAAAGAGTCTGAAGTTATAACGGAAGTATTGCCTGCCCTATCGATTGACCTCACCTCGACCGAGTAAGCCTTGCCATCGCTTAGTGCAGGCATGGAGTAGGTCCAAGAGGTTATTATGGCAGAGGTCGAGGAGGTTGTCACAGTGGCATCGAGCCAGGTCTCGGTTACAACCCAGGAGCTTCCATCCCAGTAGGTATTATCGCTGCTGTTCTTTACCACCACCTGCACCTTGTCCACCTGAATCCTATCCACCTGTCCAGGTAAGGTATCGAAGGCGCTGCCGCTGATCTGGGCAAGGGCATACACTAATTCTGGGATGTCGGTGATGAGGGTCACCGTGGGATTGATAGTATCGCAGGTGAAGCTGTCGGAGGCCACCGTGGACCCATTGCCTGCCTTATCGATCGACTTCGCTTTGACCGTGTAAGCCTTGCCGTCAGTGAGTGTAGGCATGGGACAGGTCCAGGCGGTCGTCCCGCTGGCATCGAGCCAGGTCTCTGTTGCAACCCAGGAGCTTCCATCCCAGTAGGTGTTGTCGGTGCTGTTCTTTACCACCACCTGCACCTTGTTCACCTGTCCCGGTGGGGTGTCAGCAGCGCTGCCGCTTATCTGGGCAAGGGCGCTCACGAAGTCCGCAATGTCGTTGATAGTTACCGTGGGATTTGTGGTATCGAAGGTGAAGCTGTCGGATGCCACCGCGGACCCATTGCCTGCCTTATCGATCGACTTTGCCTTGACCGTGTAAGCCTTGCCGTTAGTAAGTGCCGGCATGGAGTAGGTCCAGGAGGCTGTCCCGCTGGCATCGAGCCAGGTCTCGGTTACAACCCAGGAGCTTCCATCCCAGTAGGTGTTGTCGCTGCTGTTCCTTACCACTACCCGCACCTTGTTCACCTGTCCCGGTGCGGTGTCGGCGGCGCTCCCGCTGATCTGGGCAAGGGCGCTCACGAAGTCCGCAATGTCGCTGATGGTCACCGTGGGATTTGTGGTGTCGCAGGTAAAGCTGTCGGATGCCACCGTGGACCCGTTGCCTGCCTTATCGATCGACTTCGCTTTGACCGAGTAAACCTTGCCGTCAGTGAGTGCCGGCATGGAGTAGGTCCAGGAGGCCGTCCCGCTGGCATCGAGCCAGGTCTCTGTTGCAACCCAGGAGCTTCCATCCCAGTAGGTGTTATCGCTGCTGTTCCTTACCGCCACCTGCACCTTGTCCACCTGCCCCGGTGAGGTGTCGGCGGCGCTCCCGCTGGTCTGGCCAAGGGTACGCACGAAGTCCGCGATGCCGTTGATAGTCACCGTCGGGTTGGTGGTATCGCAGGTGAAGCTGTCGGATGCCGCCGTGGACTCGTTGCCTGCCTTATCGATCGACTTCGCCTTGACCGTGTAAGCCTTGCCGTTAATGAGTGTAGGCATGGAGTAGGTCCAGGAGGCCGTCCCGCTGGCATCGAGCCAGGTCTCTGTTGCAACCCAGGAGCTTCCATTCCAGTAGGTGTTGTCGGTGCTGTTCCTTACCTCCACCTGCACCTTGTGCACCTGTCCCGGTGAGGTGTCAGCAGCGCTGCCGCTTATCTGGGCAAGGGCGCTCACGAAGTCCGCGATGTCGTTGATGGTCACCGTCGGGTCTGTGGTATCGCAGGTAAAGCTGTCGGAGGCCACCGTGGACTCGTTGCCCGCCTTATCGATCGACTTCGCCTTGACCGTGTAAGCCTTGCCGTCGCTTAGTGCAGGCATGGAGTAGGTCCAGGAGCTCGTCCCGCTGGCATCGAGCCAGATCTCTGTTGCAACCCAGGAGCTTCCATCCCAGTAGGTGTTATCGCTGCTGTTCCTTACCGCCACCTGCACCTTGTCCACCTGTCCCGGAGGGATGTCAGCGGCGCTGCCGCTTATCTGGGCAAGGGCGCTCACGAAGTCCGCGATGTCGCTGATGGTCACCGTCGGGTTGGTGGTATCAAAGGTAAAGCTGTCGAAAGCCACCGTGGACCCGTTGCCTGCCTTATCTATCGACTTCGCTTTGACCGAGTAAGCCTTGCCGTCAGTGAGTGCCGGCATGGAGTAGGTCCAGGAGGTCGTCCCGCTGGCATCGAGCCAGGTCTCTGTTACAACCCAGGAGCTCCCATCCCAGTAGACGTTATCGGTGCTGTTCCTTACCGCCACCTGCACCTTGTCCACCTGTCCCGGTGGGGTGTCGGCGGCGCTGCCGCCGGTCTGGGCAAGGGCGCTCACGAAGTCCACGATGTCGTTGATGGTCACAGTGGGATTTGTGGTGTCGCAGGTAAAGCTGTCGGAGGCCACCGTGGACTCGTTGCCCGCCTTATCGATCGACTTCGCCTTGACCGTGTAAGCCATGCCGTCGCTTAGTGCCGGCATGGAGTAGGTCCAGGAGGTCGTCCCGCTGGCATCGAGCCAGGTCTCGGTTGCAACCCAGGAGCTTCCATCCCAGTAGGTATTATCGCTGCTGTTCCTTACCACAACCTGCACCTTGTCCACCTGTCCCGGTGAGGTGTCAGCAGCGCTGCCGCTTATCTGGGCAAGGCTACGCACGAAGTCCGCGATGTCGTTGATGGTCACCGTGGGGTTGGTGGTATCAAAGGTGAAGCTGTCGGAGGCCACCGTGGACTCGTTGCCTGCCCTATCTATCGACTTCGCCTTGACCAAGTAAGCCTTGCCGTCGCTTAGTGCAGGCAGGGAGTAGGTCCAGGAGGTCGTCCCGCTGGCATCGAGCCAGGTCTCGGTTGCAACCCAGGAGCTTCCATCCCAGTAGGTATTATCGCTGCTGTTCCTTACCA
>DAOULY010000017.1:0-165215 GCA_034414595.1 Dehalococcoidia bacterium
CGGAGAAGATGCACGCAGCCATTGTTGCTGAGAGGGTGCGCAAGGCTGTAGCTGAAGTCAGCCTGCCCACGGGTGATAAGCTAACGATTAGCGTCGGCGTCGCCGGTTATCCTGAAGACGCCCTCGGCCACGAAGAGCTAATCTCCCGGGCTGACAAAGCGCTATACCAGGCAAAACAGGGAGGTCGGAACCAAATTCATGTTTGGGGGCAGCAGTGAGAGGGGCTGTTGGTGACATCCCTGTCTTTGGACTGGCACAAGCCAGAGACTGTATGTCGATGGATGTGAATACCGCATTGACAAGACGGGGCGAATGAGGTAAGGTGAAGTGGTGGAGGTCGAAAGATGCGTGAGCAAGTAGAACAGGTTTTGGCTGAGATCAGGCCTCACCTTTTGGCTGACGGCGGCGATGTTGAGTTGGTTGCTGTCGAAGATGGGGTGGTTAAGATCAAGCTCACTGGCGCTTGCAGCGGTTGCCCAATGCGATCGATGACAATTGAAAATGGCATTGGGCGCTACCTCAAGGAGAAGTTGCCCGAGGTACAGGAAGTAGTAGCTGTTTAGTGTCGAGGCCGAGGCCGAGGCCTCAAAACATTCCGCAGGTTTGTAATTCTGGTAGAAGCGCCTTGTTTATCGCTCAGTTGAAAAATAGATGTTGCTCCCAGTGGGGCAGCATCTATTTTGACAAAATCAACCTTGTGCGCTATATTTATAGTTGGGCCGTGAGGAGTGGGACGTTCTGCTGATTGAGAGTGACGTGGAACGGATTGCCTCAATGACTACAACTGCTATATCAGCCCCTACTGCTGAGTTACGTTCCTTTATCAAAAGTCAAAGCGGGCAGGATGTCATGCGCTGCATCCAGTGCGGCAAGTGTACCGCTGGCTGCCCTGTTGCCTATGCTATGGATCTAGGCCCACGGCAGGTCATGCGCGCTGTGCAGCTGGGGCTGAAGAACGAGGTGCTCCAGAGCTCGACTATCTGGCTCTGCGTCTCCTGCCAGACCTGTTCCGTTCGCTGCCCTCGCGAGATCGACATCGCGCGGGTCATGGAGTCACTGCGGATTCTGGCCATAGAGGAAAAGGAAACACCCGCGGAAAAGGACATTGAGCTCTTTCATCGTCTGTTCATCGGCATCGTGGGGCGCCGGGGACGGATCAACGAGTTGGAACTGGGAGCTCGCTATAACCTGCAGGGCTGGCATCCCTTCGCCAGCATAGGGCTCCTGCCGAGAATGTTGACCAGGGGCAAGCTGCCGATCTTGCCGGCCAAAGTCAAAGGCGCATCGGAAATAGCGAAGCTTGTTGCCCGGGTAAAAGCCGCAGAAGAAAATCCTGAAGGGAAACAGCATTGACCGAGCGCGTCTACGCCTATTATCCTGGCTGCACCCTGCATTCAACAGCCAAGGAGTATGATTTCTCAACCCGTGCGGTATTCGATGAGCTTGGCATAGAGCTACGCGAGCTGGAGGGATGGGCCTGCTGTGGTGCTTCCTCCGGCCACTCCATAAGCCACTTACTCGGCATAGTGCTCCCGGCCCGGGAGCTACAGCGTGCCGAGGAGGCAGGGTTACCTCTCACTGCCCCCTGTGCCATGTGCTACTTCCGGTTCAAGCTGGCAGCTCATGAGCTTGCCAATGAGGCCACATTGAACACGGTCAGCGGGCTACTGGGCAAGGAATTCCACAATACTGTGGAAGTGGTGCACCCTCTGGAGATTTTGGATCAGCACAAAGAACTCATTGCCTCCAAGTTGCAGAAGCCCCTCAACGGCCTCCGGGTGGCCTGCTATTATGGCTGTCTTCTGGTTCGGCCTCAGAGCATTCTGCATTTTGATGACGAGGAAAACCCCCAGATGATGGACAGGCTGACGGAGGTGCTCGGCGCTGAGAGCATTGACTGGGCATTCAAGACCGAGTGCTGCGGTGCCAGTTTGCCCTTGGCTCGCCCTGATATCGTGAGCAAGCTGTCGCACCGCATTCTATCTCAGGCGAGGGATTTGGGTGCTGACTGTGTGCTTGTGGCTTGTCCCGAGTGTCATTTGAATCTGGACTCCAATCAGGATGGAGCCGGGCTGCCGGTGCTCTACTTCACTCAGCTTGTCGGTCTTGCTTTAGGCTTGTCAGCAGAGCGGCTACGCTTAGATAAGCACTTGACCGATACACGGCCTCTGCTCAGAGCCAAGGGCTGGATGTGAGGTTAACGACATGTCCCGGATTGGCGTTTTTCTCTGTCACTGCGGCAGCAATATCGCTGGCTCGGTGAATATCACCACGGTGGCTGACGCGGCCAAAAAAATGCCTCAAGTGGCCTTCGTCGACCACAACAAGTATAGCTGTAGTGAGCCGGGACAGGCTAGCATCAGGGATGCCATCATCGCCAATCGACTCGATCGCGTGGTCATTGGCAATTGCTCGCCGCGCATGCACGAGGCTACCTTTCGTAAGACAGTGGCCTCGGCTGGGCTCAATCCCTACCTTCTGGAGATCGCCAATCTCCGTGAGCATTGTAGCTGGGTGCACGGCGACAACAAAGAGGCGGCCACGGCGAAGGCCATAGAGTTGGTCAGGATGGCGGTGGCCAAAGTCTCCCGCCATGAGCCACTTTTCCCCCGGCAGATTGGGCTTACCAAGAGAGCTCTGGTCATCGGTGGTGGTGTTGCCGGCATCCAGGCTGCGTTGGACATTGCCAACTCTGGCTATGAAGTGGTGCTGGTGGAGCGTGAGCCGAGCATTGGTGGGCGCATGGCGCAACTGGACAAGACGTTTCCCACGCTGGACTGTTCGGCGTGCATACTGACCCCGAAGATGGTGGAGGTGGCGCAGCATCCCAACATCACCCTTCTCACCTATGCTGAAGTGCAGAAGGTGAGCGGCTTTGTGGGCAACTTCTCGGTCCAGATCAAGAAAAAGACAAGGTATGTGGATATTACCAAATGCACCGGCTGTGGCGAATGTGTTAAGGCCTGCCCTGTTGAAGTTGATAGCGAGTTTGAAATGGGACTGGGCAAGCGCAAGGCTATCTATATCCCCTTCCCTCAGGGCGTGCCCAACAAGTATTTGATCGATAAGCGAGGCTATCCCCCGTGTCGGGCTGCCTGTCCTGCCGGGGTCAATGCCCAGGGCTATGTTGCCCTTATCTCGCAGGGCAAATTCAGGGAAGCTGTTGAGGTAGTGAGAAGAACTATGCCCTTCCCCGGGGTCTGTGGTCGAGTCTGCACCCATCCCTGTGAATTAGACTGCGAACGGGGCAAACTCGATGAGCCCATATCCATCCGGGCGCTGAAGCGCTTCGTCGCTGACTATGAGGAGAAGGTAGGTCGTGAAAAAGCAGAGCCCATTGAGAGGACAAAGGAAGAGAAGGTTGCCATCATCGGCTCCGGGCCTGCAGGGCTTGCCTGTGCCTATGACCTGATCAGGGAAGGATACCCAGTCACTGTTTTTGAGGCCTTGTCGCAAGCAGGCGGCCTGCTTCGATATGGCATCCCTGAATATCGCTTGCCCGAGAAAGTACTGGATGACGATATCAGCTATATAACAGAGCTGGGAGTAGAGCTCAAGACAAACACATTTGTGAAGGACATTGGTCAGCTTTTCAGTCAGGGATATAAAGCTATCTTTCTGGCTACTGGTGCTCAGGTGAGACAGAAGATGGGAATTCCTGGCGAGGATACCAAGGGAATACTCTATGCCCTTGATTTTCTAAAGCAAGTCAATTCTGGAACCAAGGTCAGCATAGGGAAGAGGGTAGCTGTTATCGGGGGAGGCAACGCTGCTATCGATGCCTCCAGGTCAGCTTTGCGCCTGGGAGCCGAGGAGGTGAGCATAGTTTACCGTCGCTCTCGGGCTGAGATGCCTGCGGACAAATCTGAGGTCGAGGAGACAGAGCGGGAAGGGATCCAGATCAATTTTCTGGCTACTCCGATAAGGGTCTTGGCCAAAGACGGCCTCTTGACTGGCATAGAATGTATTCGCATGGAATTGGGCGAGCCCGATGCCAGTGGTCGCCGCCGCCCAGTGCCTGTCAAAGGCTCGGAATTTACCTTGGATGTGGAAAATGTGATCATCGCAACTGGCCAAGGTGTAGACAAGACAGCACTACCTGAAGAGCTTACCTACACAGACTGGAACACTGTGTCCGTGGATCCGATCACCTTGGAGACGAACATCGATGGTGTCTTTGCCGGGGGCGATGTGGTCTCCGGCCCATCAGATGTTATTGCGGCCATTGCTACAGGTAAAGAGGCTGCCATCTCCATCGACCGTTATCTCAGAGGCGTGGACTTGAGTAACGGCAGGCCAGCAGTGATCGAGAAAGTGACCCAGGTATCGACGGAAGGCGTAGAGAGAAAACTCAGAGCAGATATGCCCTTGCTTGACGTTGATAAACGCCTGGACTCATTTGTTGAGGTTGAGCGGGGATTCGATGAGGAAACAGCCATAGCTGAGGCCAAACGTTGTCTGAACTGTGCTGTGTGCTCGGAATGTCTGGAGTGCCTAAAGCTCTGTGAGGCCAATGCCATCGACCATGAAATTCAGGACGAGCTTGTGGATTTTGATATCGGCGCCATTGTGGTGGCCACCGGCTATCAGACGTTTGACCACACTGTCTATGGCGAATATGGAGGTGGCCGCTATCCCGATGTCATCACTTCTCTGCAGCTGGAGCGGCTGATGTGTGCTTCTGGTCCCACGGAGGGAGAAGTGGTGCGGCCGTCTGATGGGCGTCATCCCAAGACGGTGGTGTTTGTCAGTTGCGTGGGATCGAGGGACGAGCAGAAAGGTCGGATTTACTGCAGCAATGTCTGTTGTATGTACATGGCGAAACAGGCGATCATGCTCAAGGAGCACGACCCTGATGTGCAATGCTACGTGTTCTACATCGATGTGCGGGCCGGGGGTAAGGACTATGAGGAGTTCGTCCTCAGGGCGCAGGAGGAGTATGGGGCATTATATTTGCGAGGTCGCATCTCCAAGATCTACCCACAAGATGGCAAGCTGATAGTATGTGGTGAAGATTCACTTATAGGTCGCCCGGTGGAGATAGCAGCTGACCTGGTGGTATTGGCCACGGGAATGGAGGCGAGTGCTGGTGCAGATGATATTGCGCGCACGCTCAACATCAGCTACGACACCAACAATTTCCTGATTGAAGCCCATCCCAAGCTGCGCCCGGTGGAGACCCAGACCGATGGCATCTTCCTCGCCGGCAGTTGTGTCGGCCCTAGGGATATCCCGGAGTCCGTGGCTCAGGGGGGCGCTGCGGCAGCTAAAGCGGTGGCCCTTCTCAGCCAGGATGTCCTGGTCTCGGACCCGATGACAGCGACCGTCGATGCCACAAGGTGCGTGGGCTGTCTTGTCTGCGCTGAGGTCTGTCCTTTTAGCGCCATAGACTCCGAGGTGCTGAGGGATGGCCGTACTGTGGCTGTGGTCAACGAGAACCTGTGCAAGGGCTGCGGCTTGTGCGTCGCTACCTGTCGCGATGGTGCTGCCAACCTACGCGGGTTCACGCAGCAGCAATTATTTGCCGAAGTTGCGGCGGCATTATAGGAGATTGGAGATACAAGGAATATGGAGCGGATTGGCGTTTTCATCTGTCATTGCGGCAGCAATATCGCCGGCACGGTGAATATAGCCGAGGTGCTTGAGGCGGCCAGGAGGATACCTGGGGTGGTGTTCGCTGATGACAACAAGTATAGCTGCAGTGAACCTGGACAGGCCAGCATCAGAGACGCCATCATCGCCAATCAACTCGATCGCGCGGTCATCGCCGCTTGCTCGCCGCGCATGCACGAGGCCACCTTCCGCAAGACTGTGGCCTCGGCCGGGCTCAACCCCTATCTTTTGGAGATCGCCAATCTCCGTGAGCACTGTAGCTGGGTGCACAGCGATGAAAAAGAAGCAGCCACGGCGAAGGCCATCGAGATAGTCAGGATGGCGGTGGCTAAAGTCTCCCACCATGAGCCGCTTTTCCCCAAGGAGATCGGGCTGACCAAGAGGGCTCTGGTCATCGGGGGTGGCGTTACTGGCATCCAGGCTGCGTTGGACATTGCCAATGCTGGCTATGAAGTAGTTCTAGTAGAGCGTACCCCGAGCATTGGTGGGCGCATGGCGCAGCTGGACAAGACATTTCCCACGCTGGACTGCTCGGCGTGCATACTGAGTCCGAAGATGGTGGAGGTAGCGCAGCATCCCAACATCACCCTTCTCACCTATGCCGAGGTGCAGAAGGTGAGCGGCTTCGTGGGCAATTTCGAGGCCCAGATACTGCAGAAGGCGAAAAAAGTGGATCACGTCAAGTGCACAGGCTGCGGTACTTGCTGGCAGAAGTGCCCAGAGAAGGTGCCCTCTGAGTTCGAGGTTGGGCTGGGGAAGCGGACCGCGATCTATATCCCCTTTGCCCAGGCGGTTCCGCCCAAGCCGGTCATCGATGTCGAGCACTGCCGCTATATCAAATACCTCGACTTTGTCCAGTCCGGCGCCGAGGGCAAGAAGCCACCCCAATGCCTCGTTTGTGAGAAGCTTTGTCCTACCGGGGCCATCGATTGGGAGCAGCCGGATCAGGTGTTCACTGAGAAGTTTGGTGCCATCGTAGTGGCCACTGGCTATAAGACGTTTGACTACACTGTCTATGGCGAGTATGGAGGTGGCCGCTATCCCGATGTCATCACTTCTCTGCAGCTAGAGCGTCTGATGTGCGCTTCTGGTCCCACGGAGGGGGAAGTGGTGCGGCCGTCTGATGGGCGTCATCCCAAGACGGTGGTGTTTGTCAGTTGCGTTGGGTCGAGGGACGAGCAGAAGGGACGGACATATTGTAGCAATGCTTGTTGTATGTACATGGCGAAACATGCCATCATGCTCAAGGAGCACGACCCTGATGTGCAATGCTACGTGTTCTACATCGATGTGCGGGCCGGGGGCAAGAACTATGAGGAGTTCGTCCTCAGGGCGCAGGAGGAGTATGGAGCATTATATCTGCGTGGTCGCATCTCGAAGATCTACCCACAGGATGGCAAGCTGGTGGTGTGTGGAGAGGATTCACTGATAGGTCGTCCGGTGGAGATAGCAGCTGACCTGGTGGTATTGGCTGTGGGGATGGAGGCGAGTGCTGGTGCAGATGATATTGCGCGCATGCTCAATATCAGCTACGACTCTAACAATTTCCTGGTCGAAGCCCATCCCAAGCTGCGCCCGGTAGATACCGCAACTGATGGCGTGTTCGTGGCCGGGACTTGTGTCCGTCCTGCTGATATCCCGGATTGTGTCACTCAGGGCAAGGGTGCTGCCTCCGGCGTGATTGGCCTATTCAGCCGAGAGACCCTCATTACCGATCCCCTGATTGCCAATGTTGATCCATCTAGATGCACTGGTTGCCTCATGTGCGTCGATGCCTGTCCGTACCATGCCCTTGATTCTGAGACCACAGCCGATGGGCGTACTGTAGCTGTGGTCAATGAGAGCATATGCAAGGGTTGCGGCTTATGCGTCGCCACCTGCCGCCCCGGCGCTGCCAACCTGCGTGGCTTCACTCAGGAGCAACTCCTGGCTGAGGTGATGGCACTGTGACCGAAGGCTACCAGCCGAAGATCATCGGCTTCCTCTGCAATTGGTGTAGCTACGCCGGCGCTGATATGGCTGGTACCAGCCGCATCTCCTATCCGCCGTATATTCGCATCATCCGTGTCCCCTGCTCAGGACGCGTGGACCCCCTTTTGGTGGTTACCGCTTTCCAGCGCGGGGCTGATGGCGTTCTCGTTGCTGGCTGTCATCCCGGCGACTGCCATTACGCTGAGGGCAATTATTACGCCCGCCGCCGCTTTGCCTTGCTTCGCCCTTTTCTCGATTATCTCGGCATTGAAAAGGAACGACTGCACATTGAATGGGTCTCAGCATCGGAGGGGAAGAGATTCTCTCAAGTCGTTTCCTCCTTTACTGAGGAGCTAATCAGGCTCGGACCCAGGACGCAGCCTCGACCTAAGGTGGAGCTTTGATCGAGCAAATCAGGAATAAGGCACAGGAGCTGCTCAGCAGCGGATCTGTGGATTGTGTCATCGGCTACGAACGGGCTACCGATGGCTTGACTGCCCGCCCGCTATTTGTATATCAGCCGGAAGATGTAGAACGGCTCATTTTCGACAAGACCTGTACTCACAATCTGACCCGTTACCTCAGGGATAAAAAGGACAAGGCCGTGGCTATTGTGGCCAAGCCCTGCGACGCCCGGGCCATAAATTTGCTGCTGAGCGAGAAGCAGATTCAAAGAGACCGGGTCTTCATCATCGGAGTGGTGTGTTCTGGGATTGTGGAGTCAAGGTGGGGGCAAGCAAGCGAGACGCTGCAGGATTACTGCCAGACCTGCCGAGAGCATACACCCCCAATCTACGACTTCCTGGTGGGAGAGACAGCGGTGGAGGAACTGCCGGCTGACGCTTATGCCGATGTCACTGAGATCGAGGAGGAATCGTTGGCGGAAAGGCGCTCTTTCTGGGTCAATCAATTCTCCCGTTGTATTCGCTGCTACGCCTGCCGCCAGGCTTGCCCTGGTTGTTATTGTTTCGCCCAATGCTTCGTCGAGCAGCTCGACCCGCAATGGGTTGGCATCAGGGTCTCCCCGGGCGAAAACGAGGTCTGGCATACCATTCGTGCCTTCCACTTAGCCGGGCGCTGCATCAGTTGCAATGAGTGTGAAAGGGTTTGCCCGGTTGATATTCCGCTCAGTTTGCTCAATCGCAAGCTGGAGAAGGACGTGCTCCAGCTTTTCGGCTTTCGCACTGGGATGAGCGCTGACGCCGTGCCGCCCTTCGCCGTATATAAGAAAGAGGAAAGGCTGGGGATCGCTGAGTGACCAAGGTTATCTCAAGGGACAATCTACTTTCCTGGCTCCAGAGGTTGCTGGGGGAGAGAGTGGTCATTGCTCCTGTCAGCAGCGAGGGTTTGATTCTCTTCCAGAAAGCCTCTCGCGTCGAGGAGATAATCCTCGATTTTGACCAAACAGTGCTTTCAGCCAAGGATGCCTTTTTGCGCGCTAGTGAGGTTCTGTTCGTTGCAGAGGAAGAGGACGGGCAGACCAGGCTCGTCCCTACCAGCGTCGATGAGGAGGTGGTGCTTTTCGGCATTCATCCCTGTGATGCTAAGGGTATTGCCTTAATCGACAAACCGCTGCTGCAAGCGCCTGCCGATGACCTTTATCGCCAGCACCGGGCCAAGACGACCCTGATCGGTCTGGCGTGTGAGCAGGCGAGGCCGGAGTGCTTTTGCACCAGCATGGGCACTGCACCTAACGATCCCTCCAATATGGACATCATGCTCACCAGAGTCGGCGACGACTACATTGTGGAAGCTATTACTGACAAGGGTCAGGCGGGCCTGCCCGCTGACCTCATTGTGGAGTCCGACCTGGCACCGCCGTCTCCACCATCCTGCTCCCCGCTGCCCAGCGAGGGGATTGTCGCCGCCATGAGAAAGAGCTTCGATGCTCCTTACTGGGGTCGAGTAGCTGACCGCTGTCTCCATTGCAATACATGTGCCTATGTCTGCCCAACTTGCTATTGTTTCGATATCCGGGACTACAGGGACAAGGCCAACATTGAGCGGGTGCGGAGTTGGGAAAGCTGCCAATCCCCGGGCTTCACTCGGCTTGCTGGGGGCCATGATCCCCGTGGCAATAAAGGCGACAAGATGAGACAGCGCTTTGCCCACAAGTTGCTTTACTTCCCCGAGGAATTCGGCGACATCGCCTGTGTCGGCTGTGGCCGTTGCGTCAGATATTGCCCGGTGAACATAGACATTCGAGAGATCATCACTGATATTCAGGGACTGGGAGCCAAAAGTGGCAGTTGAGAATCCGTTCTTGCCTCATTTAGCAACGCTGCTGAGAGCGGTCGATTTGACCCCCGACGTCAGACTGCTCACTGTTGGCTTTGACGACCCTGCTGTTGCCGATAGCTTCGACTATAAACCGGGGCAGTTTGCCTTTCTCTCCGCTTTCGGCATCGGGGAAGCCCCCTTCTGCTTGAGTTCGCTTGCATCCCGGAGCCGGGAGTTGGAGTTCGCCGTGCGCCGTATTGGCACAGTGACTGCTGCCCTTCATGAGCTTGAGCCCGAAGCTAAAGTCGGCATCCGCGGGCCCTATGGCAATGACTTTCCTCTGGAACAATATCGGGGCAAGAACCTGTTTATCATCGGCGGCGGCATTGGCATGGCACCGCTACGCCCGGTGATCAATTTCATCCTGGATCATCGGGATGGCTATGGTGATGTGGTTATCATCAACGGTGCCCGGAGTCCTGCCGACCTGGTCTTCGCCCCTGAATTTGATGCTTGGTCCCAGGCTCCCCATACCAGTCTGGAGCTCACCGTGGACCGGGGTGATGATGGCTGGACCGGGCGAGTGGCACTTGTCCCCGATGTGGTCAAGGAACTTGCGCTCTCTCCCGAGAATGCTATTGCCATCACCTGTGGACCACCGATAATGATCCGCTTCACCCTGATCAAGCTCAAGGAGTTGGGCTTCGCTGACCACCAGGTCGTTACCACATTGGAGAATAAGATGAAATGCGGCCTGGGGAAATGTGCCCGGTGCAATGTCGGGGACAAATATGTCTGTCAGGATGGCCCAGTGTTCACCCTGGAGCAGATATCTCAATTCATCGAGCAGATTTAGCCCCCTTTCCGTGTGCAGTGCAAGATGGTAGAATAGTATTGTAGGATTAGGTGATAGAAGGAGAGGTTGCAGAAGATGTGGCTTCAGGTTAGGATGGGTTTCCTGGTAATGCTGATGCTCGGCATCCTTTACGGCATTATCATCGGTATTGGCACCTGGATGGGAGTCGGTGGTGGGTTTGTTTATTTCGCTATCATCCTGGCACTTGTCTTCCTCGGCTTCCAATATCTTATTGGGCCTTCGATCGTGGGCCGGACCATGAAGGTGAAGTGGGTCTCCGAGGAGGAGGAACCGGAACTACACCGGATGGTGGCCGAGCTTGCCGATGGAGCCCATATCCCAAAGCCCAAAGTGGGCATCTCCCAGCTCCCTATCCCCAATGCCTTTGCCTTTGGCCGTACCAGGTGGGACAGTCGGGTTTGTGTAACCCAGGGCATCCTCAATCTGCTGGACAAGGATGAGCTCAGGGCCGTCCTGGGCCACGAGATATCCCACATCAAACATCGCGATATGATGATCATCACCCTGCTCTCGGCCATCCCCCTCATTCTGTACTTCATCGCCTTGAGCACCATGTTTAGCGGGATGGGGGGCAGAAGGGAGGGTGGTGGCTATGCACTCCTGATCGGGCTCGGCGCCATGGTTATGTACTTCATCACCAACCTGCTGGTGCTCTATGGCTCACGGATTCGGGAGTACTATGCCGACCGGGGAAGCGTGCAGTTGGGTAGCTATCCACACCATCTGGCTTCAGCCCTGTATAAGCTGGTCTACGGCAATGCCCGCTTTCGGGGACGGCAGGAGCTGAAGCAAGTGGAGGGGGTTAAGGCTTTCTTCGTCAATGACCCCTCACGCGCCTGGGACGAGATCAATGAACTGTCTCAGATCGATAGAGATATGAGTGGCACTATTGATGCCTCTGAGCTGCTACAGGTGCGGCAGATGAGGGTCAAGCTCCGCCGCGATGACAAGATGATGGAGCTCTTCACAACCCACCCCAATATGCTGAAGCGGATCCAGCACCTGTCATCACTAATGGGTTGAACAGGCCGAAAAGGTGCTGAAGGCCGCCTTTTTTTGGCTATGAGCGACAGGCGAGGCAAGCTGCAATGTCCAACTTGCCTATCTGAGCGAATATGGAAGCGGCGAAATAGCCAGGTTGGCGAGTTTTGATTGGGAAGTTGCTCGGCGCATCCTGGGGCAGGCTTGAGAAAACGTGATGAATAAGGTTGTGTTGTGCCATACTTGCGGAAGGGAGTTGAAGCCGGAGGAGACGGTACTGATGGATTTCTCCATCTCGTCCGAGATTGTCTATTTCTGCTCCAAAGCATGCCGGGACAAATTCCGGCAGAAGAAATCCGTGGAGCAAATACTCGACCTGATGTTGAAACGCCTCTATCGGCAGACGCAGACAAGGAGGGACATCCTTTCTGGGAAGTTGCGCAATGAGATAGATGAGATTCTGAAGAATATGGAGGAGAATGGTGGTGATAGCGCCTCATGAGTCTACCGATAGTGGGGTGAGTAAGACCATAGTGATCATCGGCACTTTAGATACTAAAGGAGAAGAGCTCAAATATATCAAGGAGCTCATAGAGAGAAGGGGACATAAGACCATAGCCATCGACGGTGGTGTCCTGGGAGAGCCCTTTTTTCGGCCTGATATAAGTCGTGACGAGGTGGCCCGGGCAGCCGGCATGAGCTTAGCGGAAGTCATTGCCCTCGGCGACGAAGGGAAGGCAATGGGGGTGATGGGGCGAGGTGCCTCCAAAATAGCTCAAGGATTGTGCTCCGAAGGCAGGATGGATGGCATCGTCGCTTTAGGCGGTACTACGGGCACGACATTTGCGGCCATAGCAATGAAGGAATTGCCTATGTGGCTCCCCAAGCTCATGGTCTCGGTGTCAGCGTTTTCCGTATTCTTTGATCCCGAGATGGTGAGCAAGGATCTCGTTCTGATGCCAACGGTGGTCGACCTCTGGGGCTTTGATGACATAACCAGGGGGATACTGGAGAGTGCTGCCGGGGCTATCTCGGGGATGGTTGAGACCCGGGAAAGTAAAGGGATTTCGGAAAAACCTCTGATCGGAATCACCACAGTGGGTACAGCCGGCTGTAAGCATGTGCTATGGGCCAAACCGCTTCTGGAGCGAAAAGGATATAATGTCGTTGTATTCCCCGGGTATGGCACTACCTTTGAGGAACTCATTGAGCGAGGCCTCATCGCCGGGACTCTGGATTTCATGGCCTGCCTACAGCTGAGTAATGCGCTCGCTGGTGCCCCCAATAGTGCCGGGCCCAACAGGTTTGAGGCGGGAAGGAAAAGGGGCCTGCCACAGGTTTTTGCTCCCGCCGTTGTCGAGCAATTAGCTTGGGCTGGTTCTATCGAATCCCTTCCCCCACGGTTCCAGGGCCGGAAGGTGCGTCAGCACAACATGTTTGCTGGCAATATCAAGGCGAGCAAGGAGGAGATGGCCACAGCTGGTGAGACGATGGCTCAAAAGCTCAGCCAAATGACGGGACCAACGGCGATGCTGCTCCCCAGCCAAGGCTTTTCCGAAATGGATAAGCCGGGAGGGGTATTCTGTGACCCTGAGGGACGCAAGGCATTCATTGAGGCTTTCAAGAGAAGTGCTGGAGCAAAAGTTCAAGTTGTGGAACTCGATCTACATCTCAATGACCCGGAGTTCGCAGAACAGGCGGTGGCCATCCTTGATGAGATGATGAGACAAAGGCCACAGCCTGTTCCTGAGTGCTGACTGTAAATAGTACGAGGCGTGGCTGGATTCGCCTGTCCCTGCGCACTTAACCTCTTGGGCTGATGGCCCAGCTCCTGTACTTCTCACCCCCACGAATTTTCGGCATAAGTGGATAGACTCTGAGGTTCAAACTTACTCCGAAGTAAGAGTTGGTCGAGCCTTGCTTGCTTTTCCTATTATCCAAATGATATAGTTATCGAGAGAGCTTTTTGTATCTGGAAAGGAGCGGTAATGCCTTATACCATTGATGTCGACACTGGGGGTATGTTTACTGATGGTTTCATCTCTGGGGAAGGAAGAAACGACTGGGTAAAAGTGGATACCACTCCCCAGGATATAACAGTCGGGTTTTTCAATTGTTTAGATGAGGCGGCTAAGCGGCTGGGATTTAAGACTACGAAGGCATTACTGAGGAAGACAGATGTCGTCAGGTTGTCCACAAGCATTTCCGCCAATACTCTGAACAGTAAAATGGGGCCCAAGCTCGGCTTGATAGTGACCAAAGGTCATAAGAAGAGCGCCTACAGTGAACTGGGGACCAAGAACCCGGCTCTGGATTACGTTGTCCCCCGCGACATGATAGTTGAGATCAAAGGCCGGGTCGACGCTGCGGGCCGGGTAGCTGAGCCAATCGGTGAGGAGGAAGTCAGGGTGGCGGTCAAAGAACTGCTGGTTCGGGGGGCTCGGGTCATAGTCGTCAGCTTGCTCAATTCAGCGCTGAATCCGTCACAAGAGGAGCAAGTAAAGGCTATCGTTGAGGGTGATTACCCCAAGCATTACCTTGGCTCTGTGCCGGTGTTGCTCTCTACGGAGGTCAGCGTCAGCCGAGATAATGCGGCACGGACCAATGCTGCGCTCATCAGCGCCTATACCCGTCAAGAGATGTCCAAGCTGTTGTATAAGGCTGATGACGAGCTAAGTAACAGGGGCTATCTTAAGCCATTGCTACTGGTGCACGACTGGGGAGGTGCGGCTCGGGTGGCAAAGACAAGACCCTTAGCTACCTATAGCTCGGGACCGGCTGCCGGGCTCTTCGGCGCAGCTGCCTTCAGCAAACTGTATCAGATAGCGAATCTGGTGACTCTGGATATAGGCGGCACCAGCGCCAGTATAGGATTGGTAACCGATAGCCGGGTGCTGATGAGTTCTGAATCGGACATGGCAGGAATCCCGGTCGACAGGCCTTCGGTCACTATACTCTCTGCGGGGGCTGGCACCAGTTCCATAGTCAGTGTCAAAGCTAAGAAAGTTAAGGTCGGTACGGAGAGCGCTGGAGCTTCACCGGGGCCAGCGTGCTACGATCTCGGTGGTGCCGAGCCCACTATCGCCGATGCCTGCGTGGTGTTGGGCTACCTGAATCCAAACTACTTCCTCGGCGGCAGCAGGAAGCTAAACGCCAAGAAGGCCCAGGGCGCGATCAAAAAAGTGGCCCAGGCTCTCCAAGTGGGGGTGGAGGATGCTGCATTCAAGATAGTGAAAGAACACGAGACTTCCTGTGTACAGAGCATAAAGCAGCTCATCGCCGCGAAAGGTCTCAAGGCCAAAGACGTTGCCCTGTTATCCTGCGGTGGCGCTGGGAGCATCTTTTGCAGTGAGATCGCGCGGGCTGTGGGCATCGCTAAGGTCTATGTTCCTCCCTTCGCCGCGGTGTTCAACGCTTTTGGCTCCTCAACGATGGACGTGGTGCATGAGTATCAGTCCCTGATTGGGGTGCCTCTGCGCACCGCTGCTGGCAAGTATTTGTCTGACTTCAAGGCTATCAATAAGGTCATTTCCAGTTGGAAACAGATGGCAGTTCGCGATATGCGCACTGAGGGCTTCGCGCCGGAGCAGATAAACTTCAGTTTGGAACTCGAGCTCAAGGCCGGTACTTCGACCATATGCCTGTACATTCCCCAGCATGAGCTCCGCACTCAGAAGCAAATCCAGGCTGTTGTCCGCGAGTTAAGCCAGATTGTGTCTGTGACTGGCGAGGTGCTTTTGGAGAGCATCAAGCTCGTGGCCACCTGTCCTCTGCCTCATTCAGAGTTGCCGGGCTACTCTCGTGACGGACAGAGCCCGAAGTCAGCACTCAAGGGCAATAGAAAGGTCTTCTGGGGTCGGGGTTTCGCTGAGACCCCGATATATGAGCAAAACCTGCTCAAGTGTGGTAACCAGGTCACAGGGCCAGCGGTCATCGAGGGAGAGGATACCACTATCCTGGTCCCCAAAGGGACAAAGTATTCGGTGGACAAGTTCCTCTGCGGCGTAATAGAGCGGGCTTGAAATAGCGATCCTGCCAAGCAGCGGAGGAGCTAAGGCCAAAAAGACAAGAGTTGGGCAGTCTAATGGGACTGTCTCTGGCAAGGAGGATGGTATGGAGCAGAGATTGCAAGCAAGCGACAAATGGCGTGAATGGTGTGAAAAGCTGACTTGGTACGATATTCTGGAAATGGCAGCTCGGGAACGCCCTCAACAGGAGGCTTTAGTTTTTGGGGACAAACGAATCACCTACAGGGAATACCTGGAAAGGGTGAATGAGTTTGCCAAGGGTCTATTTGCTGCTGGAGTCAGAAAGGGTGACCATTTAGCACTCTGGATGACAAATCGGCCGGAGTGGTGTTATCTTCGCTTCGCGATAAATAAGCTCGGGGCCAGGTTCATCCCGATCAACACCCGCTATCGGGCAGATGAGATGGAATATGTGCTTGCTCACTCCGATAGCAAAGTATTGATAATGGAGGACCTTTTTCTGGGCAAAATCGATGTCGTTGGAATGATTCAAGGGCTATGCCCTGAATTAGCTACCTCAGAGCGGGGCAAGCTCCAACTGGCCAAGTTCCCTCAGCTCAAGAGCGTTATCTGCCTTAGTGATAAGCAGTATCCGGGGTGCTTCTCCCTAAAAGAGGTAGTGGAATCGGGTAAAGGAGTCTCCGATGACGATATCCGGGTAGAAGCCTCTCCCGAAGATCTGACACATATAATGTATACCTCAGGAACTACCGGTGTGCCCAAAGGCTCCATGCAGACTTCTAAGGCAAATATAGCCTCTTTGACGGTTGCCAGTGAGCTGTGGGGGCTGGGCGAGGGTGATCGCCTTCTTAATATCGCACCCTTTTTTGGAAACATGGGTTATGGCATGATGTCGATGTGCGTCATCCAAAAGGCAACCTTAGTCTCAGCTCTTGCCTTCGAGCCCGAGGATACTTTACGCACGATCGAGCAAGAAAAGATCACCCACATCTTCCCTGTTCCCACTATGATGATAATGATGTTGGAACATCCGAATTTCGGTAAATATGATATAAGCTCTTTGAAAGCTGTTGCCACCGGGGGCGCATATATCCCGCGAAAATTAATTAACGACTGGAGAGAAAAGACCGGAGTGAGGGCGCTTATGCCTATGTATGGACTGGTGGAGGGAGGTGGGATAGATACCTGGGTGCCGGCAAACGATACTGAGGAGCACATTGAAAAAACTGTTGGCATGCCTATGCCCCATTGCCAAGTGGGGATATTGGATATCTCCACTGGCCAGCCGTTGCCGCCGGGGCAGGAGGGGGAGGTTTGCATTAAGGGAGTAATCCCCGGGGCTCCCAACATGATGGGCTATTATAAGATGCCGGAAAAGACCGCTGAGGCAATCAGGGAAGGCTGGCTCCACACCGGCGATCTGGGCAAGATGCGGGAGGACGGCTATCTCGAGTTTACCGGCAGGGTGAAGGAACTGATTATCGTTGGTGGCTTTAATGTTGCCCCGGCGGAGATAGAGGAGTTCCTGTTGAAGCACCCGAAGATCGAACAGGCCGCAGTAACACCTGTCCCCGATAAGAGGTTAGGCGAAGTGCCCGCAGCTTTCATCCGGCTCAAATCCGGTGAGACAGCAACTGCGGAAGAGATTATCGAGTTTTGCCGGGATAAGGTGGCAAATACAAAAGTGCCGAGGTATGTCTTCTTCGTTGACAGATATCCCCTCACTGCTCAGGGCAAGGTGCAGAAGTTCAAGCTGACGGAAATGGCGGTGAAGGAGCTCGGACTCAAAGCAGATTAGCACCGACCGATTCCTAATCGATGCAGTGCTGTGCAGGCGGCAACCCCATTTTCGGAAACAAATCAGTATCCGAGGAGGCAGCATGAAGGAGAGACCGAGGGAATGGACTGAGGAAACAGCGCTTCCTCTCAAAGACATTATCTATGAGAAGAAGTACTTTGATAACGGTGGCGTTGCCCGGATCACGATAAACAATCCGACGAAGCGTAACGCTATTCCCTTGAACGGGATATATGAGATATTCCGGGCGCTCAGAGACGCCAACTGGGACAAAAGCATAGGGGTCGTGGTCATCACCGGTGCTGGGGATCAGTCCTTCTGCGCCGGTGCTGATTTGTCCGGGACATCAGGTGAGGAATTCGAGTGGTTCTATACCTCGCCCGATGCGCCAGCGGAGCAATTCTATCTGCGACAGCTGACCAAGCCTTCGATTGCTGCGGTGAAGGGCTGGGCGGTTGGCTTTGGCAATCACCTGGCCTACAATTGCGATTTCACCATAGCTGCTGACAATGCTAAGTTCATGCAAACTGAGGGCCGGGGTGTCAGCCCGATCAATGGTCCCATCGCTTCCTACATGGCAATGATCGTGGGCCCAAAACGGGCCAAGGAAGTGTGGATGCTCTGCCGGTCTTATTCCGCGCAGCAGGCTTTGGAGTGGGGATTGATCAACGCTGTAGTCCCCCTGGACAAAATGGATGAGGAGGTGGATCGGTGGTGCGAGGAGCTCCTGGACAAGAGCCCCACAGTGCTCCAGCTGATTAAAGAGAGCTTTGACCGCCTCTACGACGACATCCGGGGCAATATGTCGTTTATCCAGATGCAGGCAGCTCCGCGTTTCTTCGGGAGCGAGGAGCGAGAGGAATGTCTCGGGGCATTCCTGGAGAAGAGGAAGCCTAAGCTGGGTAAGTTCAGAGATATGCCAGAACAGAAATAGCCACAGCACCCTTGGCAGGAGACGGTTTTGGAATTTGCCTTGACCGAGAAACAGGAGAAACTTAGAACGGCCGTCCGCCATCTCTTTGAACAAGAGTTCCCCAGAGAGCGCATCAGGGAATGGGATGAGGAAGATGAATATCCGCAGCAGCTTTATCAGGAGATGGCCAAGCTGGGCTGGCTGGGACTGCCCTTCCCGGCAGAATACGGAGGGGCTGGTGGCAATGCCTTCGATCTTGCTATCCTGCTTGAGGAGCTGGCGCATCAGGCAGCAGTTGCGGCCAACATCTACCTTTTCTCCATCGTATTCGGTGGTGTCCCTATTAATCGCTGCGGGAGCGAAGAGCAAAAGCGCCGTTATCTGCCTCAGATAGCGAGCGGGGAGCTGCAATTAGCCCTGGCCCCTGCTGATCTCGGGTCTGCGGCCACTGCCGTTCCGGACGGCGACGGCTATATACTGGATGGCGCTGCTGTAATCTCCTGGGGGGCCTGTGTGGCTCACAGAATCCTCACCAGCGCCAGGACCGATGAAGGTCTGACTGTCTTCGTTGTCGAGCCCCAAATCGCCGGGGTCGAGATACGGCCTCTGCGCACAGCGGGCATCAGGGCCACTGCTGCTGGCGAGATTTCCCTGCGACAAGTGCGAGTTACAAAGGAAGCTATGTTGAATCATTTGGGTCTGGACGAAGCTTTCGATATCGGGCGAGTGGCCATAGCAGCTATATGTGTGGGCAATGCTCAGGCGGCGATAGATGATGCCATCAGCTATGGCAGAGAGAACGCTCGCTCATCTCAGGCAGTCCAGCACATGTTCGCCGATATGCAGATTGGAGTCAACGCCGCCCGTCTTCTCACCTACAAGGCTGCTTGGCTGTCCTCTGAGGGAAGGCCTTGCTCTAAGGAAGCGTCCATAGCCAAAGTACATTCCGCGCGGAGCTTTATGAACGCTGCACTTCAAGGCATGGAGATCCTGGGCGGACATAGCTATACCGCAGACTGTGATATGCAACGCTATTTCCGCGATGCAAAGTTCTGGGGGATAGCAGGCGGCAATGCCAAGTCGCAAAAGGATACCATAGCTGAGGCCTTAGAACTCTGAGGGGGTTCCGTGGATTTTGAACTAAGCGAAGACCAGGAGCTTATGCGCAGGTCGCTGAGGGAATTCCTGGAGAAGGAGTGCCCCAAGGAGTATCTCGATAGACATGATGAGGAAGGCGAATTCGCCCACGAGGTTTTCCAAAAATTGGCCGAGCTGGGCTGGATGGGGGTCTATATACCGGAGGAGTACGGGGGTGCTGGCGGCAGTATAATAGATTCCCTTATTCTGGCGGAGGAAGTAGGCCGTGTCTCTCCAGCCATAGCCATAGCTTACGGCTATTGGCCCATTGCGATCACAGCTATTCTGAAACAAGGTGAAGAAGAGCAAAAACGGCGCTACCTGCCAGCGTTGGCCCGCGGAGAGATGTTTGTCGCCGCTTTAAGCGAGCCCGACGCTGGTTCTGATGCCGTTTCAGTGGCCACTACGGCCAGACCTGAAGGGGATTATTACATCATCGATGGCAGCAAGACATTCGTCACCGGCGGCAATGACGCTGCCTACTTGTCTGTGATAGCAAGGACCGACAAGAGCGTCCCCAAACGCGATGGGCTCACTCTGTTCGTAGTCCCCGCTGAGACGGAGGGTGTGGAGAGAAGACGGCTCGAGGAGCTGGGATTCAGGGCCACTGGCATGAGTGAGATCTTCTTCACCGGTGTCAAAGTGCCCAAGGATAGCATGCTGGGCTCTTTGAACAAGGGCTGGCAAGCTCTGCAGTCTTTCTGGAATGCGGAAAGGCTCTGCGCTGCGGCCCAGGCATTAGGCGGAGCCGAAGGGGCCTTTGACATTGCCCTCCAGTATGCTAAGGAGCGTGTCCAATTCGGTCGGCCCATAGGCAAATTTCAGGTCATAGCACATATGCTCGCCGACATGGCAGTGGATATTGAGGCGGCGCGTGTGCTTATTTACTATGCTGCCTGGAAGGAATCGCAGGGAATAGAATGTCCCATGGACTGTTCCATGGCTAAGGTCTACGCCACCGATACCTTCATGAAGGTGGCCACCGATGGCATACAAATACTCGGCGGCTATGGCTGCACCATGGACTACCCGATGCAGCGCTATTTCAGGGATGCCAAGGGGTATCAGATTGCCGGTGGCACCACTCAAATCCAGCGCAACCTCATCGCCCGACAGATGGGCCTGTGATTCTACTGATTTGCCGTTCCACATGCCTCTAACTTGCCCGCCATTGAGTGCCGTGATAAAATTTTAAGTAGGGCTAGTCGGCTGGGCTAGCCCTTGAGGTGTTGGACGGTGAACCTTTGTGCGCTCCTTCCACTGATTCATGGGATGTCCTCCTATCGCAGGCTCCTTGAGGAACTGCCCTGCGGCGAGTGCCAGCAGAAGGTGGCGGTGCTCGATGCTGCCAAGCCCTATTTCCTGGCCTGCCTTCATCGCGACCTTCACCGGCCTATGTTGGTGGTCGCCAATGGCCCGGACAGGGCAAAGCGGCTTCATGATGAGCTACTCAGCTGGTGTGTTGATCCAACCTCGCTCCAGCTTTTTCCTGAGCCCGATGCCCTGCCCTATGAACGCTTGACCTCCGATCTGGCCACGGTCCAGCAACGGCTCAGGACGTTATTCCTCTTAAGCCGGGGAGATGCTGTACCCCTGATTTTGGCCTCAGCCCAGGCCCTGACGCGGAGGATGATGTCTGCTGCTGATTTCGCCTCGGCGTGCCATGTGCTGAAGAAGGGGATGCGCTTTGATTGGAATCAGGTGCTGGCCAGATGGGTTGATATCGGCTATGAATGGGAGAGCGTTGTTGAAGTTCCGGGCGCGATGAGCCACCGCGGTGGCATCATCGACATCTATGCCCCCAATAATGAGTTCCCGGCCAGGGTGGAGCTCTTCGGCGATGAGATCGAGAGCATTCGCCTCTTCGACCCCGCCACGCAATGCTCGGTGCAGCAGGTATCAGAGGTGGCGATTGTCCCGGCCAGAGAGCTATTGCTCCCGGAGAGGGAACAGGCAGAGGCGATCTTGGGCGAGCTTGTGCTCTCCAGCTTGAACAGCGCCGCCAGGGATAGGATCGAGGAGGAGATAACGCTCCTGCTCCGCGGCCAGTGGTTTGAGGGGCTTGAGTTTTATGCCGCTCTGTTCAATCATGGCTCGCTCCTCGATTATCTGCCCCCGAATTCGCTCATCGTCCTCGACGAGCCGACTGAGGTGGCGGCTGAGATGGCCGAGTTGGAAGCCCGGGCCACAGAGTTGCGGCAGGGGAAGATAGAGCGAGGTGAGCTCCCCGATAGTTTCCCCAGGCCCTATTTCGCCTGGCCCGAGGTGACTGCAGGGTTTGATAGGTTTGGGAGTTGGCTGGGCCTGGGGGAGTGGGGGGATGAGAGCTATCAACAGCTGAGTTTTGCTCCGGCTCCCAACTATAGCGGTCGTCTACCGGCCTTCATAGATGAAGCCGAGGCCATAGCTGGCGACGGGCACCGGGTCGTTGTTGTCTCGCAACAGGCGAGCAGGCTCTCTGAGCTCCTGCAAGAGCATGACATTTTAGCTGCCCCTCTACATGCTATAAAGCAAGAGCCGCAGCCCGGGTCGATAACACTGGTTCAAGGGGCCTTGTCCGGGGGTTGGACCTCGAATGAGGAGTTCAAAGCCACTTTGTTCAGCGATGCCGAGGTCTTCGGGTTCACAAAGAAGCGGCGCATGCCGCTGAAGCGCCCGGTGCGCCGTGAGGCGTTTGTTTCCGAATTTTCAATTGGTGACTACGTGGTGCATGTGGATCACGGTGTGGCCAAGTTCTCGGGGGTCACCAAGCTATCCCTCGACGGGCAAGAGCGGGAGTGCCTGATGTTGGAATACGCCGAGGGCGATAAGCTCTATGTGCCCTGCCATCAGGTAGACCGCGTCACTCATTATATCGGTCCGAGGGGCTATGTGCCCAGCCCCAGCCGGCTGGGGACTCAGGAGTGGCTCAGGACCAAGGAGCGGGTCAGGAAAGCCGCTGGAGATCTGGCTCGGGAGCTCTTGGATGTCCAGGCCATGCGGGAGGTATCGCCGGGCTTGGCCTTTTCTACAGACAGCACCTGGCAGGAAGAGCTCGAGAGCTCCTTCCCCTATGTGGAGACCCCGGATCAGCTGGCAGCGGTGCAGGAAGTCAAGCAGGACATGGAGCGGCCCAGGCCCATGGACCGGCTGATCTGCGGTGATGTGGGCTACGGTAAGACCGAGGTAGCCCTGAGGGCAGCCTTCAAAGCGGTGCTGGATGGGATGCAGGTAGCGCTGCTTGCTCCCACCACTGTGCTTGCACAGCAGCACTTCACCACCTTCAGCGAGCGGCTGGGCGCCTTCCCGGTGCGGGTAGAGATGCTCAGCCGGTTCCGCTCAGCAAGGCAGCAACGGGAAGTTGTAAAAGGGCTGAGGAGTGGTGCAGTGGACATCTGCATCGGCACCCACCGCCTGTTGCAGAAGGATATTGCATTTAAGAATCTGGGGCTGGTCATCATCGACGAGGAACAGCGCTTCGGCGTAGCACATAAGGAGCGACTGAAAAAGCTGAGGCGGGAGGTCGATGTCCTCACCCTGAGCGCAACCCCGATTCCACGGACGCTGCACATGTCCCTGATTGGCCTCCGCGATTTGAGCACTATGGATACCCCTCCCGAGGAACGTCTGCCGATAAAGAGCTATGTCGCTGAGTATGATGACAGGCTAATCCGGGAGGCGGTACTGCGCGAGCTGGAGCGCGGTGGTCAGGTCTTCTTTGTCCACAATCGCGTGCAGAGCATCGCCATGATGGCCAAGAGGTTGATGGACTTGGTCCCCGAGGCCAAGTTCGCTATAGCCCACGGCCAGATGTCGGAGGATACCCTGGAGTCGGTGATGCTGGACTTCGCTATGGGTCAGATCGATGTCCTGGTTTGCAGCACCATTATCGAGTCCGGGTTAGACATGCCCAATGTGAATACCCTGATCGTCAACGGTGCCGACAAGATGGGGCTGACCCAGCTCTATCAGCTTCGGGGGCGGGTTGGCCGGGGCAGCACCAGAGCCTACGCCTATTTCCTGTACCAGAGGCAGAAGCGCCTCAGTGATGCTGCCAGAAAACGGCTCAGGACCATATTCGAGGCCACAGAGCTGG
The DNA here is from genome assembly GCA_034414595.1 of Dehalococcoidia bacterium. GTDB lineage: Bacteria > Chloroflexota > Dehalococcoidia > SZUA-161 > JAUWZY01 > DAOULY01. The sequence goes on from DAOULY010000017.1 coordinate 23,575, forward strand.
GCTCCGGCTTCCGCATCGCCATGAAGGACCTGGAGATTCGTGGTGCGGGCAATTTGCTGGGAGCAGAACAAAGCGGACAAATGGGCGCTGTCGGCTTCGAGCTCTACTGCCGACTCCTGGCCGAGGCGGTGGATGAGTTCAAGGGCGACGGCGGGCCCCGCACGCTGCCACCTCAGGCGCCTACAATCGACCTGCCTCTGCCCGCCTTTATACCTGAGGAGTATGTAGCTGATCTCGACACCAGGATTGCTCTCTATCAGCGGCTGGCCGGGATCAGCTCCGAGCAGGAGGCTGAGGATATGGAACGTGAGTTCCGGGACCGGTTTGGCCAGATACCCCAACCGGTGCAGAACTTGCTCTATGTCGTCCGGATAAAAGCGCTCGGGACCCAGGCCGGAATTCAAGCTATTGCCAAGGAGAGAAATCAGGTGGTGCTCAAGTTGGGCAAAGAGACCAAGTTGGATAGGGTGCAGCTACAGCGCAGCTTTGGGGATAGGCTGCGAGTAGGCACCAGCCAGATCCGACTGGACATGCGGCGTGGCAAAGGCGAAAATGGAAAGGGGTGGGCAGAAATGCTGGAGGAGGTAGTCAGGGCATTGGTCCCGGCTGGGTGAGTTTTGCTATGCGCAAGTTGAGACTTTTCTGTCTGGCGTTCGTCTGGTTTCTGGTCGCTCTGTCCTTTGCCACCCAAGCCAGTGCTGATTCAAACCAGATCTATGTGATGCGGGTTGAGGGCACCATTGTCCCTGTGGTTGCCGATTATATCGACCGCGGGCTGAGTTCGGCCGAGTCCCAACAAGCTGCGGCGGTGATCATTGAGCTCGATACCCCGGGTGGCTTGCTATCAGCAACGCAGAGCATTGTGGAGCGCATCATGAACTCCGAAGTGCCGGTGATAGTCTACGTGGCGCCGGCAGGAGGCTGGGCCGCATCTGCGGGTGCTTTTATCACCGTAGCTGCCGATGTGGCCGCCATGGCCCCGGGGACTTTCATCGGCGCAGCTCATCCAGTGTCCATCGGCTCCGAGGAGGGTGGCGATGTCATGGAGCAGAAGGTAACTGAAGCCACTGCTGCCATGATCAGGAGCATTGCTGAGAAACGAGAGCGCAATGTGGAGCTGATTGAGCAGATGGTGCGGGAGAGCAGAGCATTGACCGATGAAGAGGCGCTGGCTGAAAACGTCATCGATGTCCGTGCTGAGAGCATCGATAACCTCATCGATCAGCTCAAAGCCACGGGCCAGCTTGGGGCTCAAGATTATACCACTCGCGAACTCAGTATGAACACCATAGAGCGTTTCCTCCTCGCTATCAGCGAGCCCAACATCGCCTATGTCCTGCTGAGTCTGGGCACAATAGGACTGTTCTTTGAGCTGGCCAATCCCGGAGCTATCCTCCCCGGAGTCGTCGGTGCCATCTGCTTGGTCCTCGGCTTCTACTCCCTTCACGTCCTCCAAGCTCACTGGGCCGGGATCTTTCTGATATTGCTGTCCTTGGCTATGTTCATCGGCGAGGTGTTCATCACCAGTCATGGGCTGTTGACCCTGGGCGGAATCTCTTCCCTTGTGGTTGGCTCCCTGATCCTGTTCTCCGGCAGCCCGCCGGTGTTTGAGATGAGGGTGAGTCCATGGGTTATCGCCGTGGTTGCCTCCGTCATCACCGGCTTTGTCGTTTTCGTCATCCAGGCTGTGGTACGCACCCATCGCCGCCGCCAGCCCACGGGCCGTGAAGCGCTGGTGGGGAGTGTGGCGGTGGCGCGTACGCCGCTCGACCCTGAGGGGACCGTATTCGTGGAGGGCGAGCTCTGGAGCGCCGTCTTAGACCAGGGGCGCGTTGAGCCCGGTGAGGAGGTGGTGATAACTGCGGTGGAGGGGTTGAAACTCAAGGTAACCAGGAAGAGTTGAGAGTTGATTTTGCCCTTAGGAAAGGCTATACTTGGAGCATAGAGAGGCCTTTGGGGGGGCAGATAGCCAAAGACTAACAGGGGGTGGAGAGCATGGTGACATGGATCTTCGTTGGCGTCGCTATTGCGGTAGTGGTGCTGATCGTCCTCGCTGCGGCGATAAGGGTCATACAGCAATATGAAGCTGGTGTGATCTTTCGCTTGGGGAGGTTGCACAGAACCAAATCTCCCGGGCTGCGCCTGATCATCCCGTTTATCGACCATATGAGAAAGATCGATACCAGGGTCATCACCATGGATGTGCCGTCGCAGGAGGCCATCACCAGGGACAACGTCACGGTCAAGGTCAATGCGGTGGTATATTTCAGGGTTATGCAGCCCGAAGACGCAATAATCAAGGTGCTGGACTACCGGCTGGCGACCTATCAGATGGCGCAGACCACCCTGCGTAGCGTCCTCGGCCAGTCCGAGCTCGATGAGCTTTTGTCACAACGGGATAAGATCAACCAGACGCTACAGCAAATCATTGATGACGCGACTGAGCCCTGGGGCATCAAGGTCAGTGCGGTGGAGGTCAAGGATGTTGAGCTGCCCCAGACGATGCAGCGAGCGATGGCAGCCCAGGCTGAGGCGGAACGGGACCGCAGAGCTAAGATTGTCCATGCCGATGGTGAGTCTCAGGCGGCGGAAAAATTAGCTGAGGCGGCACACCGGCTCGCAATCGAGCCCGCAGCTATGCAGCTGCGCTATCTCCAGACGCTGACTCAGATTGCAACCGAGAGGACCAATCTGGTGATATTCCCCTTGCCCGTGGACATCATCTCTCAGTTCCTCGGCAATCGAGGCACTGGCGGCCAAAGCGAAGGCCTCAATCCTCCGGATAAGGGCGCAGAGTAACTTCACCGGCGGCTATCTTGCTCAGGCTGCCATCAGCGAGCCGCAGCAGCAGGCAACCATCTTCGTCTACGGCCTCGGCATAGCCCTTTTGGATCGAGTCGCTGGACTTTGCCTGCACCATCTGGCCCAGGGTCACAAGTCGGTTCTGCCACTCCTGCTGCAGAGGCTCTCCTCTCCGCAGCGCCAGGTATAACTGCTCCATCTCAGTGAGGAGGCACTCAATCACGTTGGAGCTATTGGCTTCGTGTCCTAGCTCGGCAGAGAGGCTGGTGGCGGCGAACTCGGTGAGGGAACTGACATCGAGATTGGCGTTTATGCCGATGCCAATGACAGCCCAGTCGACGCTATGGCCGCGAAGGGCGCTTTCGATCAGAATGCCGCAGACCTTCTTGCCTCTGATGAGCACATCGTTGGGCCATTTGATTTCCGTCTTGAGCCCGTAGACCTTCTCCACGGTGCACGCTACGGCCAGGGATGCCATCATATTGAGGCGGGGCAGCTGCTCCCGGGTCGGGTACAGGATCAGCGATAGCGAGATGCTCCCCGGTGGGGAAATCCAGGACCGGCCCAGACGCCCCCTGCCCGCGGTTTGCTCTGCGGCGATGACCACAGTTCCCTCAGGAGCGTCTTCCTTGGCTGCCTCTTTGGCCCGGTCCATGGTGGAGGGGATGGTGGGATAATACAGTATGTTGCGGCCGATAAACTCCGTAGTCAGGTTGTTCAGGATGCTGGCTGGAGCGATATCGCTCTCTGGCATCTGCCCATGCTCCCAATTAAGCAAATTGAACTTTTGCTCTAATAGTGTATCATTCGCCTTCCTCAAGGGTCAAACACGCGGACTTGGCCGAACTTCTCGTTGTCTTTTGCTGACTATCTGTGTTATTCTGTATGTGTTGCCAAGAGCTGATACCGCCTTGGCTTTCTCAGGCAATGGCACACTTATTGGCGGAAACGGAGAGTCTGTGTCCCCAGTGCTTGGCTAAGATACCAGCCAGAAGAGTAACAGATAACGGCAATGTTTATCTGGAGAAAGAGTGCCCTGAACATGGGCGCTTCAGAACTCTGATCTGGCGAGATGCTGAGCATTACCTTGACTGGCATCGACCTCCGGGCCTGGTCAAGGAGCCTCAGAGATTGAGCACAGAGGAGCGAGGCTGTCCCTTTGATTGTGGACTCTGCCCCGAGCACAGACAGAATACCTGCAGCGTGCTTCTGGAAGTGACACACAGATGCAATATTAATTGTCCTGTGTGTTATGCGTCGACGGGAGATGACTTTGACTTTGAACCTGATATTGATGCTATTGACGAGATGTATAGCACGATAGTGACATCGGCGGGGACTCCTTGCCCGGTGCAACTGACTGGTGGTGAACCCACCATCAGAGAGGACTTGCCTGGCATAGTGGCACTGGGGAGGAGAAGGGGATTCAGTCATATCCAGATTGACACCAATGGCATCAGGATCGCCCAGGATGTAGATTATCTACGCAGGCTGAAGGAAAGCGGCGCCAGCATCATCTTCCTGCAATTCGATGGCTTGACTGATGAGGTCTACCAAAGCATCAGAGGCTCAAATCTGTGGACAGTCAAGCTTCAGGCCATTGAGAACTGCGCCCAGGTGGGAATCGGAGTCATACTTGTGCCCACGCTGGTCCCCGGGGTCAACGATAACCAGATTGGAGAAATAGTCCGCTTTGCCAAGTCCTGGATACCTCTTGTGAAGGGAGTCCATTTCCAGCCCGTCAGCTATCTTGGTCGTTATCCGCAGCAGCCCGGAGATGAGCAGAGGTTCACCATTCCCGAGTTGTTGCGAGCGTTGAGGGACCAGACAGATGGAGAGCTCGAGCTTGAGAGCTTCGTGCCCCCCGGTTGTGAAGAGCCCCACTGCTCTTTCTCCAGCTTCTTTGTTTTGGCCGAGGACGGAAAGCTGCTGCCAACCACAAAGTTCGACCCCTATGACGGGACCGCTAATTCTTTTGATTGGAAGCGAAGGCCGATAGCGGAGCACTGCAGGAGTTTCATCGAGCAGAAGTGGAAATTACAGGATGAGGATATAGAGCGACTTGGGGAATGTTGTTGCAGCGGTCCCACGTGTAGCTCATGGCTGGACTTCTACCAGCGAGCGCAGGTACATTACTTGACTATCAGCGGCATGGCCTTTCAAGATGCATGGTCTTTAGACTTGGAGAGATTGAAGAGGTGTTGTGTACACGTGGTCACCGTGGATAAGAAGATAGTGCCCTTCTGTGTCTTCTATCTCACTGATGTTAACGGGCGCAGGCTTTACTGCAACTCCGGGGAACAGCTACATGTTGGGCTGTGAAAATGGAAGCCCCTCGCCTTCAGCAATGGATCCACAACAGAATCAAAAGCAGGGTGGAACGAGACCCTGAATATAGCCTCCGCATAGGCAAGAAGCAAGCAAAGGAAATCACCAGAACTGATATAGAGGACTATCAGCTTTGGAGATTGCAGAAAACGCTAAAATATGTTTCTGAAAGAAGCCCCTTCTACCGCGACCTGTTTCAGAGTAGTGGGGTAAGGCCGGAGCAGATTTCATCGTTGGCCGATTTGGCGCGGATTCCTCTGACAAATCCTGAAGACCTCTCGCGTAATCCCTATAGATTCTTGTGCGTCTCTTTGGGGGAGATCGCCAGGGTGTTCAGCTTTGCCACCTCCGGTACCACTGCTCCCAAGAAGAAGGTGTTCTATAGCCAGCGTGACCTGGATGAAATCAGCGATTTTATGGCAGCTTGCATCAGCGCCACTGAGGCAGGCGGGGGCCCCGTTCAAATCCTCTTGCCCAGGCGTAGCCCTCTGGGGCAAGCGGATCTCTTGGCACGCGGCATCGAGAGCAGCGGCAGAATGCCGCTGCTGACGGGCGTCGTCTGGAGCAGTGAGAAGCAAATGGAGACCATCGACCAGTTCAAGCCATCTGTGCTGGTCGGGTCTGTGTCATATATCTATCGATTGAGCCAGGACGCCAGCTCTCATTACGACTTGGCTGAGATGGGAGTCAAGGCTATCATACCTACCTCTGAGTATGCCTCTGAAGCCATGAGAGCCAGGCTGCAGCAGCTCTGGGGCTGCCAGGTCAGAGGGCACTATGGCTTGACCGAGATGGGGCTGGCTGTGGCCCAGGAATGTTCGGCTCAGGATGGCTTTCATCTCAACGAAGCTGATCTGCTGGTGGAAGTCATAGATCCCGAGACCGGGGAGATCCTGAAGCACGGAGAGGAAGGTGAGCTGGTGTTCACTACCTTGAACAGGGAAGCGATGCCCCTGATCCGGTACCGGACTCACGACATTTGTCGATTGCTCCCAGGTCGGTGCTCTTGTGGCTCTGTTATCAAAAGGATGGACAAGGTGACCAGGAGGATAGAATCTGTGGTCAAATTGTCGGACGGCAGTGAGATATATCCTGCCTTGTTTGATGACGTGCTCTACCTGATACCTGAAGTCATCGACTATCAGGCGAGCCTGGACAGGAAGGACTCCCAAGATCAGTTGACCATCAGAGTGGAAGTCACCGAGGCGAGGGAGGAAACGGTGAGGCGAGTTGAGCAGGCCCTATTGGGTCTGGAGCCAGTCCAACGAAATCTTGCCGCTGGGGAAATAGCCGGGCCTGAGATCGAGATAGTAGCTCCGGGAGCGCTGAGGAAGGTGAGCCGGGCGAAGAAGCTCATCTTAGATAGGCGTTATCAAAGCCAAGAGCTCCTTGAAGAGATAAGTCATAAACGCTAAAGTTTAGCTGGAGAATCTCCAAGCTGTATCTCTTGGGCTCTATGAGCAGTGTGATAGCGAAGAAATCAAGAATGGTAACATTAACTATCGATGGACATGAAGTCAAGGCGAGAGAGGGAATGACGGTGTTAGAGGCGGCGAGGAGCGCGGGTATCGAGATACCCACCCTCTGCTATTATGAATCGGTTATCCCTTCTGGTACTTGCCGTCTTTGCATCGTAGAGATCATTGCTGATAGGACATCAAGAGTAGTCAGCTCTTGTGTCTATCCCGCTCAGGAGGGGTTGGTGGTGGATACCAGGTCCGACAGGGTGGTCAGAGAGCGTAAGTTGCTTATCGAACTCCTCCTCGCCCGTTGTCCCCAAGCGAAGGTGATACAGGATTTAGCTCAGGAATATGGCATTGAGAAAACAAGACTTAAGGTGGAGAAAGCAGATGAATTGTGCGTCGTCTGCGGTTTGTGTGTCCAAGTATGTGATGAACTAGTAGGCGTCAACGCCATCGGCTTTGCCAACAGAGGCGCACGGAGGGAAGTGACTACCGCATTCCACGAGCCATCTGCGGTATGCATTGGCTGTGGGTCGTGCGCGTATATCTGTCCCACCGAGGCCATAAAAATGGAGGACAAGGGTAATATCAGGATAATACATAACTGGAATACGACATTTGAACTGCAACAATGTAAAATCTGTGGCAATTATTTTGCCACTAAAGCTCACTTGAATTATCTTAAGCAAAGACTAAATCTGTCAGAGGGATTTTTTGAGATTTGTCCCGATTGTATAAAGTGATGAGCGAAATCGACAGGGTTATTAAGGGATGCAGAGGAGACCTTCCCGTTTGCCTGTACAGGCTCTGTGTGAAGGAATGCGAGTTCCTCAAACAGTTTTGTGCTACTCCTAAGGAACTGGCAAAGAGTTTAGGGGCTGGCCACTTCATGGAAAACCCTCTCATTCCTTATTCCTGCAACCTGTGCGATTTGTGTGAGCAGGTTTGCCCCTACGATTTAAATATCGGCAGGATGTGCCTTGAGCTTCGCCAGCAGCTGGTAGCCGAAGATTTAGGCCCTCTCTCTCAACACGACTACGTCCACCGGGATCTGGACTGGACCACGTCAGATTCCTTCGCCTTAGCCCAGCCGGATCCAGAGACCGGCACGTGTGAGCGGGTCTTCTTCCCCGGGTGCAACCTGTCCGGCTATTCGCCATCGTTGGTTGTCAAGGCCTACGACTATCTCCGGGAGAGGCTTCCCGGGACCGGCATCCTGTTGAATTGCTGTGGCGCTCCCCTCCGTGACCTCGGGGAGCAAGCGCGGTTTCAGGAGGTGCTGGATGCAGTGGCCGCTGAGATGGCGAAGCTGGGCGCTTCTGAGATAATTGTAGCCTGCCCCGACTGCTATAGCAGCTTTAAGCATCATGCACCTCAATTAGAAGTGAGGTCTCTCTATGAGGTCATGGTGGAGCTCGGGCTCCCTGATGGATTGCCGACTCGGGAGTGGACCTTTTCTCTTCATGATTCCTGCCCCACCAGAGGGGAGAAGGGCATTCACGATAGCGTCAGGACCCTGATTCAGATGATGGGCTACGGGATAGAAGAGATGGAATATTCCCGGGAGCGAACACGATGTTGCGGCATGGGAGGCATGGTGGCCTACGCTGATACCTGGCTGGCTTTTAACGTAACCAAACGTCGGATAGACGAAGCTCACTTCGATATGCTTAGTTACTGCGCCAGCTGCCGCGAGGCTTTCGCTTCTCCTTTCGCCGGTGAGAAGCCATCTCTCCATCTCCTGGACCTGATTTTCAATCCCGACTGGGAACAGACTCGGCTCAATCCCACTAATAAAGGGAAGACCAGGAGGGAGAATCAGGCTCTGCTCAAGTCACAGCTAACGAATAGAGCCTCAGAAAGCCTAGGTTGAGCCTGAAGGGCACAGCGATAGTCGAAATATGGTATAGGGGGTGTGACCATGCCTTCTGCTGAAGCGCATGAGGGAATCAACCTCAATAAGAGCGCCGAGGTGTCCGAGCTTTTGGAGGAAAGAGGCATTCATGATGAGGAGATAAAGATGGTGGTCCATAACGCTGAGACCACCGGTGCCAAACTCTATCAGCAAGATGGGGACAGATTCCTGGCGCGATTGCGGATTATGGACGCTACATTCTATGTGGAATATTCGGTAAGCGGGGAGGACTACATAGTCCATTCCGCCTATGTCCACAAATCTGAACTGATGGAGGAATAGATGGCGGAATGGTATTGTTTCAAATGCAAGGAGAAGATGGTCGAGGACCGGGTGTGGCTGAGATACCTCGACTTTGAGCGCCAGCTGCCCGGGATAAAGTGTCCCAAGTGTGGTGTCTGTTATTTCTTAGAGGAGATGGTGGTGAGGACGATACGGACTCTGGAGGAAGCCCTGGAGGCTAAATAGAAAGCTACAGTGCGAGGCGGCTGTTGACCAGAAGGGTGGTGATAACAGGCTTGGGCGTGTTGACCCCTCTGGGAGTGGGGTTGACCAAAACCTGGGATGGCCTATGCCAGGGAAGGTCTGGCATCGATATGATCTCCAGGTTTGACACCTCAAGCCTCAAGATAAAAATCGGGGGTGAGGTCAAGGACTTCTCCCCTGAGCTTTTCCTGGACAAAAAGCAGATAAAGAGGATGGACCTCTATATTCAATTTGCCGTCGCCGCCAGCATGATGGCCCTGGACGATGCCGGGCTCAAGCTCGGCTCAGAGAACGCAGCCAGATGTGGAGTCATAGTGGGAAGTGGGCTCGGCGGCATCTCCACCATAGAGCAGGGGTGTGCCATCATGAATAACGGCTCCAGGATTTCCCCATTTTTCATTCCCTCTATGCTGATTAATATGGCTTCGGCGCAGATTGCCATGCACACGGGAGCCAGAGGGCCCAATTTCGGCGTAATGAGCGCCTGTGCCACCGGGGCCCATGCCATCGGCGAGGCTTTCAATGTAATTCAGCGAGGCGATGCTGATGCCATGATCACCGGGGCCTCCGAGGCCGGACTGTCTCCATTGATGTTCAAGGGCATCGAGGCCATGATGGTGGCCTCTGCCCGAAATGACGAGCCACAAAGGGCTTGTCGTCCCTTTGATAAAGATCGAGATGGACTGGTCTCCGGCGAGGGGGCCGGAGTCATTGTCTTGGAGGAATTGGAATCAGCCCTCGGCCGTGGAGCCAAGGTCTACGCCGAGATGCTGGGCTATGGCTTGACCTGTGATGCCTATCACATAACTGCACCTGATCCCACAGGTTCCGGGCTGGCCCAGGCTATGAAGATGGCTCTGGCCCGTGCCGGCATCTCCCCTGAGGAGGTGGACTATATCAACGCCCACGGCAGTTCCACCCTGCTCAATGACTTGGCCGAAACACAGGCCATAAAGAAGGTGTTCCAAGAGCAGAGCTGGAGGATACCTGTTAGCGCCACCAAGTCTATGATCGGTCACCTCTGGGGTGCAGCCGGGGCGGTAGAAGCTATTGCCACCATCCTCACCATCAAGGAAGGCATCGTTCCCCCAACTATCAACTACGAGACGCCGGACCCGGGGTGTGACCTGGATTATGTGCCTAATCAGGCGCGCAGAGGCAGAATAAAGGTGGCTCTATCGAACTCATCTGGCTTTGGCGGGGCTAATGCCTCCCTGGTCTTCAAGAGATATCCGCCATAAAAAGGAAGCCCAATTGCCGAAACTGTGTAGTGCTGCTAAAATGGCTTAGACAATATTGGAAGGAGGAGGTAACGATGGAAGAGAAGATCGTGAAGACCATCTGCCTTAACTGTCCCCCTGGCTGTGGCATCGATGTCTATGTCAAGGACAACAAGCCAGTTAAGGTAGAGGGGATGCCAGAAAGCATCATCGGCCCCATCTGCATAAAGGCGGAGATAATTCCTGAGTGGTATGAAGTCTCCATGAAGAATCGCCTGCTGCATCCGCTGAAAAAGGACGGTGTGGGCTGGAAGCAAATCTCCTGGGACGAGGCCCTGGATCTCATCGCCACCAAATTTCAGGGGATCAAAGACCTCTATGGACCCCAAGCGGTAGCCTATTACGGGAGCTATGTGCCGGAGAGTCGCGCTTGGTCATTTTTGTCCAGGCGATTCTACCAGGCCTTTGGCTCACCTTCCTATTACGGGGCCTGGTCCTTCTGCTGGCCCAACCGGCTTGCCTCCTGCTCGTTGACCTATGGCCAGTATGCAGTGTCAACGATAAGAGGTGCCAAGTGCATAGTGGTCTGGGCGGGGAACCCGGTGAATTCGGTTCCATTTGCCGGTGAAGGGATGCTGGCGCTCAAGGGCAAAGGCGAATCTAAGCTTCTGGTGATTGATCCCAGGAGCACCGCGCTGGCCAAAATGGCTGACATCCATGCACCGGTACTGCCCGGGACCGACCCTGCATTTGGCCTGGCAATGTTACATGTTATCATCTCGGAAAACCTCTACGATAAAGAATTCGTGGACAAATGGACTGTTGGCTTCGACAAGCTGGTGGAGCATGTCAGGGATTGGACTCCGGAGAGGGTAGCTGAGATCACCACCGTGCCCGCGGATACCATCAGGGAATTCGCCCGGACCTATGCCACAACAAAGCCGGCATCCATCTTCTGGGGCAATACCCTGGACAATGTGGAGAATGGCTACCAAACTCATCGGGCCATCCAGGTATTGATGGCGATAACGGGCAATTTAGATGTCCGCGGCGGATCGAGAATGGTCCCTCTGGCTACTTTCAACAAGGTCCCTGTAGATGAAGAGTATCCCCTTACCCAGGAGACCATTCTTCCAGCGCGGAAATGGTTCAAGATGAAAGTGGCCGGAGAGGATGTGTTCCCAATGTGGGTCGAGCAATCAGCGCAGGGTCCCACTGCCGCTCTGCCTGAGGCCATTCTCACCGGTAAGCCGTATCCGATCAAAGCACTACTTGTTGAAGCCGGCAATCCGGTGGTAACCTGGGTTGACGCCAATAGGTTCAAGAAGGCCCTTTCCGCATTGGACTTCCTTGTGGTCTATGACATCTTCATGACGGAGACGGCAGAGCTCGCCGACCTCATCCTGCCGGCGCCGACCTTCCTGGAGCAGTTAGGCGTCTATTATTACATCGGGAGGCCGATGGCCGTTCTCCAGAACATAGCCATCGAACCCCCGGAGGACTGCGTGTCCGATATCGAGTTCTGGCTCAGGTTGGCCAAGAAGATGGGCTTCACCGAGCGCATCCCCTGGAACACCGAAGAGGAGGTCCTGGAGTTCTTGCTCAAGCCAGTAAATGTAACCCTGGATGATTTGAGAAAGAGTCCGGGAGGGGTCTTCTTCTCCAAAGCCGGGGTCGAGTGGAAGAAGTACGAGAAGGAAGGTTTCAACACCCCTTCGGGCAAGGTGGAGATCTATTGCCAACGGATAGCGGACAAGGGAGGCGACCCCCTTCCCACCTACAGGCCAGTGAAGCAGAGCCCGGAGCGTAGCCCGGAACTGGCCAAAGCCTATCCCTTGAACCTGATTACGGGCACCAGGATGATTGAGTACAACGCCTCCATGCTGCGCCAGGTCCCCACACTGAAGGCAAAAATTCCCGAAGGCTTTGCCGAGATCAACACTGAGACTGCAGCCAAGCTCGGGATCAGCGATGGCGACATGGTTATCATTGAGACCACCCACGGCTCAGTCCGAATCAAGGCCCAGGTCACCGATGATATTCATCCCCAGGTGGTCTCTGTCTCCCATGGCTGGTGGCGAATGGCTAACGGGAATCTGTTGACCAGCGCTGATTTTGATATGTGCGATTCCCTCACCGGTGTGCCTGCGATGAGGGCCTTGGCTTGCCGTGTGGTAAAGGATGTAGAACTCGGCTGACCTGCGACATGCGGTGAGCAATACCTGTCAACCCGACCCTGAACCGCCCAGGCTCCGGCAGGCGTCCTGCAGCTGGAACGGCTCCGGAGCTAAGCAGTAGCCAGGGATGTGTATTGTGTGGTTTTCGGTGGGATCAAAGCGTTGAGTCCCAACCCGCTGAGTGGTCAACTACAACTGATCCCCCGCTGTCACCAGCCTGCTGCACCTGCCCCTAGCAATTCCACCACAAGCCCATCAATCTTGGCTGCTACCCCATCCTCTAGGAGTGCTTTCCGGATGAGCTGCCTAGCCCTGACAAAGTGCATACCTTCCTTCAGCTTCACAGCCCCGGCCACCTGCTCGGCGTGCGCCGCGGACTTAGCAAGCTCTTGATGTAGTGTGTTGGACGGGTCAAAGTGGGGGATGGGGAGGGAGAGCATCACCTTGTCAAAGTGCCGGGCTCCCCACTGCCCCCGAGCCTGTTGGCCTGCAACGCGGGAGCGGGCAGTCTCACTATTAAGGACAGCAATCAGGTAGTACGCTTCGGCTTCACTCTCGACGGTTATCCAGTATAGGGCGTGCTCCACGACTGCGACTGAATCGCGTAGGATGGCGACCGCAGGCAGTGTTCCCGATGCGGTGTACAGTACGCGTACAGGCGTGACTGGCAACTGGGCAGTGAGCTTCTCGTAGTAGTCAAGCTGCTCGGTGAAGGTCAGGCTGCCCCTACTGTGTTGGGCCCATAGGCGCTCCGCCTGTTGCAACCAGAGAGAAAGATGCAGGTAGCCTGCCTCTTGGGCCTCCCCCGCGTCTAGGAGCCGATTGCCTTCCTCGTTCCAGGGAATGACCGCCAGAATCGGCTCCAGCAGCCGGAAGGGAGCCACTGACTCGCCCAGGTATATAGGACGCAAGAATTCCTTTTCAACATTTCCGCGCAAACTTGCTAGATGCTTCCATGGAGGTTTTTCCTGGCTCGTCCGGCGACTTTCCACAACGGGAGCCGCCGGGTTCGCTCCAAGAGAGCCGATAGGCGCGGGCTGAACCACGCAGAGCATCCGCGGTACCATCGTGGCGCCTTGATGAAATGCATCTCGGTAAAGTGACATCACCCCTTCATCGTCCATGACAGGCGGCCACGGGGCTTCGCGCCAAGCAAGCGCTGCCTCCGCCTCATCAGCCGACGCATCCCGCTTGGGCAGTGTCCCGGATGCAGCCAAAACACTGTTAGGGAGCACACCGCCTTCGCCTCCGCCAGGTCTCCCGAATAGAACACACGAAGGCACGCGAAACACGGGTTGAACGTCGTCACTAAGTGCCCAGGCCTTGGTGAACTGCACAGTAGCAAAGACATGTTCAACCTTCTTACCGCGCCGTACGCCGTAGACGCCGGAGCGAAAGCCTTCAAACTGCCGCCTGGTCATAGCCGCATAGGGCATGATGAAAATAATGATCCCGGCGGGCTTCAGATATAGTTCCACACACCTGATGAAGAAGTAGCCCGAGAGGTCTTGGTGGGTAGCGACCTTTCCACCAGCCCATAGGCCCCTCCGTTGACACTCCACCCGAAAACGCTGCTGGGTTGCCTGCTCCATGTAGCGGTAAGAGAGCCACGGTGGATTGCCAAGTACTACATCGGCCCGCTGGTCCTCTTGGGAGAGCCATACCGGCCGAACTAGGTTGCGGGCCACGAAGCCCCAGATGTGGTCCCGTCCGCCACGATGCAGCCCGCGTAGTGCGTCGTAGGTCTGCGCAAGTTTCTCCACTGTGGCTTGGCCAAGATCATAGGTGCGCTCCAGCCAGGCGCTCAGGCCCTCCGACAGCGCGTCCTGTCTGCTCAGCTCCAGCATGCGTCCTATGACCGCATCAAACATCCCCGGGTCGCGTGCCACTTCGAAGGGAAACTCTAGGAGTGGGCCCCCGCCTGGCACCTCAATGAGCACTTCACGCTCTGCGAGGAACCCTCGGGTATTCCACTGGAGAGAATCGCCGAGGTAGACAGGTATGGTGAGGTATGGTGGCCTCCGCCGCAGCCGCTCCTCTCCGAGCGCTAGAAGGAATGTCACACGGGCGATCTGTACCGACACTGGATGGACATCGACGCCGAACACCTGACGGCAGACCTTGTCCAGAGCATCCCGCGTGGGCAACCCCGTTGCCTCTGCGGTGCCCAAGAGCTGGCGCACCGCGTGGAAGAGGAATGTCCCCGAGCCACAGGCGGGGTCGAGAACGCGCTGTTCCAATGGTCTGGTGATAGCCTGAGCGCAAATTCGCTGCGCCAGCCAGTCCGGTGTATAGTACTCTCCCAGATCGTGGCGCTGTTCCGGGTCTATCAGGGACTCGTACAGACCTTTCAGCACATCGGTCTGAATGTCACGGAGGCGGAAGCGCCCGGCCTGCAAGGCTATGCGACGCACGAGGTCATCCCCTCTATTTGAGACAAGAAGCCAGTCGAAAAAGTCCGACTCAACGGCGCCACCGATGCCGGCCTCATGGAACGGTCGTCCTGCAAGCAGGTCGGCCGGTTCTGGCACGTCGATACCCAAGACATGGATGGCCATGGTCTTGGCGATGGTCACAAGATAGGTATGCTGGAAGAAAAGGTCGTCGTCGTCCACCGAGGAGCCATAGACGCGCTCCATAAGCCTGGCCCACAGTTCGCGCTTCAGGCGGACATCGGGGCGGGCTCCGCACTCCTTCCACAGCGCCGCCAGTTCCTCTCTGACCATGTGCCAGGCTAGGCTGCCGCGGCCCAGTTCACGGCGAACTGTCTCCGGCGTAGGTTCCAGCTCGGCGCTAACGGCTACGACGGAGCTAAGCCAGGCAAGGAGGTCTCTGGGATTGTCCAGGGATGTTGTAAAGGGAGGCAGCTGCCGGAGCTTGCTTGCTCGTAGCTCATAAGGGACGAACATTGCTCCGTCAGTGGCAATACCTACGAAGTGCTCGCCTGTCTCCGTCTCACGCTGGGCCAGATATTCAGGCAATTTCCTCTCAGCGTCGCCCTTCTCACGCCGTAGGTCTGATTTGAACTCAAAAATAGTCCGTCCCAGCAAGGCATCGATGCGCCCATGTACCTCGGGAACAGCACGCTCAAAGTCAACCTCAGTGCTCCCGGCACCTAGCCCGTTTACGAGCAACTCATAGACCAGCGACCGCACTTTCTCGTGCTGAGGCCGAGAAGCCAGCTCAGTCACGATTCCCCGCAAACGCTCAGGAGATAACTGCATCCTTATCGTCCTTGTAGCTCACCCGTTGCAGCATATAATATCACAAACAGCAATGAATGCGTAATTACATTAGCGGCTCAGCAGGCGGCCTTGGTGCTTAATAGAAGGTGAGTAGTGCCAGTTCTACAGGCAGAGAAAACAATCGGGCGTCTGGCTCAATAGTGGGGACAGCCGGTTAGTCCGGGCGCCCGAGGATGCAAACAATGCCCATCAGAGAGCCCGGGTAGCCGCCCTGGTTTTGAGTCAGCCCGATGTCTGCTTTCTTGAGCTGGCGTTGGCCTGCCTTCCCCTGAATTTGCAGATATACCTCGTACATCATCCTGAGGCCGGTGGCACCAATTGGGTGGCCGAAGGACTTCAATCCACCGTCGGTATTGACCGGCAGCTCCCCTTCGAGGGTGAAAGTGCCTGCTTCCACATCCTCCTTAGCTTTGCCGCGGGGGCTGAAACCCAGGTCTTCGTACAGGCTGAGCTCGGCTATGGTGAAGCAATCGTGAATCAGGGCCAGGTCGATTTCCTGGCGAGGGTTGGTGATCCCGGCATCAGCATATGCTGCTCGGGAGGCCCTTATCCCTTCCTCAAGGTGAGAGAAGTCATAATCGGTCCTGAGTAACCCCTGTCGTGCGCCGGCGCAGAGCCCCAGCCCCTTGAGAACGACATAGTCGCTTCTGAATTCCTTGGCCCTTTCTACACTGGTGATGATTGCTGCTGCTGAGCCATCGGTCACGCCACAGCAATCGAATAGTCCCAAAGGATAGGCCACTATAGGGGCGTTCATCGCCTGCTCCAGAGTTATCTCGCGCCGCAGGTGCGCTTTTGGATTCAAAAAGCCGTTGTGGTGGTTCTTGACCGCAATCTGGGACAAGACCCTTTTGCCCTCCTCAACGCTCAGTCCGTAGGTATGGAAATACCTGGTAGCCAACAGAGCGTACAAGGTTGGAGGTGTATGCACTCCTATGGCATCAACCTTGGTGCCGTAGGGGGGTTCATCGGGCGCACCAAAGAACGCTGCGCCAGAGTCCTTCAACTTCTCCACGCCGCAGGCCAAGACCACATCATAGACCCCGGCAGCGACAGCATAGGAAGCATTCCTGAAGGCATCCCCACCCGAGCCACATAGATTCTCCACCCGGGTAACGGGCAGGTAGTCCAGCTTCAGTGCCTCGGCCAGACGCCTTCCGGTCATAGCGCCAAAGGCGGTTCCCTCCCAGGCTGCCTCGATGTCCTCGGGGCCTATTCCAGCATCCGCAAAGGCCTCCCAGCAGGAGTCAACCATGAGGTCGAAGTCATCCTTATCCCAGAGCTCTCCAAACTGGCTGCAGCCCATGCCTACAACGGCAACTCGGTCTCTAATGCTTCCCATAATGCCTCCTAAGCCGGTGATTTAGAATCTCAATGGTATCGACTTCCAGAAGTAGTTGTGAATGCCGTCGGTGGAGTACAATTTCCTGAAGCTCATTTCCACTGGCATGCCAACAGTTATCTCATCGAGGTCACGGTCGGTCATCATGGTCACCATCCGGCCTCCAACCTCAAAATCAACCACGGCGATCACCATTGGTGTATCCACCGGGCTGAATTGGTAATCGAAGGAATAGGTGAACACTTGGCCCCTCTTATCGGAAAGCTTGACGTGCTCAAACTGGTCCTTGGTATGGCAGTTGACACAGACCCGCTGCTGCGGGAACTGGATAGTGCCGCAGGCTTTACATTTGACGCCGTGCAGGGGATAGATTTGACTGCGTTCCCTCCACAGCGCAGAGGCCGAGATATCTCTGAATGGGGGGTAGCGGGACATGTCTGCGCTCAGCAAGCCACGCCATCGCAGATAGGTTTTGTAGTCGGTCAGCACCTTCTTTGATGATAGGTGCCCCTTTATCCCCCGCTGACTCCTGATTTTCTCTATCTGCTCAGTGACGCGCAGGACAAAGGCATCGCTCCCGTTGCCATAGCTGGCAAGCAAGATGCGGTCGCCGGGATTGGCCTGTTCCAGCGCTGCCACCAGCAACATCAAGGGATAGGCAGCACCAGTATTGCCCATGGCGTCAGCCAGGAGGTCCTGCACCTGAGTTTTGGGGTCAAACCCCAGGCCTCTGGCCAGTTCTAAATGCCTCCTGGGATCAGGGCTATAGAACACAACCTTGGCGAAGTCCTTAGGGCTCAGGTTGGCCCTGCGCATCAATTCAGAGGCCGCCTCAGCAACGACCTTCAAATATCCCTCTGTGGCTATGAAGCGGGCATCAAAAGATCGGACAAAGGTATCGCTATCACTCCGCCACACATCGAACATCTCGTTGGACACGGAGTAGCAAGCCTCTACCTCGACAGCGACATCGGCATCTCCGATGACCAGAGCTGCGGCACCATCGCCAGAGTTCTGCTCCAGGTCAGACCCGGGGAAGCCGAGGCGGCAATCGGCTGCGGCCACTACCACCTGATTTGCCGAGCCAGCTTTAACTGCATCCACCGCCGAGCGCAAAGCGGTAGTCCCTGCTCGCAGAGAGTTGGCAAAATCGGCGGCAAAGATGTTTTGCGGTAGATCAATTGCACTGGCCACGGTTGTGGCACAGAGCTTTTCTTTATAGGGGAAGGTGGTGGAGGCCAAAAACAAGCCATCGACTGTCTGGTGATCTCTGCCATTTAGACAATCGCTAACTGCGGCCACAGCCATGGTGATGCTATCCTCGTCAAAATTGGCCACGGATCTTTCTCCCCGCAACCCCTTGCTGAGAGCATCGCGGCTGAGCCGCCAAAAGGGGATGTAAGCGCCGTACGAAGTAATGCCAACCATTAGGTCACCTCCTTTTCAGTGGGGACGTCCCTTTTCCTCCCAAATCTTTCTCAGCCCCAAATCCTGGGCAATGACTTTATAGCAATTGTAGCCGGGCCCACCGCGAAGCCCAAATCCAGGGTGCACTGCTGCTGAAGCAAGATACATATTGGCTATCGGCGTCTTGTAGCCTGAGAGTTCCGGGATCGGCCTGAACCTGCCGAGTTGCCAGGCAAGCATGGAGCCCATAGTTGGCGACCCCTCAGAATAACCCCTCTGTTCTACATCATAGGGAGTGTTGACGAAGATACCAATGATGTTGTCGGGAGTCATATTGGGTGCGTACCATTGCCACTGGCGTACTATCTCATCGGCGAGGCGAGCTTTCATCTGCAGCCACTCCCTTTCCGAGAAAAATTTGCTCGGCGGCGCATATTGCTCCACCAGGGCCAAGTGTTTTCCTTGAGGTGTCTTCCTCTCTGTCCAGCGCGTATCTTCCCAGATGAGCATCTCCAGTGTCTGGGGAATCCCCAGACTGAATATCTCTGCTTTGTGCTTGGCGGCTACATAATCGACATCTTTGGGCAGTAGTGCAACAACGGGGAGCAAGGCAGCATCCGGATCATAGTCATAGCATCTATATCTGGGCAGTTCATGCATGGCAGCGTGGCTCCAAAAAGTTACCCCCCGATCATGGTTGACGCTTCTGGCCCTTCTCGCTATCTTGGGGCTCACATGTTCTGGCCCGATCAGCCTATTTATGGTTTGATCGATATTCAGATTGCTCACTACAGCCTGTCTTGCTTCGATTTCGGTGCCATCGACCAGGCGTACTCCTTTCGCCCTGCCATTTTCGATAAGCACCTTATCTACCTCGCAGTAGACAGAATGCTTGCCTCCCATCTCGCTAAACGCTTGTTGCAGGGCATTGATTATGGAATAGCTGCCACCTACCGGGATCGAAGGAGCAGCGACGGAGAGCACCACGCCGATCGATGAGATCGCATTTACCGGGCCCAATATATCCTCGGGATAGTCGCCGCAGGTGCCTGTCATCCGCCTCATGAAAAAGCAGCGCATCTCGGGGCTCTCCCAGAGGTCCCGCGCCATCTGCTCGATGCTCATCACTGAATATACCGGGTCAAAGCCGCTCTCGGGGTCATCCATGAGCCTCTCCACAGCGTCCTTCTCCGGCCAGGGCTTGGGTACGTCCCAGGTCAGTTCATCGGCAGCGGGCAGCCATTTAGTGCGAAACTTGTCCAACATGAACCTGGCCGTTTCCGCGTCTCTTGGTGAAATCCTGGCGATCGAGTTAAACGTCTTCTCCGCGTTCCGCTCAGAGTATTCTGTCCTCCCTGTGGCTTTATCGACACAGGGCCAAGCTGGATAGGTCACTATACAGGTGCCATCGCCGAATATTGCTCCCTGGCCGGCCTCGGGGAAAGCCAGTTCCAGACCCCGAGCGGCAAGGTTGAAGTCGGTATAAGCAGGATTGCTGTAGAAACGGGTGGAGTGGGCACAGGGATTGCTCACGAATCCGGGTAACGGCAACTCCTCAGAGCAGCCTCCCCCGCCCAACTTGTGTTTTTGCTCCAAGACAGCTACCGATAGTCCCCCATAAGCCAGATAACAGGCGGTGATGATCCCATTGTGTCCGCCACCAACTACTATCGCGTCGTAGCTTGCGTCAGCCATGTCAGCAGCGTATGTCCTGCGTCGTTCTTAACCCCCACCCAGTGCTATCATAATGATTTCCACCTGGTCACCGTCGTTTAGCTCGGTGTCGAGGCGCTTGGGCAAAAAGGAACACCCGGTACCGTTGACCAGGATTTCATAGTCAGCAAAGTCCACGTCACCGGTTTCAGGGTCAATGAACCTGACTCTATTTTGGCACTTATGCGATAGCTCATCGAGCAGCGTTCTTACCGTGGCGGTTTGGCCATTGAGATCGATCTCCCCTGGAGCGAAAATATCCTCGATATCGAAATTGGCCTTCAAGCGGATTCTCATCCTTGGGCTTTCCTCTTCTCCTCTATGGCCTTGAGCAGCTTCTCAGGGGTTACCGGGAGGTCCGTGACCCAGACGCCGGTGGCATCATGGATGGCACTGACTATTGCTGGAAGGGTGCCGGTGATGCTCGTCTCGCTGGCCTCCTTGGCCCCGAACGGTCCGTCGGGCTCATAAATTGGGACATCGAGCATGCTTATCTTGGGCACATCGGGGGCCCGGGCCATCTTGTAGTCCAGGAACGTGGGATTGAGCGTCTTACCCTTGTCCATGATGAAATCTTCATACAGTGCTCGGCCTATCCCCTGGACGACACCGCCCTCATTCTGCCCTTCCGCAGCCATTGGATTGATCACAGTGCCGAGATCGTCCACTGATACTGTGTCCACAACACTCACCTGTCCTGTTTCCATGTCGACCTCGACCTCAGCGACTTGGGCTCGGAAGGTGAAACAGGCTCCAGGATTTCCCACCCCATGCTCCAGGTCGAAGGCCTCAAGGCTTGCAGAGAACTGGCCTCTGCCGATGATAACGTTGCCGCCCTCGGCGTAGTAGGCAATGCGGGCTAATTCTCTGAAGGACATCGCCTTGCTGGGGTCTCCTTTGACGGACACCTTTCGTTCTTTACACTCTATGTCCTCAGGGTCGCATTCCCAATTCCTGGCGGCGATTTCCTGGATTTGCCTCTTGGCGTCGGCTGCTGCCAGTCTGACTGCGTTCCCCGCTGTGTAGGTGACTCTGCTGCCAAAGGTCCCGGGATCCACAGGGGTACTCTCGGTATCCACCCGGGCGATCTGGACGTCCTCCAGGGCCACCCCCAGTTCCTCAGCTGCTATCTGAGACAATGCCGTATCTGCACCCTGTCCGGCATCGGTGGCACCGGTGAGATACTGGACGGTTCCATCCTCGTTGACCTTGATCACCGCGGCGCAGGCCTGGTGGCCGCGAATTAGAGCACCAGTCTGGTAAGCGCAGCCGGAGAAACCCAGGCCACGGGATATCTTCTCTCCTCTGAGCTTTCCTCGTCTTTCTCTGAAGTTGGTGACCTCGGCCGCTTTCTCTATGCATTCTCGGAAACCGCAGGTGGTGACCTTTGCTTTGTTGATCGTCTCGTGACCTGGTTCGATAGCGTTCTTCAGCCTGATGTCTACGGGGTCTATACCCAGTTCCTCGGCGATCATATCCATCTGGACATCGGCAGCAAAGCGTGTCTGGTCAATGCCGTGCCCTCGCATTGCCGCTCCCATGGGGTGATTGGTATAGGCTCTGATGGCGTCGTGTTTCAGGTTGGGCAACTTATAGGGCAAAGTTATCATACAGCCGGTGAGATAAAGCGTCAACGGTCCGATGCGAGTGTAGGCACCGCCATCGACGATGAGCCTGCACTGAATCGCCATTAGTGTGCCGTCCTTCTTGATCCCGGTCTTCATATAGATGATCATGTGCTGATATCGCAGAGAAGTGAGCAGTTCCTCCATCTGGCTTTCTACTATCTTGACCGGCCTCTCCGTCTTCTTTGACAGCATGACAGCGGAGTAGTCTATATTCAGGGAATCGTTCTTGGTGCCACCAAAGCCGCCGCCGATGAATGGCTGGACCACTCTTACTTTGTTCTGTGGCAGCTTGAAGGCAGCGGCGAGATGGCGGTAGATGAAATAGGGGCTCTGCTTTGCTGGCCAGACGGTGATCTTCCCTGCCGGGTCATAATAGGCCAGGATGGCTGGGGGCTCGATATAGCCATGAGTCACACGTGGAGTTCTGAACCTGTCCTCACGGACATAGTCTGATTCCCGGAAGCCCTGTTCCACGTTGCCAAAGTCCATGGAGAATTTACAGCTGATGTTGTTTGGTTTGTCCTCATGGACCAATGGCGCTCCCTCCTTGAGCGCCTCCTCTGGGTCAAAGATCCCGGGAAGCTCTTCATACTCTACCTTGATCAGGTCCAGGGCCTCCTCGGCTGTCTCCTCGTCGATGGCAGCTACTGCGGCCACTCCTTCTTGGTAGTAGCGCACTTTGCCAACGGCAAGCGGCGTCTCATCTCTGGTCGCCGGCATGAACCCCCATTTGTAACTGCCGAAGTCGTCACCGGTGGTCACCGCCCTGACCCCGAATAGCCTCTCAGCCTTGCTGGTGTCAATATTTAAGATGCGAGCATGGGCATAAGGACTGCGCAAAACCTTGCCGTAGAGCATGCCGGGCAGTTCCAGGTCAGCGGCATACTTGGCCCGCCCGGTGACTTTTTCCACGGCGTCAACCCTGGGTAATCGTTTGCCAATGACGGAAAATTCTGGCATCATAGCCTCCTATCGCCCTTGTGCTGCTGCCAGTATCGACTCGATGATCTTGGTGTAGCCAGTGCAGCGGCAGAGGTTACCGGCGATACCCGCTCTCACTTCATCTTCGGTGGGATTGGGGTTCTCATCAAGCAACGCCTTGGCAGTCATTATCATCCCTGGAGTGCAAAATCCGCACTGGAGTCCCCCGTGATTGACGAAGGCCTGTTGTATGGGGTGAAGTTTGTCTCTCTGCGCCAGTCCCTCGATGGTCACGATCTCTTGGCCTACTGCGTCCACTGCTAATACCAGGCAGGAATTGACCGCCTTCCCATCCATGAGCACAGTGCATGCTCCACACTCGCCTAAGCTACAGCCTTCCTTCGTTCCCGTCAGCTTGATCTCATCCCGGATCACGTCCAGAAGGGTTTTACAGGGCTCCACATCGAGTTGGTAAAGCTCTCCGTTTACTTTTAGTTGAATTTGCTGTTTCACTTCGCCTTTACCTCCCCAGCCTTTCTGCGGCTTGCTCCAGCGCTCGTCGCACCAGGACCTTGACCATCTTTCTTCTATATTCGGCGGAGCTGCGTACGTCATCTATGGGGCGCGATTCCGCTGAGGCAATTTGGGCAGCCTTTTCCAACAACTCATCGCTGAGCTGTTGCCCTTTTAGCACCTCTTCAGCCTTATTGCTCCGCAGAGGAGTAGGCGCTACTGCTCCCAGAACTATCCTGACATCACCGCAGGTCCGGCCATCACCGTTTGGTGTGATGAGGACGCCGACCCCGACGATGGCTAGCTCCATCATTTTTCTCACGGTGTGCTTAATGTAGACACCAGTGCTCAGCGCCGCCGTGTTGGGCACTTGAATCTCGGTGAGAATTTCGTCAGGCTGAAGCACGGTCTCACCAGGCCCGAGGAAGAAATCTTCCAGTGCCACGATCCTCTCCCCACTGGCACCTGCTATCTTGACCTTGGCTGCAAGGCAGATCAGCGGCGAGGCCGTCTCCGCAGAGGGCGCAGCATTACACAGATTGCCTCCGATGGTCGCTCTGTTCCGGATCTGCGTTGAACCCAGAAGACCGGCGGCTTGACCGAGGATGCTGAATTTCTCTCTGATCAGGGGGGAAGTCTCGAGAGCCCGAATTGTGGTCAGAGCACCGATCTGTAGACCACCCTTATCGTCATAGCGAATGTAGTCCAGATTCGGGATATGCTTGATGTCTATGAGATACTGGGGACTCGCTTCCTTCTGTTTCATCTGAA
The DNA here is from genome assembly GCA_034414595.1 of Dehalococcoidia bacterium. GTDB lineage: Bacteria > Chloroflexota > Dehalococcoidia > SZUA-161 > JAUWZY01 > DAOULY01. Next base: position 47,506 of record DAOULY010000017.1, read on the forward strand.
CCAAAAGGTCGGTGCCAGCAGCGATTACTTTGGCTTTTTCTTTGTATTGGGCGAGAAGGGAGCATGTTTCTTGGACGCTTTGAGGGGCTAAATATTCAAACTTCGGTAGCAACATCATTATCCTCCCTATCCGATATAACTCAAACGATGTTTCACCGCAGCCGTGCGCTTGTGTTGTGTGGAGTGATCATAGTGGAAATAGCTATATTTAACTATATAAGCTGCCTGATTTGTTGTCAACATAGCAATCTGGATGCCCCTTGTGATAGAATCTTAGCACCAAAGGAGGAGTGATGTCTGGGGACTTGAGAGCCTTCTTGAGGCAACTGGAGGAGTCTGGAGAACTGGTTCGAGTTAGGGAGGAGCTGTCCACGCAGCATGAGATCGCAGCAGCCATAAAGTATGTGTCGCGGCGGGAAGGGAAAGCTGTGCTTTTCGAGAAAGTCAAAGGCTATCGGGTGCCGGTTGTGGGCAATCTCCTCGGAGCCAGAAGGCGTGTCGCTATGGCGTTCGATGTCAGCGAGGATGACCTCGATGAGACCTATCTGGCCCGGGCCCGAGACCTGATCAAGCCCAGAGTGGTAACTTCGGCCCCGGTTCAGGAAGTCGTGGAGGGTGATATTGATATTTGCCAGACCTTGCCCGCACTAACTCACAATGAGAAGGATGCCGGTCCTTATCTGACCTCAGCCATCACCGTAGCCAAGGACCCGGAGACAGGGATTCGGGGCATGGGCCTGCATCGGATTCAGGTCAAAGGGAAGGACACCATTGGCATTTTTCTGGCCACTCCGCCGTTATCCCATTTCCTGACCAAAGCCGAGCAACAGGGCAAGCCGCTGGAGATCGCCGTGGCTTCAGGAGTGAGCCCGCTCACCTTTTGCGCTGGCATCTTCTTCGCACCTCAGGGCGTGGACAAGTTTGAGGTCGCAGGGGGCTTCGCCAGAGCAGCCATAGAGCTGGTGAAATGTCGTTCAGTGGATGTCGAGGTTCCCGCTGATGCTGAGTTCGTGCTGGAGGGCGAGTTAATCCCTCACCTGCGGGAGAAGGAAGGCCCCTTCGGGGAATCAACAGGTTACTATCTGGCTTATGACAACCCGGTGGCCAGGATAAAGACGATCACCCATCGCAGAGAGCCGATATACCACGCTTTGATGCCTTTTACTGCTGAGGAAAAGACGCTGACTTCCCTGATGCTGGGGGCCTACAATCTACGCCAGATTCAAAGCGAGTGGCCCCAGGTGAAGCGAATACATCTGGAAGTCCTGGGCGAAGTCCTCATCGTCCAAATAGAAAAAAAGAGTGACGAGGATGGGGCCAGGGTCATCGACTACCTTCTCTCTTCCAATCCCTTTGCCAAACTGGCGGTGGTCACCGATGAAGATGTGAATATATCTGATCCAGATGAAGTGACCTGGGCCATAGCCACCCGTGTCCGCTTCGATAGGGATGTGGTGATCAAGTCCGATTTGCCAGGCTCGATCATCGATCCCTCGACCACTGGCGGGGAAAGGACTCGCGATGTCTCGCTGCTGGCGACAAGGGCATCAAAGATGGGCCTCGATGCCACCAAGCCCTTATCTGAAGCGGAGAAATTCGAGAAGATCGATGCCCCGGCAGCGGTCAAAGAGAAAATTCGCAGGATAATGACGGCGTAGGAGGCGGACTCAGTAGCCCAGCTCCATAACCTTCTGCTGAATTGCCTCCCATTTCCCCTGCGCCTTCAGAATAAACCGGGCCACGTCTCTAACTACCCCTTTGCCTGATGTCGAAGGGGCGATAAAGTGGGCGGCCTCTTTGACCTCCTCTACGGCATCGGCCGGGCATGAGGCGAAGCCGATTCGTTGCATCACCAGCAGGTCGATATAATCGTCCCCGATGTAGCCGACCTCCTCATCGCTCACTCCCAGCTCTTGCTCCAGCTGCTCCAGGGCCTCTACCTTCTTCGGGTTCTCGATGTATCTCTTGATCCTGAGCTCCTTGGCCCGCATTTGCGCTGTCTTGGAGACCCTGGTCAACCAGGCGACCTCGATGCCGCCCCACTCCAGCATATAAGTGCCCAGGCCGTCCCTGTGAGCAAAAGCTCGCAGCCGCAGCGAGCCGTCCTCACTGTAGAGGACCGTCTCGTCTGTCATCACACCGTGGATGTCGGTGATGAGCAGCTTGACCTTCTTAGCTCTCTCTATGGCCTCCTCAATGGGAACAGGACTCATATCCAACCTCCTGTGATTATTGACTTGCCTGAACTGGAATGGTGTCCAGCATCACTCCAGCCCGTATTCCTTCCATTTGCTATTCACCCTGGCTACTACCTCTTCATCGAGCTTGCACTCCACTGGCTTCTGCTTCCATTCGAAGGGGGTGGTGGCGTCGATGAAGATCCGTGAGGTGACGCCCTCGCGCTCCGGTGGCGTGGAAAAGTCGAGGAAGCTGTAGCGACCCTTTTCGCTGAGTTCGGTGTCCCGCCACGGGTCATATCGTACTGTGAGCGCCCACCAAACCCGGTCCAGATCATCGGCGGCGATATCATCATCGACCACGATCACTCCCTTGGTGCCAAAGCCCATGCTGGAAGCGATCACCGCTGCGTTCACCTGGTTGGGGTGTCCTACATAGGAATTCTTGATGGAGATGATGGCCCAGAACCTGCCCCCGGATTGGGGGAGCATATAAGCAGATTGGATGCCGCGGATTCTCATGTCTGTTAGTTCTCTCATTAGTGATGCCGACCCCACCAGAGACAACATCATATTGGCCTCAGTTATTGGCCTGCCGGAAGATTGGGCCCACAGAATGGGATCGTTTCTATGCCAGACCCGCTTTATTGTGACAAAGGGTTTGGGCACAGGACTCTGTATGTCATCTGAACGATAATAGCCTGTGATCTCGCCGAAGGGGCCCTCTACTCGGGTGGCAGCGGGGTCCATTTCTCCCTCAAGTACGATCTCCGCATTTGCCGGTAGTGGCAAGCCGGTCAGGTCGCTGGTGATGAGCTCTACTGGGGCACCTCCCAGAGCGCCGGCGATTTCATACTCGTTTTTGGCCCTCACCATCGGGGCATTCGCCGCCAGCAGGGTAATGGGGTCGCACCCGACGGCGATGGCGTAGGGCATCTGCTTTCCCAGCTTCTTGTACCTGGCGATAATGGTCTCCCCGCGCTTGCCCGCCGCTACCTGTATGCCTATAGTTCTTTCATCGATCAGCATCATGCGGCGCATGGCCAGATTTATCTCGTCGGTTTCTGGGTCCCGTGTCACCTCGAGCGCTGCCGTTCCGATGTACCTTCCACCATCGAGGGGGAAGAATTTGGGCGCGGGAAACTTGGTTAGATCGATCTTATCTCCCTCAAGGACGTTTTCGGTGAGGGGGCTGCTCTTCACCTCTACTGGTGGGATGACTTTTTGGCCGGTCAGCTTCAGCCACTCTTTGGCCGAGTCGCATAGGGAATAGTGTGATGGCAGGCCCAGGGCCAAGGCCAGCCGCCTCGGCGAGACAAAGGCCCCGATCAAGACGGAGCCGATGCAGTCCTTGACCTTCTCGAATATCAGCGCCGGCCCGCCCTTCTCATCATTGAGCTTGCTGATGTGGGAGAGCTCCAGATTCCAATCCACTTCCACCGGTATCCTCTTCAATTCACCTTCGGCTTCACATAGCTGGATGAAGTCCCTCAGACTCTTGCTTGCCATTGTTCCCCCCTTATTGCTTCAAGCCTATCTCTAAGTATACTGCCTTTTCCCTTGTCCATGCATCTATCCGGTTTTTCTTGCTGCCATCATACTGGCCTCGAGATCTCCTCCTTGGGGATCCTGAGAACCAGCATCTCCTCATCCGGATACTTCCCTTTGACCTGCTCCTGGACCTCGGCTGATGTCAGGCCATGAGCTATAATCTTCTCTTCGGCTATCGCTACCCATTTCTCCCCGTAGTCAGCTTGAACCTGCTTCACATTCTGGCTGAGCCAATCTCTATTCCGCAACAGTTTTCTGAGCTTTTCGTGGACCTCGGTTGTTGCCTTCAGGTCTAACATGATGTCTCTCACTCCTTAAACCCATACTTTGTCCAGTTTTGCTCGACCTTGTCCAGGGACTCATGTGGTGGTAGCACCACGCCTCTCTTGAAGCCCTCATCATATGGCGGCAGCTTCTCGGTGCAATCGAAGATGCCGTAGGAGGAGAGCCCGGAGTAGCCATAGCCGGGCCCGATGAGCGTCTCCGAGGGGTCGAGGTAAATGCCTGGGACGTCGGGGATCACGGTGATGTCCTTGGCTGGCTGGAAGGAGACCGAGAAGCGCCACAGGACCTCCTGGACATCGTGGGGGTTAATGTCATCGTCCACCAGGAATAAATTCTTGGCATGTGGGTTGAGTAACCTCACTGCCATGGCCACCCTCTTCTCTAGCCCTGGCCGTGCCTTCCGCGCCTGCTTGTCGATGGAGACAGCCATGGTGATGCTGAGGGTGGAGAGTATAGCAAGGTCCTTGACCTCTGGCACCATCTGTTTGAGTGATTGATAATAAACGCTCTCGTAAGCGAGCTGGCCCAAATTGTGTCCCTCGCTGGGTGGCGTGGCCATAAGCAAGAACTGTGAAATGGCATCTTGGCGCATGGTCACCGCCTTGACCTTGATCACAGGACACATCCTGAATCCGGAGTAATAGCCGGGGAACTCCGGGAATGGGCCCTCAAGTTCGACCTCGTTGGGATCAACCTCTCCTTCGATAACTACCTCCGAGGTCGCCGGAACCAGAATGTCGCTGGTCTCGCATTGCACTACCTCCAGAGGCTCACCGGTGAACATGCCCCAGTAGTCCATCTCGTCGAATTGTGGCGGCGCTGGCATCAACTGACAGAAACAAGCCACAGGGTCCACGCCCATAGGAATGGCTATAGGCATGGGCTGGCCCTTCTGCTTGTATTTGAGGAAGATCATCCCCTCGTGCTGATAGGGCAGAACGAGATTGAGTAGCCTATCCCGGCCTATGAGCTGGAACCTCCTGATGCCAGCGTTGGTCCAGCCTGTCTCGGGGTCCTTAATGAAGCTGATGGCGGCGGTGAGGTGCGGAGTGGACTCAAATTCGCCACTAAAAGGTATCGGCAGCTTCACTAGGTCGACGTCGTCGCCGAAGATCTTGACTTCCTTACATGGCCCTGTATCCACCTTCACTGGCTTCACCGGTTTCCCCGTGGCCAGCTTCTCATTGATCGCCTGAAGATATCCTGCTGTGGGCAGATTCAAAGCCCACAGACGGCGGCGGTGAGCGGTCAATCCATCGGAGTACAGCCTCCAGGTGGGGAAGCCAGCGATGTTTTCGTGGATTACGGCGGGGCCATCGGTCCGTGCGATCTTTCTCGAGATTGCGGTTATATCTCCCCAGACGCTGACCTCTTCCTTGTTGTGGACTACGTCACCCTGCTTTTCTAAGAATGTGATCCAATCCCGCAGTGATTTAAAGGGAAAGCCATCCGCTGACATAATCGCCCTCCGTTTTGCTCTTATTCCTTTCCCTTCCAGCGCTGGAATAGGTTGTGCTCGATCTGGAACTGGTCCAAGATCTTGCCCACGGTCTGATTGATGAGGTCGTCAATGTTTTTGGGCTGGTGGTAGAAAGCTGGCATCGGGGGCAGGATGGTGGCTCCTGCCTCCGCCAGCTCCGCCATCCTTCTCAAGTGCCCCAGATGCAACGGCGTCTCGCGAACCACAAGCACCAGGCGCCTTTTCTCCTTGAGCGTGACATCGGCAGCCCGGATCAACAAATTGGCGTTATAGGAGATGGATATGGCCGACATGGTCTTGATGGTGCACGGGATCACGATCATCCCTGCGGTCTGAAAGGAGCCGCTGGAAATACCGGCCCCGACGTCTCGGATATCGTAGACATGTGAGGCCAGGGTCTCAACCTGGGGCACGGTCCAGGTCGTCTCCAGTTTGATGTTCTGCTGTGCTGCTTCGGTTATCACCAGATGTGTCTCCACATCGGGCATCCCATGCAAAACCTCGAGCAGCCTTATCCCGTATATGGCCCCGGTGGCGCCGGAGAGACCTACGATCAACTTCACCTTGCCTCCATTCTATAGCCGAGCTGCTCCAGCCATTCTCTGCACTTTCCTAGGATGACTATCCTTCTCGTCTGCAATTCCCCTATGGTGTGAGCAGAGGTCAGAAACATGGCTATGGAAAGCTCGGCGAAGAAAGTCTCGAGCCAATCGACAACGACATCATACCCGTTCAGGGCGCAGGAGAGCAATGGCCTGGCAACGCCAACAAGGTTGGCACCGAGAGCCAATGCCTTGGCTGCATCCAGTCCGTTGCGGATGCCGCCGCTGGCGATAACCGGTAAACCGCTGGCCTTGGCCTCCATGATTGAGACTGGGGTGGGTATGCCCCAATGGGCGAAAGTTCGCCCCAGCGCTTCATACCTCTGGTTATGGCGTGAAGCGGCGCGATAGGACTCGAGTAATGCCATGCTGCTACCGCCAGCCCCGGCTACATCCAGGGCCACAGCTCCACATTCCTTTAGCTTCAAAGCCTGGTCTCTGGAGATGCCGGCGCCGGTCTCCTTCACGATCAATGGTACGGAAACTGCCTGGGCCACCTTTGCGATAGCTTCGGTGCAGCCTTTAGCTTTAGCATCCCCCTCAGGCATCACCAATTCCTGTAGGAAGTTGAGGTGGATGGCCAGGGCATCGGCCTTGATGACTTGGACGAGTTCCTGTATCTGCTCCAAGTTGCAAGCGGTAGTTCCCTGCTGTGGGATCAGACGAGAGGCACCTATATTGGCAACGAGGAAGGAATTGGGGGCAGCTTCACGGGCGGCGGAATAGGTCGATTCCAGTTCGGGAAAATCGAGCAAAGGACTCTGGCTTCCCAGCTCCATGCCGATGCCGAAGTGCTCTGCTGCCTTGCCCAGGGTACCATTGATGGCGGTGGCATCGGGATGGCCTCCGGTCAGGGCGGAGATGAAAAAAGGATAGCGGAAGTGGGCACCACAAAATTCTGTAGAGATACCGATTTCATCCCGGTCGATTTCCGGCAAGCATTCGTGAACAAAGTGAATATCTTCCCAAATTTCTTGATTTGCCTCTACCTCCATGGTAGTGGAAATACGCAAGTGCTCTGCCTTGCGTTCTACGCCACGTTCCATGCCTCAAACGATCTCCGCTGGGTTATAGTAGACAGTGCAACGGCCGGTTGATCCCACGCCGGGGCAAACAGCTGACATTGCCTCAGGGACTCCGAGATCGTTCCCACCCGAGGAATATTCTGTTTCCTTAGTCTATTGCCTGTTGTCAACCTTGTCAAGTGGATGAGAAAGGGGACTTTTAAGCCGCTTGCTCTTTCCCAGACTCACAGCTTCTGCTTTCATCACGCGATCACCCTGAAGCCAAATCTGTAATACGGAATTCAACAAATAGTCTGCCAAAAAGCCATTGCATACTTGCGCGAATCAGGCTATTATCGGGGTAAGGAAAAGGAAATCTCTACTGACATAGCATGAAGCATTGACGGAGCAAAAAGAGAGTCTGAAAAAACTTTGCGTGGAGGAAAGGATGTCGTTGACTTCAGAGATTGAAGAATATGCCCGGAGCTGCGGGGCTGATGTATTTGGAGTGACTTCTGCTGACCCCTTTGATGATTATCTGGTCACGGTTGCTGAACTTGAGAATGCCGGCACATTCAATGGGCTCACGATAACCAATACTATCAATAGTTCAATGGCTGATGTCAGAAACGTATTGAAAACTGCTCGCTCGATAGTCGTTGTCGGGGTTGTCTACAAGTTGAAAGTTCTCGGCGATGATTCGCAGGGGTATCAAGGCCCGCACATTTTTCTCTCCCACTATTGGCGGCATGCGCGAAAAGTCAGTCCTAACCTGGGTAAATCGATTGCTGAATACCTCCAGCAGCGGGGATTTGAAACAAAGGCGGTGGTGACCCGAGGTATCCCCCTTAAGGCAGCAGCCGTACGGTCAGGTTTGGCGAATTACGGAAAGAGCACCATAGTGTATAACAAAGAGTTCGGTTCTTGGATCTGGTGGTCTGCAGTGATAACAGAAGCAAACTTGGAATATTCCAATGCTGCTAGTGAGGACATCTGTGGCAAGTGCAATGCGTGTATTAAAGCCTGCCCTACGGGGGCAATATATGAGCCGTACAAGCAGGACGCACTTATATGCAGGACCTATCTAACCCATCCCCGCCTTCAGGAAGTGGGGGAGATTCCGGATTCTCTAAAGGAGAAGATAGGGAACTGTTTGTGTGGTTGTCAAATCTGCCAGGATGTCTGTCCCCTTAACCGGAAAGTGGAACCTGTAGAGATCGGCACCACTTCCGGCTTTTCATACTACGATGTGCCTCTGCCCGATCAGGAGAGATTGCCACTCCCGGATCTGCTGCGGCTCCTCGGAGATGAATGCAGCCATTATTTCAAAAGGTACGCTGCCATATGTATCGGAAACCTGGAAGGAGCAGATGCTGCCTTGCCGATATTGTCGAAGATGAGCGACCCCGAGGACCACTTAGTCAGGAAGTATGCCGACTGGGCCATAGACAGAGTGAAACAACGCAGAACGCAGGTTTAAGAGGCAAATACGCTTGGCCCGGCTCAATATTTTCGAACGCCAGCTACATACTGCCACAGCTCAGTCGTCGAGTTCGCTCATGCTGCAATAGTGAATTCAGCAAACATTTTGCGGTAAACCAACCGTGGACGGGGGAGGCGAGTAATGTTCGATGTCATTGTGGTCGGTGCTGGGCCCGGAGGCTCGGCCGCAGCGAAGAGATGTGCCGAAGCTGGACTCAAGACACTGCTCGTTGAAAGCAAGAAGCTGCCCCGGCGCAAGGTTTGCACCGGCATGATCGTAGGGCCTTGGGCTCACAACATCATCGCTGAAGAATTTGGCGAGATTCCCAAGGAGGTCCTGGTCGCACCCTACTATCTATCAGGATTCATGCTGCATGTGCCCGGGATCCAGCCGCAGACGGTGGATGTGAAGATGCCTTTTGCTTGGAGAAAGGACCTGGACTACTGGATGAATCAAAAGGCGGCCGAGAAGGGTGTCGAGATCTGGGATGAGGCTAAGGTCACTGCCGTGGACATGGTCGACAATGAATGTGAGGTTGAGATAGTGGGAGCTCAGGGGCGGCAGCGTCTCCGGTCCAAGTATGTTATTGGGGCGGATGGGGGCAACTCCAGAGTGCGGCGGGCACTGTTCCCGGAGTTTAAAGCTCAGCTCATGGCCTGCTACCGCGAGTGCTATCAGGGGCCGATAGAGCTGCGCCAGGACTACCATCACTGGTTCTTCCCCAAAGCCCGCTCTCGTCCCCGGTTTGATGCCAATCACAAAGGAGATATCCTGGTGCTCGAGGGCAGCGCACTGAGGGAGCTGAAGGATGAGGCCAGGCGCATCTTGGCTCAGGACTATGGATATGAGCTCCCCAGCGACCCGCTATGGAAGGATGGTTGCCTCACACCTGCATTCCACGACGAGCTATTATCGGGTGCCTTTTCTCCAGCCAAGGGGAAAATTCTGCTCATTGGTGACGCCGGAGGCCTGATACTGCCGCTTACCAGTGAAGGCATTGGCTCGGCACTCAAGACCGGGCTCCTGGCTGCGGACTGCATCCTGAAGGTGGAAAGGAGCGGTGGCCAGGCTGCCCAGCTCTATATCAAGGAGCTTGAACCTATCCTGGCCCAGTTGAAACGCCTGCTTCCGCACTATGACCGGATCAGGGAACAGGAGGCCAAAGGTGCAGCGGCGGTGGCGGAAGCATTGGGGGCCGCGTGGCAGGCCACACTCGAGGTCACTTAGAGCGTCAAGGTCTTGTACTTATGGTGGACTTAAAGGAACTCGAAATGTGCTGCATAATCCATCAGCCAAAATGCTATTGTTATGAGCCATTGGTCTTGTGGAGGCATTGACAGGCGCAAGTCGGAGTGCTATACGAAATGGTAGACAAACTCTGACGTATATGTTAGCGTGAAATGTGTCTGGGACATAGTTGATCGCTTATCAATTAATAAATTAAATACGGCTCTTGAATCTCCTGCAGGAGTTTAAAAGGCGAAGCTATGAACTTTGATACATACAACACAGAATCCCATTATGACGAGTTGTTTGAGAGTGACGGTCGTCCGCGGTCGTGTGCATTGCCTCTTATCAACCGAATCAACTCGCTCCCCGAAGGAGAACTGAATAGACGGCAGAAGGCAGCCGAAGCTGCGCTGCTCGAGATGGGCATTACGTTTACTGTTTACGGAAGCGACGAAGGCACAGACCGCATTTTCCCTTTCGATATAGTTCCCCGGATTGTCGAGCCATCCGACTGGCAGTACATCGAAAGCGGACTGAAGCAGCGCATCTATGCCCTTAATTTGTTCATTGAGGACATCTACAGCGATCAGAAAATTGTCAAGGATAAGGTTGTCCCAGAGGAACTCGTACGTTCTGGCAAGTCGTTTCGGCCTGAGTGTATAGGCTTGCGTCCACCCAGAGGGATATGGTGCCATGTTACGGGCACAGACCTTGTCCGCCACAGTGATGGCCATTTCTATGTCTTAGAGGATAATCTGCGCTGCCCGTCTGGTGTTTCATATGTGCTCGAAAACCGTCAGGTTCTGAAGCGTACATTTCCCTGGCTATTTGAGGTTTTGCACGTGTCCCCAGTCGATGATTATCCCAACCGACTTCTGGAGACTTTGGGGTACCTGGCACCCGCAGCGCTGGAGTCTTTCTCTGTCGCCGTTCTCACACCCGGGATCTACAATTCGGCATACTTCGAGCACTCATTTCTTGCTCAGCAGATGGGATGTCCTCTCGTCGAAGGTAGGGACCTGGTCATATCTGACGGGTTCGTCTACATGCGTACTACACGTGGCTTTGAACGACTTGACGTCATCTATCGCAGGATCGATGACGATTTCCTTGACCCAAATGTGTTTCGACCGGACTCGTTGTTGGGCATACCTGGTATTATGGAGGTTTACAAAGCGGGCAAGGTAGCGATAGCAAATGCTCCGGCAACAGGAATTGCCGACGATAAGGCTGTATATGCATACGTGCCCAAGATTGTCAAATACTACCTCGACGAAGACATTATCCTTCCCAACGTTCCTACATATTTGTGCTGGGATGATAAGGAGCGCCAGCACGTCCTCCAGAACTTGGACAAGCTCGTCCTAAAGCCCGTGAACGAATCGGGAGGGTACGGGATGCTAATTGGATCACACGCGTCAAAGAAGGAGCGGGAGACTTTTGATAAACAGATCCGAGCCAACCCTCGAAACTATATTGCTCAGCCAATCCTTGACCTTTCAAGGGTTCCTGTTATCGTCGATGATCACTTTGAGGGGAGGCATGTCGATTTCCGCCCGTACATACTCTACGGCCAGGAGATATACGTGCTCCCGGGCGGCTTGACACGCGTTGCACTACGCAAGGGGTCGTTGGTGGTGAACTCGTCTCAGGGCGGGGGCAGCAAAGATACCTGGGTCCTTCAAGAGAAAGACGGTCGAACGGAAGTGACCTCCGACTTTGGCAATGTGAGAACAATTATGCCGCCGGATGATTAGAGGGGTTCTTTATATGGCGATGTTGAGCCGTGTTGCAAACTCTATTTACTGGATGTCCCGTTATATTGAGCGTGCGGAAAACGTCGCTCGTTTTATCGATGTGAATCTGCACTTCGTGCTGGACATTCCGATCGAAGTGCGACTGCAATGGGAGCCACTTGTTACGGTAACAGGGGATTACAAGATTTTCGCCGAGCGGTACGGCGAGGCCACGCGGGATGCTGTGATCCAGTTCCTGACCTTCGATTTAGACTATCCCAACTCCATCGTATCGTGCCTCAGGGCTGCACGTGAAAACGCACGTTCTGTCAGAGAGGTCATTTCTTCCGAAATGTGGCAAAGTATCAATGAGTTCTATTTGATGGTGACCTCGGCGGCAGCGAAGAGCCAGGCTTTTACGGACGCGTATGCCTTTTTTTCTGAGGTTAAACTGGGTGGCCAGCAGTTTATCGGAATCACAGAGGGGACTATGTCCCATGGAGAGGGATGGCATTTTTTGCGGCTCGGTGGACTGATTGAGCGAGCGGAGAAAACGTCCCGAATCCTGGATGTCAAATACTTCATCTTGCTGCCCAGAGTCGACTACGTTGGCACTCCTTATGACAACATTCAGTGGGCGGCTGTGCTGAAGTCAGCTAGTGCGCTCGAGATGTACCGCAAACGCTTTCACCGTATCTCACCACAAAGAGTTGTCGATTTTCTCATATACGATCGCGACTTCCCTAGGGCTATCCGCTACTGTTTAGACAAAGCCGAGCATTCTCTACATACGATTACAGGTTCACCACTAGGGACCTTCTCAAACGAGGCGGAGCGCAGGCTCGGCCGCCTTCGCGCCGAGCTTAACTACTCGGATATCGACGAGGTGTTCCAAGTTGGGCTCCATACGTACCTGGACTCCCTACAGGTAAAGTTAAATGCTGTGGACGATGCCATCTTCGATACCTTTTTTGCTCTTCGGCCTCCTGTGTTGGCCACTAAAACCTGAGGAAGGTCATTGTGACTTTCTGCGTTGGAATGAAGGTCAGAGACGGTCTGATTGGACAAACTGATAAGTTGCAACTCTAAAGGTATCGAGTAGTTGATGCGTTTCGAGATTTCGCACAGCATAAGGTACTTCTATAGTGAGCCCGTTTTCCTTGAACCGATGATAGTTCGGCTTCGGCCACGCTGCAACGCTGTGCAACAAGTTAGACAATTCGCATTGGATGTAGAGCCCTCTCCGGCGGGCATTTCCGAATGCATCGACCTCGATGGTAACAATACAGCCACATTGTGGTTCAATGGCTTGTTTGGAACCTTGTCGATCTTCACCAGATCCTTGGTTGAGGTGTTGCCGGTGAATCCGTTCAATTTCATCTTGACCGATAATGCCGTGTCGAAGCTTCCTGCTAGTTACCCGGGAGCATACCGGTATGCCTTGGAACCCTATTTAAGTCGCCGATGTGAAAGCTATCAAGTCAATGCCTTTGTCCAGCCGATCGTAAAGGAAACCGACGGCGAGACCATTCCGTTCCTTGTGAAGTTGGCGTCTCGAATCCATGAGCAGTTTGAAAAGGAATCACGCGAGACCGGTAATCCGATGATGCCTGACAAGACTATTGCTCGGCGCAAGGGCGCCTGTCGTGACCTTGCGGTTCTCTTTATAGAAGCCTGTCGGGCAGTAGGTCTAGCTGCGCGCTTTGTCAGCGGATACGGCTATCGAGTGGATATTGACTCGCTCGAGAAACGCCATTTGCATGCTTGGGCCGAAGTATATTTGCCAGGTGGTGGGTGGCGGGGATTCGATCCGAGCATCGGTCTTGCAGTCGCCGATCAGCACGTTGCAGTTGCCGCTGCTGCTGATCCGGTCAACGCAGCGCCAACATCCGGTACATTTCGGGGTACCGGAGTTCGATCAGAGATCGAGTATGATGTTTACATTTTCTGTCCTGCGCAGACTCAGTCTTCGAATGATTATCAGCAGTGAATGCGGGTATAATGCGGAGGTGATGGTAAAGAAGCAATCACATGAAAGCGTATGAGCCGTTGATCTTGGAGGCATTGACATACAATGAGTAGAGGCCTTAACATGGTTGCGCCAGTTGGTACGGCAAATCTCTGGCACAAGGCCCAGAGAGAGGATTGACAATGATCATTGTGGGAGAGAAGATTAACACCAGTCGGAAGAGCATTGAAGAAGCCGTGGCGCGGCGGGATGCCGCGTTTATCGCCAGGGTGGCCAGAGAACAGGCTGAAGCCGGCGCCCACTACATCGATGTCAACGCCGGGACTTTTTTGGACCAGGAGGTTACCTGCCTGTGCTGGCTGGTGGAGACGGTTCAAAGCGAAGTGGATTTACCTCTGTGCTTGGACAGTGCCAATCCCGAGGCATTGGCCGAAGCAATGAAATGCCATAGAGGCGAACCGATGATCAACTCCATCTCACTGGAACAAGGCCGCTTTCAGGCCCTACTTCCCGTGGTTACCTCGCAGCCCTGCCATGTGGTTGCCCTTTGCATGGCTCAAACGTCAATGCCCACCACCGTAGAGGAAAGGGTCGAGGTCGGTTCGGAGCTCATCTCAAAGCTGAAAAGTTCAGGGCTTCAAGTGGAAAGGATTTATGTGGACCCGCTGGTGCAGCCAGTGTCGGTGGACACTGGAATGGGGCTCGGCACCCTGGGTGCCATTAGCAAAATCATGAACGATTTCCCAGGCGTGAACACCATCTGTGGCCTTTCCAATATCTCCTTTGGCCTTCCAGCACGGTGGCTGATCAATCGCAACTTCCTTGCCCTTTGCTTGGCCTATGGGCTGTCTGCTGCTATTTTGGATCCGACCGACAAGCAGCTCATGTCAACTCTGCTTGCGGTTGAGATGCTTCTTGGCCGGGATGAATACTGCGAAAAATTTATTGACGCCTACCAGGATGGACGTATTGTAGGAGTATAATTTTGCTGTTTGGCTGAAACAAGCTTAAGGGGGTTGAAGGTGAGTGACTTTGAAGCATTGAGTGAATCGGTGATCAAAGGGGATATTAAGACGGCTGTGGGGGAGACGCAGCGAGCTCTGGATGCTGGCAGCAGTGTTCGGGATATCCTCGACAAGGGCCTCATCGCCGCCATGGATGAGGTGGGCGAGAAGTTTTCCAAGGGACAGATATTCGTGCCCCAGATGTTGCGTTCTGCCAAAACCATGCAGGAGTGCATGAAGTTACTCCAGCCCTTCTTCAAAGAGGGCGAGGTAACTTCCAAGGGGAGAGTGCTTATCGGGACGGTTAAGGGTGACTTGCACGACATCGGGAAGAACCTGGTCTCCATGATGATGGAGGGCGCGGGGTTCACCATGACAGACCTCGGAGTGGACGTCTCTCCAGAGAAGTTTGTCGAGAAGACGCAGGAAATTGGGCCGGACATCGTGGCAATGTCGGCATTGCTCTCCACCACCATGCCGTCCATGCTGAGGACAATCGAGGCGCTGCAGAAAGCAGGGATCAGGGACAAGGTCAAGGTTATGATCGGTGGTGCGCCCGTTACTGAGAGGTATGCCATAGAGATCAATGCTGACGGCTATGCACCTGATGCCGGTTCCGCTATCAGCAAAGCCAAAGCTTTACTTGGAGTTTCTTGAGATTTTCTCATCATAAAGGGGTGAATATGAAATCGCTGGAGATTCCTACCTTTCAACCTCGACTGCGAGTCCTGAACCGTGACCAGGCGCTGGCAATCCATACAGCCGCTTTAGAAATCCTTGAGAAGACCGGATTTAGAATGGAGCACCCTGGCGCTCTGGAAATGCTCGCTGCTGCTGGGTGCAAGGTTAGCGAGGACGATTGGGTCAAGCTCCCGGCTTACCTCGTAGAAGATGCCCTGAGGTCTGCTCCAAGGCAGATCGCTCTTTATGACCAGAGGGGTAATAAAACCATGTCCCTCGCCGATGGCAATCCTTTCTACGGCACAGGTTCGGATGCCACTTTCACTATCGACTTAGAAACTGGGCAACGTCGCCGCACAGTGCTGAGGGACGTAGCCAACTTTGCCAAACTGGTAGATGGACTGGATAACATGGCTTTCTCCATGTCCATGGCCAACCCTGAAGACGTGCCGGTTGAAGATATTTACGTCTATGTCTTTGCCGAGATGGTCAAGCACATTAATAAGCCCATCGTGTTCATCGCAGATAGCGGCAGAGACATTGCCAAGATCTATGACATTGCCTGCCAGGTGGTGGGTGGTGCAGAAGCACTGCGGGGAAAGCCGTTTCTGCTCAACTACTCGGAGGCGATCAGCCCATTGCGTTTTCCGGAGAACGTAATGGAGAAGCTGATCTTCTGTGCTGAAAAGGGTATCCCTATTTGCTTGCCCTCCGGGTCTAATGCTGGAGGCGGGGCCCCGATCACACTCGCTGGTGCTATGGCCTTGGGTGTCGCGGAGAACCTTGTGGGATTGGTGGTGCATCAACTGGCGGGCAGAGGATCACCCTTCCTGTTTGGCCCCAATGTCAGCACCTTGGACATGAAGTCCGCCGTGGTCTGTTATGGCGCCCCTGAATGGAGCTTGACTCAGGCTGCGCTTGCCGATATGCGCGACGAAATCTACGGCCTGCCAATCTGGGCCTTTGCTGGTGCCTCGGACGCCAAAGTCGTGGATGCCCAAGCAGGGGCTGAGGCAATGTTCTCCATCATCACTGCCATGCTCTCTCGAGCCAACTTGATCCACGATGTGGGTTTCTTGGAGTATGGTAGTACCTCCTCGCTGGAGATGGTGACTATGGCTGATGAACTGGTAGCCATGAGCAGGTTCTTCGTTGAGGGGATTGTGATCAATGAGGAAACCCTGGCCTTGGAGGTCATCGAGCGAGTCGGCCGCGGTGGGCCCGGTGCCATCTTTCTCGGGGACGATCACACATTTGAGCATTTCATGGAGGCACAATTTTTGCCTAAGCTCTTGGATCGCTCCCGCTACGATTCCTGGAAAGAGGCTGGAGCTATGGACCTCTATAAGCGCTGCAATATCGAGGCCAGAAGGATACTCTCAGAACATCAAGTGGAGCCCAAGCCCGAAGAAGTGCTCAAGAGCATTGACCAAATTCTCAAGGGGAGTTGATTGTGAGTGCCATGACGCGGACGGGTTTGCCATTGTATAGAGTGCTTACGCCTGATGATGTAAAGCAGATCGACCAGACGGGGCGCCGCATACTAGAGCGCATTGGGATCAGGATTAATGACAGCAATTTCCTCGACCTGCTGAAAGCGGCCGGAGCCCGAGTCGACTACGACAATCAACTGGTGCGCTTCGAAAGCGACTGGCTGGACAGCGTGCTGGGACGTGCCCCGTCCCGCTTTATCCTTTATTCCCGAGATGGCCAAAATGACTTGCACCTGGGAGAGGACAAGTTCTACTTCGGCAACGGAGGAAGGGTGTTTCGCATCCTCGACATGGGAACCGGGGGTTATCGACTCACCAAGCTGAGAGATGTAGCTAACACTGCTACCCTGGTCAATCGCTTAGACAACATCGAGTTTTACATCATCGCCTGCCAGGCCCACGACATAAAGCCTGCAAACTATCATTTGCTCGACTTCCACTATGCTCTGAACCATACCACAAAGCACGTGATGGGCGGCTGCGATGATTTGCGCGGTGTGAAGCAGATGTGGAAATTGGCAAGCATAATCGCAGGAGGAGAGAACGAGCTCAGAGAAAAGCCCTTTGTTTCGGTAATCACCAATCCACTAAGCCCTCTCACCGTTGAGGGCAACACATTAAATGTCCTCCATTTCTGCACGACACATGGCATCCCTGTTACCTGCGCGCCAGCGCCCATTGCTGGAGCCACTTCGCCGGCCACCCTGGCGGGGACTCTTTCTCAGATGCATGCTGAAGCTCTGGCCGGCGTGGCTATCAGCCAGGTATTCGCTCCCGGAGCCAAGGTGCTCTATGGCGCTGTCCCCCTGAACATGGATTTGCGCAACATGGAGTTTACCACGGGCTCAGCGGAAATGGCGTTGATGAACGCTGCTGCTGTCCAACTGTCCAAGCTCTACAATTTGCCTATCTATGCCTCGGGCGGGCTCACGGAGGCCAAAAGGCCTGACATCCAGGCTGGCTTTGAAAAGGGCTTCTCTAATCTGCTGGTGGCCATGAGCGGTGGAGACTGCATTCACTTGGCTGCTGGGATGTTGGATTCTGCTAGTTCCATCTCATACGAACAGTTCGTCATCGACAATGAAATCATAGGAACCGTCCATAGGATACTGGCGGGTATCAAGGTGAACGAAGATACGATGGGTCTCAGTGCGATTGAGAAGGTCGGCCCGGGAGGAAACTTTGTCTTGGAGGACCACACCATCGAGCATATGACGGAAGAGTTCTTCTACCCGAGGCTTAGCGTACGTTCCAGCTTCGATATTTGGGAGGATAGGGGACGGCCCGATATGTTGAGCCGGGCCAAAGAGCTTGTCGACAGAATTCTGGAGGAGGACAGGGAAGGTCTTTTGGGTCATGATTTGATCTCGGAGATAAAAAAGGCCTTTCCCCGTAGCCGTCTGATATGACGGAGTCTGCAGGGATTGGAAAAGTCACTCGAGTCATCGCATGCAAGGCTTTCAAGCCAGCCCTGGAGCATCTTCGGCTGGAAGACAGATATCCCTACCTGCATTTCACCTACCTGTCATCCGGTCTGCATATAAGGCCGAAAGAGCTGGCGAGGGCCCTGCGTGGAGAGCTCGCTTCCGCTAAAAGCAGGGGTGAGAAAATCATGTGCCTCTATGGCGAGTGTGTTCCCGACATAGGTGAGTTTTGCAGACGGTACGGTGCGGTCAAGGTCCCTGGGTTTCACTGCTGGGAAATGCTGCTTGGTAGCGAACGGTTCCAGGAGCTCTTGGATGAGACTGCGGGCACCTATTTCGTGGAGCAAGACCTCATTCTTAACTTCGAGGAGTATTGCCTAAAGCCGCTGGAGCTTCATGATGAGGAGATGCGAAGAGCCTGTTTTGGGTGTTACCACAGGCTGCTCTACGTGCGCCAGCCAATAGACCAAGACCTCGTGCGTCGGGCCGGGGAGCTGGCTGGGTTCTTGGGCCTCTCTCTGGAGGTAAGAGACGCTGACTATTCGCATCTGGAAAGAAGGATCATCCCGTTGCTCTAAAGGGGCTTTGTTGAGGTGATTATGGAAAAGCGCCGGAATAGGAAACCGAACACGGAAGTGAAGCGGAACGGCCCTTCAGCGTCTAAGAAACGCCAGAATAGGTATGTATGGTTGTATGTTCTACCTGGCGAACTCTGGCTTAGGGTTCGCAAGGGTGAGACCGTCTGGAAGGCTCTGCGAGAGGCAAATGTGGAATTGGAGGGCGACTGCGACGGCCTGGGGAAATGTGGCAAGTGCAGAATCAAAGTCCTCTCCTCAATAGGTGATCCATCAAAGAGAGAGGAGGAATTACTGGATGAGGAAGAGCTAAGACAGGGTATCCGCCTTGCTTGCCGCACCTCGATGGATCACGACCTTGCCATTTCAACCGTACAAGCGCGCTCGGGAGCGGAGTACCACCAGATTCTCACCACCAGCCACGTCGTAGCCACCCCTCATTTGGCGCGTTTGCACATTGATCCGCTTATAGAAAAGCGGGTCGTCGACGTATCCCCTGAGCTTCACGACGATGCGCTCTCCGATTTGGCTCAGGTTAGACTGGCGATGGGTACTGAATATCAAGACATGAAGGCCCCGCTTCACTGCCTTCGTACATTGCCGCAGATGTTGACCAGAACCCAGTTCCACGGGGTAGCGGTGCTGCATGATAAGTGCCTGCTCGCCTGGCAAAGCCGGGAGAAAGAGCGATGCCACTACGGGCTGGTCTTCGACCTGGGCACGAGCACCTTGGTGGGAAAGCTCATCAATCTACGGGATGGAAGCGAAGAGAGCATTGAATCTTGCCTCAACAGTCAGACCGGGCATGGCACAAACGTGATTAGCCGCCTTCAATATGTCAAAGAACAGAAGAAAGGTCTGCAGATTCTGCATCGGCTTCTCGTTAATGATCTAAACCAGATGATTACACGCATGTTGGAGGCGCACGGGCTCAGCCCGAGTGACATCTTCGTCGCTGTCGCTGCAGGTAATACCACTATGCAGCACCTTCTGCTCAACTTAGATCCCTCCGGAATTGCTGAGGCACCGTTCTCTCCTGTGCTGACCGATGGGCTGACCGTGAAAGCGGCGGACATCGGGCTCAGAGTGCACCCAGATGCCCTGCTCTATGTAATGCCTGCCAGGTCCGGTTACATTGGCGGAGACCTGATCAGCGACATCCTTGCCTCTGGTGCTTCAGAACAGGAAGAGGAAATTATATTGGGATTGGACCTCGGCACCAATGGGGAGGTCTTCTTGGGTAATGGCAAGAGATTGCTGACTTGCTCTGCTGCCGCCGGCCCTGCCCTTGAGGGCGCCAGGATTTCCAGCGGGATGATCGCCAAGGCCGGGGCGATCGAGGCCGTCCACTTCGAAGAAGGCAATCTTTACTATCGAGTCATCGCTAATATCAGGCCGAGGGGGATTTGCGGGAGTGGATTGGTGGAGCTGATTGCCGTCCTGCGTGAGTTGGGTATCATTGACCCTGAAGGCTTGATCCGCCCCCCTCAGGGGGGTGCAGCAGAAGACCTGGGTTCAAAGGTAATCGGCCGCTTTGATGTCTACAACTTCCTCATCGCATCCGCGGAGGAAAGCCTGGACAACATGCCGATCTATCTGACCCAGCAGGACGTTCGCGAAGTTCAGCTCGCAAAGGGGGCCATAGCGGCTGGTGTACAGACACTTATGGACGAACTGGGCGTGGGAATTGAGGACATCAATCGTGTCTATCTCGCTGGCGCGCTGGGGAACTACGTTAGCCCTTACCGCGCCACGCAAATCGGCCTCCTCCCCGGAGTGAACCCAGAGATAATCACTTCATTGGGTAACGCTGCCAGCACGGGGGCCTCCATGGTTCTTTTGTCGAAGGACTACTGGCGGAAGGCCAATGAGCTTGCCCAGTTTATTGAGCACATTGAGCTGTCATACCACAGCGACTTCAATCGATACTTTGTCGAACATATGGATTTCCCCGAGATAGTGCACGACATAGTGTTCGAGGCTGCCGGTGTCAAGTGACTCAGCACTATCAGATACAGCTCATGAATAGACCATGCCCATGTTAGCGGATGACTTCTTAGCTATTGGGGTTTCATCTTCATCGATACTTGTGATATATTATGTCGGAGGAATGGGCAAGCAGATTGTTGTGGGGGTAATATCTCACGATGTGCGCCGTTAAAGCCAAACGGAAGAAAGGTTCCAGGAAAACACCCCCATCCCGAAGTGGGCGTGGCTTACGTCCTGCTTCATCAAATCTGCCTCCTGTCATTTTCTACTCAAGGTGGTGCAAACAGTGTGGCCTATGCGCTGCCTTCTGCGCCCGTGGGGGTATTGAGATCGGAGCAGACGGTAGTCCTGTATTGGTAAGACCGGAACGCTGTAATAGTTGCGGAATGTGCGAGTTCCTATGTCCTGACTTCGCGGTGGAGGTGCCAGCCCGACACACCGAGACATAGCAGTCGTTTTGTGTTCGGTACTGATAGCGGCACAATTACGAATAAGCATTGGCCGGAAGGAGTGTTCATCACATGCCCGAGGAACCGAAAGGCCGTCAAGCGGGGGCAAGAGTAAGGCTTTTGCAGGGCAACGAAGCTGTAGTCGAGGGCGCTCTCGCCGCAGGGCTGGGCTTCTATGCTGGTTATCCCATAACCCCCGCTAATGAAATCTCTACGGTGCTCTCTCGCAGGCTCCCTAAACAGGGAGGCGTCTTCATTCAGATGGAAGACGAGATTGCCAGCCTCTGTGCTGTTATGGGGGCTTCCCTGGCAGGACTCAATGCAGCAACGGCCACGAGCGGCCCTGGTTTTTCCTTGATGCAAGAGAGTATCGGCTATGCAGCTGCTGCTGAGATACCATGTGTTGTTGTGGATGTCCAGCGGGCAGGGCCAAGCACGGGCCTGCCGAGCAAGCCATCCCAGGGAGATGTCATGCAAGCTCGCTGGGGCACTCATGGAGATCATCCCATCATTGCTCTGTGCCCCAGTTCCGTATTGGAAGCCTATAGACTCAGCGCCCGAGCCTTCGAACTCGCCGAGCGTTATCGCACTCCAGTAATTCTGCTCCTGGATGAGGTAGTGGCCCACATGAGGGAGCGGGTGACCTTCCCGCTTCCTCACATCGAGCCGGTATCTCGACCCAAGGTCACGGTGCCGCCAGAGTGGTATTTCCCCTACGACGAGTCCAGCGGCAATGTACCTCCGCTGGCTAGCATCGGCGAGGGTTATCGGTACCATGTCACCGGACTCTTTCACGATAGAGCCGGCTTTCCCACAACTCGCCTCGATGAGATCGGCCCTTGGTTCGATAGGCTATTCCACAAGATTGAAGAAGGCCTTGACGATATCCTGGAATGGCAGGAGGAGCATACAGATGATGCTGAGACGGTGATAGTAGCCTACGGGGCTACTGCCCGCTCCGCCCGCCATGCTATGAAGCAGGCCCGTGCCCAGGGTAAGAGTGTGGGCCTTTTGAACCTGTTGGCCATCTGGCCCTTTCCTGACGATGTGATAAGGAACGCGAGCTCGAATGCAATGACGGTTGTGGTGGCAGAGATGAACCAAGGGCAGATCCTCCATGAGGTGGAGCGTGTCATCTGCGGCCAAGCAGAGGTGAAAGGAGTACTGCGCGCCGACGGCGAGATGGTGGACCCGGTGGAGATTATGCGCGCCGTGGAGGACTGAATGCCCAGAATACTGGCTGATGAACACAAGTACCTGAGAACGTTTAAGAAATTTCCCAGCGTTTGGTGCCCTGGCTGTGGTATAGGGATAGTCCTGGGAGCCATTATCAGGGCTGTATACCGACTCGGCCTAGATAAGGACGAGGTAGCCATGGTCTCAGGTATTGGCTGTAGCGGACGCATGCCCGTATATGTGGACTTCAACACCCTGCACACTACTCATGGACGGGCCCTGGCCTTTGCCACCGGCATTAAGTTGGCCAAGCCCAATATGAAAGTCCTTGTAGTAATGGGCGATGGGGACGCCATGGCCATCGGCGGCAACCACTTTATACACGCCTGTCGGCGCAATATAGATTTGTCAGCTATCATAATCAACAACAGCATCTACGGCCTCACCGGCGGTCAGCATTCCCCCACCACTCCCCTACTTGCTGCCTCTGTGACTGCACCCTATGGCAATCTCGAGCCAGCCTTCGATGTTGCCAAGCTGGCTCAGGGTGCTGGGGCAGCGTTCGTGGCTCGCAGCACTGTCTATCACGCTCTGGAACTCGACGGACTCGTCGCTCGTAGTATTGAGAAAAAGGGCTTTTCCGTGGTGGAAGTACTCGCCGACTGTCCTGTCTACTACGGAAGGGCAAATAAGATGGGTAGCGCAGTGGAGATGCTCAAATGGTACCGGGACAATACTGTGGCTGTAGCTAAGGCACAAGACCAGCACGAGGGCAAGCTGCTGCGAGGTGTGCTGGTAGACCGCGACATTCCTGAATATGTGGAGGAATATCAGAAGCTGGTGCGTCGTCTTCAAAAGGGGAGGAGCATTCAGTGAGTCAGCGCTACGAAATCTGTCTGGCAGGGGAGGGAGGACAAGGGCTGATACTTGCCGGCACCATCCTGGCGGAGGCTGCTGCTATCTACGACGGACGAAATGTCGTTATGACCCAGGACTATGCCCCCCAACAGCGAGGGGGATTCAGCGAGACCGAGATTGTCCTGGACGATGGCGAAATAGATTATCCTATGGTGCTGGCCGCCAATCTGCTCGTGGCATTGACCCAAGACGCCTTCAACCGGCATCGCCGCCATATGGCCAAGGGTGGGCTTGTCCTCGTAGACTCCTCGCAGGTGGATGCCACAGTTGTGGAGGGTGTCAATATCGAATACCTTCCTCTGAAGAAGACTGCAATTGAGGCAACAGGGTCGGAAGCGGCTATTAACTTGGTGGCTCTCGGAGCGGTCAGTGGGCTAACCCGTTGTGTATCGCTAACTGCACTGAACGCGGCCCTCGGGAAGCGTTTCTCGCGAGAAAGTCGCCTCCAGAACGAGGCAGCGCTGAGGAAGGGCTTCGAATTGGGGAGGGGATTACGCGCGAAGAGGGCGAAGAAGCGCGCTCCGCGGAGGGTGCGCAAGAAATCCCCTTCTCGTTAGTGCCACCGTGGTATCAAAGTCCGGGATAAAAGAGTGCTGGGCACGAGCATAACTCCACAGCCACATTACTGTGCGAATGTGCCGGGAGCCGGCAGTGTGGTGCGTTTGATGTGGCTACATCGATAGCAGGCTTCCGAGGACTGCTCAACATTTCTGACTTTTGTTTAACCACGGCCCGTCTAACAGAAAGTCAGAAGGTGCAGCGAGGTAACAAAATAGTATTGTGTGCAATCAATGGGATACCGTGGTTCGTTCGATTATGTCGCTGTTCTGAGCACCTGCTCCAATAAGGGGATCTGGCCACTTAATCTCGCCGAAAGGCAGACAACAAAGTGCTCCACAAGGATTTCTTTTTGAAAGGGAAGGCATCCGACTGTGGATTACTAAAATTTGAGTAGTCCAAGTCTCTTGGGAGGCTTCCTGCGCCACTTTGTTCTGAATCTTCGACCGATGAAGAAAAGTGGTATCCCGCCTAGGGCCAGAAAGCTGATAATCGTTCCCGCCTCCCTTTGCCCACTCTCTGTGAATTCCAAAGTCAGCTCATACTCTCCCGCTTCGTCAATGTACCAGCCATTTAGGAATCCGTAGACTCTTTCTGAGGGAATTGTCTCCCCATTCACTTTTGCCACCCAACCTGGATAGTAAGACTCGCTCAGGATTAGGTAAAATGGCGTTGCCGAATTCATACGAACCTGATACTTGCCAGGGTGGATCAAGGAAAAATCTGCGCTCTCTATCTTTTCAGCTTTCATTATGAGCGGACTAAAATATACAGAAAAACTTCGAGGACTGTAATCATCTTTTATTTCGTCCACTCCTATCCATATTTCTGAGATCTGATTATTGTCTAGTTGCATATTTTCATCTTCAGACCATCTCAGGTAGAATAGAGAAATGGGAGCCTCCACATCATGCCAGCCTGGCGAATCTTCCATCGCCAGCTCGCATTCATACATTGACCCGTCAGATTCCAGGAACCTGAGTCTCAGATCAAGGTCAGCAAGTGATTGAGGGGAGTAATACGACAAGGAGATACTGGTAACATCTGGAGCTATAGCAACATCGGTGCCGATGAATAGCCAGTTGTGACCTTCCATATCGAAGCTATATTCGCTCTTCCAGCTATAGTCCCCTATCTTGAGGTATTCAGAACTCTTACTCACCTCAGCCCATTCCTGTGAGCCCTCCGCCCATTTCCAGGCGATTTGGCTGCCCAGAGTCTCAGAATGTATGGTAACCAAAGCATATACCCTGGGATAGGGGTCCTGATTTTGGTAAATATCTATCGTTGGGGATTCCCAGGCCTTGCTGAAGGAATCGTCCAGAATAAAGTTAGCGGAAACGGGATTCTCTTTGTCTACTACAGCGTATTTTATCCCTAGGATATCAGATGCCCCCCTTATACTTGTTGCTTGCTCCGATGCCGACCAATAAAGTAAGTTCAAAAAATCTCCCGTCCATTTCGGTGCCCGACTTGGGGCACCGCCCGGCACTATTTCCTTCCCATGTAGCTGATTGTAAGTCAAGGGATTGACAATTAACCCGGTTTCTGGGGAGACTTTCCCGCCAACGGGTGGAATTAGCAGGACCCTGCCTTGGTCTTGCTCTGATAACCAACTGATGGCACCCTGTTGAT
Organism: Dehalococcoidia bacterium; assembly: GCA_034414595.1. Lineage (GTDB taxonomy): Bacteria > Chloroflexota > Dehalococcoidia > SZUA-161 > JAUWZY01 > DAOULY01. The sequence continues at coordinate 72,925 of DAOULY010000017.1, forward strand.
CCGTTGTTAACTGGAAGGTCTGGAACGCTGCCCGAGCTTCCTGCCAGGTGTTTGCTGTTACGAGCAGGCTTAAGATTGCGACAATAAGCAGGGCGATTTTAGGACGTTTAAGCATGTTCACAATGCTCTTTGCCCCGAAACCCGCCAAAACAGCATAGGCAAGAACGGTGAATTCCAAGAATCTCGCCGGAACTCTTGTACTGGAAAAAAAGGGAATGTGATCATGGGCAAAGGCATAGATTGGGGTATGTAGGCCCATTGCCAAAATTATCGTTATCGCGGCCGAAGCAGCAAAGAACCAAACATACTTGTTTTTGTAATTGAAAATTATCCCAGCCAGCACCAGCATTACCAGGGATAGTCGGAGCAATTGAAACAATATCGGGCTAGATAGAGAATAAGCGCTCTCAGGAGAATTAAAGCTGCCAGGGGAACTTAGAGTTATCGCCTGAAGAAATGTGCAAGTCCAGGGTATCGAATCTGCTAAGAAATAGTGTGTGGAATAAAGATAGTCTGCCTCCCAAATTAATGGAAACCACCAAAAAGCAGTCAACAGCAGACCGAGTGAAAATATCGAGACACAGGCAACAAAGGGAGCTTTAACACTTTGCTTTCCCCTGTATATTAGCCAGATACGAAAAATCACATATAGCCCCAAGAACGGACCAAATAAGATGGAAAATGTCTGAGGATGGGTTAAGGTTAGCAGTGCTAATAATATTCCCGCAAGGACAATACTCTTTGCTCTCGGTTTCTTGATCGCTCTTTCAATGGCGAGGAAGACAATCGGGGCTAACATATGCGCCATGCCAAAGCATGCGTGAAGCCCTGCAAAAGCTATTTCCAGCAACGTGTATGGAGCGAAAGCATAAACCAGTCCAGCAATAAAGCTGGCACATCTATTTCTTGTCAACTCATAGATGAAAAAATAGGCGAATATGGCAGCGAGAATAAAAAATGAAAGGTACAGAAATTTGCTCGCCAGAACCCACCCCAAAGGGAAGCTTAGAAGCAAAAGCAGACACTGAGCGAAAGACGGAAACATGTAAAACAGGGGGTACCCTAAATACCAGTGGTCGGTCCACTGGGACATGGTATGGTAGCCAAAAATGAGGTCTTTAGCCGCTACCGCAGGAGGTATGCCGGCGAAATAATCGTCACCTTTGGGAATCCCTGAGTTAAACCAACCTGTCGCCGCCGTAAGGACGATCAAGGCCAAAATGGCGATCTCAGTTGTCCTGTGGGTCTTTAGAAACTGCGCTGCTCTTTTCATTTTCTTTTCTCGAAGGCGCTTTTCTCATGCTGACGCCGAGGGAGCTAAATGAGGCTAAACCAATGAGAAAGATTAAGAATCCGGTAAGAACATGGCCACAAACCATTACAGCACCAGCCAGGTTTGTGTCCACGCCGAGCCCGAAAGAAAACACGAGTAACATCAATACCTCGTTACTTCCGATCTGAGCTGGCGGCATGGGTAGGATATAAGTAAGGTTTATCAGAGAGTAACCAAATAGAATTGGAAGGAAGCCAAGGTACGGGCCAAAGGCAATGAATAAGACATAGAAGTAGACACCATCAAATAGCACCGCGAGGATAGTCAAGGCAGTGATCCAGAATAGCCTTCGTCGATTGCCACGCACAACCCACATGCCTTCGAGAAAACCGTCGACAAAGGCCAGGATCCTGTCCCTGAATCGCCTCGGGGCCAGGACCAGAAAGCGTTGCACGAGAGAAACCACCTTTTGTTTACTTCTCAGAGATAGCATCACCAGAGAAACAAGAGCTGCGAAAATAGCTAAAAGGACGATTAAGCAGACAAGCAAAGTGGTGCTCAACTGGAACGAGACTAATGGGATAAGTATCAGCACCAATATAATAGGCGATAAATTCACCAACCTGTCAATGAAGATAGTGGAGAGTGAGCTGGAGACGGGAACATTTTTGAGCTGGCTGAGCATAATAGATTGGGTTATATCACCAGCCCTGAATGAGACAACGTAATTCATCAAAAGTCCAGCCATTGAAAGGGAAAAGGCATCGCGAATACTTAGCTTGGTGAGAGGCCCGACGAGGCTGCGCCACCTCAGGCTGCGAAGAAAATAGGCAAAAACATAAAGCGCGGAAGCAGCCACCAGCAGCCACCAATCTATCACTCTAAAGTAAGAAATCACCTCGGAGACATTGACGAGCTTAAACCAGGCGAACAGCAGTATCGCCCCGAGTATGATGCCAATAATGAGATTTCGATACTTCTTCATCTAGACAAGCTTTGCGCTTTGAAAGAGAGTGAGTGCAATGAGCATAAGATATGTTAAGGCTCCAATTTTCAAAGCCAAGAGAAAACAGACATCATCCTTTTCTCTTGGCTTTGAAGCAACGCCATTAGTTTTATAGCTTGGCAAAAGCCTCAAGAACATCCTCGGGCTGGGGGGGACAGCCTTTAATCCAAATCAGATTGTGCGTCTGCGCTAGCTCCTTAGTGCACTTGCCCAAGCAGATTATCTTGCCATGCCTCTCCGGCACCGTAGCGTGACGACCGGAAACGATGTCTAACCTGCCGATAAGAACATAGTAAGCAAGCTTGGGGCCGTACCTCAAAGCCTTTTGGGGAGAACTCATTATTTGCTTGACTGCCGCTTCGAGTCCTTGTCCACACATGCTACAAGCATAAGGGTCCCTCCAGTTGGTAAACCTGAATCTGCGGTAGTATTGCTCGTTAGCCCTCTGGAAATTCAGTCTCACCTCGTCAATTGGAGGGCCTTCGACCTCGGGATCGATGGTGCCGACATCTGCCTCAGCCGCCAGCCTGATATGCTCCACCTGTAATGGGTCTATACCCATCACTCTACAGGCCACCGCATCAGCAGCAACTATGTCCTCGCTGACGATTAATATGTCGGACTCGATCGAATGTCCTGAGTATAACGGTCCGTCACCTTCCACGCCACCGATGCCATCGATGATGGTCAAGTTGGGGGTAATTGCTTTGGCTATCTCAGCAATAGGCGCGTGCAAGCCCTCTTTGTGAATAAACTTCTTGTAGCCTGCCTTAAGTAGCCCTTTTTGATTCTTCAAACCCAACGTCACTGTTGTGTTCATATGAGTCTTTAGTTTAGCCATATTAATGTAATAAGACTCGGTGATTATCTCGGGAACCCGCAGTTTCCCATACTTCCACGGGTAAGCTATTGTCTTCTCCTGGTTCAAATCTAGCAGTGTGATGCTGTAGTCGCGGGCTAGTTTCCTGAATCCACTGACCTCAAATGCCTGCTCAGCATCCACCAACAGCCCGGGGGCTTCTCCGATGACAATGTCCGTGATGCCTCTGCGACTAAAATAGTCAATCACCACCCGCGCTAGTGAGGGATTACTCACAATTGCTGTTTTCGGGTGGGCCGCAACAACTATATTGGGCTTAATGAAGACGCGCCTTGAATCCACATGAGGACTTACCTCATTTAACAACCTGTATAGGTCGTCGTGGTTTCTAGTCTTTTGTAAATAAACCTTACTCACTGTTGCCTATCTTTCGAGTTAAATTTCGGATAGAACATAAAGGTGATGCGCTTGGAATAGTCGAAACCATTGAGGTAAGGAGGCATCTAGGCCAATAGTGAAAGAAAGCATGCGTGATTGTTCGCTGCCTTCCCTCTCCTCGAGCCTCCATTCCCATTTTCTCCCAACGATTGAAAGAATCCTCTTCAGTTCTCCTCGTAGCGGCATGTCCCAGGTATCCATGCAGGGGGGAATATCAATAGCCCCTGCCTCTAACACTCCTAGACCATTTCTTCTCACTGAGGCCAGAATCCCTTTCATAGTCATCAGATTCAGACGCCCGTGATCCCATTTCAATCGGTGAAACTTATGGTAAAGCCTGTGAATCGGCGTGCCGGAATTGTAGCGGTTCTGTGTTATTAGCAATATATATTTGCCGGATACTCTCTTCATCTCAGCAACCAAGATGTCTGGGTCTGTGAATCTTTCAAAGATGCAATAATTCCAGACTAAATCGAAATGCCGATCGGGGAAAGGGAGCCTATCAACCTCGCAATGGGCAAATCTCACTCGATCGATTAACCCTTTTTGTTCCCAAACCTCCTTAGCTTTGTCTAGCAGCCGCTGTGATGGACTTGTCAACCAGACGTCAGCGCCATTGCGAGCAAATTCAAGGCTACCAATGCCGGGCACGCCGGTTACGCCATCAGCCGGTGTCTCCAAGACGGATTGTATGCCATATTTGCCTTGGATAGTCCGGAAATAGTCATTTATTACTATTCTCTCATAGACTGTGCCTATCCCTTCGTCAAAATCCGGGGGGGCATTGGCTGTGTTTCGTTCGATAAACGTGAGAAATTCCTCTCTTTCCAGTTTGGTTATCATTTCTCATTCCTCCGAGTGAGAAGAGTCTTTATAAAAACAGCAAATACGAACACCGTGCTCAAGACATAAAGAAATAGCCAAATGGCCAATGATACAGTCTTCCTAAGAAGAACCACCAGCTCCTCCAAGCTCTGTAACCTTCGTACCTTGAGAGAAAAGTACCCAGCTTCCCACCCTAACCAACGTTCTGAAGTGCATTAACATGTTGGTGTACGAGGCATTAGCTAAAGGGCAATAGCACTCCCCAAGCTTAATCCTCGATCTCAGTTCCTGTGCCTTTGAGTTAAACCACACTTTCCCAAAGTCGTAGCCGACTTCTCGTAGGTTTCCCATCGGTTCTGCTTTTATGCAACAAGCCCAAACATCGCCATCCGGAGCTATGTGAGCTGAAGCAAAGCCGGCATAGCAGGGAATGATCTGGCGTTTCTTGACCAGCACTTCCTCAACCATGCGATAATAATGGATACGAAATGCTTGAGTAATCTTGGATATACGCGTAGACTCATGACACCGTATTTTCGGTAGTAAATAATCAATTGCCTTGGTGTAGCTTTTGGGGGAAGGGGTTATATCGTCTTCTATAGTACACAATTCGACACGCTGTTCGGCAATCTCTGTGATATATGAATCGGGACTGAGCTCGGTCATCACATATTCAAATATATCAGGGATTAAGCTGATATTATACTTTGAAATCACAGTGTGGATGCCCAGTTGAAGATTGTTGTATCTTAACTCTCGCAGGGCATCATAGGTGGTCATTGCCTTTTCCCAGTTTCCTGGGACTCCCCTAATTTCATCGTGGTTCGAGCCAACGCCATCCAAAGAGAGATTTATGATGATGTTGGTTTTGGGGCAATACTCTGCAATCTGTCCAACTTGCTCCGGTATAGTATTGCAAAGTAGACCATTTGTCGGAATGTTTATGATACCCGGACAGCAGTTAGCGTAGATGCTGCGGCAGATATCGACGAGGTCTTTCCTGAGGAACGGCTCGCCCCCGCTGATGGTAAACCAATACGGTGCTTTGCCAAGCGATCTGAAGGTTAGCTCAAGTTCCGCAAGCGAGAGATCGTCTGCTTTTCTCTTCCACACATGGCATGTCTTACACCTTGAATTGCAAGCGTAAGTGACACTCAAGGTAACGTTGAGGGGCATTTTTCTCGGATAGCCTATTCCTCGAAATAGTCTATACTGCGGAATCTGTGTCAATAGACCTATCATCGTCGAAAGCCTTTGTTGATGATGCCACTTTCCAGACATAGTGCTTCTTTTTCCCACCATAGAAGTCCACCATGCCCAAAAATCTGGCCCAGAGTTCCAGCATGGCTACCACAGCAGTCCAAAAAACGGATCTGAGGTTTGGCTGAATACTCTGAATGGCCAACTTCGCAAGTCTCATTGAATTCATGGTCGAGACCTGATAGCGAGTTGTTCTCCGCACATAGAGGTGGCCGCAGTAAATACGTCTCCGTTGTGACAGAAAATCGCTGAGGTTCTCCGGTCCTTTGTTGAGAACGCGGGCTTGAGGAACATACTTGATCTGATACCCTTTGTCCCGGACGATCTGTTCAATAGAGGCCTCATCTACCGGCGTGTCGATTGGAATCTCGGCTACGATATTCCTAAAAGCAACAAGCTCACCTAGTTTGGGGTCGATGGAAGCTACTCTATGGTGCAGTTCCCATATAACGTTGGCAGTAAATCCCCAGAAGTGCCGCCGGTCATTCGTGGGAATTGGGCGACCGCCGGTCATTCCAACATTGGGCTCAAGAAACGGCAAGCAAAGGTGCTCAATGGTATCTCTCTCGGGAACCGTATCAGCACTTTCTAAAACGCAAATCTCTCCGGTTGCATTTTGCAGAAATAAATTTATAGCTGAGGCTTTGCCTCTCCTCTCGGGCTCTTCAATCAGTGTAACGCGCGGGTCGGTTTGCTGCTGAGATCTGACAATTTCCGCTGTTCGGTCGGTGCACCCTGAAGCGACTACTATTATCTGGCTAATCTCAATTTGCTCTGTTTGCTGTGATTGCAGTCCTTGCAATAGCCTGCCGATGTTGGCCTCTTCATTATATGCACAGATGCCTATGCTCACCCGTAGTTCAGCCATTCCTTACCTGCCTACCAGACTTGTCAAAACCCCGATCAGCAATTCTGCCCGCTGGAACAGCCGATCTTCTCATAGGCTTCCCGCTCACCAAAGGGCTTGCTTTAGCTCCTGATTCTTGTGCGACCTTGTTCTCGGCCTTATTTTCGGTCTTCTCTTTTTCCCTCACGATTATTCACACGCGACATCCCTTTGCGCTTTGAATGTATAGCTGAGAGCCACTTCATAGTCCGGTCGCTCTTCCAGCGCCGAAGCTCACTTTGGAACCTTTTGTGCTTAGCTGCCACCTGATTAAGGCTACTCTCACGAGCACTACCTCTCTCTGGGGGTTCTCCTGCTAATTGCAGCTGCCACCGGTGCCACGATTAGCCAGAGCGCGATCGTAATCAACATGGCCAGAGGATAGCTTATGGTCTTTGCCTCGAAATGGGGAGCAACGATGCCCCAGAAGATCATGGTCAGCCAGGAGCTGAAGAAGAAACCCATCACAGCCGTGGGAATAGCAAAGTAGTAACCCATTCTCAGTCTCCCTTATACTCATATTTCAGGTGTCCTGCGCACTTCCTGTCGATGCCGACCGCTGGGTATCGGTTGTGTCACGTGGAGGTATAGCTGCCTTAGCAATGAAATAAGAGACGGCTGAGTGATCAGTGATTCCTTACTCTTGTGATCATCATTGCCCATATCAAGTACCTGTCGCTATACTAAATCTCTACAGGCTGATTGTCAATGCGGGAACTTGCCCGGAGTTGGCTCTATCAACCAGTCCGACCTTTGAGCCATGCCTCAAAGAAAGCGGCCACCTTGAGATACCTCTCTATGGTGGAAGGCTGGATGTCCCGGCGCAGTAGCTCCTGGCGGTACTTCTCGAAGGCGCCCACGCCCTGAACATAACTCCACCTGCCCGCTTTGGCACGGACAGAATGGAGACCAAGCAAACCTATAAGCCGAGTCCTGTGCCCATCCTGAGATGGGTGGTGACCATTTATCTGGGATGATGGTTGCCCATCACCTCAAGCGGCCAACCCGAGGGCATAAACCGAGTCCGGGCGTCCTCCTGCCCTCCTATTTGGCCTTGCTCCGGATGGGGTTTGCCCGCCACCGATGTCGCCACCGGAGCGGTGAGCTCTTACCTCACCTTTTCACCCTTACCCTTCTTGCCCGTTCATAGGGCGAAAAAGGCGGTTTGGTTTCTGTGGCACTTTCCGAGGGTCACCCCTCCTGGACGTTATCCAGCATCCTGCCCGGCGGAGCTCGGACTTTCCTCGAGCAGGGCATCCTGCCCGCGGCCACCCGGTTTACTTGGTCAACAGTAGTTTACCATAAAAATTGTGTACCATCAACGCTCGGATGCGTCCAGGCAATGTTTCGCCAGTTTGTGAGCTTCCCTATTTTGGCTCCGGGAGACAGGAGTGAGATAGAAGGAGTCAAATCCGTCGAGGAGCAGCCTGGCCTGCCGAAACAACGGCTTCAGGTGAGCCTTCTTCACTTGGTACTCGCCTTCGAGCTGCTTTGCCACTAATTCCGAATCCAAATTGATAACAACTCGTTCTGCACCCAATTTCGAAGCCAACTCCAGGCCAGCGATAACAGCGCGATACTCCGCTTCATTGTTTGTGGCCACTCCGATGTGCTTGGAGAACTTGGCTGCCACCTTACCTGCCCCATCACGTATCAGCACACCTATAGCTGCTGGCCCTGGGTTCCCCAGGCATGAGCCGTCGACATAGAGGACTAAGTATTTTCCCGCGGCGTTCATAGTTCACTCCAGATATAAGATGCGGCCGCAATTGCTGCACCGCGCAAGCTCCTGCCCTGTTCTGGGCCGCTGCAGCGTTGACATGGGAAGGACCACCCGACACCCCAGGCACCTTCCTTGCCTGACCTTTGCGACTGCTATTCCTTGTTTCTCCTGGCGCAAAGCGCGGTAGAGTTCTAAGTGTTTCGGATGGATTTGAGCTGATACCAGAGCCTGCTTCTGATCTAACGCGGCCAGTTCTGTTTTTAACTGCTGCTGCTCTTGCTCCAATTGCTCTTGGTTCCGATGCCAATCTTGCTCTAACTCCTGCAGTTCACCTCTTTTCTCCTGGAGACTCTGCATGGTTGACTCCAAACCTTCCATAATATCAAGCAGACGGTCCTCACGCTCTCTTAGTTGTGCTTTGAGGTATTCTGCCTCCTGTTGCATGCTCAGCAGCTCCTTGGGGTTCCGCACCGAGCCCCCATAAAGCTTCTGCTCCAAAGGGGTGATCTTGGCCTTGAGGTCATCTATTTCCCATTCCATTGCTTTCTGCTTGTGCTCCAGCTCCGCTGCTTCACTTTGTTTCTCCGCTAAAGCATTACGGGCTTGGGCTAAGGCCTCATCTTGGCCTAATTGCTCTTCCACCTGCTTTAACGCCTCTCTTCTGCGCTCCTGCTCTAATTCGATCTCTTGCAGTTCATATAGCCACTGAATCATGCTCAATGTTGTCCATTTGGAGATAACAAAGCCCCATCAGCTTACGTTTGGCAATTATGATGCTACCACAACCGAGGGAGGGAGTAAATCTTTTGGAAAGTATCTATTTCATTTTGTAGCTTTGGAACATCTCATCAAAGGCGGTAGCAACAGCAAAGCCGAACTCGGGATCGTTAGCCGTAGTATCTATCTCCCTTACCTCAATCTCTGGCTTCAGCTTTTGCTTCAACCGCTCTGTAAATACTTTGTCGCACTCGGGGTCGTAAATTGAGCCTCCTTTACCACTGTACGGAGACCATCCCCCTTGCAGTGGGATGAGAAATTTGACCGGCCCTTTCGCTTTGTTGAGCTTCTCAGCTATTCTGTCGGCTACCAGGGCTATCTCTTCAGGGCTGGTCCTTAACCCTGTTCTGACATCATCTTCTATTCTTTTCCTCTTTTCGTACCCAGGAATAGATTCGAGCCTGAGTGGGATTATGACTTCCACCCCGCAAGGCCCGATGATCTGAGGAAGGCCTCTTCTGCCAGCTACCTCTAACCTGTCAGGGCTCGCCTTTCTATCGCCGCCGCCAATCACCTCGTCGCTTATGGCACCGGTCGCTAAATCTATCACTCCCTGGAAAAAGCCCTGTTCTATTAGCTCTTCCATGGCCATATCGCCCTCGCCTACTCCGTGGAAGGCGATTACTTGATAGCCCCTTTGCTCCAGATATTCCTTGATAACTCTTGTCGCCCCTTCGGTAGCGAGCTCGCTGAGCGCAATTAGGGGCTGTTCTGTATTGAGGATGGGCAGCGGTGAGGCAGCGTCCAACATGCCGCAGATAGCGCCAGCAGCTCGGGAGAGAACATCCTTTATCATGAGATTAAGCCCTTCACCGAAATCTGCCACTGAGGGGAAGATAACTATATCCTTTGTGCCAATACATTCCGCAGCAAAGTCGCGCCACGTTGCCAAAGAGGTTACTATCAGCTTGGGCAAGCCAAAGGGTAATGTCTTCATGACAGTTGAACCCATAAAGGCATTGCTGGCCCCGCCAACAGAGATCAATCCATCCAGTCTATCTGCGGAGAATAGCTCATTGGCCTTCTTTATAGCTCCGGCTGCCATTACAGGGAGCCCCCTCTTTATTGAAGCTCGGAGCTCCTCGATATTACTACCGCCAGCCTCGGCCACCTCTTCACAGCTGATATCGCCTTTTGTTGACGGCTGTTCTTTCAGGCTTAAGTCGATAACAATGACTTCACAGCCTCTATTCTCTATCTGTTGTTTTAGAAATGTTATTTCGTCTCCCTTACTGTCTAATGTACCAAGAATTACTATTGTCTTGGGCAATTCACCTCCTGTGTGCCGGGTAAGAGCAGGAGCCTACCCTAATTGACTCTTTTGCCAAGCCTCCATCAATACCTCCATTGAGGCTTGGGGACTCTTGCCTGCCCTTTCTTTGATCATATCGTGCAACGAAATGATATCCTTAAGCCAAGAGATAAGCGGTTTCAGCTCCTCCAAATAGATTTCGCCAGCTGGCCGGCCTGTCTTGGTTGCCTTAATGACAGAGGTTGTCGCTGACATCCCGCTCATCATAGCAGCGCCGATGCCGTCATTGAGACCTGTGCAAAAGCCAGCGGCATCGCCGATCAGCATCACATTTCCCTTCGCTGGGATAAATGAGCCAGAGGCCAGGTCAGTATAGAACGCTGAGATGCGACAGCCGTCTTTCCAGGCGGGCTTTCGCTTGGCGTCGAAGCCATATTCCGCCAACATCCGTAATATGTCGTCCCGAAACTCCTTTTTCCCCGTGGCCCCAAGCACGAAGAAATCACCCTTGTGATCGATCTGAAATCTGGGCCGGAGGGTTAGTCTGGGATGGAACCAATGAAAATAGTCCGTCTCGATGGCCAATGCCCCTGGATAGCACTCCCGATAGGATGGATGAATGTTAAGGCTGAGCCCTGGGAATATGGACTTTCTGACCACAGAGGTAGCACCATCGGCCCCGATGACGAACTTGGCTTGCAGCTCCTGTCGCTCTCCTTGCCTCACAAGTTTAACTGTGTATCCGTCTTTGCTTTGGCTGACGCCGGTGACCTTGGCTTCGTCCCAGATCTCCACACCTTTGTCTGCCGCCTTTCGGTTCATCCAATGATCGAGGTCGCTTCTCCAGGCGAGGGGTGTAAGCACGTCCATTTTTTGTGGTGCCACCCCCGGCATGTGCACCATATGGCCAGTCAGATAATAGGGGGCGACCAGCACTTCCTTGGGAATTTCCCCGTACTCCTCGCGGATGGCGTCATAGGCCCATGGCCTCATCACCATCCCTGAGCACACCTTTTCGCGGGGCAGCTTCAGTCTCTCCAGCAGTAGCGTCTTGAAACCATGCTCAACGCTTTTCTTGGCCGCAATCGAGCCTCCAGGGCCACCCCCGACCACAATTACGTCCAACATGTCTCCACCTCCCTAAGTTTATTTAGCTGTGAAGCCCTTCCCTTAATCCAAAATATATTACAACTATGCTGTGTAGGCAAGTATCAGCGTTAGCAATAATGCCGCAGCATGTGTAGATAATGGCCAACACAGCCTGGCAGATCACATCAACGGGCTGCTATCCCAGTCAGAGTGGGCACGGTATTGGTGAGCTATTTCTTAGCCCGACAATGGAGCCCACTGCCAAGCAAGCGCCTGGTGCCTTTTTTCAGAGAGCTATTTTGCTCAGAATTTTAAGAGGCCAGGATCATCTGAATAAGCCCTTCCCCTTTTCCCCTGGGGGCCCCTGAGGTCCTGGGGGTCCTTGTGGTCCAGGCTCGCCCTTGTCGCCCTTGGGACCTGCGGGTCCTTGTGGCCCTTGGTCTCCCTTCTCGCCCTGTGGCCCTGGAGGCCCTGCGGGTCCAGGTTCCCCCTTGTCGCCCTTAGGTCCTGGGAACCCTTGTGGCCCCTGGTCTCCCTTTTCGCCCTGTGGCGCTGGAGGCCCTGCGGGTCCAGGTTCTCCCTTGTCGCCCTTTGGTCCTGGAGGTCCCTGTAGCCCCTGGTCTCCCTTCTCGCCTTTAGCTCCTGTAGTCCCCTGAGTATTGATCATGGTGAAGGTGGCCGATACCTTGTCGCCTTGACTTTGGGCTGAGATTGCATAGTTACCCGGTGTGCTTGAGGGAAGTGTAATTATGGCTGTGAAACTGCCATCAGGATCGGTAGCAGCATGGAGTGGAATGGTAGGCAGCTCTGTACCATCTGCAGCAATTGCCACCTTTGAATTTCCTGAAAGACCCGTACCGCTTACAGTAGTAACTCCAATTCCTTTCTCGGGAGAGAGCACTATCTTGGGGACTATAGTGAAGACGTCCTCAGTTGAGGTCGGCTTTGTAGTTATATAGTGCTCGCCGATAGTGCTGGGAGGGACAGCAAAGGTGGTCTGGAGACTGCCCTTATTATCGGTAATGACTGTAGCTACTTCCTTGTCATCATACCATATGGCAACTCCTCCCGGAGGAATTCCGGTGGCAGTGACAGTGACTATAGTTCCCACGGGGCCAGTGGCAGGAGATGCAGACAGTTTGGGAGATACCACAAATGTCTCCATGCTCGGCTCTGAGCCAGTGGTTATTTGGTGCTCTCCGGAAGCACTATCCGGAATGGTAAAGGCAGCTTTGAAACTGCCTTGTTCATCGGCAACTACGGCAGCCATTTGCTCTGCATCATATTTGATAGAGACCTTCCCCGGAGAGAAACCTGTCCCTATAACTGTCACCTCCATACCCACAGTTCCATTGGGGGGCTCTATGACGAGCTTGGGTGCTACAGTGAAGGTCTGCTCAGTTGATGGGGGCTCAGTGGTCACCTTATGCTCGCCGACAGTGCTGGGAGGGACAGCAAAGGTGGCCTGGAAGCCACCCTTATTATCGGCAGTAGCGGTTGTTACCTCTTTATCATCGTATCTCAGGGAAATCCTTCTTCCCGGGGCGAAGCCAGTGCCAACAGCCTTCACCTCCATTGCCACAGTTCCTTGTTGAGGCTCTATGCCGAGGTTGGGTGGTACAGTGAAAGTCTGCTTGGTTGATGGGGGCTCGGTAGTAACCTCATGCTCCCCAACGCTGCTGGGAGGTACAGCAAAGGTGGTCTGGAAGCTACCCTTATTGTTGGCAGTAGCCATGGTTACCTCCTTATCGTCATACCTGATGGAGAATCTTTTCCCCGGGGCGAAGCCAGTGCCGTTGGCCTGGACCTTCATAGCCACGGGTCCGCTGACAGGTTCTATAACGAGCTTAGGGGTTACGCTGAAGGTCTGCTCAGTTGATGGGGGCTCAGTGGTCACCTTATGCTCCCCAGCAATAGCCGTAGGTACAGCGAAGGTGGCTTGGAAGCCTCCCTCATCATCGGCGGTAGCGGTCGTTACCTCCTTGTCATCGTATCTGATGGAAAACCTTTTGCCTGCAGGGAAGCCAGTGCCAACGGTCTTAACATCCATAGCTACAGGTCCGCTAAGGGGTTCTATGGCAATCTCGGGTGTTACAGTGAAGGTCTGCTCAGTTGATGGGGGCTCAGTAGTAACCTTATGCTCACCGGCGGTGCTGGGAGGTACAGCGAAGACGGACTGGAAGTCTCCTTTATTATCGGCGGTAGCGGTTGTTACCTCCTTATCATCGTACCTCAGCGACACCTCGTCCGGGGCGAAGCCAGTGCCAACAGTCTTAATCTCCATGGCCACAGGTCCGGTGACTGGTTCTATGACAATATTGGGTGCTACAGTGAAGGTCTGTTCAGTTGATGGGGGCTCAGTGGTCACCTTATGCTTACCAGCGGTGCTGGGAGGTACAACGAAGACGTCCTGGAAGCGCCCCTCATTATCAGCAGTAGCAGTTGCTACCTCCTTGTCATTATATCTCAGGGAAACCTTGCCTGGGGCGAAGTTCTCCCCGATGGTGGTGACCTCGGTACCCACAATCCCCGCAGCAGGCTCAATTTGGGCAATTCTGGGTATTAAAACAAAAGTCTCCACGGTAGATTTGGGGCTGGTAGTTATCTTATGTGCTCCGGCAATAGTTGGAGGAGCTTTGAAAGCTGCTTGAAGATCTCCCCGGTTATTGGCTTTAGCTGTGGCTACTTCCTTGTCATCGTATCTGATGGATACTTGTTGTAGAGGGAAACCTGATCCGGTAACTTTGATCTCTGTCTCCGCGATACCAGAAGTGCAATCGATGGCAATCTTAGGGACCACTTCAAAGGTTGCTGTAGTGGACACGGGGGTTGTAGTTATCTGGTGCCCTCCGGCAACACTCGGGGGAATCTCAAAAGTAGCCCGGAAAGCTCTCATATCATCAGCATTGGCTACTAATATCTCCTTGCCATCATATTTGATGGAGACTGCTTTCGGAGGGAAATTAGTCCCACTAACTGTGACCTTCGTCTCTACCGGGCCGGTGGAGGTGTCTATGTTGATTTGGGGGACCACAGTAAACTTTGTGCCACTGATCTCATTTGTGGCCAAGTCCTCCAGAATCACGCGGTAGTTGCCACCTACTGTAGGTGGCACAATGAAAGTATCCCTGACCTTATCCCCGGTGGCTTTTCCCACTTTCAAAGGCTCTGTACCGACGCTATTCCAGTAAATGTTGTATTCCCCGTCGGATGTGCTGAGCGTTCCTGACAGCACTATTGAAGCTCCGACTGGGCCAACTTTGGGATCGACGGAAGCGATGAGTGTCTCATCCATGAGTCACCTCTGGTATTATTTATGTTAGTATACTTATATTGTTATCAATTTGTCAATTTGCAAGGAAACGGAGGCCAACACTCCCTGAATTTAGTCGATGCGCTTGAACATTCTCGATTGTGCTCCACAAACTGGGCATTTTTCTGGAGCTTCGCCCTCCACTGTATAGCCACAGTACTGGCAAACATAAAACGGTTTCTCATCCAGGGCCTGACCCTTTTCAAGCATACTCAGGGCAGTCTGATATAAGCCGTAGTGAATCTGCTCAACCTTATTTGCCAGGTCGAAGCTATTTCTGGCTTTGTCCTTGCCTTCACTCTCAGCCTGCTTGATAAAGTCAGGATACATTGAGGTGAACTCGTGATGCTCACCACCTATAGCGGCCAATAGGTTCTCCTTTGTCGGCTTGATTCCCTCCATAGCCTTTAAGTGATTGCGAGCATGGACCGTCTCAGCGTCTGCTCCCGCACGAAACAGCCGGGCTATTTGTTTATGGCCTTCCTCTTCGGCCTTCTCTGCGAAGAACAAATACTTGCGATTGGCTTGGCTCTCTCCAGCAAAGGCAAATTCAAGATTCTCTGCTGTTGTGCCCATAATCTACCTCCAGCTGAGCTATAATATGCCCTTTTTATAACACAGTTATGCTCGGTGCACAAGATCATCGTTGGGCACTTGAGAGATTTAGGGTGCGACCTCGAAGCCGCATTTGCATCAACTTGACCGACAAAGAGCCAAATTGGTGCCTTGGCTGACGAGGCTGCTATTGGAAATCTTAAGTAGCTCGAGCAGCCTCATTGAATTATAATGTTTGCTATAGATAGACCATGAAGTCGATAAGCCGAATAGGCGATCTTGATCTTTGAAGGGAAGGACATCTCGCTTGCCATACGCAAAGGTAATTGTCAATCCGAATGCCGGTGCTGGAGCAACTGCCCGGAGGTGGCCACAGATTATGGAGTTGATGAAAAACTTCGGCCTGCGATTCGAGTATGATCTTACTGAGGGACCGGGCCATGCTACCGAACTTGCGGAATCAGCAGTAAGGAATGGCTATGGGCTGGTGGTCTCTGTGGGCGGCGATGGCACAGTGAACGAGATTGTGAATGGCCTGTATCACTCCGGCGACATTAGCAACGTGATGCTGGGCGTCATAAACACAGGGACTGGTGGCGACTACGTCCGCAGCATCGGAATGCCCCGCCGTTACGAGGAGGCTTGCCAACGCCTGACCAACCCGAGAAGACTCATCGTAGACCTTGGCACTATGGAATACATGAGCGATGGGCAAGTGATGAAGCGACTTTTCGTCAACTTTGCTGGCCTGGGCTTCGATGCTGAGATAGTTAGAGCCACCATCCAGAAGTTCAAGGCCCTGGGTGGCATACCTGCCTATCTTATGGGCTTAATTAGCGCTCTACTATTCTACCGTAATAAGGATATATCCATTACTCTTGATGGGGAGGTGGAGGAACAACGAGTCTGCGCTGTGGTGGTGAGCAATGGCAAGTATGGTGGGGGAGGCATGCTTCCTGCCCCCAATGCGGATCCTACGGATGGTCTGCTCGACGTATTGATAGTGGGCGATGTGAGCAAACCGGACCTGCTGGTGTCGCTACCTCGAATTTACAGAGGAACCCACCTCAGCCACGGCAAGGTCACTCTGAAAACAGCGAGAGAGATCGAGATAAAGTCTTCGCAGCAGATGCTCCTCCAGGCCGATGGCGAACTCGTGGGAGAAGCTCCAGCCCGATTCCGTGTTATGCCTGCTGCGCTGACCGTTGCCATATAGATGCTCTTCGCCTCTGCCTTGCACACTTCGCCCATGCCGTTATCATCTTGTGTGGCTCGCCTCTATTTGGCAGAGGCTTTGAGTATTGATTGGCCTAATTTTTGCAAATCGTGCTCTGAGAGGGAGACCAATGGTTGAGCATTTTGGATGAATCTGGTCAGCTCGTGCAGGCGCAGTGTAGGTACAGTCGGATTCGTCAGCTCCAGTTGTACCGATGGATTTACAAATACACAAACCGGGCTTACCGGCAGGTTGAGTCGAGCTGTACGTTGCACGAAATAGCTGAGGTCTGAGGCATTGCGCTTTACTTGGGCGCTGATGCTATCCATGGGCATAGTCTTCTTAGCCCCTCGCCTCCTCCTATACCATTCGTCTCCTTTGCAAACGATCGTGCCAGAGTAGTTCTTGGCTTCAATGACGAATACCCCTTTTGGTCCCAAGATGATATGGTCGATGTCACCTCTTCCGCCAGGTAATACAATCCCATTAAGCAGATAATAGGAGTCATCCAACCTTTGCAGTGCTCTTGACACCACCTTTTCACCTCTGACTCCTGCGTTCCAGATGTGGTACCGCCGGAGGAATGCAGTGCTGAGCGCCAAAGGAGCCCAGCCGATAAGGAGCAGCCACCATGTGAGCCAGACTCCCAGCACAAACAAGCTGATGCTGAACGCTACCAATATGGCAAATATACTCAGATTACGCCTCTTGTTGGCTTCTATATATGGATTCTTGACTTCTCTAAGCACCCTCATTCTCGGAATTACCTCTGCTTTATGTCTACGATTCCTTGTGCTCTCGGGATTCCTCAAGGGCTGGCTGCTCTTCCCTTAACAGCCGGCGTGCCGTGACCAAGAGCACCGCCAGGATACAGGGGATGGGCGAAAACAGATAGTGATAGACCCCTCCCACAATGGCTGGCATGCCGAATGGGGCGCTCTCAATAAACCCCAACGCCAGTGTAACAACACAAGCCAGCACCACTCCTGCTCCGAAGCCATACCAGGGGTGTTTTCTGTCTGAATATAGGATATCGGCACAGACCTTGGCTCCCGCCGCCAGGGCGCAGACGAAGGCAACCATGCCAGGGACACCCAGGTTCGCATAGATTTCTAGGTACAGGCTATGTACGTGGAGGCCTTCGCCTCCGAAGTTGATAGTTCCTGACTCGAGCGGCCAGCAGCCCAAGCCCAGTCCTGTCCAGGTGTGGGAGCCTGTCATCAGTTCGAGTGTGGGAAACCAGCGCACAATCATCCTGACCTTGATGCTTGACAGGAGGAATAGCCTCCCCAGGGAGCCTTGGCTGTGTGTGAAAACAAGGACCACAGCTATCAGGGCCGAGGCAAAAAGCCCGGAGATGACGCGCAACACCAGCCTTTGTCTGAAAACGACAACACCGATGGCGATGGCTGCTACTATGAATGCCCCTATGCCCAACCCGCTGGGGAAGTCGGCTGCTCTATTGGCTTGTATTGGGGCGATTATGAAGAATGCAATCAGCCCTGCTATAGCGAAGGGGAATCCTATCTTCAGCATACGGACAGGAGCGGGATAATTCACCAGGGAATAGTAAGCTGCTGTCAGTACCAGGAAGCTCTGGAGAGCACCCACGCCGACTCGGCGGTCCGGCGACACCACGATGCCCAGGATTACGCTTATCAGGAAAAGCACTATGGGGATGTCGAACGGGGTGCGCTGTGTCAAGCGGCCGCTCCTGGCGAGCCGCACCGGGAAATAGGCCAGGGCTAAGGCCAATATCAGCCAGGGGAGAAAGGTGGGCCAGTTGAGGAAGATGGCAGCATGCACCAAGCAAGCAGCAAATATCAGCCAGATGAACTCTGTTGCCAGAAAGAAATTGCCTACCTTAGCTAGGTTCGCTGAAAACCCAGTATTCCTCTGATCGGGAATCCCTTCATCGGCCATCTCAAACTCAAAATGCGAATTCGTCGTTATCTTACCAGCCCAAGTAGAGTGAGCGCAAGTGCTGCTTCTTGCCTTGCTCTATTGAGTCTAACTGGACTATAATAGTCCTGTTATGGACTTGGTATCCCACCGCACGCTGCGAGGCATCTGGATAGAGTGCAAATGCGACGGAACTGGATTGAAAGAGACCTCATCATCATCGTTGTCCTGACGCTCGTTCTCATTCTGATCATAGCAGCATTTCCTGTGACGGCGCTACGTCTTATCTTAGGACTGCCCTTCCTTCTTTTTTCCCCAGGGTATGTCTTGATTGCGGCTCTATTTCCCAGGAAGGGAAGCCTAGGTGGCCTGGAACGGATCGCTCTTAGCTTCGGACTGTCCATCGCTGTAACTCCGCTTATCGGGCTTATCCTCAACTATATGCCGTGGGGCATAAGGCTTTACCCCATCCTTATAGCGCAGGCTCTCTTCATCGTCGCTATTGCTGGCATCACTTGGTATCGGCGCAAGAGACTTCCCCAGGAGGAGCGCTTTTCAGTCCCCTTTCTGTATCGGCTGCCGAGCCTGAGTTGGCACGGTGAGAGCCGCTGGGATAAGTTGCTCATAATTTTCTTGGCCGTTTCCATAGCAGGGGCTACAGGGACATTCATCTATACTGTTGCTGTGCCCAAGGATGGAGAGAAGTTCACCGAGTTCTACATCTTAGGCAGCAATGGCGAGTTTGACGGCTATCCCACGGAGTTTACACTGGATGGCACTGGGCAGGTAATCCGTGTCAAATATGACTACCAGGACGGTGCAACTGAGGAGGACGAAGACACGGGCGAGGTAGTCTTATCCGTGGTCAACAGGGAGCAGGGGAGAACGGACTACCGGATCGAGCTTGTGATTGGTGGCGAGCCGAGCCAGATAGAGTTGGATGGCTGGCACGATGAACTTTCATTCTCGCTTGATGATGGAGATAAATGGGAGCATGTCATCGGTTTTGCTCCTCAAACGGTGGGGGATGACCAGAAGGCGGAATTTCTGCTGCTTAAGGCTGACGAGAGCGAGGCTGCACCTTCCATTCACCTTTGGATCGATGTTAAACAGGGATAATCCCCCATTAGTAGCTTGACTGGAATGGTACTGTGGGCTACACTTTTTGGTGTTATACGCGGAGATGACTTCTGAAGAGGAATACGGGAGCTGGTAGACTATGTATCGTGAGCAGAAAGTTGGCGTGGTGGTACTAGCTTATAGGGTAGAAAAACAAATCAAGGACGTCATTGAGAAGTTGCCCGATTTCGTGGATCAGGTCTATGTCATTGATGATGGCAGCCCGGACAGGACGTCAGAGATAGTCAGGATGCTCGATCATCGCCATGTCAACTTGATACAGCATGAAGCCAATTTAGGTCCTGGGGGTGCTTTATCGGCAGGCTACCGGGCTGCTTTGGTCGATGGCATGGATGTTGTGGTCAAAGTCGATGGTGATGGCCAGATGCCGATGGAGCAGATGGAGAACCTCCTCATCCCGATAATAGAGAGCCGGGTGGACTACACTAAAGGTGACCGGCTGTCCATCCCCGAAAACCGCCGGGGTATGCCCCGCTTCAGACTGTTTGGCAATCTGATACTGACTTGGCTAACCCGTGTCGCCAGCGGCTACTGGCGACTCAATGATTCCCAGAACGGCTTCACCGCGATCTCAAAGAAGGCGCTCCAGTCCCTCAACCTGAATTTGTATTATTATTACGGATATCTGAATGATATTCTGGTTCAGCTTAACGCTAACCACTTCAAGACCATAGATGTGCCCATGCCGGCCCGGTATAGGGATGAGAGATCATCCATACGCCTCTATCCCTACGTTCCTAAGATGTCCTTCTTGTTGCTGAGAAGGTTCATGTGGCGGCAGAAGATGAAGTGCCTGTCTTACATAGGGAAACATCATGAAATGCAAGATTCCAGTTGAAAAACAGAGTTTGGTATGTTTTTCACAGGCCTCTATTCTGACAACAATGCGGCGGTCAGCCGAGCAACATGGCTATAATACAGTCTGGGGAGCACTATGGTTCACATTATGGGCGGTAGTAGATCACATGTTGCAGACAGGTGCTCAGTTTAGCCCGATACCAGGCATAAGGATTTGGCTGCAGAAGAGGAGGGGGGTCAAGATAGGGAAAAACGTTCAGATTGGCCCCTTGGTAGCTTTGGACTACGTGTTCCCAAATTTTGTGTTCGTTGGTGATGGTGTATCAATCGCAGGATGGAATTATATATTAACACATGTCACCCCGCTTGAATATCATCGGGATGATTTTGATAGCTATGTTGCACCTGTCAGGATAGAGAAAAATGCTTGGATAGCAATTGGAGCCATAATCCTGCCGGGGGTCACAGTGGGGGAGGGTGCCGTTGTAGCTGCTGGTTCTCTTGTTACTGAGGATGTCCCCCCTCACACGATGGTTGCAGGGGTTCCTGCTCGGGTGATAAAGCACTTGAATAGATATCAAGACAAAGGCTAAAGAGGCGGTGCAATTACGACATGGTTCTACAGGAAAAGGTTGCTCTGATAACGGGTAGTTCCAGAGGGATAGGAGGAGCTACGGCCTTAGCTTTTGCTCGGGAAGGTGCAGACATCGTCATCAACTATTTGAGCTCTAAGCAACTGGCAGAGGAAAATGTGGATTCAATTCGTTCCCTAGGCCGCAGAGCCTTCGCTTTGCAAGCAGATGTCACTGAATATAACCAGGTGAGGAGGATGGTGGATTCTGCTTTGGACAAATTCCAGAGGATAGATATCCTGGTCAACTGCGCCGGTGTTAACAAGGATAGCACTCTGGGCAAGATGTCTGTTGAGATGTGGGACGAGGTGCTCAGTGTCAACCTCACGGGCACTTTTAATTGTACCAAGGCAGTAATCGATCATATGAAGCAACGAGGAAGCGGCAGGGTGATTAACATCTCCTCTGTAGTTGGGCAGATTGGGGTGATTGGCACCTCAAACTACGCTGCTGCTAAAGCAGGCGTATTCGGCTTCACTAAAGCGGTAGCTAAAGAAGTTGCACTCAAAAATATAACGGTCAACGCCTTAGCGTTAGGCTATTTCGATGTCGGGATGCTTCGGAGACTTTCACAAAGTGTTCAACAAGATATTCTGCAGCGAATCCCTATGAATCGGTTTGGCAGAGTGGAAGAGGTGACGCAGGTGGTGGTGTTTTTGGCATCAGATGCCTCCAGTTATATTACCGGGCAAGTTATCCATTTAGACGGTGGTTACTATATGTGACCACGCTTGTTTAGTTCGGAGGGGCGCGAGTCAATTGTCCGTGAGTGAAAAAATAGCCTGTCTAACCCTCGATCTTGAGCAAGATTATGGACGTACTACCACATATGACTGTTTTGCTCATGTCGAGAAGCTTTGCGAAGTCCTGCTAAAGCATGAGGCAAAACTCACCAGCTTCGTTGCTGGTAAGATATTAGATGAGAAACATGACATCATCGATAAACTATCAAAGATTGATACCGAGTTCGCATTGCACTCGTACACTCATAACATATTGGAGACCCAAGATACAGAAATGGAGATCAAGAGGGCAAAAGCTGCTTATAGGAATTACTTTGGCAGAAATCCCATCGGGTATCGTGCACCCCAGGGCAGAATCTCAGAGATTCACTTTAAGGCATTGAGAGCAGAGGGGTTTGTTTTTGATTCGAGCATGATCCCGACTTTGCGTCCCGGGGTATACAACAACTTAACTTCTCCGACGCAGCCTTACTATGTCGAAGGCGTATTAGAGATTCCCTTCTCAGTAATTCCACTAATTCGCCTTCCTTTGATAATGAGCTATATGAAACTTCTCGGTAGAGCATATAACCTGTTGCTCAGAATTTTCGGGCTCCCAAGCATTGTGGTCTTTGATTTTCACCTTCACGACCTTTTCAAAGCAGAGTCCCTCAACGAGCTTCCCGTGAAATATCGGATTGTCCACAATAGGAATGCTTCGGAAGCACTGGGAATTTTCAACTCGTTTGTTGCCTTACTGAGAAGCAAAGGATATGATTTCTTAACGATGGGACAACTGGCAGACAAATTATCAAAATGAGAATTCTCATAATTCAGGAGACAGACTGGCTCAAGAGAGGACCTCACGATCACCATCACCTGGCAGAAAAATTATCGATCAGAGGTCATCAGATTCACGTTATTGACCATGAGCTTCTCTGGAGAGCAGAAGGCAAAAGGGAATTGTATTCCCGGCGGCAAGTCTTTGGCGAGGTCTCCAAGATATACCAAGGCGGGCGAGTGACGTTGATTCGCCCCGGCATTATGAAAATAAGGATCCCTGGGCTGGATTACCTCTCCCTGATATTTTCTCATCGGCGCGAAATCGAACGCCAAATAAGGGAATTTGCCCCAGATGCAATTATCTCACTTGGCATCCTCAATAGCTACTTAGCTATGAGGGCAGCAAACAAAAACAGCATTCCCTTTGTCTATTATTGGGGGGATGTGCCGCATCTGTTGATACCTTTCAAGTGTTTTCGACCTCTGGGGAAGTTTGTTGAAGGGAAAACATTGAGACACACAGGTGTGGCGCTGGCGACCAACAAGCGCCTCAGAGCCCGGCTGGTTGAGATAGGGGCCCATCCTGGGCGGGCCTATGTCTTGAGCCACGGCATTGATTTTGAAAGGTTCAATCCAGAGCTTGTCTCTGGCAGTAAGGTGAGGGAGCAATATGGAATCGGGCAAGATGATGTCGTGATTACCTACATTGGCAGGCTTTCTCGGATCACAGGTGTCAGGGAGGTTGCCTTTGATCTCTCCAAAGTTGACAACTCTCAACTCAAATTCCTTGTGGTGGGTACAGGATCACGAGAGGGGGAACTTCGACAAATGCAACAGGGGCTTGAGTTGCAGGAAAAGATGATCATAACCGGTCGCAGACCCTACGAAGAAATCCCTGGCCTGGTAGCTGCTTCCGATATTTGCCTGCTTCCCTTCCATAATGTGGAACTGATGAGAGACATCGTCCCCATAAAAATTCTGGACTACATGGCTATGGGAAAACCCGTAATCTCGACCAGGCTTCCCGGGGTGGTGGAGGAATTCGGCGAGAACAATGGCATTATCTATGTAGATAAGCCCGAGGATGTGGTCAACAAGGCAATAGAACTGGCGGCCCAACGGGATTTAGCGGAGCTTGGAGCAAAGGCGAGGGAATTTGTCGCGGGAAGTAGTTGGGACAGCACCACGGATGAACTCGAGAGGATTCTGACTGAGGCTGTGAGGAAGAAGCAAATGTCCTGATCCTGGAAGAAAATGACCGATGAAGGTATTGATCTTTGGTGTCGTAGGGATGCCGGGGCATAAGCTATATCAATTGCTATCGCCAACATTTGATGTCACCGGCACCATCGGAGGGGACTACAGCTAAGCTATGGGTAAACTCACTTCTCTGTGGTCACAAGAGAAGATTGATGTAATCGCCGCCATAGCAGGACTTCTACTCGGTATTGTGATTTCCTGCCTTAATTTCATCTACTCCAATGCCTATTTGATCACAATAGGGCCGCTGCTGGCAGCTGCTTGCCTGCTCTATTTAGTATTCCATCGGAAGTGGCTCCTTGCGCGGCAGTATCCCGAGGCAAATAGGAGGCTCTTTCTTGTAGCAGGCATCATCTTCTTTATTTCGTTTGCCGTGGCCACGTACAGTCTACACACCGGGTTCCTTCACCGCCCCGTGGTTTATTTCATTCTGACCGCAGTAGCTGCCTCAATGATAGCGGTTCAAATCCTCTGCTACCGTAATAAAAGCGCTGTCTACCTGATCTTGTTTGAGATACTCCTTCTTTCCCTGAGCGTAACGGCCAGTGCCTACTGGGTATTCCCCTCCCTCCCCGGCGTCGACACCTGGTTTCATAGGGAATATATAAGAACCTTTGTGGAGCATGGTGGTATCCCCGATAGCAGCGCTCTGCCTCAGGTTATAGGGGAATACTATCTTCATTTTCCCATAATGCACTTGAGTGCAGCGGCCATCAAGCTGGTGGGCGGGATTAGCTATAAGGCGGCAATGTTTCTCGGCGTTAGCTTACCCACAATGCTGAGCAGTCTATTTGTGTTCTTGATTGCTCGCAGTCTGGCGAACACCCGGGTGGGGTTACTGGCAATCCTGCTGTTCAGCCTCAATAGCTATTTCCTCAACTATTGCATTGCCCCAATACCCAACAGCTTTGGAGTTGCTCTGTTCGCCATGGTGCTCTATCTACTCATCAGAAATACTGTTCCCAGGGTAGTGTTCGTCTTTTTAACTATCCTGCTGCTCATGGTATTGATTATAACCCATACTTTGTCCTCCTTTGTCATGCTCTCTTTTCTCCTGGCTCTCTTGGTCGGGATCTATGGGTACAGGCTCATACGCAAAGAGCGAGCTGCTGCTGAGATGAACATAGTCACTCCCGCATTGGTGGGCTTATTTGGGGCGGCGATGCTGAGCTACTGGATATATGAGGCTTATTTGGGAGGCGGTTCATTCTTCAATACGATGGCCTCAGCCCTTTTCCGTGAAACGACCGTAGAGGCAGGCTTTGGGCAATACGAGTTGACAATGAGTGGAGGAGGCCAAATCTTGAACATCTTAGGTTTCTTAGTCCTGCTGTTTTTCGGCGTTTTGGGATGTTTGTTATGGCTCTCCCGGGAATACCTGAGCAAGACGAAGACAGGGCTAATTGCTACGCTTATCGTGTTGCTGGGTATGCCTCTTGGTCTTGCTGCCTTCGGAATAGAAGCCCTTGTGCCTGACAGGTGGTTTGCCTTTAGCTACGTTGTTCTAACTATGGTGGCGGCAGTAGCCATGCTCACGGTGACCTCCCACTTAGGCTATCGCTGGCTGGGCAACATATCGTTGATAGGTATCGTGTTCGTCGGCTCCTTCTTCATGATTAGCAACAAGATTTCCAATGCGGATAGCCCAATTTACACTCCTGAGTTGATCCGGAGACTGGCATACACCAATGCTGAGCAGGCGATGGCAGAAAAGATTGTAGCAGTCTATGATGATATAATTGTTACTGATCTGGACTATGAGATAACTGTTATTAAGGCGTACTTAGGAAGGATTCATGATTTGGATTATAGAATGTTGGATGGAGAATACTTGAGCAGTGGGTTGGTTCTTTGGAGGAACGTGATGGCGGAGCGTCCGGTTAGGGTTCCTTCCTCCATTGTGCTGGGAGAGGGCTTCCAACAAGAATTGGATAGCTCGTGCCATCTGGTTTACACCAATAACGATGGTAAGGCATATTTAGCCAGGTGAGGACATGTGTAGCCAGAGATGAGTGACGCAGAATAGCGGAGAGAGGAACTCGGTGCTACTTAGTAGAGTGTTTACACGTTACTATTTTCCGCCGCCATTGGTTAGCCAGGAAGGCTATCGTTATGCGGAGAAGTACGCCTCATATTCGGAGCACAATTATCTCGCGGGAGGAGTCGCCTCTTTCCTTAGAAGCAGGCATTTTGAGCATGCACTCAGGCTAACGAGGGAATGCTTTCATAAGGCAAATGTGATCGACTTTGGTTGTGGCGATGGTCCTTTTCTACCGTCATTATCTA
The DNA here is from genome assembly GCA_034414595.1 of Dehalococcoidia bacterium. GTDB lineage: Bacteria > Chloroflexota > Dehalococcoidia > SZUA-161 > JAUWZY01 > DAOULY01. The sequence continues at coordinate 98,881 of DAOULY010000017.1, forward strand.
GATACTTTAATCATGTGCTGGCAATTGATAGAGCCCAACTGCGTCTAAACTTTGCTTCTGAAGTAGTTAAGGCAGCACACCTTAGCAACGTAGAGATAATGTGCAATGATAATTTATCCTTTGACTATATAAGGTCAGAGATAGCAACTCGCCAATATCAGGTCTTGTATCTGATGGAGACGCTAGAGCACATAGGTGATAAGTCTGATCCGTGGATATCGAGGGTTAATTTTGTTAAAGAGTTGTCCGGCCTGGTTGATCCAGACGGGGTTATCGTTCTCTCAGTCCCCAATATGATCGGCATATCCTTCCTGCTGCAGCGCCTGGGATTTTTCTTGTTGAATCAAAGAAGAGAGCCAATATCCAAGACCGATCTGCTGAAAGTGTCGCTATTTAATGATACCAGTAACTTAGAAAAGCAGTGGAAAGGGACGCACCTCGGGTTTAATCATAAGAAACTGGAAAATGAGCTGAAAAGGCATATCCCCGTTTTGAAAAAAAGAAACATCGGCTTCCATGTTATATATGTTTTGAAAGCATGCCCTATTTGATAAAGCGGTAGGTGGATAAGATGCTTGGCAAGGTAAGGCGAGTTAGAGGGGATAGAATTGACTAGGTTCCTACCCGTTCCGTAAAATCGGAGTAGAATATGTATATACGGCAAATAAACCCAAATGCTGGGGGCAAAGGCGCGAAAGTTTTTGTCCAAGAAAATAGTTGGGATCGGGTCACGGATGAATCCGAGAGAATTCTGACCGATGCCGTGAGAAAGAGGCAAAGGCCATGTTGATCCTCGAAGAAAGTGGCTTATGAAGGTACTGATCTTGGGTGTTGCTGGGATGCTGGGGCACAAGCTATATCAGGTGCTATCGCCAGCATTTGATGTGGCTGGTACCATCAGGGGTGACTACGGTGATATCGGCAGATACGGTATCTTTCGCCAAGCTGAGATAATTCCCCAGGTCAATGCTTTCGAAATATCCCGACTGGAGGAGGTGGTCGAACGAGTCGGCCCTGAGGTGGCGATCAACTGCATCGGGATCGTGAAACAGCTACAGGACGCGCAAGATAGACTGGTCAGCATCTGGGTGAATTCGCTATTTCCTCATCAACTGTATCAGATCTGCCGAGCAAGAGGAGTTAGGCTGATTCACATCAGCACCGATTGTGTCTTCTCAGGTGAGAAAGGTAACTACCGCGAGGACGATCCATCAGACGCTGAGGATATCTATGGGAAGACCAAGTATCTTGGTGAGCTCAGTGGAGAAGGGACGCTGACGATAAGGACCTCGCTTATCGGCAGGGAACTCTCAACCGCAAACGGCCTGGTGGAATGGTTTTTGTCCAACCGGGGCAACAGGGTTAAAGGGTTTGCCAATGCCATCTTCAGTGGGTTCCCCACTATTCACTTCGCCAAGATTATTGGTAATATAATTGCAGACCATCGCGACTTGAGTGGCGTTTATCACATCTCATCTGAGCCCATCAGCAAGTTCCAGCTTCTCCTCATGATGCGAGAAGGAATGAGGCTTGATATTGATATCGAGGAAGACGGCAGCTTTCGCTGTGATAGGAGTCTGGACTCAACTCTTTACCGAGCAAAGACCGACTTCAGACCACCCTCCTGGGAGGACATGATCGCTGAGCTGGTTCAAGACGCCCGGCAGTATGAACAATGGAGAGCAGGATGATTTTTCAGGGTAAAAGGATATTGATCACAGGTGGTACAGGCTCACTGGGGAGGAACTTGGTGCGCAGGATAATGACTGGCGAGGCGGGCACGCCGGCAAAGGTCATCATCTTCTCCCGGGACGAGGACAAGCAGTATTCGATGAGGCTGGAATGGAGGAACATCAAGGCGGCCACCGATGATGTCGTCTATCGGGATGCTGATCAGATATTGCATTTTTGCATTGGCGATGTTAGGGACTATGAAACAGTGGCCCGGAGTGTGAACGATGCTGATATCGTAATACATGCGGCTGCACTCAAGCAATCTCCAGTATGCGAGTACTTTCCCCATGAGTCAGTGAAGACAAACGTCTTAGGAATCCAGAATATCATTCGTGCTGTTTCCGAGACCGAAAATAGTGTGGAGGCGGTGCTATCAGTTTCCACTGATAAGGCTTGTAAGCCAATCAATGTCTATGGCATGTGCAAAGCGATACAGGAAAGGCTGACCATAGAGGCCAACGTGAGGTGTCCTACCACCAGATTCATCTGTGCTCGTTATGGCAATGTAGCAGCCTCCAGAGGATCGGTCATTCCCCTGTTCAGAGAACAGATCAGGAATGGGGGGGCGGTCACTGTTACCAAGAAGGAGATGACTAGGTTCCTGCTCACTTTGGATGCTGCTGCGGACATCATCTTTGATACGCTTCGCTCCGCCAAAGCAGGTGACACCTATGTGCCTGTTCTTCCTTCGGCTAACATAATGGATTTGGCTGAGGTTATGATCGGGGATAGGGGGATCAGTATTGAATTCATTGGAATGCGCCCGGGCGAGAAAATTCATGAGATCTTGATCGCTGAAGACGAGATACCGAGAACGATCAAGAGGGGTGACTACTATGTGATTCGCCCCATTCTGCCGGAAATGCGGGGAGGCGAAATCGGCCAACCTCCCTTGACCGAGGAGCTTTCCTCTGCCGACTGGACGATGACCAAAAGCGAGTTGAAGGCCTTTCTAGAGAAGAATGGGCTGCTGGACTTCTGAGATGAAGATCAAAGTTATGACCATACTGGGCACCAGACCTGAGATCATCAGGCTCAGCCTGATGATCGAGAAGTTAGACCGGTATTGCGACCATATCTTAGTCCACACCGGCCAGAACTTCGACGAGAACCTGAGCTCGATCTTCTTTAGCGATTTGGGCTTGAGAGAGCCTAATTATTATTTGGGGATAAGGGGCGATGCCTTTGGCGAGCAGATAGGCAAGATAATCATCGAGTCGGAAAAGGTTATCTTGAAGGAAAGCCCTGATCGTCTCCTAGTCTTGGGCGATACCAACAGCGGTCTGGCCAGCATTGTCGCTAGGAGAATGGGGATACCTGTCTTCCATCTGGAGGCGGGGAATCGCTGCTTCGACTTTCGAGTCCCGGAAGAGGTCAACAGAAGGATCATCGATCACTGCAGCACCATATTCTTTCCCTATAACTACAGAAGCAAGGAGAACCTGCTCAACGAGGGGATTGCCAATGAGGTCATTTACGTTGTGGGCAATCCCATATATGAGGTGATTGAGCATTATTCCCAGCAGGTCGAGAGCAGCGGCATACTGAATAGACTGGGAGTGCTGCCGCAGAAGTATTTCTTGGCCACCATGCACCGTGCCGAGAATGTCGACCATGAGGAGAGACTCAATGGTATTATCTCTGGCTTGGAAAGGATTAGCGTAGAATATGGCTTGCCTGTTATCTGCAGTCTGCACCCAAGAACCAAAAGCAAAATAGAGCAGTTCCAGTTAGCCGCAAACAATGATAACCTCCGCTTCTCAATCCCTTTCGGCTTTTTTGATTTCATCGCCCTGGAGAAGAATGCATTATGTGTAATCACCGATAGCGGAACGGTGCAAGAGGAATGCAGTATCCTGCGGGTGCCCAACATCACTATCAGGGATGTAACCGAGAGGCCGGAGACGATCGAATGTGGCAGTAATATGCTCACCGGTACCTCGCCGGAATTGATGCTGAAAGCTATGGAGGTGGTGCTCAACGAGAGGCGGGAGTGGGAGCCTCCTCTGGGTTACCTCGATAGGAATGTTTCCTCTAAGGTGGTCAAGATCGTTCTTGGCTATCTCAGGGATGAAGTGAAATGAGAATCCTGCAGGTAGTCAGCTTCTTCTCACCGACTCGTGGTGGTGGGGTTATCGCTGTAGTGTATCAGTTGGCAAAAGCCTTGAGACAACGGGGGCATGATGTCACGATATACACCAGCGATTTCGAGCTCGACCGTGAATATATTGATTCGCTCGATGGGGTGAAAGTTCACCCTTTTCATCATTACCTGAGCCTCAATGGCAGACCACTGCTAACGCCTGGGGTGCTTAATGGAGCTAGGAGAGAGCTTAAGACCTTCGATATCATCCACATGCACGAAAGTAGAACCTTTGCCAACATAGCGCTACACCACTATGCCCGAAAACATGGCGTCCCTTATATCATCGATGCTCATGGCTCGGCCAGAAAATCAAAGAGCAAATTTAAGTGGCTGATCGATGTCTTCTTCGGCCGCCGCATATTACGAGATGCTACCAGAGTTATCGCTGAGACTGAGGTAGGGGCTGCAGAATATCGAGATGCAGGGGTAAGCGAGGATCGAATCGTCACCCTCTACCCTCCTTTTCCCATTGAGGATTATGCCTCCCTCCCGCCACCAGGACAGTTCAGGGCAAGATTCAACATCAAGGAGAAGCACATCATCCTGTTCCTGGGCAGGATAAACTGGATTAAAGGGCTTGATTTTTTGGTGGAGTCATTCTACGAGCTGAGCCGACAGAGGGATGATGTTGTTCTGGTGATCGTTGGCTCCGATGATGGCCACAAATCCGCTTTGGAGGCGATGATCGATGGATTGAATCTCTCTGATAAGGTTTTGTTCGCTGGATATCTCGCGGGAGAGGAGAAGCAGTCGGCACTGGTGGATGCTGCTGTGATGGTCCAGCCCTCGGTATATGAACAAGGGTTGCCCTGGGCTTCCATTGAAGCAATATTGTGTGGTACTCCTACCATAGTGAGTAAGGGTACTGGGGCTGAGGAGGACGCGATGCGAATGGGTACTGGATACCTGGTGGAGTATGGGAATACGGCCGAGTTCAGGGACACGATGCAGCACATACTCGATAATCCTGCTGAGGCTGCCGGAGTTACACAAAAGGCTGAGGACTATATAGTGGAAAACCTATCGATGCAGAAAAAGGTGCAGGAATACGAGGAAATTTATGCTTCTTGTCTCAAGCAAACGGAGCAAGCCAAATCAAATTCTGGAGCTTAGAAAATGAAGCTACTGATAACCGGTGGTGCAGGCTTTATCGGAAGTCATCTCTGTGACAAATATGTCAAAGAAGGCCATACCGTGATCTGTTTGGATAGTTTTATGAGTGGAAACCTGATGAATATCAGGCACCTGTTGGACTATCGCAATTTCAAGCTGTTGAGAGGCGACGTTAGAGATTTTGATCTATTGGAAAAGATCGTGAGGGACATCGATGTGGTGTTTCATCTGGCAGCGCAGATTCATGTCGATCGCTCCTACGTCGAGCCTCGACTCACCTACGACATAAATGTGATGGGAACGCAAAACGTGCTGGAGGTGGCCAGGCTACATGATGCTACCAGGGTAATTCATGCTTCCACCAGCGAGGTATATGGCTCAGCGCAATATGTTCCCATAGATGAAAAACACCCTTTGAATGCTCCCCATCCTTATGGGGCCAGCAAAGTAGCTGCTGACAGGATGTGCTACGCTTACATCCAGACGTACGGCATGGACATCTCCATATTAAGGCTGTTCAACGTTTTTGGTCCACGGCAGAGGGACATCGGGTATGGTGGGGTGATATCTATATTCACAAGGAGGGTTTTGAATAATATGCCCCCAATCATATACGGGGATGGTCAGCAGACAAGGGACTATACCTATATAGAGGATGCGGTTCGAGCTTATGACTTGGTTTTGAATCACAATGAACCAGTGAGAGAACCGGTTAATTTCGGAAGCGGTAGGGAGGTATCTATATCGGATCTGGCTAATAAGCTCATCGACCTATGTGGCAAGAAAGGTGCTATGGAGCCGGTCCATGTTGAGCCCAGAATCGGGGAGGTGAAAAGGTTGATTGCTGACGCAACCAAAGCCAAGGACATTCTGGGTTGGGAACCCGAGTGCAACTTGGAAGAATCGTTAGGGCAATTCGTGCAATGGTATAAGAGCTATGGCTTGGAGGAGCGGATCAAACTTGAGTGATAGCACAAAAGGAGTGGATGCTAAAGCTTTAGCCAGTCGAATACGGGCCCATGCCCTGAAGATGGTCCACCGCGCCCGCAGTTCCCATATCGGCGGCTCGCTCTCAATGGCCGACCTGCTGGCGGTATTGTATGCAAGTGTTCTACGAGTCGATCCTGCCCGTCCAAATTGGCCTGACCGAGACCGCTTCATCATAAGCAAAGGACATGCTGCTGCTGGTACCTATGCCGCCCTCGCCGAACGGGGGTTCTTCCCAGTAGAGTGGCTGGATAGCTTCTATCAGGATGGCTCACATTTGGCAGGGCATGTTACCCGCGATGTGCCCGGTGTTGAGGTATCCACGGGCTCGCTGGGGCACGGGCTGTCCGTTGGCTGCGGGATGGCGCTGGCGGGCAAGCATGACAGTCGTGGCTATCGTGTCTTTGTGCTCCTCAGCGACGGTGAGTGCGATGAGGGCTCGACCTGGGAGGCGGTATTGTTCGCACCGCACCATGGGCTGGACAACCTGATTGCTATCGTGGATTACAACAAGATTCAGAGCTTTGGCACAACCAAGGAGGTCCTCGATTTGGAGCCACTGGCGGGAAAATGGCAGGCTTTTGGTTGGGTGGCGAAGGAGATAGATGGGCATGACTTTACTCAGATCGAGAATGTATTGCACAGTGTTCCCTTTGAACAAGGGCGACCAAGCTGCATAGTAGCCCATACGGTTAAAGGCAAAGGAGTGAGCTTCATGGAAAATCAGCTTGCTTACCACTACAATCCGCCCAATGATGAGCAACTGCGCCAAGCACTGGCTGAACTGGGGGTATTGGAGTGAGAACCGCCTTCGTTCGCAGTCTGATAGATTCGGCGAGAACCAATGAGCGCATCTTCCTGCTGGTGGGGGACGTGGGCTATTCCTTGGTCGAGCCTTTTGCCCAGGAGTTCCCTGACCGCTTCATCAATATAGGCATCGCTGAGCAGAACATGATCGGCATTGCAGCAGGCCTGGCACTGTGCGGCAAGACCGTGTTTGCTTATTCCCTGGCTAACTTCCCCACGCTGCGCTGCGTGGAACAGATACGCAATGACGTTTGCTATCACAATGCCGACGTCAAGGTCGTGGCTTCAGGAGGTGGGCTCTCTTATGGGGCGCTGGGGGCGACGCACCACGTTACTGAGGACGTAGGCATCATGCGGGCACTGCCCAACATGACCATCATTGCCCCGGGCGATCCCGTGGAGGCAGCACTGGCCACACAGGCCCTCGCTGAGTGGCCTGGTCCAGGCTATTTGCGCTTGGTCAAGACTGGCGATCCTCTTATCCATCAAGAAGTTCCCCAGTTTCAAATTGGCAAGGCGATCACGATGCGGGATGGTGGCGATGTGACCCTGATCGCCAGCGGCGGAATATTGCTGAATGCTGTAGAGGCAGCAGAGCAACTGGCTCAGCAGGGCATTCAATCTCGTGTGCTCAGCATGCATACTCTCAAACCATTGGATACCGATGCCGTGTTGAAGGCAGCGAGGGAAACCAGGGCTGTTGTTACCATTGAGGAGCATAACATCATTGGCGGATTGGGGAGTGCGGTCAGTGAGTTTCTTGCTGAGTGGGACGGGCCACAGATCCGTTTTAGACGAATGGGGCTCAATGACACATTCTGTTCCCAGGTCGGCAGCCAGGCATGCTTGCAAAAAGCCTACTCCTTATCAGTTGAGAGCATTGTCCAGGTTGTGTCATCGCTGGTAGGAGTGCGGCAGAGGTGACGGTTCGCCATGTCAAGGGGAGAAGGCAATGACTTATAAGGTTCCATTCGTTGACTTTCCCACCCAGTATCGCCGGTTGGAGGGCGAGATTCTGGTGGCTGTCAAAGAGGTACTGGGCAAAGGGGATTACATACTTCGTGACCAGGTGCAACAATTCGAGAGCGGCGTTGCTTCTTTCCTGGGTGTGGACTACGCTGTCGGGGTCAACAGTGGCACCGACGCTCTGTATCTCTCATTGCGCGTCGCTGGAGTGGGCCCGGGGGACGAGGTGATCACAGTAGCCCATACTTATGTGGCCTCGATAGCGGTGATAGTCCACTGCGGGGCGACCCCGGTTCTGATCGATGTGGGAGAGGACTTCAACATGGATGTGGACCAGCTGGAGCAGGCCATCTCTCCCAGGAGCAAAGCCATTTTGCCTGTGCACTTGAATGGCCGTCTCTGCAATATGGAAAGAGTGATGGGTATCGCATCGAGGTACAATCTGATGGTGATTGAGGATGCTGCCCAGGCTCTGGGGGCTACCTTCGATGGCAAGAAAGCTGGCTCGTTTGGTCTGGCTGGATGTTTCAGTTTTTACCCAGCGAAGCTCCTGGGTGCTGCCGGGGATGCCGGGCTGGTCGCTACCAATGATAAAGAACTGGATAAGAATGTACGCCTATTCCGCGACCATGGTCGAAGGACAAAGGACGAGTTTGACTGTTTTGGTTTCAACAGCCGTCTGGATAATCTTCAGGCGGCTATCCTCAATGTCAAGTTCCGCTATCTGCCCCAGTGGATTGAGAGGCGACGGGAATTGGCCGGCATGTATCATCACGGCCTATCGGACCTGCCCTATCTCAAGCTGCCACCGCTGCCACAGTCACAGGGGCGTTACTTTGATGTCTGCCAGAACTACGTGATACGAGCCCAGCAGCGGGATGGATTGGTGGAATACCTGAGAGAATGTGGTGTTGAGATCTTAGTCTCAAACCCGATACCGGTGCATCATCAGAAAGCTCTGGGCTTGAGCCACTTTCACCTGCCATTAACTGAGCAGTTGGCGGAAGAAGTTGTTTCCCTGCCGATGAATGCTGAGCTGAGCAATGAGCAGGTGCAGTTCGTGATAGACTCGGTGCGTAAGTTCTACAAGGGGTCTTGAATTCACATAATGCTGAGAAGAGGCGATGATAACCTACTAGCATGAGGAGACGATTCAAGCACCTTTTACAGCGATGGCCGGCACTCTATCATTTGGTGGTGCATGCGGTTTATGTGTTGAAGTTCCGCTACTGGATGGAGCTCCTATTCGGCACGAGAGTGAGAGAGAAAGGATGGGCTACCCGACATCTCCACAAGGGCAATGACTGGAACAGTAGGCGACATTCTGGCGAGAATGACGAGTGGGTTCTGGGCTATTGGGATTCACGAGAGCATAGCCATCGCTCTTTTTTGCTGGAACGGATATCTGCCTTCTCACCAATCTCCGGCATCCTGGAAATTGGCTGTAACTGCGGGCCAAACTTATATTTAATCGCTAAGAAGTTTCCCGAGACAGAGGCTAGAGGGATCGATATCAACCCCAGGGCTGTTGAAAAGGGTAACGAAATTTTCGCTTCAGAAGGTATGTCAAACGTCACATTAGCACTGGGCAGGGCGGATGAGCTTGGACAGTTCGGTGATAGGAGCTTCGATATCGTATTGACCGACGCCGTTTTGATGTACATTGGCCCAGATAAAATCAAGGAAGTCGTTCAGGGTATGATTCGTGTTGCCCGTAGGGCATTGATCTTGGTGGAGTGGCACTGCTTTGAGCCTCGAGGGAAAGATCCTGCTGGTCTGGGAGTTCGAAGCTGGGGCTCCTGGAAAAGGGACTATGTGGCTCTGTTGAAACAATTCATCCCCGAAGCGCAGATACGTGTCACAAAGATCACGGAGGATATCTGGCCCGATGAGAGGTGGAGCGAATTTGGAGCGGTCATCGAAGCTGTACTGGATGAGACGACTGAACCCTAACACTGAAGAAAGGGTACAGAAGGAAGATGCGTAGCCAGAGTAGCTTGATTGTCACTACAAGTTGGGATGATGGTAGTATTTTTGACCTAAAGATTGCCGAACTCCTAAGTAAATATGGAATCAAAGGGACCTTTTATGTACCAAAATCTCTGTTTGCTCACCCCCTTAGCGCGAGCGATATCAGGGAAATAGACGAACATTTCGAGGTTGGGTCTCACACGCTAAATCACGTAAATCTAACCAAGGTTTCTACATCGGAGGCTAAGAAGGAAATCGAAGAGGGAAAAGCATACTTGGAGGATTTGCTGGGACATAATGTGTGCATGTTCGCTTACCCTGACGGGGGATATAATGAAAATATCAAGAAAATGGTGAGAGATTCTGGCTTCGTGGCTGCCAGAACCGCTAAGGCCGGAGATTTCAATCTACCCGTTGACCACTACGAATGGCAAATCACCTTGCTTACTTCTGACGGGTCTCCGCTTGGGAGTCTCAAAACCTGCCTAAGGAACCGTCTTTCACCCAAAGCACTACTGGAATGGGGGACACGGGCCAAATTGGTATTTGATAGAGCCTTAGCACTCGGTGGTATCTACCACATCTACGGACATTCGCTGGAGCTTGAGATAAATCTGGAGTGGGATAAATTGGAGGGCGTTTTGGATTATATATCGGGTAGGGAAGGCGTGCAATATATGAGCAATGGAGAGATTTTTCAGCATTCATCTGGGTAGCGCACTCATGTGGAGATTGGCATATGGAGCGGGTATGGGCAGCAAGGGAATATAGAGAGGGGGATGAAGAAGGTGTATTTGAATTGGATAAAGCTGTACATCCATCATCAGCGCAGAATAAACAGCGGTGGATGGGGTGGTGGCAATGGATGTATAAACAAAACCCCGCTGGTGCTGCCCGGATATGGCTTGCAGAGCATGAAGGCAGAGTAGTTGGGCAATCTGCCGTAATACCGGTAGCGATGAAAGTTGGCTCTGAAATTGTCACTGGTTTTCAAGCAATGCATACAATGACTCATCCTGAGTACAGGCGTCAAGGGATATATGAAACCATTGCCAAAAAGACATATGCTGAAGCTGCGAAAAAAGGTATGCACATCGGTTATAGATTCCCGAACGAAAACTCACATCCGATAGCCATAAACAAGCTAAATTGGTTTGATGTTGCTACCATGCAAATCGTATTCAAGCCCCTTAATTGGGGAAATGCCTTAAAACTCCGCATCAACAATAGATTTCTATTGGGACTTTGCACAGTGGGCGGTAATATGTTGGATAAAATGTTTTATCGAGCTAAAGAAGTGCCCTTTGTGGAGGGCTTGACAATTACTCGGGTTTCGTCCTTTGACGAGCGTATTAGTGAGTTTTGTTCCACAGTATCTAACCAGTACCCTATAATGGTGATGCGAAGTGTGGATTACCTTAACTGGAGGTATATTACTGTTCCGGATGTAGAATATTCTATATACATTGCCGAATTAGCGGGGGAAATTCACGGCTACTTGGTTCTGCGTTGCATACAAAAGGGGCAGGCGAGAGTGGGCGCCATATGTGATATCTTTGCTCAATCGGAGCAGATAGCTCAATGCTTGATTTCAGAAGCTATTGGGCATTTTGAGCGGGAAGAAGTAGACCTCGTCTATTGTGAGATGATAAAGAATAAAATATTGCATAATGCTTTTAAAAGAAGCGGGTTTGTATCTGTACCCTTCATAAGAGGTATGCGACTTTGTGCTTACTCAAGCTCGCCTGATATTCCGAAAGAGTTCCTGCAGGATTCCCAGAACTGGCTAATTCAGATAGGAGACTCAGATTCTGTCTAATGTGCCTTGTCCTGCTTGATAAAAGCAGGCTTGAAGTGTGGAATCAGAAAATGTCCTCAAAGTGTTGCGATTCATCGTTGCTATTAGCTAAGCCATGAGCAAACTCAGTTATCTAAGTCTGTGGTCACGAGATCACCCTGACGTCATTGCCGCCATAGTTGGGCTTCTGCTCGGTACCGTGATTTCCTTCTTGAATTTCATCTACTCCAATGCCTATTTGATTGCTATGGGGCCGCTGCTGGCAGGCGCCTGCCTTCTCTATCTGGTATTTCGTCGCAAGTGGCTCACTGTGCGGCGTGATACCGAGGTTAATAGAAGACTTTTTCTTGTATCACGCTATACAGATTAGTGGAGAGACAATTGGCGAAAGTCCTGTTTGTGCCTGCTAATGGCCGGGAAGTTACCCAGTCTGCTCTGGTCAAACCTGAGTTGGAAAGGCTCGGTGCCGAAGTTATTGCCATCGCCCTGGATGGCAATATGGAGGCCCAGCTGGAGCGAGATGGCTTTCGCTTCAAGCGACTGGGAGACTACAAGACTATGAATATGGTAGATGTCATTGATCAGGAAAACCCTGACCTGGTGCAAGCCAGCTTTGCTGGTGTCTTGCCCGATGTCTACGCACTGGCAGTAGCCGCCAGCTACAGAGGTATTCCCTATCTACAGATATTCGACGGCGTCGTATTTGACCCCCAGGAAAGGATGAAGAAGGTTTCCTTCTTTCGGGGGTCGTTGCTGATACTCATGAGGCGGATTTTTCATATCCTGACCCAAGGGGCAAGCCTGCGACGGGTGCTGTGCCTGCTGCGAACGCTTAAGGCCACCAACACTCCAATGCAATTCCTGAAGGAACTACCGGGAGAGATGTTGAGGTTCGCTTTACCCGCTTACCGCTCTCGGGCCTATAGAAACGGGATGCTCATGGGTGTCCCCGGTCAGTATGCCAAAGATGTTTTCATTGCCATGGGATATCCTCCCGAAAGTGTGTTCATGGTCGGTCAACCGAGGTTGGATCCAATATTAAACAGACGCTTTGACAACCAAAGCGTCTTGTCTGGACTGGGTGTGATAGGCGATAGAAGTGTAGCCGTTTTAGCAACTTCGCCGCTCTACCTTTTCTGGAACAGAGAAGATCGAAAAGCGTTTCTCAGGGCCGTAGTTCGCGCTATCGAGGATTTCCCAGAGGAGCAGCTGGTTATCAAACTGCACCCAGACGAGCGCATTGAGCATTACCAGCGTATGCTACGGGAGGGCGGTTTTGACAACGTTATCCTCACACGGGATGTCGACCTGTATGAACTTCTTCATGCCTGCAACCTTTTGATGACCACTCATTCCACAGTTGCCTTGGAGGCCATGCTCTTCGAGAAGCCAGTCATCTGTATCGATTTTACCGGTCGGGTCGCCATATCCCACTATACCAGGGACTGCGCCGCTATAGGCATCCAGCGGGAAGAAGACCTGGTTCCAGCTATACGTAAAGCCTTGTATGACCCTCAAACCAGGGGAGAGCTGGAGCAAGGCAGGAAGAGGTTCCTCAGCAAGCACATCTACAAACCTGATGGGCAAACATCGAGAAGGGTCGCCGAGTTGATTCTGCAGCTGGCGCAGGATTACAAGACGGGAAGCACTCAATCTGAACGCTAAGGCGAGGATTGGAGATTGTATAAGTCTGTCTCTGTATCGGCGAATACTCTGGTAGCGGGGAGTATCGCCCATGATGCTCCCTTAGTAAGGTATGAATACACCCCAAATACGAGCCAAACGTTCGATGTTGCCGAGTTCAATCTGAATTGAACGGCAGGTGGCCAACATAGTTCTGTTGAGGGATTGTGACAGTTGCGGTAAAGGCATAAAATGTTTAATATAGGTTTTATAGATAGGAGCTTCAATTAACATAGAGTGCATGATAAGAATGGATAGAGAATATACCAGTCCCGCCGGCGCTGTCAGTTGAGGGAAAGAGTTCCTATCCAGTAGACTATATGGAGGCGACAATCCAGTGAGTGCTGTGAGGGTTACGTTAGTCAGGCCACCTCATTCCGGTGTTTACGGGGTATATAAGCCGGTGACAAAAAGGGGTGATGTAGTTGGGATTCCCAAGGACCGGGAGATTAAACCACCTCTTGGGCTACTATATCTGGCAGGAGCACTGGAATCCATCGGCATCGACGTTACCATAGTCGATGCCGAGCCAGACGTGCTTACTAATGAACAGATTATGGAGAGGATAGTAGCCTCCGAGCCCCATTTTGTTGGCGTAACCTCCACTACTCCTGAGTTCCATTTAGCCACAGATATAATTAGACGGGTGAAGAGACACGATCCCGGCATAATCACCATGATGGGAGGTTCTCACGTCTCTGCGATTCCGGAGGAGACATTACAAGATTGCCCTGATATCGATTATGTGGTAGTAGGGGAAGGAGAGGAAAGCATTAAGAGGATCGTTAGCGAAAAACCCGAAGAAAGGATTATAGTTTCGGATGTTATAGAAGACCTGGACAAGTTACCATTGCCGGCGCGACATCTGGTAGATTATGGGCGTTACCGCAGTCCCGAGCCTGGTAGGGGGCTGATCAAGACAGATGCCATAGAGACCTCTCGAGGTTGCCCGTTCCGTTGTGCCTTCTGCTACCATATGCATGCCAAGGTTAGATTCAGGGATGTAATCAAAGTCGTTGACGAGATAGAGGAATCACACAAGAAGACGGGGGCGATACTGTTCAATTTCTTCGATGACACCTTTACCTTGAAAAAGGACAGGGCAATTGCCATTTGTGATGAGATCATAAAAAGGGATTTGGGGTTGACGTTTTATTGTTTTACCCGGGCTGATACCTTGAGCAAGGAACTCCTGGAGAAAATGACACAGGCCGGGTTTGTCAGAATAACCACTGGCATCGAGTCTGGCAATCAGAAAATGTTGGATAGATTTAACAAGGGAACTAAGCTCGAGCAATATGAGCGCGTCTACCAGTGGATGGTGGAATTGGGCCTGGAGACCAGAGGCAGCTTTATCATAGGAGGCCCTCACGAAACGCCTGAGACTATAGGGGATTCCATAAGATTCGCCAAGAGCCTGCCACTATATAGGATTGGTGTAAATATCTTGACACCATATCCAGGTACCGAGATGTACCGGATAGCGGTGGACGAAGGTAATGGTCTGCGCTTGGTCTGCAAAGATTGGAAAGACTTTCGCAGATGGGGGACGAGCGTTGTGGAAACAGATGCTCTATCAGCAGCAGACTTGGAGTACTATCAAAAGAAGTTCTTGAGAGAGTTCTACGCCAGTCGCAAGGTGCTCTTTTATCACCTTAAACAGTTCCTAAAGGGCAACCATTCCTATTTCTTCTTCAGGCCTGTTCTCTTTGCCATCAAGGATCGGGTTGTGTCCGTCTTCGTTGAGCGCTTCAAACCGCATAAGCTTACGCCTCCTTCCAAGGAGACGAAATCGCAGACCGCATGACCAGCACTGGCAAGAGTAGGGGGAGGTCAAACAGGGGTAGGTGGTTGATGTGATTATCGCTATAATTCCAGCCAAAGAGGAATCAACCAGATTACCTGGGAAGAATATGATCAAGATCAATGGCGAGACTTTGGTGGGTCACGCCATTAACTATGCTAGGACTTCCCATCGCATCGATCGAATTTATGTTTCCACTGATTCCGACACTATAGCTGCCTATGCACACAAAATGGGCGTTGATGTTATTCGTCGAGGTTCTGATCTCGGCGGTGATACTCCTCTTTTAGATGTCTATAAGCATGCTTGGACGCAGATCGACGATGTGCGAATAACCCACATCGTAGGTATTCAACCCGATCATGTGGGCAGAAAAACGGATCTGGATCAGGCTATCGAATATGCTCTCCAGAAAGGGGTGGATGAGCTTTTTACTGTAGATAGGCACGGCTGTCGTAACGGAGCTCTGCGCATTTTGGGTCTCAATGCCCTGGAGGCTCAGCCCCCAGTCTGGTCCGTTACCATTATGGACGATTGCACCAATGTACACACTCCTCTTGACTTCGAGATCGCTAAGAGGGGTCTCGGGCAAAGGTCTGGACCTATTATGGTCAGGGGCATCGGCATTGGCGAGCAGGAACCAGTTTTTATCGTGGCTGAGGCAGCGGGCAACCACATGTGCCGGATGGACATGGCGGAGAAGATGATCGACTTGGCTGCTGAAGCGGGGGCTGATGCTATCAAATTCCAGACCTACAAAGCGGAACGACTGGCCACCAAAGGAGCTACCTCGTTTTGGGCCGGGAAAGAGATCTCGCAGGTAGAATATTACAGCAGGTTGGACAAGTTCGGCGAAGAGGAGTATGCTCACTTATTTCGATATGCAGAGAAGAAGGGCATCATTGCCTTTTCCACTGCCTTTGATCTGGATAGCGCTTCCATGCTGAATTCCCTGGGCATGCCTCTATTCAAGATCGCCTCCGCTGACTTGCCGGATAAAAGATTGCTCAGACATGTTGCTGGGTTTGGCAAGCCCATCATTTTGTCCACCGGTGCCTCAGAGCCAGGGGAGATCGACGAGGCAGTCGCCACAATTTATGCCACGGGCAATTATCAGTTGGTCCTCATGGCCTGCACATTAAGCTATCCTACAGAGGTTAATAATGCCAACTTGAGGCGCATCCAAATCCTGCGAGAGAGATACCCCGGGGTGATCATCGGGCTTTCTGATCATACCGAGCCGGATGATAATATGGCCATCCCGGCTATCGCGGTTGCCCTGGGCGCCAAAGTTATTGAGAAGCACTATACCCTTGACCGCAACCTCACTGGTTCCAGCCATTCCTTTTCGGCCAATCCGCAAGACCTGAAAAAGATGGTGGCCAACATACGCCTTGCGGAGAAGGTTCTGGGTGAGGGGGGACTGGGCGTTTCCGCTGCGGAACAAGCAGCTTGGGCCAGCGCCAGGAGGAGCATTGTGGCTGAGAAGGAGATCAAAGCAGGTGATTTAATCAGCAGCGATATGGTGGCAACGAAACGTCCCGGAGGCGGATTGTCGCCTTCTATGATTGATGCTGTGCTGGGCAAAAAGGCTCGATGCAATATCAGTCCGGATGAGCAGATTTCACTGGACATGATTGAGGAATGAAATGCCCAAGGTAACTGTCATTATCCCATCCTATAACTATGGCCGCTACCTCAGGCAGGCGATTTTGAGTGTTCTGGCACAGAGCTTCTCCGATTACGAGGTGGTGATGGTCAATGATTGTTCCACCGATAACACCGCTGAGGTACTTCGCGAGTTTGAAGGCCACTCTAAGATCGGAATAATCACTCATCGAGAAAATCAGGGATTTGTCCGAAGCTGCGACGAGGCCATTGGGAGTTCCAGCGGCGATTATATCATCCGTCTCGATGCCGATGATTATCTCGATGAAAACGCCCTCCTCGTCTTGTCAAACGTCCTCGACTCCGCTCCGGAGATCGGTCTGGTCTACCCTGATTACTTCATTGTCTCTGAGGAGGGTAGGGTTCTGGAATTTGTCCGTCTGCCTAAAGTCAATGATGAAGTCAGGCTCCTTGATATTCCGGCCAACGGCGCAGCGATGATGTTCCGCAGAAAATGCTATCAAGCCGTGGGGGGCTATGACCTCTCGCTCAGTTGTCAGGATGGCTATGACCTCTGGTTGAAGTTCCTGGGACGCTTTGGGGTTTACAACGTCAACCTGCCCCTTCTGTACTGTAGACGTCATGGCGCAAACTTCAGTGAGGATAGCGAGCGGCTCTTGAGTGCGCGCAGGCACGTCAAGCAGAGACACGTTGCTGATGCAGGAATTCCCAAGCCTTGTGCTCTGGGGGTTATACCGGCGAGTGGTAATGACTCCTGCGACCGCCTGGCTCTGAGGAAGCTGGGGGATAAACCGTTGCTTGCCTATACCATCGAGGAAGCCTTACGCACTCCAGCTTTAGACCGGGTGGTCCTGACTACAGAAGATGAGAATGTTGCCTCCGTTGCTCGAAGCTACGGGGTAGAGGCCATCATGCGTCCTTTAGAACTCGCTGGAATGGCGATAGGACACTCTGTACTTCATGTGTTGCAAGAGCTCAGGAAGGAAGCATTTCACCCCGATGTGGTAGCCGTGCTTCCCATAAACTCGCCTTTCCGCAAGAATGAACATATCACTGAGGCAATAAACACCCTTATGATCTTTGAAGTGGATAGTGTTGTCTCCATCTGTGAAGACCGAAGCCTTCATTATCGGCACGATGCTGAGGGTCTAACTCCGCTTTTCCAGAAGGGAGTTCTCCGCCGGCAGCAGGATGCTCTCTACCGTGATAACGGAGCTATCTATCTTTCCCGGTCTGGGGTGATAACCGAGGATGAGCTCCTTGGCAGCAGAATCGGTCACATAACCATGACACGCGAGCAGAGCCTTCACATCGATAGTGAATTTGATTTCTGGCTTGCCGAGCAGATGGTGAAAGATGAAATTGGCTAGCTTGGTTCCCAATTTTCTCAAGCCATTGTTGCGGCCCATATACAGAAAGGTCACTCATCGTCCAAAAACCCGCGATGAGCTTCATCGCTATTGGAGGCGACCCTGGGATGGCTCAAATCTCCCTCAAGGCTATTTTGAGGGGGATGAGAAGAGCGAGCTCCTTCTTAGGTTGATAGAAAAGTATGCCGATCACCAATCAAGGATTCTGGAGATCGGCTGCAATGTAGGCAGGAACTTGAATTGCCTGTACACGGCCGGTTTCAGGAGGTTAGAAGGCATAGAGATCAGTGAAGAGGCTGTGGAATTGCTTAAGCAATCCTATCCTGAGATGGGAGGTAACAGTGGAATTCACAACGCCCCTGTGGAAGACATAATCAAGGAGTTTGAAGATGGCGAATTCGATATTGTGTTTACCATGGCTGTCTTGGAGCATATCCATAGGGATAGCGAATGGATATTTGCTGAAATGGTGAGGACAACGAGGGGCTTTCTTGTCACTGTTGAGGACGAGCGGGGTATATCGTGGAGACATTTTCCCCGTAATTACCGGAAAGTCTTTGAGCGCTTGGGCCTGAAGCAAATAGAAGAATTCAAATGCGATGAGGTGGATGGTTTGGGGCGTAACTTTTATGCCAGGGTTTTCCAGAAGGTGTAGACGTGCTCAATCTCGGTCGAATAGGTGGGCGACACATAGCAAGAGAGGTCGATATAATGAAAACTCACGATTCGGGCTTCGGGGCCGGTTAGCAGGCAAAGGGATAGGAGACGCCATGAACAGAGCAACTTCTATGCGTCGTGAGATTGCCAAAAGTCTGGAGGAAAGCGCCCGGCTAAAGAGAGCTATCGCCGAAAGCAATCTCGATGAGATAGAGCGCATAGTTGAGTTTATCCTTACAGCATATCGGACAGGACACAAGGTGGTTCTATTTGGTAACGGAGGAAGCGCAGCCGACGCTCAGCACATCGCTTGTGAGTTGGTGGGACGATTTGCGCATAAGAGGCGAGCTTTCCCGGCTATAGCACTAACCACAGACACTTCCATATTGACCGCAGTAGCCAATGATTATGGATATGACACTGTCTTCAGTCGCCAAGTGGAAGCATTAGTGAATGAAAAGGATGTGGTCATCGCTATTAGCACTAGCGGGAATTCGCCGAATGTGATAGGGGCGGTAGAGATGGCGAAAATGAAGGGAGCGACAACCATTGGCTTGACCGGAGGCGACGGGGGCAGGCTTGCTCAAGTAGCAGATTTGACTTTGAGCGTGCCGTCTCATGTTACCCCTCGAATTCAAGAAGCTCATATCACTATCGGACATATCGTCTGTGAACTGGTGGAAAAAGAGTTGGCGAGTGCTGCTTAGTCTCGCTGGAGAGGAAACCGGGGATGGAGAAAGCTGTATTCTTAGATCGGGATGTAGTTATTGTTGAGGACACTGGCTATCTTCATCAAATTAGTGAAGTTAGGTTCTTGCCCAAAGTAAGAGAAGCCATCAAACTCTTAAATAGCGCCAGATTATGTCGCTGCGGGTTTGTATGAGGCGGTGGAGTGGGTAGTGAAGGCGGGCAGTTTGAGCAGCTCCTGTTTGTTGCTGCCAGGAAAGCTTTGTGATACGATGAAGTGTTATCCAAACGTGGCGGGATCGCTGGAGTAGCTTGATGGAAAAAGGGGACAGGATTTTTATTGCCAATCACGAAGGCATGATAGGTTCAGCCATTTTACGTCGTCTGCAGAGTGATGGCTACACAAATCTGATTATAAGAACCTCCTCTGAGTTAGATTTAACCGACCAGAAAATGGTCTGGGACTTTTTTATGGCGGAGAAGCCAGAGTATGTTTTCCTGACCACAGCAAAAGTGGGTGGCATTATTGCAGCCAGCAGATATCCTGCCGAATTCACTTATACTAATATACAGGTCCAGTCTAACATAATTCACTCCGCCTGGGAGTCTGGAGTCAAGAAATTGCTTTTCTTGGGGAGTTCGTGCATCTATCCCAGGGAGTGTCCCCAGCCTATGAAAGAGGAGCATTTGCTTTCAGGGAAGCTTGAGCCGACCAGCGAATCCTATTCAATCGCCAAGATCGCTGGCATAAAGATGTGCCAATCTTACAACGTCCAATATGGAATGAACTACATATCTGTAGTGCCCGGGGATAATTATGGTCCCAATGATGACTTTGACCTGGAAACGGCTCATGTCCTTCCTGCTTTGATGAGGAAATTCCACGAAGCAAAGATGCACAATGAGAAGGAAGTGACGGTTCTGGGTACTGGCTCTCCCAGGCGCGAGTGTTTCCATGTCGATGACCTGGCGGATGCCTGCCTCTTTCTGATGAGCAACTATGATTCGCCCGAGATAATTAACATTGGCTCCGGGAAAGACATGTCAATTAAAGAATTAGCGTTATTGATAAGAGACATCGTTGGTTTTAATGGTGATGTAGCTTTTGATGAGTCAAAACCAGACGGCGCTCCGCGGAAATGCCTGGATATCAGCAAAATAACAAAGATGGGCTGGGAGCCAAAGGTCGGCCCTGAGCAGGGAATCAAACAGACCTATGAGTGGTATGAAGAGCATTTGGGGATGGTGAGGTGAAAATATTAGTTACCGGAGCGGCAGGCTATATCGGTTCTATATTAGTCCCGCAATTACTAAAGCATGGTCGTGAAGTAATTGCCATAGATAGTTTCATGTATAATCAAACATCGCTATTGGACTGCTGCTATGACAGGAACTTAGAAGTTATTCGTGGCGATGCTCGGGATAAGGAGTTGATATCCAAATGCCTTAGAAAGGTGGATGCAATCTTCCCTTTGGCTTGTCTCACTGGTGCGCCCCTTTGTGCCAAAGACCCGGTTGGAGCTCAAACCGTTAACTTTGATGCGGTCAAGATGATATCGGACCTACGCAGCAAACAGCAGTTGATAATTTTCCCCACTACCAACAGTGGATATGGAGTAGGACAAGAAGGGGTTTATTGCACGGAAGAGACCCCTTTGAACCCTATTTCGTTGTACGGTCGGTTGAAGGTGGAAGTGGAGAAGGTTCTTTTAGATGCTGGCAATTGCATAACCCTGCGGCTTGCCACAGCATTTGGCGTCAGCCCTCGCATGCGCCTGGACCTTCTGGTAAACGATTTCACCTATCGTGCAGTTACCGATCGCTATGTAGTGCTCTTTGAGGCCCATTTCAAGAGAAACTATATCCATGTTCGTGATGTAGCCAAGGCATTTATCCATTGCCTGAGTAATTCTGACGCCATGAAAGACGAGCCCTACAATGTAGGGCTGAGCGACGCCAATCTCAGTAAATGGGAACTATGCGAAGAGATAAAGAAACAGGTCCCTGATTTCTATTTCGTAGAATCGACAATCGGGGAGGATCCGGATAAAAGGGACTACATCGTGAGTAATGCGAAGATCGAGAGAACGGGATTTGAGCCAGATGTCTCCCTTCAAGAGGGGATCGCTGAGCTCATAAAAGGATATCAGATTATTAGAAGGAGTCAATTCTCCAACGTCTGAGGCCGGAGATGATCATAAGCAGAGCTCCTTTTCGCATCTCATTTTTCGGTGGTGGGACGGACTATCCAGTCTGGTATAAGGAAAATGGCGGGGCCGTATTGGGCGCGACCATCAATAAATACTGCTATATTACCTGTCGCTATTTACCACCATTCTTTGAGCATAAACATCGAATTATTTGGTCTCAAACGGAGCTCGTCCAGGATATCGATGAGATTCGGCATCCATCCGTGCGGGAAACCGTGAGATTCATGGGGATTACTGAGGGGTTGGAGATTCATCATGATGGTGATTTACCAGCCAGGTCGGGATTGGGCTCAAGTTCCACGTTCACAGTTTGCCTCCTTCATGCCCTTTGCGCCCTCAAGGGGACTATGCCCAGCAAGATGCAGTTGGCGCTTGATGCCATACATATCGAGCAGGAGATGATCAAGGAAAACGTAGGCTCTCAGGACCAGACTCTTGCCGCCTTTGGCGGGTTCAACCGTATAGATTTCAGTGGGGAACAAGATATCCAAGTTCAGTCGGTCAAGCTAAACCCAGAGAGGCTTGAGCAGCTTCAGAATCATTTGATGTTGTTCTTCACCGGATTTTCTCGAACGGCTTCTCAGATCGCTGGCGAACAAATCAGCGAGACCCCCAATAAGAAACGAGAATTGACCGAAATGTACCAGATGGTGGATGAAGCCACACGTATTCTTAATGGAGATGACGATCTTATAGAATTCGGGAAACTGCTACATGAAAGCTGGCGGCTTAAGCGTAGTCTGACCGACAAAATATCCACACCCTACATTGATTACCTTTATGATGCTGCTATGAGTGCCGGCGCTACGGGGGGGAAAATCCTTGGCGCTGGCGGTGGTGGCTTTGTTCTTTTCTTTGTTAGGCCTGAGCTTCAAACTGAGGTACACGAAAAGCTACGCGGGCTGTTACATGTACCCTTCCGATTTGAGGATTCAGGGAGTCAGATCATCTTCTATGATCCCAATTCGCTTTACGGAAAATGAAACGGAAGCTCTTGTTTGAAGAAAGAATAGCTCAGCTGGAGCAGAAAGCGAGCTGGGTGCGCAAGGAGGTTTTAGAAATGTGCTTCCGCACAGGATGCGGACACATTGTTTCATCATTTTCATGTACGGATATCCTGGTTGCTCTTTATTATGGGGGCACGTTTCGTTTTGACCCATCCAATCGACATTGGGAGGGACGTGACAGATTTATTATGAGCAAAGGTCATGGAGCTATAGCCTTGTATCCGATTTTGGCGGATTTGGGGTTTTTCTCATTGGATGAATTGTCGAAATTCTGCCAGTGCGGCGGCATACTGGGGGCGCATCCGGATCATGTGATTCCGGGGGTAGAGGTAGTCAGTGGGTCACTAGGACATGGTCTGGGTCTTGCCGCCGGGCTTGCTTTAGCTACCAAAATGGACAAGCAAGATCGTGCGACTGTTGTTTTGCTTGGAGATGGCGAGTGTTATGAAGGAGCGGTATGGGAAGCGGCTATGTTTGCCGGACACCATCAACTCAATAATCTGACTGGCATTGTTGATCGTAATCGTCTTTCTGTAACCGATTTTACGGAAAACTCTTTGCGCTTGGACCCTTTTGATGAGAAATGGAGGTCCTTTGGTTGGGAGACCACCACTATTGACGGACACTCTTTTGCAGAGATTCTTGCCGTTTTAGAAAATCTCCACTCCCGCAGTTCCTCGAAGCCTTTGATGATCATCGCCAATACGGTCAAAGGTAAGGGGGTGTCTTTCATGCAAAACGAGCCTCTTTGGCACGTCCTTGTTCCCAATGCTGAGCAAGTTGAACTGGCGAGGAGAGAGCTGAGTCGTGACGAAGACAAATCCACTTAAAGGGACGGTTGCTAAAATAAGAAATCTCGATGTCGCTCCCAGAGATGCCTTTTTTGGGGAGCTATATCGCATTGCCGCGCAGGATCGGCGGGTTATATTAATAAGTGACGATTTTGGCGCTCCTGCCCTCGATAAGTTCAGGAGAGACCTCAGTGATCAATATATCAGTATTGGCATCGCAGAGCAGAATATGATCAGTGTTGCTGCAGGATTGGCTTTAGGAGGCAAGATCGTCTTCACATATGCCATTGCGTCTTTTGCTACTATGCGCTGTTATGAACAGCTAAAGCTTGATTTGTGTTGTTTGAATCTTCCGGTGACCAGCATAGGAGTTGGTGCAGGGTATTCCTATGGCCATGCCGGTCTTACGCACCAGGCCACAGAAGATATCTCCATAATGCGTGCGCTTCCCGGAATGACAATCTTGAGTCCCTCTGATAATGTGATGACTGTAGCATTCGCGGAGATAGCCTATAGAGACCCTGGGCCCAAATATATCCGGCTTGACCGAGAAAAGCTTCCACTGATCTACGATGAACATCATGACTTCTCCGCGGGCTTGGCCAATCTTAAGACCGGCAGAGATTTGACTATCATTGCTACCGGCATAATGGTGCACCAGGCTTTTAAGGTGGCGGACGAGCTTGCTAAGCACGCTATAGATGTAGGGATTGTTGATCTGTATCGGATAAAGCCCATCAATGAAGGGTTGCTGTTGAAAGTCATCGAACAATCGAAACGAATAGTGACCCTGGAGGAGCATTTAATCAACGGTGGGGTCGGCAGTATTATTGCCGAATTCTTAATTGATAATGGTAAAACGTTGCCACTGAAGCGCCTCGCTATTCCAGGTCGATACTATTTTGAGTATGGTGGTAGGCATGAACTACACGTTTCTTGTGGTCTGGATGTGGATACAGTCACCGAGATACTTTTGGCATGGCTCCGATGAACAACTCTCAAATACCCCTTTTCATTCAAGCTAATGCCCTTCGGTAGCGAGGTTTGCTGCTGATCTGCATACCAGTGGCTGTATAACGAGGTGATAAGAGTTTTGGGGAGGACTAAATGTACAGCAAAATCTGGGTGACCGGCGGGTCAGGGCTGGTGGGTGCAGCTTTACAGTCCATCAAAGATGACTATACCGAGAGAGAATTCACATTTACTGGCTCGAAAGACTGTGATTTGACCAATTTGGATAATGTATTGAAATATGTGGAAACTCATAGACCTGATGCCATTATCCACCTGGCAGCGGTCAGTGGGGGTATTGGTCTTAGTATCAAGTACCCCGCTACCTTGCTCAGAGATAATGTGTTGATGAACATTAACGTTCTGGAGGCAGCAAGAATCCTGGCGGTGAAGAAGGTGGTGATGACGCTTTCGACGGGGATGTATCCAGCCGATGTCCCTAATCCAATCTTGGAAGAGTACATCCACGATGGCTCTCCCCATGAATCGAATTACAGTTATGCCTTTGCCAAAAGACTGGTCGATCCAGAGATCAAGGCCTACAGGACTGAATATGGGTTGAACGTAATCGGGCTGGTGCCGAATGGTATTATTGGGGAGAATAGCAACTACAGCTATGAGGCTTCTACTGTGGTGGCGGCCCTCATTAGGCGTTTCTACGAGAACAGGGAAGGGGATTCAAAGATAGTAATCTGGGGTGATGGGTCGCCCTTGAGAGAGTTTACCTATGCCAAGGATATTGCTCGGGCCTACATGTGGTGCCTTGACAATTATGACAATGAGCAGATTCTGCACATCGGGACGACTGAGGAGCATAGCATAAAAGATATGGCCTATATGATTGCCGATATCTTAGGCATTGATACAAACCGCATACAATTTGATACCTCGAAGCCAAGCGGCCAGTTCAGAAAAAATACCGACAATTCAAAATTCGTCCGGCTCTCTAATTTTCAATTTACCCCGTTCAAAGTCGGTTTGGAGAACACGATAAAGTGGTTCTGTGATCATTATGGCGACAAAACCAAACTTCGGCTATAGGTGTTCATTGGTTGAAGAGTAGGGACTGGTCTACTGGCAGAGCTGTGCGAGTTTCAGGGATGATGAAGGAAATGCCAGCATGAAATACAGAAAACTCGACAATACTGGGCTTGAGGTATCTGAGATAGGTTTTGGTGCCTGGGGCATCGGTGGTCTGACTCGTGGGGCAACTTCTTATGGGCCGACGAGTGATGAGGAGTCAAAACTTGCGCTTCGATTGGCCTTCGAGTCTGGTATCACCTTTTACGATACGTCTGATCTGTATGGGTACGGCCACAGTGAGAGATTGATCGGAGAGACCCTGAAGGACGTTAGGGGAAAAACGGTGATAGCATCAAAGGTTGGGTTCCTGGAACATAATGGCCCTCAAGATTTTTCACCCAGACACATTAGAGAATCGATCGAGCGGAGCCTGAAGCGGCTGCAAACGGACTACCTTGACCTCTACCAGCTTCACAGCCCACCGATAGACCTGCTGGAAAAGGATGACAGCATTTTGCATACCTTGAGTTCTCTGCAAAAAGAGGGCAAGACACGTGCTATTGGGATCTCTGCCCGTTCTCCTGACGACGGATTGATTGCTATAGAGAAATTGGGCTTTAAGTCAGTTCAGGTGAACTTCAATATGGTGGACCAGAGAGCCATTGAGAATGGTCTGTTTGATCTGGCGAAGAAAGAGAATGCGGGGATTATAGTCAGAACACCTCTATGTTTCGGTTTTCTCACCGGAGGGTATTCGGCTGATAGCGAGTTCGATTTCCGGGACCATCGAAGCACGTGGCCTCGTGAGCAAATAGAGCGCTGGGCAACAGCCCAGCAATTATTCTCTTCTATTCTCGAGGAAAATGAGGGACAAACTGGTGCCCAAATAGCGCTAAGGTTCTGTCTGTCATTTCAAAGTGTTTCTTCTATCATCCCCGGAATGCTCACCGCAGGGGAAGTTAGAGAAAACGTCCTGGCAAGCGAGTTAGGCCCATTTGCAGAGCGGGAACTGCTGAAGATCAATGAGATATATCGGGATAACACATTCTTCCTGGGTCTAAAACCAAGGTAAATCATGGTGGGAACAGATTGGTACGTTGATTTTGCACAACTCTGGGTTGAGGAGCAGCAGCTACTTGCTGAACTTGCTGCACTGGTCCCCGCCGATGGAACGATTGTTGAGATAGGAACCGCTCAAGGCGGTTCGGCCTATATCTTCCATAGGACTACCGTTCACAAAGAGGTAAATATATACTCCTATGATATCGCACCATTGCCGGAGGCTTATGAACATCTGAAGAACACAAGCGTTACCATTATTGCCAAGCCTTCGACAGAAGGCGCCCTCACCTGGATGCAGACAGTTGGCCAGCCTATCGACCTTCTGTTCATAGATGGGAGTCATACTCTCCAGCACCTGTTTGAAGATTTCAATTCATGGGTGTCATTTCTCAAGCCTGGGGGCAGGGTCGTATTCCATGATTATGACCCAGTGGAGCGGGGCGGACTGGCGCATCTGGGCGTCCGAGTTTGTCTGGATGCGATACTGCGGTGTCAGCTGCTCAACCAGCCGATTCATCAGTATAGAATGCTGCACGGGACAATCGAACACCCAGGGGAGATACAATTGGATGAAACAGCCTGCTACCAGTCCTTTGGTGACTTGGGTCGTCAGATTGTTCGTATTCGCGATTCAGACTATACCGGTTGGGCCATCGTCGATAGCGGGTCTTTTGCCAAATTGCTGAGGTATTGCCTCAAGATAGACCACACGGCGGTGCCAATATTACCCGAGCAAGCAACTGACCCGAACAGGAAGTACCTTGTATCGGCACGACCTTTGGTAGCTGCCATCGACCTGCTGAGAGGGCGCGGCATACCGGAGGATTCAATCGTGGCAATTGACAGTCTCCAGGCCTGCTATCTTCTTGCTCGTGCCATTGAGACAAACCGCGATCACCTCTTGACGTTGACATCTTCCTCAAGCGAGTTCATGCGCTGGGAGGAGATACTATTCATGTTCGAACATGCCTTTGGCGCCTCGCAGTTTCCCGATAGAGTGCCTGACGCATGCGTTGAGTCAGACCTAACCCAACTATCACAGGTGGTGGCACGTGAGCAGGTGAGGCTGGCTATTCTCTCCAATATCCTGAAGACCTTTGTAGACTGGACGCCCTAAGTCATGCGCAGACGGAGGACAACAACAAAATGCTAACTGTGTTCGCAATACCCAAACCCTTCCGGGGACACATAGGGATTATCCAGAACAACGCCATACGAAGCTGGACAAGACTTCGTCCCGATTATGAGATCATTTTGTTTGGCAATGATGAGGGTACAGCAGAGATTGCTGCTGAGCTGGGAATAAAGCATGTTCCCGAGGTAGAGTATAACGAATACGGCACCCCGTTAATCAATTCCATGCTCGACATAGCCCAAGACATAGCAAGTTATGAAATCCTGTGCTGGATTAATGCCGACATCATCCTGCTGAGCGACTTTCCCACCGCTGTCGAGCAGGCTATTACGCATGTGGGCAGAGATCCCTACCTGCTCATAGGTCGGCGCTGGAACATCGATCTGAAGGAGGAGTGGGATTTCAGCAATGCGGACTGGGAAGCACACCTGCGGGCTTATGCCGAAAGTGTGTGTCGGCAGCGTATCCCTGTAGGGATGGACTACTACATTTTCCCTCGTGGCCTGTTTCGCAACTTGCCTCCTTTTGCTGTGGGGCGATTATCAGCTAGCAACTGGATGGTCTACCAAGTGCTGTCCCAGGGTGTTCCGGTTATTGACGTCACTTATGTAGCCACTGCCATTCATCAGAGACATGATTATGCGCATCAGCAGAATGTGTTAGGAGAAGAAGCAGCGCAGGCGGATAATGTAGACCCTTTGAAAGCCTATAACATCATCTCCATGAGCCCAGAGGCAGAGCGGAATCGCCAGCTCGCTGGCGGAAAAAACCCGATTTTTTCGCCTCTGGACGTTACCTGGATACTCACAAAAAGTGGCTCTTTGAGACAGCCGCCTCGGGTAAGACGTCTCTATCACCGTCTTTTCGCATACAGGGTGCCAGCCCCTTTCCCACGGGTACACCTCTTCAGGCCACCATTGAGAGCCTTTGCCGCACTTGTAAGAGCGCTCCGGGCAGTAAAGGGAAAGCCCAAAGCGCGTTTCCTCTAAGCCTCATCCCCGGCGGTTGATCAGCGGCAGGCTCTTCTTGACCACTCTGGAGAGGAACTTGGTCTCGTCTTTACTGAGACCTTTGAGCAGCAGTAGAGCCAGCCCGTATACTATTACCCCCAGCACAATGGCCAGGAAAACCTCCCAAGTCCTTATCGGGTTCATGAGAAGAATTACCCCTGCCATTACCCCTGAGGCTGCCAGGCTTTTGAAAATGGCCATCCAGTAAACGGGGAAAGTCATCTCACGGGAGGAAAACCACAGAGTGATAGCTGTAGCAAGTAGGTAAGCCAGTAAGGTAGTGCCTGCTGCTGCCAGAATACCAAAGCGAGGAACAAAGACCAGGTTCAAGCCAAGGTTGACTAATGCTGCTATCCCCCAGATAATTGCCAAAGTGCTTGTCTTTTTGGCCAGCATCAGGATTTGCCATCCGGTAATTGCGTAGACCTGGACCATCAGCATGCTAAGTGCCACGAAAGGTATAACCAGGTAACCTTCAGAGGCTATTTCCGCAGTACTGAAAATTAGCAGTAGCTCTTTCCCCAGCAGCGAAATTCCCACAATGGCTGGAATAGCCAACAGGAGGACGAATTTCAAGGAGCGCCCCAGGTATGTCTGTACTTCAGCGATCTTGCCCTCGTCAAAGGATTTGCTCACTGTGGGCTGGAGAACCCGGACCACCGGCTGGTGAAGCCAGCCAAGGGCGCTACATAGACCATAGCTTGCCGAATAGATGCCCACTGAGGCAATGTCCAGGAAATAGCCGATAACATATCGGTCACTTAACTGGGTTATCCAGGAAAACAGGAGCATCGGCACGACTGGCAGTCCAAACTTTAGATAGGGTTTTATGTATTTGAAATTGGGGAGTTTGACCCCGATCTGTGACACAATCATTATCAGGGCAGCCACGCTGGTAGCAAAGGCGGCAATCGATAGGGAGAGGACCGCGCCATTAACACCAAACCCGGACGCAACCAGCCCAGCAACCAGCCCAATTTCACCAAAGTATCTCAACAAATGCAGAATACTGTAGGTTCGCACCTGCCTGAAAGTCAGGAAATAGCGCGTGCAAACAATGAATAGAGCAGCAAATGGGATGACCAGCGCGGCCAATTTTATTGTTGTAACTCCCTGGCCATCAAATACCGCGTTTGATAGTGGTTGGGCGAGAAGGACTAACATCAAGGCAATAACCAAGCTGCAGGCTAACACGGTATAGAGAATGGAGTAGAAACCTTCCTGAATCTCCCCCTTATCCTTCTCTGCGGCGAGGAAGCGAGTGAGTGCGTTGGTCAAGCCCAGGTCATACAGAAGTTCTGCTATTCCGAGGGTGACCAGAACCTGCGCCCAGAGGCCGTATCCGGAGGCGCCCAAGAGCTTGCTGATTATCGGCAGGAGAACCAGCGCTCTTAAAGCCAGAGCTAGCTGAGTCAGCCCGACGATGCCAACGTCTTTGGTGAACTTCTCATAGCTGGACATATGCAGTCCGCCTATCACGCCATCGCGGCATTGGGTGTTTTTGCCACATAATCACAGCGGTAAGCGATTGGCCTTGGCGCTTTGCTCGGGGATGTTTATCTTGCAGGTTCGTTCTCTTTCACAGTCTATAGTAGTGGAATCCTACTCTATCAGCTTCTTCCCGGTCCAGCGTTCCGTGCACATCAATCAGAACTGGTCTCTCGCTCATCACAGCCCTCAACTCATTGAGAGTCATTCTCTCGAAAGCCTTGTGGTTAACCGCTAGGATTAAAGCGTCTATTGGAGGAATTCTTTCGAGGTCTGGCACGGGCTCGATCCCAAATTCCCCTTGGATGTCGTCTAACAGCGGATCGTAGCCAAATATCTGGACTCCATATTCCTTAAGGCTTTTGATGATCTCCTTTGCAGGCGTTTCCCTGACATCAGCCACATCTTGTTTGTAGGTCAAGCCCATTATCAATACCCTGGAGCCTTTGACCACCTTGCCAACGTTGTTTAAGCCTTTGATGGCCATCTCAGCGATATGCCTGGGCATAGCGTCATTTATGGCTCTGCCTGCCAGGATTACCTGTGGGTGGTAGCCGAGCTCCTTTGCCTTATGGACCAGATAGTAGGGGTCCACCGGGATACAGTGTCCACCGACTAAGCCTGGGGAGAACTTATGGAAATTCCACTTGGTCGCAGCAGCCTCGAGAATGTCTTTTGTGCTTAAGCCCATTTTGGCGAAGATAAGCGATAGCTCATTCATCAGGGCGATATTCAAATCCCTTTGAATGTTCTCGATCACTTTGGCTGCTTCGGCGGTCTTGATATCCTTGGCCTTGAAAACGCGGGGTGCGACCTTTGAATAAAGCTCGATTAGCAGCTCGGAGGTCTCCTCATCCATGCCGGCAACCACTTTGGTCACCTTATCGATGCTGTGTTCCTCGTCGCCGGGGTTTATCCTCTCTGGGGAGTATCCAATCTTGAACTGCTCGCCAGAGCGAAGACCGGATTCCCTCTCTAAGATTGGCTTTACCAGCTCTTCTGTGACGCCGGGATAGACGGTAGATTCCAGAATGACCACACTTCCTTTTTTCATATTTCGTCCAGCGATCGCGGCAGCGCTTCTGACATGTGACAGATCTGGTTCCTTCCCTTCAGTAACCGGTGTCGGAACGCAGATGAGTATGAAATCAGCCTCGCCAATCGCCTCTGGCTTGTCAGTTACGATGAGATTTGGGTTGTTATTGATTTGACCTAGTGTGTCCACTTTGCTGCTGTCGATGTCAAAGCCGATAACTTTGAAGGTCTTGGAGAACGCCTCTGCCAGAGGCAGTCCAACGTAGCCCAAACCTATGACCGATAGAACAGCTACGTTTGTCTGTACCTTAGCTATCATGCACGTGCCACCTTATTGTCTCGGTTAATCCAACTTCCAAACTATGTGTTGGCTCATAGCCGAAAGCCTTGGCTTTGGAGATATCCGCCAGGCTGTGCCTTATATCCCCCGGTCTCGGTTCTTGGTAAATCGGCTTGAGGTCATTTCCTATGAGCCTGATGATAGAACGGGCCAGCTCATTTATGGTAATGCGTTCCTGCCTGCCGATGTTGAAGATGCCACAGACATCGCTTTGCGCCGCCAGAATATTTGCCTGCACCACGTCTTTAACGAAGGTGAAGCCTCTCGTTTGCTCACCATCGCCAAAGATGATCGGCGGTTTGCTCTCCGAGACACGTCTGATAAATGAGGGGATGACGGCAGCGTACTGTGACTTTGGGTCTTGTCTTGGGCCATAGACATTAAAATACCTAAGGCTCACCGTATGGAGTCCGTAGACCCGTTGGAAGACCTGACAGTAGTATTCGCCAGCGAGCTTGCTGACGGCATAGGGAGACTGGGGATTGGGTGGCATATCCTCATGTTTGGGTAGTGTGGGAGTATCGCCATAGACTGACGAGGATGAGGCGTAGACTACCCGCTTGATACCGTTGTCCCTTGATGCTATGAGCACGTTCAAAGTCCCGGTGGCATTGGCTTGGTGGGTGCCGTGTGGATTCTCTATGCTCCGAGGAACGCTGCCGAGGGCTGCCTGGTGAAAAATGCAAACAGCCCCCTGAAAGAGCTTCTGAAGCAAAGCGAGGTCGACAATGCTGCCCTGGATGAATTCCACATTCTCTTTTTTGAGCAACGGCTCTATGTTTTCCATCTTCCCGGTGGAGAGGTCGTCGAGTATGATGACGTAATAGTCATGCCCCGCGAGCTCCTCGGCAAGGTGAGAGCCGATGAAGCCAGCCCCGCCGGTCACAATTACCTTTTTCATTGGTCTTGCTTCTGCTCTGGGGCTTAGCTAGCTCCAAGATTAGCTTATTTAACTGCCTGTGATTATAACCCAGCAACCTACGATAGGCAAGGCATGTCTCTCGGCGTGAGGAGAATGAAGCATATTACTCAGGGTCTTGGGAGTAGAAGCTTTGCATCCCCTCAAGGCTGCGATAGCGGATTCTTAGCCCCGGAGCTATCCCTTGAGCCTTTTCAGCACCCGGGCCACATTCTTGCCAAAGTTCCAAGCGGTTTGCATGCCCTCTTCGTCCTGTGGCACTTCGCCCTTATCTTTGCCAAAGGCCGTGCTCCAGTAGGTTGACCCGGGTACCACCAGCCCGAGGACTTGGAACCAGAAAGTGAGCTGTGCCAGGGTGAAGTTCTGGCCGGCCCGCCGCCCCACCACAAGCGGCCCTCCTACCTTCCCGCTAAACAGGTCGCCGTTCTGGCGGGCGATGTAGCCAGCGCGTTCCATCAGCGCCTTGATCAGAGCTGTGGCCGAGCCATAGTATACCGGCGAGGCTAAGATTATGCCGTCGGCCTCTTTCATCTTGAGGTAAATAGGGAACACATCATCCTCAATAGGACAGCGCTCCTCCTCGCGGCAGACCCTACAGGCATTGCAGGGCCTTATGTCCAGGTCGGCAAGTTGGATGAGTTCGGTATCCAACCCTTCTTCGGCGATAGCCCTGAGGACGTGAGCGGTCAACATCTCGGTGTTGCCGTTCTTGCGAGGGCTGCCAACGATGCCTATGACTTTCATTTCGACTCCTTCCCGCCAGCAATCGGGAGCTTGACTGTGAAAGTAGTGCCCTTCCCGACCTGGCTCTCGACCGCGATAGAGCCGCCCTGTCTTTCCACCAGCCTCTTGGCCAATGACAAGCCCAGACCTACACCCTTGGCCTTGGTGGTGAATAGCGGCTCAAAGACCTTGTCCAAATTATCCTCAGGTATGCCTATCCCCTCATCAGCCACTCTTATTTCGATGAAGCTGTCCGTGTGGTCTGTGCTGAGGGACAGCCTGCCTCCACTGGGCATAGCCTGTATGGCATTGGCGATTAAGTTGGAGAGGACTTGCTCTATTTGACCCGCATCAGCAACTGCCGGAGGCAAGCTTCCCGCAAGGCTGGTAGAGCTCTCTACATTTTGAGGCGGCTTGGCGGCCTGCGCCATCCTCTGGACTAACTGGTTGATGTCGACCTCCTCAAGTTCGGCTTTGTACGGCCGTGAGAAGTCCAAGAGGTCGGAGATGATCTTGTCGCAAGCGTCGACCTGCTTTTCCAGCATGTCCAGGTGCTTGGTCACTTTTTCATCGGCGGTGTCCCCGAGCTTCATCTTGAGGAAATAGGCCGAGTTCCTGATGGTCGTCAGGGGCGTGCGCAGCTCGTGCCCCCCCCCTCCGGCCAGTTCACCTATGGTCGATAGCTTCTCGTTGCGGACCAGCTTCTCGTGGGCATCCTTCAATTCCTGGGTTCTCTCCTCCACGATCTGCTCCAGGTTCTCCGAGTACTCCTGGAGCTGTTGCCTCATCTGCACGCGCTCAGTGATGTCTTTTATGATGGCGGCAAGACCTATTGGTTCGCCATCAGACCCTTTCACAACAAAAACGGTTAACAGAATAGGGACACGGGAGCCGTCTTTTATTATACACGCCTTCTCATACTCTGCAGGTTCTCCTGTTCTCAGAACTTCTCCTATTATTTCAGCTTCCCATTCCTGGTACTCTGCTGGAGTTATATCCTGATATTTCTTCCCAGTCAATAGTTCCTCTCTTGAATAGCCCGTCAGCGTGGTAAAGGCCTCGTTGACATCCAGTATCGTCCCATCTAGAGCAGCCCACCCAATAGCATCTTTGGAAGAGTTGTACAAGCCACTGAAACGCTCTTGAGCTTCTCTAAGCGCCTCTTCCGCCCGTCTGCGCTCGGTGAGATCCCTGGAGATACCCAATACAGCCCCTACCTGACCCGTCTTATTCCTGATAGGAATTAGCTGGGTATTCAGCCACAATTTCCCATCAGGAAACTGAGTCGTCTGCTCAAAGGAGGTGGGTTTGCCTGATTTAAAAACGGCTTGGAGATTGCTCTTATGGCGCTGTGCTATGTCTGGAGGAAAAAGCTCTTCTAGGTGCTTCCCTACAATTACTTCCAGGCGACGTCCGAGGGTTCTCGCGCCAGATTCATTTACGTATCGCAAGCACCCATCGCTACCGATAACGAAGATGAAATCCTGTGCTGCCTCGGCCAGCGTCCGATAGCGTTCCTCGCTCTCCCTCAGCGCCTCCTCGGCCTGCTTGCGCTCGGTGATGTCACGGAAGATGCCACGGGTGGCCACCGGCTTTCCTTCCTCAAACCGACAGTTAGCATTTCCTTGGACTGGGATTAGTCTCCCATCCTTGGCTACAAATACGGCCTCAACATTGGATACTATTTGGCCTGTCAGAACCTTCTGGAGAACTTCCTTGCAGTGAGGTACAGAATCGGGATGGAGTATGTCCCATAGCGTGAGGTTGGCAACCTCTTCTTGACTGTATCCAAGCACCTGCCGCCAAGTTCTGTTCACGTAGTAAAAACGGCCATCGGGCGCAACGCTCTGTATAAGGTCGTTAGCGTTTTCAACTAGGTCGTAGTACGCCTCCTCCTCACGTCTGCGCTCGGCGCTTTCAATAAGCTCCCTCTTGCCTTTTTCCCCCATATAGGTTGCCTCCAATCCTCAGTTGCCGAGAGATGCAAAGACACGCTTTCCCGCAGTGGATGTATGGCAAAAGCACGTTCAAGGCAACCAAATCGCTTCGGCAACCCGGCCATCATAGCTCCATGAGAAGCCTTAGACCCGCGGCTTTGCGTCCCCACCTCTCGGTAGGTTTGCCCTTTCGGCATTGTATTCAGTTTTAGAAACCTGTCTTACTTCGGCATTTGTTCAGGCTGTGGCAGTTTCCCATGTGCCATATCGCACTGGCAGGGGCTTTCTTGCATTATGAGGCAGCAATCTTGCCACTGTCAAGGCACTTTGGTACTGAGAAGGGACAGTACTTTGGTAATGGGGAGTTGGGA
The DNA here is from genome assembly GCA_034414595.1 of Dehalococcoidia bacterium. GTDB lineage: Bacteria > Chloroflexota > Dehalococcoidia > SZUA-161 > JAUWZY01 > DAOULY01. The sequence goes on from DAOULY010000017.1 coordinate 134,295, forward strand.
ATTCTGTAATATGGCTCCATGTAGCCAGGTAGCTCGATTGACAAAGCTATTCCCTATCAGGTATCTTCTGAATCGGACTAGACCATAAGGAGAGTGGAGCGAAAAAATGGATGCCTACTGCGTCAAATGCCGCGCAAAAAGAGAGATTAAGAACCCTAAGAGAGTAACCTTTAAGAATGGAAAACCAGCTACACAGGGGATATGCCCTGTTTGTGGGACCAAAGTATTTCGTATAGGCAAGAGCTAGCCTACCCGACAGCTTGTTGAGCCTGCAGCTGTGTACTGCGGCCTTAAGTGCTGATCAAACCCAGCGTTTGACTCCCTATTGCACGCTGTCCCGCCAAGCTGATTGAATCATGTTCTCGCGAATATCGCAAAGAATATTTGCCAAACTGGGCCACTTCGTAGAGCGTCGGCCAGCCCTTATCTTAGGGTTGGCATGCCTATTGATTATCGGCGCTGTGTTCGGCGCGCAACGCCTCGTTTTCGCCAGTGGCATCGAGACCTTTATCTCAACTGATTCCGAGCTCTACCATAGCTTCCAGCGCTATGCCCGCGATTTTGGTAGCGACCCCATCATGGTAGTCCTCAGAGGCGACACGATGGATGACCTCATCCAAACACCCAATCTGGAAGCTATGGGACAACTGGCAGATGGATTACAAGACAACGAGGCTATCCTATCCGTTCTTAGCCCATTGACAGTCTTTCAGGAAACCATGGCAACGGACGCTGTTCCTACACCAGATGAGCTTAAAGACTTGGTTTTGGATCCAACAACTGGAGGGGTAAGACCCGAGTTCAAGTCTATCTTCCCTGACGAGGAGCATACCCTGATCCTCATCAGCCTCCAAAGCGATATATCCCTGGATGAGATGAGTGCCATTACTGACGAGGTGAGTGGGCTGATGGCAAACATCACTTTCTCTGGAGTTACGGCTCATCTCACCGGTACCCCCGTCCTCTCCAGCCAGATAGATGACATGCTGTATTCCAATCTCCGCAACACCTTGATCCTGTCTGTTGGGCTGATGCTCTTGGTGCTGGCAACGCTCTTCAGTGTCAGGGGTATCTTCCTGTGGCGCTGGTTAGCTCTGGGAGGCATGGTCATATCGCTTATCTACGCCTTTGGCGCCATGGGCTGGCTGAACATTCCTCTAACTATGGCCACCATGGCTATATTTCCCATCTTGGTGGGTCTTGGCATCGACTACGGTATACAGTTGCACAACCGTTTCGATGAGGAGGCTGGGAAAGGCCTGAGTCGCTCGCAGGCTGCGGCGGCCTCGGTCACATTCATGGGCCCTGCTATAGGAGTAGCCCTGCTTGCGGCTATCTGTGGCATCGCGGCCCTGTTCTTCTCACCCCTGCCACTGATCAAAGATTTCACCAAGATGTTAATAGTGGGGCTTGCCATTGCCTATGTGGCAGCTCTCTTTCTGATCCCCACCTTTCTCCGTTTGGGGAGGACGAAGAAGGCTGTGGCAGAGGAACCTCTATCGAGGGGAGATAGCCGCCTAGAGACGAGATTGCGTAAGGTTAGCAGCTGGGTAGTCACCAGGCCCTGGCTCATTGTGCCGCTGGCTCTGGTCCCGGCCGTCGCCGGTTTGGTGGTAGATTCCAGAATCGGGATAGAGACCGACCAGTCCAAGTGGCTGCGGGAGGACCTGCCTGTGGTGCAGGGCTTCAAGGAGCTCGAGGAGCTTACCGGTGGCATCTCCTCCATAAATATCCTGGTGGAAGGAGACATCACCAACCCTGAAGTGATGCAATGGATGATAGATACAGGTGCTGCCATCCAGAGTGCCCACCCAGATACCGTGAGCAAGTTGGACAGCCCAGCTCACCTCATTGAGCAGCAACTGGGCACTATACCACTTTCGTCAGAAGAGGTGAACGCTGTTATTGAGCAGGTGCCACTATCAATGAGACAGAATCTGATCAACTCTGACTTGGACGCTGCCAACTTTGCCATAACCGTAAGATTTATGCCCCTGGAAGACCTGAAAGTCTTGCAGGACGAGGTCGATGGCATTATTGCCAGTCCCCCAGCAGGAGCCAGTGCGATCCAAACGGGATGGGTGGTGATTGAAACACACACTTGGCTGGCTTTGGGCGAGGGTCGGCAGCAGATGACCCTGTGGAGTATAGGATTTGTTTTCCTGGCGTTGCTCGTCCTGTTCCGGGGTCGGCTGTTGTACGCCATTATAGCTACTTTCCCTATGGTGTTAGTCGTGGGTTGGGCAGCCTTGGCGATGTATTTGGCTGGCATCAAATTCAACCCTCTCACCGCTACCATGGGTGCCCTTGTTCTGGGTATAGGCGCTGAGTACAGCATCCTCGTGCTGTGGCGTTACAACGACGAACGCAGCAGGGGCAAGCTACCGTTGCCGGCCATGGTGGAAGCCGTCTCCCGCCTCGGTCGTGCTATTTTGGCTTCAGGAACGACCACTATTGCTGGGTTCGGTGCTCTGCTCTATGCTCGGGACTTCCTCATCATGCGTGATTTCAGCATTGTCATCATGTTGGACGTTTTCCTCGCCTTGATTGGCTCGCTCATAGTAATGCCCGCCATAATGGTATGGGTAGACAACCGAAGACTAGCCCGCGCCCGAAGGCAGGAATAGAATGGCGAGCGATTCAGTGGCCGTTAGAACTTGACCTATGCGAAGAAGGACTACGACGTCACCTGCACTACTTAGGTAGCAGAGAAATTACGTCGTCCTCCGATATCCAACTGATTGTTGATCTTTGGAAGCAATCACCACCATACCTATGGGGGCCTATCTGGTCTCCGAAGGAATATCTAGCCGCTACTAAGCTGCTTGCTCCTTTGCCATTCTTGCCAGATCGAGACGGTTAATGTAGCGAATCCCTGGAACCTGAGAGACCAGCATGATCAATATGACCAGCCCAATGGTCAGTAGGTAGGTTCGGGGATAGATGGACAGATCGAAGCTCATCATGTCGCTCTGGAAGAGACTGAAGAAGTACAGTGATAGGGCATAGCCCAGAAGAATTCCCGGGACAAGCCCTGCTAATCCCAGCAACAGGTTCTCAATGGTGAGCATAGCACCAATCCTGCCTTTGCCTTCCCCCAGGGTGCGCATAGTGGCGCTCTCGCGGCGGCGCTCCAGAATATTCACGGTGACGGTGGTAAAGACAATGGCCAGGGACAGCGCAGCACCGAATCCGAGCATTACCCACATCATGCCACGAAACAATCCCATCAGATCGTTGACCATTTCTTGGCTTTCCGTGGTAAGCTCGACAGAGGCAACGTCTGGAATCTGGTAGGCTTTTTCCCTGATAGAATCCAGACGCCCTGGCTCGACACCCAACATGAGGCCACTGATCACGGACTGGCCTCCGGCGAGTTCCTGCGCCTGCTCTAGAGTTACATAGCCAAAGCTGCCCATGGGCTGCTTTACGAATCCAGCTACGTCAAGCTGCTGGAGAGCAGAGGAGGAGCTTAGGGTGATAATATCGCCAGTATCTATGTCCAGCTCACTGCGCAAACCTTCGCTTAGCAGGATTTCTCCATCATTAATATCTACGCGATCCCCAGCGGTGGAGTACAAACCATAAAGTTCAGAGTCTGGGGGAAGCCCTACCGCCAGCGTGGAATAGGTCTTATCTTGGTGCTCCAGTCTGGTCGGGATCTGAAGAACAGGTTCAAGTTTCTCTACCTCGTCCCAGCTCTTTACTTGCTCACTCAAGGTTGCTGGCTGGAGTTGGGCGAAATCGATCTTCGCATCGTACCTTTGAATCTGGTTGAATTGTAGGTTCATTAGAGAGTCAATGGAATCAATGAAGACGGCCGAAACCAAGATTAAGCTGATGCCGAAGGCAACGCCGATGACGGTGTAGAGGCTGCGGCGACGGCTGCGAAAGATGTTGCGCAGTGGTATTTTCCACAGGAGAGACAGCCTGGCAAAGAAGGGTAATATACGTTCTAGCATAAGCTTTCTGCCGGCAGCTGGGGGTGGTGTACGCATGGCCTCGGCGGGGTTGAGGCGGGAGGCGACGTAGGCAGGGATAATCCCACCGATGACGCAGGGGAAAATCCCTGCAAATAGGCCTTCTTCTATCGCTAGCCACTCTATCCAGCCCATTTTTGTGATGGTGTAAGGAAGCCCTAGCATCCCAACGTAGAGCTTGGTCACAAGCGCTGAGAGCAGATAGCCAGCTACAGTCCCGGCGATAGCCCCCACGATTCCGATGGTGAGGGCAAAGCTCAGGTAATGAACGAGGAGCTGGCGACGGGAATAGCCAACTGCCCGCATCAGGCCGATCTGTGACCTCTGATTGTGGACGATTCTAGTGAGTAGAATATACGTGGCCAGTGCCCCCACGATGAGGAAGAGAGCGGGAAAGGCCTCGGCAATTTCCCCGAATCCTTGCAAGTCCATGCTGAGGGCAGCATTGCTCGGTTGGTCTTCACGGGTGACTACGTCGGTTACCCCGTAGGGCTCCAGTGTCTCTTCAACGGCGGTAATTATTGTGTTCCTGTCCGCTCCAGCATCAATGAGAAAGCAAAACTGGTTTACAATCTGTTTCCCGAGGAGCCCGGTCGCCGTGTCATGAGTGACGAAGACAACTCCAAAAGTTTCAGGAGAGGCCAGTAGTTCCTGACGACTCTTGGCAGGCCATATGTACTCCGGGCTGGTGGCGATTCCGGCAACGCTGAGGTTCGTTTTCTGGTTATTCACTGTGAGCGATACGGCATCCCCAAGATTCAATCCATGATGTTCGGCGAAGCTCTTTTCCACCAGCAGGACGTCAATGTCGCCAGTGTGGAAGTACGAGCCCTGTTCCACTTTGATATCGTTGACTGCGGCGCGTGAATCCGATGGCAGCGATATCACCCGTGCCAGTACCTTTTTGGTGTCCTCGCCAGGAAGAGTAAGGGCGACGTCGATGTTCACTCTGCCGGTAACGGCCTTGACACCTGGGATCAGTTTTAACTCATCGACAGTTCCCATTGGAGCTTCCACGACTTTGACTGTGAAATCAGCAAAGCTGAGCCTTTCATATGTGTAGTTATAGGAGGTTTTCAGATTGCGGTAGCCTAGGAAAGAGGCGTTGAAAAGAGCGACACCGAGGAAGATGACCATGGCCACCGCGAGGAACAGCCATTTGGAGTTGGCGAGGTCTCGAACAAGTTTACGCTGAAGCTTGTTCACGATGCCCTACCACCTCAACTCCTGTGGGTCGACAGGGGATTGATTTTCCTTGACTTCAACTACTTCACCACTGCGGAGTCGTATTACCCTATGGGCTATATCACCAATAGCTGTATTGTGCGTGACGACGAGAACAGTCTTGTGATCGACTTCGTTTATCTTCCGCATGGCGCTCAAGATGTGCTTCCCGGTCTCGAAATCAAGCTCGCCGGTAGGCTCGTCGCAGAGCAGTATCGGCGGATCCTTTACCAGGGCTCTGGCTATGGCCACCCTTTGCTGCTCCCCGCCGGAGAGCTCGCTGGGGTAATGGTCGGCACGGTCCCCGAGCCCAACCACTTCTAGAACCTCTGAAACGTCTCTGGGTTTCTCCACTAGCTCGGCAGCAAATTCAACGTTTTCCCTAGCTGTTAGCGTCGGGATAAGATTGAAGAACTGGAAGACGAAGCCGATGTGGTTGCGACGATAAAGAGTCAGTCCCTTCTCGTTCAAAGCGGTGATGTCAATGCCATCTACAGAGATCCTGCCTGAGGTGGGAGAGTCTATACCCCCAATGATGTTTAGCAGCGTGGTTTTGCCCGAGCCGCTTGGGCCCAGAATGACAATGAACTCTCCCCTGACTATGTTGACTGTTACGCCTCTGAGAGCCTTAACCTCAACCAGGCCCATCTTATATGATCGTGATATGCCCTCTAGTTGCAGAAGGGAATCCCCTGCTTCTCCAAATGTTGGCCTAGACATCTTGTTCCCCCCCAAAGCTTATAAAGCGCTCTTCAATAACTGCCATAATCTTTTCCTTGTCGTAAATATCGGGCCCCATAGCGACCAGTCCCATGAGACCGTCGATAGTAGCAGCATAAAGGGTGGCCACAGCTTCCGGGTTCTTCTCCCCTATGGCGGCAAAAAGCGGCGTTAGGAAATTGATATAATGCCTCATCCACATAGCGTAGCCAGAGGATACTATTTCGTTCAGTTCTTGCTGACCCGCGATTTGCAGCATGAGGGACACCGCATCTGGATTAGCCTCAGCGGCCTCTAGGTGACTCTTAGTAATGGCGCGGAGCTTCTCACGCGGCGGTGCGTCGCTCTCTATTATCTTCCCTGCGGGCAGGGTAAGTTGCTCGACTAGATCGTCAAAGAGTAGGTGAAATATGTCTTGTTTGGATTTGAAATACCAGTATAGGTTGCCCTTGCTGATACCAGCCCTCTCGGCTATGGCATCGACGGTGACGCCGTGATAGCCACTGCGGCAGAAAAGCTCCGTGGCAGCAGCGAGTATCTGCTTACGGCGCAGAGATGGTATGTCTTTCCTTTGAACGGGCCTTTCCATCTCGATTATTGACCGACTGGTCGGTCAATAAAAGTATGACATACCATCAGCCGGGCTGTCAAGAGTTCTGCAGACCCCTGTCGCCAATTAGCCAATCCGAATAGGCTGCAATCGGGTTAATAGCTTAATGGAAATAAAGATACCAGGCTCCAGATTCACAAAGCTGGATTGCGTATAGATGACCCAGAATCTGCTGAGCGAGCAGCAACAATCATTTGATGATATATTAGTGAGAAGTGAGAAGGAGGTAAGCTCCGATGAAGAAGACAGTAGCTATCTTAGGCACCCTGGACACCAAGGGGGAGGAAATCAGGTACATCAAGGAGCGCATCGAAGAAAGGGGATATCAAGCTCTGGTTATAGATGGGGGCATTCTGGGCCATCCCCTGTTCCCACCCGACATCAGTCGTGAGCAGGTGGCCGAGGCCGCTGGCGCGAGCCTCAAAGAAGTTATTGCTCTCGGCGACGAAAACAGTGGAATTGCTGTGATGGAAAAAGGTGCGGCGAAGATTATTCAGGAGCTATACTCCTCTGGCAAATTTCATGGCGTTATTGCCTTAGGTGGCACCATGGGCACCTGGCTCGGGCTGGGAGCGATGAGGACATTGCCGCTCAGTATGCCCAAGCTCATGCTCTCCACCGTGGCGTTCACCCCCTTTGTCACCGCAGGGATGGTGGGCAAGGGCCAGGTAATGGCCGAGTGCGTTGCCGGGTTATGGGGGCTCAATGTAATAAGCAAAGCGGTGCTTGATAACGCGGTAGGGGCGATTACAGGGATGATAGAGACAGCGAGGGAAATAACCTCGGAGAAGCCCATAATCGGTATCACTACTATGGGCTCGGCCTGCTTCAATCATGTTCCCCAGCTCAAGCCACAACTGGAAGCGAGGGGCTACGAGGTTGCGGTGTTCCATACTAGTGGCTTGGGAGGCATGACTCTGGAACGGCTTATCGAGGAAGGTCTGATCGCTGCGTCTTTGGACTTATGCCTCTTCGACCTTGTTTGCCAGGTAACTGGCTCACCTTACAGCGTAGGACACAGTAGCAGGCTGGAGGCCGCGGTAAAGAAGGGGATACCTCTCATTGCTGCTCCAGGAGGCACGGACAGTTTCGGCTGGCCGGTGCCAGCTGAAGAAGTGCCAGCTCAGTTAAGAAGCCGCACCGTACGCGGGCACAATCCAAACACCACGTCGGTGATGCCAAGCAAGGAGGAAAAAGCTGAAGTGGGAAAGCTAATGGCACAGAAGTTAAACCAGGCCACTGGACCAGTAGCTGTAGTTATACCTCTCCGTGGTGTCTCTCGACTTGATGAGCCAGGTGGTCTATTGTATGACCCAGAGGGGCGTGAGGCTTTGGCAAATTCGTTTAAGCAACATATTGAGCCAAAGGTTGAGGTTGTGGAGGTAGATGCGAGCATCACTGACCCCGCATTTTCTGAGACAGTGATGGCCCTTTTCGATAAGATGATGTGAGTGAAAGGATAGGAATTGTCCTTGTTGCCACTAGGACATCCGAAGCCGCCGAACATCATCGAGGCACCATCAGGCATGTCGTCCACTGCCTCTGCGAAGATACTGCATACCTCTTCGCTTTCAGTGGCTCAGCTACTGGCTGAACGCAGGTATTCTTAGGACACGTGAGCAGCGGATATATTCCTGCGGTGTAAGAGTACTCTAGTTGGGGGTATTGCACCGAGCATCATTTTATGCAATCCTTCACGTATACGGGTTATAGTAGAGTAGGACCATAAAAGGGAGTAATGAAAAGCTCTGATGCTCGCAGTAGAAGAGTAGGGGGAGACTTAATGGCTGGATCAGAGAGTTTAAGCCTGATGAAGTTGCTGCATTTTAGGCTTAGTATCAGAGCAGGGAGGAAGGTGTAGTATGGGCACCAAAGGGGATAAAAGGGTTCGGCTGCATGATTTTGCGCCGAGGCAGGACTGCTTTCGTGCCGAAGTCCTGAGCGGCCTGCTAAAATCGCAAAAAGAACTGCCCTCTAAGTATTTCTACGATGAGCAAGGCTCTTCTTTATTCGACCGTATCTGCAACCTGGATGAATACTATATCCCTCGGACGGAAGTGGCGATCATGGAGGCTTATGTCGAAGAAATGGCCGCTTCCCTCGGGCCTGATGTCCTCCTCATTGAGTACGGCAACGGGAACAGCATGAAAACGCGCATCTTGTTGGACCACCTGCATGAGCTTGCTGCTTATGTTCCAATAGACATCTCCCGAGAGCAGCTGCTGTGCACGGCGAAGGAACTCGTCTCGGACTACTCTGGCCTAGAGGTGCTTCCAGTCTGCGCCGACTACACCCGTGATTTCGAGCTACCTGATGCAACTAAGCCGCCAGCGCGCAGAGTGGCCTATTTCCCTGGCTCAACAATCGGGAACCTTGATCCGGTGTCAGCCAAGCAATTCCTGGAACGCATTGCTGGGATGTGTGGTCCGCGCGGCGGACTGCTTATTGGCGTGGACCTGAAGAAAGACCCATGCGTGCTCCACCGCGCCTACAACGATCATCGGGGGGTCACTGCTGCTTTCAACTTCAATCTGCTTGAGCGAATAAACCGTGAACTTGACGGCGATTTCCGACTCGATTGCTTTGAACACTATGCCTTCTACAATCCGAGGGAAGGACGGGTTGAGATGCACCTTGTGAGCCTAAGAGACCAGACCGTACAACTGGACAATGTGAACATCGCCTTTGCCAGGGGTGAGAGTATCTGGACAGAGAGCTCGTACAAATTCACTCTTGGTGAGTTTCGGCAGTTAGCTGCCGCTGCGGGATTCAAAGTCGAGCAGGTCTGGACCGATGAGCAACAGTGGTTCAGTGTTCATTATCTTGTGAACAGAGGATGGGGGACCTCATAGGAGAAGAACGGAAGAGTACCTTTACTTGCAGGGAATCAACCGGACCATGGTTTCCATCTCTTCCAGCACCTGCGCCAGTGCGGTAACAGTCTCATCGATGTCTTCCTCTGTCGTGCTACGAGATAGCGAAAAGCGCACGGCGCAATGGGCTTCTTCTTCAGTGCGGCCCATGGCCATAAGCACATGTGTGGGCTCCGGAGAGCCTGATTTGCATGCAGATCCCGAAGAAAGACAGATGCCAAGCTGGTCCAGTGCCAGGACCAGCGATTCGCCACGGAGTCCCGGCAGCGTCAGATTGAGCGTATTGGGCAGACGGTGTTCCGGATGACCGTTCAATATGGCATCTGGCACCAGTTCCTTGATGCCAACCTCCAATTTGTCTCGCAGCGATTTTATCCTTTCAGAGTCTTGTAGGGCATGAGTTGCCAGCTCGGCTGCTTTGCCCAGGCCCACAATACCCGGGACGTTTTCCGTTCCTGCTCGCAGCCCGCTCTCTTGCTTGCCGCCATGGATGAGTGGCTCCAGCGCGACACCCTTACGCACATACAGGGCCCCAATGCCCTTCGGAGCATGGAATTTGTGACCGGAGATGCTGAGTATATCCACACCGAGGTCTTTCACATCCACCTCGATCTTACCGATGGCCTGGACGGCATCGGTATGGAACAGAATTCCTCTTTCGTGGGCGATGGCACACAACTCCTTAATCGGCATGATCGTGCCCACCTCGTTGTTAGCCATCATGATGGAGATAAGGATGGTGTCGTCTGTGATGGCTTTTCTTAACTTACCGGGGGCAAGCCAGCCGTTTCTGTCCACTTCAAGATAGGTGACCTTGTATCCAAGATTCTCCATGAATTTGCACGTGCTTAGGACAGCCGGGTGCTCGATGCTGGTAGTGACGATATGATTGCCCCTGCCACTCTGGGCGAAGGCAATTCCTTTGATAGCCAAGTTATTCGCTTCGGAGCCTCCGCTGGTGAAGATGATTCTCCGCGGCTGAGAGTTGATCAACTTGGCCACTTGGCGACGGGCTCTCTCTATGGCTTCCTGTGCCTCTCTGCCCATGCCGTGGATAGCAGATGGATTGCCTTGGGCCGTTTCGATATAGGGCAACATGGCCTCCCGCACCGCATCGGCCATGTGGGTAGTAGCGTTGTTGTCGAGATAGATCAGTCTGTCAAGCTTGTTTGTTCGGATCTGGGGTATGACCAGGTTCAGGTCGCACGCTGCCACTTGCTTGTTAGCTGCGAGACGGGTCTTCTCCGTGCCTTGCTCGATCTTCACAACATCGCATAGTAGGGCCTTGTAGACTGGAAAACCAGAGATTTGATCATAGTTGGTGACATCGGTGAGTTCGTTGACGTTCCACTCTTGCCATGCTTCGGGACCCACAGGCGTGCCGCCACCCATGTTACATTCAATGGCCCCTTTCATAATATCACTGGAAACTCGCGCTCTGAAAGGCACAGCACCTCGGGGAGTCCTTACTTCCACCAGATCGCCACTCTCGACCGCTCGCTCCTCAGCATCCTCGACATTGATCTCCATAATTGGCTCTGGATTGTCCCTTAGCAAGCCCTCGATGCCGTGGTGTTGCGAGCGGAAATCGGTTTGGGGACGGGCGCCGGAGTTGAATACCAGTGGGAACTTCTGCGTCAGCTTCTGGCTGGCCAGTGGCCCTTCTGAAGGCTCGGTGTACTTGGGCAATGGCTCGTAGCCGTATTCTTCCAGAATTGTGGACCAAATCTCAAATTTACCCGTAGGGGTGTCAAATCCGGGCTTGCCATCCTTGCGCAGGCCCCCTTTTTGCCATTTCTTGTACTCCATCATGGGTGTTGGCAGCTTAACCCAGCCGCCAGACGCTTTCACATCTTCAAGAGTATATCCAGAGCCTTCCAAAGCGAGGCGGATCATCTCCTCTTCAGTCTGGGGATATAGATGCCCGTAGCCCAGACGTTTTGCCAACTCGGCCATGATTAGATAATCGTTGCGCGCTTCCTCCACTGGCTCGATTAGTTTTTCCCTCAGACGGAAGACGGGCCCATAAGTCATGTAGGAGTCGATCTCAAACATGGTGGTGGCCGGTAGAACGATATCGGCATAGGCAGCATCGGCGGTGAGTTGACGATCAATGCACACCAGGAATTCTATGTTTGCCAGAGTCTCGCGCCAGACTGAGGTCTGTGGCCAAGAGGTGAGTAGAGAAGCGCCGTCGATGAGCAGACCTCGGATACGATATGGTTCCTGCTTCAGCACGGAATCCACCAGCCCGATGGCATGGGACTCACCGCGATAGTTGCTGTAGATGGGAAACGTCTCCCGGGCCACTGCCAGGCCTATATTGGGGTTCTCTTGATTGCAGGAACGATTGATGGGGAAATTGCTGTTCAGCATGGAGAGGCCGATACCGCCGGGCATGTCGAGTTGACCAGCCAGAGCAAGCAGGGTAAATACAGCCCGGATAGCTTGAACCCCGCTATTGGAATACTCCAGGCCAGTGTACATTAATAGGGAAGCACCACTGGCTTTGTAGACGCGACGGGCCAGGTCTCTAATGGTGTCCGCGGGCACCCAGGTGATGGCCTCAGCCACCTCAGGGCGGAAGTGCTGGACATAGGTTTTCAACTCTTCAAAGCCATGGCACCAGTTCTCGGCGAAGTCTTCGTCGTAGAGCTCCTCGTCGATCATCACTTGGATCATGCTTAAGGCGAAGGCACCATCGGTGCCGGGCCGTATGGTGATCCACTGGGCGTTGCTACGGACCGTGGTCTCGGTGCGGCGGGGATCTATCACCACGATATCGGCGCCTCGCATTGCTGCGGCTTCCAGTCGCAGCATATCAATGGGGGGAGAATCAGCGGCTGGGTTGGTGCCCCACACAAATACCATCTCGGCATCCTCAATGGGTGAGAACATGTTGATTTGCATCCTGCCCATGGTCACATGAGGGGCAATCATGGCAAGGGCGACATAGCAGAGCGCTCCCACGCCCATGGTGTTGGGCGAGCCAAACGGGAACAGGATATTGGATGCCGAAGATACCATCACCCCTTTGGGTTGGAACATATCACACAACGATAGCTCTTGAGCGCCGCGCCCGGTATAGATGGCTACCGCTTCTGGCCCGGATTCTTCCTTAATTCTGTTTAGATTGTCCACAATGGTATCATATGCTTCGTCCCAAGTAATGCGTTCAAATTCATAGTTCCCTTTGGAACCCACCCGCTTCATGGGATACTTAAGCCGGTGCTCAGAGTAGATGATCTCCGGAGCATGCTGGCCGCGCCTGCAGATCATCCCCAGGGGATGACTGGTGTCCTGTCTGATGTCCACGAGTTTGCCGTCATCAAGACCTACTTCCACCCAGCAACCTGCGGGACAGACACCACAGATGCCTTTCTTCCACTCCAATTGTAGCTCCTGGTTCCCGATTTGATTCTGGCCGACTCGCTTGTTTATCTGCTGAAGATTTAAAAACCGTTGTGAAGTCGATGTTCAGCCTGTTTGACCAGTTGAACTACCGCCGCGAGTACGCTGCTGAGATAGTATTACATAGTAACTGCCCGTAGGGCAAGTACTTAACCAAATTATTCCTTTTTGACAAAGTGTACCGATGCATAACGGCATAGTCTTTGGTTCGCGGGCAATTTCCTGAGCTTGGCGACTTCGTCTTCGCCGATAACCGCTATCGTTCCGAATCTATCTTGTATGTCTTGTGCAAACGCGCAGTGGCCACATTCATAATTGCGGTCACACAGTCGATAAGAGACAGCACCGAGTTCCAGCCAATGATGTTCGCCAGGTTTGACTTCTGTCTCCCCGAGCGCTGCTCCGATCGACTTTTCTAAGTCAGCAACCTTGAAAGGCTTGGATAGATAGTCAAGAAGCCCTAGACTTCGGGCCTTCTCCAGTGTTTCCTCTGAAGGATAGGCGGTAATGATCAACCCTTTGGTCTCAGGTCTAAGCTCTTTGGCATGTTCGAAAACCTGCAAGCCATCGATGTCCGGTAGCCTTAGGTCAAGAACGATGACGCCATACTGTTCCTGCTTGATCCTCTCCAACGCCTCCTCCCCTGTCTCAACGCACTGAACATCGAATCCATCCTCTATAAGCCAGTCTCGCATACTTTCTCTCACAACGGTCTCATCTTCGACGAGCAGAATTCTCTTCTTTATCTCCATTGTCTGCCTCCGTTTCTCTCGTTTTTAGGACACGCTGCTTCGCGCTCCTCTTCCTCCTCTTCTCGGTGTATCGGTAAGTATATGGTAAAAGTGCTGCCTTCGCCCTCCTTACTTTGGACTTCTATTCTGCCACGGTGGCGCTGTATGATTCCGTGAGATACCGCAAGCCCCAGGCCTACTCCTTTCACCTCCTGCTTAGTGGTGAAGAATGGGGTGAACAGCTTGCGCATGTTCTCTGGAGAAATACCACATCCTGTGTCTTGAACCTCTATCTTGATCTGACCCTCATTAGCCGACGTGCGGAGGGTCAAGTTACCCCCTTTTGGCATAGCCTGAAAGGCGTTCACAATTAGATTGATGCAGACTTGCTGAAGCTGAGAAAAATCAGCCCTGATTAAGTGTAAGGTGGGGTCAAGCTCCTTTACTATCTGAATATGTTGTTTCTCGCCTGCATGAGTAGTGAGCACTAGGGCTTGGCTGATGACGTCATTAACGTTCACATCTCCGAATTTTGGCGGTGTCTGGCGTGCGAAATCCAGGAGGCTTTGTACTAACTTGGTTGTACGAGTGAGTTCCGACTCCATTTTCGATAGGTAGTCAAGGGCATTCTCTTTAGAAAATTTGTCGTTGCTTATCCTCTTGGCAAGCAATTGGTTATACAACAGAACTCCGCTCAGAGGATTGTTAATTTCGTGAGCAACAGATGCTGCCAGTTGACCGAGAGCGCCCAGCTTCTCAGCATGGATTAGCTGCTCTTGGCTTTCCTTCAAACGCTGATGTAGTTCGCTGAGCTCCTGGTAAGCTGCTCTAACCTCGGCACTATTATTTCTTTCCTTTTCAACCCGGTTGAGCTGTGTCGCTAATAGTAGACTGACGAGGGTGGCCGAAATGACAAAGAGAAGAGGTCTGAGTAGAGGGTCGGGGTATGGAGAGATTAGCAAAGCACGTGGCAACACCGCGCAGAAAAAGAGGAATGAAGTGACAAGGGCCCCGGGGACTCTAAAAATTAGAGCAGCATAGATTATAGGAACGAAGAAGAATATCCGCTGTATGTCATGAACACCAGTCAAGAAGCTGGAGCTAACTGGCGCCATTGTAGCTAATGGAGTCTGGTCGATATAGTAAAGGAAGATGTCAAATGCCATTAGGGCCGTGATTATCCAGAAATGCGGACTTCTCGCGCCCCTGGCTGTTTGATTCCCAGGTGACCATTCTACCGCTTTAGCTGTTATTCTATGTGTCCAACCGCGCAAGGTAAGCATCTAGAATTACCTGCTAGATTTGCTGTCGGGATAAAAGTTCGAGCGCCCCCAGCTGCGAATTCTTTAGTCTCATTGTGTGTCGGGGGCGCTTCGAACCGTCCACGGTGCTCCCTGCGGTCATTTCACCCCTACAACCACTGTCTCAACCTCAGCTATCTTCGTCTCAGCCCCTTGGGCCTTGGCTTGGCAAGCCCTTCGCAGGCGCGTTGCCAGAACCACGCCGCCGACTATGGCGAAGCCGATGACAGCAGGGATGCCGATGTAGATGCCGAGCACCATTAGAATTGCCAAAGTGGTTTCCATCGTTCACCTCCTTCCTTTGTACTCAGTCCCAGCCGTCTTTCTCATCTCTTCTTTCCAATCATAGCCTAACACTTACAGTTCCCAGGCCGCATCGGCTGGCTGGCTTATTGTCAGGCGGAGAAAAGACCTAAGCGGCTTGGCCAGCCTCTAAGTATTCTAGCTAAAGGGCTTGTAATGGCTTGGGGTTGTGGGATACGTGATCTCTGAATCGGTTTCAGACAGCCCTTGGGCGTTTTCTGACCAATTCTAGCCCTGGAATAGCGAAGTCACGATAGCCAGTATTCCTCAATGCTTGGGGGACTTGACACATGTTTGGGGAACTTGACCTCAGCAAAATGGTCGGATATTATGGGACCAGACCACAAGTCGTGCCCTATGTGCAAATTCTTTTCCGTGCTAAAGCAGCCAGATGGCATTTCCTCAAATTGCCACTCACTTTATTCTTAACAAGAGGTTAAAGGAGGTGAAAGGGAGATGGATGAGGTACAGAATCTGGTTAAGACATGCGTGCAGGAGATTGAGAGGCTGCTCACCACCAAGACGGTTATCGGTGAGCCAATGGTGGTGGAAGGTAACACGCTCATTCCCCTCATCAGTATTGGCTTCGGTTTCGGGGCTGGTGGTGGCAGCGGCAAGGGGCAGAAGGAAAGAGGAGAGGGCACTGGAGCCGGCACCGGGGGTGGTGGCGGTGTTAAGCCTGTTGCTGTCATAGTGGTCAACAAAGAGGGCGTAAAGATCGAGCCTATCAAGGGGGCTGTAGCTTCTATGGCGGATAGGGTTGCTGACGTCGTAACCAAAGTGATGGAAAAGCGAGGAGAAACGCAGCAAAAAGAGAAGAAGGAAGAATAGAAGAGCGTGCTTGCCCTTTACATCATAGCTGGCATTATCTTCCTTGTCATTCTCACGCTTTCTGTCCCTGTCGAGCTGGTCTTTGACGTTAAGACCCCTGTGAGAGGCAAATCGAGGATAAGAGTGGGGTGGCTCTTTGGACTGCTTTGGAAGGAAATAAGGCCAAGCAGGAAGAAGCCGGAAGGGAAAAGAAAGCGGGGTGTGCAGTTCCTTATTTCGCTACTAAGCAAGGGGCTATTAGGGAAGATTTCCAAACTGGTCAGACAAATCCTAAGCCGTATTAGGATCAGGCAACTCGATGCCGATCTCAGAGTGGGCTTGGATGACCCAGTCGATACCGGCATACTGTATGCCATTATGTGGCCAGCCATTGTTTCGCTCAACTCGTCCGGGCCGGTTCAAGTGAGAATGGAGCCTTCTTTTGTTGAGTCTGCCCTGGAGGTAAGCATGCGGGGCAGGATAAGATTGTTTCCTATACAGATGGTTGGGCCTCTTCTTTGTTTTGTCTTTTCGCTAGCTAGCTTGCGAGCAGCAAGGTCGGTGGTGGTGTCACGTTGGAAAAAGAAGAAATCGGAGTCGGACAGCATATCACAGTCGGGGACATAATGCTGCTCCCAGTAATAAAAACCTCTGTGCGCTGCCTAAATGTCAGTGGTGGCATTGTGTGTTCTGGTGCAAAGGGTCCGGTTGGCATTGTGGTTGTCTCTCCGAAGCACAAGCGCGCTATAAACGTCAACGGAGAAGAGGTTCCTGTTGACCAATATATGAAAATGGTTCCAGCACTCAAAGAACTACTGTAGGTGCATCTTAGGAGAGCAGACGACATACATACTGTTGCTACTGCTTTCCTAACACCCTGAAAGATACCGCTCTCATCAAGCTTTCCAATCTGGCTATTGGCCTTGGAATAGATTTAGTACTGTACTTGCTTGGCTGGTGAGGGGCGAGGGCAACAGAAGGCTAAGCTAAGGAGTCTAAGACTATCTGGGTTATATAGGCCACTGACTTGTTCGAGCTTGCCTTCTTGGCAGTTTGGGTTATGTTGAACAGGCAAAAAGCGCAGGAGGTTACTAAGGTACTCGTCTCAGTTTCCGCTAGAATCTCGGCTGCCATTTTCTGGGAAAGCTCCCGATAGACAGACCGCACTGCGGCGCCAGCGCCGCAGCAAGGGGCATTCTCCTTGTTCTGTGCCATTTCCCTAAACGTGATACCATATTGCCTTAGAACCTGCCGTGGCTGGTTGTAGATTCCCTCCATTCTTCCCAGACGGCACGGGTCATGATAGGTTACCTCTGGATATTTCTGCGCCTTTTTCTCGACATCTGGCAATAGCTCAGCCAGCAGCTCGGTTATATGTAGCACTTCAAAGTTCTCTGTACCCAATAACTCAGGATAGTATCTCTTAAAGCAGCGGTAGCAACCAGCGCAAGGGACCACAATCCTCTTTATGCCCAGTTTTTGGAACCACTCTGCATTGCTTGCGAACCACTCCCGGGCGAGATCCATCATGCCTACCTCGTAGAAGAAGATGCCACAGCATCCTTCATCTTCCAGCATCATGAAGTCCACTCCGAGCTTGTTGAGCACCAAGTAGGAAGAGCGGGCACAATCCTGAACCAGGTAGGAGGGCAAACACCCGACATAAAATAGGGTATCCGATTCCCTTGTGGGGAATTCTTCGGGCAGCCATTCCCACCTCTTTTGGGGATCACCGTCAACGGCGTTGCCCAGCTTCCGGATCCCTTCGAGAACGCGCTGATGTCTCTCTAAAGGTCCGAGGCCCCTGCTCGCCAGCTCTATTCTGGATTTTGTCATCAGCGTAGGGATGTCGATCTGGTAGGGGCACGCCAGGACGCAGGAACCACAACGAGTACAGCTATAGACGGACTCTTTTACTTCTGGAGTGACCTCCCCGCTCTGAAATATTGCGGTTGCGGCTTTGATCCTCGACACCGGAGATAAGAGCTCATTTTGAGTCACTTTGTAGGTAGGGCACGAATCGAGGCAAATTTCGCATTCATCGCAGGCATTTAGTTGTTCCAACATCCGCCCTCCTATAGCTCGATCTCTTTTCCTGTGCCACACTCAATGCACTTGTCAGGCCACATGGCCTTTATCCTATCTTTATACTGGGTGCAGTGGCATGGGCATATGAAGTCCAATCCCGTCAGTAACTGGAACTCACGGAATCCATGGAGCCCACCGACGACGCCAAATACTTGGCCGAACTCTGACGCCTTATTAAGTATTAGCTTGAGCCCGGGGTGTGAGCAGCCCACAATCACAATCAGACCCTTTTCTGTGTTGATGATCAGGGATTGCTCCATATTGCGTAGCTCTCCGGTGGTGGAGATGTCACGGTCTATCTGAGAAGCATCGCGTACAAAAGTCGCCCTGCTCGATGGTATTTCCAGTGAACAAGTGCTGGGAAGGAATACCTTTGCCTTTTTATTTAGAGCGAGTATCTTGTCCAGCCCGCTTGTATGGTCGTAGTGGCAATGTGAAATTACTATGAGGTCGATGGCAGAGGGATCCAGACCCAGCACCGCCATATTATGGAGCAATATATAGCCATCGGCACCGGTATCGAACAGAAGCTTGGTGCCGTTTCCCATATCGATATGGCAGGAGAAGCCCCAATCTGACAACAGCTCTCTCTGACGGGTTTCGTTATCATAGCAGATGGTGATTTTCACTATCTCAGCCTTTTCTTTGATCGGCGAGTGCCTTAACTCGCCTCCTCAGGGCGTCCATACGCTGAGCAAGCTCATTCTGCCTCTGCCGTAGTGACTGCAGTCGCTGTTCCCTGTTCACAGGAATACTCACCCCGTAGTGCTGTGTCCAGGGTACATGAGCTGCCTTCTGTGGCATTATTGGCATTTTGTCGCCGATGATGTTGCCGATTCTTCGCCACACCACGGGCCCGCCAATGCAAATGTTCAGTGATGCTCTTCCCTCTGTCACTGCCTTGGCATAATTGCCACAATTGCCAAAGCCGCATAGACCACAATTGAGTCTGGGCAGAGCCTTGACAATTTCTCTGATTTTCTGCACTTGGTTTGACATTATCTGCTTTCCTCTACCTCGGCGTGAACTCTTCCTGCCACGATTACCAAGAAGCCGGCATCACAGGAGATGCCCTTTAGCGGTAACTCTATGCTCTTCACCTCACCGGGTTTCTGGAAAAGCGTGGACCAGACTTCTTGGATGGCGAAGTCCGCCTGTCCCAAAAACGCCCTGGTCTCATCGAAGCTATAGAAGTTGGCATGTTTATAGAAGCGGTGTCCCTCTCTCTTCTTGGCCTCATATAGCTGCCCCCAGGGGCTTTCTCTCAATACCAGTCCCAGGACTACCTTCCCATCTCGTTTGATCAGGCGTCGGCACTCCCTCAGAATAGAAACAGGAGAATCGATAAAACAGAGAGTAGCGATGAGAAATACTGCGCCGAATACATTGTCTTGAAACGGAACTTGCTCTCCTTTGCTGAGCAGAACCTCTATTCCTCGCCTCCTGGCCAGCTCCAGGAGTTTGATTGAAGGGTCTAAACCTATCTCCACTCCCAGATTTTGGGCAAAGCGACCGCTACCCACTCCCACTTCAAGCCAGGGTCTCGGCAGTGGACTCGAGATGGAGCGGAAGGCTTGAATCTCGGTAGCGAAGATCGTTTTTTCCGATTCATCAAACCAGGCATCATACTCGGAGGCGAGTCGGTCGAAGACAGCTTCAGTGCCCTCGGTAGGCTTTGCGCCAGGGTTCCCTTGTGCAAGTGAGATAATCATTTGTCGCTTCCGTGAGCGTGTTTGCCGCCAGCAGGGCACAATGGATGCTGTCATCTGGCAGCCCCCCCAAAGCATCGAGCACATCCTGTTGCGTAATTCTTCGGGCCTCGGCCACGCTCTTCCCTTTGACCAGCTCGGTGATCATGCTGCCTGCGGCGATGGTGGTTCCGCAGCCATCGGTCCAGAATGTAGCCTCCTGTATCCTACCATCCTGCGCCTTGAGCCAAATCTCCATGGTGTCACCGCAAGGTCCGGTTATCCTGGCGAAACCATCGGCATTGGCAATTTGCCCTGCATTTCGGGGGTTCATGGCATGGTCGATAACCGTTTCCGAGTACATTTTCCTCAGCTCGGCCATGACTTGCTGCTCTAACTGGTCAAAGCTCGATGACATACTTCAATCCTTCCCTTTTGTAATCTTTTCCTCAGCTTCGGGCAGTGCTTGGCGAGAATTTTGAGCAAAGGCGACAAAGGCATCTGAGTCATAGCGCTCGATATTACCTTGATCACACAGCCGGGCGAGTTCAGGGTCCAGAGGTAGCTGCCCCAAGAGCGGTGCCCCGGCAGCCTTTGCGAACTCTTTTCCTTTGCTCTCGCCGAAGATCTCTATCTTCTTTCCTGTCTCAGGTATTAGAAAATAGCTCATATTCTCCACGACCCCCAGAACGGGGATGTTCATTATCTGAGCCATCTTTACTGCCTTTCTGACCACCATGGCGGTCAGGTCCTGGGGGGTGAAGGCCACGACCACACCAGAAAGGGGAAGTGACTGCATTACGGTCAGTGGGGCATCAGCTGTGCCCGGCGGTAGGTCGACCAAGAGGTAATCGAGCCGGCCCCAGAGCACCTGTTGCCAGAATTGCTGGATAGTTTTGCCAATGAGGGGTCCCCTCCAGACTACAGGCTCGTCCTCATTGGGCAGGATCAGGTTGATAGACATGACTTCGATCCCGGACCTCGAGAGCACAGGCAGGATGCCAGTCTCGCTGCCAGTGGGGTGAGTGGAGAGGCCAAACATCCTGGGGATGCTGGGGCCGGTGATATCAGCGTCTAAGATGCCGACCTCATAACCCTCACGGTTGAGAGCAATGGCCAAAAGGCTGGTCACCAGTGATTTGCCGACTCCTCCCTTGCCGCTGATTACCGCGATGACGTGGCCAATCTGGTTTAAGTCTTCTACTGAGGCTGGCACGAATTCCACCGTTGCCCTATTGGACTCAAGCGTCTCCTCGATAGCACTGCTGATTTCGGTGCTAATCCAGTCCTGGGCAACGTCACTCAGGGCTGTCGAAGCCAGGGTGATTTTGGTTTCTCCGTCAACAATCTCGATGTCGCGAACCAAGTTGAGCTTTACTATGCTTCGTTCCACCACGGGGACAAGCACCTGGTCCAGGATTTGTCGTAGCTTCTCTTCAGTTGTCATCAGAATCCTCCTTGCAATGCAGTGTTGTTCCCTGGCTGGCCCTTCACTGTTTCATTAAGAGTTGAGTCTAATGCACGCGCTCCATGAGATTGGGAAGCTTTCCCTTCAGGTAGAGCAATACCGCGTCGTAGATGCCTTTGACATCGGTGACAATGGGCTCAATTCCATAGCTTTGTAGGCTCTCATAGGCCCCCCAGCCCATGCCTCCAGCCAAGAGCAATTTGCAATCACTAATTGCCTCTGCCATATCAGCGTGTCTAACAGCAGCACCGGCATCGTAGCCGTGCCGTTCGCCGTGTTCAAGATTTGGCGCCGTATGGCCAGCAAAGGTATGATGCCCTGCCTTTTCCCGGGTTTCTTTGTCTACGATTTTGCCCTCTTCTATTGTGAGCACCACATAGAGAGGGGCCCGTCCAAAATGCTGACTAATGGTGAAACCATCTTCGGATATGACGGCGATTTTCATATTACACCTCCTATTCTCTCCGACAAGTATCGTTTGTGGTGCAGGGAGGACTATCGCAGCGCTCCGTTCTGCCGCAGCAGGTCGTGCCCGGCGCCCGGGCCCCCGTTCTCAACACATAGGAGGTGGAGATGAGCTTCTCCATATCTTTGCTCCCGCAGGCCGGACACTCCACTCCTGTGCTGTCACTGCTGCGCAGGAATATCGAAAACACGGTTCCACATTCTCTGCACCTGTATTCATATATCGGCATTGCTCCCCCCTTCTATAGGCCCTGAGCTAAAGAAATCGTTTGCCATAGCGTTGTGATCGTCTGAGAAACCTGGCCGTCGGAATATTCCACCACGGGCACTTCCTGAATCAAGGACTCGGTGACCACATTATCAAACGGGATTTTTGATAGCACCTCCACTGCCACTTCCTGACAATATTGCTCGATCTGACGGGTATTGTCCTCGTTGATATCGTATTTGTTGATGCAAACCAGAGCCGGTACCCCAAAATGGCGGCAGACACTCATGACCCGATCCAGGTCGTGAATGCCCGACAGTGTGGGCTCGGTTACGATCAGAGCGATATCGACGCCGGATAAAGAGGAAATGACAGGGCAGCCGATGCCTGGTGGGCCGTCGCTTATAATATAGTCAAGGTTCTGGGCTTCAGCGATGTGCCGTGCCCTCTGCCGCACAGCAGCCACCAGCTTACCTGAATTCTCTTGGGCGACCCCAAGCCGGGCGTGAACCAATGGCCCGTATTTGGTATCTGAGACAAACCAGGTCCCAGCAAGCCTGTCTTGCATCGTGATGCAATCCTCGGGGCAAACATGAGAACAGAAACCGCAGCCCTCGCAGGAAACGGGGTCCACATTGAAGTCTTTTATTGCATCGAAGCGGCAAACCGCTTCACAGGTTCCACAGCGGGTGCAAAGTTTCTTATCTATGCGGGCTACTTGCCCACCCCAGAACTCGCTTGTTTCCCTGGCCACTGGTTGCAGGAGAAGGTACAGATCAGCGGCATCGACGTCACAATCGACCAGGACTTTGCTCCGAGCCAAGGCGGCAAACGAGGCCACTATGGTTGTTTTGCCAGTTCCTCCTTTGCCGCTGAGAATTACAACTTCCTTCATCTATTATATTACCTTTAAGGAATTTCGTCTTCTTCCTTTACCTTCATCCAAATTCTATACAACTTTTCACCACCCTCCTCGAAACACTTGAATCCAGTGGAATCCACTTCCTCCACCTGCACCTCGCCCAGTTCCATACACTGCTCCAGCCAGTTTTTGAAATGCGCTCCTCCACCCCAATAGACCCTTCTCCATTTATTCCCGTCTTCATCTATTCTTTCTCTAACTGACTCTTCCCGGGCCATCCTTTCCTCGATTGTGAGTGCGTCTCCAGGCACTTCGTTCACTTAATCCTCCCCACGTGCGTTGCTGATACTATTTGCTCGGTGTCAGAGAACAGCTGGGCAAAAGCCAGTTGCCATTGTGGCCTGCCCTCGACCAGTGGGATACCTCGTGCATAGAGCCTGGCGATCTCGATGTCCAACGGGATCTTCAAAAGCAGTGGAATTTCCTCCCGAGCGCAGAAGTCCTCCACCTTGCTATCACCGACTCCGTGGCGATTGAGTACCACGCCGCAGGGGATATTCAGTGCCCGTGCCATATCCACCGCCAGGATCAGGTCATTGAGACCAAACGGGGTGGGCTCGGTGACCAACAGGCAGAAGTCGGTTTCCCTTACTGCTTCCACCACGGGACAGGATGTCCCGGGAGCGACATCGATGATCACCGTCTTCGAGGGCTCGATGTGCTCCTTTACTTTCCTGATTACAGGTGGAGCCAGGGCCTCACCGATGTTGAGCTTCCCGTGAGCAAACTCTATGTCTCCACAGCGCCCGATTTCCACCAATCCAATCTCCCGGGGCACTTCGGAGATAGCATCGTCGGGACAGAGATAAGAGCAAGCGCCACAGCCATGGCAGAGTTCAGGGAATATCAGCACTTTGCTTTTCAACACGGCTATAGCATGATAGGCGCAAACCTCGGCGCAGCGGCCGCAGTAGGTGCATTTTTCTTCATTGACCTGGGGAACAGGGATCCCGACTGGCTCTTCTCGGTCGAAGTCAGTCCTGAGGAAGATATGGGCATTGGGCTCCTCGACATCGCAATCAAGGAATTGCACCGGGCGCTGCCCGGCCAACGAAAGGGCCAGACTGGTGGCGACAAGGGTTTTCCCGGTGCCGCCCTTGCCGCTGGCAACGGAAATAATCATCTCAATCTCTGACCATTTTGGTGCCGCACTTCGGGCAATTCAAGCTATAGCAGGCAATTCCCATTTGGTGTGGCACCGTAGCGCCACAATTGGGGCAGATGCAATTCCCTGATGGACCCTCTCCGGGTCTTATCCCTCTCACCTTGCCCTTACCCCGACCGGAGGCTCTGCCAAATCCCCTTCCTGTTCCCGGTCCGCTTCCCCAGGGAGGGCCAGTTCCATTTCCTCTGGGCATAACATCCCTCCTGTACAGCTTACTTCGATCACCCCAACGGGGGACCAAGTCCGGTTCCTCAGGTATTGGTGAGACAGCTTATATCTGACGATCCCGACCCGCTGGGCCTTTGAGTTGAGAATAGGGAGAGAAGCTTCCTCGGATTGCCGCTGTGGCACTTCGGGCAACTCAGGGAAGAACCGTCGGCACCTACATTCTGGCGAACTTCAAACCTTTCTCCGCACTCAGTGCACTGATATTCATAGATAGGCATGATTCGCCTCCTTACTTTGAACCCTTCAGGGCCTGTAGCTCAACTATCAGCTTATGGATGGTGCAATCGTCGCTATGCTTTTCCTTGCCGCATTTAAAGCAAGCCTCCCGTGTTGCCTTCAGGGCTTTATCTACATCTTCATCACTGACTTCCTTGCCGGCATATCTCCAAATGGCCATAAGTTTCTCTCCTTATTTGCCTCTTTTCTCCAGCTCCTTGATGCGCTGCTGGATTGCGTCGAGCTGCTGCTTCAGCATCGTGATCTCCTGGTCCGGGCTCAGCGGCTGAGCAGGCCCAGGCATAGGCGGCATCATTCCAGGGCCCATGCCCATTCCGGGGCCCATGCCCATTCCGCGGCCCATACCCATACCGCGACCCATGCCACGGCCCATGCCGCGCCCCATGCCCATACCAGGTCCCATACCACCCATGCCGGAGTGAGGTCCTACAGTGGGCTGGGGAGTGGCTTGGAGCTGACCTGATTTGTATTGCTCAACAGCATCTCTTATCCTCCCCATAGCTCCTGTAATCACTTCAACTCCTGCTGCCGATAGGGTCTGGTAGGCATTGGGACCGCAGTTGCCGGTGACAACCGCTTGGACCCCCATGTTGGCGATCATCTGGGCTGTGGAGATTCCAGCTCCGCCGGCGGCCATGACATTGGGGTTCTCCATGGCTTCAAATTCCATGGTATCCGGATCGACGATGATAAGGTACTGACAGCGTCCAAAGCGAGGATCGACATCAGCATCAAGGTTGGGGCCGATGGCCGATATTGCGATCTTCATCATACCCTCCTTTGCTGCCGGGTCCACCGACTCAACGCAAGTCTCTGCGGCCTCTACTGGCCTTCAGCCGATGGACTCAGCCAGCCGTGGCTTATTCTTCCTGTTCCAGCTCTCGGATTCGTGTTTCAATGTCCTCAAGCTCTTCTTTCAGCATCTTGGCTTGATCCTTAAGGAAGTCAAGCTCCTGTGCCGGGGTCGCCTCCGGAGGATAAGGCATTGCCCCCGGTGCAGGATATCCTCCATAGGATGGTGGGGTCCACGCTCCACCATATGCATATGGGGGGTAGGGCACTGGAGCGTATCCGTAAGCTGGAGCCATCCCTGCTCCATAGTACCAGCACCTGGGCAGCCCTCCTCTGCCTCTGCCTACATATGGCCAGGGAGGAGAGGCACCTCTAAATCCGAATCCATATCCATTGGGCATGATGTCACCCCCTTTCCCTCTTCGATGATGGCCTGCCCTGCGAGCTGGCTATCCCTGGGGCCATAGCTTGCAGTGCAGACCTTGAGAGTTTCCTACTACCACGGGTACGATCCATATGCCGGGTAGTAAGGAACTCCTGTCCTATAGGGGCCCGCACCATAGCCCATAGTGCCGGGATAGTAGCCTGCACCGTAGCCTGCAGTGCCAGGATAGAGACCTGCACTATAGGAGCCATAAGGCATGCTCCCTCCCGAATAGAAGGGGTTCATGCCATAGGCCCACCACCATCGTGGCATCCAGGGAAAGTTGCGACAGAAGGGGTAGGGATTACCTCGACCCCTGCCAAACCAGCCTCTGCCCATTCCCGAGCCCCAACCTGGGGCCCAGCCGAACCAGCCTCTGCCCATTCCCAGGCCCCAACCTCGGCCTCGGCCGAACCAACCTCCGCCCATTCCTGGGCCCCAACCGGACCAGCCTCTTCCGAACGGCATTTTGCTCACCTCCTTTCCTTACCTCACCTCTTCATAGTCAAGATTCGGACTCCGCGAATCTGGGTGAAAATTCCGCCCTGGCTCACACTGCGGAGCACCAGCTCCGGGTCGACTACTATAGTTCCTGATATGGCATCCACCCCGTAGTCGAAGAGCACAGGCGAGAGTGGGGTGGTGGCCCCCAGTACAACAACGTAGGACTTCGGGCTGCAAAGTTGGAGCAAGTGCTCTATGGTATGGTTGATAAAAGCGCTGCCGGTGAGGCCGATGACATCGGCCTCAGGGATTAGGCCTTCAGCATGAGTTTCGGCTAGTTCCCCCTCCCCGGGTTGTTTCTCGATGACCCAGAGCTCTTTTGCTACCTGGCGAAGCTTGGGCAGGAAGGGGAAGTGGCCGATGATGGCTATTTTCTTGCCGAAGCCCTGCTCGGCGAGAAGATCACCAGCGTTGAGGACCTGGCAGCGGCCTTCATCCACATCGAGAAGCGAGTTGATAGCTGCCATGCCGATAGCTGCCTCGAGAGGGCTCTGGGAATAAGCCATCTGTGCTAACTCGTGGGGCCTCTTGTCCATCAGGTGTCCCGCATCGCTCACCGGAGCCTTGATATGAGGGTGCTCCTGGCCGTGGGGTGTGGATGCCAGGCCACATCTTCGGGTCAGCACAGCTGTCCAGTGAGGGCCTTGCCGTATGTCACTTACCTGAGTTTCCCAGTTCAATGTGGAGAGCAGATCAGCGAGCACTTTCATCTGCTCATTTCTCCTCTTCTCCAGCGTCTGCCCCAGCCACGTCCAAAGGGGGGCAGGGGTTGAATACGTGTGCTATCGCATTTGGGACAGACTGAAGGTGGACTCGCTATCATCGTTTCAAACGGCACCTGCCACTCATGTCCGTCACGAGCACATCTGAAGCGGCGCATTGTCATCTCAAAGTTGCCCCCTTCAATCCGGATAGCCTTCCCTTTGAGCAGAGCTTCGGCTACCTTCTGCCGCGCAGACCCGAGCACCCGCTGAAAGGTGGCGCGGGAGATGCTCATCTTCTCGGCGCACTGTTCCTGTTCCAGCCCTTCCAGGTCTTTAAGGCGTATAGCCTCAGCTTCCTCCACAGAGAGGGCAACCTCCTCCAGCATCGGCATGGGAATGCCGGCTGGCTTGAAGTAGGTCACCTCTGGTACGAAATCGACTCGGCGCCACTTTATAGGTCTCGGCATATCATTTAATCACTAACGTTATGGGCATATGCCCATATCCCGTTACCATAGTAGCACTCAGGTCGGCAATTGTCAAGAGGGAGCAACTTGGGGACAAGCAATGACGCGCAAGTCTTCCGGATTATCGGGCTGCGGCCGAGGTCTATCCTGACGTAGCCTGAGAATAGGACAGCTGTGCATCTCGTGCGCATAGCCGTCGGGTTATCAGCCTGAGTGGAGAAGGAAGCAAGAGGCAAGCAGAGGAGGGAGCGACGAGAGGCGTTTAGCAAAGTGTTAAGCAGACCAAGTTGTGGGCCCGGCAGGATTCTAACCTACGACCAACCGGTTATGAGTGTTTGGGTTCTTCATAATCATCTGCCTTTTTTGATTATATAGATTAACGGATTAATTAATGTTTTTCAACTCTTTCAATATACTCTGAACGGAGTCTGTGCTGAGTCTCTTTGGGAAACTGATTTCGTTTATATATGCAGCGTTTTGTGCTATTTTAATCATATCAATATTGTTAATAATATTGTGTGGTGGCATATTATATCTTTGCGCATATTTGTCTCTGATATCATACACTCTTTTAAAAATAGACTTTTCATCATCATTCAGACTAGTATAACCTTTTATATTCTTATATTTTTCTTTTGGTTTTTTATCTTTATCTTGATTTTGGATTTGTATATTCTTTAATATATATTCGTCAATCAAATTCTTCTCATAGAGTTTTCTTAATAAAACGTCCTTCAGTTTAAACAGATATAATACATCTTTGACAGCATATTGTAATGCTTGCTGCTTTATCGGTCTTCTTGTCCAGTTATATCTTTGATATTTCCCCTTTTTTTCTAAGGATAATCCCAATTCTAGATTGATTATTGAATGCAGATCTTTCTTGGCATAATTAAGAAGCGCTACAGCAGGTCTTAAATCTAGAATAGACTTAATCTCTATTTCATAATTGTTTCTTAGAAGAGATAAATCCCATGATGAATCATACATTATCTTAAGAATATTACGATTTTCAAAAAACATTTTAAGATTGAAATTGTCAATATAAAATGGGTCAATAATTATAATATTGCGCCCGTCATAGATCTGGATCAGGCATAACTTTTCTCCATAGGCGTGTAGGTTGCATTCCCCTTCCAAATCTAACGCAATCTGAGTAACTTCATTACTTTTCATATTGGAGATATATGATAAGTAGTCGTCTCTGTTTGTGATGTATGTATATTTCATAGCCTTCGTTTATCAGAGTTGGGGTTCATATTCTTATCCATATCTATATACCTCAATAGTCTAAGTAG
The DNA here is from genome assembly GCA_034414595.1 of Dehalococcoidia bacterium. Lineage (GTDB taxonomy): Bacteria > Chloroflexota > Dehalococcoidia > SZUA-161 > JAUWZY01 > DAOULY01. The sequence continues at coordinate 162,916 of DAOULY010000017.1, forward strand.
ATAGGTAAATTCATTTGTGCATTGTTTTCATCGTCTATACCGGTTATGAGTGTTGCGGTCCTCTATCCTCTCCTCCTTTCAGTCTCAGATCAATCAACACCTCATTCTATATGTTTCCAAGATAGGGGTCAATGTTATTTTCATGCCTATTAGTGTATACACCAAAATACTATTTGTGTAGTATTTCGATATATCGAAGAAATTGAAGTTAATATTTAAGGATCGTGCCAGGAAAGATTAGAATGGCCAATCTGCAAAGTCATCCGCTGATATGGAGTTGAACAATCCGAGCTATCGTTATCGCATTACTGCGCATGCCATTCTATTGTGAAACCCTGATCGGAGAAGCGAGGAGCGTCACGGAGCACGGGTTCAAATTCTAAAGTGTTCACTATTTCCGGGGCCAAAATGTCCCATCTTGTAGCCGACATCTCCTCTATGTCCTCCAGGTCAAGCTAAACATATTATTGTAAGAAGCAAAAGAACAGCACCACCGCCAATGGCAGCCCCAGATCTCCAGTGGCAACCCCAGAGGAGTCTCTTCTGCGGGACCCTGGAGATGGTGGTGCTGTGACCGTATTATACTCTATCTTGGTCTCGGTATCTGTTCCTATCGGCCCAGTAACAGTGAAGGTCATAGCGTAGGTTCCGGAGTCGCCATAAATAAAGGATTCTGCTTCTTGCTGGTTTGTTCACCCCCTCACAAGTTTGCTCCGCTATCTGCTTTGGCATCTCCCCTGAAAGAAGATCGAAACGAATTTTCATGGGAACTATTATAGCTGAGGACAAAAGCCTGCTACCGCATCAGTAGGGCCGCCCCTGCTCCTCCCAGACCTTCCTCAAACCTAAGTCCTGCGCTATTACCTTGTAACAAATATACCCAGGAGTGCCCTTGGCTCCGCCAAAGCCGCTGGCTGCCGACGATGCCAGATAAAAATTCTTCGCCGGCATCCTGTAGCTGGATAGCTCGGGGATAGGTCGAAATCTGCCAAGCTGAGAGGCGATGCCATCTCCCATATAAACGTCCCCTTCAAGCATGCTGATGTCTCTTTTCGAGTGCTCCAGCGGTGTGTAGATATAGCAGGCGATGACGTTATCCCCGTTGACATTGGTGGCATATACCTGCCACTGCTTCAGCACGTCTTTACAGAGATTCTGCTTGAGCTCCATCCATCCGCTCTCAGACAGGCTCTTGACCGGACCGGTGAGGATCTCAAAACCACACAGGTATTTCCCCTCCGGGACCCTGGACTTGTCCAACATGCTTAGCTCAGACGCATTCAGCATCAGATCCCTCTTGGACACCCCGTAGAGGCGGGCCTCAGCCTCGAATTGGTAGGCCACATAGTACGGGTCTTTGGGCATGAGGACCTTGATAAAGAGCGAAGCGCAGTCAGGGTCGTAGTCCTCAGCCTTGTATCGAGGACTCTCATGCATAGCCACCCACGCCCAGCCGAACGTGCCCCGATCATGAATGATATTGCTGACCCTTCTTGCGATCTTGGGACTGACGTAGCCAGGCTCTAGGAACCTGAGAATGGTCTGCGGGGCATCAACACCGCTAACGACCACCTTCCGGGCCTCGACCTGAGTCCCGTCCGCCAGGCGGACTCCCTTGGCAACACCGTTCTCAACAAGCACCTTATCAACTTCGCGGCCAAGGGACACCTGGCCGCCCATCTCCTCGAGAGCCCTCTGCAGGGCCAGGGGGAAACCCCGCATACCACCCTTGGGAACGGAATCGACGACTCCGGGGAGGCACACTCCCGATATAAGCGACATAAGGTAGGGGCCAGGGACATCGCCGGGCCAGATACCGGTAGGGACCTTGGCCCGCCTCATGAACAGCACTTGCATCTCCGGGCTTTCCCAGAGCTCGCGTGCCATCTGCTCTATAGTCATCACCGAATATACGGGCTCAAAACCGCTATCAGGGTCATCCATGAGCTTATCTAGAGCATCCTTCTCGCCCCAGGGTTTCGGTGGGTTACCGGCAATTTCAGCGAATGCCGGCCTCCATTTGGTGCGAATCTTCTCATCCAGCCACCGTGCCGTCTCGGCGTCCTTCTCTGAAATCCGAGCAATGGATCGGAAAGTCTTTTCCGCATTTTCCTCCGAGTACACAGTGCGGCCCGTCATCTTATCGGCAACAAGCACGGCTGGATAGTTCATAATGCAGGTGCCATCGTCAAATATCCCGCCACGACCACCCTCAGAGAAAATGAAATCCAGACCCTTCTCCGCCAGCTTGAAGTCAGTATAGACAGGAGAGCTCCAGACGCGGGTTACGATGGCGCAGG
>DAOULY010000018.1:0-68639 GCA_034414595.1 Dehalococcoidia bacterium
CCTGCGCCATCGTAACCCGCGTCTGGAGCTCTCCTGTCTATACTGACTTCAAGCTGGCGGAGAAGGGTCTGGATTTCATTTTCTCTGAGGGTGGTCGTGGCGGGATATTTGACGATGGCACCTGCATCATGAACTATCCAGCCGTGCTTGTTGCCGACAACTGGATGAAAAAACACCCCGAGGACGAGGCACTCGGTGAAGATACTGTTAGAAAAGCAGTTGACAGGATTGATAAGATTATGAAGACAGAGTTGTAGTGCTTCATACCTTTGCTGCTTTATCGCTAATGAGAGTCACATCAGTCGCAGCCAGAGCATGGCAAGAGCAAATGGCCAAGACCATAGTCATCGTTGGCACCTTAGATACAAAAGGAGAAGAGCTAAAGTATATTAAGGAGCTCGTAGAAAGAAGGGGACATACGACCATAGTCATCGACGGTGGCGTCCTGGGGGAGCCCTTCTTTCAAGCCGATATCAGCCGTGAACAGGTAGCCCATGCATCCGGGATGAACCTCAATGAAGTAGCCACACTCAGCGATGAGAGAAAGGCGATGACAGCGATGGGAGAGGGGGTAGCCAGGATGGTGAGGGATCTCCACTCCGAAGGTAAAATAGATGGCATCATCGGCATCGGCGGCCTGACCGGGACACAGGTGGTTACGTTAGCGATGCATGAGCTACCTACATGGTTTCCCAAGCTCCTCCTCTCCACGGTAGCCTTCGCTCCGTTCTTCCGCACTGAGGCCCTGCCCAAAGACGTGACCGTGATGCCCACCGTTATCGATCCCTGGGGACTCAATGAGGTCACCAAGATGGTGCTTAATAATGCCGCTGGTGCCATCGCTGGTATGGTGGAGGAAAGAAGGCCGATACAGATGGGAAAGCCTCTCATCGGGATTACTACCTTCGGCACGGTGGTCTGTAAGCATCCCCTGTGGGCCAAGCCGCTCCTGGAGCGTAAAGGCTACGAGATCATCGTACTCGAGCCGCTGGGGTCCACCTTTGAGGAGATCATCGAGCGGGGGCTTATCGCCGGGGCTCTGGACTTTATAGCTGGAAGCCTTATTCTCAACGAGATCTGCAACGGGCTAGTGAGACCTGGGCCCCACAGATTTAATATTGGAAAGAGGGGAATCCCTCTGGTCTTCGCCCCGGCGGTGGCGGATATCTTCGGTTGGTCGGGCTTGCTTAACTCCCTCCCCAAGAAGCTCAAGGGAAGGAAATCCCGCCAGCACGATGCATTTATCCGCGGCGTGAAGGCCAGACCCGAGGAGATGGCGGAGACGGGGAGACTGCTGGCACAGAAGTTGAACGTGATGAAGGCCCCCACAGCGATGCTCATCCCCTTAAGGGGCTTCTCGGAATGGGATAGGCCAGGGGGGATTTTCCACAATCCCGAGGGACGACAGGCCTTCATCGAGAGCTTTAAAAACCATATTGAGGCCAAGGTCAAAACTGTAGAGCTTGACCTTCACGTCAATGATCCGGAGTTCTCAGAACAGGCAGTAGCAATCCTCGATAACATGATGAAAGGCAAGTTCGAGTCCTAGGGGGCAAATGCGGAAATACCATGTTTTGGTTCGGGTCGTGGTGTAATAATCCATAACTTTCTTGCCTTTGCAGCATCTCATAAGTGGTCGGCAGCTGCTAGCGCTCTCCTCACCGCTTCATGTGATACACCATATTCTTTGGCTAAACTGCGGAGGCTCTTCCTCCAACTCAGTTCGCTAATACGTGGCCAGAGAGCGGGTGGCAACTTGCGACTAGGTCTGGCCGCAATAGTGAGGTTGACCGGAGCCGATACGGGGAATGTGTCAACAAAAAAGTAGCAGGTGCGACCCCGAAGGGATTCGAACCCTCGATCTCCAGCGTGACAGGCTGGCGTGTTAAACCGCTACACTACGGGGCCGTCCAATCGAAAGCATTCTATCAAGGCAACAGCTACCCTGTCAAGGATGACGCTTTGCCTTTACTGAAAACCAGACCCTCTGGCCCAAGGTCAACGAGAATGCTATCGCTTTCCTGGAACTCACCCTCCAGTATCCGCTTGGACAGGGGGTTTTCCACATAGCGCTGAATTGCTCTACGCAACGGGCGCGCTCCGAATATGGGGTCAAACCCTTCCTTAGCAAGCCAAGACTTGGCTTCTTCAGTAAGGGAAACCTCTATCTTGCGCTCAGCAAGGCGTTTCTGCACCTCTTTCATCAGCAGGTCTACGATTTGTCTTATCTGCGCCTCACTCAGCGGCTCGAAGATGATCACCTCGTCAATCCGGTTCAGGAACTCGGGACGGAAGGTCTGCTTCAAAGCGCTCTCAATGGCACTCCTGAGCTTTTGTTGATCGCCCTTCGTCTCCCCGCGCTGGAAGCCCAGGGACTGACGCTGAAACTCCTGTGTCCCCAGATTGCTGGTCATGATCACCACCGTGTTCTTGAAATCAACAGTCCTGCCATGCCCATCGGTCAGCCGCCCGTCCTCCAGAATCTGCAGCAGGACGTTGAACACATCGGGGTGCGCCTTCTCCACCTCATCGAATAGAATCACCCGATAGGGACGGCGGCGCACTGCCTCGGTCAGTTGTCCGCCCTCCTCATAACCGATATATCCCGGCGGGGCACCGATGAGGCGTGATACCGTGTGCTTCTCCATGTACTCCGACATATCGAGGCGAGTCAGGGCTTCCTCTTCATCGAAAAGGAACTCGGCAAGGGCCCGAGCAAGTTCAGTCTTGCCCACCCCGGTGGGGCCGAGGAAAATGAAGCTGCCAATGGGTCTGCGCGGTTCATTAAGTCCGGCGCGCGACCTTCGGATGGCATCGGAAATTGCGGAAACCGCCTGATCCTGGCTGATGATCCTTTGATGCAAGCGCTCCTCCATATGGAGCAGCCTGTCAGTCTCCCCCTCTAACATACGGGTCACCGGGATCCCGGTCCATTTAGCCACTAGCTCGGCGATATCATCCTCATCTACTATACCATCGGTCTTCTTGTCCTGAAGCCATTTTCCCTTCTCTGCCTGGTACTCGTTCTCCAATCTCAGTCGCTCAGCTTTCAACGTGGCAGCCTGCTCATAATCGCCGCGCTGTGACACTGCTTCCTCCTCATTGGACAGCTGTCGAAGTTGTCCTTCCAGAGCTTTGACCTCCGAAGGTGCGCTCTCGGCATCGATGCGGTGTTTGGCTGCAGCTTCATCAATGAGGTCAATGGCCTTATCAGGCAGATGACGATCCTGGATATAGCGATGGCTTAGCTTGGCAGCAGCGATCAGGGCATCATCTGAGATCTTTATCTTGTGATGCGCCTCATATCGAGGGCGAAGCCCGCGTAACATCTCGATGGTGGCATCGACACTGGGCTCATTGATGTACACTGGCTGAAACCGTCGCTCCAGGGCAGAGTCTTTTTCCACATGCTCCCGGTATTCGGCCAGCGTGGTAGCGCCAATACAGCGCAACTCACCCCGAGACAACGCCGGCTTGAGCATATTTGAGGCATCGATGGCACCTTCAGCAGCACCAGCGCCGACTACATTGTGTAGCTCGTCTATAAAGACGATGACCTCACCTTCGGCCTGGCGGATTTCGTCCATCACCGCCTTGAGCCGCTCCTCAAACTCACCGCGAAACTTGCTTCCGGCAACCATACCGGGAAGGTCAAGTGCGATAACCTTCTTGCCCTTCAGGGAGTCGGGAACATCATCGGCCGCGATCTTCTGCGCCAGTCCCTCGGCGATGGCCGTCTTACCCACCCCAGCCTCACCGATGATCACCGGGTTGTTCTTGGTCCTTCTGGTCAAGACCTGGGTTACCCTTCTGATCTCGTCATCGCGGCCAATCACAGGATCCAGCTTTCCCTGGCGGGCCATCTCGGTGAGGTCGCGGCTGTATTTCTCCAGGGACCGATATTTGGACTCCGCCCGGGAGTCGGTGACCCGGTGCCCACCGCGGATATCCTGAAGTGCGCGGTAGATCTTCTCCTGGTCGATGCCGAAGTCTTTGAGGATTCTGGCTGACTCTCCTTCACGCTCCATAGCCACTGCAATAAGCAAATGCTCGCTGCCTATAAACTCATCCTTGAGTCTATTAGCTTCAGCATCTGCGTTCTGCAACAGTCTCAGCACGCGCGGAGTGGCATATACCTGCTGGCTTTCATAGGCCATCTTGGGGCTCTGGGATAATGCCTCCTCGGTGCGGCTCTTAACATGCTCCGGCTCGACCCCCAGCTTCCTCAGGATGTCAGCAGCTAGCCCACCCTGATGTTGAAGCAATGCCAGGAGGATATGCTCCACGTCCCACTGGCTATGCTGGTAGCTGCGGACAAGCTCCTGAGAGGCAGCCAGCACCTCCTGTGCTTGTTCCGTGAATCTATCTGGCCTCATCATGTCTCCCACTCTCCTTGCCAAGTTGCTTTAGCCCTAGCTCAAGCTGATGCATCTGTCGTTCCATCTCGGCCATGCGCTCAGCCATATGGAGGATGACCTCAACACCGGCGAGATTGACCCCGAGATCGTTCATCAATGCCTTGATATGGCGCAGCCTTTCGATATCGCTATCGGAGTACAGGCGGATGTTGCCTTGAGACCGTGACGGCTCGATCAGGCCCATCCGCTCATAGTATCGCAGGGTCTGAGCATGGACACCAATAATCCTGGCTGCGACACTTATCACATAACGTGGTTCGCGCTCGTCTCTTTCTTCCGTCATTGCTCACCTTATTCTTTCCTGCCTCGAATGGCCTTGAACTTCTGGAAAAGCTCCTTCTCCTTTTGGCTCAGGTTGGTAGGCAGGACAACCTGGACCTTGGCCAAGAGATTGCCCCTCTCCGGGTTGTTCAACCGGGGCATGCCCTGCCCTGCCAGCCGAAACACCTTTCCGTTCTGGGTCTCGGCGGGGACCTTCAATGCCACCTTACCCTTAATGGTGGGGACTTCAACCTCGCCACCAAGGATGGCGTCGGTCAATGAAACCGGAACCTCAACTTGGAGGTCATCACCCTTCCTCTGGAAGCGGTGATGAGGCTTGACCGAGACCACCAGATAGAGGTCGCCCCAGCCCTCGCGGCCCGGTATATGTATCTTGGAGCCATCATTGACCCCGGGCGGTATTTTGACCTCGAGGCGACGACCGTTGACCTCAACCGTCCTCGTGCCGCCATGATATGCCTCCTCCAGAGAGACCTCGATAGGGGATTCCAGCGGTTGCCTGCGCCTCGGCTGTGCTCTGGCATACCCGGTGCCACCAGTGCCAAAGTCTCGCAGGATGCTATCGAAAATGCCACCGAGGCCCTCCGCTGAGGAATCGTTGGAGTCGAACACGGTGTAGGTCTGCCCCCGGCCGAAATTCCCAAACGGTTGCCCCTTCCAGCCAGCTTTAGCGAACTGGTCAGCGTATTGCCATTGCTGGCCAAACTGGTCGTATTTACGCCGCTTCTCAGGATCGGAGATAACCTCGTAGGCTTCGTTGACCTCCTTGAATTTACCCTCGGCAGACTTATCCCCGGGGTTGACATCGGGATGGTATTTACGGGCTAACCTGCGGTAAGCCTGCTTTATCTCCTTCTCCGAGGCATTCCGATTGACGCCCAGAACGCTATAGTAGTCTCTGTCGGCCATAGTTACGCCTCCATCGTCAATTATAATACTTGATAACGTTTTTGTCAACTCTTCTATAATAATATTGGCATAAACCATTGACAACATGCTTAAGATATGCTATAGTCCTGATTGAAAAGGGTGGAGGTGTTGCAACAAGGAAAAGCTAAGAGTTGACATCACAACACCCCACCCGAAAGCAAAGCTGGGCCAACTGAGCCCAGCTTTGCCGTTTCCGCTTTGCTTGACGAACAACTTCAACAACCCTATAATAAGCTCAAGTGCATGCCAGGATAAGATGAGCGAAGCTGAGGACGGAGACGGGCGGCAGATACCCCAAATAGCTACAGTTGCACTCCAGACGGTGGGCTGCAAGCTCAATCAGGCAGAGAGCGAGAGTTTAGCACGAAGGCTTGTTCAGGCTGGATACCATATTGTGTCCCCGGATGCCAACCATGATGTTTACCTGCTCAATACCTGCACTGTGACGCACAACGCCGACCGCAAATGTCGTCACCTGTTGCGGTTGGCCCATCGCCGTAACCCAAAGGCCCTTATCATAGCCAGCGGCTGCTATGCGCAACGGGACGCCGAGGAACTGGGGCGAATCGAAGGCGTAACTCTGGTTGTTGGCAACGAGGACAAGGAACGACTGCTGGATATCATCGGGGCTATGGGCGCCAGGTCCGGTCAAGATCAAAGCACGCCGCGGTTTCGCAACCGCGCCATGGTCAAGATTCAGGATGGCTGCAGCCAGCATTGCTCCTACTGTATTGTGCCCCGGGTTCGAGGGCGAGAGCGAGATGTGGACCCAGACCAGGTGTTGGCCGATGTCCGCACCAGGATAGCTGAGGGGCACAGGGAGATTGTATTGACTGGAACCCAGATCGGGGGCTATGGTGGAGATGGGGAGCTCGAGGGATTGGTGCAGCGCATCCTCGCTGAAACCGATGTGCCCAGGCTGCGCCTCTCTTCAATTCAGCCTCAGGACTTGTCGCCCTCGTTTCTGCGACTCTGGCGTGACAGCCGGCTTTGCCGCCATCTACATCTAGCCCTTCAGAGCGGCAGTGACGCCGTGCTTCGAAGAATGAGACGCTGCTACTCGGTAGCCGACTATGAGCATGCGGTGAACATGGCCCGCGAGGCCATTCCAGGGCTGGCAATCACTACCGATATCATGGTTGGATTCCCCGGGGAAAGCGATGAGGAATTCGAGGAGAGCATCCTCTTCTGCCAGCGCATCGGCTTTGCCCGGCTACACGTCTTCCCCTATTCAGAGCGCCCGGGCACGACGGCTGCCAGGATGACCGACAAAGTCGATGAAAGAACGAAGAGGCTGCGGAATCAGCAGATGCTGAAGCTGGCCCAGGGGAGCGCCCAGCAGTTCCAGAGCCAATTCCTCGGTCTCACCCTGCCCGTGCTCTGGGAACAGGAGAGAGATGGCATCTGGTCCGGGCTCAGCGACAACTATATCAGGGTCTTCACCCAAAGTGAGCAGCCATTGACTGACCAATTGCTGCCAGCGAGGCTAGCACGAGAGCATGCGTCTGGCCTCTGGGGCGTTTTCGATAATCAGTGAAGGGGCGTGGTCAACATGTTGGACGGAGTCAATATATTATATTTGGTGCTGTTCTTAGTCTGCCTTTTGCTCTCCGGTTTCTTCTCCAGTTCGGAGGTAGCCTTCATCTCGCTGCAGAAGATCCGGCTACGGCATCTGGTGGACAGCGGAGTCTCCGGCGCTGCCCAGGTGGCCAAGATCACAGAGCATCCCGAGCGACTGCTCACCACCATCCTCCTGGGCAATAACCTGGTAAATACCGCGGCCGCTGCTCTGGGGGCCTCGATCTTCATCGCTATGCTGGGGCCGGGGAGAGAAGGACAAGCGGTGCTCTTTGCCACTATCGCGGTTACATTTCTGCTCCTGATCGTGGGCGAGGTAGCCCCCAAGACCTTGGCCACCAGAATCGGCGAACGCTTGGCCTTCATTTACCTGCGGCCGATGCAAGTGCTGTCCTGGGTCCTGTACCCATTTGCGGTGGTGCTGGCCAAGACCGGCACCGGGCTGGCGCGGATTTTCGGAAGTGAAGCGGCGCCGAAAAGGTTAGTCACCGAGGGAGAGATAAGAACTATGATCTCGATGGGGCGTGAGGAAGGAGCGGTGGAGCAAGCCGAGGCCGACATGGTAGAGCGGGTGTTCCGCTTTGGCGACCGCCAGGTTAACGAGGTGATGACGCCGCGCCCTGACATCGCCTGGGTAGAAAAGGGGACTAATCTCGATGATTTCCTCGCCATATATGCTGAATCACCCCATTCTCGCTTCCCCGTATATGAGGAAAATGTGGATAACATCATCGGCATCCTCTGGATAAAAGACGTCCTATTAGCCCAGGCCCAGAACGTAATAAATGAGCAGAGTTCAGTCACCGAGCTGGCACGCCCGGTTTACTTCGTCCCGGAGAGCAAAGTCATCGGGGAACTGTTCACCGAGATGCAGGCAGCGGGGAACCAGATGGCGGTAATCGTTGATGAATACGGAGGCACCGCCGGGTTGGTGAGCCTGGAGCAACTGGCAGAGGAGATCGTGGGTCATCTGGGGGACGAGCTGGCCCGAGGCGATAAGAGATTTGAAGTCATAGATACCAACACCTTCCAGATTGATGGCGGGATGAGGCTGGAGCAGGCTAACGAAGAGCTCAATTTGGGCCTGCCTGAAGGGGACTATGAAACAGTAGCTGGCTTTGTCCTCAGCATCCTGGGTCAGATCCCCAAAGAAGGTGAGCAACTGAGATACCAAGACTTGACGCTGACCATAACCGAGATGAAAGGGGTCAAGATCGAAAAGCTCCTGGTGACGAAGGGTTGATATGCAGCGGCTGCGCCTGAGCTTCAGCAGAGGTCCGGAGCTGAGATACATCTCGCACCTGGATCTGATGCGCCTCTGGGAGCGGGCGTTGCGCCGTGCCGGCATGCCCATCGCATACTCTCAGGGATTTAATCCTCGCCCCCGTCTGTCCCTGGCCGCTCCACTCCCCATCGGTGTCACCAGCGACGGCGAACTTATGGACGTCTTTCTGGAGCGGCGTGCTTCCCTATCCTTCTTTACCAAGGCAGTCGGTGCTCAGTTGCCATCTGGCATCAAAATCGTGGATGTGCGGGAGATCTGGCCCGGTTTGCCCTCGCTCCAGTCCCGAGTTCGCTATGCCGAGTATCAAGTCGAGGTGCAGGCCGATAAGGACCTGAAACAGGTCCAGCTTGCCATCCGCTCCCTGCTGCAAAGGGAGCATCTGCCCTGGCAACATGTCAGAGACAAAGAGGTCCGAAAGTATGACCTTCGCACCCTGATTCAGGACCTCTGGCTGGAGAGCTGGCAGGACAACGATTGCACTCTGGGAATGCGATTGCGCACCGATAGCTCGGGATCGGGCAGACCGGAGCAGGTAACTCTGGCACTGGGCTTCCCTGAGCACCCCCGAGCTATTCACCGCACCAAGCTGATCCTGGCTCAAGGCAAAGTTCAATGAGGTTCATTTTAGTCCGGCATGGCGAGACGGATCACAACCGGCAAAGGCAAGTGCAAGGACAAAGCGATGTCAAATTGAACAAAGTGGGCAGAGGTCAGGCGGAAGCCATAGCCCAGGCACTGAGAGGGGAGAGAATCCAAGCCATCTACGCCAGCCCGCTCAGCCGGTGCCTAGAGACAGCCCAAACCATAAATCGCTTCCACGGGATAGCAATTGAAGTCGAGGATGGTTTGAAGGAACTCAACACAGGGGAACTGGAAGGATTGACCGCCGAGGAGATGATAAGCAAGCATGGCCGGTTTTGGCAACAGTGGCACAGCGACCAGCTGGCCTGGGCCCGCTTCCCCAGCGGAGAGACCCTCGCTGAGGCTCAGCAGAGGTCCTGGGCCGCTATCGGCAGAATAAAGGAAAAACACGACCAGGGGACAGTACTGGTGACAGGCCATCAATTCATCATCATGGTCACAGTGCTCCAGGCGCTCGAACTCGACCTGTCCCACTTCAGGAAACTGCGACCGCTGCATAACGGGTCCATTACTATTCTGGACTTCGGGAACAGCGGAGCCACCCTGATGCAATACAACGATACTTGCCATCTAACGAGGGAACATGAAGGGGTCGCTTCCGAGGCGGGTCCTGAGATTCATCCGGGAACAGAACCTCATTGAACGGCCAGCTCCGCTGCTGGTCGGAGTGTCGGGAGGGCCCGACTCAGTCTGCCTACTCCATATCCTGCTCCAGTTGAAAGACAGGCTGGGAATCGAACTCCATGTGGCCCATCTCAATCACCTGCTGCGTGGTGCCGAGTCAGATGCCGATGCCGACTATGTCTCCCAGCTGGCACAGCGTTTCGGCGTTCCCGTAGTCCTGGAGAGACAAAATGTAAGAGCCTACCGGGCGAGGCGGCGTTGCTCTCTGGAGGAAGCGGCCAGGGGGATTCGCTATGCCTTCTTCGCCGAGATATGCCAGACCATCGGGGCTGGTACTGTAGCAGTAGGACATACCGCCGATGATCAGGTCGAGACCGTGCTGATGCATCTGCTCCGCGGTAGCGGGCTCTCTGGCCTTCGTGGCATGCAACCAGTCTCCCTCTGGCGAGCGGAGAACGGCTTTCAGCTCAGAGTGCTCAGGCCCCTGCTCGAGACCGGCAGAGAGGAGACCGAAGCCTATTGCGCTGACCAGGGACTGGAGCCACGATGGGATTCATCTAACCGCTCACCGGTCCACCTGCGCAATCGAATCCGCTCTGAGCTAATCCCTCTGCTGCAGGGATACAATCCCAACATCAAAGCCGCTTTGCTTCGCATCGCCCGCAGTGCTCAAGCTGACCACCAGTTCCTGCAACAGGAGCTCTCCCAGGTTTGGGACAGCATCGCCATAGAGGAGCAAAGTGGTATAGCTTTGGATAATAAAGGGTTTTCCTCCCTGCACCCCTCCCTGAAGCGGCACTTGCTCCGGGCCACGCTGGAGCGAGTTCTGGGTAGCTTAGATGACATCAGCTCCGCTCACATCGAGAACTTAATGAAGGCCATGGCCAAGCCTGCAGGCAAGAGGCTATCTTTGCCTGGAGACTTGAGCTTCTCTGGCGACTATCAGCGCTCTCTGCTCGCCAGGGAGGAGGCCAGATGCCCACTTTCCGCTCTGGTTGGCAAGCACAAGCTAAACATCCCCGGACAGACCGCTCTCCCTGGTTGGCATGTCCAGGCCCGCATTCTGGAGCACCAGCCAGAAGCGGACACCGAGCACAGCTTTCAGGCCTATCTGGACTTAGATGTCGCTGGCGACAATCTCTTCGTCCGCGGGCGCAGGCCCGGCGACAGGTTCCAGCCACTAGGCCTAGCGCAGCCCAAGAAGCTCCAGGACTTCATGGTAGACGCCAAAATTCCCCGTACCTGGCGTGACCGGGTGCCCCTGGTCTGTTCCCCAGAGCAGATCCTGTGGGTGGTAGGATGGCGCATCGACCACCGCGCACAAGTGTCACCGCAGACGAAACGCGTCCTCTCTCTTGAGTTCGAGAAACCTGCTCTCGTTCAGATAGATGGGTGACACTATAATAGTGTCATGCACATCATCAAAGGAACAGTTAAGGGGGGGATCATGTCTGGCCAGGGCTGCCGAGGCAGGTCAGTCGAACGCTTGAAGCTAACTATAGGCTTGAAAAAATTAGGAAATCTTATTGTTGGACACTAAACAATATAGACAAATGTGACAAAATTGCCATTTCTTTTACCTACGAAAGTACTGCGCTTCTCATTACGGAAGTGCAATTGACAGTGGCGAATGTCTATCGTTCATAATGTAGAAAGGCTAATGAAACTCTTATACAGCGCATAGCGCTGCAATGGCTTAAGGCACTGCAATGGCTAAAGCAGCTTAAGTAAGTGCTATAGCAAGAAGCTAACCAAAACCGAATACGACGCCGAAAAGGCAAACTCACTGAAAGGTGGGGGCGCAAAGCCTCGGGTCTAAGGTTCCTCATGGAACTATGATGGCCGGGCTGCCGAAGCGGTTCAGTTGCTGTGAACGTGCTTTCCCGGTCAACTACCGCGGGGAGCACGTTTCTGCATTCCTTCATCATGGCTCCGTATTATCTCGGGTGTCGCTGAAGGGAAAGGAGACCAGCGGGACAATGAATAACGATAAACGGTTGACCACTGGCGATGTAATGCAATGTTGCCAAGTAAGCAGATCCACAGTCCTGAAGTGGATTAAGTCTGGGAAACTCGGTGCCTATGTTCACCCGGACGGGCAGTATCGCATCACTCAGGCTGCCCTCATGGATTTTCTGCAGGCGTACGACATTCCTATAAGCGAAGGGTTTCTCGGTGAGACAAAAGCACGCAACCGAAATGTGGCCGGTTTCAAGGTAAAGAAGCATGGCGGCAAACAAGGAAGTAGGAGGCCGTGACCATGAAAACAAACCTGACTGGAGGCAATACTACAAAGGTGAAAGGAGGTGAAACCATGAGGTTTCTGCGAGGCCAGCGCGGGTTCACGCTGGTAGAGATACTCATAGCCGTCGCCATCCTGGCTGTACTGGCGGGCATCGCGGTCCCTGTGGTGATACATCTCAGGGGCGGGAGTGAGACGAGTGCTGCTGAGGCTGAACTCTCAAACATACAGGCAGCGGTGGATGCCATGATGTCAGACCAAGGATTGGAATCACTGTCTAACCCGGTTACCACTGCAACCAGCGACATGAAGAAGTTCCCTGATTGGGAGAGCGATACTGCCGGTGGCTACGTGCTCTATCCCGACACGAAATACAAGAACTCAGACACTGACAAGTTTATTCGACAAGCCACCACGACAGGCACTTATACCTGTGCCGCAGATGGGACGGTCACACAAGCGGGCACGGGGTATTAGTGCCTTTGGAGCTCGCGTTGTTGCCGAGTAGTCTCCATCTCCTCGCCATGTTTGCTCGGAATCTGGAGCGAGGGCTATGCCACAGCCGAGGAGATGGAGCGTAGCCAGAAAAGGATGGGGCAAGCCGAGTGATAAATGAAGGCAGGATGAGGCAACAGACAGCAAGCAGAGTGCTGGAAATGCGCCAACAGGCCCATCGGCCGAAAACACCAGAGGAATTGCTCAAGATATTTGCCGATGCTGCACCGATTGGCATCTACGTTGTCCAGGACGGGAAATTTCAGCTCACCAACCGCGAGCTCCAGGAGATCAGTGGCTTCAGCGGAGAGGCATTGTTGGGGGTCACTCCTCTAACAGACCTCGTGCATCCCGATGACAGAGATATGGTTAGGGAAAATGCTGTGCAGATGTTGAAGGGAAACCACTGCTCTCCGTATGAGTTCAGGGCTTTAGGCAAGGATGGTGGGTTCATGTGGGTTATGGAAGCGGTGACTCCCATCGAATACCAGGGAAGACGAGCAACCCTGGGATACTTCATGGACATCACCGAGCAGAAGCGGGCGGAGGAAGCATTGCTCGAACTCGAGCGCATCAAGTCCGAGCTCATTGCCAGGGCCTCGCATGAATTGCGCACCCCGCTCTTTTCCATCCGTGGCTTCACCAAGTTGCTTCTTGAGGATAAGGTACCCGATGCCGAGACCCGGAAGGAGTTTCTCTTACTCATAGACCAGAACAGTGAGCGCTTGAGCAATCTGGTGGACGATATTCTCGATGCTTCAGTTATCGATGCTGGACGAATGGTCATCAAGAGAGAACACGCATCGCTAAAAGAAGTGGTGGAAAGGGTGGTGGCGAATCTCAGGAAGGTAGCCAAGGAAAGAGGTATCGCCTTAGAGGCGGAGCTGCCGGAGGTTCTGCCGGAAGTTATAGGGGAAGAGCGAAGGCTTGAACAGGTGGTTGCCAACTTAGTCGGCAACGCGATCAAGTTCAGCTACGAACACGGGCAGGTGGTGGTTAGAGCAGAGATGGGAGACGGTGAGTTGCTGGTGCATGTCATCGACCGTGGCATTGGCATTCCTGCCGGGGATATTCCTCATCTCTTCGAGAAGTTCTATCAAGTCGATGGTTCTATGACGCGCACAACTGGCGGTACCGGCCTGGGACTCTACATTGTCAAGCATATTGTTGAGGCGCACGGTGGTCGTATATGGGTTGATAGCAAGGTGGGCGAAGGCAGCACTTTCAGCTTTACGGTGCCTTTAGCGGTTGCTTCTGATGAACGCACTTCACAGGAGCATGGGAGGTAAGACTAATGGCGAAGAAGATATTGGCTATAGAAGATGACCCCGCTAGCGCTCGGCTTATAAGCTATACCTTGGAACAAGGAGGCTATCAAGTCCTGATGGCACCAAATGGCCTGGAGGGGCTCAGGAAAGCCCAAGAGGAAGAACCAGACCTTGTTATTCTTGATGTAATGTTGCCAGGCCTGGACGGATTTCAAGTCTGCCGCCGCCTACGCGCTGAACCTCGAACTAGACATCTGCCCATTTTGATGCTTTCTGCCAAGGCACAAGAAATTGACAAGGCCACTGGTCTCAAGGTGGGAGCCGATGACTACCTTACCAAGCCTGCTGATCCTGCGGAACTGTTGAGCCGGGTAGGGAGCCTGCTGGCCCAGAAGAGCACCGTGAATGCCGAGGCCATTGTCTTTCTTAGCTCCAACGGCCCTGAGGGCGTGACATGAACATAGAGAAGGATTTGTAGCAATGGACAAGATGACCATATTGACAAGGACGGTGCTGAGGAAAGGTATTGGCGAGATGCTTGTCGAGGCAGGCCGGATCACGGCCGATCAGCTGGAGAAAGCATTGGGGCTCCAGCTCAAGCAGAATCGCAAGCTTGGCCAAATCTTGGTGGAGCAAGGGCTGGTTACTCCCGAAGACATAGCCACAGCGCTCAGTATTCAACTGAACATGCCTTTTATCGACTTGAAGCTGCATATGGTTCAGCCGAACGCCCTCCGGCTAATCCCCGAACAGACTGCTCGAAAACACACTCTCATACCGCTCGATATCATTGGCGATTCGCTGTTGGTGGTCATGGCAGACCCTGGCGATATTCGTGCCATCGAAGATGTCAGCGCCCAGGCGAAGATGAGAATTCAGCCGGCGGTGGGTATTCCGGCTGAGATACATGAGGCGATCGACCTCAACTACAAAGCACTTGGCGAGATTGAGAGGCAGATTGAACAATTTGCACCTCCACCCGGGCCATTTGAAGAATCAGAGGCTCTTGTGTCCCGAGACATCATTGCCCAGGCGCCCGTCGTGCGGACGGTGGATCTGCTTATTGCGCAAGCCCTCAAAGAACGTGCATCGGATATTCATATCGAGCCTCAGGAGGACAGGGTTCGGATTCGCTACCGTGTCGACGGTGCTCTCCATGATGTAATGTCTCTGCCCTTAGGCACTCTTGGGCCGTTGGTTTCCAGGATGAAAATCTTGGCCGGGATGAACATAACCGAACAAAGGCGTCCCCAGGATGGGCAGTTTTCAATTGCAGGAGAGGGCTGGGAAGCAGACATTCGCGCCGCTACCTATGAGACTGCATACGGAGAAACAGTTGTTCTGCGCATCCTGAATAAGTCCCTATCGCTTTTCAGCTTACCTGAGCTCGGTTTCCTGCCCGAGGCCCTCAAGAAGTACCGAGATATGCTTAAGATCCCTTATGGCATGATCCTAGTTGCCGGTCCCACTGGTTCAGGCAAGACTACCACCCTTTATGCCTCCATAAACCAGCTCGACCGGAATGAACGCAATATTGTAACGATTGAAGATCCCATAGAGTACCACTTTATAGATATCAAGCAGACTCAGGTTAACCCCAAGGCAGGGCTGACCTTCGCCATCGGCCTGCGCGCCATAATGCGGCTTGATCCGGATATCATTCTTGTCGGCGAAATACGCGATAGTGACACGGCCAGGACGGCGATTCAAGCTGCCCTTACTGGGCATCTGGTGCTCTCTTCTATCCACGCCAACGACGCTGTTGGCGTACTGTTCAGGCTCATTGATCTGGGCGTCGAGCCGTATCTCATTTCGTCTGCACTGGTCGGAATCGTTGCCCAGCGCATGGTTCGCCGGATCTGCCCTCACTGCCGCGAGACCTACCAGCCCTCCATAGAAGAGAGCATCGCTTACGAGCAAGAAATGGGCCAGCACCAGGCAAATTTCTACCACGGGGCCGGATGCAATCTTTGCGCCAACACCGGTTACTTGGGAAGAACAGGGGTGTTTGAAGTTCTGCCTTTGAGCGAAGATGGTCGGCGCTTGTTACTGGAAGGTGCCAGCGCCGTTGATATCAAAGCACAAGCGCTGAGGGAGGGGATGGTGACTCTAAGACGGGATGGAATGCTGAAGGTGAAAGATGGGATCACCACCCCCCATGAGGTGCTGCGCAACGTTTTCTCTATCAGCTAACAAAGGATAGTAGTTCATGATGTAGAGCAGACCATGCCTTATAAGTACATAGCTTACACAGAAGACATGGCGGTGGTGGAAGGCACGGTTGGTGCCACTACCGAGGGCCTGGCAAAAGAGGCACTTCGACAGTCAGGCTATAGGCTTCTTAGCCTGAAAGCCGTCAGGCCAAAGCCGAGTATTAGACGTTCGTTGCCAATCCTTTTTGGGGTTAAGGCTCACGATGTGATTGCCTTCTCAAGGCAGCTGGCTACCCTGATCGAGAGGGGTACCGCTACCCTTAGTGCCCTTCAGCTACTCAGCGATCAGATTCGAAACACTGCCTTCAAAGAAGTTGTTATGGCCATCATCCAAGATATCCAACAGGGTAGCTCTTTGGCCGAGGCAATCAGCAGGCATCCCCAGGCGTTTCCACCGATCTATAGTCGTATGGTCAAGGTGAGCGAACAAACTGGAAATCTCGAAGTGGTCTTAAGGCAGATGGCCAGCTACATGGAAAGGGAAAAGGCTGTGATAAAGAAGGCAAGTAGAGCGATGATTTATCCTGCTTTCATCCTGCTGCTGGCCGGTGCAGTGGCCACTATTATGGTCACCTTCACCTTGCCCCCTCTCTTGGAGCTTTTTACCGAATTCGAAACGCAGCTACCTCTGCCGACGAAGCTTCTGATCGCCATCGTGGGCTTTGTTGTTACGTATAAGTTCTATCTGGCAGCAGCCGTGGTTGCCATTGCGACCTTGCTTGTCTGGTTCCTGAGAAGACCTGCTGGCCGTTGGATGGTTGATAAGCTGCTGCTCAGAATACCGCTGATTGGCCCGGTCAATAACCTGCGTGAGACGTCTCACTCCAGTCGCACGATGGCTATGTTGTTAGGTGCAGGGCTGCCTATGCCCGAGATAATGGATATGGTCGTCCAAACCACTCGGAACAGGGTCGTGCGTGAGGCATGGGAAGATGTTCGAGGGGACATACTGAAAGGGCGCGGGCTTTCTGGCTCCATGACCGCAAATGGGTTGTTTTCCCCATTCCTTGTCCAGGTAGTGAAGATAGGCGAGCAGGCAGGCACCCTTAGTGAAGACCTGACGGCCGTTGCCGAATCATATGAGCAAGAGGTCGATGAAAGAGTCAATAAGCTCGTGTCGATGCTGGGGCCTTTCTTGCTTTTGGTAATCGGCCTGATTGTTGCTTTCATCGGAATTTCAATAATCATGCCGATTTACTCCATCATGGGGTCTGTATGACAACGGGAGGCTCAAGGTAGGAAAGGATGAGGCAAAACGGTGATACAGCGTGTGTGGACGAGAAGAATGACCTTTGCAGGTCAAAGGGGGTCAGGTTTGGTCGAATCTCTGATCGCTGTGGCGATCGTGGGAATCGCCGTTACTACTCTTATCGTGACTCTCTCCACAGGTTCAATTGCTGGCCAAAGAACTGACCAGCGCGTTACTGCGGAGAACCTGGCCCGAACGCAACTGGAGTATACCAAGGGCCAATCATATCGCGTTGCCCCTGCCGTGTATGACACCATAACCCCATTACCGGCGGGCTATTCTATCACGGCAGAGGCGTCGTCCATCAGCGGCCGCGATACTGATATACAGAGAATCACGGTAACCGTGATCTACGATGGCGACACTGTGCTGCTCATGGAAGATTTCAAGGTGGACCGATGAAGATGGGCACTGACCAAAGAGGGATGACGCTGGTCGAAACCATAATGGCTGCTGCCATTACAGTGATGCTTGCCGGCGTACTGGGATCGGCCATATTCCAGTTCATGCAGGGCACCGAGGAAGGCAACGACCAATTCAGAGCCCTGCATGATGTGCAAAATGCGGGGTACTGGATTACCCTGGACGGAAAGAGGGCGGAGACGAGCAATCTCGTCGAAGGGGCCCAGCCTGTTGACGGTATGACTCTGAGCTGGACGGACGGGGGTCAAGCTCATACTGTTGTATACGCTCTTTCGGGCAACGACCTACAGCGGAATCACAACGGTACCATAACACTCGTAGCTCGACATGTGTCGAGCGTTGGATTCTCAACCTCCCAAGGGATTATCACGGCCACTGTCGCCTCTTCGCCCGATGGGCGGTGGGAAGTAAGCGAAGAGGCGACATACAAAGTGTATTCCCGACCAACGGACTGAGTGCCCGTGAGGAAGAACAATGAAAGGGGAAAAGGGACAGTCGCTAACCTTGGCTCTGGTCGCCCTGAGTGTGGGCGCACTCCTCGTAACCCCTTTTCTGCAGAGCGTGAGTGTCAACAGTATTGCTTCCCGAAACTACAGCAGTTCAATAGAACAGCAGTATTCTTCCGATGCTGGGGTTGAGGATGCAATCTGGAACTTGACCAACGAGGCGCTTGCCGCTCAGCTGACTGTCCCAGGGGACACCGTCAGCTATTCCCTCAGCGAGTCGATTAACGGCGTTGTGCCCAGTATTACCGTAACCCGAGACAAGGTGATTATATCCAGCGATGATTTCGAGAGCGGCGGCTGGTCTGGAGGCAGCGGCTGGCTTAATGATTGGTATCAAGCAGGTGACACCAGCATCGTAACCAATGGAAGCCCTTACCAAGGAGACTACCACCTGCGGCTGAGACAGGACACCGGATATGTGAAACGGGCTGTTGACCTTTCTCATCAGCCCAGTGCCAGTCTCCAATTTTGGGCCAAGGCGAGGTCCTTTGAAAGCGGCGAAGAGGCACGCTGCCTGATCAGCTCCAATGGAAGCGACTGGACAGCGGTCAAGACCTGGGTAGATGGAGATGACGACAGTATCTATCACTTCTACGATATCGACTTGTCGTCGTACACACTCTCCAGCGAGTTCTGGATCGCCTTTGAGGCCAATATGTCGGGAACTGGTGACTATCTCTACGTCGACGACCTTAGCGTGGGCAGGGTACTCCCCGGTGCTGTTCTGGGTTTGCCCAGCGACGACTTCGAAAGCGGAGGCTGGTCTGGAGGCTCAGGCTGGCTATATGACTGGTATCACGAGGGCGCTTCCGGGATCACAAACACGGATAGTCCCCATGAAGGGAGCTACCACCTGAGAATGAGAAGAGGCAATAGCTACGTTGATCGGGCTGCGGATCTCTCTGGACTGTCCGGTCTCCATCTCCAGTTCTGGGCCAAGGTTCGTTCTTTTGAAGGTGGTGACTATGTGGAGTGTCTGGTGAGCCCCGATGACAGCCAGTGGACTACGGTCAAGACCTGGACCAGCGCCGATAGCGACAATACTTATCATTTCGTCGATATTGACCTCTCGCCATACACCATGTCCAGCGAGTTCTGGATCGCCTTCGACTCGGAGATGAACAACAGGAACGACTATTTCTATGTCGATGGCTTGAGGATAGTCGGTGCCATTGCCTATGAGATTGTTACCAGCGCTGGCAATGAAAGGACCAGGGTAGACATAGTGATACGAGATGGGAATGTCTCCATCCGCTCCTGGCAAATAGAAAGGCAATAGGAGTGACTGACTTGAAGTCCGTTCTTCATAAACCATCTGCTATTAAGAGACGGCGGTGGATGAGAGTCAAGCTCTCCACCCTGGCTTTGATTGTCATTGTTGCTGCCCTCGTGGCAAATGCCGTGCTGGGAGTGATGTATTTCCAGAAACAGAGTCAGCAAGCATCGCTGGCTTCTCAGCTCACTGCAAGTAAGGAGTCACTCGCGGAATACGATAGCACTGCCAGCCTGGAGGAGCAGCTGGCAGCCGCAGAAGCGAGATTGATGGCTGAGCAAGCATACTTCCCCGACAAACTCAGCAGCGATGCCATTTTGAATACCATTCTTCAGTTAGCCCAGGAGAGCCAAGTCACGATTGTAGAAATCAGAACGCAGCCCGAGAGTGATGAAAACGTGGGCAATCATACATATTCCGCCCTGTCTATTCATCTACAGGTCACGGGTAGTGTTACCGAGCTACAAACCCTTGTTAACAAACTGGAAACGGGAGAACTCAAGGCGGTTGGTATAGATGAGGTTCGCATCACCGAGATGAAGGGATCGCCCGCTGCGAGCTTGGACTTTTCTGTCTATGCGCGGCGTTGACTATCGTTCTCTTTTGTTTGGGAGGTGTCCCCTGTTCTCGAAAAGCATCGTTACTCTGAATATCGAAGCAGACAATGTGAGATTCCTCGTAGCAAGAGGAAAGCGGGCCCGATACTGGGGTAACATGCCTCTGGCACCTGGGCTTGTTAAAGATGGCCTTATCGCGGACCCGGCAAAGGTGAGTTTGGCCATCGATAGTCTGCTTCTGGAAAGGAAGGTGCCCAAGCGCAGAGTCATAGCCAGCGTAAGTGGTCTGCGCTCCGCCCCTCGGATACTCAGTCTACCTAAGATAAAGTCGAAGTTGCTGGGGGAGGCCATCCAAAATGAGTCAGAGAGGGAAATGCCTGTCCCTTTGGATGAGCTATATCTCTCTTGGCAGCTCATTGGTGCCAGAGATTCGGAACACCAGTTTCTTGTCCTTGGCGTACCGCGAAACTTACTTGATACCGAGGTTCAAACGCTGGCGCAGGCTGGCATAAAGCCGCAAGTTATGAATCTTAAGCCTCTGGCGCTGGCCAGAGCAGTGCACCGAGAAGAGGCACTGATCATCGATCTGGAGCCTGAGAACTTTGACTTGGTCGTGGTGGTTGATGGCGTCCCTGTAGTCATGCGAACCGTCATCTCGAGGGGTGAAGGGGTGATGTTAGAGGATAGGATTCGGCAGCTGACAGATGAGCTTTCCCGAACTGTAGATTTCTACAACAGCAGCCACCCAGAGCATACTCTTGGCTCGGCAACGCCGGCTTTTCTCACCGGGCCACTGGCAGATGACACCACTGCTTGTGAACTTGTTAAAGCGGCCATAGGTAACCCAATTGAGACATTGGCCCCTCCCTTTGAATATCCTGCCAGCCTGCCTGTCGCTGAATATGCTGTCAATATTGGCCTTGCTCTTGGGCAGGCTCTAGCAAAAACTGCTGGTAACTCGGCCACTGCTCATCTTCCCGTTGCCAATCCAAATGTGCTTCCACAAGAGTATAGACCGCGACCGCTGTCGCCAACTCGCATACTCTATCCGTTGGCGGCAATACTCCTTTTAGGCCTCCTGTTCTTCGTGTTGTGGATGAAGATTGGCAGCGAAGCGAACATCGCCGGAATCCAAAGTGAACTCGACAGCGTCAATCAACAACTCCTTCAGATGAGTCAATTCGTTGACACCGTCAATGGTACAGAGGCGGAAGCGGACAGTTTGAAGGAAGAGCGCGAGTCTATCCTCGGCACAGGGGGCTTCACGGATAGCTTGCAATATGTTCTCGGTTCACTTCCCTCTGGAGTTCAACTCACATCGATAACTCAAACGGAGGACAAAATAAGTCTCTATGGCGATGCTGATAACAGCTCGGGCGTTACCAGCTATGTTGCCGCTCTGGAGCAAACGGGCGGATTCTCCACAGTATATGTGGCTTCTTTGTCTGGGAGTGGAAGCTCGACAACATTCAGCATTGTGTGTGTCATCAGCAGTACTGGCGCAACTCAGTGATGGACATTGAACACTTTAAGTAGCGGACCTGTGTTTTGTTTTGGGAGGCAACACTTGAGAGCACGTTTGCGGAATAAGGAAACAGGAGGGAATGATTAATGATTAAAGAGAGAGCTAAGACAATAACCGATGCACGGATATTGGTAGTTGATGATGAACTTAACTTGGCCGAAGGCATTGCCGACATTCTCGAGGCCTGGGGATACCGTGGTACTGTCGCCAATTCGGCAGAGGAAGCCATTGAGAAGACAGAAGAGGCACGCCCCGATTTAGTGCTGATGGATATCCGGTTGAGAGGGGAGATGGACGGTGCGCAAGCCGCCGAGGCAATCCGTGCCCGTTTCGATATTCCGGTGGTCTATATTACCGGTTATGCAGATGACGACACATTGCAGCGAGCCCAGATAGCGGAGCCCTATGGCTACATCCTGAAACCTTTCAAGGAAAAAGAATTATATCTCACCATCGAGATAGCCCTTCAGAAGCACAAGATGAGAAGGGAATTGAAGAAGCAGGAACAATTCCTTGAGAAGCGCACCGCCGAGCTGGTTTCGGCCAATGCACAACTTCGACAGGAAATCGCCGAGCGCAAGCGGGCGGAGGCGGCATTGCAAGAGAATGCTTTAGCACTAGAACAGGCTAACATCCGCCTTCAGGAATTGGACCGCCTCAAGTCCGTATTCCTCGCCAGCATGAGCCATGAACTTAGGACCCCCCTGAACTCCATCATCGGATTCACGAGCCTGATCCTGCAGGGAATGGTTGGGGAGATCAACGAGGAACAGAGAAAGCAGCTGACCTTGGTGAAGAGTAGCAGCGATCATCTTCTGAATTTGATTAACGACATCTTAGATATATCCAAGATAGAAGCCGGGAAGGTGGAACTCTCACTCGAAGAATTCGGGCTCGATGATGTGTTGGGAGAGGTGGTTGAGACCCTCTCACCCATCGCAAGTCTAAAGAGTATAGAGGTTCTCAGCAACGCGCCTGGAGGCATCACGCTTTTCAGCGACAGAAGACGTCTGAAGCAGGTCTTGATGAACCTCGTGGGCAATGCCATTAAGTTCACAGACCAGGGAAGTGTAAATATTGTGGCCAGGGTTCCAAATGATGGCAATTTGGAGATTCGTGTCATTGATACCGGGATGGGGATAAGAGAGGAAGACATGAATAAGCTCTTCATACCCTTCCATCAGGTTGGTATGTCCCTAACAAAGAGTCATCAGGGGACCGGGCTGGGGCTGCACCTCAGCAAAAAGCTGGTCAACCTTCTGGGTGGTGATATTTCGGCGAAGAGTGAATACGGTAAGGGCAGCGAGTTCACTTTTACCATGCCAATACGATATAAGGAGGAACAGAGATATGAAGAGAGCCTTAGTGGTGGATGACAACGAGGCCAATATCCATTTGATGCGGTTCATCCTCGAGAAACACGGGTTCGAGGTCATTGAGGCAAGGAACGGTGCTGAAAGCCTGGAGTTGGTAGCAAAGGAGAAGCCGGATTTGGTAATTATGGATATTCAACTCCCGGACATCGACGGTCTGGAGGTCACGAGAAGGATGAGAGCATCTGAGGCAGATGGCAGGGTCCCCATTATCGCTGTAACTTCCTACGCCATGCCTGGTGACAAAGAGAAGGCTTTAGCAGCTGGCTGCAACGGCTACATCGCAAAGCCCATCAATGTGGATACCTTTGTGGGGGAGATAGAGAAACACCTGTAAATGCGCCAGACCACTTGGGTGAGGCAAATAGACAAGTGGCGACATCTACTTCAGCTTAGACAAGCCTTGGCGCAAGGCGATGACTACGGCGTGAGTATTGCCTCTGTCCCCCTATTTTTCTAAGCCGCGACTCAGACGAATAGGTGACTCCATTTATCCAGCACCTTTTTCTTTAATCCATCGCTTGCCTTGTTCACTGGCGCGAATTTTTCCTTCCAGTGGTATGGCCTGCAGGCGTTTATTATGACCTTACAAGATGTCATATCCCCTTTATCCCTCTTCTCAGGCGGTAATGAAGGGTCCAGCGGGCTGGTTAGGAATCCCCTGACTATATCAACCGCAGTCTCAGGATCACACCTGGTACATACTGCCCATACCACCTCATCCCAATTTGCAGCGTCTATGTCATCGTCCACCACAATAATGTATTTGCCAGTCAAGGCACCTCCAGACAACAATGAGGCAGCGAGAGTCGCAACCTGTTTAGCGTGGCCAAGGTGTTGCTGCTTGAGCGATATAGCAGCTATGATCCTGCCAGCCATTCCGTGCATGTAGACCCCTTTTATCCCTGGGATCCCTGTGCTATCCAGTCCATGCCAGAGGGGGGCGGCTGTATGTAGAGGGATTGGATACCAGGAGTGAGCAACAGCTGGTGGCCATCTCACTACATGGCCGTGTATTATCGGGTCGTTTCTGTGGTAGATTGCTTTTATATGGACAACAGGCTCAGTCCTTGTCCCAGAGGCATAATATCCCTGCCACTCGCCAAACGGGCCTTCTGGTCTGGCATCGACAGACGGGGGTGGGCAAAAGCCTTCAATTGCAATCTCAGCTGTAGCTGGTATTGGTAGGCCGGTAAATTCGCCTTTGATGTACTCGATGGGCTTGCCTTTCAAATACCCTGCTCCATCAAGCTCCGGAAGATCCCATGGCAACGCCACCGATGACACAGCAAATAGAGCTTGATCCGAACCAAAGCACATTACAATAGGGCAGTTCTCTCCCTTTGCCCAGTACTTCCCGCGCGCTACAGCACCATGCTTTCCAGGTGATATATAAGCGCTGACAGTCTTATTATCTTGGACCATAACTC
The DNA here is from genome assembly GCA_034414595.1 of Dehalococcoidia bacterium. Lineage (GTDB taxonomy): Bacteria > Chloroflexota > Dehalococcoidia > SZUA-161 > JAUWZY01 > DAOULY01. The sequence goes on from DAOULY010000018.1 coordinate 24,314, forward strand.
GGTAGGTGCCGAGGTTTATGTGGCCTTCCTCAGGGTCTTTAGTGATGACTTGGTCGCCTGTGCCAATATAACGCCCTCCATCCAATTCCTGCCACTTTGGCACAGGGAATTTGAGTATATCGATTTCGTCGCCGGTCATGACGTTTTCCGAAACGGGTCCAGATTTGACCTCCACGGGTGGGACAGGCCTGAATTCATTCCACTTGTCCTTCCACCACCTGACAACCTCGACATCTGATAGCTCCTCGGGGATACCAAAGGCGAGCTTCTGAGCTATCGTTGTAAAGTAGAGACCATTGGCAACCCTATACCCCTCCGGGTAGCCCTTGATTTTGTCAAACAATAACGCCAATTTCTGACGCTCAGCCATTATCTCGGTGATGACGCCCATTTCCAGATCCCAATCGACGCCTTCCACCTTTTTGAGTAGTCCCCTTTCATCCAGAGCCTGGATGAAACCTCTAAGATCATCAAACATGCTCCCTCCTTATTTTGGAATTACTAAAACTCTTTAGAACTGCGTTCACTACTGTCCCCAGCAAACAGGAACTTGGGTTACTGCTCCCGGGTCGAAGCTGACTAAGATGCCGCCGGACACCAGTAATTAAGGCAATACCACCGGGCTAATGCCTAGCCGTGCCATTGTTTCTACGTAGCTCCTCACGCCTTTCTCCAAATCATACTGGGGGTTAAACCCCAGCTCCTTGCGCGCCCTATCGATATTGTAAACAAGATTTCTCCCGCTTCTGTAGCCAGGAAATTCGAGTCCTGGGCCTATGTTGATTGGGACATCACCTAAAACGCTATTGATAACCTCTAGCATATCCCGGAGAGTTGCCCCCTTGCCAGTCCCGAGGTGGAATATTCGGTGCTCAAGATTTTCAGCGAAGCAAGCCAGGACTACGCCGCAAGCGACATCTGCGTTGTAGATCAGATCATCAATTCGGTCTCCACCCTGAGGGATCTCCAAGGCCTTCCTTAGCATCGCAGCTTCAATGATTTTGCTATAAATAGCGCGCGCTCCGGTCCGAGCTTGCTTTCCAGGCCCATATGTGTAGCCGAACCTCAGAGCGACAAAATCGAGTCCATAAATACGATTATAATTTAAACCCATTAGTTCTGAGCTGAGCTTTGTTGCTCCATATACGTCTCTAGGTGCTTTAGGATAGTCCTCATCGATAGGTTTATAAGTAGGATGAGCATGCTCGCCTCGGGTTACATCGTAGACTGCTCTCGAACTGGAGTATACAACCCTCCTGATATCCATCAGCCTGGCCGCTTCAAAGATATTGAGTGTTCCTCCAACGTTTATCCTGAATCCCATCAATGGATTCGCCTCACATTGGTCAGGTAGGGCTGCCGCCAGATGGATGATTCGTTCAACATTATAATGTCTGATTGTGTGGATTATGCTTGGCAGGTCTAAGACGTCCCCCACTACACACTCGAACCTGTCTTCAATATCTTTAACGAGCATGGTATCCAGGCGCGCATCGTAGGTGACGGTTCTTATGCCTTGGTTCACAAGCTCCCTGGTAACCCAGGAGCCGATGACACCCAGCCCGCCAGTAACAAGAACCGCTGACATTTGTCACCTCCCAGACTTCAGTGATTTCTTATATCCCAGGAAAACGTCGGTTTAAATATTGCAGCCCCCGGATCGCCCTTATCAATCGGCTACCGCTGCATCAGCACTATCCTTGATATAAACCTTTTACAGCGTGCTGTCAAGAAGTCCCAACCTTTCGGTACGAAGTCAAGCAGCCTCATCTCTTCCAAATGCGTAATCTTTTAGAAATATGATCTGTTTAAAGCAGCCGGCCGAGACCCTTCACGTGGGGATTTGACAAAGGACTTTGTTGTAGAACCAGGGGCGGAACGCCTATCCGCTGGGGAAATATCGTGGCGTTGAGTACGGGCAAAGGATGTATTAGGAAATGCCCGATAGGGACTTCTCTGCCTACTATTGGGGTCATGTGAATTGAGAACTGGACTTATGGCTCCAGGGAGTTAATAGATAAGGACTGCTCCTGCCACTACAGCTACTACTCCGAGGACAACCTTCCAGGTAAACACCTCGACGTTACGGTTGAGGGCAAAGCTAAATAATAGGAGAAAAAGCAAGCTGGTACTCATGATCGGCTGTACTATGCTCGCCGGAGTGATGTCCAGCGCCAGGTACCTCAGTAATTGAGCTACTGAAACAAATACACCATTCAGCAACAAAGCGATGAGAGAGGAGCGGCCAACTTGATTCAGCTGAAGACGCCGCCCCTTGTGAAGCAGGGAACTTGCTATCACAGCCAAAGCGGCCATATATGAAATGAACGCAGCGACAAATGGGGAGTCTACATCTTGAATGCCTGCTCGTATAAGCACAGTAGACGCGCCCCAGCAAATACCTGCTCCCAACCCAGCAGCAATGCCTCTTATGAGATTGCCCCTGGTTAGACGCACTTTGCCATCTTCACCACTGATACTGACCAGAATTACGCCTGCGAGGATCAATACGACACCCCAAATGCCCATCATGGTGAGCGACTCACCCAACACAAGAATCCCACTGACAACAGCAACAACGATACTGACCCTTGCCAAGGGTGCAGCTATATTGTTCCCGATAAGGCGCACTGCCGTGTACTCCAAAGCTCTACCCAGCACAAAGGCCGTAACACCAGCTGTGGCGAGCAATGCGTAACTTTTCAGAGAGATTCTTGCCAGTTCCGCTCTATCTCCAGGGACAAAGGCTAACAAGGAGAACAGGACAACCCCTGTAAAAACGGAATATGCCACTGCGCTGAAGGACTCTCCTGTATCGGTCAACCCTCTTCTAAGAGGAATTCGGCTTGCCGCAAAGAAGACTGCCCCAAGCAAGGCAAGCAAAGAACCACTCATATGTCAGACTCTCCAAGCAACATGGTAATGGGTATTTATCCCCGTGTCTATATTGTCTACAAATTGAAGCCGTGCCCTGAATCCCTTCGTGGTCGCCTTTTCGGCTTTGAAATCTCAGGTCGGTGAGTTGAATCGCAAGCTGTTGGGTAGAACTCTATATTGGAAGAGTGCGGCCCGTTTTTTGGCCTGTTAGGGTCTTGATATCTTACTGGCTATCCTGTTACTATCTGCACAGTGTAGCAGTCAGACACGCTATATGTGAGACACAGTCTAACACCGAAAGGAGTGACAGGACGATGCCCCAAGCCTACTGTGTGAAGTGCAGAAAAAAAGTCGAGATCAGGAACCCAAAACAAGTCGTCTTCAAGAACAAGCGACCTGCCACAAGCGGCACATGCCCCTCATGTGGTACAAAGGTATTTAGGATCGGGAAAGCCTGACGTAGATAGTAGGGAAGATAGCGCAATTAAAGTTGGGGCTATTGCCCCAACCGTACCCAGTCCCATGAAATCCATGTCATGCTGCCCTCAAAGGTGCCATTGTCGCATCATGGACGGGTGATTTTGTCTTCGGGAAGCGCTGGATAGAGCATATCCCCACACTGCGCACAAGTGAGTACACCGTGTTCATATTGGTGGCTTTGCAAGTCTACTCCAGACGCTGAGGCTGTCTTCCTCCGGAGCTTCGAATTCAACAAACTATCGTACACCCTGTCGCATTTTGGGCAATAGATAGAGGCGGACAGTCCGTGCTGCCTCTCGTCTTTGCCTACCATGACATAGGTCTGGGGTAACCGCAGAGCTTGCGGCGGCCCCTCTTGACTGTGTAGAACTCCCACGGGCCACTCGTCTCTCTCTCTTGTAGACACAAGCCATAAATGGAAGTGTACGGCTTGTGTCCATTCAGTGCAATCCTTATCGTTTGCATATCAGTTCGTTAGGCGTCAGACAGGCCACGCTACATAGACACCTTTGCGGGGTAGTGTCTAGTGAGTCAAGGACTTCGCAGCCACAGCGATTGGCACGTGGACAAGCCCTGGTCTCAAATAATGCGTCGTTGCGGAAGTTAGCACTTGGCTGTTTTGTGAGGTTTTTAGGTAAGGGACAGACATTTCCAGACTATGGCATGTATTGATTAGAGTTCTTTCATGTACAGATAGCAGTTTATTGCTTCTGAAGAAGTTGAGCCGAGTTGACAAGAAGTCATGCAAATGATAGAGTGGTGTCCCCAGAAGCGCAAGAGAGGAGACATCGCGAAATGGTGAAAACTAACATCACCTCAAATCCTCAAGAATGCAAGGAGTGCTTGATTTGTCAACTACGTTGCTCACTCGCATATACAGGGGCCTTCAATCCAGAGAAGGCCAGGATCAAAATAGACCCTCTCAAGGAGATAAGCTTCACTGACGATTGCATAGAGGACTGCCTTCTTTGTGCAAGATATTGTCCCTTCGGGGCACTGGAGATAGTCCGACAGCATGCTTAGGAAGGAGAAATGCTGGTGGAATACTGCGGATTTGCCGGCAGAATTCTCTATGTAGACCTGACTACTGGTAGCATCAGAAAGGAGCCCCTTGAACCCGAGCTTGCCAGAGGGTTTCTTGGTGGCTGCGGCATCGATAGCAGGTTGCTTTACGACTTTCTGGCACCTGGCACAGACCCACTTTCACCCGAGAACCCCATTATCATCGGGGCAGGGCTCCTAGTCGGCACTCTTGCTCCATCGGCCGCCAAGATCAGTTTCACGGCAAAACGCGCCAACTACGCTAGTGCTACTAAGGAAAACAAACACGTCGTCCGCACAGGGATGGCAGGCACCGCCAAGTTTGGCTTCATGCTTAAAAATGCGGGCTATGACCACATCGTTATCACAGGACGAGCCGAGAGCCCGGTTTTCTTGAAGATCGTCAATGACGATGTGGAAATTTGTGGCGCAACAGACCTATGGGGGAAAATGGACACTCATGAGACCACTGAGGAGTTGGTCAGACGGTACGGAAGATGTGGGGTATATGCCATTGGTAGAGCTGGCGAGAATCTGGTAAGGTTTGCCATAGGTTTGCTTGATGGCAAGAACAGTCTGGGCAAATGCGGTGGTGCCACGGTATTGGGCTCCAAGAATCTAAAAGCCATTGTTGTGTACGGCGACAAAGGAATAAAGGTTTCAGATTCGAAGAGATTCATGGCGGCATATGACAAGTCGTACAAAGACATGACAGAAAATCCGGCATTCGGAGATGTCGCTCGCTACGGGCTGAACGCTGTTGGTCCCACGGCATTTGTTGCTGGCCGTGATTGGCGCTCCTCCTATGGCAAATTCTGGCCATTTACTGATGAAATATGGGTTGCCAATCTATCTTGCATCTCTTGTCTTTTCCCCTGCCGGGCCTATATGGAGATAAAGGACGGTCAATTCGCTGGCATGAGGCCGTCAACGCGCTACTTTGCCAGACCCAGCCGTACCCATCCCCTGCCCGAAGATTGCGAGCAGCTTGACCTCGGACCAAGGCTGAAATTGGAGGATGTACTTACCAGGCTGGGGCTCGATCTTCAACACGCAGAGCACATCCTGGAATTCCTTGGCACGCTCTACGAACAAGGAAAAATAACAAAAGAGGACACCGATGGTTTGATGCTGTCACCACATCATTATTGGACGCCGGATCTCTCTACCTCGATTCAGTTGCTTGAGAGAATAGCCAACAGAGAAGGGGACTTTGCCAGATGTCTTGGTGAGGGGTGGTATCCTATCTCGGAAAAGTTCGGAGTGGATCCCTTTGCAGAGATAAGCATAGGCAAGGGCACTTCCACTATAGTGGATGCCCGAATGCATAATATATCCCCAACGTCATTTCCGGTAATCGTTGATCCTCAGACCCAGCACATGCATTTTTGCACCTACTTTTCAGGTGTACCACTTGACGTAATCAAAGCACGCTGTGCGGCCATAGGCATGTCCAAAGAGGAAATCAATGGGGCTTTTATTCCTGAAGGTCTCAATACCGGTAGAGTCGCTAAGCACGTTGAAGACTTTCATAATGTTCTTAACTCACTTGGTGTATGCTCTATTACTGCCCAACTCCACGGTAGCTATGACCTCAAGCTCCTTGCCGAATACTACTCTGCTGCAACCGGCTTTGAGGTAAGTCCCGAGGAATTGAAAAGGCTCGGCGAAAAGATTTGCAACTTGCAGAGACTGCTGAACGCAAGAGAAGGATTTAGCAGAAAAGATGACGTAGTCCCATTATGGTGGAAGGCGACAGAGATCCCTTATCCCGATGGGACTGGGACCCCCAGAATGCTGAGTGATTATTCGGGGAGAGTTGTTACTGGGGATGGACTTGAGAAGATGCTCGACGATTACTATAACGAAAGAGGGTGGGGTACCCATAACGGCATACCCACTAAAGAAAAACTCATCGAGTTGGGATTAGAGGATCTTGCACAGGTTCCACTACCTTAGGAGGCGGCAAGTGTGGCTTCTGACATAGCGAATCCTGCCGCCTCTCTAAGCTCTAAGGAGCTATAGTACAGAACCTGCTTTGTCTTGTCTCTTTGGTCTATCTTTCACTACTCGAGGACATAGACCCTGAGCAGATTACCGTCCACTCTTATCCTATCCCCACTCTTAACCTTGGCAGTTGCCTCCATGGTTCCAACCACAGCGGGGATTCCATACTCCCGAGCAACAATTGTAGTGTGGCACAGACCACCGCCGAAATCAGTTACCACCGCTTTAGTTACGCCGAACGCAGGCGTCCAAGGGGCAGCAGTGAACGGCGTTATCAAGATCTCACCAGGCTGGAGCTGGTCTATATCGTTGAATGTCATTATCACACGAGCGATGCCCTCGACCTCTCCGGGAGCGCCAGCGGCACCAACTAAGGTAGCGCCTACCTCCTCAGGTGTGGCAATTGGTACACCCATAGCAATACTGATTGCAGGGCATGCCGCTATTTGCTCCGCAATTTTGGTCGGGTCACCGAGGATCGGCGGTAACTCCGTATTCAGATTCCTTTCCCACTCCTCCTTGCGCTTTTTGACGATGGGGCGCAGATCCAGTCCTTTTGCCAGCGGAAGCGCATATATGATTTCGTGGTGAAGGAGGAAAAACACATCTTCTGGGTCATCCATAATCCTTGCTCTGACGAACCTCCTCCCCAATTCCACAACGGCCCGTCTTAGTAAGTAGAACGCATAGTGCTCAATCCACTCGATGTGATCTTCACTCCAATAGTGAGCAGCTTGAGCGCACCTCATCAATTTCTCAAACCAATCCCTTTGCTCTTCTGGGATCATGGCCAGGACTTCCTTCTCAGTTTTCTCCCTTTCCGCAACCAGCGACTCCCGCACCATGTCTGGAGCATGAACTCCACCGGCAGCCATCAACCGCCTGATGTCGGGTATAGCCAAGCTCGGCTTTTCAATCCAGGTGATAGTGAAATCTTGCACCCGCGGTGGCCTCATACCCCAGACTTTCAAATAGTCATGGAATTGAGTGAGCCATTGTCTTCCGGTCTTGCTTTCCTCCAGCTTGGCAAGCAGTTCCTCGGGCTCCAGAGTATCGAAAAGTCCTTTAAGTTCTAACTCCAGAGCACGGCTGGCAAGCTCGGCTAACGCTTTGTTTGACCGAAGTAGCGTGCTGTCAAAGCCAGACATCAGCTTGGCGAATTTAACATCAGATGGAGTGATACCAGTTAAATCCTTGCACAAAATTTGAAAGAGGGCCGCTCCTTGGTCGAGAACCCGCTCGCTAGTGTGGTGTATTTGGTGCACCCTTCTTTGCATGTCCCAGCAATCACAGAAGTGATCAGCAAGCTCGTAGTCGGTTGCCTTCTCAACATCGAACGAGAAGAGGGGATCATATATTTGCTTCAGCCGCGGTTTGAAGCTCTCATAGTACCCAAATGGGTCCTCTAAGACTGGGGCCAGCCTCTCCCTCCACAGCGGCTCCCGAGCTTTCCGCTCCTCCTCAGTTGTCGGAATTACTCTGACATAGAAATGACCATTAGCCAGTAAGAAGTCCCAGCCCCACTGCGTGGGGAACATTCCGATATCAGCCGAAGCTAGCACCCCAAAACGGGAGGCCATTCCAAGCCACAGCTCGGCATAGAGTGGTCGATATATAGGCGTGGCCCATTGTGCGCCAGAAAGATACGTATATTGTCCGTGCTTCTTTTCATCGTAGTCATAGATGTCCAGACCGTATGGCATTTCCTCCTCCTTTTTTAATTTTCTATCCTGCTGCTTCTGCCGTTACCCCACTCGATTCTCACCTCCCTATGATCCGGACTTAGGCTTGGTTAACGCTGATTATACATATTCGAGTAATGTTGTCAATAGCTCCGGGTTCTTCCCTCAGCAGGTGGAACGGGAGCATAAAAGCCCGTTTGATGAGGGGAAGATGGGAACATCATAGGGTGGAGGCACGGCTAAACTAGATGGGTTATGATTGAAGGAGGTTTCTTGCGCAACACAAACTCTACTCCGGCTTCCTTAAATAGCTCTCTGAAGGTGTCATCAGCATACTTACCAAATGTTACAAATCGCTTTATCTTAGCATTGACCAGCATCTTCGCACAGAGTATGCATGGCGTATGGGTGACATAAATTGTTGCGCCCTCCAAGCTGACCCCATGTAGGGTCGCTTGTACGATTACATTTTGTTCTGCATGAATGGCACGGCATATCTCATGCCTTGTCCCAGATGGCACAGCCATCTCATCTCTTAGACAGCCGAGCTCAAGGCAGTCTTTAAGTCCGGAGGCAGCACCGTTGTAGCCGGTAGCCAAGATGTGTTTGCCCCGCACTGCCACAGCTCCCACATGGTGTCGGCGACACGTTGAGCGTTCTGCCACCACAGAGGCTATCTTCAAAAAATATTCATCAATATCTGGCCTAGCTATTTTCTTCATTTCAAGCCAGCAATAATTCTTCCTGTTTCCCTTTCCAAGTCTTCTAAGGAGGACTCGTTCGTGATGGTAAAATCTGCCATTGCAATTGGCCCACCCTTGTTGGTGTCTTCTATCTCCGCAATATCTCGGCTGACTGCCTCGTCCGCTGTCAGGGGACGGATTGGTCTTTTTGCCAACCTCTCATATCTTGTCTTAGGGGATGCCCAAACTGCAACTACAACGAAGCGGTCGCCGTAGTTGCCCTTCAACAGAGTGTATTCTTCCCAGGAATAGAGACCATCCACTACGACATCAATCGATTTCAGCAGGTGGTCAATCCCAGACAGGCTTAGCTTCGCATACGCTGACATCCCATGCGCCTTTCTCAATTGTTGCCTGACGTACCGTTCGTTCTCCTCGTTTAGTTGCAGACCTCTTTCCTTAATTTCTCTGTCTGTAATATCCCCGAACCTTACTTTCGCAAAACCATTATTCTCGAATATCTTAGCTACCTCTGATTTGCCTGAACCCGCCATGCCAACAATTGACACTACTTTCATCACTAGTTCATCTCTAAAAGGCATCCAACAATAGGCAAGGATCTCGGTGTAGTCTTCTCTTTTGTTTGAATTTTATCTTGGAAATGCGTAGTAAGCAAGACTGTGCATCGCCACAAATTCATTGTTTTTATGAATGTCAAGCTACAACCGTTATTCTATGAGATTCTAAGATTCTGCTCACGAACACCCGCATTATTATAATAAAATCCACGTACTGGTATTGCAACACTTCATTCATGCGTGATACTGTCACTCTATGTTATTATAATATCTGAGAGTTGGGTTGGTCAGCTAAGCTGAGCTTTATCTCGAAGGGCGGCGATAAGGAGTCGATCCGGCATAATCGAGGCAATGACATCATCACCAAGTACTTCTTCCCAGCGATCCAAGAGACCCCAGGTGCTGTCCAAACTTGGCAGATTCCCGTCTATTCAAACACAGTCCTGGCGAGGGAGGTGGCGGAAATGGCTAAGACCATGGTCGTCGTCGGTACTTTGGATGCCAAATGGGAAGAGATCGGGAATATTAATGAGTTGACATAAAGAAAGGGGACAACGGCATGACGGTATTCGATAGCTTTAGGCTGGATGGGCAGGTGGCCTTGGTCACCGGGGCCAGCACTGGTATGGGAGTAGCCATGGCTGAGGCAATGGCTGAGGCTGGTGCCGATGTTGCCTGCGTTGCGAGAAGGGAATCCCTGCTGGAACAGGTGGCAGGGAAGCTTCGCCAGCTGGGGCGTCGCGCCATAGCTGTTAAGGCCGATATCGCCAAGGAGGACGAAGTAATAGCCATGGTACAGCGGACTGTGGCTGAGTTGGGCCGGCTCGACATCCTCATCGCAAATGCTGGGGGAACCCTCGAAGAGGGATCATTGACAGAATTGACCTTAGACCAGTGGCAATTCAATATCGATACTGACCTTACCGGCACCTTTTTCTGCGTCAGGGAGTCAGCTAAAGTTATGATCCCGCAGAAGCATGGGAAGATCGTTCTTGTCTCCTCGATTCGGGGAATACGTGGAGATACACAAGGGAAGAAAATCGCCTATACCGCGGCCAAGGGTGGTGTGGTCAGCCTGACCAGAGTGCTGGCCGTTCATCTGGCCCCTCATGGGATTCAAGTCAATAACATAGCCCCAGGGACCTTCCGAACGCCGATGGTGGCCAAAGGCGCCTTGATGGTGGACTCCCCTTCCGAAGAAGTGATGGCGCCATATACCAAGGACTGCCCGATGCACCGGATCGCGGAACCAGAGGAAATCAAGGGGCTAACCCTCTTTTTAGCCTCATCTGCCTCGGACTTCGTTACGGGGCAGATTATCGCCATTGATGGCGGGCGGGCTGCTTGGTAGACCCCGCTAAATCAGCTTTCTTCCCTGATATTGGCTCCGACTTGCTAACCTTAAGTCATCGTACTTAGGCCTGGTCGTAGACCTACTCCGCCGGCTCGTCATTTTGGTGAGCCCTGTCTTCTCTGCATCACCCAAAATAGCTATCCCAAGTTAGCTGTTTGCTGTCACTCTGAAATCATACTCCTGTGTGATGGTCAGTTCCAATTCAAGGTCGTATATTTGGAGAGTAGGGATTGACCGAAAGGACAAGATGAGAGTTCAAGTTGTTTCAGCTTTAGAGCGGGCCGATTCTGATGTACTTTGTGCTACAGATGGTGCTGAGTAGTTGAGCATGTGAGTGGATGAGAGATGAAGAGCAAGACACTGGCTATGGTTCTAGTTGCTGTGCTGTGCCTGGCTGTGCTGGGTGTGGGCTTCGCCAAATGTTCTGATGTAATGGCCAGCGCCGGTACAGTCAACACTTGCGAGTTTAGCCTTGAATTTACCGACTGTACTTGCACTGACCCACCGGGGACCGACGATCCAGGCTATACTGAAGATATAGGCTACTGTCAGTGTATGCCGGTCGATAGTGATAGTGATGGCGATGATGATATGGTGCAGATAAGGGTCACTAATGCTTACCCTCGCTACTGGTGCGATTTTGAAATCACGGTGCGCAATAACGGCACCATTCCGGCGAAGATAACTGAAGTCCTTGTTAATGAGCCAGACCCCGAAGCGATTGAACTCAATGGGGAGGGCTTCTGGAGCGGTCCTGGCTTGGTAGGGACCGTACTCGATCCCGGTGAAACCACACAAGCCAGCTTCTCGCTGCATATTTTGCAGCAGATTAGTCAGGGTAAAACTTATAACTTCTCCATACAAATAGAGGCAGTCCAGGATAATTGAAAATGGGAGGCAATAAGCCTCCTGTGGTTATCACCGACCACGGACGGGTTCGACCCACTCAGTACTTAATCTTCCCAAAGATATCGTAGGTATTGCCTGATTTGCACACTTTGGACCCCTGATCTCCTCAAACCACATTGGCGATTTATTTCTGCTACGTGTGCCTTTGATCATTACTACCAGTCATCGGACCTCGGTCCAGAGTCTCGAGGGTCTCCAAGCTGGACGAAGCAAAGCACTAACACGATGCGTGCTCCTTAAATGCCCAAAGCAACGGCAGATATCACTCAAACATAGGCTTAGTCAACCTTCGAGAACTGGGCCTCAGGCGCTCCGCAGACAGGACACTTCTCCGGGGCTTCGCCTTCGGCCGTGAGTCCACATACCTGGCACACAAAGTATTCCTTTGCTGGTTGCTTACTGCCGCTCTCCAGGGCAGCGAGTGCCGCCTGATAGAGCTGCTCGTGAATTATCTCCACGCGGCGGGCCCAGTCGAAGGTCCGCACTGCCCTTGTTTGCTCCTCCTTCTTGGCCTGCTCGATGAATCCGGGGTACATTTGGACGTGCTCCATGTTCTCACCGGCTATGGCGGCCTTCAGATTGTCGGCGGTGGCCCTCACCCCTTCCATGGTCTCCAGGTGATTGCGCGCGTGGACGGTCTCCGCCATCGCTGCGGCGCGGAACAGCTTGGCGACCTGAGGATTCCCTTCTCGCTCCGCTTTACGCGCAAATGCCAAGTACGTTGTGCTTGCTTGGCTCTCGCCAGCGAATGCAGCCTTGAGATTGTCTGCTGTGTTTGCCATCTGATCACCTCCGTTAATTAGCTTCGCATTTTCGCTGTGGCAAATAGGGGGTCTCTGTTACCAGCACCTTTTTGCCACATATATCGCCTTGTCTCTGTCCATCCTGAGTAAAGCCATCTAAGGGTTCTTGTCCTGGTCCAGCCACAGGGGCGCTCTTTTTTCAGGCAACGTTCCATGTTGCGTCATATCTGATCAAGCAAAGTCTCCAGAGCATTGGGATCAGTAATCGGTGCCTGGCAGACATACCTTTCGCATACGTACACGGTGGGCTTATTCCCTATCATACCTCTGCTTCGAAGCAGAGGTATATCTATAGTTGTAGATTCATCAGGATCGTGGCCTGCCAGAACCGTGTTAGGTAGATAGCGTCGGTTGATCACGTTCATTAGCGATTTCGTTGCCGGTTGTCCAAGTCGACCAACTACTGCTATTTCCTTTGGTTCGGATAGATAGAAATCCAGAGCGGAGAGCCAATAACCGAAACCGAGGGGATACCTGATCATCGGTTCTTGCACCGAGCGAATAGCAGCCGTCGCCGGTCTCTCATAATCGCTGTTGCCAGTCAATCTCGCCAGGCGTATAAGGACGAATGCTGCTGCTGACGACCCTGAAGGCAGAGCGTTGTCGTAAATGTTCCTGGGACGAACAACAAGTGTCTCCTGGCCGTGAGCGGTATCATAGAAGCATCCGTGGGGCTCATCCCAGAACTGCTCCAGCATGACATCTGCCAGGTCCATGGCGGCATGCAACCACCGTTCCTGAAAGGTGGCCTGGTTTAGCGAGAGCAGTCCCTCACAGAGGAGAGCGTAATCCTGGAGATAACCATCGATCTTGGCCTGCCCGTCCCTATAGGAGTGCTTCAATACTCTGCCATTGCGCAACGCTTGCGTAATGAAAGAGGCATTGGAGGTAGCTGCCTTCAGATAGTCCTCTCGGTCAAGCACTGATGCTGCCTCAGCAAGGCTGGCAAGCATCAAACCATTCCAGCCTGCCAGGATCTTCTCATCTCGGTGTGGCGGTATCCGGTGTGCTCGTCGTTCTTGCAAACGTGCCTTAGCTGTGGCGATCCTGCCCTCCAGCTCTTCAGGGGAGAGACTGAGCTCCGCTGCCAGTGCTTCAGTATCAATTGTCTGGCTTAGAACATTCCCTCCCTCGAAGTCACCATGCTCAGTGATGCCAAAATACCTGCCAACCAGCCTTCCCTCGTCCTCACCCATGACCTCCGCTACCTCGTCGGGGGTCCATATGTAGTATTTGCCCTCGACGCCTTCCGTATCTGCATCTTGGGTCGAATAAAAGCCGCCCTCTTTGTCACTCATCTCCCGCAGTATATAGTCTAGTGTTTGCTCGACAATGCGGCGGTATAGTTGTTTCCCGGTTGCCTGGTATGCGTGAAGATAGAGGCGGCTGAGCAGCGCGTTATCGTAGAGCATCTTCTCAAAGTGTGGAACTCGCCAGCGAGCGTCAACACTGTAGCGGTGAAAGCCCCCTCCTATTTGGTCATAGATGCCACCCCGTGCCATTCTCTCAAGGGTATGTTCTACTATGGGCAAGGCATTCTCATCCGCCGTCCGGTGGTGATACCGGAGCAGGAACTCGAGAACCATAGGTTGAGGGAATTTGGGGGCCGAGCCAAAACCACCGTTTTGGGGGTCGAACAAGGATTTGAGTGTGGTGTAAGCAGTGCCGAGCATACTGGTAGTAAGTGGTTCCACTCCACGCTGTGCCTTAACTGTCCTTCTAAGGTGAGAGAGAATCTGCTCTGCGGTGGCTTCAATCTCACTCCCGCGGGTTCTGTAGGCCTGCGCTACTGTCTCCAGCACGCGTGGGAAACCCGGCAGTCCCTGGCGGTCCTCTGGAGGGAAATAGGTTCCTCCGTAGAAAGGCTTGCCCTGAGGTGTCAGGAAAACAGTGAGGGGCCAGCCACCGCTGCCAGTCATCGCCTGGAGCGCATCCATATAAACAGCATCGAGGTCAGGACGCTCCTCACGATCGACTTTGATGCTGATGAAGTTCTCATTCATGAGGCGAGCGATCTCCTCGTTTTCAAAGCATTCTCGCTCCATCACATGGCACCAGTGGCAGGCAGAATACCCGATGCTGAGCAGAATGGGTTTATTCTCCTGAACAGCACGACTTAGAGCTCCCTCACCCCAGGGGTACCAATCTACGGGGTTTTCGGCGTGCTGCAGTAGATATGGACTACTCTCTCCGCTCAGTCGGTTGGGCATAGCAAACCTGGCCTCGCTAACGAGACTTTACTTTGGCTTTTAACTTAGTCCGTTTCCTCGTTCCCTTCACTATAGGGCAGCCCCCGTGCTCACAGGGCCATTGGGGAGGCCCGACGCAAGTTCGGGCCTCCCCCTTTCCTGTTTCTAACCTATTTCAGGAACTTGGACACGAAGGGTGAAGTATCACCACGACGCAGGAAGTGGCCTGAGGGACCCTCGCCGAGGAATTCGGAGAACCATGATTCATGCTCTATTTCCTCATTGAGGATCGACAGGCACAAATCGTAGGTTCTGTGGTCCTTGCCCGCAGTCAGGTTACAGAGGTGGGTATAGCCCCGTACTGCGCATCTCTCCGCTTCCACTAGCACTGTCAACATGGCCTGGATGTCACTCGGGTCCGTTGGCAGCAAGGCGGCCCGACAGGCCGAGATGTCATGGAACTCCTTCATATCCTGTGGCAGCTTGCCACCGAGTTCATAGATGCGGGGGACCAGCGCCTCGAAGTGATTGCGGTCCTCGATGCGGGCTGTCTCCGCAATCTCCTTGATAGTCTCCCCTTCCAACCCAATCAGGTTCACCCGTAGGATTGTGTAGTAATAGTAGGTGGTGAGCTCAGCGGCCGCATTCGAGACCAGCAGCTCCAGCAGTTCATCAAGGTTGACCCCTGTCTGCTCCACCATCTCTCGTGCTACTTTAGCCATGACCTTCCTCCTTTCCTAGGATGATTTGCTCTTCTTACAAGTTACTCTAGCTTCTGTTTTTTAATGTCAGATAATCATCACCTCCCCCAACGGACACCGAAGCATCCGACGTTTGTTTAACGTTCAAGGATATAGGGTATTTGCTGTAGTTAAGCGATAGCCCCAAGTGTAGAGCCTGCATTGCCCCGGTGGTCGTTATTTAAGTGCTTTTGGACCGAGTAGGGGTGTCTTCAACAGATAGCCCCTCTCCGGACTGGCAATCCTTACACAGCCCGCGAAATTCCAGTAGATGATGGGAGACCTTGAAGCCCGTTTTTTGGGCTACTCTCTCATTGCTCTCTTTGTCTACTGGCTCATCCAGGTCAAATATACGACCACATTGTTCACACCTGAAGTGATAGTGCTTTTCGGTATTTCCATTGAACCTGCCGAGAGTACCGGCAAATTCTATCTCCAAAATCTCTCCCTCCTGCTTCAGCAATTTGAGGTTGCGGTAAACCGTCCCCAAGCTGATATTCGGTATCTCTCTCCTCACCTGCTCATAGACCCAATCTGCGGTAGGATGGGAGTTCGTGTCCTTGAGAACCCTAACTATGGCCTCTTTCTGTTTCGATTTCCTTGCCATAACGCTCTGAGATAGAGAATTACTCAAATAGTAATGATAATCACTACTGATTATAGAACTTCTTTTCCATGCTGTCAAGATGCCTGTATTCCTCGTTTTCTTATAGTGGCATTCTATGCAGAATGGTATAATTTTGTAGGCATCGTTTGAAATAATACATGTCGGTGGTTAGTACGTGATGCAAGACAGCAAACAAAAGTATCTTCGGGAAAGCTATACAGCACGTATAAATCGCGTCATAGATTATATTGAAGCAAACATCGACAAAGACTTGTCTTTGCAGGAACTGGCTGGGGTCGCCTATTTCTCCCCATTTCACTTTCATCGAATATTTCGCGCTATGGTGGGCGAGACCTTAAACGATTTCATACAGAGGGTCCGGATCGAAAAAGCAGCCACGAAGCTTGTACTCAATCCTAAGAAATCCATCACAGAAATAGCTTTTGAGTGTGGCTTTTCCAGCTCATCCGCGTTTGCCAGGGCATTCAGGGAAGCCTTTCATATGAGCGCAAGCGATTGGCGTTCACACGGGCACATTCAATATAGCAAGAATGGTGAAACAGTTAGCAAAGAAAGTCAATCGGTTGGCAACATCCGGCAAGACTTCGACGTCTACCCCTATTATACTCAAGGTACAATGAAACAAATGTGGAGGATAGAGATGAAGAACAAGGAAATCCGGACCAACGTCGAGGTCAAAGATATGCCGGAGCTACATGTCGTCTATGTCCGACATATAGGTCCGTATAAAGGAGACCAGGAACTTTTTGCCAGACTCTTCAACAAATTGATGGCATGGGCAGGGCCGAGAGGGTTACTGCGCTTCCCGGAGACTAAGGTGCTGGCGGTATATCACGATAACCCTGATATCACAGCTGAGGACAAGCTTAGAACAGACGCATGCATTACAGTACCTGAGGATACCCAGGTGGAAGGGGAAATAGGAAAGATGACAATCCCGGCGGGCAAATATGCCGTGGCGCATTTTGAGATTACACCTGATCAGTATGAGGATGCCTGGAACGCAGTCTATGGGGGATGGCTACCTGGAAGTGGATACCAGCCTGAAGATGGACCCTGCTATGAGCTCTACCCCAGTGATCCCAAAGAACATCCCGAAGGAAAACACGTAGTCGATATCCATGTGCCGGTGAAACCTCTGTAATTACCCCGCATTGAGCATTAACATTCAAAGTGATTTCTTTGAATTCTCGTGCTCCGCCGTCCTTAGCATCTACACTTCCTTTACCAGCACTATAGCTCTGCTAAAGCGTACCCGCGGCTGTTCCGAGACTGAAAAGCCAAGTTCCTGCGCTACCTTCACAGTCTGTTCGAAATCAAGGCGGGAGGTATGGATTTTGGGTTCGGCAATGAATAGCCGACCCTCTGCCTTGAGTAGTGTTAAGATCTCTTTCAGGAATGCTCGAGTATCTGGCACCTCATGGACCATCCAGAACGCCAGTACGAAATCCAATTGCTCCTTCACACCGATATAACGGGACTCACATTGATGAATCTTGATCTGGTTGGAGAGGCCTGCCCTGGCAGCCCTGCTCTTGACCATTCCTAACATCTCAGGTTGAAGGTCGGCAGAGATCACGAGGCCGTCTTCGCCAACGAGTCGAGCAAGACCCAGGGACGCAAATCCTCTGCCGCAGCCGATGTCCAATACTGTCATTCCAGGCTTAACATATTGACCGAACAGCTT
The DNA here is from genome assembly GCA_034414595.1 of Dehalococcoidia bacterium. Taxonomy (GTDB): domain Bacteria; phylum Chloroflexota; class Dehalococcoidia; order SZUA-161; family JAUWZY01; genus DAOULY01. The sequence continues at coordinate 41,972 of DAOULY010000018.1, forward strand.
TCGAGGGTTATGAAGAAGTGGGCGTAATAAGTTGTCGAATAGGTAGGTAAGCTGCCATGGGCAAACGCAGGTTTTTCTTGAAACCTGTATGTCGTAAGTCTTTTCAGTGTCCATGGTATTTCCCTCCTTCATAAAGTTTAGCTACTAAACAAACATGTTCAAAAAAAAGAAACTAAACATTCTCCTTTCGTTGTTCATACTTATCCAGTATTTCGTTGAGATCGGTCATAGCTGTAGCAAACGTATCGAGCTTTGGCTTGAGCTGGCTTCCGAAATACTCGCGAACTATGTCGAACATATGCATGTGGAATTGTTCGTGGTTTTGGAAGCCTATCCAACCAAGATCCGTGAGTTCAAGGATGACCTCCCTAGCGTTGTCGTAAGGACGTGTTTTACGAACTAAACCTTTCCTAACAAGTTTGGCAATCGTCTGCGAAACCGCCCCTTTAGTCAGTCCCATATGTTCCGCCAGTGCAGTCACATTGATTCTCGGATGCTGCCCAATAGCTTGAATAGTGTGTATTTCCTTCCTATACAGTGGAACGCCGGTGCCGAAATCACGAGATGGTGTGTGCATCGACTCCATCTTTGTTATCACCTGATCCAGGATATCCAGAATTCGCTCAAATGTAGTGGTTTCGTCCCTCATACACAGATAGTTTAGCAACTAAACAATATTTTGTCAAGACCCTTTTGTGGGTTATAGCTTGTACCATTGCACGAACGGTCGTATCGTGTGAGTTAGGCAGGGCTCCTCGAAAAGCCATTGCCTGCTCCGACACGGTTCGAACTAACCAATAGCTACTTCTCATAAAGTCGATCAACTGGTCACCTTTTCAGCTTCTGAATCAGACTTTCATTGGTATATCGCGAAGTGTGTGCTATCATAGTAGCTGCTGTAAAGTCACTGTGGAGTCAAAGTAGCGCATGAAGTGGTCGGCAGAAGAAGTAGTCGGCTGACCGAAATGTTAAAGAAAGGGATGCCCTGGCTACAGAGGGGACGGGGTGTGGGAGAAAACAACGGGCTGACTTCGGCAATGGTCCAGTTGTCACAGAGGCCCTCATCATCGAGTTAGAGCAGAGCTTGACCAGGACTATACCCAAGATTCTCGATTATCTGAAGCCTGCTGCCTGTTGGCATCAGAGACTTGGTAAACCGACACATCCCTAGTGCGATATCCTGGCACTACCTCGGGAACGGCATATGTATGGGGCAAACCGAGGTAAGCAGGAACAGTTTCTTGGCTGCAAGGCAGGTTTATCTTGAAGAATCCAAAGGAGGGATATGGCAATTGATTATGGCATGACCGGAGTGATCTTGGATGAAGAGTTGGACTTGAAAAACTACCCCGTCTGGATTTGTGAAATAGTACACGGCTATCCAGCATGGACTCCTCTTTATGCCTTCATGTTCTGTGAGCTAACCCCCTATGGCATGCAGCACGCTGCCGAGGTGCTCTCATGCCCGGAGACCAAGGGTTGGGAATGGAAGCTCCACAACGGCTATGTCTATGTCGCAGTCATAGAGGCCAAACCGGAAGAGGTCCCGTCTCGGGAAGAGCTGTTCCGGGAGCGGATAGCGGCATTCCTTGAGGGCCCGGAGGCGAAATGGATCCTGGATCGGGAGCGAATCTGGGGACTTTATGGACACATCCAGGGAGTTGATATTGAGAACGTGAGCTCTTGCCAGCTTCGCGAGCTGTTCTGGGAAGCCTGGGACGTCTTCCGCAAGGTCCACGAGATACACTTCTACTGGATGTATGGGCTGTACCTCCTTGATCACCGGTTCGCCACCGCATGCCAAGAACTCACCGGAATCGGCCCTGACGATCCTATGCACGCGAAGCTGAGAAGTGGCTTCGACAATACGCTATTCCAAACAAACAAGGAGATGTGGCTTCTAGGTAATAAAGCGAGGGAAATGGGGCTTGCTGACCTTTTCCTGAATACTGCCGATGGCGAGCAACTGATGGCCGAGCTTAAGGACAGCGAAGCCGGGAGAAAGTGGGTTGATGCATACTTGGAATTCCTCAAAGTTCGCGGCTGGAGATGCGTGCGTATGGTCGATTGGGGGACCCCATCGTGGATTGAGCAGCCAAGCTTGGGGCTGCCGGATATTAAAGGAATTATAGCCAAAGAGACCTTCGCCCCAGATGTGGAGAGGCAACGTCTGGCTAAGGAAAGAGAGGAGGCGGAGAGGGAGCTTCTGGCGAAAGTCCCAGCAGAGCAAAAGGGGTGGTTGGGCAGGTTGCTGAAGGTGGCGCAGATGTCTGCTTCGTGGACTGAAGATCATACGCCTTTCTGCGAACTGGCGCAAAATGCGGTAACTCGCAAGGTTGTTTGGGAAGTCGGCAAGAGGTTCGCTGGTGCCGGAATTATTGACGAGCCATTTGATATCTTAATGCTACTGCCTTGGGAGATTAGAAAGGCGATCGTGCCCTTAGGAAGAGTCGACTACCGCCAGCTTGCACGGTGGCGCAAGGAAGAATGGCACAAAGCACTTGAGATCGAGCCATTACCCTTCCTCGGCCAGATAGAGAGACTCGGGGAAGTGGCAAACAAAGACCCCATAGTCCGAGTAGTAGGTGCACCCCCTTTGGTTCGCCCTGAGCTAAAGGCTGACTTCTATGGGGCTGGCGGAGCCCCGGGGGTTGCCGAAGGTAATGCTCGAGTCATCATGAGTGAGAGCGAGCTTGCCCAGATTCAGCCGGGGGAAATTCTGGTGGCGCCATTCACAGCCGCCCCCTGGATAGCCGCATTTCATGTTGTCGGCGGCGTGGTTACCGATATGGGAGGGGGCATGGCCCACGCCGTGATCATGGGGCGAGAGTTCGGCATTCCTGTTGTCGCTGGCACCCTGGAGGGCACGAGGAAGATCAAGACGGGGCAAAGGATCAGAGTTGATGGCAACAACATGGCTGTCTATTTCCTGTAGCGGAAAGCTAAGCAACAAAGAGGCTATCTGTGGCTGAGAAGTGGCTATTTTGGCTTGATGAGATCTGTCAGCAGGACAGCCAGTCGGTGGGAAGGAAATGCGCAAATCTGGGGGAATTACACCGGCTGGGGCTGCCAGCTCCTCCTGGATTCGCGTTATCGGTTGAGGCATATAGTACGTTTCTCGCCGAGACCGGTACCAGCCGAGAACTATGGCAATACTTGCGCAAATTTAATGCTGGTTCCCAGGATGCGGGGCAATATCAAGAAGCAGCCAAAGCGATGCAGCGCATCGTGGAATCAAAGGCGATGCCCAAGGATATGCAAGATGTCATCTCCACGAGCTATGATGCTCTGTGTCAGAGAACCGGCGTTGCCGATGTCGCAGTCGCCGTCCGCTCGGCTGGACCGGTAAGTCACCCCGGGCAATATGAGACTTACCTAAACGTAAAGGGGAAGTCTGATCTGGTACGTAAGGTGATAAAAGTGTGGTCCAGCACATTCAATGCCCGTTCTCTAATCTCGCGTGCTCGACACGCTCTTCCCTTGGAAACAGATCTTATTGGCGTCGCAGTGCTCAAGATGGTCAATGCTCGCTGTGCTGGCGTCTGCTTTACCGCTGATCCAAATACTGGTGACAGGTCAAAGATAACAATCGAAGCTAACTGGGGATTAGGTGAAAGCGTTGTCGCGGGGATGATAGTGCCCGACAGGTGGACATTGGACAAGGAAAGCTTGGAGCCACTGGAAAGGAAGCTGGGGGAAAAGAGGGTACAGGTGGCCTTTTCCGAAAGCGGAGTCGATGAGAAGAGAGTCCCTCCCGATAGAATGGGCATCTTCTGTTTAAGCGACGAAGAGGCGAGGAGGATAGGAGAGTTAGCCAAAATCCTGGAAACGCACTTCACGGTGCCTCAGGACTTGGAGTGGGCCATTGATACCCACTTGCCCTTTCCTGAAAACGTCTTCCTGTTGCAGACTCGTCCCGAGGTTATAAAAATGACAAAGAGTGCTACTGACCGCATACTGGACGACATTTTGAAAGGGGGTAGTTAGGAACTCATGGTAAGAACCTATGTTATTCATCCTATTCCGTTGCTGAAGGCGGATTTTGCCAAGCCTAAGATGACATACCTGATGAACTTCGGGCAGACGCTACAAATCGGTCTCTATGTCTGGTATCTGGAAGGTGGTGAGAAGAATATCATCGTGGATGCAGGCATAACATCAGAGAGGCTTGCCACGCGTGGATATAAGGTTGAGCCTATACAAACTCTGGCTGAAGGTCTGAGCAAGGTAGGGCTCACGGTTGGTGATATAGATGTCATCATTGCAACCCATCTCCACCACGATCATTATGCTCTTGCCCATGAGTTCCCCAATGCCGAAGTAATTGTGCAAAGGGCGGAACTCGAATTCGCTCGCAACCCACACCCAATGGTCGCCGGAACATGGCCCGCAGACTATCGCGATTTGCTCGCGGGGCTTCGCTTTAGGGAGGTTGATGGAGACACGAGGATAGATGATGGGATAGAGCTTCTGCTGACGCCAGGCCACAGCGCGGGAAGCCAGTCTGTAGCTGTAAACACCAGCCAGGGCACAGCTATCATTGCCGGCTTCTGTTGTATCCGAGAAAACTTTGAACCTACACCGGAGATCAGGGGCAGGATGCCTGTAATCACACCGGGTATCCATATGGACGCATTGCTGGCTTATGAGAGTGTGGCAAGGGTGAAAGAGCTTGCTGACATAATAGTGCCGATCCATGAAGCTGATCTTGTGGACAAAGAGACAATACCTTAGCTCGAACTCAGGAGCGCCAAGACGCATTTGGCGGCCTCCAGATTTGCGGGGAAGGTGGAGCAAGCACACCGAACCCATCGGCTTGCAGTTCAGGGGTGTGAAGCGAGGTAAATGGGCAACATCTTGACAAGACTCTGGTTAAGTTGTATATAGAGGTAAATATAGGGGATAAGGCTAATCAGCCTGACCGACGGCAGGGGAAATGTAAGCGACAGATATTGCACGGTTGAATAATCGGTGAGGAGGTGTGTAGTTGGTGTATATATGGGCGGAGAAGCAGAAAGCTTCTCTGCCTTTTGTTTTCAGGACAGAAGGCAAGGATTAGAGTCGCCTCATTGCGGGCTGAAATGGAAAATCCCTGCTTGGCTGCCGACAATGGTAGGGAAAGTGTAAACTAAAGGCAAGTTGACGCTTAAACAGGGCTGGGTATTATAGTCAGATATAGCTGCAGTAGTTGATATGGGAAAATCCCGACAGAAACCATCATTAACACAATAGGGAGGGAACTGTGAAACAGAAGCGCCTTACAACTAATCAGGGGGTTCCGGTTAGTGACAACCAGAATTCAGTGACCGTGGGTGAGCGTGGGCCTGTTTTGCTGCAAGATGTGCATCTCATTGAGAAGCTGGCGCACTTCGACCGCGAGCGAATCCCGGAGCGCGTAGTTCACGCCAAGGGTGCCGGAGCCCACGGCTACTTCCAGGTATATAAGAGTATGGAGAAGTATACCTGTGCCAACTTCCTTCAGAATCCGGCAAAGCGGACACCCGTCTTCGTCCGTTTCTCTACGGTGGTTGGCGCACGAGGGTCAGCAGATACAGTCCGTGACCCCAGGGGCTTTGCCGTTAAGTTCTATACCGAAGAGGGGAACTACGATCTGGTGGGGAACAACCTGCCCGTATTTTTCATCCGCGACGCTATCAAGTTTCCAGATATGGTCCATGCTTTCAAGCCTGCTCCTGATACAAACATCCCAACTGCCTCCAGCGCAAACAGTCGTTTTTGGGACTTTATCTCTTTGACCCTGGAGTCCACCCACATGATCATCTGGCTCTTCTCCGACCGGGGCACGGTCAAGAGCTACCGGAAAATGGAAGGGTTTGGCGTCAACACCTACAAGTGGGTGAACAAGCGAGGCAAGGAAGTCTATGTTAAATATCACTGGAAACCAGTGGCGGGATTAGAGACAATCGACCGCCACGAGGCTACTCGCCTTGCGGGGGAAGACCCTGACATTGCCACCCGCGATCTATATGATACCATCGCCTCCGGCAGGACAGTGGAGTATGAGTTGAACGTTCAGACCATAAACGTCGCCGATGAGTTCAAGCAGAGCTTCGATCCTCTTGATGTCACCAAGACTTGGCCCGAGGATAAGTTCCCGCTGATGCCTGTGGGCAAGATGGTGCTGAATCGTAATCCAGAGAACTACTTTGCTGAGGTGGAGCAGGCCGCTTTCTGCCCTGCCTCTATCGTCCCCGGCATTGAGCTCTCCGCAGACAAACTCCTGCAAGGCAGGGTCTTCGCCTACGCGGATACCCAAAGGCATCGGCTGGGGCCTAACTACTTGCAGCTCCCTATCAATCGGCCTCAAGTGCCGGTCAACACCAACCAGCGTGATGGGTTCATGCAGTATGCCCCCTATGGTGGCGGAACGGTTAATTATGAGCCCAACACCTTGGCGGGCGGGGCACCCCGTGAGGCTCCTGCCTACCCGACGAGCCAGCCCCATATCGAAGGTGATATAGTGCGCCGAAAAATAAGCCTGACTAACGATTTCGAGCAGGCGGGCGCGCTCTACCGCTCATTCAGCAAAGTGGACCAGGATCACCTGATTGATAATATCGTTGACTCTTTGGGTAAGGCGGATAAGCCCATTCAGCAACGCATGGTTGAGAATCTTACCAAGGCTGACCCCAAACTTGGCAAGAGCGTAGCAACGGGGCTGAAACTCCATCCTGCATCCAAGAGAAGGAGGAAGTAGCAACCTGTTGTGCCTGGTAATCCAGGCGAGTTAACATAAAGATAACGGGGGTCAGGGTAGAGATTTTTGGGAATTAGGAGTTCTGACGAGACTAATGGCTAAGGTTGTGGTTTTAGAGCGACTAAGTCTGCGAAGTGCCACAGCATCGGGCTGGCTGTTGTAACTATGGTTGGGTCTGTTGGAGGCCTTGACAGAAGCGAGCAAGGGGTATTAACACAGCCACGGCAATTGAGGTAGGGAATATAGGCTCCTACTGGTTCTGATAGCAATCTCGCCGGTCACGGCTTCACGTCCCAGTCCCAGTGGCCCAGAGTAAACACCCGGAGATGACCTGATTCCGCGTCGATGGCAAATCTTGCGTCTCTGACTTCGAGTTCCGTCGCTACCTTGTAGGTCACGTTCCCTTTCCACGCATCGCCTATGTAGTCTAAGGCACAAAACGTGACATCATACTCAGCTACCTTGCCAAGCCTGTCCTCATAGCGATCATTCTTCAAGGCATCGTCGACTATTGCCAGGACCTGAGATAATTTGACGGTCATTTCCCCTACCTCCGATAACTGGACAAAGTATATCCTTGATTGGCAGGAATTGTCAATAGACTGGCACAATGACGAAAGCAAGGATCGAGATTAGCTAATAGCTGGCCTGTTATTTCCATCCCCCTCTTCAGCGGGCTTTCTTCTCATAAGTTGATCAAAAGCATCAAACCATCGAACCTTTACCTCATCAGGCCAACTTGGGTCGAAGCTGGGGAATTTACTCAAAAGCATTTCCTCCCAAGTTATCCTGCCTGGAAATCCTGCAGGTACTTCCGGAACTGTAATGCCTTTTCCCTTCTGCAAAGACGATCTTGCGGCAGGCCTCTTGGGCTTACTTGTTGTCCTTGTAGCTCTTGTCTTTTTAAATATAAAAAGCGAAAGAGGAATGTCGGCATCGGTGGCCGCTGCTAGAAAGAATGCAATACACTTCCGCCCGACATCGCCTTCTGCTCCTTGTTGCTGGAATTTCTCGCCCAGCTCGGCCGGGGTTGCTCGCTCCAAATCCAAGTTCTCAAACAGGAATGCATATCTATCTTTTATGAGCCCTTTAAGAATCTCCTGGAACCCTCTGCCCTCGGATTGAACTATTCTCACCAGCTTCTCAGTTGGCCTATTACCTGCGTCGATGAGTCCAAGAAATCGCAGGGCGGTCATAAGCTGGATGCCGGTGCTGCCTGACATCTTAGTTCCCCAGTAGCTTCTATCAACACGAGACGGGATTCCTTCCCTGAGGTCGTTCAGGAAATTACGAAACGTTCGATATGAAACATAAGGTGGCAGGCGCCTATCAGCATTCTCTGCAACCATTCCAATCACCCTGTGCCAAATTCCACATTATCTTAATACCATACCAATTAATATTTGTCAATACCGTATTGGATAATGCTGGACAGAATTTTACTATGAGCTGTGGAACTTATTATAATTGGTAAAGAAAGCTACGAAGAGGATAGTATGAACAGAGGCGAATTAGTTCTGGCAAAATCCTGTACTGGCAAGCCTTTGGCAAGGCGTATTTGGAAGGAGCGTGAAAACGGGGTATTGATCTGCCGAGATGAAAGCTACATGGCATGGAAGTCGGCGGGAGTAGAGCCGCGTGTGGGAGAGTTGCGAGTAGATGCAATTTTTATGTATGAACAGGAGCTCCTCTTGAAATTGGAAAGCGCATATCAACAACAAGCAGATTCTCGTTTGCAAGCTCTTTGGCAGCAGGCAAAGCCATATTATGAATCAAATATTTACCAAGGATCGGCTCTAGGGGCCGATTAAACTTCACCTGCTGAGGGCAATCAACACTTTTGGTCCATCTTTCCACAGACCATCTGCCCGGGGAAGCCTTTGCCTAACATAACATTAGCGGATTGTTCTTCGCCAACCACCGAACAATCCGCAAGGCACAGTCGGACCTCGCAGGTAGGATGCTCTCATATAGTCTCTCCGAGGGCGGTCAGTAAAAGAACGACCAAGCTGAGAACAAGCAGAGAAGAGGTGGATCAAATTCAAATTATCTGGATACCACTGTGCGAGCATTTGCAATTGGAAGCTTGACTGTAAACGTGGTGCCTTTGCCCACCTGGCTTTCCACTTGAATAACACCGCTCTGCCTTTCCACCAACCTCTTGACTATTGCCAGCCCGAGGCCTACTCCCTTGGCCTTGGTAGTGAACAGAGGTTCAAAGACTTTGTCCAAGTTCTCGTCTGGAATCCCTGCCCCGGTATCAGCCACCCTGACTTCGATGAAATTCTCCTTCTGGTCGGTGCTCAAAGACAACGTGCCTCCATCAGGCATGGCCTGGATGGCGTTGGCAATCAAGTTGGGGAAAATCTGCTCCAACTGACTCGCATCTGCCATCACCGAAGTGAGATCTGGCGCCAAGCTGGTGGAAATCTCTACGTTCTGAGGTGGTACAGTAGCCTGCACAACTTTGTGCACTATCTGGTTAATGTCCACTTCCTTAACTTCGATCTTGCCCAGCCGTGAAGAGTCTAAAAGGTCAGAGATGATCTTGTCGCAAACGTCGACCTGCTCCTCTATCATGTCCAGGTACTTTGCCACTTTTTCATCAACAGCTTCTTCCATTATCATCTTAAGTAAATATGCTGAATTCCTGATGGTTGTCAGCGGTGACCGCAGATCGTGGCCCACCCCTCCAGCAAGCTCTCCCATGGCCGCCAACTTCTCGGTCCGGATTAGCTTTTCATAGGCAGCCTTTAGTTCCTGGGTTCTCTCATCTACCATCCTCTCCAGGTTCTCTGAATACTCTTTGAGTTGTTCCTGAGCCCGTTTGCGCTCTATGGCGTAGCGCATAGCACGCACCAACAGGTTGCCCTCAATGTGCCCTTTGACCAGATAATCCTGCGCTCCCCGCCGTACTGCCTCAAGTCCAGCCTCTTCGTCGTCGAGACCAGTCAAGACGATAATCGGCACTTGGGGCGCTTGACCGTATACTTTGGCGAATGTTTCAAGGCCCTGACTATCTAGCAGCTCGAGATCGGTCAGGATTAGAGCGATGTCCCCCTCGGCCAGACACTCGAGTGCGGCAGAGAGCCGCTCTGTACAGTGTAGATCAAATTGAGTACCCTTGACTTCAGCAATCATCTCTCGGATCAGGCGAGCATCTCCCGGATTGTCTTCAACTAACAGGACTTTCATAAGTGTTTCGTTCATGACATTCACTCCAGTGGTAGTTTCACTATGCTTAACCAGAAGTCCTCAATGGATTTCACGACCTTGATGAATTGGTCGAAACCAACCGGTTTGGTTATATAGCAGTTGGCATGGAGAGAATAGGTCTTCAGTATGTCTTCTTCGGCATCAGATACGGTCAAAATCACCACGGGGATACGTTTCAAGCGTTCATCGGCCTTGATCTCCGCGAGCACTTCGCGGCCACTCTTTTTTGGCAAGTTCAAATCGAGCAGTATGAGGTCTGGACGGGGCGCGTCGCCATACTTGCCTTCCTGACGCAGAAAGGCCATGGCCTCCATCCCATCTCCAACTACACTTAGACGGTTCCCCAACTTGGCCTCTTTGAAAGCTTCCAACGTCAGGCGCACATCGCCGGGGCTGTCTTCCACCAACAAGACCTCAATTGGCCTTCCGCTCTTTTGACTAGTCATGGCTATCTACCTCCTGTTCATAGGCATTGTGAAGTAGAATGTTGAGCCTGTTCCGTTCTGCGACTCTACCCAGATGCGCCCTCCATGGCGTTCCACAATCCTTCTGCAGATCGCCAGGCCGATGCCGGTGCCTGGATATTCCTCTCTGCTGTGCAAGCGCTGAAAGACCCCGAAGATGCGTTCGGCGTACTCCGGATCGATGCCGATGCCGTTGTCGCGGATGGAGAAGACCCATTCACCCCCCTTTTGCTCGGCCGAGACATGGACACGCGGTGGCTCGTCGCCATGGAACTTGATGGCGTTTCCCACCAGGTTTTGAAACAGCTGAACAAGTTGCGTGGAATCTGACATCACGGTTGGCAAGGGGTCATGGGAAATCACCGCACCGCTCTCCTCGATAGCGGCGCCCAGGTTGGCAAGCGCCTGGTCAAGCGCAGCCGCACAGTCTGCCGGCTCAAAAACCTTCCCTCGTGTGGCCACACGCGAATAGGCTAGCAGGCCATTGATCAGGTTCTGCATCCGACTGACTCCGTCCACTGCATATCCGATGAAGTCGTTGGCATCGGCATCCAGTTTGCCCTGGTAGCGCCGTCCCAGTAACTGTACATAGCTTGTTACCATGCGCAGCGGCTCTTGCAGGTCGTGCGAGGCCACGTAGGCGAATTCTTGCAGCTCGGCATTGGAACGGGACAGTTCCGTCATGGTTTTCTTTAACTCGGCGGTACGTTCTTCAACACGGAGTTCTAACTCGTCACGAGCTTTTTGCAATTCTTCCTCTGCCCGCTTGCGCTCAGTGATATCCCGGGCAATGCCCAAGACAAGAGCTTCGTCGTGCACGTTTACCGGGAATGTGCTTATTTCAACTGTAACCTGAGTGCCATCTTTCCGGTTTAAGGTAAACTCGTCAGGTCCAGTGGGTTTACCCATAGCGTTCTTGGCCAGAAGTGCAGCCGCTTTCGGGAGTTGGTGGGCAGGGAGTAGGTTCAGTTTCAGAAAACTCTTACCGATCAATTCCTCCTTCTTATATCCGATCAATTTCTCTGCAGCTATATTGCCGTCGATGAATTTGCCTTTAAAGTCGTTCAGGTAATAAGCATCTGGTGCGAAATCAAACAATATCTTCAGTCGCTCCTCTCTTTCGCGCAACTCTCTTTCTGCCCGCTTGCGCTCAGTGATATCTTGAGCAACGCAAACGATACCCTGTATGTCACCATTAATGTGGACTGGGGACATTGACACAGAGACGGGTATATGCTTGCCAAGTTTTGTCGTCAAAGTCATCGCAGCATCATTGATAGCATCTATTGTCAGTTGTCCCGTAGGCCCTGCCCTACCCAACAGGGCTTCCTTCCTTCCTTCATCTGTGAGGATGATTTCCAGTTCTTGGCCAATTAGCTCCTCTTCCCCATATTCAAGGACCGCTAATGCGGCCTGATTGGCCCTCACTATCCTTCCCTCTGGACTCAGAAGAAACAGTAAGTGCGACATTGTAGATAGGATGTTTTCCGCTGCTGTTTCCGCAGTCAGAGTAAATAGCCCATGTCTCCAAATTCCGTACGCGACAAAGGCAGTTCCAGGTACAAATGCGATCGAAGATAAATCCGGGGCAGTGATTTTGAACAAAGGTAAAATGAGTCCGGTAATAAGGGCCATGGTCATCGGAATGAAAATTCCCACAAAGGCGTACTTGGCTTGTTGCCTCTTCCGATGGTCGGCAGTCCTGAGATAATAGCTTAGGCAAAGATAGAGTGGCAACGCTCCCATGATGAAAGCCCAAGAAGTGAGAATGTAAGATACCGCGTTTTCAGCATAGACGGGTTCCCAGCCCCAGTATTGCTGTGTCAATCCTGTGGTTATAAGGTCTGTGCTCAAGTCCACGACAACAATTGCCAGTGCAGGGACGTACAGGAGAACATAGGTCGCTCTGTTCCTAAGCAGTCTCGATTGTTCTGTAAGAACCATAGCAAAGTGTAGTAGAGCAGGTAGTAGGACGGGCCAGAAAGCGGATGCTCTCGTCCAGAAATATGCTGTTCCAGAGTCATCTGGCAGACGATATCCAAATTCTGTGAGTGACACATATGCTGCTAATATACAAAAAAGCGTGAAGAGTCTGTTTACTGCATTTCTGGGATCCCTTAGCCAGACAAGAACTGCCAGAAATAGCAAGAGCACAAAGGCCAATAAAGATGCTAAAGCAAAAGGATTCATGTCACCTACTTGCTAACTCCTGTGTTTCATAACCCCGAGAGAAAAATCAAAGTCCATTCTCTGCTGTGGCCTCTTTCATCTGGGTGGAGCGCCAAGGCGCAAAAATATAAACGCCCTTGGGCATCCTTACCCAAAGGCGTTTTCGCCACGCTTGGTTTCGGCAGCCCAGCCATCATAGCCCTTTGGCCGTAGACCCGTGGCTTTGCGTCACTGCCTTTCGGCAGGTTTGCCCTTTTCACCGTTCTACATTCAGTTGTCAAACCGGACTTTTTCGCTCTTGCGAAACCTTGCTACCCTAAGACTCAATTAGAATTAGCTTTTAGAATTAGCTTGTTGTGCTACCTATGTACTGTATGAGACAGACAACATCCCTAGTACATTCTACACGGTGAGCTTTCGCTGTAGTCAATGGTACTTCCGTACCGATAAATACAGGGCTTTCGTCAAATGTCTTGATCTACCGGTTGCCGGAAACAAAGGATGCCAGCGCATCTCTGGACGAGTAACTGAATCGAAACCCCACCTCTCTTTTAAGTCTTTCTGTGCTCACCAGAGGTGGGTATTTTATGAACTCCAAGCCGCTGGTTGGGGATTCATTTTGAAGGCGCAATGCCCAGGAAAATGCCAGCAAGAGGCGTAGTAGCCTCTCAGGTAATAGTATGAGCCTCCTCCCAGAGAGCCTGGCAACTTCGCTATATTTGATGTCTCCATCACCTGCCACATTGAAAACGCCCGCGTTCTTCTGCTCAAGGAAGGTGGTGATAACCTCAACCAAGTCATCTTCATGGACGAACTGCATTGGTGGGTCATAGCCAGCGACGCCAATCATAACCGGCTTGAACATCGAAGTGACAATCGAATTACGCGCATTTGGGCCGATCACCACACAGCTGCGCAGAATGGTAATGCAGACTTCTCTGTTAGAAGCAGCGAAATCACCCAAGATTCGCTCGACTTCTGCTTTATCCCACGAATACTGGAAGCCAGGTAGCGGTCGTAGCGGTGCATTCTCTTTAAGGGGCGCAGCATTATCGGGATGGGCACCGTAGACAGTGTGGCTACTCAAGTAGAGGATGTGTTTGACTTGGGCCTGTCGACATGATTCCAGGAAGTTAGTGGTGCCGCCGATATCGATCTCTTGAGCACCGGTTCTATCATGGGCGGGCTTTACGGCAAAGACAAGATGGATGGCAGTGTCCACTTCGTTCTCAACGAAGATGTCGCCAAGTGGCTGAAATATGTTCTGCTGGTAAAACTTTAACTTGGGCAGGCTATCATGCGGCGGTTTTACATCGATGCCGACAATTCTTTCCACATCCTGTATCGCCCCCAGCCGAGACAACAGCCTGCTACCGATATATCCGGAGACTCCTGTTATAGCTACTCTCTTCATCTCCTAACCCGAGCTTGTGCTTGTTGTTTGCTCGCTCGCAAGAGCCGAGGTCGTTGGCCATCTTGATTTTAACATTATACCGGGGATAACTGCACTACGCAGTCCTACTGCATCCCGCTGGCAATGCTTATGAGGGCATCAAAATCGGGTGGCGAAGCTCGGTCAGCACCACACCATTAGGAAAGTCACTATGCAGGCTATCCGCAGGTGTGGCTAAGGGATATGGCTGAAGATATGTCATCTCATACTCAACCACCCGTAGCGGCAGGGATATCAATGGTAGGGGTTCCTGGAGTGGTGATGGTGTCGCTCCACCAGTAAGAGTAATTGTAGTACACCCTGAACTTGTAGCTACCCTGAGGCAGGGTGAAGCTGGCCTGGCCCGAGGCATCGGTAACTTTGCTCCCGGCATATGCTCCGTCGGCAGTGTAGGCGTATACCCGGCAGCCATCAATAGGGCCTCCGGCCGCGGTGACGGTAACCACAGTAGCTGCGGGGATATCAATGGTAGTGGTTCCTGGAGTGGTGATGGCGTCGCTCCACCAGCAGGTATACTCATAGTACAGCCTGAACTTGTAGCTACCCTGAGGCAGGGTGAAGCTGGCCTGGCCTGAGGCATCGGTAACTTTGCTCCCGGCGTATGTTCCGTCGGCAGTATAGGCATACACCCGGCAGCCACCAATAGGGCCTCCGGCCGCCGTAACCGTAACAACGGTAGCCGCGGGGATGTCGATGGTGGCGGTTCCTGGAGTGGTGATGGCGTCGCTCCACCAGTAGGAGTAATTGTAGTACACCCTGAACTTGTAGCTACCCTGCACTATGTCAAACTCGGCCTGGCCCGAGGCATCGGTAACTTTGCTCCCGGCGTATGTTCCGTCGGCAGTATAGGCATATACCCGATAGCCCTCGACAGGGGCTCCGGCGGAGGTGACTGTAACAACAGTATCCGCGGGGTCTAAGGTGGAGTTCGCTGGAGTCGTGCTTGCTTGCAACGCCTGATAGGCATTGATGCGCCCGTTACCTATTCCACTTACGCCGATGTCATCACAGGTGCTCTCGATAGCATATCTTACCTCATCGTTCAGACGGCCATTGCCGTTGCTGTCGCTTACAGTGTCGAATGCCAGGGCTGCCAGTCCGGCAACATGGGGCGCAGCCATGGAGGTGCCACTCATGCTTCTATATTCGTGGGGGGGTGTCGCCACCGTAGAGAGGATACTAAGGCCTGGGGCAGCCACATCGACCCAATTGCCATAGGTGGAAAAGCCGGCTAGGGTGTCATCCGCCTGAGTAGCTGCTACTGCAATGACGTTGTCATAGGCAGCGGGGTATATCGGACTGGAACTCTCATCGCTACCAGTATTACCAGCACTCGCCACCAGCACCACACCATGGTCCCAGGCATAATTTATTGCATTCTCTATTACAGAGGAGGGTGAGGTGAACACTATGCTCATGTTGATCACCTCAGCTCCGTTATCCACTGCCCAGGTGATGCCCTGAGCAAGCCATGAAGCAGACACCAATCCATTATCCGTAAACACCTTCCCAATCATCAGCGAGGAGTCATATCCCAACCCGGCAACACCAGTTGCATTGTCGGTAATGGCAGCGGCGATTCCTGCCACGTGCGTGCCATGATTGTAGACATCGTCCAGAGTAGCGCTGCCGGAGAAAATCTGGCTGGCTACAATCTTGGCCTGCAGATCGGGATGGTCCTGGTCAATGCCGGTGTCCAGAATAGCAATCTGGATGTTTGAACTCCCGTGGGTGATGTCCCAGGCTTGCGGGGCTTGAACCGTGGTCAGGCCCCACTGCCGACTGAAATCGGTGTCATCAGGTACGGCGGCTAATTGCCCCCGGGAGTCGGTCTCAGCATATTCTACAAAGGGATTACTGGCATAGGACACCAGCCTCGCCGTGGCCTGACTGGTGGGCACCTGCACCACCTGTACCCCAAGCTGGGGTATAGTGTCCACTACAGTACCGGCGTTCTGGCGATGCACCTCTGCTATCGTTGAGGCATCGGTGTCTGGTTTGAATTTGACCAGTATTTCAGTGTAGCTTGTGCCCTGGTCCCCATCGTGGGATGCCAGAGCAGCGAGCCCACTTGCTGAGAAGACCAGGAGCAAAACCAACGCTGCGATTAAAATCGAAGGTAGCCCCAAAGCCTTCTTACCTATTATTCTGTTTTTGACATTTTGCTTGATTGTCATCTGACTAACTTCCCTTCTATATATTCAGCCTGACAGGGCAAGATCACAGGAGTGTGTCGTAGACCTGAATTGCCCCCATGCTGAGGATTGCCTTAGTTGGTGTTTTGAGCCATATACGGGCTTGATGGAGGTATTCCCTTCAAACCAGCCTGTGGCTTTACCGTCTGGGAGGATCACCTGTTGACGGCGAATATTAGTTGCGCTACACTGTGAAATGGACATACGATAACCTCCTGGTTGTTGTGTGTCCCACTTCCGCCCTGGATTTGTGCTTGCCGGCCGAGTCCAGGGCTTCACTTATTTTGCATCTTTGACTTCTATGCTATGAGCAAGGCTCTTAGCTTTTAGATATCCTCCTTGGTGTAGACACGCCAACTGTTGATGCTCACGGCGTGCCTTTGGGATTTTGCCCTTAGTCTCAGCTTCTCGAAGCCAAGACTCTGAGCGCCTGAGCTCCTTTGCAATTTCTGGCATGGTAAACATGCTGTAGATTGGAGAGCGCATCTCGCTTTCTCTCCAATTAGCGGAGCGGTTCAGAAGCAGGCTTAAGTTGGCGGCAGCCAGCATCTGCTGACTAATACCCATCTTATTACGCTTTCGATGTGTTCCATAAGTCCAGATCGGGTCAGGTCAATAAATATTGAGGGTCAATCGGATGACCTCATTTGGCCCGCTCTCACACTCCAAATACAGAAGTGCTTCCTGGGGATAACACCGGGAAGCACTTTCCGATTTGCTCGGTTCGGCAGCCCGGCTATCATGGCCCCCGAGGGACGTTAGACCCGTGACTTTGCGCCCCCAGCTTTCGATGGGTTTGCCCTTTCGCTCCGTGTTCGATTTTTCTCTACCTTCAACACACCATTGGGACTGGCAAGACCAGTACTGAAGATGCGTTGTTAAGGAAGAAGCGTTTATTATGCCATTTACCTCCTTACCTTATTACCTTATAGACCTTACTTCCACGCTACCACACTGGTATACTGCTTGGTCAACATGACTTTGGAACCGACCCTGGGGGTGCTTCGGTACCCGTAGGAAAGGCGACAACTGTTGCTAACCCAGATGGGTGATGCCGGAGCGGGCGTGGGCTTGTGCCCTCAGTACTCGTTGGTCTGCTCGCGGGCTATTCTGTGAAGCTACCTGCTGGTTCCTATATTTAGGAGGCGCTCGTGTGATTTTCCTGTCGGAGGGTGACCCAAAAGGGCCAGAATCTTGGCCAAAAAGGATGATGGGGATTGACCCGAAAGGGGGATTGGAAAATGACTGGGGGAGTTGTAGCATCAATCTGTTGGGAGTGAGTAATATCATGGCTTATGTAGAAGCAATTGACCAAATTTCACGAAAAAGACGAAATGGTGACAGGGGAATCCCTGCGGCACGGGAAATGAGCTGGTGGTCCATAATATGTACCCTCGTGATGAGAATGACCGGAATGAAAGCATTGATGATAGAGGGCAACAAGGAAATGGTGGAAAGCGTTTCCCTCTCCCTCAAGCTACGCTGGCCGGAGGCCGAGTTGATTGCCGTCGCTGAGGGGACAAAGGGGATGGAACTGGTGGAGGGCGGGTCACCGGATATTGTTATTCTGGACCTCGATCTGCCCACCATAGATGCTTTCGAGGTGTTGAGCCGGATTCGCCTCTTTTCCGATGTGCCCGTCATCGCCCTCAGCAATAATGGCGATGACGAGATGCGCCGAATCAGGGCCCTGGAGATGGGCGCGGACCAGTGTATCACCAAGCCCTTCAGCCCCATCGAGTTCCTGGCCAGTGTGAAGGCGCTGCTCCGCCGCGCCGGGATGGCCGAGCTCAAAGAAGGCCGCCTTCCCTCATTTGTCAGCGATGGTCTCGCCGTAGACTTCACCACTCGTGATGTGTTCATCTCTGGAGAGCTGGTGAGGTTGCCCCGGGCCGAGTACAATTTGCTGACCTATCTGGTGAAAAACGGAGGCAAAGCGATGCCCAATCCTGCTGTCCGGCAGGTTGTGGGTTATAAGTTAGTAGGACCACCCGACTAACAGCCAGCAGCTATGACGTCCATCTGCTGGTAGTAGGTGATGCACGGGTAGGCGTTGGTCGGGTTTACCAGAAGGAGCTGTCCAGATCACCATTAGGGTGTGGGTTATCTGGACAGCTCCGTCATTTATCTCCCTGGTATCGGGAGAGCCCCCCCGAGCGGGCCACTGAAAAAGACATGGTCCCTCAGCAAGAGCCTCAGTCGACACGACGGGATCTCCCCTATTGTATCTGGTAAGTAGTAGATTCGCTGCTGAATCTATATAATAGTGCAGGAAGTGAGATTCTTGCCGAAATGGTGACACCGATAAAGGGTACTGGGTGTGCCTGGTTCATGCTTCTTGGTGAACGACGGAATAAACCAACTTTACTCCGAATGAGCGATTGCAAAAAGCTTTGATTAGTTTACACTTATGTGTAGAAAAAGTGACATGAGGGTGAAAGGAGCTGCAGCGTGGTTCACCTGGGAGTGGTTGAAGAGGGGAAGGAAGAAAAGAGCTGGTTACAACCAAAAGGAAAAGGAAAGAATGGCAGGAAGAATGGAGATGGAGGAGTACTTAGGGCGGGAGAGATCAGTTGGTGGTCCGTCATTTGCGCCCTTATGAAAGGGAGGACTGCGATGAGAGTCTTAATGATCGAAAGTATTAAGGAGATAGTCGAGAGCATCACTCTATCCCTTCAGCTGCGCTGGCCAGAGGCCGAACTGCTTACTGTCGCCGAGGGCACAAGGGGAATAGAGCTGGTGGAGGGAGAAGCGCCGGATGTTGTTATCCTTGACCTCGATTTGCCCAGCATGGATGCTTTTGAAGTGCTCAGCCAGATCCGTCTCTTCTCCGATGTACCCATCATCGTCCTCAGCAAAGGGGACGACGAGATGCGCAGAGTCAGGGCCTTGGAAATGGGCGCGGACGAATGTATCACCAAGCCCTTCAGTCCCATGGAGTTCCTGGCCAGTGTGAAGGCGCTGCTCCGCCGCGCCGGAATGTCCGAGCTCAGAGAAGGCCGTCTTCCCTCATTTATCAGTGAGGGTCTCACTATAAATTTCACCACTCGTGAGGTGTTCATCTGTGGAGAGGTGGTGAAGTTGACTCCTACGGAGTATGAGCTACTGACCTATCTGGTAAGAAACGAGGGCAGGGTGATCCCGCACCGTGCCCTGGTCGAAAAGGTATGGGGCTCAGAGTATATCGGTGACCCTTACCTGCTCAAGAAATACATCTCTCGCATAAGGCACAAATTAGGAGACAATGCTGCCAATCCGCAGATAGTCATCGCGGAACGCGGTGTCGGTTACAAGTTCATAAGACCACCCGATTAGAGAATTAATAGCCGTGGATGCAGCCATGGCTGTCAACAACGGTTTTTAGTAGTTGATGCACGGGTAGGCGTTGTTCAGAGTTACAAGCAAGAGGGGGGCTGTCCGGATCGACCTGGGGTGTGGGTTGCCTGGAACAGCCCCGTCAATCGTGGCCTCGGTGGCAGGAGGAGCCTCAAACAAGCGTGACGCTGATGTAGCCAGATAGGCCACCGAGCAAGCTCTCGCCAGATGGCGTAACCCCTTGCCAGAAGTGGCACCAAAGGGCAGCTCTATGCTGTCCTTTTTCTATCACCGATTATGCACCGTTTTGTCACCGTTTTGTCACCATCGTTCACCGTCAACGTCACCGCTGTCACCGTTATCTTCACATTTACCTGATATTCTGTTAACAGTTTGACAGGAGCCGGACTTGAACAAGGTTTTAGTAATTGAGGGCGAGCATGAGGTAAGGGAAGAAGTGGTCTCAGCCTTGCAACAGGCCGGATTTGACGTATTAAAAGCTGAAGATGGTGCTCAAGGGCTGGCGATGCTGTATGAAACCCAGCCCTTTCTCATAGTTATGGACGAGCAAATGCCCTACCCCCGAGTGCGCCAGGTCTCTGATGCTCCCCTAATCGTCCTCGGTGACCATAGGGAAGAGCTGTCGTTCGCCAAGGCTTTATATCTTGGTGCAGATGCTTACATGACCAAGCCCTTCAGCCTGGCTGAGCTGGCGGCGCGGGCGCGCGCCCTGTTGCGCCGGTATAAGCCCATGTATTGCTATCCCAGGCTTATTCCCGAGACGCGGATGGTGGAGTTGCCTGACAGCGCGACTGCGCTTAGCCCCACCGAATTCCGTCTCTTCTCCTGTCTGGTATTCAATGAGGGCCGGGTCATGCCTTACCCACAGTTAATGGTTGAGGTCTGGGGCGGTACCATCAGCATGGCCACGCTGCACTTATATGTGCGCCGCATCAAGGACAAGCTGGGCATCGATGGCGTTGGCCCTTACTGCATCCTCGGCCACCGTGGCCGCGGGTACAGCTTCGTCGCCGAAGAGCATCCTATCGTAAGCGATATCTCTTTCTACTTTCATAACGCAGTGAAGGGGGGTGACTGAGCCATGAAAAGAAAGATACTGATACTGAGCGTGGTGCTGGCTATTGCTCTGAGTGCGCTCGGTGTTGGCTATGCCCTGTGGTCTGACACCCTGACCATCGACGGCACTATCAACACCGGTAACGTCAATATTGAGTGGAGCGCCGGACCGTCTTACGATTCGGAGCTGCCGGGGAAGGACGTCAGCAACATAGAGTGCCATGTGGATTACGACCCTCAGAGCGCGACCTTTGGACAGCTCATAGTCACAGTGACCAACGCCTACCCGTGCATCGACTACTACCAGGATGTGGCTGTAGGTAGCTTCGGTACCGTGCCGGTGATCATCTCGGACGTCTCGTTCAATACCTCACTGCTGCCACCGAATACAACCGTGGAGATGCTACCCGCCAGTTTTGGGGGGTATGAAGGTTATCCCGATATCGCCGTGGGGGTTCAGCTGCACGAGAACGACGTGGCTATAGGCACAATACATGTACACCTGACCAACGATGCCGAGCAGGGTACTACGTACACCTTCACCGGCAACGTGACTGCGGTGCAGTACAACGAGTACACTCCTCCTGCTCCATGATTGAGCGCTGAACATATAGGAAAGAGAACTGGCAGAAAATGGCTGAAACGGAAAAAGAGGTTGTTGAGAGAAGAGAGAAAACAACACATTCCATAATGCCGTTATGCCCCGGGTCGAGGGGCGATAAGGCAACCCTGAAACGGAGGGAGGTGATCAAGAGATGAAAAAGAAGATATTGGCGATCAGCTTGGTGCTGGCAATTGCTCTGAGCGCGCTCGGTGTTGGCTATGCCCTGTGGTCTGACACTCTGACCATCAGCGGCACTGTGAACACCGGTAGCGTCGGCGTAGAGTGGAGCCCCGCCCAGTGCAGCGATAACGAGACCAAGGACGTCAGCAGTGTAACTGCCGATATAGTCGGTAAGGAGCTCATAATCACGGTGAACAACGCCTACCCGTGCGTCACCTACACGGTGCTTGCTGACATCCATTGCACTGGCAGCGTACCGGTGCACCTGCAGGGCATCGTCCTGGAAGGCGTGCCTGGTTGTGCCGAGGTTACTGTGACCGATGTTGTTGGGGTACAGCTCCACTACTGTGATTCTATCGACGTGCTTATAACGATCCACCTGGACAACACTGCGCCTCAGGGTTCTGTGCTGAGCTTCAGTGCAAGCGTGGATGCATACCAGTACAACGAGTCTCCAGTGTAATTGAGCGGTGATAAATAATGGGGGGCCTTGTGCCCCCCGCCCACCGCGAGGTTACACAGGTGGACAAGCACCAAGGAAGATCAAAAGAAAGGAACCAAGGAAGGAGAAAAACCCTAAAGGGTAACGACATGAAGACCAAAGCTGGGATACTCTGCTTGGTGTTGGTGTTGTGCCTGATCAGCAGTGCCGTCGGCCTGGCCCTTTGGTCCGACACGCTGACCGTCTCGGGTACAGTGAGCACGGGTAATATCGACCCCGTATTCACTGCTGCCGTGAGCAACGATGACGGCGTGGCGGACGTCAACTTCGACCCCGATGATGACGGGGCCGATCCGGAAGAGCCGCAAATGGCAGGCGTGCCCTGCGTGAGATACTTAGGCGATAGCGCCAGTACCAGTGTAGGGTTCAGCGACAAGGAGCTCAGTGTGAGCCTTGTGGAGGCGTTTCCCAGCTACTATCCCACTGTGTGGTATGACATAACTAATGAGGGCACCGTGCCGGTCGCCCTTCAGGCCATATGGCTTGATATCAACGGGAATGACCAGTACGATGCCGGCGAGGATGTCGTTCCATGCACCCTTTACTATCTCGACTTGCTGGACTATGATGGGACTCCTCTGGCGAATCCAGTGATGGATACCACGCTGGACACGGATGATGACCTGATGGTCCATGTAACCGGGTTAGTGATAGGTGATGAGCTCGATGCGGGCCAGACGGTGACTGGAGACCTTCACCTGCATGTGGAGGACGGAGCGCCACCCGAGGCCTCGATGGGCTTCACGCTGAAACTGTTGTTCGTACAGTACAACGAGTATCAGCCGTGATGAAGGCAGCCATGTGTATGAAGTTACAGAAAAAACAGCACGCCGGACAGGGGCGATTCGCCCCGGCCCGTAAGGAAGGAGAGGAAACATGAAAATGTCTCTCCGCCGGGCAGGGGTTCTTATGCTGGTGCTCATCATATGTCTGTCTGTTCTTGGGGTGGCAATGGGACTATGGTCCGACACCCTGGACATCACGGGAACGGTAGAAACCGGAACCTTTGGAGGGCCCGGTGGGGCCTACTTCATAGGTTTCGTGGACGTAAGTTCCTCCGACGGCTACGGCACGAGGGAGGGCCCGTGGCTATATCCGCCAGACGGTACGCCACCGCTTGGATACACATTCGATGATAGTTCAGGGCTTGACCAGACCTGTATCTGGAACTTGGGTCTAAACGAGCCCTACCAGGGCAGCATATCGACGCTGAACAAAGACGTCGGGGTGACCCATGTTGATTTGCCAGCGGCGTTTAACATGGGGTACATCACCGAGGAATATGCGCCTGGCCAGTATGCGGATGTGTACTTCTACTCTCATGCCGAAGTCATTGTTGAAAACGTATACCCTTGCTACTACGTAGAGGTTGAGTTCACGATAAAGAACGGGGGAAGGCTGCCTGTGTGGATCATCGGGTGGCAAGTTGAGACCGAAATGGGTAACTTCTATTTCGGCGACTACCATCCGGAATGGCCACTGCCTCCGGATTATCCCGGCGGTAGTTACACGGCGAGCTACGACAATCCATACAACATACAGTTTGTGGATTCCGGTGCCCCGATAGTGCTGGAACCCCTCGACACCGAGGAGTTCACGCTATACCTGCATATCGAGCAACCCGCGGAGCAGGGGCATACCTATAACTTCCTCGTCACTCTGTTTGCCACTTCGGTGACAAGCAATGACGTATGACGACCGTGATGATACTCAGATAGAGGTAGGGAGTAAAAGCTTATGACCCCTGTCGATGACGGCAGGAAAGAGACTGAGAGCGGGGTAGGGGTTCTACCCCTACCCCGCTTCGGCCCAAGGACATGATGAGAATAGCAATTATCTTAATGGTTCTGATAATAGCGCTGGCAAGCGCCGGGATGGGCTATGCCAGGTGGAGCAGTACGCTGGATATAAGCGGCAGCGTGACTCTGGGCGAACTGATAGACTGCTTCAGGAACGTGAGATGCACAGAGTGGCCCGAGGCGCTTGGGAAAGATGTGGGCAACTGCGCGGCGTACCTGGTCGATCCTCATACCATGCAAGTGACTATTAACAATGGATACCCGTGCTACGGCCTAACCGTCGACTTTGAGGTAACCAATAGTGAGTCCATACCAGTGGTAATTAGAGAGATAATAATCGCCCCGGACAACTTCACAAATGGAGTAGAAGTCTCAGTAGACGTGCTCCAGATATTTGAGGGGCTGCAGATAGACCCTGGCAGTTTTGCTACCGGCCAGCTTGACGTACATGTGGAGCAGGCGGCGCAGCAGAATTTCCAGTATACCTTCACTGTGACCATACACCTGGCCCAGTGGGCTCCCGGCGGCACCATGGGCTTCTGGAAGAACTGGGACAGGCATAACACCTTCACTGAGGAAGAGATAAACGGCTGGCTGGCAGCTATAGACGCTGATTCAGACTGGCTGGTGACTGACATGGACGATGACGGCGACATCGATGTCGACGATATGGTAGCCACTATAGAAGGGCATAACAAGGATGCGACCATGGAGGAGAAGTTCCTTGCTCAGTACCTGTGCACCAGGCTCGACATCGAGGCGGCCACAATAAGTGCTGGTGTCCATGATATCAGCGACTATGACCCCGGTGATTATCTGGGACTGGGAGGCTCGGGCACACTGGCTGAGATTATCGCCGCCATCGAGGGCAAGTACGGCACATCGCCCACGAGCTACCAGTATGGTATAATGCATAATATCTGTGATGCGTTGAACAATGTTGAGATCTAGCGGAGTGACGAGTATGGGCCGAGGGGTGGCAGGTGTTGGGGACATGCTACGAAGGCGCAATTCGAGGATAGCACTGGAGCTGGGGGGTGTTCTCGGGCTGCTGCTGCTGATCTATTTCTTCAGCGGCTTCCATTTACCTCGCGGTCTGAGCGCTTTTACCCAGGTATATGTGATCTATCCCATACTCTGGGGCCTGCTGGCTACCGTCACCGTGCTCGTGGCGCGGTACGGTGAGCTGGCGAAGCTGCGCTACACCAGGTCCCTCCTCTGGGTTGCGCTCCTGGTCGGGGGCTTTCAGGTAGCCTGCCTGGTGGTTGCGGGGCTCATGACCAGCTTTGGCAAGAGTCCCTACTCTCATTCTCTGTATGGATCGTTCCTCAACGTCGTCTTTTTCGGCACCGCACTGGTGGGCATGGAGTTCGCCAGGTCCTACCTGCTGAATGTGTTTAGCCAGCGATATACCACCCTGGTGCTGGTGGGGATAGCCGTGTTATTCACCTTTGTGAGCATTCCGATGTCCAGGCTCACCGGCGGTAATTTCACGCTCGCCTTTGCCATCGGGACCTGCCTCCCGCTGCTGGCCCGAAACATGGTGGCCACTTTCCTGTCTTGGACGACGGGAGGGCCGATAGCAGCTATTGCCTATGTGTTCGTATTGGAGTTCTTTGAGTGGTTTTCGCCCATTCTGCCCGACCTCATCTGGCCGATGAGCGCTTTCGCCGGCACAGTAGCCCCGATCATAGGTCTGCTGGTGATCCAGGGCCTGGCCCGTGAGTCTGCAGTGCCGAGGGGATTTGAGGCCGAGAAAAAGGCTAAAGGGCGGCGCTCATCTCTGATAGGCTGGGCGGTGACGGGCCTTATTGCGGTGGTCATAATCTGGTTCACCTTCGGGCTGCTGGGCTTCAGCCCTGTGGTGGTAGCCAGCGGAAGCATGAGTCCCGCTATCAATGTAGGTGATGTAGTCATAGTGAGAGAGGTGGCGGTGGAGGATATCCAGGTCGGCGATGTTATCCAGTACAAGCAAGGAAACGATGCTATAATTCACCGGGTCATAGAGATTCGACAGCAGAGTTCCCCGGTGTTCATCTGCCAAGGTGATGCCAACGCTACGCCCGACTTCAAGCCAGTGTACCCCAACCAGGTAATGGGCAGGGTCTCGTTCACGGTGCCCAAGGTGGGCTGGGCGTCCATATGGCTCAAGAACCTCTTTAGTTAATCCTCAGTTAAAGATTCTTCGCTCTGGCTCAGAATGACGACTCATTGGGCTTAACCTCAGAATAGCATTGGGCTAAGCCTGTAACCACATGGACTTGAGCTGCGGTTGTGTTACTGCTTAGTTTGTTGGATTGCTACCACCGGTGCCTGTGCCCCCGCGCCGCCTCAGCAATAGCACTGTAACTGCGACTGCTACTCCCACACCGGCCACACCACCGATGATGCCGCCGATGAGCCCCATGCTCGAGGAAGAGCCATCGGAGGTAGTATCCCCATCAGTGGTGGTAACGGTGGTGGTGAAGGAAGTCTCCGTTGACCAGTCGGACCACTCGGAGTGGTTGTCCTGGTGCCTCACCTGCCAGTAGTATCTGGTGTTATCGCTAAGAGTCCCTGAAGGAATGGCGATCTGGGTCAGGTTGGAGGTATCGGTGCCGCTGTCGTAGATGGGGCTGGAGTAGTTGCCTGAGGTGGTAGTTATCCGCCACTGGGAGGCGGTATGAGTGTCGCCGGCATCGGAGTCGGAGAACGCCGAGGACTGCAGCGTCGGTGTCACGCTGACACCGGTGGCATCATCGCTCGGTGAGGTGTTGCTCGGCGTGTTTGGTGCAGTATTGGGCGTAGCGCTGGTGGTGAAGTCCCACACCGGCCCCGATGTAGATGCGCCATGATTATCACTGGCTTCGATCTTCCAGTAGTAGTGAGTGTTGTAGCTCAGCGTGCCCGGATCATATGTTGTCCCTGCTACATCAGTTATGACCAGCGGCGGGCTGGGGTCGGGGCCGAAGTAAATATTGTAGGTCACCGTATCTC
>DAOULY010000019.1:0-4203 GCA_034414595.1 Dehalococcoidia bacterium
GCGGCATACCTCTTGATGAAAGCCGTGGCTGCGTCGCAGGAGATCTGGACGGCTTCGAGGAAGAGCAGTTTGTCCACATCCTCAGCCTTGGTCAGGTCCAGCTCCTCTATTTTGTGCTCAGCCTTCACCTTCAGGCCTTTGATCCCCAGGCTTAGAAACTCCTTGGGGGTGAACCAGGAGGTCTGCTGTATGGTTAAGAATTGCTGGCGAGACGAAACATGACGGGTTGCAATGAAGTCTTTTACCTGACCTTCAGGTACCATTCTGTTGAAGATGTCCATTACTGTTTTGCCTTCCCAATAGGGGAGGACCTCTTTCCTGATTATCTCTTTATCCTCTTCGCTTATCGTAACCGGGTCGCATTCCCTTGTAGCGAGCGTATCTAATTCCTCTTTAAGCCATTCGATCGATATCTCCGGGAAGAGGTGTACACCACGAGGTTTGGTTGTTATGCCACCGACAATCAATTCGTCAGGGCCAATGTCGATGCTGAGGTCCTCGAGAATCTCCGCCAGGGCCTTGGCCCTTCTGATCTCCTTGGGCTCGCCCTCTGTTTTCTTGAATGAATTCGTCAGCGAAAGGCATCTCTCCACTGAAACATGAGGGGTCGAGTGGATGTGCTGCTCCCTCAACCTTTCAACTCTTGGCGTAATATCCTTCTCCATCTCTAATACCTGAGTGTTCCTGTTCACCTTCTCTCCTTTCCGAACTCGGCGCCCTCAATCATCGCTTACCGACAAATAAACGAAGTGAGAGCACAATATTCGGATGCGATATGGGCATTATACTTTTGCTTGTATCGTTTGTCAACTTGTTCAGGCAGGAGCTATATTTTGTTGTGGAAGGTATCTCTTAGAACTGATTCACAAGCTCGCAGTAAGCAAGCCGAGGCCTCGGCTTGAGACAGCTAAGGAAGACATGTTGAGGCTGTGTGAAGATCTGCTTTGAGACTTTGTTCCTGAAAGTCATAGGGTTAGTATCTTGGTCAGGCTTTGCCTTCCGCTTGAAGCTTCGTGGCTATATCCTGGCGCAGTGCTTTCTTGTCTGGCTTTTGATCGGCGACCAGCGGGAGCCTATCTATAACCTCGAGCCTTTCCGGGAGCTTATAGGGAGCGATGTTTCTCTCCTTCAGGAAAGAGATGATCTCATCGAACGTGAATTGCTCCCCTGGCTTGGGCACTACGTAGGCACAGGCCTTTTCCCCCATCACCGGATCGGGCATCGACACTATAGCCACATTCGATATCTTGGGGTGTGTCAGGAGCATGCTCTCGATTTCTGCAGGATAGATATTCTGGCCACCGCGGATGATGATATCCTTTTTCCGGCCCACGATTAACAAATTACCATGCTCATCGAGCCTGCCCAAATCTCCCATCCTGAACCAGCCATCGCTCCAAGCCTGCTTAGTAGCTTCGGGGTCCTTATAGAAACCGTGGACGCAGCACGCCCCCCTGACTGCTACCTCGCCAGCCTCTCCATTGGATACTTCCCTGCCGGACTCATCCAAGAGTTTGACTTCGTTGCCGGGAAGGGGCTTGCCCACAGTCAGCAAGCGTATTTCATCGGGATCGTCTATTGAGGTGCTGCTTATAGCTCCAGCATCGACCCCTCCATATAGTATGGTCACACGACATCGGAACTTTTCTTCAGCCTCTTTTGCTAACTGGTAGGAAACGGGGGAGCCACCGCAGTAGATTGTTCGAAGTGAGCTGAGGTCATAACTCTCGGGATTGGGCTGCTGCAGCATCATCGCCAGCTGAGCGGGAACTGCCAATGCAATCGTTATCCTCTCTTTTTCGATCAACTTCAGGGCTTGTTCGGCATCAAAGCGCTCCATGACCACACTTTTAGCTCCCATTAAAGGAGTACCGAAATAAGCTTGTCTACCCGCTCCATCAACAGGGGATAGAGCACCAATGACATCATCGTGGCTGAAATTGAGCCTGCCCATCCGTCCCTTGGAAGCGCACATGCGATGGCATGTGGCATATTCCACAAGCTTGGGGAAGCCTGTAGTACCGGTAGTGGTGCTGATCCATAATATTTCAGTAGCCTCGAATTTCCTTTGCTGAAAAAGCTCTGGGGTATATTTCTGTTCCAATGGCTGCTCGGTCATCTCGGCAACGGAAATAGCTCCCTGAGGCACCTCGTTACCGGTGATAAAGATGTGTTTCAAATCGGGCAAATTGGGGCTGATTTCCTGGATCATCTCAAAATAGTTGAAATCCCTGAACTTAAAGGAGGTGACAATGCCTACAGCTTCAGAGTGCTTGAGGAGATATTCCATCTCCTTATGCCTGAGGTTACTCTGTGCAAATAGATTGATGATACCAGCCTTCTCACAGGCCATGCGGAATAGTAAAAGTTCAACACAACTTGGTAATTGCGTAATAATCACCTTATCGCGCTCAATCCCGAGCTCGATTAACCCAAAGGCAATCCTGTCAGCTTTCTGTTTTGCTTCTGACCAGGTGAGCCTTGCCTTGGAATCTACTATCGCCTCCTTCTCTGGATAGTCTCTGGCATTTCGGTCCCACAGGTCTGAGTAGGTGATGGACTCCCAATATCCTTTCGCCATATATTCATCGATCAGCTCTTGGGAGAATCGTATCGCCTTGGCCATTGCAGCACCTCTTTTTAATACAATCTCCGGGCTCTGGTCACAGCCGGTTTTTAGTTATTTCAAGACGTAACAAATCAAATTATAATGCAGTGAGTAGGGACTATACGACTCGAAAATGAGCAAAGCAATTTTTCGGGCGTTTATCCGACATACTGCGATAACGACCTGCTAGATCCCTGCTATTGGACGCACGACCTATGCTTTTTGCTTCTGTTTCTTGGCAGACTTCAGCACCTCGGCAAATGTCTCCAGCCGGGTCTGCAACTGTGGTGTGGTGCGAAAACGGGAGTCAAAGGGGTCGTATTCCATTATCAGCATCGGAATGCCAAGCTCCTTGGTTACGGCATCTTTTATCATCCCCGCGTCTCCCGAAGTAGGACGGCAGGGATAGTGGACGGCCCAGAGTATGCCATCAATGCTGTACTCTTTGCACGCTCCAATAATGCCTTTGATCCTCACCGGCAGGCTGCCGGTGTTGGTCTTCCACAGGATTCTCTCCGACCAGATCTGGAACGGTGTCTTACCCTTGGTGTCCACTTTGACGGTAAATGCCCCTTCCGGCCCATAGGTCGCAGTCTCGGTGACAGTAAACGCGATGCCCAGCTCTTCGATTATACGGTAGAACTCCAGGTCAACGTGCGGTGCCATTGCGATCATGAGCCGTGGCGCTCCCTTTGGCAGTACTCCTATCCCCTGATCGATCCTCCGCTGCAACTCTTCATATATCAGAGCAGCTGACTCTGTAGCTCTTTCCATGTTCTCTCTGCTCATTGGGCTGAAGCCAAAGCGACGAATCATGTCCCAGGATGCCATATTGATGGGCACAGGGTCGCCGTAGAGCATGAGGTCTCGACCCTTGCGCATCGTCGACGTCATCTCATCTCGCAATTTGCCGGCCTCCTCCAACGTTTCAGGGGTGATGGCAAAGCCAAGCACCGATTCCATTCTTTCCTTGCACGCCTCCAGCTCCTTGGCCATGAAATCACGGCCCCGAGGGAAATCTACCTCGTAGTCCCACTGGTCCTGGGGCAAATTGATATACTGTACCGGCACTCCCATTAGCTCGTACATTATCTCGTCCGCCTTGGGCTCCTCATCACACGTTCGCCCCAGCGAAACGAACAGGTCCGGCTTTGGAATGAGGTCCATGGCATAGAGGGCTTTGGCTGTTTTGCATATGCTGCAATGCGCCCCTTGTGCGCTCATCCAGCGGCTCTCAATCGCATCATAGATGTGGTCGAACTTATCGAAATAGACCCCGATTGTATCCAGAGCTACCAGGTCGGGGAAAGCGACGACCACATCATCGGAGTGCAAAGCAGCCGCAATCATGGTCTCGCCTGAGATCTGGGGGATAGTGCCATGGATGATAGCCTTTTTACCCTCATCTCTTGCCAGCGTTATATCAAACAATTCCCTCAATTGTACGCCCAGAGCCTTGCGCACACCCTCAATGTCAACGTTATAGTAGAGGTTGATCCGGTCTATGCCGTGCTTGATATCCTCGTCGGTTAGGCCAAACTTCTCAAACGTCTTCATCGCTCGGGGCAATTCCCGGCCCATCTCCTCTGCCTCAA
>DAOULY010000020.1:0-3149 GCA_034414595.1 Dehalococcoidia bacterium
CCAGCGGCCCCCATGCCGGGCTCAGCGGCACCGATACCACCGATGGCAGCGGGCAGGCCACCTGGAGCTACACCGGAACAAACTATGGCACCGACACCATCGTAGCCACCGGTGCCGGGGAAACATCTAACGAGGTCCACAAGCACTGGCCTTCAATGGCACCTGGGATAACCGGCTGGGGCATCATAGCTGCAGTGACGGCATTGGCTGGTCTTATAGTGCTGGTGCTGCGTAAGGAAGAACGCTTATCACAGAGATCGGAAAAGAATAGATATGGAGGAGCATAGAACCATGTTGCAGGCAGTAAAGGAGGTGAGAGTATAAGGTAATGTCGAGGTTTTTTTCAGCTAATCCATTCAAGAACAAATACAATAGAAAGGAGGTGATGATAAGATGGTGAAAGCAGAGAACATGTGGCGATATGGGATTGTGGCAGTGCTGTTGGTGGTGGCGCTTTTGGTGGGCATGCTTGCCATGTCACCAGTGGTAAGAGCGCAAAGTGTAGTGCTGCAGCTAGCAATTCCTATTGACGGCTCCGGCAGCATCGATGCCACGGAGTTCAACCTGATGCGGGAGGGACTGGCATCAGCGGTGGAAGACCCAACCATTATGCCCCAAACCGGCGTAGTGGAGGTGTGCGTGCAGCAGTTCGCTGGCGATATCGTGGGCGGGGCCCAGGTGGAAGTCAGCCCGACGGTCATTGACAGCCAGGCAACAGCTGACAACGTGGCAGCTCAAATCAGAGCCATAGTACAAGCGGGTGGCTTGACACCAACCGCTGCAGGCATCACCCTGGCTCTAACTGAGATGCAGAACTCACCCAACTGGAATGTGGCCACCCGCCACGTTATCGACATCTCCACAAACGGCCATCCGGAGCCAGTGGATCCCGAGCAGGTTAATGCAGAAAACGCTCGCGATGCCGCTATTGCCGCTGGAGTTACTGAAATAAACGCAGTGGCGGTTGGTGTGCTTCCTGAGTGGCAGACCTGGCTCCGAGATCGGATAGTCTACCCTCAACCCGGTACGATAGCTCCCCCATATACACCGGGTTTTGTGGTGACGGTGACAAGCTTCGACGAATATGCTGAGGCTATTGCAAGTAAGATCGAAGCCGAAGTTGAACCCGTTCCGGGCATAGTAGGCTTGGGCATCGCAGCTGCGGTGATTGCGCTGGGCGGTGCTATGTTTCTGGTGCTCAGGAGAAAGCAAGCTCACAATAGTGTGTAGAATGCAGAAAAAGCACTGACTTGAAAGGGGAGGTCGGGAGGAGAACGTTGTAAACGCCCCCTACTGTCCCGCAGTAGGGGGCGTTTACCTTCCAGTGTGAAAGAAGAGGAAATGGGCAGAGCAAGCAGACGCAAAAAGGAGAGGCAGAGCAAAGGCCGCCGTGGCTCACAATCGATAGGTCTGTATGAGCGCCTGAAGGCGTTCATACGGCGCAATCGAGTCGCGGTACGCTCTGTACTAATCTTTATCTTGTGTGTCGGCCTGGCCATATTCGCATACTCCAGGCTTGTAGAGAGCAATGTGCTATCCTCATACTTGACATTCATCGCCCAGTCAACTGGTTTCATGCTGAATATATTTGGTGCCGGGGCTCAGGTCGACGGCACACTCATCTCGACGGCAGACTTCTCCATGAGGATAGTCAATGAGTGCACTGGTATAGTAGCCATGCTTATCTTGCTCTGCGCCATTATCGCCTATCCTTCTGGGATCAAACAAAAGGCGCTGGGCATGGCCATCGGGCTACCGGCTCTGTTCTTGCTGAACCTTGCTCGAACCGTTAGCCTGTTCTACATCGGGACTTCCCTCGCCAGCTTCTTTGAGGTGGCTCATCTCCTGGTATGGCAGTCAGTGATGATACTGGCGGTTATAGTCATTTGGATAGCCTGGGCAAAGAAGGTGGTCCATGTCTGGTCGTAGGCTTATTATCTTTGCAGTCAAAGTGGTTGTATTGATCATCATTATGTCGTCGTTTTGGCATCTGCTTGCCCCAGGATACAACCATGCTCTGGCTGTGACAGCGGATACAATAGCCCCCTCAAGCATGTCCTTCAGCACTGAAGACAGCTCCATGCTTATTAATTCTCAGCACGACGCTATAACAGTCACCTTAAAAGTGCACGGGCTGTCTCTGCACTATGGCCTCGTAGTGCTGATCGCACTTATCTTAGCTACCCCCGGTTTGAAGTTAGGAACCCGTCTCAAGTTCGTTATCGCCGCATTGATTATTATGTTCCTTATCCATATACTCGCAATGCTGGCAATGGGCCAGGTTGCGAAATCGGTAGGTCCGCAGGATCCTAGTGTGACCGGTAATCCACTAGAAATCCTTTTTGTTAGCATTGGCTTCGACCTGTTCCCCATCCTGGTCTGGTTAGCTCTATCATTCAAATATTGGTTTCCCAAGACACAAATAGGGAACAGGAAAGGAAGCGTAACAGCCAATAGGGCGGTGTCGAGATGAAATGGCCAGTAGCGCCATCTTTACTAAACCAAACTAAAAAGGAGTACTCTTGCTGGCATTAAGTCCAAGAAGCGAGCATTTCCTGCTGAATACGCGATCGCAACCCTGACGCTTTGATCATAAATTGAGATAAAGCAAAGCCACCACTGGCTAAATCACAAGCTTGTTGTTGGCTCGGGGTAGAATTGGGGCGAAGCTCTGCCCGGTAGGCTCGAAGTAAGCTGCTCCGATCGTTATCTTAGAACACCTTTGGATGAGGTTGTGGCTACCATATTGAAAGGAGATGATATTCACCCAGGTTTAATAGACGTCATGGTGGCCTTGATATTCGTTCATGTTAACCTATTGGGGTAGAGGTAAAGGATGAAAGTCTTGGTGATAGAAGACAGTCTAGAGATGCTAAACACTATTTCGCTTTGCTTTAAATTTCGCTGGCCTGATGTTGTGGTCTGCTCTGCTACTACTGGAAGTCAGGGGATAGAGATGGCAGAAACGGCCTCTCCCGATGCCATCATTTTGGATATCAACCTGCCCGATATGGAAGGTTTTGAGGTGCTGAAACAGATCCGCCTCTTTTCCGATGTGCCCATCATCATTGTCACCGTACGGGATGCCGAAATGGACAGAATTAAGGGCTTGGAGTTAAATGCCGATGACTATATCGTCAAGCCGTTCA
>DAOULY010000021.1:0-540253 GCA_034414595.1 Dehalococcoidia bacterium
CCGAGGGCGTCTTCAGGATAACCGGCGACGCCGACGCTAATCGTTAGCTTATCACCCGTGGGCAGGCTGACTTCAGCTACAGCCTTGCGCACCCTCTCAGCAACAATGGCTGCGTGCATCTTCTCCGTCTCGGGCAGGATGATGGCGAACTCCTCACCACCATATCTGGCCACGGTATCCACCCCTCGCACCTGGTTCTGCATTGCCTGAGCGATGACCGTTAGCGCCTCATCCCCAGCAGGATGACCGTAAGCATCATTATAGTTCTTGAAGTTGTCAACATCGATCATAAGCAGGCTCAAGAGGTGGGAGTACCTCCGAGACCGCCGCAGCTCCCGAGTCAGGAGCTCACGGAAATGGCGGTAGTTATAAAGGCCGGTGAGCCCGTCAACGATAGACAGAGTGTGATAGAAATCCTTGGCCTCGCGCTCCTGCTGCAGCTGTTGCCTCTCCTCTACAACTTGCCTTTGTCTTTCCAGAGCTTCCCGGATCACGGGCAGGACCTCCTCCATCTTCAACGGTTTCAACACATAGTCAAAGGCTCCCCGGCGTAACGCCTCCATTGCTGTCTCCAGGGAGGCATAGCCCGTCATTATGACGCCTTCCGTCTCCGGAGTGATTGACTTTAGTTTGTGCAGCAGTTCCAGTCCATCGCTATCGGGGAGCCTGATATCGATCAGGGCCAGGTTGAAGTGTCCCCCATCCATCTTACCCAGAGCTTCTTTGCCACTGTGGGCTGCTTCCACCCCGTAGCCCATCCCCTGCAGGATATCTGACAGGGTTTGACATAGTGACTCATCGTCATCAACTATGAGCAGATTAACCGGTTGGGCCATTTACCCCTCCCACAAAGCCTCGACTTTCTAATGGCTGGATAAGTTTTCAGTCCGCTGATAGTGAGCAGTTTCATGTCACTGATAGCATCACAGAGCCCTATCCTGTCAGTGATTCGATAAGCTGGATCAACTCCCCCAAGTCCAATGGTTTGTTCAGGGCCTGCACAGCCCCCTCAGCAATAGCCTCCCGAATTAAGTTATCAACAGCATAGCCGGTCATTATGATAGCCTTGATTTCAGGGCTTATTCTCCTCATCTCTCTAAGCGTCTGGACGCCGTTCATCTCAGGCATAACAATATCGAGTAGTGCCAAATCGAAGTCAGTTTCCTTGACCCGGTCGATAGCCAGAAATCCATTTTGGGCCACAGCTACACTGTACCCCTTGGCTTCAAGGACATCAGAAAGTGTTTCCAGGATAGCCCCATCATCATCCACGATGAGGACACTACACTTCTTAGTCATGCTCATCTCCCGATGTTGTTGGTAGCTTGATGGTCACTGTGGTGCCGTGTCCCAATTGACTCTGGATATCGATCGTGCCTTGAAGGGCTTCGACAATGGACTTGCAGATAGTCAGCCCCAGGCCCACCCCCCTGGCTTTGGTGGTGAACATGGGCTCAAAGATCTTGCTCAGGTCCTCCTCGGCGATACCGCTGCCGCCATCCTGGAACTTGACCATCACCGAACTATCTTCTACATCGCTGTTGATAAGCACACGGCCACCATTGGGCATGGCTTGAGCGGCATTGAGGATGATGTTAAGGAACACACGCTCCAGAGCCTCGGTATCGGCCATCACCTGCGGCAGTTCCCTCAAATCGGTGGTCACCTCAACCCCCTGGGGCAATTGTGCCCGGGACAGGGCCTGCTCGACAACGGAATTGAGGTCGGCTGGCTCCAGGCGCAGCTTCACAGGTTTGGCCGAATCGAGCAGGTCGGAGATAATCCTGTCCGCAGTGGCCACTTCCCTTTCCAGGATGCTGAGGTGCTTTTTGACCTTCTCAGCGGCATCTGGTAGCTGGAGCCCGATGAAGTAGGCGGAGTTATTGATCACAGACAGAGGCTGGCGCAGCTCATGGGCCACGCTTGAGGCCACCTGCCCGATGGAGGCCAGTCTCTCGGCGCGAATCAGCCTCTCCTGAGCCTCAGCCTTCTCCTGCTCCAGCCTCTTCCTCTCCGAGATGTCCCTGGCTATTGTGGTGAATCCCACGACCTGCCCATTTTCATCCTTGAGGGCCGCTATGGTCAGCTCCTGTGGAACCCGTGAGCCATCCTTCATCATCCTCTCCGTCTCATAGCCCTGGATATAGCCTTTCTTCCGGACCTCCCGCCTTAACCGTCTGGCCTCTTCGGATAGCTCCGGGGGCACAAATATCTCGGCTGACATGCCCACTATCTCATCTGCTTTATAGCCGGAGTGCTCCTCGGCGCGTCTATTCCAGAACTGCACTATGTTGTTGGCATCTGTGACGATGATAGCGTCCGGTGCGTTGTCAAAGATGGCCCGGTATCGCTCCCAGGCCTCAGACTTCTCACGCTCCAGCCTCTTCCGCTCCGAGATGTCCCGGAGCACCCCGTGATCGGCTAATTTATCTTGATATGGAGCAACTGTCATACTAAGCTCAACAGGAACCCGTGTTCCATCCTTAGTCAATACCATAGTTTCATATTGAGGGGACACAGCCTCACCTCGCATCCTCTTCTTATATCTTTCCTGCAACTCTGAGAGCCGTTCCGGAGCCACGAATCTGGCAAATGGTTCCCCTATCGCCTCTTCAACCTCGTAGCCGAGGATTTCGGCCGCCCTCCTGTTTACAAATACCAGCTTCCCTTCCTGGATTACGAAATAGCCATCGTTGATGTTCTCCACCAGATCTCTGTATTTCTGCTCAGAGCGGGCCAGCTCCTCACTGCTCTGCTCCAGCTCGGCGATGAGGCTCTTCCACTCGCGCATATCACGGGCCGCAGCAATGGTCCCTATGATGTCACCTTTGTCATCGTGCAGAGGGGCAATATGGAGAGCAACCGGGATCTCCTCGCCACCCCTGGCCTGCCATACTCTCTCGTAGACAAGGGGAACACCCTCGGTGATCACCTCCCCGATTGTCTGCCCGGAGAGATGCCGCCTCTCAGGTGGTATTATCACGTCGATGTAGTTGTGTCCGATGAGCTCGTCCTCACTGAAGCCCAAAAGCTCAGTTATGGCCTTGTTGGTAGCGATGATCACCTCGTCCAGATCGATTACCACAACGGGGTCGGCGATGGTGCTGAACACACTCTCGATGAACGCTTTTCTCCGCTCCAGCTCGGCGATGAGGCTCTTCCACTCGCGCATATCACGGGCCGCGCCGATGACACCGATGATGTCGCCTCTGTCATCGCGCAGCGGAGCATCGTGAATGGCCACCGGGATTTCTGCGCCATCCTTGGTCTGCCACACCCTCTCAAATATGTGTGTAACACCCTGGTCGACAACCTCACTGTGTCTCCTTCCAGAGAGATGACGTTCGTGAGGTGGATGCAACACATCAAAATAGGTATGTCCAATGAGCTCATTCTCGCTGTAGCCCGAGAGTTCGGTCATGGCCCTGTTGACAGCGATGATAACCCTATCAGCGTTTACTACCACGATAGGGTCGGCGATGGTGCTGAACACACTCTCGATGAACGCCTTGCTCCGCTCCAGCTCAGAGATAAGGCTTTTGATCTGGCGCATATCACGGGCTGCGGTGATGGTACCGATGACATTACCTTGATCATCACGCAGGGGAGCAAGATGAAGGGCCAGCGGGATTTCCGCGCCGTTCCTGGTCTGCCATGTCCGCTCAACCACAAGGGTAACACCCTTGGTAACAACATCACTGTGTGTAATTCCGGAGAGATCGCGCCTATCCGGCGGTATTATCACATCAATGTAGTTATGACCGACGAGTTCGCCCTCTGCATAGCCAAATAGCTCAGTCATTGCTTTGTTAACAGCGATGATAATCAGATCAGGATTGACTACCATAATCGGATCGGCGATGGTGCTGAAAATGGTCTCGATATACGCCTTGCTCCGCTCCAGCTCGCTGATGAGGCTATTAACATGACGCATATCGCGGGCTGCGGCGATGGCCCCTATGATGTTATCCTGGTCATCGCGCAGAGGGGCAATATGGATGGCAACCGGAATCTCCTCGCTATCCTTGGCCTGCCATATCGTCTCATGCATAGAAGTAGTGCCATTGGTAACAACCTTCCTTTGAGCCTCTCCAGCGAGATGGCGTCTCCCAGGCGGTATCATCACGTCCACGAAATTGCGTCCGAGGAGCTCGTCCTCTCCGTAGCCAAATAGCTCGGTCAGCGCGTTGTTAACGGCGATGATGACCTGATCAGGGTTGACTACCACGATGGGGTCAGCGATGGTACTGAACACGCCCTCAATGAACGCCTTGCTCCGCTCCAGCTCGGCAATGAGGCTTCTGGTCTGGCGCGTGTCACGGGCGATCGCGACGACCCCGACGATGTCGCCTCTGTCATCACGCAGCGGAGCTTCGTGAATGGCCACCGGGATTTCTTCGCCACCCTTGGTCTGCCATATCCGCTCAAAGAAAAGGGTTACGCCCCTGGCCACCACCTCCTCAGTTGTCCTCCCAGAGAGATGACGCCTATCAGGTGGGATAATCACATCGATGTAGTCATGCCCGACAAGCTCATCCTCCCCATAGCCCAGCAGCCCAGTCATGGCCTTGTTCACGGCGGTGACACTGCGCTCAGGGTTGAACACCATGATAGGGTCAGCAATGGCGCTGAACACGCTCTCAATGTAAGCTTTGCTCCGCTCCAGCTCGCCGATGAGGCTCTTCAACTGACGCATATCCCGGGCCACGCCGATGGCCCCGATGATTTTCCCTTTGTCATCGCGCAGCGGGGCGTCGGTAATGGCCACCGGAATTTCCTCGCCACCCTTGGTCTGCCATATCCGCTCGAAGGTAAGGGTAACACCCTCGGCCAATATCTCCTCAGTCGCCGTTCCGGAGAGCTGCCGCCTCTCCGGTGGTATATATATGTCAATGTAGTTATGCCCGATGAGCTCGTCCTCCGCATATCCCAGTAGTTCAGTCATGGCCTTGTTCACGGCAACGATGACCTTATCAGTGTTGACTACAGCAATGGGGTCAGCGATGGCGCTGAACATGCTCTCGATGTACGCCCGGGACTCGCGGAGCTTGGCAGCCTCTTCTATGACCTTCTGTTCCACCTTCCGCTTCTCCTCTGCTTCTTTCGCGATCTCATGCTGCAGCCAGGCGTGCTCCACTGCAATGCCCGCCTGATTGGCGAAGGTCGCCAGAGTCTGTAGCTCAGCATTGGTCATGTCCTCTTGAGGTGTAGTCACCAGGATAGCTCCGATAACGCCCTCTTTCCCGAGTAGGGGGACATTGGCCATGGTTCTGGCTTTCGCTTGCTGTTGCATGGCATAGCACACCAGTTTTCTAACCGGAGGCGATAGTATATCGCTGAGGCTGTGTGTAACAAAGACCTCGCCATCCAGCAGCTTCCTCGCTGCCTCACTGTAGTCCCTCTCCACCGGCATTTCGAAGTCAATGAACCGCTGCCCGATAATTCCCTCGAGCCTGGCCACAAGCCCTTCACCAAGCTTGGTGTGAGTCACAGCCGGTTTGATTACGTTTTTATCCCTATCCATCAGTCCTAAAATCAAGTTGTCGTATCCCAAAACATCAACGATTGCTTTGGATACCTGCTCCAGTGCCTCTTTAAGGTTTGAGGTGCCCTGCATCAAGGCGATTATCTCCTGCAGTGCAGGAAGCTCACGTTCGGAGGAATGGCCTGTGCCCAGCCCTTCCTCAACACCATCTGGCTCCATCACTTCTCCCTTGGCGAATAAAAAAAGCCCACGGATGAGCTACCGTAGACTTTCCTATCTCCATCCGGCGGCAGCCCAGCCATCATAGTCCCAGCAAACTTTAGACCCGCGGCTTTGCGCCCCCTGATTTCTCAAGGTTTGCCTTTTTCGCCGTTTGTTCGTTTTAGTGCTCTATTTTAATGCCTCAACCACTCTGTGTCAATCCCTCAACTGGATAGTAACTCCTTACACTTCTCGATAAACGCTGGCAACAACTTCTTATAGTCACCGACAGCTCCATATCGAGCCACCTTGAAGATGTTGGCCTCAGCGTCCTTGTTCACGGCAATGATGTTTTTTGAGCCTGAGATTCCGGCCACATGCTGACTGGAGCCGGAGAGTCCAATGCCAATGTAAAGGTCAGGAGTCACCATCTTGCCGGTGAGCCCAATCTGAAGATGGGCCGGCACCCAGCCGGAATCGCAGGGTGGTCTGGTGGCACCGACAGCACCACTGAAGAGCTTGGCCAGCTCGTCCAGCTGGCTGAAGCCATCAGGTCCGCCAATGCCACGCCCGCCGCAGACTACTACTTTGGCATCCTCAAGCCTGACTCCCACCACCTCTTCCTTCACCTTCTCCAAGAACTTAGCTCTGATCGCTGCCGGCTCAAGCTCTGCGGGGATGGAGACTACCTCTCCTTTCCTGGAGTCATCCCGCGCAGCAGGCTCCATAGCCTTGACCCTAATGGTGGCCATCTGAGGTTTGGTCTGCTCGCAGACATACACCGCCAGCGCATTGCCACCATAAA
The DNA here is from genome assembly GCA_034414595.1 of Dehalococcoidia bacterium. Taxonomy (GTDB): domain Bacteria; phylum Chloroflexota; class Dehalococcoidia; order SZUA-161; family JAUWZY01; genus DAOULY01. Next base: position 6,492 of record DAOULY010000021.1, read on the forward strand.
CCGGCTTAGTCTGCAACATGAGCTTCGTCTCAGGGTCAATGGCCAAATCAATGCAGTCGAGGGCCAGCCCTGTTCCCAGCCTGAATGCCAGCCTTGGCGCTAAATCTCGGCCAATTGCAGTCTGCCCCAAGAGCAAGATGTCAGGCGAGAGCTGTTTACATACCTTCTCCAGCACTGTGGTATAGGAATCAGTTACATAATCCTTGAGCATGGGGTCGTCAACGACATAGACCTTATCTGCTCCGAAAAGGATAGCCTCATTGGCGGCAGCACCAACCCCGCTGCCGACGAGCACCGCTCCAAGCTCCTGCCCCAGGTCATTGGCCAGCTTACGCCCGATTCCCAGAAGCTCCAAGGTGATCGAGGCCAGCCCGCCATCAGCGATTTCTCCGCAGATAAGTACTCCCTTATTCTCAGCCAATTTAATCCTCCTTGCTGATTACAGTATCTTGGCTTCCCGAAGCTTGAGGGCCAGATTGGCGCCGAGCTCCTCTGGAGTTTCCCCGGCGGCAAGCTCGCACTTGGCCTCTCGAACCGGGATGAACAGCTTGACTATCTTGGACTTAACCCCAGAGGCACCTATTAAGGACATATCGAGGCCCAAATCTTGAGCAGTCCAAACCGTAACCGGCATCTTCTTTGCTGCCATGATGCCCTTCATCGTCGGGTATCGAGGCTCGCCGACCTCGCTGCTGACCGCAACCAGAGCCGGGAGTGAGACCTCGATCATCTCGTAGCCATCTGAAACCACGCGCGCTATTACTGCCTTGCCATCCCGGATCTCCACTTTCTGGGCGGGTGTTACGCTGGGAATCCCCAACAGCTCAGCGATTCCGGAGCCCACCTGACCAGCATCCCAGTCTCCAGCTTGCCGGCCACACAATATGAGATCGAACTCACCAATCTTCTTGATCGCTGCCGCCAGAGCCTGGGCCGTGGCAAAGCTGTCGCCGCCTTCAAAGGCAGCGTCCTGCAATAGAATCAGTTCATCAGCGCCCATAGATAGCGGTTTCTTGACCACAGCCATGTCCGGATCCTGCGCCAAGCACAGGGCCGTTATCTTGGCCCCATGGGCATCTTTGAGCCGCAATGCAGCTTCCACTGCGTTCTCATCAAATGGGCTTATCACCGGGGCCCGGTCCCGGGGAGGGACGGCCCTTTTGGCTTCAGGATCGATCTTGAACGCAGAAGGAGGCAATTCTGGATCCAGTATCTGTTTGAAGCAAACAATAACATTCACGCGTTTCCCTCCTTTTCACGCTTTGATTAATATATCATGGAAGCTGAATTGGTGTCAAGGAAGCCAGACTCATTCCTTGACAATAGTCTGCCAAATTCATACAATAGCTTTCGGTGAGGAATGCCGATAGCACATGAATTGGCCGAGCTAACCCCAAAGCAGGAGACGATGCTCACCATTGGGGTTTTTGATGGAGTTCATCTGGGTCATCAGCACCTTATTGGAAACTTAAAAGAACAAGCAGCCGAGAGAGGGCTCAGTGCAGGAGTGCTGACTTTCCGGCGCCACCCCCAGGACGTGCTCCAGCCCCAAACCCAGCTCACCTTTCTCACCACACTTGAGGAGCGCATTAACCTCATCAGGAATCTTGGCATCGAATTCGTGGCCGTGCTCTCATTTACCAAGGCCGTAGCCCGGCTCAGCGCTCGGCGCTTTGTCTCTCTGCTGAAGGAGCATCTTCGGATGCGAGGGCTGGTCCTGGGACCTGATTTCGCCCTGGGCCGAGGCAGGGAGGGGAATGCCTCAACTCTCAAGGCCTTGGGTCAAGAGTTGGGCTTCACCGTAGCCTCAGTTCCCTACCTGCGGATAGAAGGCCAAGTGGTGAGCAGCACCTCGATCCGAGATGCGCTGTCCCGTGGTGATCTGAGCCGTGCAGCGCGGCTGCTCGGTCGCAATTTTAGCATAAAGGGCAGTGTCGTTCCCGGCGACGACCGGGGCAAGAAGCTGGGCTTCCCCACAGCAAATATCACACCGGGGCCGAGCCAAGCCCTCCCCACCGACGGCGTTTATGCCACCTGGGCCCGAGTTGGCGATAAGCGCTATGAATCAGCAACCAATGTCGGTGTCAGCCCCACCTTCGGCGGTAAAGCGCGCAACATTGAGGCCCATCTCATCGACTTCAACGGCGACCTCTACGGACAAGAGCTGACCATCGAGTTCGTGCAGCGCATCCGCGATGAGGTCAGTTTTGCCACCCCTGACGAGCTACGGGCACAAATGGGCCGCGATGTGGAGCAAGCAAAGGCAATGTTGACAATGAAAGCTGAGGCACGATCCTGATGTCAAGCCCCTCTCTTGATCTTGCCTTGAAGCGTGGCGTCGCCGAGATCATTGTCGAGCAGGACTTTGAGAATCTGCTGAATTCTGGCAGAAAACTGCGCTTTAAGCAAGGATTTGACCCCAGCCGCCCCGACATCCACCTCGGCCATGTGGTCAGCTTGAGGAAGCTGCGCCAATTCCAGGAGATGGGACACCATGTGGTCGTCATCATCGGCGACTGGACCGCTCAGATCGGTGACCCCAGCGGCGAGTCCCAAACTCGACCTATGCTCTCCCGAGATGAGGTCCTGGCTAACGCCGAGACCTATCTCAAGCAGTTCTTCAAAGTGGTCGATGAGCAACGGACTGAGGTCCGATGGCAAAGCGAATGGTTCGAGAACTTCACACTGGCCGATGTCATCGCCCTCACCAGCAAGTTCACCATAGCACAGCTCATGGCCCGGGAGGACTTTGCCAAGAGGCAGCAGGCGGGGAAGCCAATAGCCCTAAGCGAGCTCCTATATCCATTACTCCAGGCCTATGATTCTGTCGTCGTTTACGCCGATGTCGAGCTCGGCGGCATCGACCAGAAGTTCAACTGTCTGGTGGGCCGGGAGCTGCAGCAGATGATGGGTCAGCGGCCACAGCAGGTCTTCCTGACCCCGTTGCTGGTGGGCACCGACGGCAGTCAAAAGATGTCCAAGAGCCTGGGCAACTACATCGCTATCGAAGACCCGCCCAACGAGATGTACGGCAAGGTGATGAGCATCCCCGACGAGCTTATCCTGGACTACTTTGAGCTTCTTACAGATGTGGACGATGAGATGCTCACAGAATACAGGAAATTGCTTTCTGACAATTCGAAAAATCCAATGGAAATAAAGAAGTTCCTTGCCTGGGAGATAGTCAGGCAGTTTCACGGAATACAAGCAGCGGAGGATGCACAGGAGCATTTTGAGCGCGTAGTACAACGAAAAGAAATGCCTGAGGAAATCGAACCATTTCGTGTTTCCTTTAACCATTTAAGAGAGCTTCATAGACAGCGTCTTATCAGAAGAGGGGATATTCCCGAGGCCCCCGGTGCCACCAAGGTCGTACCTCCTGCCAATAGTGGTAGCCTAAACTTCTCGATAGAGGTAGTCGGTACAAGCAGACATAAACATGTTAAAGTCCATGTAGGGGAGTTCCTACACCTTTCGGGACTAATTAGTGGCAGTTCCGAGGCCAAGAGGCAGATAGCTCAAGGGGCCATCGAACTCGATGGCGTAAGGATAGATTCTTTCACCGATGCGAGGCCGATAAAGGATGGCAGCATTATCAGGGTGGGCAAGCGCCGCTTTGTTAAGATAGTGGATGCCGATAAGAAGAGTGATTGAATGTACTTTGAGGAATTCAACACCGGTGATAGCTTCAACACCAGGAGCAGGCTCATCACGGGAACGGATGTGGACCTGTTCGCCGCGCTCACCGGGGCCACCAATCCCGTGTTCCTGGCTGATGAATGCGGCAGAGCGATGGGCTACAAAGGGAGGATGGCCCCCGGCATGTTGACGCTGTCCCTGGCCGTGGGGCTACAGTATTCGGCAGGATTGCTTGATCACGCCAGGGCGTTCTTAGGCATCAGCGACCTTAGATTCCTGGCACCGCTGAACCCGGGTGATGCAATCAAGTGCCAAACCGAGGTGACAAACAAAAAGGACATGGGGGAAGATAACGGCATAGTCACCTTCAACTGGTCTTGTGAGAACCAGGACAGGAACACTGTATTGCAGGCTGAGGCCACTTTTATGATTTTAAAGCAACCAAAGGGGAATGTAGCATTCTAAGGTAGGGAAAGGAGGCCTGTTATGGCAGAATGGCACGAATACCCGGGAGGCGTGTATAAGCTGAAACAGGATTTATATCAAGAATTAGAGGAGCGGCGTAAGAAAGTCTTGCAGATGGGAGAGGCAAAGGTACTCGAAGAGCGTAGAAAAGCGGGGCAACTCTCGGCCCGCGAGAGGATAGACTATCTCTTCGATCCGGGCACCTTCACCGAGATAGGAATGCACATAAGAAACAGAACAATACATTTTGGCATGGACAAGCGATGGGTTCCAGCCGAAGGGGTGGTCACCGGCTTTGGCCAGGTAAATGGCAGATGGGTTGTTGCCTTCTCCGAAGATTATTCGGCAATGGCCGGGACCTTTGGCGAATACCACGGCAAGAAGGAAGTCTATGCCATTCAGTTTGCCATGGAGAAAGGGTGGCCAGTTATCGGCATAAATGACTCCGGTGGTGCCAGATTGCAAGAGGGAATGGACACTCTGGAAGCATATGGCTGGCTATTTAGAATGCAGGACTTGGCCTCAGGTGTAATACCTCAAATATCCCTGTTGCTTGGCCCCTGCCTCGGTGGGCAGGCTTACCACCCGATAATGCAGGACTTTCTGATTCAAACCCGTGATACCGGCTTCATGGGCATCGCCGGACCTGCTTTCGTTAAGACACAGATCGGGGAGGAGATCAGCCTTCAGGAGCTCTCAGGCTGGAGAGCCCACGCCCAGAAGTCCGGTCAGACACATGTAGTAGCCGAAGACGATAAAGATGCTATAGATAAGGCCAAGGAACTCTTAGCCTTATTCCCGTCCAGTAATCGAGAGAAGCCGCCTCGCATCGATACCCAAGATCCCCAGGAGCGCATCGTGGAGGAGCTTGACAACTTTGTCCCCGACGAGCCTTTTAAGCCGTTTGATATGAAGAAAGTGATAAGAGCTCTAGTAGACGATGGCTATTTCTTTGAGACTTTGGGACTCTATGCCAGACATTTCATTACCGGATTTGCCCGCTTTAATGGCCGTACTGTGGGAATAGTAGCCAATCAACCCATGCATGCTGCCGGCATGTTGGATATCGACGCCTCGGACAAAGGAGCAAGGTTTATAAGATTCTGCGACCTGTTTAATATCCCTCTGGTGACTTTAACGGACTGCCCTGGCTATGTGATAGGCTCCCAGGCGGATTGGGCAGGGATCCTGCGCCACGGTGCCAAGATGCTCTTCGCCTGGACCGATGCCACAGTGCCCTTGATCGCCATCATACTGAGGAAGTCTTACGCTGGGGCCCACTACGGGATGCTGGACAAGAGCATTGGAGCTGATTTCGTCTTCGCCTGGCCCACAGCCCGCGTTACCATCGTGGGCGCTGCTACTGCGGCCAGTGTGATCTTCGCCAGGGAGATAAGGGAGGCAGAGAACTCAGCAGAGGTAAGGTCGCAGCGAATAAGGGAATACAGCGAAATCTACGAAAATCCCTACGTGGCGGCGGAGAGAGGATATGTTGACGATGTCATAATGCCCCATGATACCAGGAAGTACGTCAACAGGGCATTGGACATCTTGGAGAATAAATTCGTTACCCCCGGAACTTGTCCCTGGAAGGTCTGGAGGAAATACTCCAATATCAATCTATGAGAATAGGAAAATGGATTGGGGTTTTGCTTTTAAGGTAGCCGGCATTGGCTTTGGCGGTGTCTTCTCAGTCCTGATTATATTAGCATTGACCCTATGGCTTGTTGGAATCGGGATCCGTAGAGCCTCCGAAAAAAGTGCCAAGGCCCAAAAAGACGAAGGAAAGGAGTAGCAAATGGCCCAAGAGATAGTTGAGGCCCCGATACCGGGCAAGGTTCTTGAAGTTCATGTGAGCGCGGGAGCTAAGATCGAAGAAGGAGATGTCATTTGCACCGTGGAATCGATGAAGATGGAGAATCCGATAGTGGCCCCTGTTTCCGGGGTCATTAATGAAATAAAAGTCTCTCCAGACCAAGCGGTCAAATCCGGAGAGACCATCGCCATCATCGAATACTAAATAGGAAAATCTTTAATTGGGCTTCGAGACAGGCTTTAGTGCCTTCTTCACGGGTGGGCCATTCCCGGGAAGCTATGTGGTGATGCTCATTATCGGGGTAGTTTTCGTCTACCTCGGCATCGCCAAGAAATGGGAACCATTGCTTCTCGTCCCTATCGGCTTCGCCATATTACTGGTCAACCTCTTTCCCGCGCTTATCAATGCCAGCTTTGACGTCAAAGCACCAATTGATGGAACGGTATCAGCGATATATGTAAGCCCGGCAGATGGCGAGGATGTCGAAATCGAGGAGGACACGCCCCTCTTTCAACTGACAAAAGACGGTACGCAATTTGAGGTAAAGGCACCTGCAGACGGGACTCTGAGCCATGACGATATCGCGGTCAGCATTGGCTCCGCTGTATTTGCCCAGGATAAGTTGGCAACTTTAGAAAATGTCTCGATACTTAACGAGAATGCAACCGCATCAGGACTGTTCGCTCAGTTCTTCCGCTCCGGCATCCAATCGGAGCTAATACCTCTCCTCATCTTCCTCGGGCTGGGTGCCCTGACCGATTTTGGCCCCCTCATCGCCAACCCCAAGACCATGCTCCTTGGAGCAGCAGCCCAATTCGGGGTCTATTTCACCTTCTTCGCCGCCCTGCTCATAGGCGTCGGCTGGCTCAATTGGGTGCCTTTCAACATCTCGGATGCATGCTGCATAGGGATTATCGGTGGTGCTGATGGCCCGACCACGGTCTATCTCACCACCAAGCTATCACCCGAGCTGCTCAGCGCCACCGCTGTCGCCGCCTACTCCTATATGGCCATGGTGCCCCTGATACAGCCGCCGGTGATAAGGCTCCTGACCACCAAGAAGGAGCGCGCTATCTATATGAAGCCGCAGCTGAGGGAGGTATCGACGCGGGAGAAGCTTTTCTTCCCGTTTATCGGAGCTATCGTCATCATCCTGCTTGTGCCGCCGGCAGCGCCGCTCATCGGCATGTTCATGTTCGGAAACCTGCTCAATGTCTGCGGGGTTACCGATCGGCTATCGGAGACGGCAGGCGGCGCCTTTATGAACATCTTGACTATACTGCTCGGCTTGGCCATAGGCGGAATCATGACCGCGAACAACTTCCTCAAGCTGGACTCGCTCCTGGTCTTCGCCCTGGGTCTGGTGGCCTTCTCCACCGCCACCGCTTTCGGCGTCCTCTTCGGCAAGCTGATGAACAAGTTCTCCAAGGAGCCGATAAATCCTATGATCGGGGCTGCCGGGGTCTCAGCGGTACCGATGTCGTCACGGGTGGTACAGCGGATGGGTCAACAGGCCAATCCGAGGAACTTCCTGCTCATGCACGCCATGGGGCCCAACCTGGCCGGGGTGATCGGCACCATCACCGCCGCCGGTATATTCATCAGTATGGTGGGCTAATAACAACCCTATTACCCCAGGATATGGCGGGCGATAATTATCTTATGGACCTGGTTGGTCCCTTCCACAATCTGGTACTGCTTGGCATCGCGGAAGAAGTGCTCCACAGGATACTCCCGCATCAAGCCCACACCACCGAGGAGCTGGATAGAATCTGTAGCCACCTTCATCGCGACATCAGTAGCAAACATTTTGCACATGGAGGCTTCCAGAGTATAGTTCTGCCCGGCATCGCGGAGACGGGCTGCATTTTGAGTCAACACCCGGGCAGCCTCAATTTGAGTGGCCATATCAGCCAACATCCACTGAATCCCCTGAAAACTGGCGATGGTCTGCCCGAACTGGATCCGCTCCTTGTCATAGTTGACTGCGGTCTCAAAGGCCCCCTGGGCAATGCCTACCGCTGAGGCTGCTGTGCCCACACGCGCGACATCCAGGCCAGCCATGGCCAAGCCAAAACCCCGGCCTTCGCCACCAAGCATGTTTTCCTTGGGCACGCGGCAGTTCTCAAAGATCTCCTCACGGGCAACACAGGCTTTATTGGATAGCTTCTTTTCCTTCTTGCCAAAGGTGAAGCCAGCCATCCCTGATTCCAGAAGGAATAGGCTCATCCCCTTGGCGCCCTTGGTCTTGTCCGTTTTGGTCAGCACCAAATAAATCTGCGCCTCACCGCCGTTGCTGGTGAAGATCTTAGTGCCGTTGATCACATAGTCATCGCCATCGGAGTCAGCGACGGTCTCAATAGAAGAGAGATCAGACCCAGCATTAGGCTCGGTCAAGGCCAGCGCGGCTACTTTCTCCCCTTTAGCCAGCGGGACCAGGAACTTCTGTTTCTGCTCCTCAGTGCCAAACTCAAGTATGGAGTCAGCGACCCCGTCATGGGTGTACACGATCCCAGCATCAGCAGGGCTCACCCGACCGATCTCCTCCAAGACCAACACCCAGGTAGCAGTATTCAGTCCTGCGCCTCCATACTGGTCCGGGACCATCGAGCCTAAGAGGTTCAGTTCCGCCAGCTTGCGAATGTTCTCCCAGGGGAATTTCTCCGCATCGTCGTACTCCGCCCACGTTGGGGCGATTTCCTTCTCGGCAAACTCCCGCACCATCGTCTGTACTGCCTTTTGCTCTTCAGTCAGCAGCAAGCCCATGACTCATCTCCTTTTCCAGTATTTATTTGAGTTTAACTCAGTAGCTCCCTTTCCTTCTCCAGAATCTGCCTGGTCAGCTCCGCGGCTTCCTTGCCGCCGAGAAATTCCAACTTGCGGCAGCCAAGAGGGTCGAGCTCACGAATGACCTCGGCTTCCTCCTCAGAAGGCGGCTCAGTCTGCGGGACTGGAGACGGAATCACGAGTTCGAATCCGGTGTTCTCAGCAACTGTTTCCACGGTCACTCCTGGATGGAGTGATCTGATCCGCATCCTCTTCTGCTCCGGGTCAAAATCGAATGCCCCCAGGTTGGTCACTATCAACGCTGGCAGCCCCCAGTGCACCTCCCCTTTGTCCCGGGCTGGCCCGTAGCCCACGCCGCAGACATAGTCCACCTTTTCAACGAAAAGCCGGTTGGTGTGCTGGGGAAGATAATAGTACATGCCATCGAGATAGACACTGTCCTCGGGAACTCCTCGCGGGCCAATCAGCTGCACCGTAGGCTTGTGCCAATCGCCGATGACCGAGATATTGCTGTTGCCATGCTTATCCAACTGGGCTGGTCGCACCCAGATGATGAAGTTCCCCCTGAGGATGAAGTCGAACAGCTCCTCAGTGGACAGGCACAGCGGTAGTCCACCGCCTTTACCAGCCAGCCGGTAGGTGACGAACTCCTGAAGGGTGTAGGCGGGGATAACATCAGCATCGATGAGGTTCATGGAGTCCAACACCATCATATCCGGATTGTGTACTCTCTTGGCCAACATCGCAGCCAGGGTGGAGCAGTAGGTCGCTGCCCCGCCGAGCACCGCGCCTTTGAACTCCCGGGACATAACTGCGATCATCAACTCATCAATGGTGTAGTCTGATGCATAAGCCATATTGAACACCTCCGAAAGAATTTAAAAGAAACTCATGCCGACGTGATGGTGATCTTGTCCAGATTGCCCACCCGCTTCAAGTATTGCTCCGGGCTGGCAGCGCCGAGCACATATTTCTCCAGGTACTTCTGGAATCCTTCCTCGTCCTTGGCAGCAGCAGCATATTCTCCCATATGAGCCAGGTCCAAAGAGTAATGGGGATTGCAGGAAGTGGGATGCGCTCCGTATGGGGCCTCCACCACGCCGTTGACGAAGATGCGCAGGATATTGGTCAGGTGATGTTTCCTTCTGACATCCTCAGTTGATACGATTTTCTCCGCTGAGATGAAGACCTTCTTCGCTGCCTTGACAGCGAGGGCATCGACGAAGGTATCGCCCACTATCTGGCCATAGCCGCTGGTGTCAGCGTAGTTTACATGGATGAGAGCCACGTCGATGTGAAGTGGAGGCACGGCCACCAACTTCTGGCCGGTGATGGGACAATCGAAAACTTTATAGGTGGGGTTGATCTTGAGCAAGTCGGTGCCCAGGCCGGCATGAGTGGGTAGGAAGGGAAGCCGCTTGACTGCGGCATCCAGAGCGAGAATCATGAGATACTCCGAATGCTCTATGGCCTCGATGGCTCCCTGCTGACGGAGGCGACGGAAATTGGGCGCCAGTCCTACCTGGTCGAATCCCACGGAGCTATAGATTATCTTCTTGGCCTTTCCCATACCAAGCAAAAGGTCAAAGTCGGGCCCCGCAGACCAGGCCGCCAGGGTCAGGTCCTTTAGCGGTGAGTTGGCGATGGCCCGGACAAAGGCCATCGGCTTCCTCATCATAGTGTAGCCACTGAAATAAATAGTGTCCCCGTCCTTGATCTGCTCCATAACCTGGGCCATAGTGGTAGTTTTGTCTGTCATCTGCTTGGCCATAAGCTTCGATACCCCCTTGAGGATTAAGTGGTCACCCAGTGGAATAGTATACTTCGACCCGCCCTCAATTGTCAAAGTGATTTACTTGGAGGTCGCCTACCGCTGCGGCTCGATGATCACCTTGATGGAATCCCGGGCCTGGGCCACGAGCCGGAAGCCCAGCCCGGCCTCAGCCAGGCCCAGTCTATGGGTGATCATGTCCTGGACCAGCACGCGGCGGGCACGGATCAGCTCCAGCGCCGTGGCATAGTCCGCAGGGCTGCCAGCGTAAGAGGTGGTCAGCGTGACCTCGTTGCGCCAGAAGAGGTCGTTGACCGAGAGCGGAATGGTCACCCCCGGCTCGGTAGGGGCGAAGAAAAGGACGGTTCCGCCGTGCTCTACCGATTTCAGGGCCTGGTCCAGAGCTGTAGCAGCGCCAGTGCAGGCGATCACCAGATCGGCGAGCAAGCCGTCGTTGAGTTGACGCATGCGGGCGGGGATATCCTCGTCAGCGCGGATGACGGCATCAGCCCCGAACCGCCGCGCCGCCTCCAGCCGATAGTCCACGATGTCAGTGGCCACCACGCGGCCAGCCCCCAGAGCGCGGGCCAGCTTCAGGTGGAGCAGCCCGGCGATGCCGCTGCCGATGACGAGCACGGTCTGTCCCGGCTGCAGGCGGGCCAGCCTTTGCCCGCGCAACACGCAGGCCAGAGGCTCGACAAAGGTGCCCTCTTCAAATGATACTTCGTCTGGCAGGGGGAAAATTCCACGGTCGACATTAATCGCCGGCAGCCGGAGATATTCCGCCATGCCGCCGGGCTCGAAATTGGTCTGGTGCAGGGTCTCACAGGCAGTGTGGTGACCGCTGCGGCAGTAATGGCAGGTGTTGCAGGGAACATGATGGGCCACAGCAATCCGCCGGCCTTTTTTATAGCGTTCCACCCCACTTCCCACAGCCACGATCTCGCCGGCGACCTCATGGCCCAGCACCAGAGGCACCTTGTGAGCGCGGTACCACTCCATGACATCGCTGCCGCAGATGCCGCAGGCCTCCACGCGCATCAGCAGCTCGCCGGGGCCAATCTCGGGCTTGGGCATCTCCTCAAGCCGCACATCGTTGTTGCTGTAATACATAGCTACGCGCATTCTGCCTTACCTCGATGCCTTCGTTGAGATCCAGCCTGCTACTCAGGCTTTGGATATACCTTCCACTGGCTTGGAGATATCTTTTCAAGCTGGATCAGGTCATCTTGACGCCGTACAAAATCGAGAAATCCACGATAGCCAAGGGTCTCCTCTGAGAAACCCGGGGCCATCCTAGTCATCGTTATCTTTAGCCAGGCCAAATCAGCTTCCCCACCTGCCTTTTCCGAAGACTCCATCGCACGCACCAGAAGATCTCTGGCCTCGTCTAAGGTCAAAGCCTGGAATTGTTCTCCAACAGCAACAGATTCATTTTCCAACACTGGGGCCTCATTTTGCGGGACAGGCTTCACAGCTTTCTTCTCCAGCGGCCGAACTTTTGTCACACCAGTAGCAGAGCGAGATATTTCTAAAATATTACTATACGATTCGAGAAGTTGTGTGAAGGTCTTATAGCCAAGGGCCTTTTCGTCGAAGCCCTCCTTCGTGCGTGAGAGTTTTTGTTTTATGACCGTAGCATATGACCATCCATCCGCACCCGCTGTTCCCTTTACCGCTTTGATAAGTTTATCCTGAATTCTGGATAGGCCTGTCCTCGATGACCTTGGTTTTCGTGCTTTCGGCAATAAGTCCTCCAGGTAGATAAAACGGTCACAAGCTTTCACCAGATATTCGCTCGCCACGGCACGGCGGGAGATCCCAATCACCTCTTTTCCCCGCTCTCTAATTTTAGTTGCCAGGGGGGCGAGGTCCGAATCGCCGCTAACTATCACAAAAGTGGTAATTGTGGGGACAAGATATAACGCCTCCATAGCATCTACAGTGATAGCAATGTCAGCTGCGTTTTTTCTGGCCCCGCCTCGGACAAATAAATGGACAGTGGATATATTCCACTCCAAAGCGACATTACTTCTATGCCCGAGCTTGCTCCAGTCTGCATAGCCTCGACGGACGGCGATTGAACCAATGCCCGCAAGCCGGTCGAACACATAGCGAAGCTTTTCGCCACTGAATTCCGGAAATGCATTCTCGATGTCTATATAGACTGCAAGTAAAGGTTCACCTGCACTCATGAACAGCCCCCTGATTATTTCTAAGCCCTATAGTATGAACCATATAGCATCTCAATTCAACTAAGGCAGCCGCAGACCGCCCCTATCCATCGTCACCGCGTTCCTTAGCCAGAGCAAGAGACCGCTGAATAACTCCCGCCAGCTCCTCGGGCTCGTCAGTGCCGATACGATATTTATTCCCGCCCTTAGTTTGAATTTCAACCGCATTCAATCCGGAGACGTTCCAGAGCCAGCCGTGGGGCGTCATCCGGATTCCCCAGCCATAGTACCAGGGATTGGTCACTACCTGGCACGATTCGATGTCCTTCAGCGGAAATCTCTTTCGAATAACCCCGGGGCCAAACCGGACTTCCAGAGTACCTTCATCCATCTTCACAGTCAGCGTGGCAAATAATGCCAGACAAATTACCAGAAGAATAAGGACTATAACTGTAGTCAAGTAGAACCCATAGACAGCCAGAAGAGATCCAAGGAGAAACAATGCGCCGCCAACAGCAATGATTACCACGTAGCCAATTTGAGTGTGCTTATATTGCTCATTCATAATACGCTTCCCAGGAGAAACAATACAGCTACAGCCGTTTTCACAAATGGACAGACCTTTATCCATATTATTGAAGTCTTCGCTCCGGTGGCAGAAGTCAGTCCCGCCATAACAGCAAGCATCCCGGCGGATACTCTGTAGACAATGGTGGAGACAGATCCTTCAGACCCTCCCCAGATAGTGACGAACAGCACGAGCAGGCCGATGAAGCACAGCGTCAGCCCTTCCGCAACCCACTCCATGGTGATGATGCGCCTGTTTTCCTCGGATATCGCCCCGAAGCCAGCGACAACGGACTTAGTCGGGGCAATATGGCCTATCCCCCATATAGTGATTGCAATAGAGCCGATGTATAGCATTACATCGCTTGCCATATTTATTCCCCTCTAACTTTCAGGCAACGGCACACAACAGCCGCACATCCCGGTTGCCGTAATACATGGCAACGCGCATGGTGGTTTATTTCAAGCTTGCTTTCAATCTTCGGCAGGTGGGCCTTTTAGCCACTGCATTTCACCGTGGCCATCTACCTCGACCGGTACAAGCTGCGGTACTCCCTCGAAGATATCATGCGCCAATGGCTTAAGAGCATAGGGGTTGTGATAGACACGTAGAATGTGTTTGTGCTCGGTATCTCCCAAGCGGTGTCGGTAGAATACTACAGCACTCACCTTCCTGTGTTTTAGTTGTCCATCCTCGATTATATTGAAGATTCCATCAGGGCGACTGATTGGTCTAACCGAGTCTTCGACCACGTTGCCGTGACAGTCTCTACTCCAAGCAACAGCCTCTGCCCCATAAAGGGCTTTTTTTTCAGCAAATTGCGCTGGGGACGAGAGTCCCCACACCGCTATCACGAGGGGTAAATCCAGGCTACCATATTTGCGGGCTTTCTTGTCAACACTATCGTAGAGACACTCGCTGATTCCAGAAAAGCCGCCCCAGCTTGTAGAAACTGTCAACTGTTGGCACGCTCCTGATCCTCGATATAGTGAAAACAGAAGCTCATACGATGTTAGATGCACTGACTTCCTCCAGACTACCTCTTTTTCGACCTCATCTCCCTCGTCAAATAACAACAATTGCTGTTCAAGGAAGCCCTTTATCTCAGGCAAGAATGTTATCTTAGGACACGGTTCATAAATGCCCACGTGAACATGGTGTGGTGAGCAAACGCACAGAAGCTTTTCCGCTAGAAGCTCAGCGAAGGCTTTCTGTTCAACAAACGAACGTTCGTCATGCCTTATTGTTGCCTCTAAATAGAAAGGGGCACATTCATTATGAACGAGGAAATCTGGGTGGTCAGTACTATCCCCAAGTATTGGATGGAAGTCAATTCTGAACCCTTGAGATTTGAAAAGGTGATGAAAGTATAGCTCCAACCGTGCAGAGAAATGCTTATACTTTCCCAAACTATGTAGGTCATTTTCAAGACGCTGCCGCTCGGAACTAACTTCTACTTCAGCAAGCCAACTTTGCCATTCAGTAACAGAGGCCTGTCGCATGGGATCCGAGCTGCTGTTATAGAAGTCCCACATGCTCTGTTTCATGTTCAGTCCTCTTAGCGCTCGAACGGAAAGCGCTACCAAGACAAGATTCGAACTTGAGCGTAAGCATCCAAAGCCCCGCTTGCTATCGTCGTTTTCTGCCCTTCTTACCCGTCGCGCCCTTCTCGCTGTCGTATATCTCCTGGGCCTGCTTGGGGGTGGCGTTGTCGTGGATGATGGCGCGCAGGGCCTTGATCATGGCCACAGGATGGTCGTTCTGCCAGACGTTCCGGCCCAGGTTGACGCCTACAGCGCCCTTCTGGATGCCGTCATGGACAAACTCGAACACCTCAAGCTCGGTGTCCACCTGAGGCCCGCCGGCCATGACCACGGGCACGGGACAGCCCTGGGTCACTTTCTCAAAATCCTCACACCAGTAGGTCTTGACCACACGCGCGCCCAGCTCGGCGGCAATGCGGCAGGACAGGGCCAGATAGCGGGCGTCCCGCTTCTCCAGCTCCTTGCCTACAGCGGTAACCGCCATCACCGGGATGCCATACTCCTCACCCGCATTGACCAGCTCCGATAGATTCAGCAGAGAATCGTGTTCATAGTCGCTGCCGACGAAGATGGAAAGGCCCACCGCCGCCACATTGAGGCGGACCGCCTCCTCCATGGAGGTGGTGATTCCCTCGTGGGCCAGGTCCTGGCCCACCATGCTGGTGCCGCCCGATACCCTGAGGATGATCGGCTTTGCGTTGTCCGGGTCCACCGACGAGCGCAGTACTCCCCTGGTGATGAACACGGCATCGGCATAGGGGAGCAGCGGCTCCAGTGTCTTGCGCGGATTCTCCAGTTTCCTTGTCGGCCCTTGAAAGTAGCCGTGGTCAACGGGCAAAAACAGACAACGGCCATCCGGCTGTATCAGTTGTGCCATGCGATTTGCCATTCCCCAGTCCATGTTGCGAGCCTCCTTTTATGAATATGATGTCATTCAGCTTTTTAGTAACTTATAACACAGGGGTCAGCGATGTGCAAGGGATTCTACCCGCCCACCCGCCCTTTTTATTTTTCGGGGGCTACGCCCCCGCAGCCCCCTGAAGGTCTAGGAGCGAAGCTGCCGCGGGTGGGCAAGTATTTCTGTGGTGGGTTGCACTACGTTACACCCGCCCCCTTATTATATTAGTGGGGGACACCCTCACACTCCCGTCAAAGGGGAGAACCCCTTTGCAATCCCCCTTAATAAACGGCCTATGCAAGCTTGCGGGCGTGCTTCAGGATGGCGGCGATGTGCTTGGTCCCGAGGACGAAATCGTCAACCCGGATATTCTCGTCGGGGGCATGGGCTTTGGAGTCGGGACGCTCCACCCCCGCGCAGACGGTGGGCAGGCCGAGGGTATCTGTGAAGGAGGCCATAGGCCCGCTGCCGGCAAAGTTGGGCACGATCACGGGCTCGACACCGTAGACCTCACGGGCAGCATCGCTGACCACAGCCACGAACGGGGCATCCAGAGGAGTCCGCGCCGGCGGCTCACACTCGGTAAGTGTGATGGCGATGTCAGAGAAGCCGTAGCTGTCGAGATGCTGCCTCAGCTTTTTCAAGACGTCCTCTGGGGACTGCTCGGGGACCAGGCGAAAGTCGAGCTTGGCTCTGGCCAGGCAGGGAAGGACGGTCTTTGACCCCGCGCCGGTGTATCCGGCATCGAGGCCGCAGATGTTGCACGTTGGCTCAAGGAGATGGCGCGATCTCATCTCGAACCCAGTCAGCCCCTTTACGAAGCGCTCCAGGCCCAGGCTCTTCCTGAGCTCTTCGTCTTCCGGCGGCATGGCGGCGATGGCATCGATTTCCTGCTGCGATGTGGGCCGAACACTGTCATGAAAGCCCTGGACCATGATGTTCTCCTCCCAGTCCTTGAGCGAGGCCAGGGCCCAGACCAGCCGCCAGGCGGGATTGGGCACAATGGTGGCCATCGAGGAGTGGACATCGCGCTGAGCACCACGGACTGTAAGCTCCACATAGAGAATGCCCTTGAGCCCGAGGGTGATCATCGGCCGGCCCTCCCAGTCCACTCCGCCACCCTCCCAGATACAGCCATCAGCAGCGAGGAGCTGGCGATGCTCTTTCACGAAATCAGGAAGATTCACGCTCCCGATCTCCTCCTCGCCCTCGATCACGAACTTGATTGAGACCGGCAAGCGGCCCTGGACCTGACGATAGGCCTGGATCGCAAGCAGCCGGGCTACTATGTTCCCCTTGTTGTCGGAGACGCCACGGGCCCGCAGCTGCCCCTGGGAGAAGGTAGGCTCAAAGGGAGGCGAGCTCCAGAGCTCCAGTGGCTCCGGAGGCTGGACATCGTAGTGATTGTAGAACAGGATGGTGGTTGAAGATTCTCCGGCGAGCTCGCCATAGACCACGGGGAAGCCCTTGCTGGGCAGCACCTGGCAGGTGATGCCATACTGCTCCATCATCTGAGTCAGAAGCGCCACCGTTTCCTCTATCCCCACCCCCTGGGCACTGATGGTGGGCTGGCGGCAGAGCCGCACCAGGTCTTCCAGGGCCTCATCACGGTGGGCATCGATATAGTCAAAGATCTCTTTCATGGAAACCTCCCCTGAGCCACCCCGCCACTGCACCGGGCAGGTCCTGCCAGGAGCCGCTGACCACAGTGCACGGTGGCAGGGAGCGAATAAAGGCAGTGCCGTATGCCTTGCTGCCGAGTCTGCTATCGAGGACGACCATAACGCCTCGGTCGTTTTTGCTGCGGATGAGGCGACCGAAGCCCTGTTTGAATTTGATGGCTGCCTGGGGCAGGGCATATTGCTGGAACGGTTCCGAGAAAAGCTCGGAGCGGGCGGCGAACACGGGGTCAGTAGGTACATTGAAGGGCATCCTGACCACCGCCAATACGCTCAGCGCTTCGCCGGGGACATCTATCCCCTCCCAGAAGCTGGCTGTGCCCAGAAGTACGGCTTCAGGCTCGACCCGAAAGGCCTCCAGCAACTGTTTGGGCGGGCCATCCACGCCGTGCCCCAGGACCAGAATGCCCTCCGCTTGCAGCGGTGCTCTGACGGCATCCAGAGTGGCCCTGAGACTGGTGTGCGAGGTGAACAGGACCAGAGTCCGCCCCCGGGTGCTGCGACAAAGCTCGACTATGGCCTGCGCCAGTCCCTGTTGATAGCCCGGCTCATTGGGTTCGGGGATATCTCTGGCAATATGGACCAGCGCCAGGTCCGGGTAAGGGAAAGGTGAGCCGAGGAGGACTTCAGCGGCATCCTCCAGACCCAGACGTTCCTTGATATACTCGAAGTTGCCTTCCGTGCTCAAAGTAGCTCCGGCGAGCACCACGCACTCTTTGTCGCAGAAAAGGCGCTGCTCCAAGATGGGGCCCACCAGTAGCGGAGCGGTGCACACAGTGACAAAACTGCCGTCGCCACTGAGGGTCAGCCAGTGAATGTTCTCCTCCTCGGGATGAGAGATGGCCAGATTCATCCGATGCCGTAGCTCATCGCTGGCATAGAGAAGAGAGCCAAACTCAAACATCAGATTTTCATCATCGAGGAGGCCCTCCAGGCCGATATAGAGCTCATCGAGCGCACGGGAGATATCCCTCAGCTCAAGGCCCAGCTCATCCCAGGTGCTCACCACCTCAGCCCAAGCGCTGTTTCGCCGGACTTCTTCGGTAAGGCGCAGATGCCGGTCATATTCCCCTTGTCCTTCAGTGTTCTCCTCAACGAAGCGGCGCAGGACAGCGAAAAATTGTCCCGCCTCACTTCTGGCCCGACTCAACCGGCGGCGCATATCAGCACTAAGCTGATCCAGGCGGCCTCTGCGCAATGGCAGCATTGCGCTCGATGCCAGGCGCTCCCTGAGCCGAGTAGCGATGAGACGCTCGATGCGGCTCAAGTGCTCCAGGAGCTCTCGCTGCGTCACCTGGGAGCCGAGTTGCCTGGTCGCCTCGTCCTCAAGGTGATGGGCTTCATCGATGATGAGGTGATGAAATTCGGGCAGGATTGTGGCACCGGCCACCATGTCCGAGAGAAGCAGGGCGTGATTGACCACGATGATATGGGCTCCCTGGGCTGCTTTTCTGGCCCGAAACAGGAAACAGCGATCGAGATAAGGGCAGTTCCCGGCATTGCAATCCTCAACATGGGCGCAGACTTTGCTCCAGACCGGGACCTCTCCCTCTCTGAGATTGAGAGCTGAGCGGTCTCCAGTCTGCGTTCCCGCCAGCCAAACTCGAATACGGGCCAGAACCCTGAGCTCGTCGGGCGATAGCCCCTGGTCATGAAGCAGCGAGTTCCAGCGCCAGGGGCAGAGATAATTGCTGCGGCCCTTGACCTGGGCCACTTCGAGACCATCAGCATGATGCCCCAGAGCACGGAGCAGGTCAGGAATATCCTTGCCCACAAGCTGCTCTTGCAGGTTTATGGTGTTGGTGGAGACTACAACATGAGCGTTGTTCTCCAGGGCGAACAGAATCGAGGGCAGGAGATAGGCCAGCGATTTTCCCGTCCCCGTTCCCGCTTCGACGATGAGGCGCTGGCCATCATTCAGCGCCTGGGCCACCGCCTGCATCATGCTTATCTGCTCCTGGCGGCGTTCATAATCGGGGAAAGCACGGCCCAGGGGACCATCATCGTCAAAAAAGGCAGTCAGCTTCTCCAGGTCCAGGGGCTTCTGCTCCGGGCTCGGGTTCAGCGGACGGGGAACAATTTGCTGCTTCGCCTCCATGACCGGCTCGGCCGATGAGAAAGCAGCCTGGCTCTTGACGCCCTCTATCTCAGCGAAGAGAGGACTGATGCCGAGGCCAGCCTTTGCCGCCATATAGGCTATATCCCTCACAGTGCTGATGTCCAGCTGGAAGGCCCTATCGAGCAGGGCTGAGAACACTTCCTTGGTGGTCATGGCATCGGCCAAAGCCCGGTGCTGTACGACAAAGGGGATACTCAGATGGCGGGCTACCGCAGCCAGATTGTGCTCTGAGAGCTCGGGAAGCAGCATCCGGGTCAACTCCAGGGTATCGTAGATGGAATTGGGCATGTTGACGCCTTTTTGAGACAGGAAGCCCAGATCAAAGCCGATGTTATGCCCTATGATGGGACAGGCCTCGGAGAAGGAAACGAAGTCTTCGGCCAGGGCAGAGAAGGCAGGAGCAGCATCAACCTGGGCCTGCTCGATGCCACATAGGAGCTGGATGTACTGTGGCACCGGGCGCTGGGGATTGACCAGGGAATTAAAGGTGTCGATGGTCTCGCCATCCCGAAACTTGACCGCAGCGATCTCGATGATCTCATCGCCCTGGGGGTCGAGCCCAGTGGTCTCGATATCCAAACAGACGTATGTCTGATGAGTCACTTTCGTCTCTATCTCCCCTTGAACACCGGCTCTCTTCTCTCCTGAAAGGCCCGGGCCCCCTCAGCAGCATCCTCAGTCCTGTCCACTATCTCCCCAGCAACGGCCACGTAATCAAGGCTTGATTCCATGTCCATATCCATCTGCCGATATATAGCCTGCTTCACCAGCTGCTGCGATACCGTCGGGCCTTTGAGCAAGGTTTGGGCAAGTTCCTTGGTCGCCTGCTCCAGTTGCTCATGAGGCACCACCCGTTGCACTAGGCCGATGCGCAGTGCCTCGTCGGCATCGATGATCGGGGATAGCAACAGGAGCTCAAAGGCCTTCCCTATTCCCACTGCACGAGGCAAGAAATATGTCTGCCCCTCATCAGGGAAGAAGCCATATTTCAGACCAACGTCGCCAAACCTTGCTTTATCCGAGGCAATCCGGAAGTCACAAGCCAGAGCAATAACCATACCCCCGGAGATAGCAGGTCCATTGATGGAAGCTATGGTCAGCTTGTCCATAGACCTGAGACCGGAGACCACTCTGCAGAACCCGTCGCGCACCTCGTGTACCCAGTACAGAGGGGGGGACTCCTCAGGAGGAGGGGGGAAATCGGCGATGTCCGCTGCGGTGCAAAAGCCGCGCCCGGCCCCTGTGATCACCAGCACCTTGACCTCTTCATCCCGGCGTACCTCCTCAATCGCAGACAGCAGCTCATCGACCATTTGCCTGGTGTAAGCATTCAGCTTCTGGGGACGGTTCAGGGTGATGGTGGCAATGCCGCCTTCTCTGGTATAGATAATATCTTGATAACTCATGCACCCCCCTTTTCGCTCTATTTTAGCTCAAAATAGCCCGTGGAAGAAGGACTCACCTGAGACGAAGCGCGGTGAAGACCAGGATAAAAAGCGCAGCTACAATGATGATGGCCCAAGCCCAGATCGGGAGGAGCGCGAACAGGGTAGCGCCCAGATAGGCCTCAGCAACAGACCTTATCAGTCGCCCCGCCCAGCAGGCAAGGAGGAACTTCCAGATCGGGTATCTCAAGGCACCGGCAGCGATGCCGAGGAGGTCGAAGAGGAGAAACGGCAGCAAAGCAAAGAGGAAAATAGCTAAAACGCCATACCGCTTTAGCCAGAACTCCGCCCTCTCATACTTCACCCCGTGCTCCGCTTTGATCACCGCCTGACCCCAGTAACCAGCGGCATATCCAGTCAGCTCGCCCAGAGCGCCCCCGACGCTGGCCACAATCCCAATTAGAAGCGGATGCCAGATGGCGGCTGCTGCTATAACAACCAGCTCGCCGGGAACGGGGAAGATGACGGTGCAGCTGCTGATAAGCGTGACCAGGAAAATCCCAAGATATCCCCAGTCCTTAAGCCTCTCCAGGCTTTCCACGTCGTGGAAGAAATAGATCAGGACTCCGACAAACGCGAGAAGGAAAACAATGGCCAAGACAGGAACGACCCTTTTGCCCTGGCCCTTTAGCCAGAGGGAGCGAATCTTGGGCACGATGGATGACAAAGGCTACTCCTTCTGCTCTGGACTGATGGTGCCAACCAGACGAGCCTGGTGCCCCTGACTTCTCAACCGGGCCGATATTGCCTCACCGGAGAACTGATCGGGGACGATGGTGAATAACGCTGGCCCCGAGCCGGAGAGGTGCACCGCAGTGGCTCCGGCCTCGAGCATCTGAGAGCGATGCCAGGGGAGAGAAGTGAAGAAGTCAAAAGCCACAGCCTCGAAGGCATTGAACAGCAGGGAGGGATCCAGGGGCAGCCCCCGGCGTATGCGCTCAGCGAGTTCCTCGGTGCGCTCTCCCGAGGTAAAATGAGCTGGGGTCAGACCGGCATAGAGCCTCTTCGTCTTATCGGCAACAGGCTCCAGCTTCGGCACCAGCAACACCAGCCAGGTCTGCGGCAGAGGAGGGAGCGTGGTTATCCTCTCACCACGTCCCTGGACCAGAGCAGTGCCGCCACGGACGAAGAAAGAGGTATCGGAGCTAAGCTTCGACGCCAACTCCAGCAGCCTGGTGCTGTCAAGTCTCAAGCCCCAGAGCTCATTGAGCCCTCTCAGCGCAGCAGCTTCGTCAGTGCTATGTCCGCCGAGGCCGCCGCCGATGGGTATCTCCTTGTGCAGATGAATCAAAGCCCCGCCTTCATACCCCGTCTCCTGGCACAGCAACCTCGCCGCCTTCAATGCCGAGTTCTGTGGCCAGACCAGATCGGGGATATTGCATTCCAGAGCCACCCCATCTCCCTGCTCGAAGGAAAGGGTGTCGGCGAGGCCGATGGTCTGAAACACGCTGGCGATCTCATGATAGCCATCACCGCGCTTTCCCAGGACCTCAAGGGTCAAGTTTATCTTAGCATAGGCAGGGAGGGTCAGCATATCGCTCCTTGCCAGCGTGATATATCCGGGCCCATTCCTCTATGGTCAGGGTCTGGGCGCGGCGTTGCGGGCTGATGCCAGCGCGGCAGAGTAGCGCAGCTGCATCTGGCGGCGATAGAGAAAGCCCCAGAGCTAAGGCATTCCTGAGCTGCTTCCTCGGCGCACTGAATCCAGCCCGGACCACATGGAAGAATCCAGCCACGTCCTCCACCATCACCGCTGGTTGTTCGTAAACGTCGATACTCAAGATGGCAGAATCGACCTTGGGCGCGGGATAGAAGCTGCGGGCGCGAACATAGCTCACGATGGTCGGCTTGCCGTAAAACTGAATGGCCACGCTCAGCAGGCCCATTCGGCCCGGGGCAGCGACAATGCTCTGTGCCACCTCTTTCTGCACCATGACCACGATGCGCCGCGGCTTGACCGAGGACTCAAGAAAGTGGCGCAGCACCGCCGCAGCAATGTAATAGGGAAGGTTGGCTACAACTTTGTAGCTCTGCTTCTCGCCGATCAGCTCTGCGGGGGCAATCTGGAGCACATCAGCATTAACAACGGTGAGGTTGGAGGCCTGAGATAGACTTTCGCCCAGGGCAGAGGCAAGCTTGCTATCGATCTCGATAGCAATGACCCTTCCGGCGAGATTGGCCAACGCCTCGGTCAGGATGCCCAAGCCGGAGCCAACCTCCAACACCAGGTCATCGGGACCAATATCTGCTGCTTTGACGATTTTGCTCAGCACCCCTCTATCAACGAGAAAGTGCTGCCCCAGTCCTTTCCTGGCTCTGAGGCCAAAACGCAGCAGCAGCTCCTTGGTTTGCCCCAGAGATGATGTTCTCTGGCCAGCGCCGGATTTCTCTATGATCCTCCACTCACAGCTTGAATAGCCCTAAAGCCCGTGGACTCGCTTTGGATTGTCGTAAAGGATCGCCTTTTTGGTCTCTTCCCTGAGGCCCATCTCTTCGATCTGCTCCAGATATCTGTCCCAGGGCAGGCCATTGCTGCCAAAGAGAATCTTGCCAGCGCCCATCTTTGTCTTGACGAAACTGGTCAGAGCCGGGCTGAAGTAACGGGGGAGCCAAGCGCTTATGTTGATATAAACGTTAGGCCATTTGATGGACACTGCGATCATTTCTTCCACCCAGGGATAACCAGTATGTGTCCCGATCAGGGTCAGCCCGGGGAAGTCACAGGCAATGCGATCGAGGTAAATGGGCCTGGCACCCTCGCTGGGCATAGCTTCAAGGACATGCCCAACCTGCATAGATACCGGCACTCCCAGTTCCTCACATCTGGCATATAGGGGATACATCTTCCTGTGATCCAGCGGTATGTCATAGCCATAAATGTGGATGTAAACCCCTTTATACTTGCGCTCCTTAACATCCTCCTCCAACTTCCTCAGGCTCTCCTTGATGTAAAAGGGATCGTAGTCAGCGAGGCCATAAACCCTTCCCGGATACTTCTCAGTCATCTCAGTAATAGCATCCGTCATGTCCTTGGCAAACCTGGTTTGCCTCTTATAAGACCAAGCCAGGAGATCAGTGGCCAGTATCGTCTCCACTCCGACGGCGTCCATAGCCGCGATAAGGTCTTCCTTTGAGGCATAACCGTCACCCCAGGTAGCTTCAACCTGACATTTGAGCTCGCCGGGAGAATTGGTAGCGTCGTGCCAGCTGTCTTTCCACTCCTTTAGCAACATCGGGAAAAGGCAATCTATAGCCTTGACCTGTTCCGCCATCATGTCCTCCTTGTTCTTGATAGAAAAGCGCCCTGTCTGCTCAACTTTCCATTATTGTGACTACTGAAATAGGCTCTCACCTCCTTTCCACACAATAAACTACTTCCCATAAGTGTAGAAACCGCGCCCCCCTTTGCGTCCAAGATAGCCTGCCGCCACCATATTGCTCAGCAGTGGGCAGGGGATGAACTTGTCGCCGCCACGAGCTTGGTGCAGCCCTTCCAGAATATGAAGACAGGTATCAAGCCCGATGAAATCACTCAACTCCACGGGACCCATGGGCCAGTTGAAACCGGCTTTGAATGCGGTATCCATGTCCTCTGGGGTGCAAATGCCCTCATAAAGGCAATAGTAGACTTCATTGAGCAAAGCCATCATTGTCCTATTGGTCAGGAAGCCAGGACAATCCTTTTTCACCTCCACCACTGTCTTGTTGATCTTCTGGCAGAACTCCTTCGCCGCCTCAGTTGTTTCATCACTAGTATCCAGGGCCCGCACCAACTCTATCAGTTTCATAATGGTCGGGGGCTGATGAAAGTGGATGATGATAAACTTGTCGGGGCGGCCAGTGGCCGCTGACATCGGCGTTGCCGGGAGAGAGGATGTATTTGAGCCCAAGATGGTCTTGGGGTTCATCACCCTGCCGAGGTCGGCAAAGACCTTCTTCTTCAGCTCCAGGTCCTCGAATACCGCCTCGATGACCAGGTCCACATCACGGGCCTGCTCGATGCTCTCCACCACCTTGATCCTGGCCAGCATAGCCTGTTTATCGGCATCGGAGAGCTTCCCCCTATCCACCAGCTTGCTGAGGTCCTTGTCTATGCCCTTCAGCCCCCTCTCCGCCGCCTCCTTGGAGATATCATAGGCATAGGTCTCAAACCCGTTTTGGATGCAGACCTCGGCGATGCCGTAGCCCATTTGACCCAGGCCGACTACCAGCACCTTGTTTATTGCCATCTCACCTCTCTCTCTATCCCTATGGAAACGCTGTTCTATCTTTAGAAATCTGGGATCAATACTGCCCGCTTTCTCATCTTACCCTCATGACCCAGTTGGAATATCTCCTCGATCTGGCTCATCGGGTGAGTTTCGACGAAGGGGGCGATCTTTATCTTTTCACTGAGAACCATATCGAGAACTGCAGGATAGTACTTGGGGAGACAGCTCCAGGTGCCCATGATATCGGCATCGAAGGCCATAATTCTTGAGAGCATATACTCGGTGGTGCCGATGCCATAGCCAAATATGATCAGCTTGCCGATGAAGGACAGCAACTCTAGTCCAATCTGCTGCCCCGGCACCGTGCCGGTGCATTCGAATATCTTCCAGCCATAATTAGAGGGGAGATCACTGGCCTTGCAAAAATCCCGGAATTCCCCCCTGACATCTCTGGCGCTCTTGTCTCTAATGTTGATGATGTGAGAGGCCCCGAATTCCTTGGTATTTTCCAGTTTCTCCTGATCGCGACCCATGGCGATTACTACCTTGGCCCCTAAGGCAGCACAGATTTGACCCATGTAAGTGCCCACCCCACCGGTAGCGCCGATTACAATGGTCATGTCACCCGGCTTGACCTCTGCTTTTACTGCTGCTTGGTATGGTGAGGTCACAGCATCAGCGACCACCGCCAAGTACTCCAAAGGCATCTGACCCCGCTCCGGCACCACGCACAAATCCTGCGCCGGAACCGGAATGTGGCTGGAGAACCCGCCCCAGACCCCATAGCTGTTCCCAGGCATCTTTTGATTCAGGCAGCGATTGTTCCTGCCAGCAAAGCAGATCGGGCAGTTGTTGCAGGGGATAGTGGACGGGATGATCACTTCCTTTCCGACCCAGGCTTCATCGCCGGCAATGACTCTGCCACTAATCTCATGACCCAAGGTAAGCGGAGGCTTGGAAACCGTGGGCACGCCGTCGTAGAAATATCCCAGGTCTGTATGGCACACTCCACATCCGGCGACCTCCACCAGCACCTCACCGGCTTGTAGCTCCGGGACATCTAAGCTGGTCTTGACCAGCTTGCCCGGCTCTGCCATCTGCCAAGTTTGGATTTTGTCGGGCATCTTTGTCATCTCTCTTTCCTCCTTTACTACACCATGGTATACCCGCCGCTGACGCTGAGGGTCTGTCCCGTGATCCAGCTGGCGGCATCTGAGGCCAGGAATACCACTGCATTAGCGATGTCCTGCGCTTTTCCCAACCGGCGCAGGGGATAGGCCTTGGCCACAGCTTTGCGGCTTTCCTCATCAGGAAACAGACCAATTACGTTGTGGTCCTCATCTTTCCCTGAAAACATGCTTAGCTCGCCAACCTCCTCGGGGACCGGGACAGTGGCGCCGGGGCAAACAACATTAACTGTGATCCCATATCTCCCCACCTCCTTAGCTACAGATTTGGAGAGTGCGATCACGCCAGCTTTGCACCCGGAATAGAGGCTTTCCCGGTACTCTCCAACCCGCCCGGCGTCGGAGCCAAGGTTTACTATGCGGCCACTTTTCCTCTCCATCATATGAGGCAAGACCAAGTGAATACAATTGAGCTGATGACGGAAGTTCAAAGCTATATATTTATCCCAGCGCTCGGGCTTGGTGTCCAGGAACAGTTTGAAGTCATCCCAGCCCACATTATTGACCAAGACATCTATTTTGCCAAAACGGTCCAGCACTGCCGAGACCATTGCTCTGACCGACTCATAGTCGGTGACATCCGTTTTAATCACTATGGCATTGCCATCTTCAGCCCTGGCTTCCTCTGCTACCTTCTCCCCTTGCTTCTCGTCGAGCTCGGCGATTACCACATCGGCACCTTCTCTGGCAAAGGTAAGTGATATGGCACGGCCGATATTGGAGCCGCCACCGGTTACAATCACCGTCTTATCTTTTAAGCCTAAATCCACGCAGTAAAGCTCCTGCCCCACTCAAACAATGAGGTCGTGCACCCACTGTCGATCTTCTCTTCTGGCTTGCTTCTATCGACCGACTCCAATCAGATAACCCTGCGGCACCCAGAAGCTGCTATTTACCGCTGCTTCCTCCCGGACCTGACGGGGTTCATAACGCTCTGCCGCGCAGGACCCGATCTTCAACGCCGCCCAACAAAGGCAGTCCCACAAGAACAGGACCTCGAGCAGGAATTCAACCCTGCTGTAGCGGATTGCAGGTATAGGGCACCGCTAGCTCCCCGTTTAGCACGACCTCAAGCAAATGTTAATATAAGGCGCTCAGCTTTGTCAAGGTGCCATTACCTCTTCGCGGATCAAAGCGCCCATCTTTTCAGTCCCCACCAGCTCCAGCTCTGGGCGCATTATGTCGTAGGTGCGGTAGCCACGTTCCAGGACCCTGTTCACTGCAGCCTCCACAGCCTGGGCTTCCTCCTCCATAGCCAGGGAATAACGCAGCAGCATGGCACAGCTGAGGATGGTGGCTATAGGATTGGCCATATCCTTACCCGCCCGGCTCGGAGCGCTGCCGTGAATGGGCTCATAAAGGCCAAAGGTAAGGCGGCCTTCTTTGGGAATCCCAGCCAGGCTCGCCGAGGGCAGCATCCCCATGGAGCCGGCGAGCATCGAGGCTTCATCAGTCAGGATATCGCCGAACATATTCTCGGTGACGATAACATCGAATTGCGCCGGGCGCTGGATGAAGCGCATGGCGCAGGCATCGACCAGCACATGTTCCAACTCGACATCAGGATATTGTGGCGACAGCTCGATGGCAAGCTGCCGCCAAAGCCTCGATGACTCCAGGACATTAGCCTTGTCCACGGAAGACAGCTTCTTGCGTCGGCTTCGAGCCAGCTCGAAGCCGACGCGCAGAATGCGCTCGATTTCCTGCTCCGAATATGATAATGTATCCACAGCCCTGCGGCCCCGGGATGTCCGCCAGCGCTTTTTCGGCTTGCCAAAATACAGCCCGCCGGTGAGCTCCCGAACCACCACCAGGTCCACGCCTTCGACAACTTCGGGCTTGATGGTAGTGCCATCGACAAGTATGGGCAGAATCTTAACCGGACGCAGGTTGGCGAAAAGCCTGAGTCCCTTGCGGATAGCCAGGAGTCCGTCCTCAGGGCGCACCTTGGCCAAGGGGTCATCCCACTTGGGCCCGCCCACGGCACCCAGGAGCACTGCACGGCAGCTTCGACACATCTGCAGCGTCTCTGGAAGCAGGGCGACGCCATGCTTATCAATGGCCACGCCGCCAATGTCTCCATAATGCATTTCGAATTCATGGCCAAAGCGGCGTCCTACAGTCCCAAGAACCTCTATCCCTTGAGCCGCCACCTCAGGGCCGATGCCATCTCCAGGAAGCACAGCCAGGTCGAACTTCATTTCAGCCTCCGCTTGGTATATTCCACCAGCCCCTCTGCCGAGACAAGCTCGAGCATGAAATCGGGATAGGGCTCGGCCTTGAAGGTCAGGCCCTTGCTCACATTCACGATGTCCCCTGTTGCCAGCTCCACCTCTAAACTATCGCCGCTTTCGCTTTGGTCTACAGCTTCATCGCACTCCAAGATGGGCAAGCCGATGTTTATGGCGTTGCGGAAGAAGATACGGGCAAAGCTCTTGGCGATGACACAGCTTATACCCGCGGCCTTGATGGCTATCGGGGCATGCTCTCGAGAAGAGCCACAGCCGAAGTTGGCATCGGCCAGGATAATATCACCCGGCTGCACCCGGTGGACAAAGCCGCTATCGAGGTCCTCCATCACATGCTTGGCCAGCTCCGCCGGGTCTGAGGTGTTGAGGTAACGAGCAGGGATGATGACATCGGTGTCGATATTAGCGCCGTATTTGTGAACTCTGCCCTTTAGTCGCACCACTTTAGCTTACACGAAAAGATGAAGGGCGGCAAGTCTGCCGCCCTTCATGATCAATCAATCAAAGCCTCTCTTATCTGGCGATGCGGACCGCAATCACCATCAGGATGAAGATAGCACCCACGACGATGAGAGCCCAGACCCATATCGGCAGCACCCAGGGCAACGGAATGGCTATCACCTGGAAGATACCAGATGACGTTCCGTATATCCCAAGAGCCGAGGTCTCGACTATGATCTTGTAGGCACCTCCCGTAGCACCATCGGGTAACTCATACTCGAACTTGTGGAGCCCGGTGCTGACGTCCTTCAACGTCGTCGGGTCTATCACGTCAGACTCCTCGCCACAGGAATGCCAGATGGTGATATTGTCGAACACGACATCGGAGGGAACTCCGCCGATGGTGGACAGGATGTACACCTCAACGGTCTGGCCGGCGAAGTATGCCGGGCCGACGTTGACCTCAACATCCACAGCACCTCTGACTGCTACGGTAGCCTGTGGTATGGCCGTCTCAGCGGAGACGCCCTGCCAGTTGGTGTAGGTCACCTTGGAGCCCGGGATCGCGTCAATGGGCACGGCGGTCCCCCCCATCACGGAGGCGACATCGAAGGAGACCTCCCAAGTATCGCCGATGGCGATGCTCCCAATAACCCACTGCAGCGTGGTGGTGCCGTCGGCGTTGGCGATGACCTCATCCGGCGGTATGGTGGCATTGCCCACATACTTGATGTGGCTCTGCAGGATCTCGGTAACGACAACATTGACTCCCGCAGTGTTAACTATGTTGTTGCTGATGGCATCATAGATATTCGCCAGGTCGGTCGAGCTGGGAGCAAAGTAGTAGGCGCCGCCGGTCTGGGTAGCGATGCTCTGCAACTGGCTTGTATTCACGCCATAGCCCAAACCGATGGTGTAGTAGGTGATGTTGTTGTTCACAGCCTCAGTGGCAGCGCTGGTCGGCGTCCAGCTTCCCCAGTTGTGATAGCCATCGGTGAGCAGCACCGAAATCAGCGGTCGCCCTGAAGCTGCATCAGCAATCAGCATCCCATTGGCCATATGCATGCCGTCGCCCATGGCTGTCATATTCTCGAGCGCGATGCCGTCGATGGCAGCCTTGATGGCAGTCTTGCCACTCGTGTCGCACAGGGTCAGCACAATCTCCTGCACAGCGGTGTTGCTGTAGGAGACCACGGCACAGTAGTCAGTGGCACCCATGTTGTCAACAAAGCTCTTCGCCGCCGTCTTGGCGTTGGCTAAGCCTGTTGTACCCATGCTTCCCGAGCGGTCGATGATGAGCACGACATCTACCGGAGCATGGCTCGCCTGGACGTCGCCTTGCCCATTTATGGTCAGCGTGACCGTGGTCGTGTCGGGTGTGCCCTGGCCCTGAAGCCAGATCTCAGAGGGATCTGCCGTCTTGGTAACATCAAGATAGGGAGCGGTGCCTGTGGCCGCAGCTGCCGGCAGCGCTGAGAAGGGCACCGCAAGCAGGACGGCTATGCACACAGCAAATACCACATTCACCGCACGCGATTTGCACATTTTCTTAAACATCTCTCTCAATCACCTCCTTTCTGTCAAAGTTGGCGTGCTATTTTTACCACAAAACGTGATTAGTTGTCAATCACCCAACTGGGTGAGGCACTTTCACCCCTTGCTTCTTGTCATCCTGAGCCCCCTTGGCGAAGAATCCCTATAAACTCTTCGCTTCGCTCAGATTGACAATTTATTGCCAATAAACAATCTTCAACTTATTGCTTCGTCGGGACTGGCTATGCGGCCGAGGATGGCGCTGGCGGCGGCAACGGCGGGGTTTGCCAGGTAGACCTCAGACTCAGAGCTACCCATGCGGCCCACGAAATTGCGGTTGGTGGTCGCCAGGCAGCGCTCTCCCGATGCCAGGACCCCCATGTGGCCGCCGAGGCAGGGACCGCAGGTCGGGGTGCTCACCGCAGCCCCGGCTTGAATGAAGGACTCGATCAGCCCCTGTCGCAGGGCCTCCATGTACACCTCCTGCGAGCCCGGGATGATGATGCAGCGCAGTCCCCCTGCTACCTGCCTGCCCTTTAGTATTTCAGCAGCGGTCCTCAAATCTTCAAGGCGTCCGTTGGTGCAGCTACCGATGACCACCTGGTCGAGCTCGATTTCACCGACTTCGGCTACGGGCCTGGTGTTGGAGGGGAGGTGGGGGAAGGCGACCTGGGGTTCGATTTGGGAAGCATCGTACTCCAGGACTTCGGCGTATCCGGCATCTTCATCGGGCTCAACCACGACATAAGGACGCCGCGCCCGTGGACCAATGTAGTCCAGTGTCTTTTTATCCACTCTGAATAGACCCGCCTTGGCCCCGGCTTCGATAGCCATGTTGGCCATGGTGAAGCGCCCGTCCAGGGACAGGTTATCTATGGCTTCACCGCAGAACTCCATAGCGGAGTAAAGTGCGCCATCCACTCCGATTTGACCGATGGTATACAGGATCAGGTCCTTGCCCCCAACCCACCGGCCCAGCTCGCCGTGATAGACGAACTTGATGGTCGGTGACACCTTCATCCAGATATCCCCGGTAGCCATGGCGCAGGCGATATCGGTTGAGCCCATGCCGGTGGCAAAAGCACCCACCGCTCCATAGGTGCAGGTATGGGAATCGGCGCCGATGACCACGTCCCCGGGGAGGACCAAGCCCTGCTCCGGGAGCAGGACATGCTCAATGCCAGCCTGACCACATTCAAAGTAGACCAGTCCCTGCTCCTGAGCAAACTCCCGCATCAGCTTGGCCTGCTCCGCTGAGGCGATGTCCTTGGCGGGGACGAAATGGTCGGGGACCATGACCACCCTCTGGGGGTCAAAGACCTTCCCGGCGCCAAGGCGCTGGAATTCCTTGATCGCCAGAGGGGCAGTGATGTCATTGGCCAGGATCAGGTCCACCCTGACAGTGACGAAATCGCCCGGCTTGACTTTGTCTATCCCGGAGTGAGCGGCGAGGATCTTCTCAGCTAAAGTCAATAAAGAACTCCGCTCCACAAAGCTAAGGAGCTATCGGTTTGGTACCTTCTCGCAATAGATTTTAAACAGGACCTGCCCGAGGCCACCGCACTCCAGGCCGACATCGTAGCAGTGCACGCGATCCCAGCCTGCGGGCGTGGGATCGTCCAGACCTTCAGCAAGGCGATCGTAAACTATGAGATCAAAGGGCAGCATCGAGGCCATTGCCCAAAGGCAAAAGTTGGTGACGGTGGATTCCTCAGGCAGCAGAAAACCGCTGGCGAGGAAGACATATTTGTCACCCTTTTTATGCCCAGCGAGGCAATTCTTGGCCTCGATCACCTCGGCTATCATCCAGTGCCCCCGCCTTCCCGGCCGCGACTTCATCATTCGCCACTGAGTGTCAGAGAGCTTGTCCATTTGCTCATCGCTGACGCCATATACTTGCTTTGCTGATTGGATGTCCTCCGGGGTAACTTCTACTTCCTTCATTCCACCTCCTAATTAACAGTTTATCCTCAAGATCTGCTTGCTGCCAGCAGCCGATTGAGCGCATTCATATAGGCCTTGGCGCTGGCCACAATGATGTCCGTCGATGCACCACGCCCGAAGTAGGTCCTGCCTTCGCTCTCCACCCTGACTGTGACCTCACCCATGGCGTCGATGCCCCCGGTGACCGACTTCACGCTGAACTCAACGAGCCGGTCAGACACGCCGGTAATGGTTCTGATCGCCTTATAGACCGCATCCACAGGACCCGTGCCCAAGGCGACATCAGTCAGGATCTGGCCATCAGGAGCACGGAGCCTGACAGTGGCCGTAGGAATGCCGGGGTCACCGCAGGACACCTGAACCTGCTCCAGATGGTAGGTCTCAGAAACCGACCGCAGCTCATCCACGACCAGGGCCTCCAGGTCACGTTCGGTGACCTCCTTCTTCTTGTCAGCAAGCTCCTTGAAGGCCAGAAATGAGCGGCTGAGCTCCTCGTCGCTCAGAACATAGCCCATCTCCTCAAGGCGCTTCCTGAAGGCATGGCGCCCGCTGAGCTTGCCCAGAGTCAGGGTGGTCCCAGCCAGGCCTACAGAGGTGGGGTCGATAATTTCATACGTGGTCCGCTCCTTTATAATGCCATCCTGATGTATGCCCGATTCATGGCGGAAAGCATTGGCACCAACGATGGCCTTGTTGGGCTGAACCGACATCCCGGTGAGCTCGCTCACCAGGTGGCTGGCTTTGTGAATTTGAGCGGTATCGATTTCTGTGGCGTATTGTAACAGGTCGCTGCGGGTCTTGAGCGCCATCACGATTTCCTCCATGGCAGCATTACCCGCCCGCTCCCCGATGCCATTAACGGTGCATTCGATCTGGCGCACTCCGTGGTCCAGAACCGCCAAGCTGTTGGCTACGGCAAGGCCGAGGTCATTATGGCAATGGACGCTGACCACAGCGCGATGGATGTTGGGCACGTGCTCATAGATGCCATCGATGAGGTGACAGAATTCCTGGGGAATGGTGTAGCCCACCGTATCAGGGATATTCACCGTCGTTGCTCCGGCATCAATCACCGCCTCCAAGATGCGATAGAGAAACTCGGGGTCGGTACGAGTGGCATCCATGGGAGAAAACTCGACGTTTCCAGTATAGCCCTTGGCTCGGGCCACCATAGCTCGAGAGTTCTCCATTATCTCGTCCCGACCTTTTCTCAGTTGATGGAGAAGGTGTATATCGGAGCTGGAGAGAAACACGTGGATTCTGGGATCATCTGCCTCCTTAATGGCCTCCCAGGCAGTGTCCACTGCCTGGGGCTGGGCATGAGCCAAGGCGCAGATGGTGGGGCGGTGGACCTCACTGGCGATAAGGCGCACTGCATCAAAATCTCCTTTAGAGCTTATAGGAAAGCCAGCCTCAATGACATCGATCCCCAGTCGATCCAATTGCTTTGCGATCTCCAGTTTTTCCTCACCAGTGAGCGCGGCCCCTGCTGATTGCTCCCCATCCCTCAGTGTGGTATCGAAAATTATTACCCTATCCATGATTCCCTCACCTTCCAAGCCGAATATCAGTACATCGTATCGAGGGCGGCTCTGACTCTTTCCAGCGAGTCCCGAACCCCATTGATCTTGCCCAGAAGATTGGTTCTGCGAACCTCATGGCCAAGCAACTCCAAGAGCTCATCACCCAAATTCCTCTTATCCGCAGTGGCTATTATGGCATAAAGAGATACTATTTCATCCAGGCGGCGCTTGGCCGTCTGCCCGGTGGCGATCAGCTTCATGTCCTTCGATTCCTCAGCCATAGCTTAGCCCTTCCCCCTATCCGGCTTTCTTGAGCCAGGGCATCATGTCGCGAAGCTTTCGGCCCACGACCTCTATCTGGTGGTTCTGGTCCTTGCGCCTCAGAGCATTGAACATGGGGCGGCCAGCCTGGTTTTCCAGAATCCACTCCCGAGCGAAGCTGCCATCCTGAATCTCGCTCAGAATTTGCTCCATCTCGTCCCTGGCCAGATCGTCAATTAGGCGAGGACCTCGGGTATAATCGCCATACTCCGCAGTGTCGCTCACCGAATAGCGCATGTAGCTCAGTCCACCCTGATAGATGAGGTCGGTGATCAGCTTGAGCTCATGCAGGCATTCGAAGTAAGCGAGCTCTGGCTGGTAGCCGGCATCGACCAGAGTTTCAAAGGCGGATTTGATCAGCGACGAGACGCCGCCGCAGAGAACAACCTGCTCGCCGAAGAGGTCGGTCTCGGTTTCCTCAGCAAAGGTGGTCTCCAGAACACCGGCTTTGGTGCAGCCGATGCCTTTGGCATAGGCCAAGGCTGTCTTCTTGGCCTTTCCTGACGCATCCTGATGAATGGCGATGAGCGCCGGCGCTCCCAAGCCCTCGACATAGACCTGGCGCAGCATATGGCCGGGGCATTTGGGCGCTACCATAATCACATCGATATCAGCAGGTGGGATAATCTGACTATAGTGAATATTGAAGCCATGAGCGAACATCAGTGTCTTCCCTGCCTTGAGTCCCTTCTCAATCGACTGGCAATAGACCTGGGGCTGGAGAGTA
Organism: Dehalococcoidia bacterium; assembly: GCA_034414595.1. Taxonomy (GTDB): domain Bacteria; phylum Chloroflexota; class Dehalococcoidia; order SZUA-161; family JAUWZY01; genus DAOULY01. The sequence continues at coordinate 41,533 of DAOULY010000021.1, forward strand.
TCCGGGACCAGCATGACGATGATATCTGCCTCCTGCGCCACCGCATCGGCAGTGGCCACCTTGAGCCCGGCTTTCTTGGCACTCTTCCAGGGCTCGCTCCCTTTAAGTTCGCCCACGATCACCTGGCAGCCACTATCCTTCAGGTTCTGCGCATGAGCATGTCCCTGACTGCCAAAGCCAATAATACCGACGACCTTTCCAGAGAGAAGCTTCAAGTCCGCATTGCGATCATAGTAAATCTGGGCCATTGTTGTGTCCTCCCTTTCTAAGTAAGATAATCAGCCGCGTGTCATGGCTAGGCGACCTGTGCGAGCGATCTCCTTGATGCCGAAGCCCTTGAGCAGCTCGATCAAGGAGCCTATCTTGTCCTCGTCGCCGGTGACCTCGATCAGTACCGAGTCTGATGAGACATCAACGATGTTCCCCCTGAAGATGTCGACGATCTGAATTATCTCGCTCCTGCCTTGAGCAGTGGCTTTGACCTTGATCAGCGCCAGTTCCCGGGCCACCATCTCATCCTGAGTGATATCCGATACCTTGACCACCTCGATGACCTTTTCCAGCTGCTTCCTCACCTGCTCCACGGCAGTAGTGGCACCGTCGACTACGATGGTCATGCGCGAGATCCCGGCGGTTTCTGTGCCGCCAACGGCAATGCTCTCTATATTAAACCCCCTCCTGCGGAAAAGGCTGGCAATGCGGTTAAGGACACCCGGTCTATCTTCAACTAACGCAAGTATGGTATGCTTAGCCACCACTCTCTCCTTTACAGATTGCTGGTCTCTCGTGGGCCAGCTTTGACCTCGATCTCAGGCCTTGGTTCCTCGATGAGCTCAGCTAGGGCAGCACCGGGTGCCACCATAGGATAAACATTCTCCTCGGGCTCGACTACGAATTCGATAAGAAATGGCCCCGGGTGTGCTATAGCCTTCTTGATCGCCGACACCACCTGCAACTTATCGCTGACCCTGATACCAGGTAGACCGTAGGCCTCGGCAATCTTGACGAAGTCGGGGCTGCTGAGCGGGGTAGCCACATAGCGCCGGCCATAGAATAGCTCCTGCCATTGCCGCACCATGCCCAGGTAGCCATTGTTGATGATGGCGATCTTGACCGCGATGTCATCTTGGACTGCTGTAGCCAGCTCTTGGAGCGTCATCTGGAAGCCACCATCCCCAGCAATACACCAAACAGTCTCATCGGGGCAGCCCACCTTGGCCCCAATCGCTGCTGGAAGCTCAAAGCCCATTGTCCCCAGCCCTCCCGAGGAGATCAGGCTGTTGGGCTTGTGGTAACCAAAGTAGCGCGCAGACCACATCTGGTTCTGGCCCACGCCGGTGACCACGATAGCATCTCCCTTGGTCACTTCATAGATCTTGCTCACCACATACTGAGGGAGCAATCCATCGCTTTCCCTGATAGCATTAGACGGGTGCTCTCTGCGCCAGTCCTCAATTTGCTCGATCCAGTCGACATGGGTCTGGGCCGTTACCTGTTCCTTAAGCACCTGGAGTACGTTCCTGGCATCGCCCACGATGGGCACATCGACCCTTATGTTCTTACCGATCTCAGCGGTATCGATATCGATGTGAACGACCTTGGCATGAGGGGCGAAAGCACTGACCTTTCCCGTAGCCCGGTCATCGAACCTCATGCCGATGGCAATCACCAAGTCTGAGGCATCAACCGCCAGATTGGCATAAGCAGTGCCATGCATGCCCAGCATGCCCAGGCACAGGATATGACTCTCAGGGAAGCAGCCGATGCCAAGCAGCGTGGTGATCACAGGTATCTGGGCCTTCTCCGCCAGCTCTCGAAGCTCCTGATAGGCACCTGAGATAGCGATCCCTCTCCCGGCAAGGATTACGGGCTTCTTGCTCTCGTTAATGAGCTTGGCTGCCTTCCTGATCTGAGATGGGTGTCCTTGAAGCGTCGGCTTATAACCCTGGAGATTGAGCTTCTCTGGATAAGAGAAGGAAGCTTCATCAATGAACACATCGCGAGGGATGTCGATGAGCACTGGCCCAGGTCGGCCTGTTCCGGCGATGTGGAACGCCTCCCGAACCATAGGGGCCAGTTCCTCAGCCTTGAGCACGAGGTAGTTGTGCTTGGTTATGGGCACGGTGATGCCGGTGATATCGATCTCTTGGAAGGCATCTTTGCCGATGAATGGCCTGGCCACCTGCCCCGTTATCGCCACTATTGGCGAAGAATCGAGGTGGGCATTGGCAATGCCGGTCACCAGATTCGATGCGCCCGGTCCCGATGTGGCCAGACAGACCCCGACCTTCCCCGTAGCTCGGGCATAGCCGTCGGCAGCATGCGCCGCTCCCTGCTCATGGCGAACCAGGATATGTCGCAACTGAGGGTACTGTGGCAGCGTATCGTATAAGGGTAAAACGGAGCCGCCGGGAAAGCCAAAGATTACCTCCACCCCCTCCCTCACCAGGCTTTCACACAGAATCTGAGCACCTGTCATCTTCATATCAACCTTACCCTCTGAACACTGCTCCTTCGCTCGCTGAGCTAACCTTCTCTATGTAGCGCCTCAGATAGCCCGTCTTCACTTTGGGCTCAAACGGTGGAAGCTGAGCCAGCCTCTGCGCAATTTCTTCTCCGCCGAGCTCGACTTCGAGCTTATAGCTGGGGATATCTATCTTTATTATGTCACCATTTCTCAGGGCAGCGATAGGACCACGCTCAGCAGCCTCAGGCGAGGCATGCCCGATGGCAGCGCCCCGCGTGGCCCCTGAAAAGCGGCCATCGGTCACAAGTGCCACCTTGTCATCAAGCCCCATTCCGGATAGGATCGCGGTTGGCGTCAGCATCTCAGACATCCCCGGCCCTCCCCTGGGCCCCTCATAGCGAATGATCACCACCTCCCCCGGGCTTACCGATCCCGACATCAGCCCCCTGGTGGCCTCTTCCTCTGAGTCGAAGATGCGGGCCGGGCCTCGATGCACCTGCATGGCCGGAGAGACAGCAGCGCTCTTGACCACCGCACCATCTGGAGCCAGATTGCCAAAGAGCACAGCAATGCCCCCAGTGCTGGAGTGGGGATCGGAGCGGGAGCGGATGACTTCACGATCCCTGACCTCGGCATTCTCGATATCCTGGCCCAGAGTTCGTCCTGAGACCGTCTTCTTCTCCAGATTTAGCAGGTCTCTGAGCTCATTCAGCACCGCAGCCATGCCGCCAGCGAGATCCAGGTGCTGGGCACGGTGCTCCCCAACTGGACTCAGCTTGCTCAGATGAGGCGTTCTGGCGCTGATCTCATTTACCTCAGCAAGAGAGAAATCGATGCCAGCTTCATAGGCTAAAGCCATAAGATGGAGCACAGAGTTGGTGCTGCCACCCAGTGCCAAGTCAGCGATGAAAGCATTGACGATGGAGTCCTTGCTGATGATATCCAGAGGTCGAATGTCTGCCGCCAGAAGCGCCATTATTTGCCTTCCCGTTTCCCGGGCCAACTGAATACGCCGACTGTCCACCGCTGGAATGGTGCCATTGCCCATGAGCGCCATCCCCAGCGCTTCGTTCAAGCAGTTCATAGTGTTAGCAGTGAACATACCAGCGCAGCTGCCACAGCCAGGGCAGGCAACCTCCTCGAGCTCAGCAAGCTGCTCCTCGGTCATCTCACCTGTAGCCACCTTGCCCACCGCCATGAACATGGTGCTCAGGTCAACGGAACTGCCATCTCTCCAGCAACCGGCCAGCATCGGGCCGCCTCCGAGGAATATGGACGGGATATTGAGTCTGACTGAAGCCATGAGCATCCCTGGCAGGATCTTGTCACAGCTGGCAACGAACACCAGGGCATCAAAGGCATGTGCCTGGGCCACGATCTCCACCGAGTCGGCGATGAGCTCCCGGCTGGGCAAGCTATACCTCATGCCGGGGTGGTTCATGGCGATGCCATCGCAGACAGCGATGGTATTGACCTCGAATGGAGTGCCTCCCGCGCTGTAAACGCCCTCCTTCACCACCTGGGCTATGGCTTGAAGATGCTTGTGGCCCGGGATGACCTCGCTGAAGCTGTTTACGATGCCGACAAAGGGCTGTTCCAGCTCTTGCGGGCCCAGGCCCAATGCTCGGAACAGCGACCGATGGGGAGCCCGTTCCACGCCTCTTTTTGTTACATCACTTCTCATCACAACCTCGGATATCGCTTGTCTGCAACAGCAAATATTACCTTCAACGGTAGCATGGCTGAGTCTATATGTCAAGAGAAAGTACACTCAGCCGAGTTCGGGCTCGATCAGCCCGTAGTTGCCATCTTTGCGCCGATAAAGAACGTTGAATTGAGCTGCATCCTGGTTATAGAACAGGAAGAAATCGTGCCCCAGGAGCTCCATCTGGTCTATAGCCTCATCTACGGACATGGGCTTTATTGGAAAACGCTTGGTCCTAACCACCTTGCTCGGCTCCCCCCCAGGCACCAGTCCCTCTCTCAGGGACGATGGCTTCTTACGCCCGTAAAGCCTACCCTTGTAGCGTTCGATCTGGCGGGCTATCACAGCAGCTACAGAATCTATGGCTGTGTAGACATCAGCAGCACGCTGCTCCGCCCTGAGTAGGGTGCCCTTGCGATCGACGGTCACCTGGACTACATAACGGTTGTGCAGGGATCTGGTTTTCTCCTCAGTCAGTTCCACACCAACCGTGGTAATGCTGGTAAGATGGTTCCCCAACTTGCCCAGCCTTTGCTCAATATAGTCCCTTATCACCTCTGTGATATCCATGTTCTTACCTTTGATCACGAGCTCCATCTTTCCCTCCCAGCTTATTATACCTCCCTGGCCAAGGTCAGGCCCAAGACGGAGGCAGCACCGGCCTCTTTGAGAGCCAGGGCACAGGCATCTAAGGTAGCGCCTGTGGTGCAGACGTCATCTATGAGAAGGACTTGCTTCTGGCTAAAATCACGGCCCTTACAGCCGAAGGCACCGCGAACGTTATCGCGGCGGGGATCGGCTGCTGTTATCCGCACCTGGGGAGCGGTATTGCGCAGGCGAATCAGCGAGCCCTCAATAACGGGCAATCCGGCAAGCTGCCCCAGCTCTATTGCCAACAAGGCTGACTGATTATAGCCCCGCTCCCGCAGCCGTCTGGAATGTAGCGGCACCGCAACTAACACATCAACAGATAACTGGTTAGCGTGCAGATAGTCCGCTAAAAGCCCGGCTAAAGGCTCGGCAAGAGCCTTTAACCTCTTATACTTGAGTTGTTGAATCGCTTCCCGAGCCAGTCCTTGATACAGAAAGGGAGAGCGAATGCAGTCGATAGAGAGCGATGATCTACTGCACCGTGAGCACAAAATGCCGGCATTGATGGGGAGGCCACAGCGGATACAGTAGGGGGGATTTAGCCTGGGCAGCGATTCCGAGCACGGAGGGCAGAGGAAGCCCCCCTCGGTCCCACAGCCAATGCATTTTGGCGGGAACAGCAAGTCGAGAATACTCTTTTTGACTTGGGTCAGCGTCGGCATAAGATCAAAGCCTATAGGGCAGCGCCGATGAGATCGCTGAGATCAGCAATGCCCTCACTTTCCATGAAGCGCTCTATTCCCTCCAGGACATCGAGAGGGGTCCCGGGGGTTGCCATGCCGGCAGTGCCCACTTGAACAGCACTGGCCCCGGCCATTATGAACTCCAAGGCATCATCGGCACAGGCAATGCCACCACAGCCAATGACCGGCACCGGCACCTCTTGTGCTACCTTGTATACCATGTAGAGTGCTATGGGCTTGATCGCCGGACCTGATAGACCGCCGGTGACGCCGCCCAAGACCGGCTTGCGCTCCTTTATATCAATGGCCATCCCTCTCATGGTGTTGATCACAGTCAGGGCATCAGCGCCGGCATCGACCACCGCACATGCGATTTCAGCGATATCAGTCACATTGGGCGTCAGCTTGACGATTATGGGTAGGCCGGTCTCCTTCTTCACCGCAGCAGTGACCGCAGCTGCGGCCTCAGTGCTGGTGCCAAACTCCATACCGCCTGCCTTGACATTAGGACAGCTGATGTTGACCTCAATGCCACTGATACCTTTAACCCCCTCCAGCAGACGGGCCAACTCGGCATAGTCCTCAATGCTCTCCCCAGCGATGTTGACCAGCACTGGAACACGCCATCCAGCCCAAGTTGGAGCCTTCTCCTTTATCAAGGCCTCAATCCCGATATTATCGAGTCCAATAGAATTCAACAGCCCGGCGGCAGTCTCCACCAGACGTGGCTGAGGATTGCCCTGGCGCGGGCTCAGTGTTGTCCCCTTGCAGATAATAGCTCCCAGCTTCTGGACATCAGACACCTCGGCCTGCTCCATGCCATAGCCGACGGTCCCAGAGGCCGCTATCACCGGATTGGACAAAAGGAGGCCGCGCTCATTATTTGGTGCTAACTGCACCGATAGACTCAATGTCTCTATCCCTCCTTATGGTCGTGACTTCTGGATAGCCCTGACTACAGCCCGTCCCGCAGCCCTGGCCTCCCTGAGCCCTCGCTCGTCCTGCCTCACCGCACCCTCTTGCCGCGCGTAGGCGATAGCTCCTCCCGCTTCCACCATCCGGTGCAGGCTGAAGAAGGCGGTCAGGGCAGAAAAAGCGGCCACGCAGCCTGCCCTTTCGGCCACGACCACGATGCCACCGACCTTATTCCGCAGCTTGCGCTGGTGCTGAAGGGCATAAGTCCGGTCGATAAAGGCCTTCATCTGAGCGCTCACGTTCCAGAAGTAGACCGGCGTGCCCAGGATGATGCCATCGGCAGCCAGAACCTCGGCATAGATCTGTTGCATATCGTCAGCGACCTTGCACTCCCCGGTCTCTATGCAGGACTCGCAACCATCACAGAAGGCGATATCTTTGCCGTCGAGATGCAACAGCTTGACATCAGCCCCCAACTCCGCAGCCCCAGCCAGTGCCTCCTGAACCAAGATAGCGGTGTTGCCCTGCTGCCGCGGGCTGCCCACAATACCGAGAACCTTCATCTGTTAACCGTTTACAGCGCCAGATAGGCCTGCTGCAAGAGCAGGGCATCCTCCTCGCGGTTCGGGCTCTCACAGACAACCAGCCCCTGAACCTGGCGCTCCTTCAACGCCCTGATGAACTCCTGATACTGGAAATCAGACCCCTCGAAATTGAGATGCTTCCTCTCCCCCCCTCTCCCATATTCGATGCCAGAAACATGAATCATGATATTATCGAGGCCTTCCCTGCCCAGCTTAGCTTCAATCTGGTCCAAGATAGAGAGGAACTCGTCATAGGAGTTGAATCCTCCGTTGCGAGCATGCCAGTGGGCGAAATCGACGCAGGGTGCGACTCCTTCCAACTCGGTGCTGAGCCGGAGCAGCTCATCGAGGGTGCCAAACTGGGAACCCTTGCCCATGACCTCAGGCCGCACCCAGACCCTGTTCCCATGAGCCCTGAGCTCTGCCACTACCTCACCCAAGTTCCGTTTCACCGTCTCATAGACCTGAGCAGTGGGCTGATTCAGATAGAAGGCAGGATGAAACACAATGCTCTTACCACCGAATAGAGCGCAGATGCGAGCGGTGTGCAGCAAGCGCTGCTTGCTTGCGGCCACTTTCTCCGGCTCCTTGGCATTGAGATTGACGAAGTAAGGTGCGTGAGCGGTGAGCGTTATCCCCCTCTTCTGGGCTACCTCGCCCACGGCATAGGCACTTTTCTCGCTCATCTTGACCCCTTGCACAAACTCGACCTCCATACAGCCGAGTCCAAGCTCATAGACACGCTCGATACCTGCCTCTGTGGATTTGACTTTTGTGCTTAGAGGAATCCCCGCCGGGCCGAAGCGCAAGCCTTTTGCCATGGCCGTTACCCCGCTGGGGTGACTCTGTTCCTCAATTTGCGGCCAACTGAGGCTGTCACCGCAGCCACCTGAGACATCAGAAGCTCGAAGTTGGCGAAGTTCAGCGACTGGGGGCCATCCTTGAGCGCCTGGTCGGGATTGGGGTGGACTTCAATCATGATTCCATCGGCTCCGGCGGCGACCGCAGCCAGGGCCAAGGGCCTGACCAAATACCACTGACCCGTGCCATGGCTGGGATCGGCGATGATGGGCAGATGACTCAGCATCCCGATAAGCGGAATGGCACTGATATCCATGGTATTCCGGGTTTGAGTTTCGAAAGTCCTAATGCCGCGCTCACAGAGCATCAGCTCCCGATTCCCCTGAGACAGGATATATTCCGCCGACAACAACCATTCCTGAATGGTAGCCGAGAGGCCCCGCTTTAGCAGCACTGGTTTTCTGGCCTTTCCCACCTCATCGAGCAGGGGGAAATTCTGCATGCTCCGGGTTCCGACTTGAAGGATATCGGCATATCTGGCAACCAGCTCCACATCCTGAGGTGCCATGACCTCAGTGATGATGGGCAAACCGGTTTCCTCTCTGGCAAGGGCTAAAAGCTCGAGCCCCCGCAGACCCATACCACGAAAGGTATAAGGCGAGGTGCTTGGTTTGAAGGCGCCACCACGCAGTATATCAGCACCGGCAGCCTTCACCGCGCGTGCCGTCTCCAGGACCTGCTCCTGGCTTTCCACGGCACAGGGGCCAGCCATGACCACCACTGACCCAGCTCCGATTTCGACATCGCCAACCTTGATTACAGTATCCTGCGGCTGAAACTCGCGGCTGGAGAGCTTGTACGGCTTGCTGATGGGGATTACATTCTCAACGCCGGGGAGCAGCTCGAATACTTCCCGCAACTCGGGATAGGTTTGTCCCAGAACACCAACTACAGTGCGCTCCACACCCCTGGACACCTGCCCCGAGAACCCAGCCTGTGTGATGCGCTCAAGGACATCGTTTAATTCCTTATCACCGGCGTCTGTTTTCATCACAATCAGCATCAGTCCGCTCCTGTAGTTAAGTCTGGTCTTAACTCTTTAGCCCCTTTCAGATATACGTGGTGGACTTCATCGGCACTCTTCTCCGTATTCCAAAGCATCAAGATGCGCAAGCAGCCGGCCAGGCTGCCTGGCACCGCCATCTCCTGGGCACATAACAGAGCAACATGGTTCCAGCCGAGCTCTCGAGCCGCTGCTGCCGGGTACTCGGCATTGAGATCCCGGGTGGTGGTGAAGATAATACAGGATACATCCTCCACCTCAACCCCGTTCCTTTCCACCACTTCCATCAGCAGCTCTCTGGTAGCTTCAACTATGTCCTCCTTGGTGTTGTTTTCCACTACAGTCGCTCCTCGGATGCCACGGCACCGCATAGCTGAAGCCTTTCCTGTACGTTTTCTTAGTATAGCACAGCTTTGGCCTTAGCTCAATCCGTGGAACTTCTTGATGGCATCCACAATGGGGTCTATAGAGGAAGGTTTTCTCCGAGCCGAAGCCGGCCCTAAAGGCTCATCAGCCCTCGGGCTGCCCAGGAGGACATCGAAGGTCGCTTTTATGGAATAGGAGAGGGCCTCGAGGTTATAGCCACCTTCCAGGCTGAACAGCAGCCGACCACCGCATAGCTCCCCGGCAAGCTCCTTGAGGACAGTCGCTATCTGGGCGTATCCGTCGACATCCATCTCCATGGAGGAAATCTGATCGGCCCAATGGGCATCATAACCTGCTGAGACTATAATCAGCTGGGGCTGAAACCGCCGCGCCACCGGGACCAAGACTTCATGGAATATGCGTAAGTACTCAGCGTTGCCGCAGAAGCCAGGCAGCGGGGAATTGACCGTGGTCCCTCTCCCCGGCCCGTGGCCGATCTCATCGATGGTGCCGGTGCCGGGATAGAAAGGATACTGGTGCGTAGAGAAATAAAGCACTCGGGGGTCATCATAAAAAGCTTCCTGCGTCCCGTTCCCATGGTGGACGTCGAAATCCACAATCAATACCCGCTCCAGGTTGTGGCTCTTCAGGGCATATTGGGCAGCGATGGCCACATTGTTGAACAGACAGAAGCCCATAGCCCTGAGCTTGGTGGCGTGATGCCCGGGAGGGCGCACAAGGGCAAAGGCACTGTCCACCTCCCCCGCCAGCACCGCATCGACACCACTGAGCACTCCACCGGCGGCATAGAGAGCCGCCTGATAGGAGCCGGGGGAAGTCACAGTATCTCCATCGAGCCAGCCTCCTCCCTTCTGGCACACGCTCTCTACCCTGGCAATGTGCTCCGGGGCGTGAACCAGCAACAGCTCATCCTCAGAGGCGGCCCTGGGCGAGAGCAGCTCCAGCTTTGACAGCATGTCTGTCTGCCTCAGCAGGGTCATCGTCTGTTCCAGCCGGCCGCTGACTTCCACATGAGCGCCAGTATCATGTTCCAGGTAGACCGGATCGTAGATTAGTCCCACTTTCATGACGAACCCTTGCCCATGATAGCAGACTTGACTTCAAATATAAAGAACCAGCTCAAATTGTGTCCCCAGTGCCCCCGTGCTATACTCTACAAAACGAGCGATGAGCTTAGACTTCATTCAGGTGGCAGTTCAGATCGAGGACATGGCTGCCCAGCTCAAGGACAGAGAGAAGGAGCGGGAGGACCGCTTCCGCTACGCCATGGAGACACTCCACTCCAAGGCCCAGAACCTCGATTCCCTCAAGGGGAAGATCGAAAGAAGCAAGACCACCTGGCTGGTGGCCGGCTTGAGGGAAGGGCTGGATCAATGCTTCCAACCAGACCCCGGCCCCGAGGATTTCCTGGTCCTGGCCTGCGATGGCTCACATATCGATGTCGACCGCCACAGCCCGGCCAGATGCTACCTGATAAACATCGGCAGCGTCATTCTGCACTATGGAAGCAATCCCGATGCCATACTGGAGAGCCGGGCTACTCTCTATGCCGGAGAGCAAGACCTTAGCCTGGCCGACCCCTTGGGCAGCCGTGCCGAGTCCGTGGAAGGGGCACTTCTCGGGGCAAAGCGCGCCATCGAAGAGTGCCGAGCTTTGGCCAATCTGGTCAGTGAGCTTCCCCCCGACCTCCCCATATTAGCCCTCCTCGACGGCTCGCTGATCCTGTGGGGCCTGGCGGGACAAGCTCACGCCGATTTCGTCAAGAATGAGCTGCTGAATGAAGGGTTCCTCACGGTACTGGACCAACTCAGAGAAGCAGGGCGGGAACGGCCACTGGCCCTGGCCAGCTATATCAGCCTGCCCCGGAGCACCGAGGTGGTCAATGCCCTCCGCGTCGCCATCTGCCCCCATGACCCCGTGGACTGTGACCGCTATTGCCCGGGCCGAGGCACGGCCAGGGAATGCGACGCGGTCGCTGGCATTGAGGACCGCAACCTATTCGGGCTGCTGCTCCGGGATGGCGAGAGAAGTCCCATCTTCGCCAGCCTGTCCTCCATCGTGAGGAACTATTATCGGGAGCACGAAATACATTTCTTCTATATAAGAGGCGATGAGGAGATTGCCAGGGTGGAATTTCCCAAATGGGTCCTGGACCGGGGGCTGGTCGGTCTGGTCCACGCACTGACCCTGGACCAGTGCCAGCGCGGGCAGGGCTATCCTGTAGCCCTGAGCGAGGCCCATGAAAAAGCAGTGATCAGCGGCGCCGAGCGCGAGCAGTTCCAGCAGCTTGTCGAACTCGCTCTATCGGAAAAAGGGCTGCCCGCGACCACTTCAGCCAAGAACAGGAGCAAGCGGACGAGATGGATTTAGGAGGAAGGAGTTATGGCTAAGGCACGCAAGACCCCGCGGCAGAAACTGGAAGAGATACAGGAGCCACGGATCGTGTCCGACCCTCGAAGGGGAGGCACGCTGCTCATCGCCAGACCGCTTGACATGGACTCTCTGATACAGAAGGTGGGGAAGGGGAAGCTCTTGACCATGGGGCAAATCAGAGAGCGGCTGGCCAGAGACCAGGGTGCCGACTCCACTTGTCCCTTGACCACCGGCATCTTCCTCCGCATCATCGCCGAGGTCGCGGAAGAGGACTTCCGCAGCGGGAAGAAAGACATCACCCCTTACTGGCGCGTGCTCCGGGACAACGGCAGCCTGAACGAGAAGCTACCCGGCGGCGTGACGGCGCAGGGGGGCCGCCTGACCTCGGAGGGGCACTCTATCGAGCCGGGCAAGGGCAAAAAGCCGCCCAAAGTGAAAGACTTTGAGAAATATCTGACGAAGTTGTGAACAGAGAGGAAGCACAATGGCGAAACAAAAGGCAACTGTTGGCAAAGAACCGCAGATAGTGGAAATGCCGCCACAGAAGATGGCTGTTGTTCGCACCGAGGGCGACCCCAACATAGTAGGAGCCCAGGTCTTCCCTGCGCTCTATGGCTCAGCCTACACACTGAAGTTCGCTCTCCGGAAGAAAGGGGTTGATTTCAAGGTGGGTGCCCTCCGGGCACGCTGGCCCAATGCCCACATTGCGCCTAAAGACCAGTGGATTGGCATCTGGGGCCTGCCCATTCCCGATAACACCACTGCGTTGCCGCAGAAGGTCCCCGATAACGAGGTCAAGATTGAAGTCTGGGAGTACGGCACGGTAGCACAAGTCCTCCACATCGGTCCCTGGGATGCAGAGGAACCTACCATAGTACGCCTCCACGATTTCATCGCCCAAAATGGATATGAGATAGCGGGGACCCACGAAGAGGAGTATCTGACAACACCTCATGCGAAGGTGCAGAAGACCATAATCCGATACCCGGTGAGGAAGAAGTAAGCACAGTGCATAACGGCTGTTTGCCGCAAGGACTTAGAGAAATCAGTGTGTGAGCTATAATGGTGAAGGGGGAAGAGGGCCAAACGGCAAAAAAATCGAGGATGTGCGCTTATGGAACATAACCAGTCGTCTGATACAATGCGTAAGGTTGCTCAGTATTTTGACAATGCCATAGAAAGCCAGAACAGGAAATTGATATTGTCCACTTTCTGTGATGACTGTGAAATCGAACTTCTCGGCCTGAAGCTCAAGGGAAAAGAAGGCGTAAGGAAGTGGATCGACTGGATGTATGAACATCTGGACGAGGTCAAATTCTCGCCGGTCATAGTGATGGTCGATGGCAACACATTGTTTGAGGAGTTCGTCCTGAAGGGAACACTTCACAATGGCATTGAGGTTGAGTCAAAACAGTCAGAAGTCCTGACATTTGAAGACGACAAGATTAAAAGCCTGCGCCTATATTTCGACAGGATGGACTTCGCCGACTCAGTGGTAAAAGGGTTCATCAGCAAGGCGCTGGTCAACCAAATGGTCAAAACATCCCTCAAGGGATTGATATGATGCGAGATGATTTGGATTGAGCGAAGTAAAAGTTTAATTATTTTGGAATGTTAGGTGGAATTGCGAATAGTTGGATTATGATACAGAATAGAGCTATACGAAGGAGCTCAAGTAATGGCCATCAGGAAAATCAGCATATCAAATTTTAAGGGGTTCAAGGACTTAGATGTGGAGCTTGGTAAGTTCAATGTATTGATTGGTGCGAATGCTTCTGGAAAATCTAATTTTATTCAACTCTTCAAGTTCCTCAGGGATATAATAAATTCTGGTCTGGATAATGCGATATCCATGCAAGGCGGTGTTGAATATCTCAGGAATATAAATATTGGCGCATCTCAAAACCTTTCGGTAGAAGTTATTTCTGACCTACCTGTACGGCAGGCTGCGCTGGAAAAAGGGGAAAGGTGGATAGGGCTAAAAACACACGAAACGATTTATAAGTTTGCACTGAAATTTACAGAAAGAGGAGCGGGATTTAAAATTGCCGAGGACAAGTTAACACAGAAATGTGAGCTTGTTGTATTGGAAACTCGAAAGGGCAAAATAATAAAAGAAGAAGAAAAGCTTGGGCAAGGAGAAATTATCCTTTCCAATATCGATGGAAAACTGCATATCGATTTGAAGCTACCTGAGGGAGTGCATATAACTCCAGATGCTATATTCCCACCGTTTTTGATAGAAGAAAAATTGAAATCCAAAACTCTCCTGCTTGAGACCCCATTCTTTTTTATATCTATGCTCGAAAGGAGTTTCCTCGAAAGGAGTTTCAGTAGCATTCCAATATACGATTTTGATCCCAAGCTATCCAAGAAAGCCGCCCAAATAACTGGAAAAGCTGAATTAGAAGAGGATGGTAGCAATTTAGCTATCGTTCTCAAGAATATCATAAAAAGTAAGGCCAAAAAGAGAAAGCTCTCAAATTTGGTGCGGGAGCTTTTGCCCTTTGTAGATGATTTGGATATACAAAAACTTGCGGATAAGTCTTTACTCTTCAAGCTGCGAGAAACATATGCTGAAAAGCAATACTTGCCCGCCTCTTTGCTTTCCGATGGGACAATACGTATGACTGCTTTAATTATCACTCTCTATTTTGAAGAAAAACCATCAACAATAATAATTGAAGAACCTGAAAGGAATATACATCCTCACCTTCTTTCCAAAGTAATAAGTATGATGAAAGAGGCATCACAGAAGAAGCAGATTATTGTCACGACTCATAATCCCGAAATAGTAAGATATGCTGGTTTGGAGAACATCTTGCTTGTCTCCCGCGACAAAGAAGGTTTTTCCACCGTTTACAGACCCGGTGATAAAGACGAAGTAAGAACGTTCTTGCAAAATGAAATAGGAATCGAAGAACTTTATGTCCAAAACCTACTGGATGTGTGAGCAATGTCTTATAAGGCAATGTATGTTTTTGTCGAAGGTGACGACGACGAGAGATTTTTTAAGAGAATAGTTAAACCTATCCTTGAAAAAGAATATGATTCCGTAAAACTACAGAAATATGCGCAAGTCAAGCCTGCAAAGGTAGATCAGTACTTAGAGAGTGTTAAAGCAATGGGTGCCGACCACGTTTTGGTAGCCGACATTGACCTCGCACCTTGTATAACAGCAAAAAAACAGGCGATAAAAGACAGATTCAAGAAAATCGACGAGGATAGGATAGTAGTGGTAATAAAAGAGATAGAGAGTTGGTATCTTGCCGGAGTAGAGGATGACATTTGCTCTAGGAGGTTTGGGCTCCGTCACTTTGCTACTACTGACGACCTCACAAAAGAGCAATTTTGCGGATTAATTAAAAGAAAGTTCGACTCAAAAATAGACTTCATGATAGAACTCTTGAAGCATTTTTCTACAGGAACAGCGAAGCGGAAAAACAAGTCATTTTGCTACTTCCTCGACAAATATGGTTGTCAGTTATGATAAGCTTTTACAACCAACGTTAAGTTAATGTATTCAAACAGGCGTCTTCAGCTGTTTTGCGGCGATCGGGCTCGCGTGGCATTGGCCGCTCTAAGCCCACCAAGCATGGTACTTATGCCGTTACCAACTAAGGAGTAGAAAAGACCAAATTGGCGGATAAGATAGGCGAGGTGATTGAGGCCAGCAGCGGGGAGTTCGTGGCCGAGTGCTATGAGCTCGATAATGCCCCGCCTCTGGCCGCCTTGGTCAAAGTCGGGGACGGCATCGAGACCTACGGCGTGGTGCAGCATGTGGCCACGGAGAGCATCGACCCGGGACGTCGCCCCATTGCCCGCGGCCGTGAAGAGAGCGATGTCGAGGATGTCTACCGCAAGCACCCTCAACTTGCCAGGCTGCTGCGCACCACCTTCCGCGCCCTGGTGCTGGGGCACCGCCAGGGGGATGAGCTCCATCACTACCTCCCGCCCCACTCCGCACGCATTCACAGCTTCGTCCATATCTGCTCTCAAGAGGAACTGCGCCAGTTCACACAGTCCCTCGATTTCCTTGACATCCTGGTCTCTACTGGTTTCAGTGCCACCGGCGATGACGTCCTTGCCGCCTTTCTGCGCCAGGCCGCCGGGGCACACCAGGACGGGCACGCTTTTCTGGTCAAGGCGGGAAAGGAGCTGGCGCTGCTGTTGGGCGGCGAGCCCAACCGTCTCAACGCCATCCTGAGGAGGCTCAAGTGACAAACGAAGCCACAGGCAAGCGCCTGGGCATCGTGGTCTCAGGCTCGCTGACCAGGGGAGTGGAGGTCAAGCTCGATAGCTCAGCCTCTGTGGAGGACATGGCGGTAGGGCGCTATGTGGTCATCGAGGGCCAGAACAAGCGCTTTTTCGGCATGGTCAGCGACGTCAGCCTGGGGACTATAGACCAGAAGCTCTCAGTGACCCCTCCCGATGTCTCAGACCCCTTTATCGCCGAGGTTGTCTCGGGCACTGCCACCTACGGCAAGCTCCAGGTTGTGCCCATGCTCACCATCAGCGGCGATGCCCTGAGCCTTATCGAAGGGCCACAGCCGGTGAAGACCATCCCGGAGCACTTCTCGGTGGTCCGTGAGGCAGCAGCAGGCGATATGGAGCTGGTCTTCGGCGGCGAGGATGCCAAGCACTTCTGGGTGGGCAATCCCCTGGACATGGAGACCAAGGTCTGCCTCAACCTTCCCGAGTTCGTGAAACGAAGCAACGGCGTCTTCGGCAAGAGCGGCACCGGGAAGACGTTCCTCACCAGGCTACTGCTCATCGGGATGCTCCAGAGCCAGGCTGCGGCCAGCCTGGTGTTCGACATGCACAGTGAATATGGCTGGGAGGCAAAAAGGGAGGATGCACGCAAGGTCAAGGGGTTAAAGCAGCTATTCCCTTCGCAGGTAGCGGTGTTCGCCCTCGATGAGGAAAACGCTCGCCGCCGCAGGATCGCTACCGACTACGTGGTGGACATCGGCTACGACGAGATCGAGCCTGAAGACATCGAGCTGCTGCGGGAGACGCTCAACCTGACCCAGCCAGCGGTGGAAGCGGTGTACAGCCTGGTCCGGCAGTTCGGAGAGCGGAGCTGGCTGGAGCGCTCCCTGGATTTGACAGGAGAGGAGGCCAAGGAGCTCCTGCCGCAGCTCAATATCCATGACAGCAGCTACCGCAACCTGCGCCGCGGCCTCGACAGGCTGAAACGGCTTCCCTTCTTGGTGCCACAGGCCAGTGGGAACTCCGTCCAGCGCATCCTGGAGTACCTGGAGCGCGGCATCAACGTGATACTCGACTTCGGGCGATTCGAAGATATCACCGCCTATATACTGGTGGCCAACGTCCTCACCAGGCGCATTCATTCCCAGTACCGGGAGCGCACCGAGAGAGCATTGGCCGAGGATGCCGCTGCGCCACGCCCTCTGGTCATCGTCATCGAAGAAGCGCACAAGTTCCTCAACCGCGAGGTCTCAGAGCAGACCATCTTCGGCACTATCGCCCGCGAGATGAGGAAATATAACGTCACTCTTCTGGTCATCGACCAGCGACCCAGCGGCATCGACGACGAGGTCATGTCTCAGATTGGAACAAAGGCCACCTACCTTCTGGACAACGAGAGGGATATCGAGAGCGTTCTCATGGGCGTTTCGGGCAAGGGCGAGCTGCGGACAGTGTTGTCAAAGCTGGATTCCAAGCAGCAGGCGCTCATCTTCGGCCATGCCCTGCCCATGCCGGTGGTGATCAAGACCAGGGAATACGGCTCCGCTGAGTCCTACCGCGACCTCGGCCTGCGGGAGGCAACGGAGCACAAGGACTTATGGAGGTGAAAAGATGTACGATGTAATCGTAGTCGGCGGCGGCCCTGCGGGGTCAGTGGCAGCCAAGAAATGCGTCGAGCATGGCCTGAAAACGCTGCTTCTGGAGAAGCGCAAGCTGCCCCGGGACAAGGTCTGCTCCGGTATGGTCATGGGGCCGCTGGCCAAGAACATCATCAGTCAGGAATTCGGTGAGCTCACTCGCGATGTCTTAGTCGCTCCCTACTATCTGGCTGGATATGTGTTTCATGTGCCCGGGGCCGAGCCCCAAAGGATAGAGTATGAGACCCCGATCTCCTGGAGAAGGGACCTGGACTACTGGATGAACCAGAAGGCCATGGAGGCCGGCGTTGAGGTCCGCGATGGCGCTCAAGTCACCGCTGTGGTTCAACAGGGCAATGAATGCACGGTGATGCTCAAGAAGACAGCAGCACAACGAGAGCTCAAGGCCAGGTTTGTCGTCGGCGCCGATGGAGCTACTTCTGTAGTGAGGAAATCCCTGTTTCCGGAGCTTCAGCCAAAATACACGCAAGCCTATCGGGAGTGCTATGAAGGGGAATTGGCCCTGGACAAAAAATACTGGCAGCTGTTTTTCCCATTCGGGTACGGCCCCTTCTTCGGAGTCATTCACAAAGGGGAATGTTTTGTAGTGGAAGGTAAATTGAAACAGCTCAGGAATGAGATACGACACACCCTGGCTGATTACGGCTACGACCCAGACAAGAAGCCCCTGTGGCAAGATGGCTGCCCGAGCCGCCCCGGACTGCACCATGAGCTGTTCTCCAGCTCCTTTCTCCCGGCCAAGGGGAATGTCCTGCTCGCCGGTGATGCTGCTGTCTTGAAGATATTCATCAGCGGCGAGGGAATAGGCACCGCTTTGAAGTGCGGGGTCCTGGCTGCCGATGCCATCATCAGGGCCATAGAGGGAAAAGAGAGCGCAGCGACGATTTACCTCAGGGAGCTGCAACCGCTTATAGCCATAATTCGCTCACATTATCCTTCTATAGGGAAGGTCGAAGAAGAGGCAAGCAAAGGGCCCCAAGCGGCAGTGAAGGCGTTGAAAGCAGCTTATGAGGAATCACTGACGGTTGAATAGAGATCACTTAGAGAAGCCAGCGGCCAGCACCTTTTCCGCAAAAGCCAAGGCTTGCTCCCTGGTCTCGATCTCCCCCGCCGCCTGAGCCTCGCGCACTGCCTCCAGTATCTGCCCGATCTGTGGCCCCGGGGTCAGGCCAAACCTGTCCATCAGGTCATGGCCGCTGATAAGCTTGGGAGGCCGTACCGTGGTCTGCTCCTCGAACCACTGGCCTAAGATATATTGCGTCTTCTGAAGATGCAACTGCCAGCCCTCTGCGTCGAGCATGGGCCCCCTGGTGGCCAGGTGGTCGGCCAAGCTCAAGAACAGGGTATCAATTCCCACCTCCGCAGTATCCCGGAAATAGCGGTAGATGGCACGCTGAGTGGGCATTTCCTCGACATCGGCGAGCTGTCCGGGGCGGAGGTGATGCTGAACCATCTGGGATACCATCTTCGTCTCGCGGGAGCTGAAGCGCAGCCTCTCCATGATAGTTGCTACCATGTCAGCGCCTTTCTGGCCGTGACCCAGGAACCGCATCTTGCCGTTTTTCTCTATGCTCTTGGTCAGAGGCTTGGCGATGTCATGGAGCAATGCCGCCAGCTTGAGAAGCCCCCCCCTGCTGCGACCAACCACTATTTCCTCGGCGAAGTGAGCGGCAATGTCCGAAGACCAAGAGGCTGAGGGCAGGATATCCTTCTGCTGCTGGGAGATGGCCGTGAGCAGGCGCTCGACGGCGGCAACCGTCTCCAGGGAGTGATCGAACACGTCCCAGTAATGCTCCTTGGGCTGCGTTGACCCTTTCATGGCTTCAAGCTCAGGCATTACAGCCATCAGCAGCCCCAGCTTGTCCAGGCGGCGCAGGAAAGGGGTTGCATCAGGCACAGCCAGGATGTAGCAGAGCTCGTCTCGCACCCGTTCCCCGCTGACACCGCTGATGAGCTGACACTGGTCTTTGATCAGGGATTCGGTATCCCCATCAATGGTGAAGCCCAGCTCAGCCTCGAGGCGGACCGCTCGCAGCAAACGCAAGGGGTCGTCCTGGAATGCCGAGTCGCTCACGGCGCGGACCAGGCGTCGCTCCAGGTCTCGAGAACCGCCCAGAGGGTCGATGATCTGAACCTCAGAGCGCGGGCCAGTCACTTGCTCCAGGGCGATGGCCATGGCATCGATGGTGAAGTCACGACAGCCCAAGTCCTGCTCGATATCACCTCTGACCTCTGCGAAGTCGAGGTGCCACCCCACCTCGGGCAACACCACCCGGGCCACTTTATTGGCCTCGTCCAGCAACACAAACTTGCCGGCGAAGTCCTCGGCTACCTTTCGGGCTACAGCCAACGCTTCACAGACCACGGCCAGATCAATATCCCCTGTCTGTCGTCGCAGTAGCCCATCCCTGACAGAGCCACCAACAAGATAAGACTGGATACCCTCCCGGGACAGGAACCCCGCAAGTCGGGCCAAAAAGGAGGCTGTTTGGGAGTCAATGGGAAACGTGGCCATGCTATAGTCCTACGGACTCACCTTCCACAGGCTCGATGTGATACAAATTGTTCGGGTCCTCCACGTGGTCGATGTAGAGGACACCATCCAAGTGGTCGATCTCATGTTGAAACACCTGGGCCAGCAGCCCTTGTGCCTTTACCCGCACCTCCTTGCCCTGGCGGTTCCGCCCTTTGACTGTGACCGAGAGCGAGCGCGTGATGTTTCCCTGGTAGCCGGGGACGCTGAGGCAGCCCTCTACCACTTCAGACTCCTCGGACCTTTTCACTATCTCAGGGTTGATCAGGACAATTGGCTCTTCCTCCCCAGGGATCCAGGCCACGATCACCCGTAGCGACTGGCCCACCTGGGGCGCGGCCAGGCCAGCCCCCGAGGTAGCTCGCATTGTGTCGAGCATGTCATCGATAAGCCGCTGAATCGAGCTATCAATGACTTTCACTCGCTTCGCCTTCTGGCGAAGTACCGGGTCACCAGTGGTGCGAATTGGTAACACAGCCATATCGTTGCTCTAAGCGCTGGGCAATTCCAGCCCCATGATGGCGATTTGATTACGCTGCATTTCCGTTGTCCAGCCGGCAATGGCCTGGGAAGGAGCAAATTTATAGAACACCGAAGGCATGCCACCCATAGGAGCCAATTTCTTTGTGGCCGCAGTCCGCTCCAGCTGCCCATACTGGCCGGTGATATCTATCATCGCATTGTAAAACCGCTGCATCAGCTCGCTGGTATACAGCTTGGTCATTGCTGACGCTGCGGCCATGGGCATTCCCTGCTCCATCATCCAGAAAGCCTTGTAGTAGATCAAGTCCGCTATCTGAATCTCCAAGGCCAGATCGGCAAGCTGATAGCGAACGGACGGAAAATCGCTGAGCGGCTGACCTTCGCGCTTGGTCTGCTTTACGAACCTCACCAGCACATCCAGGCTTCGCTTCAACTGGGCCGGGGTGCCCATCAGAGCCCACTCGTAGTCCCTGCCAGTGGTCATCAGGTATTCGCAGCCCTTGCCCTCCGCCCCCACCATATCCTCTTTGGGCACTATGACATCTTCCAAGACCACTTCATTGCGCCTGAAGCCCCACATCGTCCATATCGGATTGATGGTGACCCCGGGACCGTTCAGATCAACCATGAACATAGTAGTCCCCTCATCTCTGGCCGCTTTGGGATCGGTCCTGGCCGAAGTGAGCATGTATTCGTATAGATAGGCATCGTTGTAGAGCTTGGTGCCATTAAGCACATAATGGTCGCCGTCGGCGACGGCACGAGTCTGGATGCCGCCGTAATCAGAGCCAGCGTCGGG
Organism: Dehalococcoidia bacterium; assembly: GCA_034414595.1. Classification (GTDB taxonomy): domain Bacteria; phylum Chloroflexota; class Dehalococcoidia; order SZUA-161; family JAUWZY01; genus DAOULY01. The sequence goes on from DAOULY010000021.1 coordinate 62,847, forward strand.
CTCAGTGTAGCCGCCGGCGAGTTTGAACTGGCCCGCTATCGTCGCCGGCAGGAACCTCCTCTTCAAGTCCTCGCTGCCGCGATCCAAGATAAAGGAACCGATATAATACGACATAAAGGCAGCAGTCCACACCGGCTCCGGGGCGCCGAGTAGAGCTTCATCCAGGAAAATGGCCTGGTATACCGGGGAGCGCCCCTGACCGCCATACTCCTCGGGGCAGCTCACTCCGATCCATCCCGTCTTTCCCACATCGGAATAAAACTGGTAGGGGAACTCCGCCACTGGCTCGCCCTTGAGCTTTTCCCTCTCCTGGGCCAGAAATTCACGAACCTCTTTCCTGAATTCCTCTTGCTCTTCACTGAAGCGAAAGCGCATATCTAAACCTCCATAGAGCACTACAGTCCCAGTCCTTGGGCTATGGTCTCCCTCTGCGAATCGGCGTAGCCCAGGTCGAGTTGGGTTGCCTTGACCCTTCTATAGTATAGTGGTAAGTCGTGGTCTATCATTAAAGCTACAGCCCCGTGAATGTGTATGGCCTCCATGGTAGCAAGAGTAGAGACCCGGCCGGCCTCGAGCTTGGCCATAGCTGACTCTTGGGCACTGGGAAGCCCTTCGCTATTGAGCCATGCCGCTTGGTATGTGAGCCACCGGGCGCCCTCGATGGCCAGTGCCATATCGGCCATCTTGTGCTGCAAGGCCTGGAAGGCGCCAATAGGTCGCTCGAACTGGACCCTCTGCTTGCAGAAATCCAAAGTCAGATCAAAAGCGGCCTGAGCGCTGCCGAGCATCTCGGTACAAGCCATGATCTCAGCTTTTTCCACGATATCGCCTATGCCCTGCGCTGAGTCACCGAGTCTATTCCCTTTGGGCACGCGCACCTTATCATAGACTATTTCATTGAGCCTGTTCCCGCCGAGCGTATCCAAGGGGGTGCAGGTCAACCCCTGGCTCAATCCGGGAACCAAAAACAGCGCCAGCTCACCATCCTCGCCACTACGGGCCACTGTTATGATGTACTGGGCCAGATGGGCATGGCCGATAAATAGCTTGGTGCCGCTGATAACGTAATCATCACCCTCGGGGGTAGCCGTGGCGGTCAGCAGAGAGAGATTTGAGCCGGCTTCAGGCTCAGTCAACGCCAGGGTCAGGATGACCTCTCCGTTTGCTATCCTGGCCAGAAGCTCGCCTTTCTGCTGCTCGCTGCCGAAGGCCAACAGCGTTTGCCCAGCGAGGACCACCGTGCTGAAATGAGGGCTGGGCAGCAATGCTCGCCCCGCCTCTTCATAGAAGACAGCCATGTCAACCCAGGTGCCAGCGGAACCCCCGTATTCTTCGGGGATCATCAGTCCCAGCCACCCCAGCTGTGCCATTTTGCGGTACAACTCCGGGTCGTAGTCCTGCTTCTTCTCCTCAATCTCCCGAACCAGACTCATAGGGCATTCCTTGCTCAGGAAATCACGGACCGTTTTCTGGAACATCTCCTGCTCTTCGCTCAAGCCAAAATCCATAGTCACTCCCTTCAGCCGACAAAAACACGATCAGCTTCCTAATTATAGTCGGTAGCTAATAAGAGGGTCAACTGAGGGCTTAAGTAAGGCTGACGGGGTCTATGTCCACAGCCCAGCCTTGAGGTACTGGGACATGAGACAGCAGTTGGTGAGGATCAGTACTGCGAACGATTATCTGCCAGCGGTATCTGCCGCGAACTCGCTCAGGGTAGCATGGTGCCGGACCGATTAAGGTATCCTGGAGTCCCGACGAGTCTATCTCGGCCTTTAGCAAGCGGTGCATTCGCTCCGCTTCTCTCTGACAGCGGGCAGCATTGGTGTGGACATAGATGAGACGGGCCAGGCGGAGAAAGGGAGGAGTACCTTGCTGGCGGCGGAACTCCAATTCTTTTTCGTAGAAAGCACGGTAGTCATGCTCAGCAGCAGCCGTGATGGCATAGTGCTCCGGGGTATAGGTTTGAACGACAACCCTGCCCCCCAAGGGCCCTCGGCCAGACCTACCTGCCACCTGGGTGAGTATCTGGAAAGTGCGTTCGGAGGAACGGAAATCGGGGAGGTAAAGGCCTATATCGGCGTTGATGACGCCAACCAGTGTCACCCGAGGGAGATCCAGCCCCTTGGCGATCATCTGGGTGCCGACGAGGACATCGGCCTCATGAGCCAGGAACCTATCCAGAATCTCCTCGTGGGAATGCTTGCCTCGGGTCACATCACGATCCCAGCGCAGTGGGCGTGCCTGTGGAAAGGCTTGGGCCAGCTCCTCCACTATCCTTTGAGTGCCGATGCCGAGGAATCTTATACGCTTGCTCATGCAATTGGGGCAAATTTGAGGAACTGGCAGCCCAGAGCCGCATTGGTGGCAGACCAAGCTGTCCTGTGCGCCATGATACGTAAGCGAGACATCGCAACGGCGGCAGCGCAGGACGAAGCCGCAATCGCGACACTGGACAAAGGAGGCAGTGCCCCTGCGATTTAGGAACAGCATCACCTGTTCGCCAGCGGCCAGCGCCTCCGCCATGGTTGAAGAAAGTGAACGGCTGAAGATGCTCCTGTTGCCCTGTTTCAGCTCCTGGCGCATATCGACGATATCCACCCGGGGCAAGCTGGCCTGCCCGATTCTCTCCGGGAGCTCAAGGAGCTTATAGCGGCCAACTTGAGTCCGATAGTAGCTTTCCACATCAGGAGTGGCACTGCCCAGGATAACCACTGCCCCGGTTAGCTCGGCAAGTTTCATCGCCACCTCGCGGGCGTGGTAGCGAGGAGATTGCTCCTGCTGCTTATAGGTCCATTCATGCTCCTCATCGATGACGATGAGACCCAGGTCTGGCTGCGGGGCGAAGATGGCACTGCGGGAGCCTATGACCACATCGCATCCGCCATCTCTGACCCGCTGCCACTCGTCGAACTGCTCTCCAAGGGAGAGCTTGCTATGGAGGACGGCCACCCTCCCCGGGAAGCGGCTGGCGAAGCGGCCTATCGTCTGCGGTGTCAGCGCAATCTCGGGGACGAGGACAACGGCTCGCCGGCCCTGGGCAATAGCCTGCTCCAGGGCATAGAGGTAAATCTCAGTCTTGCCACTGCCGGTGACGCCATGGAGCAAGAACACCGGAGCGCTGTTGTCGGATTCGGTCAAGCTGCTTTTGACCTGGCGCCAGCCCTGCTCCTGGGCCGGGGTCAGCTGAGGCCAGGCGCTCTTCGACAAAGAGCGATGAGCCAAGGGATCGCGCTGCACCCTGACCTGCTCCACAGCGATAAGCCCCTTTTCCTTCAGCGCTTGCACTACTGCTGTGGTGAAGCCAAGGCGCTTGATCTCGGGCAGAGAGACAGGACCAAATTGCGCCAGGAACTCCAGCAGCTCGGCCTGCCGCTGAGTTCTTCCCTGGGCCAGCACCGGCATGTGCTTCTCGGCTCCGGCACTGACCCAGAAATACGACACCAACTTGGGGCCTACTTTAGCCTTTTGCAGCTCTTTGGTCTTGGTCACCAGCCCCCGGCGCACAAGCTGGTCGATAAGAGACTGCGCCCTTTCTCTCTTGAAGTTCTTTTCCAGATGCCCCAGCTCCATTCTGCCCTTTTTCTGGAGAAGATAGAGCATCTCCCGTTGCTTTGGGTTCAGCAATTCCAGCGCCGACTGAGAGAGATTGGGACTGGGCTCGACAAAGGTGAGGACCTTGCGCTCAAAGCCAGGAGGCAACATCAAGGCAGCGGCATCGAAAAGGGGCGAGATGTAGCGCTCGCTGAGCCAGGTAGCAAGCTCGACTTGATGAGGAGCAAGCAAGGGACGCGAGTCGATGAGCTCCAAGATCTCCCTGGTCTCGGCCACAGCGGGCTCATCAGTCAGGGCAAAGATCAGCCCCTGGGCAATTCTGGGGCCAAAGGGAACCCAAACAGCATGGCCCACGGAGGCCGACATATCGGGGGGAATGGCATAGGAGAAGGTCCTTGGCTGTGCCAGGGGCGTGTTTACCGCGACCTCAGCATACCTCATCCCTGTTGTCTTACCTTGAGACGTGCCCGCTTCTTGCTGAGACCTCTCAGGTAATATAGCTTTGCCCGCCGCACTTTGCCCTTCCGCAGAACCTCAACCTGATCGAGAAGTGGTGAGTACAGGGGGAAGGTGCGCTCCACCCCGATCCCGTGGAAAACTTGCCTCACGGTGAAGTTGCTCCCCACCCCACTGCGGCGCACTCGTATCACAGTCCCCTCAAAGACCTGAGCCCGCTCCCGGCCGCTCTCAGTTCCTTTGAACTTCACTCTGATCCGAGCGCCGGGGCTGATCTCAGGGACATCGGGTTTTTGTTCGACTGAAGAGATAATGTCCATTTCAGCTCTTACTCCATGTTTCAATTAGTTGCCGTTCCTGCGCTGACAGGTCTGCCTTGGCCAGCAGGTCGGGACGCCGGCTCAGAGTGCGGAGCAGGGATTGCTCTCGCCGCCATGCGGCAACCTGGCCGTGGTTCCCGGAAAGTAATACCTCAGGCACAGGCCAGCCACGGTAGACCTGAGGTCGAGTGTAGTGAGGATACTCCAACAGCCCCATGGCATGGGAGTCCTCCAGCGGCGATTCCGCAGAGCCCAAAGCTCCGGGCAGAAGTCGCACCACGGCATCGACCACCACCATAGCTGCCACCTCGCCGCCGCTGAGCACGTAGTCGCCGATGCTGAGCTCATCACTCACCAGATGCTCCCGAACCCTTTCATCCACCCCCTCGTAGCGTCCGCAGATGAGAATGAGCTGAGTATAGGTTGCCAGCTCCGTAGCCACTTCCTGCTGGAACAGCCTGCCCTGGGGGCTGAGCAGAATAGTGGCCACCTGGTCCTGGCCCTTTATCGCCTCCACTGCGGCAAATAGCGGCTCAGGTCTGAGCACCATCCCGGAGCCGCCTCCGTAGGGCCGATCATCGACCACCCAGTGCTTTCCCAACCCGTGATCACGAAGGTCATGGACATGGATACTGATGAGGTCCTGCTCCATAGCCCGCCTGATAATGCTTTCAGCAAAGGGGCCAGTGAACATGCCCGGGAAAAGGGTTATGATGTCAATGCGCATGGTGCAGGTCCTCCCTGGTGGCACACTCGCCGGCCTCTCCCCGCAGAATCTCAATGGCATGAGGCAAGGCCGGGATGATAGCCTCAAGGTTTTCACGGACGCCTTTCGGGCTCCCCGGGAGATTGATGATCAGGGTCCGGTTGCGAATTCCGGCCACTGCCCGACTCAGCATCGCCATAGGGGTCTTCTCCAGGTTCTGTATCCTCATGACCTCAGCGAAACCAGGAACCAGCCTGTCGCAAACCGCCAAAGTTGCCTCAGGGGTGACATCGCGCGCAGCCAGCCCCGTGCCGCCGGTGGTGAGCACCAAATCCAGATCAGCATCAGCCCATTCCCTCAGCCTTCCGCCGATAGCATCTTTCTCATCAGGCACGATGTCGTACTTCAGCACCCGGGCTCCCAGATCGGAGAGCATCCTCTTTATTACGTCGCCGCTCTCGTCCTCACGCTCCCCACGCCAACCTTTATCACTGATGGTCAGTATCCCCACATCGAACATCCCCTTATCGCCCTCCTCAAGCTCTCTCTATCATATCACATCGAATGCCGACTGCAAACTGCCTATCTTCTCAAGCTATTGACAAAAGGTAAAAGTTATTGTAAACTCAGTGAAACCTGCAACTATGCTTTTTTCTGCCCATAAGCCGGTCCTCCTCAAGGAGAGTATTGAGGCACTGTGGGTGCGGCCCGGTGGTCAATACATCGATTGCACCATCGGCAGTGGAGGACATGCTCAAGCAATATTGGAGCGGGGAGGACGAGTTCTTGGCATCGACGCTGACCCACAAGCGATAGTTGCAGCAAGGGAAAGGCTCGGGGGCTATCGGGAGAGCGTAGTCCTGGTTCAAGGTAATTTTCGTGATCTCAAGGCCATCTGCCATAGATTCAGCCTCGGGCCGGCAGATGGCATCCTATTCGATTTGGGTGTATCAACACTGCAACTCGAGGACCCAGAGCGCGGCTTCAGCTTCCAGCAGGACTCACCCCTGGATATGCGCTTCAGCCCAGATCAGGAGTTGACCGCAGCCGATATCGTCAACAATTTCCCAGAGCAAGCTGTGGCCGAGATTTTGCAAAGATATGGCGAGGAACTCAGAGCACGACAGATAGCGCGACGGATCATAGCCAACCGCCCGATAAGAAGCACCAGTAAGCTTGTTAAAGTTGTGGAGCAAGTGCTGAGAAAGCGGCGCAAAATCCACATGGCAACGAGGACCTTCCAGGCGCTGCGGATCGCAGTAAACAAAGAGCTGGAGAACTTAGAATCGGCACTAAAGCAAGCAATCGATGTGCTTGGCTCTGGTGGCCGGATAGCGGTCATTAGCTTTCACTCGCTTGAGGACCGCATCGTCAAGAAATTCTTTGAGCGAGAATCCCGGGGTTGCCTCTGCCCCCCAGAAATACCGGTCTGTGTCTGCAACCATGTCCCCACTCTAAAGTTGCTAACAAAGAAGGCCGTCAGACCCTCTTTAGCTGAGGTGCAGAGGAATCCACGAAGTCGTAGTGCTCGGCTCAGAGCCGCTGAGTGCATTGCCCCGGGATGGAATTCGCCAGAGGAAATTGATATAATCAGCTGCGGGGCAATGGAAAGGAGGGGCAAATGCCAAGAAACTTCGCCACCCTAGATGTGGGCACGAGCAAGACTTGCTGCATCATTGCCGAGCTTGACGAAGCTGGCATGATGCGCGCTTTGGGCGTTGGCGTGGTCCCCAGCAAAGGAGTACAAAAGGGAGTAATTACCAATATCGATGGGGCAACGAAGGCCGTCCAAGAGGCAGCGCGAATGGCACAGAGCACCAGTGGGGTACCGATAAGATCGGCTTTCGTCACTATCACCGGCAGGCATCTTCGCTCCGTCAATAATCGCGGGACCGTGGGCATCTTCCGCCGAAACCGGCTAGTGTCCCCTCGAGATGTGAGACTAGCTGTTGCCGAAAGCACCAACGTAACCATCCCCAGCGATAGAACGCTGATCCGTATCATGCCTCGATACTACATCCTTGATGGCCAGGTCGCAGTTAAAGATCCCGTGGGAATGCATGGCTTTCGCCTTGATGCCGATACCCACCTGGTCACCGCTTCGCTGAGCACCGTGCGCAACTTAATGTACTGCATTCAGAGCGCTGGCATCCTAGTTGAGGACCTCCTCCCCGGAGTGATCGCTTCTGGTGAGGCCGTATTGACCGACGAGGAGAAGGAAACCGGAGTGCTCCTGGCCGACATCGGCGGTGGCACCACCGATGTGGGGCTGTTTCGGCAAGGAGGTGTCTGGTACTCTACTTCCTTGCCTGTAGGCGGCTATCAGATCACCAGAGACCTGTCAATCGGTCTGGGCATTCCCTCCGAGTTGGCTGAAGAGGCAAAGATAAGGTTTGGCAATGTCACTCCCGGCTATGAGGAAGATACCATTAGAATGGGAGACGGATATACTGTCAACTATCGAGACTTTCACGACATCATCAACTCCCGAGTTACGGAGATATTCAGTCTGATTTATGCCGAGCTCTCAAGTCATGAATCCGAGATCACAGCCCCGACCGGCCTGGTACTCACCGGTGGCACGGCGAATTTGCCCGGGATCGAAGTCCTGGCGCATGAGGCGTTGGGATTTCCAACACAGGTGCGAGTGCCCAGGGAGGTATCAGGACCTGCCGATATCCTTTATGACCCAGCATACGCTGCCAGCGTTGGCATCTTGCTCTGGGGCGCAAGGCACGCTGAGGAACTGGGGTGGAAACCCCGCGAACTCAGAACCCCAGGCCTCATAGAGAGCATCACTGAAACTATAGCGAGGCTCTTCAGGAGGAGATAATAATGACGGAGTTTTCTCGGGAGAGGGGAGTAAGCCGAGCAAAGAGGAAAGAGGGTGAGACTATGGCTCGAGCGCAGTTCACCACCAAATTCGCCAAAATCAAGGTCATTGGTGCCGGCGGCGGCGGCAGCAACGCCGTGAGCAGGATGGTCCGGGAGGGAATCAGGGGAGTGGACTTCATCTCGGTGAACACCGATGCTCAGGCGTTGCAGTATGCCGAGGCCCCGACCAGAATCCAGATCGGGGAGAAGATAACCAGAGGCCTGGGTGTCGGTGGAGACCCTGAGGTCGGGCGCCAGGCAGCAGAGGAGAGCATCGATGTCCTGCGGGAGACCATCGGTGATTGCGACATGTTGTTCATCACCACTGGCATGGGCGGCGGCACCGGCACTGGCGCCGCACCCGTAATTGCCGAGCTCGCCAAGGCAGCCGAAGTCCTGACCATAGGCATCGTCACCAGGCCCTTCAACTTTGAAGGCGCCCGGCGAGCGAGGGTAGCCGAGGAAGGCATCGCCAGCCTGGCCGACAAAGTTGACACTCTGATCGTGATACCCAACGAGCGATTGTTGTCCCTTGCCGATCGCGATCTCCTGGTAGACAACGCGTTCCGGATGGTAGATGACATCCTGAAGCATGGTGTCCAGGCTATCAGCGAGCTGATCACCGTTCCCGGAGTCATCAACCTCGACTTTGCTGATGTCAAGGCAGTGATGCAAAATGCCGGCCCTGCCTGGCTCGCCATCGGACACGGCAGCGGTCACCAGCGGGCCCGGGACGCAGCTCAAGAGGCCATCACCAGCCCATTGCTCGATGTCAACATTGACGGGGCCAAGGGCATCATATTCAACATCACCGGGGCCATTGGCCAGACCACACTCCATGAGGTCAATGAGGCCGCAGAGATCATCCGGGGCGCGGTTGATCCCGAGGCCAATATCATCTTCGGCGTGGTCTACGACCCCAAGATGGAGAACGATGTCAGGCTGACTCTGGTCGCCACTGGCTTCACGGCCAAGAAGAGGGTCGTCCTGCCAGAAAGGGAGGAGATGCGTCAGCTCCTCAGGTTCCTGGAGGAAGAGGACAAACTGGATACCCCGACATTCCTACGCCGCCGCGTGCCCCGCGGACAGTAGCCAAGTCTTGAGCGCTAAAAAGGCCTGAGTCGTTTGGCTCAGGCCTTTTTTATCCTCTTGACACCATCAATATTTTGTGGTAGTTTAAGCCTTGCCTACCATATTTTGTGATGAAGTGTCCTTATTGCGGCCATCAAGGCTCCAGGGTAACCGACTCCCGCAGCGTGGAGCAGGGGGTGAAACGGCGCCGGGAGTGCCCCGATTGTGGCTCAAGGTTCACAACCTATGAACGGGTGCAGAATCAGACCCCGGTGATCATCAAGAAGGACGAGCGCCGTGAGGAATTCAGCCGGCAGAAGCTGCTCAGCGGGATCATGAAGGCCTGTGAGAAACGCCCCCTGCCCATCGGGATCATAGAGAAGCTTGTAGATGACATCGAGTTCGAGATCAGCCGCCTGGGCCGGGCTGAAGTCTCAAGCTCGGCTGTGGGGGAGATGGTTATGGAGAGATTGAGAACACTCGATGACATAGCCTACATTCGCTTCGCCAGCGTCTATCGCTCCTTCGCCGATATCGGCAGCCTGAAGCGGGAGGTAGATGACCTGATCGGGAGCCAATTGACCCTGCTCCCGAAGCAGGAGCTCAACGCCCTGGGGACACATGGCAGAGGAGGCCAACGCCATGGCGGCAAGACCACGAAGAAGAGGCAAAAAGCCCGAAGTTCCGTCGCAAAATAAGATCGTTCGCGCCGTCTTCAATGCTGCTGAGTCCCTCGGCATCTCAGACCGGCAGATGGTGGAGCAGTTCGCCGAGCAGGTCGTGGACAGGCTGGAACGCAGCCAGCCCCTGCCGGGCATGGAGCACCTGGTCGGCGAAGAGACAGGCCCGACCATCTCCGAGTCTCAAATCCAGGCTCCAGCCAGGGAGATTGTGGTGCATAAGAAGCAAAATGGAGCGCAAGAGCAGGCTGGGGCAGTGGAGCTAACCCCCAATGCCCAGACGGTCCTGGAGCGCCGCTATCTGCAAAAGGACAGCGAAGGACACGTCATTGAAACGCCTGACGACCTATTTCGCCGCGTCGCTCACCATGTGGCCGCGTCGGACCTGCTCTACGACCCCAATGCCGACATCGAGTCCAGGGAACAGCAGTTCTATGAGTTGATGAAAGAACTTCTGTTTCTGCCCAACTCCCCGACTCTGATGAACGCCGGCAGGGAGCTGGGGCAGCTTTCAGCATGCTTCGTGCTCCCGGTGGAAGATTCCATGGAGTCCATTTTCAATGCCGTGAAATACACCGCTCTGATCCACAAGAGCGGCGGTGGCACTGGCTTCTCCTTCTCCAGGCTCAGGCCGGAGCGAGACCGGGTGGGCTCCACAGGAGGAGTGGCCAGCGGGCCCGTCTCTTTTATGCGGGCTTTCGACACCGCCACCGATGTCATCAAGCAGGGCGGGATGCGTCGCGGCGCCAACATGGCCATCCTCAACGTAGACCACCCCGATATCCTGAAGTTCATCGAGGCCAAGGAGAACTCCACCGCCCTGACCAATTTCAATCTCTCAGTGGCAGTGACCGAGGATTTCATGGAGGCGGTGGAAGCCGACGCCGATTACGAGCTGATCAATCCCAGCACCAAAGAGGCGATGGGCAAGCTCAATGCCAGGGAGGTGTTCGAAAAGATGGTGGACATGGCCTGGCGCACCGGGGACCCTGGGGTCGTGCTCCTGGACCGGATAAATGGCGACAATCCCACGCCAAACCTGGGAGCCATCGAGAGTACCAATCCCTGCGGAGAGCAGCCACTCTTGCCCTTTGAGTCCTGTAATCTGGGCTCAGTCAATTTATCCCTGATGGTCTCCAGAAACAACGGTGCCGCCGAGATCGATTGGGACAAGCTGGAGAAGACGGTGAAGGCCGCAGTCCACTTCCTCGACAACGTGATCGATGCCAACAAGTTCCCTCTGCCCCAGATCGAGGAGCGAACCAAAGCGACCAGGAAAATCGGTCTCGGGGTTATGGGCTTCGCCGATATGCTGATCAAGCTACGGGTCCGTTACGACAGTAAGCAGGCACTTGAGATCGCTGAGTCAATAATGAAGTTCATCGAGGAAAAGTCCACCGCGGCCTCGGTGGCGCTGGCGGAGCAGCGCGGAGTATTCCCTGTCTTCGAGGGCAGCATTTATGACCAGGCCGGTGCGCCCCGGGTGAGGAACGCCACCAGGACTACCATCGCTCCTACTGGCACCTTGAGCCTGATCGCTGGCTGCTCCAGCGGCATCGAGCCTCTGTTTGCCCTGAGCTACTTCCGCAATATCCTGGACGGGCAACTAATTGAGATCAACCCTCTATTTGAGCAAGTAGCCAGGGAGGAGGGCTTCTATTCAGATGAGTTGATACAGGACGTGGCCAAGCGGGGGACCATCCGGGAGCGAGAGGACGTTCCCGAAGAGATGAAGGGAATCTTCGCCACCGCCCATGATATCTCGCCGGAGTGGCATGTCAGAATGCAGGCCGCCTTCCAGAGGCATACCGATAACGCCGTCTCCAAGACGATCAACTTCCCCCATGACGCCACCCGGGGTGATGTCGCCCGCGCCTACAGGCTCTGCTACAAAGAAGGCTGCAAGGGGATCACCATCTACCGCGACCGCAGCCGGGATACACAAGTGCTGAGCATGGGCACAGAGGGCGAGAAGGCGGGGAAAGCCAAGATGACCCCGAGGAAACGGCCCTCAGCTACCACAGGTTTCACACGGAGGGTGACTACAGGCTGCGGCAACCTCTATGTCACGGTGAACTTCGACGATAATGGCATCTGTGAGCTGTTCACCAGCCTGGGCAAGTCCGGCGGCTGTGCCTCAGCGCAATTGGAGGCCATAAGCAGGCTGTGCTCCCTGGCGCTCCGCTCCGGCATCGATGTGCAATCGATCATAAAACACTTGAAGGGCATCAGGTGCCCCTCTATCGCCTGGGACAGCGGCCATGCCGTGCTCTCCTGCGCCGACGCCATCGGCGGGGTCCTGGAGGAAACGGTAAACGGCGAGAGGCCGAAGAAAGGGAAAGCGGACAAGGAGTCCAAGGAGGGAGCTGAGCCTCTGGACATGGGAGGCAATCTGGTAGGGCAGTGCCCGGAGTGCGGCGGGTTGCTGGTCTACCAGGAGGGCTGCTTCATCTGCCCCGCCTGCGGCTACACCAAGTGCTGAGATGACTATCGAAGCAAACGTCCAAAAAGTTGAAAAACGCATTGTGCGGGCTTGTGAGAAGGTGGGGCGCTCGTCAGAGGAGGTCACCCTGGTGGTGGTGACCAAGACCATCGCGCCACCCCAGATCGAGGCCGCCTTTCACGCCGGCATCAAGCACTTCGGTGAGAACCGCATCCAGGAGGCAGAGGCCAAGCTAAGCCAGCTGCAAAATCTCAATCCGCGCCCCACCTGGCACATGGTGGGACATCTGCAAAGCAACAAGGCCAAGACAGCGCTGGAGCTGTTTGATATAATCCAGAGCGTGGATTCGGTTAGGCTGGCCGAGGTGCTCAGCCAGCGGGCGCAGCGGACGATACCGATACTGCTCGAGGTCAATATCGGCGGCGAGGAGAGCAAGTTCGGACTCGCTGAAGCAGAGCTCAATGAGGCAGTCGACCAGATCTCCCGCCTGTCCAACCTGGAGGTCAAGGGGCTGATGACCGTTGCGCCGCTGGTGGCGGACGCGGAGGAGGTGCGCCCGGTATTCAGGCAGTTGCGCCAGCTCAGGGACTCGCTGGGGCTGGAGCACCTGTCAATGGGCATGACCGACGACTTCGAGGTCGCCATCGAAGAGGGAGCGACCATGGTGCGCATCGGACGCGCCATCTTCGGGGAGCGAGGGTGAGCAGCAGGTACCTCTGGCTCCTGGCCTTCGGCCTGCTGGTGATGGGACTTGGCTGCGGCGGCGTTGGCCTGTATCTCATAGTAAAGCAACTGGATGCAGGCCTGTACCTGCTTATCGCCAGCGCTCTGCCTATAATCATAGGTGGAATGTTCGCCGCTATCGCTTTCCAACATGGATTGAAGGGCCAGTGAGGTAGAAAGGAGAGAAGTGAAGATCGGCTTCATCGGTGGCGGAGTTATGGCTGAGGCGCTGATATCGGGCCTGCTCAGCAAGGGCGTGGTCCAGGCAAAGGATGTCGTGGTCAGCGACATCGACCAGGCTCGCAGCAAAGCCTTGGCTAAGAAATATCGGGTCCAACGCGCTGAGAATAACCTCAGCGCCAGCAAAGAGTGTGACATCGTGGTCCTGGCTATCAAACCCCAGTCTCTAAGCGAAGTCCTCACCGAACTCAAGGGCCAGCTGCAACCGGAGCAACTGGTGCTCTCCATCGTCGCCGGGGCTGGCATCCTGACTATCAGCCAAGGCCTGGGGCATGATGCCATAGTGCGGGTGATGCCCAATATCGCGGTTCAGGTCGGGGAGGGAGTCTGCATCTGGACAGCCACCGATGCCGCCAATCAGGCCCAGAAAGAGAAGGCAAAGACTATTCTGGCCGCTCTGGGCACGGAGATCTATGTCAGCAATGAGAAATATATCGATATGGCCACCGCAGTGAGCGGCAGCGGACCCGCTTATATCTTCCTCATCGTCGAGGCGCTTACCGAGGCTGCGGTTCACATCGGACTGCCTCAGGCATTGGCAAAAGAACTCGTCTTACAGACAGTGCTGGGATCAGCGCGCCTGGTCCAAGCGAGCGGCAGGCACCCGGCGGAGCTCCGCAATATGGTAACCTCTCCGGGAGGGACCACAGCAGAGGGTCTGCTATGTCTTGAGGAGGGAGGAATAAGAGCCATCCTGGCTCAAGCGATCATCGCCGCCCATAACAAGGCCCGGGGATTGACTGGGGGAAGATAAGCGGTTATGCTGGGCCAGATCATATACTTCATTTGCTGGTTGCTGACCCTGGTCATCTTCCTACGAGCGATCGTCTCCTGGTTCCCGATGAATACTCGGAGCAGCTTAATCCCTCTCCTGTATCGCATCACAGAGCCCTTGCTGGCGCCGCTGCGCCGGATAGTACCAAGGGTGGGCATGGTGGATATAACACCATTGGTGGCCGCGGTGTTGCTAATGGCCATCGGCATTCTGGCGCGGTTTCTGCTGTAGCAGCTGCCCGTTTTGCCCCAGGTTGCGTTACGATATATTGGGTGCTATCTTTGTGCCACGCTCACCGACAACGAGCTGACCGGATTATCAAACAACTGAGCAGAGAAGGATACAATTTTGGCTGAGGCAAAACTGTACCGAGACCGCAATCTCCAAATCATCTTCGGCGTCACCCTGATGGCGGTATTGGCAGTGTCCAGCATCGCCCCGGTGTTCCCCAAGATAATCAACGAGCTTGGGATATCAAAACAGGCGGTGGGACTGCTCATCACCGCATTCACCGCCCCGGGGATGGCGATGGCCCCGTTTCTGGGAGTGATGGCAGATAGATGGGGCAGGAAGCGCATCCTGGTGCCCTCTCTATTCCTTTTCGGTATCACGGGTGCCGCCTGTGCGCTGACCAGCAACTTCACCCTCATCCTGGTGCTCCGCATATTCCAGGGCATTGGCGGGGCAGGCTTGGGTTCCATCAATGTCACCCTTATCGGAGACCTGTATTCAGGGCAGCAGCGCATGGCGGCTATGGGACTTAATGCCAGCATTCTGAGCATCGGCACCGCCTCCTATCCCTTCATCGGAGGAGCCTTAGGGCTGTTGTCATGGCACTACCCCTTCCTCCTGCCCCTGGTAGCGATACCCATCGGCATCGCTGCCATGTTTTCGCTGCGCAATCCCGAGCCCGAGAGCCACGAAAGGTTTGGCGATTATCTCAGAGGTGCGTGGAGCTATATGAAGAACATCAAGGTCGCCGGGTTGTTCGCCGGTGGAGTGCTGGTGTTTATCATCCTCTATGGAGCGTTGATGACCTACCTTGCCCTCCTTCTTGGAGGGGAGCCGTTCCACGCCTCCTCGTTAGTCATCGGCATCATTATATCAGCTTCGTCTGTGAGCACAGCTCTGATCTCAACTCAAGTGGGGAGACTCAGCAGGCGGTTCTCCGAGGCCACCCTGATCAAGGCAGGCTTCACCGCATATGCCCTGGGCATGGCACTGATCCCGCTGATGCCAAGCCTGTGGTTCTTCCTGGTGCCTGCCGCTATTTTCGGAATAGGCCAGGGGATAAATATGCCCGTCATCATGACCATGGTGGCCGGGCTGGCCCCCATGCAATATCGGGCGGCCTTCATGTCGATAAACGCCACCATGCTGCGCCTGGGGCAGACCGTGGGGCCGCCGTTGATGGGATTGATATATATCTACTTGGAATTTGGTGGCGTCTTCTATGCAGCTGCCATCCTGGCTGGCACTGTACCAGTAACCATCACGGTCTTCAGCCGCCTCACAGCCAGGGGGACAAAAGAGGAGATAGGTGCTGCCCCTTGACTTTATATTGGGAGAGCTTTCTGATATAATGCGATATGTAAAGGACTGAGGAGAGTGATTTGAGGTTGTCACGACAGAGCATCATCTGGGTCATAGTCCTGTTGGCAGTGGTGGCCATAATTTTCACCTTATTCTCGCCTTGGGAAAGGGGCGGTGAGGTAAAGTCAGTAACAGAATTGAGAAACGATGTGGCTGCGGAAAATGTGGCCACGATAGCCCAAAAAGGGGAAGAAGTCACCGTTGTCACTAAGGATGCTGCCAGTTATACGACCAATATCGGAGAGAATACCATCGAAGAGCTCTTTGATCAATGGATCACTGCCGACTATATCACACCAGCACAAGCAGCAGCGGTGGACGTTTCTCACGAGTCGGGGAGCTGGTTCAGCGAGAATTGGATTCTGATATTCATCAACCTGCTACCCCTGTTACTCCTGGGCTTCTTGCTTTTCTTCCTGTTCCGTCAGGCGCAGGGCACCAGCAACCAGGCTATGAGCTTTGGTCGCAGCCGAGCTCGTGTATTCGCTGGCAGCCGCACCAACGTAACCTTCTCCGATGTTGCCGGAGCCGATGAGGCTAAGCAAGAGCTTCACGAGGTAGTGGAATTCTTAAAGACGCCGGAGAAGTTCACCGCATTGGGGGCACGGATCCCCAAGGGTGTGCTTCTGGTCGGCCCTCCGGGAACAGGTAAGACTTTGCTCAGCAAGGCTGTGGCTGGAGAGGCTGGTGTCCCGTTCTTCTCTATCAGCGGCAGTGAATTCGTGGAGATGTTCGTCGGTGTCGGCGCGGCCCGAGTTCGGGACCTCTTCGAGCAAGCGAAGCGAAATTCCCCATGTATCATCTTCATCGACGAGATCGATGCCGTGGGAAGGCACCGCGGTGCCGGGCTCGGTGGTGGCCATGATGAACGAGAGCAGACGCTGAACCAGATCCTGGCTGAGATGGATGGCTTCGACACCAGCACCAATGTCATCGTCATCTCGGCCACCAACCGCCCCGATGTCCTGGACCCAGCTCTGCTGCGCCCGGGACGATTTGACCGCCGTGTCGTCTTGGACCAGCCCGATATCATTGGTCGAAAGGCGATACTCGAAGTTCACACCAAAGGCAAACCGCTCGCCCCAGAAGTCAGCCTGGAAACCATAGCTAAACAGACACCGGGCTTCAGTGGCGCTGATCTCTCCAACCTAGTCAACGAAGCTGCGATCTTAGCCGCCAGGCGAGGTAAGAATCTCATCGAACTCGCTGAATTGGAGGAGTCCATAGACCGGGTCATCGCCGGGCCGGAGAGGAAAAGCAGGCTGATAAGTCAGAAGGAGAAGGAGATTACCGCTTACCATGAGGCCGGCCATGCCCTGACAGCCAGAATGCTGCCCCATGCCGACCCGGTGCACAAGATATCCATAGTGGCCCGAGGGGTAATGGGCGGCTATACCAGGTTTCTACCTACCGAGGATCGCTACCTCTGGACTCGCTCCCAGTGCTACGATGTCCTGGCCACCACTCTCGCCGGTCACGCTGCTGAAAGCCTTATCTTCAACGAGATGACCACCGGGGCCGAGAACGACCTGGAGCGAGCCACCAAGATGGCGCGGAGGATGGTCACCACCTACGGGATGAGCGATAAGCTCGGGCCCCGCACTTACGGAAAGAAGGAGGAGCTGGTGTTCCTAGGCAAGGAGTTGCACGAAGAAAGGGACTACGGTGACAAGATAGCCGATGAGATTGATGAGGAGGTCCGCAATATCATCAGCCAAGCTTATGATACAGCCAAAGGCATCTTGACCGAGAACAAGGCCAAGTTAGAGCAGATCGCCAAGGAATTGATCGCCAAGGAGAGCCTGGAAGGGGAAGAGCTGGAGCACCTGTTCACCGCCCCGGTGCCCACAACAACGGACTAAGCGACCATTAACAGGTTATATCCTCAGCACCCAGGCCTTGTACGGAGAATAGTTCAGCCAAGCGCAGAAGTAAAAGGAGAGGGAAATGTTCCCTCTCCTTGTTGTTTTGCACTCGAGGCCTTTTATTAAACGGGGATTTCAAAGGGGCTACCCCTTTTGACGGGGGTGGGCGGGCTAAAGGAAAGGTTGCTCAACGGCGTCTTGAGCTTCCGCTTCTCAGGGGAAGCGAACAAAGCTATAATGGCTTAGATGAAGCCTATCACCCAAGCCAGACCCTTTGGTCTCAGCCCCAATGTCTTCTTCTTGGGCCTAGTCAGCTTCCTCACCGATGTCTCCAGTGAGATGGTCTTTACCATCCTCCCCCTGTTCCTAGCCAATGTCCTCGGCGTAGGCACCGCCATCATCGGGCTCATCGAGGGTATTGCCGAGAGCACAGCGACCCTGGTTAAGATCTTCAGCGGCTGGCTCAGCGATAGGTTAGGGCGGAGAAAGGCTCTGGCTGCTTTGGGCTACGGGCTATCGACCATAGCCAAGCCTTTCCTCTACTTTGCCAGCGCCTGGGCGCCAGTGCTCGCCATCCGCTTCAGCGACCGCCTCGGCAAAGGGATTCGGACTGCGCCTCGGGATGCTTTGATCGCCGATTCCACTTCGGCTAAGGACATGGGCAAGAGCTTTGGCTTTCACCGGGCGCTGGACACTCTGGGTGCTGTGCTCGGGCTTGGTGGAGCAGCAGCGGTAGTTTTCCTGATGCAGCGAGGAGCGCTGGACCTCACCGAGTCCACGTTTCGGACAATAGTCCTCATCGGAGTTATACCTGCGGTCCTAGCGGTGGTCATCATCCTCTTCTTAGTCAAAGAGGTCAAGGCAATGCCCCGGCCCAAGCCAGCCGGGTCCACTGCGGCGGGGAGGTTCGATACCCGATTCAAGGTCTTTCTCGCCATCATGATCCTGTTCACCCTGGGCAACTCCAGCGACGCCTTCCTGGTATTGCGGGCGCAGGATTTGGGCTCATCCGTGTTCCAGATTCTCCTCCTATTTGTCCTGCTCAACATGGTATATGCCGCCACATCGCTGCCGGCTGGGGTGCTATCGGACAGGCTTGGCCGCAAGCGCGTTATCGCCCTGGGCTGGGCAGTCTATGCCCTGAGCTACCTCGGATTTGCCCTGGCCTCGGCGTGGTGGCAGGTCTGGTTGCTCTTTGCTATCTATGGGCTATACCATGGGGCTTTTGACGGCGTGGCCAGGGCCTTTGTCGCCGATATGGTGGCCGTGGAGAGGAGAGGGACTGCTTACGGCCTGTTCCACACCGCAGTAGGGATCACCGTATTCCCGGCGAGCCTCCTCGCTGGCTTTTTATGGCAGCTCATTGGTCCACCGGCCCCGTTTTTCCTCGGCGCTGCCCTGGCCGGGCTGGCCGCGCTGGCTCTTTTCGCCTTTGTACGATGAGAGTGCGGAGATTCGCACATCCCGGTTACATCTAAGGCGAGGGCCAGGGGATTCGGCATGAAGTGTCAGGAAGTCTTCAAACTCGCTGGCATAGGCAGTTTTGAAACTGGCAAATCTCGACCCTATAGTACATCACACAAAGCTCGCTTGTGAGAGCTTCAAGAGGCAAAAGGAGATCTGGTCAGCGTGCAGAGGATGGGACACTAATCTAGAGGCTCTTAAGTGTGGAACAAGAACATCAACCTCGACCGTGAGGCATTAGGATTCGTCCCCGCTTGTCTCGAAAACGATGCTTCTTTCCTTGGGGCAGAATACATGGCTATCATCTTGCCCTGTAGCCCCACAAGGATCTGTGGCCACCGCCCTTATCACACAAGTGCTGGAACGCAACGAATTATCCTCTGGAATAACCCAGCTATACAGACCTGTATTTGGCAATCCCATAGCTACGTCATCAGTTAAGCCGTCGCCGTTGGTATCAATCGGTAGTGGGAAGAAGGTGCCTGGGTCTCCGTTATCGGCAGAGAAATACAAGTCTATGATTAGCTCTGAATCATCATGGTTGGGGTCTGTTGCTATCCACTGAATGTCAAGCGTGTCCCCGAAATGCAAATGCAGGTACTCGTCTGGATAGAGCACCTGCACAGTGGGAGGTATGTTGTCTTCGCATCCTCCAGAGCCGCATTCTCCGTTATACTGGGCCGCCTCTATCTGTATGGAGAAGTCATAGACCGCCCCCTGAGCGGCCTGCTGCAAAGTATGCAGCCAGAAGCTGGTGCGTACGGTTTCATCGGGGTCCAGTTCGGTGCCCACCAAGCCAGCACTGCCCCAGAAGCCCTCCCCCTCGAGTTCGATTGCTGTGGGGTCTGGCGCATTAACAATGACATCAGTTATCTCCACCGGCATGGTGCCGTTATTGCGCACCGTGATATCAAAGTCACACCGATAGCAGGGGTAAGCATTATCGATTATCACCCACAACATATCGTTATCACCATCGCTATCACTGTCCCCCAACACACACTGGCAGGAGGCTACATCTTTAGTGTAGCCGGGATCGTCGGATCCCGGCGGGTCTGTGGAGGTACATTCGGTGAACTCAAGGCTAACCTTAGCAGTGTTGATCGTGCCGGCGATGGTCAATGTATCCGACCACAGGGCGAAGCCCACACCCAGCGCGCCCATGCACAGGGTGAAAATTAGGCCAATAACCAGAATTTTGTTTGTCATCCCTCATCCACTCATGCTTAGCCTCATAGTACCATCTGAAAAGCATGTAAACACAGCTCGCTACAAAACTGAAAGCGGTTGGGCTATTCTCCTATCGTCGCCCTCAATTAGCATGACCTTGTGTCTCAGTCCTGGGCCTCCCTTTTGTTGATATCACCAGCCCACTACATAAAGACTACCATATAGATAACAGCAAATAGTGACAAAAGGGTGAAAACTGGGAGAACATTTGGCGAGAAAATGGGTTTCAACCCGGATTTCGTATGTCCTACTGGAGGTATGTGCAGTATGGCTTCAATGCCAAATGCTGTTGTACCCGGTAAAATCCTCGCCAGAGCAACTAATAGCCAGCCTCGAATCAGCAGTTCACGCCATTTGCTGTAGCAATACCGCTTCCACTAAACAGCGATGACTATTGTCCCCCCGCCCAGATGCGGCTAAGAACCACCCATTGCTCAGGACATGTTTTGATATACTTTTCTATAACACTGGCTATCTGCTCTATGTTCCTTGCCACGGCCTCGTTTCCTGAGGGGACTATGTCGACAGCAGGCTCAAAGTATACGTCATAACCCCCATCCTCTTGGCGCAAGTTGAAGACAGGGACAACAGCCGCCCCTGTCCGCATGGCAATCAGCACAGCATCCGTCGGTAGGGTAGTCTGCTCACCAAAGAAATTTGACCTTAAGCCATCCTTTGCAATATCACGGTCGCAGGTGAGCAACAGTACTTCACCACGACGTAGAGACTGCATCACCACCCCTATCACACCTGATTGAGCAGGCATGAAAGTCACTCCATTAGTCTCTCTCAAGGCAGTGACATGACTGAACACAGGCGGTGGCTCCAGGGGTTCAACTATAACTGTAGTTTTTACCGAGCGTACTGCAAATATTTGCGCAGCCATATCAAAACCGCCGAGATGCGCCGTAACCAAGATGACCCCTTTACCCTTATTAAGAGCGTCTTCAAGATTGTGCCAGCCGTGGGTTGTTATGCAACTCTTGAGGTCATCGACTTTCATGTGCGGGATCTTGATAAGGTCAAAATAGTTCTTAGCCATATTCCATAAGACACCTCGCACAGCCTGTTTCAGCTTAGCATCATCTGCCTCCGATCCCATAACATGCCGCATGTTATCCGCGATTTCCGCCCTCAGCGATGGCAACAATACGTAGATTATATTTGCGGCTATATACGCGAGCCAATAGCCAACCCTCCTGGGTAAGTAGGCCAGGGTGCATCCTGTAATCTTAAACGCATAGTATTTCCACATTTGCTTATGTCTCTCTGCAGCGATGTGATTATACGGTCATTAACTGCCTTTTGTCCAGGGGCAGAATTCCTGCGAGACATTGTAGGTAATCTACATTGCTATAGCGTCAGCAGTGTCTATGAGCTATAATGTTAGCCAACTAATAATGTGGGGTAGTGGATGATGAGACTAAAACCATTGGAACAGTGGGTCTGTGACGAATGCGGTCAAATAATCGATGAATCGGAGGACGGCTGGCTTGAGTGGAAAACGTATCGAAGCGGTGGTGCCAAATATGGAGATTTCCGGATTGTTCATAACACGGCAGGTTCTCCCAGGTATCCCTATGGCGATTGCTACCGGAGAAGCTATGTCTTTGGCAGCCACCTGAAGCGATATTGCGGATTGGACGGCCTGGCACGACTTCTTACCATGTTCCAATCGGTCGAAAAGCCCGACGAGATAGTCGAAATCATTCGACGCCTTCACCTCCCACATTATGAAGAAGCAAGGCTCTATTGGCCGAGAGCTGATGCGGACGGGTTCTTTGCCGGGACCAGTGCCGATGCGGTTTGGCCTTATTTGTCGGGCACTCTTAAAGCCCTTATAGAGCTCTATGGCAGATGATGATTGTTCGTAGCTGATATACAAGAGCCAGTTTATCGGTAGAATCCAGTGAGGAGCTCATCAATTGCCGCCTTATCTTGAGGCGTTTATCGACATTGAAACAACAGGACTTTCCCCCGGATGCTGTGAAATCACTGTAGTAGGTATTCATCTTGTCAGTGAATTTGATGTCAGGTTGATTCAACTGGTGGGAGATGACGTAACCTCTGACAACATACTGAAAGCTCTGAAGGGGGTGAGTGCCCTATACACCTACAATGGCAGCAGATTTGACCTGCCGTTTATCTACTCACGGCTAAGGATCGACTTGGCCCGACTGTTTTCGCACCATGACCTAATGTATGACTGCTGGAGTAATGACCTATATGGTGGATTGAAAGCTGTCGAAAGGCAACTGGGGATAGATAGAAGACTGAGGGGAATAGACGGGTATGAAGCTGTGAGATTGTGGTGGCGATATGTGAATGACTATGATGAGGATGCTCTTGCCACATTGCTGGAATACAATAGAGAAGATGTAATGAACCTAAGAACCTTGAAGCAAAGACTGCTCTACCTCTCTCCAGGAGGGCTACGATAACCCGCCAGGGTAGCAAAGCATGTCAGAAACTTCCTGGGCAGGTGAATAAGAAGCTGAAACGCAGAATAGGAATACCTAAAGCTGGAAAAAGTGATTGGCCAACAGTTCTACCAACAAGCGTTTGACCCCTGAAGGAAGAAAGGAATTCGGTAGCCATGAAGTGGACAAAAAAGAACATCTTATGGAGCACGGTAATGACTATCCTGGGAATCGTCTGTTTTCCAGCCAATCCTCTCGTCTTAACAGGGGTTATAGAAGCGAATTCCTACATAGCATTACTTATTGTCGGCTCTGTGGTATGGGTATTCGGTATGGTATTGGTCATGGCTCCAATAATCATGTTCCCACGACACGGTGGAGTTCCCAAGGGGAAATCATTTGTGAATACTACCCGCCTCGTTGATACAGGAATGTATGCTGTGGTCAGACACCCGCAATACACGGGCGGAGTTTTCTCAATATTCATCACCACAATATTATTGTTCCCGCACTGGTTATTCGGGTTGCTCGGTGCAATAGGTACTGTAAGTGTCTACATGAGCTGCAGAGAGGAAGACCAACGTCTTGTTGAGCAGTTTGGCGATGACTACAGACGCTACATGCTAAGGGTGCCGAGAATGAATATCTTGTTGGGGGTCATACGGCTGCTAAGAGGTAGAACAAGAGCATGAAATCGTGGTTAGCAGCTCTATGGCCGAGCGAACAACGCCTCTCTTCACAGTCGTCCCGGGTATGGCCTGTCCCTGGAGCTGCAGGGTGAGATCTCACTGCCCCACCACATGGGATGGCTTCCCGGGGCCGCTTTCACCGATTACGGGCTTTAGAATATACTGGCCACTCTCCCCCGCAGAGACAACGGAGATGTCGAACACGAAAGTGGTCTGCGTGCCCCCTATCACTTCAAAGGGAATATTGATTCTCAGCTTTTCTCCGGGAAGTTTCACATCCGCCTGGTCACCGTTCAATAACACACCATCTACAGTCAATGCGTTGAGGAAAACTATCGTGTACTGGCCGTCAGGGAGATTGCCACTCCAGACCTGCTGGGCGTTGGGCCCCTGCAGTTGAACGAGGTCCACAGGGTCGGACGGCGTAGCTAAGTTGATCCAATTGCGTGTATCTGTATTATACACCCAGATGCTCTTGAAAGTGACCTTGAGTGTGGCGAAATCGCCGATTGCATTCACCTCGTCGCTTATCAACAGTCGGAAATTGTACTCCTCGCCCACAATCGGGATAAGAGGCTCTCCTGAAACAGGAGGCTCTCCCGGCACAGGGGGCTCTCCTGGAGCAGTGGGCTCTCCTGAAGCAGGGGGGTCTCCTGGAGCAGGCACAACTCCTGGCGTGAATGTCCAGTAAGAGACACCAGCTACGATTGCCAGCGAAATGACCAGCGCAACGACGCCCCAGTCCTTCAGCAGGTTAAAGGGGAGCGCAAAGCATCGCAAAAGCTCCCCACGTTTTCCCTTTAAGTTATTGACGGCAGCATCAAGCTGCTGTCTCGCCGCAACCCTAGCCGCCGCGCTTGGGACAGTAGAACAGGCATCGCGGATATTAGACATGGTTCGTAGCATAGGCTCCAGCTCTTTAGCATGCTCTGGATAGCGAGCTAGACACTCCTCAATGGACCCGCCCTTATTCACCAAGTCAATACATCGGTCCAGCAGTATGTTCAAATCCTCAGCCATCCTGCCATCTCCAGTTTATTGCTACGCCAACGGGATATCGGCTCCTCATTTTTCACCATCGAGTATTTGCATTTGTCTGCGCAGCGTTTGCAAAGCCGCCCGCTGCATCTCCCTGACTGCTCCAGCACTTTTGCCCAGGATTTGGCCTACGTGGGCTGATGTCAGACCCGCGAAGAAGCGCAATCCGATGACCTCGCGCTGTGCCGCCGTCAGATGCTCTAGCCCCTGTGATAATCTCTCAAGTTTCATCTTTCTGTCCAATATATCCTCGGGGAGAACTCCCCCCGGAACATTGGTCACATCGAGCGGTACTGTCTTACGTTTTTTGACCTTGCGCAAGTGGTCCACTACCAGATTGTGGGCAATTCGGAACAACCACGCTGGCATCTGCTCTCCTCGGCCCCGGTAAGAGCCAAGAGATTTCAGGGCCTTCAGGAAGACCTCCCCGGCGAGGTCTTCCGCCTCTGCCTGATCGCCGGTGCGAACGTAAATGTAGCGAACCATCTTGTCATAGTACTGCCCGTAAAGATTGCCTATTACATCTTCCGCTGGTTCGGGCTGAGCAGTGTAGTTTGTAGCCATTACTGTTACAACGCACTCCAGCGGGAGTATGAACCCCGCCACCCAACTTTAGCACAATGTTGAAATGATTTCAGCCATTATTACCCCCAAAGAAATTTGGCAGTTGCCTCTATCCTCGCGTAGTAGATCATATTCTCCACCGTATCTTCCTCGCCTAAGCTTTTAGGGATTATACGAGCGAAATGAACCCTCCGAAAGTCTCTCTTGCCACACTTGCATATCTCATACAGCCCCCGCTTCGCTCAAGGACTTTCTGGCATATCTTCTTTGGCATCATCATCTAACTTGCAACACTTAGAATCTTCATCCCACCATTGACAGTCACAGCCACCTTTAATCTCTATGCTCAAAATAGGACACCATATCATCCCATCTTCTTGTTGCAACGCACTCCAGCGGGAGTATGAAGAACCCGCCATTTCACTTTGGCACGGTGTTGAAATGTTTTCAGCCATCATTACCCCCAAAGAAAGTTGGCAGTTGTCTCAATCCTCGCGTGGTAGATCATTTCGCCAGCCTCCGCAATGTCCGCAGTACTTGAAGAGAGGCTTGGGCAAACGCAGCAAAAGCGTCCGAATCGTAGCGCTCGATATCCCCTTCATCACATGACCTGGCCAATTCAGGGTCCAGAGGCAATTGCCCTAAGAGCGGCGCGCCGGCTGTCCCGGACATCTCATCTCCCTTGCTCTTACCAAAGATCTCGATCCTCTCCCCCGTCCCGGGCACGAGAAAGTAGCTCATATTCTCCACCACACCGAGAACAGGCACTTTCATTATCTGCGCCATCTTCACTGCCTTCCTGGCCACCATCGAAGTCAGGTCCTGAGGAGTGAAGGACACGATGACGCCGGACAGGGGAAATGACTCCATCACGGTCAGCGGAGCATCTGCAGTGCCCGGCGGCAGATCGACCACGAGGTAGTCGAGCTGGCCCCAGACTACCTCGTGCCAAAATTGCTCGATTGTCTTGCCAACATGAGAACCTCTCCACACTAAAGCATCGTCTTCATGGGGTAGGAGTAAGTTAATGGAAATTATTTCGATTCCAGACCTTGAAGGCACAGGCAGAATACCCGTCTCGCTGCCAGTGGGGCGAGCTGAGAGGCCAAATATCTTGGGGATGCTGGGCCCAGTAATATCAGCGTCCAAGATGCCTACCTCATAGCCTTCGCGTTTGAGAGCCACGGACAAGAGACCCGTCACCAGTGACTTTCCAACCCCACCCTTGCCGCTGACCACTGCGATGACGTGCCCAATCTGATTTAAGTCTCGTGGTGGGGCATCTACAAACTCCACTTTTACCTTGCCGGCCTCAGGAATCGCTTCGATGGTGCTAGATACTTGGTCACGAATCCAGTGCTGGGCGACTAAATCCAGGGCTGTCGAGGCCAAGGTGATTCTTATCTTCTTATAGCCCCCAGGAATATCTATATCGCGGACCAGATTGAGCTGCATTACGCTGCGCTTCACCCCGGGGACAAGCACCCTGCCCAGAGCCTGCTCAATCTCGCCCAAACGTACTGTTGAAATGATACCAGCCATTACTCCCCCTAACATATAAGACGCACGAGGCCACTTTTTGTCAGGTCTGTACTTGAACAAAGGCTGACCATTTGTCCCAACAGCTATACATAAGGGCAAAATTGTGCGTCATCACTCAGAATAAACATCTTCGTTTTTGACTTAGCACTGGCAGTTGCACATCGATAGAGGTGGTGTTGCCCTAGTGAGCAGCATCCGCCGGCGGCATCAAACTTGCCGTGTAGTTGGCGAGCAAAAATATTTGCAAAAATGCTGTAGCACAGTAGCCAGGACCCAGAATAGCAAAGTCCCGACTGAGCCCGCTATACCTGCAGATTGTGTCCAACCCTGAGGGCAGCATCTTGACAAGGAGCCGGATAAGGTCTATATAGAGGACAGGCTAAGTCGCAGCCGGCGGATATGTCTATTGCGGTGGGCAAGCGAATCTCGGAATTTGGAACGGTTGCATTTTCGAGAAATCTAGCACGGAGAAGGCGGGGACTTGGGGACAGATAGAAGGCCGGTGTGACCGTCATAGCAATGGAAGAGCCGCGGAAGGCAGTGGGCCGAGCTATCGCTGGGGCCTTTATGCTGGGCCTCTTGGGAGCAGGTGCGGGTGCTGCTTGGGCTGCCGCTTTATGGTTCAGTGCTGGCCTCGGAGCACTGTGCGGGGGTCTGGCCATGGCGGTCTTTGCTCTGTTGATAAGCTACGCATTCACGGCAGATCGGGTGGCGTTATTTGGCATGGTCTATTTATTTGGTTCCTTGCTGGCTGTCGGGGGCCTGATTGGCGCTGTGGTGTGGCTTATTCGTAGTTTGGTATAGCATACTGGAACGGAGGGCTGTAGTAAATGGGCGCAGGTTATGAATGGAAATGCACGGCTTGTGGCTACAAGATAGAGACAAGTGGCCCGTGGGAATTTTATGTTGATAAGAAGGGCAACCGCAAGCCATATGGTCATCCCTCACCCATGTCACGGGAGGCAAAGAAGAGCGGCGTCTATGGACTATCCGCTGCCATGTATTGCCCGAAATGCGACAGAGTGGAAGACAGTATCCTTGTTGAATTCGAAGCTCCCCAGAAAGACATGCTCGACGTCTGGAGTGGACGTGCAAGAGTAAAACAGCAATATGAACACAGTGTGCCAACTTGCACGCAGTGTGGAGGTATTCTCTATTTGGCGCTGCCTGAAGACGAAATCAAATGTCCGCGGTGCAACAAAGGCACCTTTGAGGGCGGCATGGTGTGGGTTTCATAGGCTGAATTCGTTGAGTCAGAAATCCAGTGCTTTTAGGAGGGTCGAATGCCATATGAGAACCTGAGGCAATTCCTCGAACTATTGGAGACCAAGGGGCTGTTGAAGCGAGTCAAGAAACAGGTTAGCTGGAATCTGGAAGCATCGCACGTGTCTAAGCTGAATGAGTTCGATGGGGGCCCAGCGCTGCTGTTTGAAAACATAGAAGATTGCCCGGAGAAGAGTGTAGCCTTCAGTGTGTTGAGTACGAAGGAAAGGCTCGCACTGGCTATTGAGGTAGCCCCCACAAATCGGTTCCTGGAACTAAGCCGAAGCTTTGTGGCACGCGTGAGTGGCAGAGCATTGCCTCCCAATTGGGTTGACTGGTGCCTATGGCAGGACAATGTGCTCACCGGAGATGACGTGAACTTGTACGACCTGCCGGTGCTGAGGTTCTATCCCGAGGATGGAGGGCGGTTTCTGGGCACAGCCGGGTGTGTCATCACCAGAGATCCAAACACCGGCCGCGTCAACGTGGGAACTTACCGAGGCATGGTCATTGACAGGAATAAGATGACGCTGTACCTGATCATAGGCAAGAACGCGGAGGTGGACCTGAGGGGCTATCGAGAAATAGGCCAGCCTATGCCTGTGGCTTGGGTCACCGGCATGGACCCGACATTGCTGCTATGCTCGGGGACGCTGTTTTCGCCGACTGCCAGTGAGTACGATATAGCGGGGGCGCTACGCGGGGAGCCTATGAACGTAACCAGAGGGCGGGTTGTGGATCTGCCAATCCCGGCATCTGCAGAGATCGTGGTCGAAGGCTACATCATGCCCGATGAGGTGCACCCAGAAGGTCCATTCGGCGAGCACTCGGGATGCTATGGAGCCAGCGTCCAACCACAGCCAGTAATGAGGGTCGAAGCAATCAGCCATCGCGACAACCCCATCTTATGGGCTACTACGGTCGGCATACCAGTCACAGATACGCATATGCTACAGACACTGAGTCGCACTTCCTCCCTGTGGGACGATATACAGAGGATGGGGATACCAGGTATCAAGGGCCTTTACTGTCCGCCAGCGGGGACCGGGCGTATGATGGCCGTCGTTTCCATCGACCAAATGTATCCCGGACATTCGACTCAAGTTGGACTGGCAACATTCGCTTCCCAGACTGGGAACTACGGCCTCAAGGTAGTGATCGTCGTGGATGGGGATATAGACCCGGAGAACTGGGACCAGGTGCTGTACGCTCTCAGCTACAGATATCAGCCAGACAGGGGCACTCAGGTACTCAAACGAGGCAGGGCCACACCAGTAGACCCATCGCTATCTCCAGGGGAGGGTCTCCTGACTTCGCGCGTGCTCATCGATGCCTGTGTACCCTACGAGTGGAAAGACAAACCTAAGCAGGTGGTGCTGGACCAAGACATGGTAGAAAGGGTCCGCGGCCACTGGAATGAGTATTGGGAATCTCTGTAGATGGTTCAGAGATATACTCGCTCTCTCACTTTCAATGACAGCTTGAAGTTCTACAGGACACCGCTGTCGTGAAGCTTAGTGGGTATTTGGCAGTTAGTTAGCTGGTGCCGAGTTCACTATTTCTTCTTTTCCTCTTGTTTCTTTTGCTTCTCCAGTTTTTCCTTCTTGGGCTTCTTTACATTCTTTCTGCCTTTCGTTCCCATGCCGCCCCTCTTTTCTTTACATCATACTGACACTTGGCTCTGCTTCGGGAAACAGGTCTCCCGTGACCACATTATACCACGCCAAACTAAGCCTGGACGCAAATTTAGATTTGTGTAGCTTATGGTAACTTGTTATAATTCTGTCACCCGTATAAAGGTGGTATTGGATGCGGTTTCTGCCGGCTTTGCTTTTAGTTTTGCCTCTGATTGCCTTCCTGCTGCTAATTGAAGCATCCCCCAAAGCACATGCTGCGGCAGATGAGGTAGAATGCTGGGCTGTTGTCATAGGCGTGGCGGATTATGCATCTATATATATAGACGATTTGCCATACGCTGATGATGATGCCGAAGACACCGCTGCTGAGTTATCTTCCTATTGGGGTCAAGACCATGTCAAGCTCTTAGTTGATAGCAGTGCAACCAAAGCGAATATCCAGGATGCTATAACTGGCTGGTTAGATTCACGGGAGGATGCCGACGATGTGGTGCTTTTTTCCTTTTGCGGGCACGGCACCCAGTATAGTGGGCATGAATACTTGTGTCCCTACGACTCGTCAAGCTACTCCTATACTTATGATATTCGCGATACCCAATTAGACAGCTGGTTAGACCAACTCGAATCGGATAAATTGGTGGTTACTTTGGATAGCTGCCATAGTGGCGGTTTCATCAGCGAGCTGTCTCAGGGTGGGCGTGTAGTTCTGGCATCAAGTGGCAAATATGAAAGCTCTTGGGAATCTTCGGCTCTTGGGCACGGTATTTTTTCGTATTATATTTTACAGGGATTTGGCAACTTAGAGGCTGTCGATGCCAATAACGATTACGAAATCTCAGCGGAGGAGCTTTTCTACCACGCGAAACCTGAAGTCACAGCATATGAGCCTACTCAGCACCCAGATATAGGAGATAGCTATTCAGGTGAGCTTGCCTTGCTCCATATGGCTGTATTTGACATTAGCCCCCGCATCGCATCCATGACCATCGACGGGGTGACCTATTCAGCCTCAGAGCTACCGGTATCGCTTATTGGGGCACCGGGCTCGACCCATGATTGCGTTGTGCCACTATCTGTGGAGGAAGGGACAATACGATATGCATTCAGCTTGTGGAGTGGTGGGGACTCATCAGCGTCAATAACGATTTCGCAGCCAGGAGCATATACGGCAAGCTATGCCCCAGTACAATACTACCTGACCGTTTGGTCAGATTATGGTACCCCTCAAGGTGAAGGTTGGTATGATGCTGGTTCAACAGCTAATATCTCGGTAACATCCCAACAAATAGAAACGCTGAGTCGGCATTTCTTTACTGGATGGAGCGGTGACTGCAATGCCACTACTACCACTGCAACCGTGCTTATGGATGAGCCAAAAACTGTCACTGCAAACTGGCGACACGAATATCTCCTGACGGTGGTTTCGAACTACGGCACTCCCCAGGGTGAAGGTTGGTATCCTGAGGGTTCAACAGCCAACATCTCAGTGGCATCCCCTGAAGGATGGCTAATTCAATACTTCTTTACGAGGTGGAGTGGTAGTTCACCCTCGACTTCGACCAAGCCCAGTACAACCATAACCATGGATGAGTCGAAAACTGTGGTTGCTAAATGGCGAACCGATTATACACGACTCTACATCCTGCTGGGTGGAATTGCAGGCTCGGCTATAGTTGTGTCTCGCATAATAGGGAGAAAAAGGGGGAAAGGCCGCCAGACCTCAGCATAAGACTCCCGAAGCCTCCATATCGAGGAAGTACATTTTGAGCTTGATGCCCAGCCACACCGTTTGGTCTACTCAGTTAGTCCCCTAAATGTCCCAAATTCGCTCATAGCGCCGAGAACCAAGAGGGAAAAGAGAAGGCCCTCTCCGCATGAGAGTGTACGGAGAGGGCCCAGAAAGGGAAAGAACTGGAACGGCGTGGTCATCATCCGCCGTCAGGTCTACCATATCCTTTCCGGGGTATCCTCGGCAAGAGCCATTAAGACTCATATTTATGCCCCGATGGGGCCAACCAAATAGATGGAGGACAGACCAGTGTAAATTTTACCACTGATTGTGTGACTCGATCCGGTGACTTCTTACGTGTTAAGCAAGCGCTATAGCCAATTGAGCTAATAGCCCATCATCGTCTGGTTATAACATACAACAGAACGGGGAGAACCATCATCCAAAGCCCGAGGAAAACATATGCCGTTACGGCTGTTGCACCCGAAGAAGCGATAGCGCCGGTAACCATGGAAATGAAGGCAAGGATTACTGCTATCCCGATTAAGATAGCCGCCACGAGAACACCTCCAGTCACCTTTTGTGAGAGCATTGCAACCTGTCTAAAGATTGTCAACGCTGGAAATTCCCGAGGAGCTACATAGACCACAAAAAACTTTAACAGCTGGATAGTGTGGATTATACTCCCGGCAACATCAAGAACAAAGAGGAAGCCCTCTCCGTATGAGAGAGTGTACGGAGAGGGCCCAGAAAGGGAGATAGACTGCACTAATGGACTATAGTCGGCTTTGGCTCGATGTCAAACGGTCACGACAAGGTGGTCTGTCCTCATAAGAGAAGGAATTGTTCAGGGATTGCGGCCTGGCTGGTCGGCTGGACTCCAGAGTTGAACCTTCCATAGATTGGTCACTTAGCTCGTATAGAATTGCTTGGCCGGCGAGGGCTCGGAGCTGTCGCGCAGAGAGAATGATGGTCCAGCCATGCTTGGACAGGTACGCAGCCTTTTTCCCTGCCTCGTCGATACTGGGACAGCCAGGGGTCAATTTGCAACTGTCTCCAGCAATGAGTATGACGTGATACCTGTGCTCACAGATGGTCTGGCCCGCTGGTGAACCATTCATTGCAGTTTGTCCATCACCCGCCGTCAGGTCTACCATATCCTTTCCGGTGTATCCTCGACAAGAGCCATTAAGGCTCATATTTATGCCCCGATGGGGTCAACCGGATAGATGGAGAATCATCGGTCTGCTGTGCGTTGAGTGGCTGGGCATAACAAAGAACTGCGGTTCAACCTTGCCAAGAGTGAATCTCTGTAAGGCAAGGGTGAGGAGTCAGAATACGGATGCCCACTCCCTAGCGGTTAGGGTTAGTGCAAATCCAGTGGCTTCATGAGTTCTGGGAAGTAGGCGTATGCGTAACTCCCTACCAAGAGGAGAACTGCCTTTTCTTGCTCCTCAAGCGTTACTATTGGAGGTTCTTCAGGCAGTTCCAGTCCAAGTGATCGATAGTAGGGCCATGTTTCCATGTCTATGTCTTCATGGAAACTTTTGTACATTTTCTCCGTTAACTCAGGTAAACAGCTGCCGAAGCCTATGCCCTCTAGTGTTAGGTACTTGATGTATGGCTCAGCTTGCGACAGGCTGATTCTGGCATCAGCTACCTTCTTGATAGCAGCTACCTTCTTGATAACATCTATCTTCCTGATATCACTTATCTTCTTGACAGCAGTTACCTTTCCGATATCACAAGATCCGTCTATACTCACACCAAGCCTGCTATACTCTCCTCTCACTATTAGTTCGAAGAATGACTTGGGTTCCTCCTCCCCGAAGTCCTCAAGGCGTTTCCTTGACGCCTCCTGTGCATCCGCTATCACCCCCATGCCTTGACCTTCGTCAGCTGTAGCCACAAGCATCCTTGCTAGCAGAGGCAATTTACCACCCCAAGCACGTCCTAATATCGCTCCATTCTCATATGAGTTATATGAGACATCCAGGAAGCGTAGAAACCGTATGTAAGGTCCTCCAAATGGCCTTTTTTCCGTCACCATCCGCATGGGCTCCATGCCCATATGAGCCAAGAATGATATTCGCCGTTCACCTGCACTCATACCACGACCCCCTTCATTACCTGCGGTGTCGTCTTCATTATACTCCTTTCAATTGTCTCCCGTCCACAAGTCAAACCTCGGCCATATTATGAGTAGAAAGTATATCTATATATAGAAATCTACCCTGTTTTCTATCTATTTAGATCCAAAAAACGGAAGACCACTAATCTGATAAGCAGCGATGAAAGAAGATGAGTAGAGCAAGTACAAGGGCACTAATAGCAGTCTGGGAACTCAATAGAGGGGGGTCAGGGTGTCGCGGGCCGAATACAAGGGACACAACCTCATCGACCTTAGTGTGTATGCTCTGCGTTAGGGTGAGGAGGCTATACTAGCTAAATAAGGATTAACGCTTTCAGTGGGACTCTACGAGGAGCTGAAGGCCGCTATACTCAAGATTGGGTAGTCACTTGGAGCAAGAGGCATCGAGGAAGATTGACGTCCAATGCGCACAACTAGCGACGCTGACCAGGAGAGCGACGTTTACATATCATCCAAAGCACAAAGCACCCCATTACAAGAACGATACCCCCTGAAAAAAACACCCAAAACAACCCAGCATTGTCTAACAACACTGATCTCCTCCTTTCCATCCCGAGTATGTTAATTCGAGTACGAATTAACAATCCTCTTTTGGACAATCAGAAAGGATAGACCAGCCCGTCACGTTGGCCCACTCGGTCCCCGCGCTGTGAGCGAATTTGGACCGTTTAATAGAGGAACGCAGCGAAGTGCTGAAATGCCTTGAATTACATACGAATTAGTACCTTGTGGCCCAGACCCGGGGATTGACTCCTAACTGTCACGTTCGCAATTGAGCGCACCATCACTGGTTATTACTCCAACGCCTCATTCTAATTGCGATGAGCACCGATAGAAGAATGATAACCCCCGCAATACCGAGCCATGTCAACATAGCTCCCTCCTCCTTTGCCGTCCAAACATATAACTTGAACCTCGAACACTATCAGTACACCATCAGCCAATATCAGTGTCAATGGTACAAATCACGTCTTTCCTATTTGTACGTGTGTGAACATTGGTGAATAATTAGTGAAATCCCACAGAGTCAATCGTTAAAATTCCAATTTCCCGTACCTGAATAGATTCATTGTAAGAATGCCATTTTCTGAATGGGCGGAAAATGCAGAGAAGAGGAGTTTTTTCGGTGCTATAAAAAAGAAGGGGATAGTGGACAAAAAGGCTATCCTCAAACCTCATCGACCTTTTGTAGCGCTTCACCAGGCCTGAACTTGCATCCAGGCCGATTGCGGGGTGCCCTATATCTTGCCACCATCGCCGTAACCCTCGATACATACCCACATGCTCTCCCAGGGCTTCAAGAAGCAGCAAGAGCCTTTAATAAAAATCTGGGGCAAATGGCCAATCCAGATACGGCGGGGCAGCAGTTATCGGGGGTTGGTTAGTAAAATGTTAGCCAAACCTAATGCCGGGGGTGGGATTCGAACCCACACGCACCTCGCAGTGCAGCGGATTTTAAGTCCGCGGCGTCTCCCGTTCCGCCACCCCGGCGTTTTCAACCTTTATAGTTGGGGGCCAGCTCACGGCTAGTAGAAAAGTGAGAAAGGCAAGCCTAGTATACCTGCTGATAATTCAACAACATCTGCCAGTGTGCAATGGCCGAAACTTGAAAAAGGCGGCGGGCGGACTCGAACCGCCGAATAAGGGTTTTGCAGACCCTCGCCTTAACCTCTTGGCTACGCCGCCCTGTTGCTCTCTGGAGCGGAAGATGAGATTCGAACTCACGACCCCCTCCTTGGCAAGGAGGTGCTCTACCGCTGAGCTACTTCCGCCCTTGGTGCCGAGGAGGAGATTTGAACTCCTACGGGCTAAGCCCACCACCCCCTCAAGATGGCGTGTCTACCGATTCCACCACCTCGGCCTGGCAGGAGTGGGAGGATTCGAACCCCCGACCTGCGGTTTTGGAGACCGCTGCTCTGCCTAACTGAGCTACACTCCTATCGTTTGTGACTATTTTAGCACATTTTGGCAACCCTGCAAACGGCCAGCTCGGTTGAAAAAAGGCGCCGAATTCAGCATAATAGGCAATGGCTTCCAATCACCTATCACGCTTTCTTGAGGTGCAAATGGCTAAGACAATAGTGATTATGGGCACTCTGGATACCAAGGGAGAGGAACTCAAATACGTCAAGGAGCAGATACAGAGAAGGGGACACAAGACGTTAGTGATCGACGGCGGCGTCCTGGGCCAGCCCGCGTTTGCTCCCGATATCAGCCGGGAAACAGTGGCCGGGGCCGTCGGAGCTGATCTAAAGGAAATCGTCGCCGCCCGCGACGAAGGCAAAGCAGTAGCTGCGATGTCCCAGGGCGCAGCCAAGATAGCCAAGCAACTGCATACCGAGGGCCGGATGGATGGCATCATCTCTATCGGCGGTTCCATGGGTACGACGTTGGGTCTCGCAGTAATGAGAGCATTGCCCCTGGAGGTGCCCAAACTTATGGTATCCACGGTAGCGTTCACCCCGATGATTACCGCTGAGCAGGTGAGCATGGACCAGGTAATGATCCAGTGTGTGGTCGATATGTGGGGGCTGGACCCGATAACTGAAATGACGCTTGACAGGGCAGCAGCGGCGATCACGGCCATGACCGAGACCAACGAAAGGAAGAGCGTGACCAAACCGTTGATCGGTATTACTACGTTAGGCACCGCTGGCTTCGAATATGTTTGGCATCTTAAACCGCTGTTGAAACAGAGGGGATATGAGGTGGTGGTATTCCACGCCGTTGGCACCGGAGGCCGGGCATTTGAACAGCTTATAGAGCAAGGGGTGATCGCTGGTGCTTTGGACTTCAGCTTGCTCGAGCTCACTGACAACATGTATGGTGGCTGGTGCGATGCCGGCCCAAACCGGCTGGAGGCAGCAAGCAAGAAGGGCATCCCCCAGGTTGTGGCCCCGGGTGCTCTGGGATTCCTCTGCCATCCTGGCCCAGCAGAATCATTGCCGCCTCGCTGGCGAAATCGCAGCAAGATACATGAGCACAATCCCATGGACACCATGGTGGAAATGACCAAAGAGGAAATGGTTGCTACCGGTGAATTGATAGCAAGAAAGCTGAACCAGGCCACCGGGCCTACAGCGGTGTTGATCCCGACCCAGGGCTTTTCCGCATTTGATAAGCCCGGCGCCCTGCTCTATGACCCGGAGGCACGTAAGGTATTCACCGAGGCGCTGAAGAGGAATCTGGAGCCAAAGGTGGAGGTGGTGGAGGTTGATGCCCACATCAATGACCGGGCCTTCGCCGAGCAAGCAGTAGCGCTCCTCGACCGCTTGATAGAGGCCAAATCCAGCGGCTAAGGTCACTCCCACGCCCAAGCTACAAACGAGGCATCAACCTGCCGCTCATTTCAGGCTTTTCACTGAAGTGATAGCACAAAAACGGGCAAGGCACCCCAATACCTCCTCCAAGCTCCGTCCACAAAAATGGACCATTGTTGCCCTGTAGAAAACCAATTTCAGGGCTTGACAAGAGGTGAGGCGTGGTCTATGCTATCTGCCATCCAGGCGATGTGGCACTTTGTGAAGTCAGGTAAATCGCTGCCGAGGGGGTGGGAATGACGTAGTTGTAATAGGCAAAGGCAGTTTCAGCAGAACAATGCAAAGGAGGAAAGGAGGAGGAAATGACAGTCTATTACGGCATGAACGAATTCGAGATGCAAGACGACGACTTGAAGAACTACAGGGTCTGGTTCGGCGATTTTGTGCATTCCGTTCCGCCATATAGTCCACTTTTCGCCTGGTCACGCGACGGACACCATATGTTCGCCTTCGACTATGCTGCGGAGACGCTATCTCTTCCCGGAAGCAAGGGCTGGCAGTGGCGGATAGTCGATGGCATCAGCTACGGCGCGATAATCGAGCCCAAGCCCGAGGAGGTCCCAGAGCGAGAGAAGCGGTTCCGGGAGAGGATAACGCCCTACATTGAGAACTGGGACGAGATGTGGAACAAGGAGCTAGCGGGGTGGCTGGAGGTGATAAGGCCGTTCAAGGAACTCGATGTCGAGCATTGTAGTAATGCTGAACTCTTTAAGTATGTCGAGGATTTTCTGCACCGCATTAACTTCGATATGTGGGCCAAACACTTTATGTGGATGTATCCTGCCTATATCCTGTACACCTTGTTTCGAACCACTTGCGCCGAGTTGCTCGGGATCACTCCCCAGAACCCCATATTCAAAAAGCTGCTTAGTGGCTTCGACAACACTGTGCTCAGGTTCGATAGAGAACTGTGGGGTCTAGCGAACCGTGCCAGGGAACTCGGGCTTGACAGCGTTTTCCTGAACACAAAAGATGATGAGGAAGTGCTCTCCAAGCTTGAGCAAAGCGACGCCGGCAGGAAGTGGCTGGAAGAGTACCGCCAGTTCTTAAACGTCAATGGCTGGAGGTGTAACCGGGTAGAGGAGTGGTGGAATAATCCCTCTTGGATCGAGCAGCCCAGCTTGGGGGTGCCCATGCTCAGGCTGGCGATAGCCAAGGGAGGGGCTTTTTCCGTGGATGTGGAGTTCGAACGCCTGGTCAGGGAAAGGGAGGAGGCAGAGAAGGAGGTTATGTCCCAGGTGCCTGCAGAGCAAAAGGAGTGGTTTGAGAAGCTGATGAGGTGTGCCCAGAGGAGTGGCTCTTTCAGCGAGGAACATAACACACATTTCGACATGAACATCATGTCCATAGGTCGCCACCTGACCAGGGAAATGGGGAAGCGACTGGCCCAGGCTGGCGCTATTGATGAGCCTGATGACATCTATTTCCTGCTGCCGGACGAGTTGAGGAAGGCAGCAATAGCTATGGACAGGGCCAATATGCGCCCCTATGTGAACCCGCGCAAGGAGCAGTGGGAGGCATCCTTGAAGCTTGATCCCCCGCCCTTTATTGGGGACATGTCGGCACTGCCTGAGCTGGCGATGAGAGACCCCATTATCCAGGTCATAACTGAGATGCCCGTGGTCCAGCCTGAGCTGAAGGCCGACCTCTATGGCGCTGCCTCAGCTCCCGGCATTGCCGAGGGAATCGCCCGTGTCATACCGGACGAAAAGAGGATGGCAGAAGTGCAACCGGGTGAGATCCTGGTGGCCCCGATGACCATGAGCACCTGGACGCCTCTGTTCAACGTAGTCGGCGGCGTGGTCACCGATGGTGGTGGCACGCTGTCCCATGCCGTGATCGTGGGTCGCGAATACGGCCTGCCTGTTGTTGCCGGTACCCTTGAGGGGACCAAGAAGATCAAGACCGGAGACAGGATCAGGGTTGATGGCGATAAGGGAGCAGTTTACATCCTGGATTAGAGGAGTGGAGTATAGGCGCAGGATAGATAGCCAGGTTTCCTCATATTGAGCCAAATTAGGGAGCGTGTCCGAGTGAAAGCTACGGCATATATCGCTGGGACACGCTCCTAACATGTCCCCATGCCGGATCAGTGGCCAGCCGCTGGCCCTTCCTTGAGGTACTTCTCCGGGTTCTCATCGAATGCCTTCTTGCAGCCTACGGCGCAGAAGTAATAGGTCTGGCCCTGGTAGATGGAGGTTGCCGCTGGATTATTTACATCAACATCCATTCCGCAAACGGGGTCTCTGGCCGTTTCGCCACTACCTTTCATTTCCTGTTTCTTTCCACCGAATAGGCTCTTCAACCACTTAGCCATCTTGTTGTCTCCTTTCTATGACAATTTGGGAGTTCGAAAGCCCCTAAGCCGTAGCGAATTGGTGACCACGGTCACCGAGCTCAGCGCCATGGCAGCAGCGGCCAGAATCGGGTTCAGAAAGCCATAGTCGCCCAAGATCGGCTGGAGTGCTGTCGGCACTCCAGCGTGGCCGAAGGCCAGATAGAGGATTCCGGCGGCCACCGGTATCAAGGCGGTGTTGTAGGCAAAGGCCCAGAACAGATTTTGCTTGATAGTGCGCAGGGTGCGCTTGCTCAAGGCGATGGCGGTGACGATGCCGCGCAGGTCGCCGCTCATCAGCGTGACATCGGCGGACTCCATAGCCACATCGGTCCCGGTGCCGATGGCTATGCCCACATCAGCCTGGGCCAGAGCCGGAGCATCGTTTATGCCATCGCCCACCATGGCCACGATATTACCCTCTGCCTGGAGCTTTCTCACCTCATTGGCTTTGTCTTGCGGGAGCACCTCAGCCAGAACGCGGTCAATGCCCACCTGCTGGGCTATGGCCTCGGCAGTGCCCCGGTTATCGCCGGTGAGCATCACCACCTCCAGCCCCAGCCTGTGAAGCTCTTTGACTGCCTCCTTCGAATCTGGTTTGAGGGTATCGGCGACGGCGATAATACCCGCTGCCCGGCCGTCTATACTCACGAACATGGAGGTCTTCCCTTCACCGGAGAGTCGGATGGACTCCTGCTCCAGGCCATCGAGTGAGATGCTGCGCTCTTCCATCAGCTTCAAGTTGCCCAGAAGCACCCTTTGCCCGTTTATACTGGCCTCGATGCCGTGACCGGGGATGGCATTGAATTCAGCAGCCTCGGCCAGTGCCAGCTCTCTCTCCCGAGCGGCGTTGACAATGGCCTCGCCCAGAGGGTGCTCCGAGCCCCGCTCTGCTGAGGCTGCCACCTGCAACAGCATCTCCTCTGCCATTCCCTCGACGACTACGACATCTGTGACCACTGGCTGACCTCGCGTAAGTGTCCCGGTCTTGTCCAGGATGATGGCCTTTATCTTGTGGGCTCTCTCCAGGGCCTCACCACTTTTGATGAGGACGCCGTTCTCGGCCCCCTTTCCCGTGCCCACTATGATGGCAGTGGGGGTGGCCAGCCCCAGGGCACAGGGGCAGGCGATAATCAGCACTGCCACAAAGTTGAGCAGGGCTAATGTCAGTGCTGGTGCCGGTCCCACGAAGTACCACAGGATGAAGGTAATTATGGCCACACCGATGACCGCGGGCACAAAATAGGCAGCAATGACATCAGCCAACCTCTGGATAGGGGCCTTGCTCCCCTGGGCCTCCTCCACCAGCTTTATGATCTGGGCCAGGGCGGTATCCTTGCCCACCCTGGTGGCCTCGAACTTGAACGTGCCAGTCTTGTTGATGGTGGCCCCGACGACCTCATCGCCGATGCCCTTCTCCACAGGCAGGCTCTCGCCGGTGATCATGGACTCATCGATGCTGGAGCGCCCTTCCCTGACTATGCCGTCGACGGGCAATCTCTCCCCCGGTCTGACGATGACCAGGTCGCCCACCAGCACCTCCTCCACAGGGATATCTAGCTCCTGGCTATCCCGCAGCACCCGGGCCGTCTTGGGCTGCATGCCCATCAGCTTCTTGATCGCCTCCGAGGTCTGACCTTTGGCCCTGGCCTCGAGGAAGCGTCCCAGCAGAATGAGAGCAATAATCATGGCCGAGGTGTCGAAGTAAAGGGCAGCCTCACGACCGCCAGCGGCGAAGAAGCTCGGGAACAGTATGGCAGCCACGCTGTAGAAGTAGGCCGCTGAGGTGCCCACGGCGATCAGGGTATTCATATTGGCCCGCTTGTGCTTGAGCGCCCCCCAGGTCCCCTTGTAGAACTGCCAGCCAGCCCAGAACTGCACCGGCGTCGCCAGCGCCCACAGGAAGTAGCGATTGCCCAGAAATCCACCGACGAGGCCGCCGATGAGTATGATGAGGCCGAGGGAGCCAGCAAAGATGAGCTTGTTCCTCAGTATGCGGGTCTCACGGCGGGCGGCTGCCACCACGTCTTCAGGCTCGGCAACGCCCTCGGCGCTGATCTCTCCGACAACGCCGTATCCTGCATCCTGCACCGCTTTGGTGAAGTCAGCCATGCTGGCTTGGGAAGCATCATATTCCACTGTTGCC
Source organism: Dehalococcoidia bacterium (assembly GCA_034414595.1). Taxonomy (GTDB): domain Bacteria; phylum Chloroflexota; class Dehalococcoidia; order SZUA-161; family JAUWZY01; genus DAOULY01. Next base: position 103,677 of record DAOULY010000021.1, read on the forward strand.
TTCTCGCTGGCCAGGTTGACAGTGGCTGAGAGCACCCCGGGCACCTTGTTCAGGGCATTTTCAATATTAGCTACACAGGATGCACAGGTCATGCCGGTTACAGCAAAGGTGATCTTCTTCTTGCCGCCTTCCTGCTGCCCGACGACCCGGTAGCCAGCGTCTTCCACAGCCCTTCTGAAATCGGCCATGCCGGCCTCGTCCTTCACATACTGAACCGTGGCCTTCTCGCTGGCGAAGTTCACGTTGCCCGAGATCACCCCGGACACCTTGTCCAGGGATTTTTCGATGTTTGCAGCACAGGAGGCACAGGTCATGCCTCCTATCGGAAAAGTAACCGTCTCCGTAGACACACCATAGCCCAGCTCCGAGACGGTATCGATCAACTTCTTGATGTCCACCTTTGCCGGGTCGTATTCGATAGCAGCCTTCTCACTGGCCAGATTGACATTGACCGCAGAGACTCCCGGCAGCTGGGAAAGCCCCTTCTCTATTGTGGCCGCACAGGAGGCGCAGCTCATGCCCGTGATGTGGAGGATTGTCTTCCTCAGGTTCTTGGTCTCAGTGGACATCCGTTGTCACTCTCCTCTTCCATCCGTTTTCCCTCAGTTATCATCGCTTCCAGGCCTTGCGGATGGTGGCCATCAGCTCCTTGATGTATGGTTCACCCTTTTGTTCCAGGATAGCATCGGCGACACAGCCTCCAATATGGTCCTGCAAGATGAGCAGTGCCACCTCATCGGCAGCCGCGGACAGAGCAGTCAGCTGCTGCACGATATCGATACAATAGCGGTCCTTCTCGATCATGTGCTGAATGCCCTTGGCCTGACCCTCGATCTTCCGCATCCTGGCCAGCAGCGCATCCTTGCCCTTGCTGTAGGGATAGTGCTTTGTCATAACCGGCATAGCACTCATCGCTCTCCTTACTCTACGTTTTTATTTATACTATATACTACCATATAGTATATTTTCTGTCAAGAACTGTCTTCAAAATCAATCGTCCTGGCCAAATTTTCATATTGCCCCAGGGAGAAACTCCTTGACATGGGCTTCGTCCTGCAGCAGAATGTATGGGGCGTTAGCGTTAGCAGAAATAAAAGAAAAGATAGGAGGAAGCCATCATGGTAGCATTCAAGATAGACCCAAAGAAGACCGCCTTGCTTGTATTTGACATGATAAACGATTTCGTAAAGGAAGGAGCACCTTCGGACCATCCTGAAATTCGAAGGGACCTGGTGCCCCGGTTGAAGAAACTGATAGCACACTGCCGCTCTAAGAGTATCCCGGTCATTTACGTCTGCCATGCCACTCGCAGAGATGGGAGTGACATCGGGATCATAGCTGAAATTCTGCCCAAGGTTGCCGCGGGGAAGTTATTGATCAAGGGAACTGAAGGAGTACAGGTCTATGACGAGCTCAAACCTCAAGAGGGAGATATCGTCATCGAGAAGCGCAGGTATAGTGCCTTTCGCGGCACCGATTTCGAGCTAATCCTCAGAAGCTTGGGCAAAGACACGCTGATAATCACCGGTACCACAACGAGCACCGGTATCGAGTCCACAGCACGAGAGGCCCTGGACATGGATATCAAGGTGATTTTCCCCAGCGATGGCACATACTCTGGCGATATACCTGATATGGGGTGGGGACCTGTGTCGGGAGAGGAGATCATGAGGGTAGTGCTGACTGTATTGCAGTATCGTTTCGCCAGGGTGTTGACTATCGATGAGCTGACAGCTGAGCTCAAATAGCCAAGCGCCACGGCTGATAACAAGCCATCGAGGGATAAAATTCTGCTGTCTCGATATGGCAACTTTGATCCTGACCAGAGCAGATTTGAGAGAACTCCTGAACATGGCAGAGGTCCTGGAGGCCCTGGAGCAGGTCTTCCGAGATTATACCGAAGGCAAAGCTGCCATGCCCCCCAAGGCATACGTAAGCCTGGACAAAGGGGACTTCAGGGCCATGCCCGCTTATGCTTCGGGAGCGGTGGGCCTCAAGTGGGTCAACGTCCATCCCCAGAACCCGGCCCAGGGCCTGCCCACCGTGATGGCCACTTTGATCTATAGCGATCCCGATACCGGCTATCCACTGGCGGTGATGGATGCCACCGAGATAACCGCCTACAGGACCGGGGCCGCGGCGGCCCTCGCCGCAAAATATCTGGCCAGGAGGGATTCACACATTCTGGGCCTCATCGGCGCCGGCCGCCAGGCTCATACACAACTCCAGGCCCACGCTGAGGTCTTCGACCTGACATCGGTCAGGGTCTATGACCGCTCCCCGGAGGCAGTGAGGAGGTTCATCAGCTCCTTCCCCCAGCATAGAGTTGAGGGATGCACGCTAGAGCAGGTTGCCGCTTCGGACATAGTTTGCACCCTGACGCCGGCGCGGGAGCCTGTGCTCCGGAGGGAATTGGTCAGGCCCGGCACTCACATCAACGCCATCGGGGCCGACGCCGAGGGCAAGCAGGAGCTGGAGCCATTGATATTGAAGGAGGCGCTGGTGGTGGTCGATGACCTGGTGCAGGCAAGCCGGGCCGGGGAGATCAACGTCCCGCTGAGCAAGGGACAGCTCACCATGGAAGATATCTATGGCACACTGGGAGAGATCATATTGGGCCGCAAGCCGGGCAGGAATGACGCTGAGACGATAACCGTTTTCGATTCCACAGGGCTGGCCATCGAGGACGTGGCCGCCGCCAGGCTGGTCTACGAAAAGGCTAAGCAAAAGGGGAAGTATCTATCCCTGGACTTGATTTAGCAGTTGGGGATCTCTACCTCGAGCTAAGGAGAAAATTGACGAGTTCACTATTGTGGGTATAATATCTTCTTATAAATATGGGAGCCACTAAACGTATGCTGCATAATAACAGCAAATGCCATGAAAAAGAGTAGAATAGGCATTCTTACCGGGGGAGGAGACTGTGCTGGGCTGAACCCGGCCATCAAATGGGTAGTCAAAACTGCCCTGGATGAGCGACTTCAGCGGGAAAGAGACACCGAATACGAGGTCTTGGGGATTCGAGATGGCTGGAAAGGGCTGGTCGAGTTTGAACCTACAAGTTCGGATGGTCAGGGATATATCGTGTCTCTGAATCAGGAGATGGTCAGGACATGGGATAGATATGGCGGGACTTTTTTGGGGACTTCGCGGACAAATCCATATGATGCTAAGAATGATCGGTCGAAAACAGTACTGAGTAATATAGAGAAGCTTGGCCTGGAAGCAGTGATAGCTATTGGTGGAGATGATACCCAGGGAGTGGCCTATAAGCTGGCGCAAGAAGGAGTAAACGTTGTCGGCATCCCAAAGACAATCGACAAAGATCTTCCAGGAACTGACTATACGCTGGGATTTGAGACAGCTTTAAATGTTATCACGGAGGAGGTTGATAGACTGAGGACCACTGCAGGTTCTCATAAAAGGGTGTTTGTGGTTGAAACAATGGGGAGACATGCAGGCTGGCTGGCTTTGGAAGGGGGGGAATCCTGCGGAGCTTTTATCATCCTGATCCCAGAGTACGATTTCTCAGTTGACAAGGTGAATGAGCTGATCCTGGAGGGAAGAAGAGATGGGTCCAGGTATGAGATTATCGTGGTAGCAGAGGGAGCAAAGCCAATAGGTGGTTCCGAGTCTGTAAAACGAGAGGGTGTGGATAGCTTTGGTCATAAAGTTCTTGGAGGGATCGCAGAGTTTCTGGCTGCGGAAATCAATGAAGCTACCAAGCTGGACTCGCGAAGTATAGAGCTGAGCCATCTGCAACGCGGTGGTGCTCCCTGTGCTTACGATCGAAGAATGGGGAGGTATTTTGGCATTGCTGCTATTGATTTAGTGGTAAGAAAAGATTTTGGGAAGATGGTGAGCTACAAAAACGGTGTGATTACTGCTGTTCCACTTAAAGAGGTCGGGGGGAAGCTGAGGTTAGTGGACGTTGAGACCCAGTACGATGCTGAAAGGTACAATGGGCGTCGGACTATTCTTAAGAACACAGTATAATGAAATAGAGGAATAGTATGCCTGAAGGCTCTATCGTACCTGCTAAAATTGACGCTCTGGTAAAGGATACTGTCTTTGCCCCTGACAGCCAAGGCAAGGAAAGACACCAGCAGACAATTCGGGAATTAGCTTCCACCCATGGCATCTTTCCAGCAAGCATTCAAGGCCTGTATGAAGCGGCAGGCAAAGGGCTGTATAGTGGCATAACGGTCCCGGCTATAAATATCCGTGGAATCACCTATCACGTGGCAAGGGCGGTCTTCAGGGCTGCTCTGAAGGATAGAGTCGGTGCCTTCATCTTCGAAATCGCCCGCTCCGAGATAGGCTATACAGGGCAAAGGCCAGGGGAATATGCAGCCTCTGTGCTGGCTGCTGCGATTAGGGAAGGGTTCAAGGGCCCTGTTTTTCTCCAGGGTGACCATTTTCAGATAAACGCTGGCAAATATGCCTCGGAGCCAGAAGGGGAATCGAACGCAATAAGAGGGTTGATTCAAGAGGCAGTCAATGCTGGATTCTTCAACATCGATATAGATGCTTCTACTATTGTGGATTTGGGGAAAAAGACTCTCGCTGAACAGCAGGAAAATAATTGCCTGGTCACTGCTGAGATGACAAAGTTTATACGGAGTATTGAGCCTGAAGAAATAACCATCTCTGTCGGCGGCGAGATTGGGGAAGTGGGCAAGAGGAACAGCACGGTGGATGATCTCAGGGCCTTTATGTCAGGATACCTTAGACTATTAGGCCCAAATGTCAAAGGAATTTCGAAAATCAGCGTGCAAACCGGGACGACTCATGGGGGAGTAGTCCTACCTGATGGGTCGATTGCAAGTGTTGAGATTGACTTCAAAACTCTGAAGGAGCTATCCAAAGTGGCGCGTGAAGAATATGGTATGTGTGGCGCGGTGCAGCATGGAGCCTCCACTCTGCCGGATGAGGCATTTGGCCATTTCCCGCAAGTCGGCACAGCAGAAGTGCATCTGGCTACGGGATTCCAAAACATTATCTATGACAGCCCCTATTTCCCCAAAGAGCTGTTGAATGATATCAATAGACATCTTTCTAATAAATACAGCAATGAGAGAAAACAGGGGCAAACGGACGAGCAATTCCTGTATAAAACTCGAAAGAAAGCCTTTGGTGATTTCAAGAAGGAAATATGGGGTCTCCCTGAAAGCAATCTAAGCGCGATAAGAGAGGAGCTTGAGACTCGTTTCTCTCTGCTTTTCCAGAAGCTAAATGTCACAGGGACAAGGGACCTGGTCAGCAGGTTCGTAGTTAGTCCGTCCACGCTTGAATAACGGAGGCCGATGCCAGCTTGAAACTGTGGCACATCCCACGTTTGTCTGTAATGTGTGGCAGGAGTAACGAAAGCTCGTTTTGTTGGATATCCATATAAGACAGCGTAACAATCAGCCAGATTGGTAAGTTGACAAAGCTGGCCTCTATTTGGTATCTTTTCTCCATGTGTGAAACTATGGCCCTGTTTCTGGCCTCTCAGTTCGTTTTCCGCCAGATCGATAAGAGCAACCCCCACACCTAGGCAGCCCTTAGCAAGTTGTCGCGGGCGCTGCCGCTAGGGCTGACCGAACTCTTGGAAGAAAGCATCCGTGCGATTGGAAAGAAGCCGCCCAACGCGGATTTCATTCGCATCTTCGAGCAGGTGGCTATAGCATGGGGTACACAGCGGAGGATGAGAATCAAGTACCAATCCCTCAAAAGCCCTGAAAGCCGGGAGTGGTATCTGGAACCCTATTTCGTGGAAATGACCGGGGTGGGTTACTCAACCTATGTTATTGGCCTGACCAGCCAGGATGGATGGAGTGGCATTATCACTTTCAAACTTGACCGCATCAAGGAGGTGAAATTGCCCGAGGAAGGCTTCGACATTCCACTAGGGCTGAGCCTTGAGAAGTTGCTGGGCTCAAGTTGGGGCGTGATCTGGGGAGGGGAGACCGAAGTAAGACTGATGTACTAATACTGGGGGCAACCCAATGCCAGAATCTGGTGATTTCTACTTAAAAACGGTCCAAGACTGCTTCGAAGCTCTAAAAACAAAAGAAAATGGCCTTTCGAATGCGGACGCTCAAAAACGGCTTACTCAATACGGTGAAAATCAGCTCATCACTTTAGCAAAGACACCAAGGTGGTTGCAGTTTTTACTTCAATTCAAGGATGTCCTCGTCATTATCCTCATCATCGCCGGAATCATTTCTTATGCTATTGGTGATTTTCGCGGTGGCTCTATTATGTTCACAATTGTATTGATAAACGCGTTTATCGGTTATCTTCAAGAACATAAGGCAGAACGCATTGTGGATTCCCTTAAGAAGTTGATTCAATCTCCTGCCAAAGTTTATAGAGACGGTGAATTGATTGAGCTGCCCCAAGCCAGACTGGTTCCGGGGGATATTCTATTCCTTGAGGAAGGCGATAAAGTTCCTGCCGACATTCGTATAATTGAATCATTTAATCTGAGAACCAATGACTTTTCCTTGACGGGTGAGTCAATGCCTCAGGAAAAACACAGTAACACAATAAAGAAGAGATCATCTCTGGCAGACCGTGACAATATGGCATTTCTCGGTACTACCGTCGCTACGGGTAGTGCAAAAGGGGTAATCGTGGCAACGGGGATGAGCACAGAACTAGGGAGAATTGCAGGCCTGACACAGGAAGAAAAGAAGTCGAAATCTCCTTTACAGCTGGAGATGCAGTCTATTGCCAACAGAATCACTGTTTTTGCCATAATAATTGCCATTATGCTCTTCAGCGTTACCATTTGGCAGGGGCTTGGTATGAATTTGGCACTCATCTATGCCCTGGGCATTGCAGTTGCTGTTGTTCCCCAAGCACTTCCAATGCAAATCACAGTAGCACTATCAAATGGTGTAGCCCGTTTGGCAAGAAAGAATGCCGTCATTAAGAAGCTATCTTCCGTAGAGACCTTAGGATCAACGAATGTCATTTGTACAGATAAAACGGGTACGCTTACCAGAAATGAAATGACTGTAAAATATATTTGGTTCGATGGCCATCAATATGAAGTCACGGGAGTTGGCTACGAGCCAGAGGGAGATATACTGGATTCCAATGGTAAGAAACTGACATGGCAGGAGATTAAAAAAATAGAAATAATACTCGATACAGCCACCATGGCATCTAATGCAGAAATTCATGCAGCTGATAAGGATCACACAAGCTGGTATCCAATTGGCGATCCAACCGAGGCTGCACTTATCACTGTATCAACGAAACTGGGGACGCGCTCTCCCGAGGAGGACGAGGAAAATCCAGAGCTCAAGGAATTTCCCTTTGATTCTGAGCGTAAAAGGATGAGTTCTATTCGACAATTTGACAATAAGAAAGTCATATGTATGAAAGGAGCAGTCGAGTCTGTTCTTGCAGTTAGCAAATACATCTACAAACAAGGTGAAGCAGCCAAGCTCACAAAGAAGGATGCTGAAATGCTGAATACGCTAAACGTCGAATACTCTAGGAAGGCAATGCGCGTATTAGCATTTGGATACAGGGAACTAAAAGATGATAAACATGATTATGAGATGGATGATGCTGAGAAAAACATAATCTTGTTAGGTTTGATGGCAATGAATGACCCTGCAAAGGAAGGTGTTAAAGAGGCAGTAGAAAGTGCCCATGAAGCACATATCAAAACCTATATAATGACCGGCGACCATGCCATCACAGCACAGGCCGTAGGAAAGCAAATTCACCTCTCTCACGAAAACGAAGAGGCAGTTGTAATTACCGGGGAAGAGCTGTCTGAAACAAAGGACGAAAAGCTAACACAGGTTATGGAAGATCATGAATCTCTTATTTTCTCCCGAGTTTCCCCAGAGGATAAACTGCGAATTGTCAAAGTGTTAAAAGCCAAAGGAGAGGTAGTTGCAGTTACAGGAGATGGGGTGAATGACGCTCCGGCTCTAAAAAGTGCCCACATCGGTGTTGCAATGGGGAGTATTGGTACTGATGTTGCCAAGGAAGCTGCTGAACTTGTACTGCTTGATGATAACTTCTCAACACTTGTATATGCAATACGAGAAGGCAGAACAATTTATAACAACCTAAAGAAAACAATAATCGCATCTCTGACTAGCAACATCGGGGAACTGGCTATTGTTCTTTTGGGGCTAGCTGGGGGTGCCTTGTTTGGCTGGCCAATCCCAATTCTGGTTATTCAAATACTGGCAATCGATCTACTTGCAGAGATTTTGCCGCTTACCGCTCTTACCTTTGATCCAGGCTCAAGCGATTTAATGACCTCTCCACCCCGAAGGCAAGAAGAACACATCCTAAACAGATCTATAATGTTTGAGATTCTGTTCTTGGGATTTCTTATGGGAGCTCTCGGTTTTGCAAATTTCGTGATTTTCATGGGGCGCACGGGTGCTGAGCTTACAATGACCCATGATTTGTATCCAAGAGCTACCACCTTAGGTTACGCTACTATTGTCTTCTGTCAGTTTGCCAATATCTTATCGAGAAGATACAACTACGATTCTTTTTTCAATGTTAATTTTTGGAGCAACAAGAAGATACTATGGTCTATTATTATCTCAATTGGATTCACCATGACAGCAATATACACCCCATTCATAAATAGGTTTTTGGGATTTGCTCCCTTAACCCTCAGCGATTGGGCAAGTGTTCTCGTTGCGGCAGTTTTATTCCTACTAGCTCATGAAATCATCAAGGCTTTCAAACGCTCAAGAAGGAAATATGGAGCCTCCCTGAAAGCAATCTAAGCGCGATAAGAGAGGAGCTTGAAAATCGTTTCTCTCTGCTTTTCCAGAAGCTAAATGTCATTGGGACAAAAGACTTGGTCAGCAGGTTCGTAGTTAGTCCGTCCACGCTTGAATAACGGAGGCCAATACCAGCTTGAAACTGTGGTACATCCCATGTTTGTCCAGATTGTATGGCTGTAAGAGAGCATTGCCGGACAAAAGCCGGGCAGGAATGACGCTGAGGCGATAACCGTTTTCAATTCCACAGGGCTGGCCATTGAGGATGTGGCCGCCGCCAGGCTGGTCTACGAAAAGGCCAAGCAAAAGGGGAAGTATCTATCCCTGGAGTTGACTTAGCGATTTATTGTGTGCCAAACAATCTGGACTTGCGTTCCCCCGCATCTATTAAAAGAAGCTGATTTGCATCAGTCTTACATTATAAATTGACTTTTGTACATGTCGCCGAGCTTCGTAGCATATATATCATTGGCGCGAACACAGTGAGCAGATAAGTCGTGCTACACGCAATCGCGCCTGCCCCTTTGTTTCTTAAAGTAGGACAGCTCAGACAATGGCATTTCCCCAATTTGTGCACGAGAGATATCTGCTTGCCACTTCCAAATTATTTTGGCTTTATCGCTGGGGCTTAGAGGCAGTTGTGCCTGCCTGCTGTAGTGCATTAAAGGAATGAGTCTGATAGACCGGTCTATTTCATTGTGCAACTGATATTTCTTGAGCGAAGAGTACGAAAGGCTACCGATACAAAGAATAATCTTTGGCTGTATAATTTTAATTTCTCTGGCGAGGAAATACTCAAAGCAGTGTGTGGCCCTCGTGTTGAGAACCTCCTTATGCTGTTGTTTAGCCACTCCACATTTTACCAGATTGGTGAAATACGGGATTGTCCCCCAGTTTTCCTTCACAAATTGCCTTAATATGTAAAGCGGACTCTTCTTGCTGCGTTCTCGAAGTTCAAACAATCCACCTATGTGCGGCCCTTCACCACCCTCCCCACTCGGGGCTTCAGCCACAATCATAATAGGGGTGTCCTTGTTGCCAACCGATGGAGACCAGATGGGTTCTTCGGTCTTTTTCACCTTGCATTCTTTCTCGTGTTTGCAGCAAAAGCTGTCCGCCGCGATAGACCTTTGAATTTGAAAGTTGTTAGTTTTGAAGTTTTTTGAAAAAAGCTTGAATATCTCATCATTCTTGGACATAAGAACCTCCTATGGCTTTCAAGTTCCCATTAAAAGCTGCTGTTAGACCAAGTATAGCGTCGGCTTGATCGAGTATCAACGGCGTTGGTCTTTTGAGGTCTCTACTGATCCGGCCAGATTGTGCTGATCGGATCGACCTCTCCTCTGCATAATTAAAGCTACTTGCTTCTGCCCGGAGTGCGCTGCGGACTAACAAAACAAGGTGTTTGTTGGGTGCCGTAATACCCGCATTGGGACTTGACAAAAAGTTAAAAGGCGGGTAAACTAAGCTCAAACTGAATAGGGCAAAGGCTGAGAACAAGAGTAGTATGCCTTCAAGCGGGGCGACAGAGAGTCGGGGCAGGTGAGAGCCGATGCCAGCGCGGAAGCAGAATGGACTTGGGAGCTGCAAGCCGAAAGGCAGTAAGCTGAGTAGAGCTTGACGGAATGGCACCGTTATCATGGCCTAGGGTATCGAGGTAGATTGTATATCTCCGTACCCGAAAAGAGATAGCTGTATCTTGCATTTGGCAGGAGATGGCTAAAAAGGGTGGCACCGCGAGTTGAACCCCTCGCCCCTTGCGAGGGGTTTTTCTTTTGGAGTAAAAGGCCATGTACTATCCGTCTTTGAGCGAGGTGCAAAAACTCAAGAAAAGTGGCAACCTGGTGCCGGTCTACCGCGAGATCATGGCCGATCTGGAAACGCCGGTCTCGGCCTACATGAAGGTCGGTGGCAGCGATTATTCCTTTCTTCTGGAGAGCGTCGAAGGTGGGGAGCGGCTGGCCCGCTACAGCTTCATCGGCACCGAGCCCTATCTGGTAGTGCGCACTGGCGAGACGGCGGGGAAAGCCATTGACCCGCTCCTCCCCATAGCAGAGGAGCTAAGTAAATACAAGCTGATGCCAATTTCCGGGCTGCCCCGGTTCCACGGCGGTGCTGTGGGCTATCTGGCCTATGACGCTGTGAACTACTTCGAACGGCTGCCAGCACCCGATTACGATCCCCTGGCGCTGCCGGAATCGGTGTTCATGTTCGCCGATACCGTGTTGGTATTCGACCACCTCACTCACAAGATCAAGATCGTGAGCCATGCCCACCTCGATGGCGACGTCGAGAAGGCATACCAGAGAGCGGTGGACAAGATCGAGGGCTTAGTGCAAAAGCTGAGGCAACCCATTGAGCCAAATAAGCATACCGATATTTCACCGACACACACATCCAAGAATGCGGTGTCCTCCAACCTATCGCGGGCAGAGTTTGAGGCAATTGTGGCTCAAGCTAAGGAGTATATCTTCGCCGGTGAGATTATCCAGGTGGTGCTATCACAGCGGTTTGCTCGCACCACTCAAGCTGACCCCTTTGACATCTACCGCGCCCTGCGCAGCATCAACCCCTCGCCCTATATGTACTACCTGCAGCTAAAGGACTGCCACATCGTCGGAGCCTCCCCGGAGCTTCTGGTCCGGGTCGAGGATGAAGTGGTGTCCACCCATCCCATCGCCGGGACGCGACCTCGGGGCAAAGACCCTGAGGAGGACTCAGCTCTGGAGGAAGAGCTGCGCCACGACGAGAAGGAGTGCGCCGAGCATATTATGCTGCTGGACCTGGGCCGCAATGATATCGGGCGTGTCAGCGAGCCAGGCACCGTCCAGGTCACTCAGTTGATGGATGTGGAGCGTTACTCCCATGTCATGCACCTGGTGTCGCATGTCCAGGGCAAGCTCCGCCGGGACCTGACTCCATTGGATGCTGTGCGGGCTTGCTTTCCAGCAGGCACCGTCTCCGGCGCGCCCAAGATTCGGGCCATGGAGATCATCGCCGAGCTGGAGCCAGATAAGAGAGGCCCCTATGCCGGGGCGGTAGGCTATTTCAGTTTCTCTGGAAATCTGGATACGGCAATAACCATCAGAACCATAGTAATCACTCAAGGTGTGGCCTATGTCCAGGCGGGCGCCGGGATTGTGGCCGACAGCGTACCTGAGCGTGAGTACCAGGAGTGCGTGAACAAGGCCCAGGCTTTGCTCAAAGCAATCGAGCAAGCGGAGGGAATTCAGGTAAGTGCATAGGAGAGACCGTGCTGCTACTGATAGACAACTACGATAGCTTCGTCTACAACCTGTTTCAGTACCTGTGTGAGCTGGGCCAGCAGGTGGAGGTAGTGCGCAACGACATGGTGACCATCAGCGAGATCGAGAAAATGCATCCCGAACGCATAGTGATATCGCCTGGCCCCGGAACTCCCGATAGGGCCGGCATCTGCAATGATGTCATTCGTCACTTTGGTGCCGAACTGCCCATCTTAGGAGTCTGCCTCGGGCATCAGTGCGTCGGCTATAGCTATGGCGCTGTGGTAGAGCGAGCGGGTGAAGTCATGCACGGCAAGATGTCCCTGATTGAACACGATGGCAGGGGCGTCCTCGCCGGGCTGCCCAATCCCTTCACGGCGATTCGCTACCATTCCCTGGCGGTGATGCCTGAGGGCCTGCCAGATTGCCTCGAGATAACCGCCCGGACCCCAAAGGGCATTATCATGGGGTTACGGCACCGCCAGTATCCGGTGGAGGGCATTCAGTTTCACCCAGAGTCAATCATGACCGAGGTGGGAAAAGACCTTTTGAGGAATTTCTTGAAAGGGGGAGGCAGAAATGATTAGGGAAGCAATTGGAATGCTGGTTGCGGGCCAGTCGCTGACAACCGAGCAAGCAGCGCAGGTGATGGAGGAGATCATGAGCGGTGAGGCCACACCAGCGCAAATCGGCGCCTTTGCCACCGCGCTCCGGCTCAAGGAGGAGACGGTGGACGAAATCACCGGGCTGGCCAGAGTGATGCGGGCCAATGCCGTCCCGGTGAGGTTTCCCGGGCCGTTGCTCGATACCGCTGGCACCGGCGGCGATGGCTCATCCACCTTCAACATCTCCACTGCGGCAGCCCTGGTCGCTGCCGGGGCCGGGGTCAAGGTGGCCAAGCACGGCAACCGGGCCATGAGCAGCGGCTGTGGCAGCGCTGACGTGCTGGAGCAGCTGGGAATCAAGATCGACCCCAATGCTGAGCAGGTGCAGGAATGCCTGGAGAAGGTAGGCATAGGATTCATGTTCGCCCCACTGTTCCACCCGGCGATGAAACACGCCGCTGGACCTCGGCGCGAGATCGGAATTCGCACCGTGTTCAATATCGTGGGGCCTCTGACCAACCCCGCCGGCGCTGGCTCCCAACTATTGGGTGTGGCGGAAGGCTCACTGATGGACAAGATGGCCCAGGCACTTCAGCGCCTCGGCTGTCACCATGCCCTCATCGTGCACGGCGAGGACGGCCTGGATGAGGTCAGCACCTGCGACCGCACTATGATCAGCGAGGTGACGAAAGACGAGATCAAGAGCTATGTCCTCACGCCTGAGGAACTCGGCTTCAGTCGAGCCAGCGTGGCAAGCCTGCGCAGCAGTTCTGCTCAGGAGAATGCCAAGATGCTCCAGGATGTCCTGTCCGGGGCACAAGGCCCGTGCCGCGATATAGCGCTCCTGAACGCAGCCGCAGCGTTGATCGCCGCTGACAAGGCCCAGAGCTGGGAGGAAGGGCTACAGCTGGCGCGAGAGTCCATAGATAGCGGTCAAGCATTGCAGAAGCTCAAGGCCCTGGCAGAGATCAGTCGCACCTTTGGTTGAACTGTAATGTTAACTCAGATCCTACAGGGAAAGGCTGAGGAGGTTGCGGCCCGGCAGCATAGCATGCCTCTGGAGCAACTGGAGGCGCTGATTGCGAAGCAGTCGCCGCCACTCGATCTGGCTTCAGCCCTCAGCGGCGACGGCATCCAGTTGATCGCTGAGATCAAGAAAGCGTCGCCGTCACGGGGCGTAATTGCGCCCGACCTGGACCCGGTGAAGCTGGCCCGGGCCTATGCCGACAACGGCGCCGCCGCCATATCAGTGTTGACCGAGGCTAAGCACTTCCAGGGCAGCCTCGACAACCTGGTGGCCATTAGAGGAGCACTCGATAACAGGAAAATCCCGTTGCTGCGCAAGGATTTCATCTTCACCCCCTACCAGATATACGAATCCCGGGCCTATGGTGCCGATAGCCTGCTTCTGATAGTTGCAGTCCTGAACGACGACCAGCTTCAAGAGCTGCTGTCTCTGGGCCACCAGCTTGGTATGCAGTGCCTGGTGGAAGTTCACAACGAGGCAGAACTGGAGCGAGCACTCTCGAGTCAGGCCAAGATCATCGGCATCAACAACCGCGACCTCAATACCTTTGAGGTGGACCTGGCTACAACCCTGATGCTTCGGCCCCTGATTCCCAGTGATCGCATTGTCGTCAGCGAAAGTGGCATCAGGAACCGGGAAGATGTGCAGAGGCTGCACCAATGTGGCGTTGATGCCATTCTCGTTGGCGAGGCTTTAGCCGCTGCCGGCGATGTTGCGGCTAAGGTCAAAGAACTAATATGACCAGAATCAAGATCTGCGGTGTTACTGAGATCGACCACGCCCTGGCAGCAGCGGAGGCAGGGGCTGATCTGCTGGGACTGGTCTTTTACCCTCCGAGCAAGCGCTACCTGTCCACGGAGAAGGCAAAGCAGATAGCGTCGGCGGTGAGCCAGTGCCACCCTCGGCCGCTTACAGTTGGCGTGTTCGTCAACATGCCCGCGCCAGAGGTGAACTCCATCGCTGACTTCTGCGGGCTGGACTGGGTGCAGTTGAGCGGCGATGAGGACTGGCAGTATTGCCAGCTGATCGAGAAACCCGTGATCAAAGCCCTCCATGTAGCTGGCCAGAGCGCAGAAGAAATTGCAGCACAGCTGGCACTGGGCCACAGTATATTGGGCCGGGATGGCTTCATCTGCCTTTTGGATACCGAGGTCAAAGGAAGCTACGGCGGCACCGGCCAAGCCTTTGACTGGGCGCTGGCTGAGGCAGTGTCGTCCAACTCTCCGGTGCTCCTGGCCGGAGGGCTGGCTGTGGATAATGCGGCTCAGGCGGTAACAGCGGTCAAGCCCTGGGGTGTGGACGTTTCCAGCGGAGTGGAAACCGGAGACAAGAAGGATATCGCCAAGATCAAGGCATTCATCGAGGCGGTGAGAGGCACAGATGAAACCGCAAGATAGGTTACCGGACTCGCGCGGGTACTTCGGGCCTTTCGGGGGCAAGTTTGTACCCGAGACCCTGATGCCGGCTCTGGAGCAGTTGGAGCGGGCCTATGAGGAAGCACAGCGAGATGCCGCTTTCCAGCGCCGCCTCGAGGGGCTGCTCAAAGACTTTGCCGGTCGCCCCACGCCGCTGTACCACGCCAAGGAGCTTACCGCTCGCTGTGGCGGGGCCACGATATTGGTCAAGCGGGAAGATTTGGCCCATACCGGGGCACACAAGATAAACAATGTGCTGGGGCAGGCATTGCTCGCTGAGAGCATGGGCAAGAGGCGTATCATCGCCGAGACCGGAGCCGGACAGCACGGAGTGGCCGTGGCGGCTGTCTGCGCCATGCTGGGCCTTGAGTGCATCGTATATATGGGGGATGAGGATATCCAGCGGCAAGCGCTCAATGTGTTCCGCATGAGATTGCTGGGCGCTGAGGTCCGCCCGGTGTCATCGGGCAGCCGCACCCTTAAGGATGCCATCAACGAGGCGATCAGGGATTGGGTCACCAATGTGGATACTACCCACTATCTCCTGGGCTCCATAGTCGGGCCACACCCCTATCCCACGATGGTGCGCGATTTTCA
Organism: Dehalococcoidia bacterium; assembly: GCA_034414595.1. Classification (GTDB taxonomy): domain Bacteria; phylum Chloroflexota; class Dehalococcoidia; order SZUA-161; family JAUWZY01; genus DAOULY01. The sequence continues at coordinate 119,325 of DAOULY010000021.1, forward strand.
GTCGGTGGTGGGGAGAGAGACTAGGGAACAGGTGCAGCAGGCATTCGGACGCCTGCCCGACTATATAGTTGCCTGTGTCGGTGGTGGCAGCAACTCCATTGGCATATTCTATCCCTTTCTCCCCGATGAAAGCGTGAAGCTCATCGGGGTCGAGGGCGGCGGGCGAGGCCTGGACAGTGGACAGCATGCCGCCACCCTGGTCGCCGGCGAGGTCGGTGTATTGCACGGAGCTAAGTCCTATGTGTTGCAGGACGAGCACGGGCAGATAAGAGCAACTCACAGCATCTCGGCAGGGCTGGACTATCCCGGCGTCGGCCCCGAGCTCAGCTATTACAAGGACATCGGGCGGGCAACCTTCGTCGCTGTCAGCGATAACGAGACGCTGGAGGGGTTCAAGCTCCTCTCGGCTGCCGAGGGTATCATCCCAGCCCTGGAATCGGCCCACGCCGTATACTACGCTGCCCAGATGGCGTCTCAACTTAGCAAGGAACAGCTCATCGTGATCAATCTCTCCGGGCGAGGGGACAAGGATATACACATTGTGGCTGAGGCCCTGGGAGTAGAACTGTGAGCCGCATAGCCTCTGCCTTTGCTGCCCGGCGCAAAGCCCTCATCGCCTACTTGACGGTAGGCTATCCCAGTGTGGAGGCCACCCTCGAGGTCATCCCGGCTTTGGTCTCCGCCGGCTGCGACATCATCGAGCTCGGCATCCCCTTCTCCGACCCTCTGGCCGACGGAGCCACCATTCAGGAGGCAAGCTTCAAAGCACTTCAGCAAGGGGTCACTCCTGAGCTCTGCCTGAAGGTAGCAGGGCAACTGCGCCAGAGGGTTGAGGCCCCTTTAGTATTCATGACCTATTATAACCCCGTGCTCCATCATGGACTCGATTCTTTCTGCGTCGCTTGTGAGCAAATGGGCGTGGACGGCCTGATTGTCCCCGATCTTCCTCCCGACGAGGCCGGCGAACTCGAGGCAGCAAGTCAGGGCCACGGGCTCGATCTCATCTACCTGCTGGCACCCAACAGCAGCAAGCAGCGCATCGCTTTGGTGGGACAGAGGTCTCGGGGGTTCGTCTATCTGGTGTCACTCACCGGGGTTACCGGGGCCAGGGCGAAATTACCTCCAGAGCTGGAGGGATTTGTAGCCAGGGTGCGAAAGGTGGCCAAACAACCGCTCTGCGTTGGCTTCGGTGTCTCCACTCCGGAGCAGGCAAGGCGCGTAGCCCAGGTAGCCGACGGCGTGATTGTGGGCAGCCGCATCATTCAATTGCTCCGCGATGAAAACCCTCCCTATGATGCTACAAGGGCCTTTGTCCGAAGTTTAAGGGAAGCCTTAGACACTTAGCCGGCAACACCGCGACGGAGTGCCATGGCCCCGAGGACGGTCATGGCCACAGCGAACGCAACCAAGACCCCGAGGTCCAACCCCACACCCAGCAGCGTTTTCCCCTCGATCATTATCCCCTTCAGACCATCAACAGCATAGGTCAAGGGCAAGACCCTGGCTATATATTGAAGATAGGTAGACATTTGCTCCACCGGCCAGAAGACGCCGCAGAGAAGAATCTGGGGGACAAGGATCAGGGGGATGAATTGAACGACCTGGAATTCGTTTCGAGCAAAGCCGGAGGCTACTATGCCCAGGTTGAGGGCCATCACGATGACGATGATGAGAAAGACGAATACCTGCCACAGCGCCCCCTGATATTGCACGTCTATGACGTACACGAGGAACAGGAGTATTATCAGGGACTGAGCTACGGCGAACAGGAAGAATCCCAAAAGATAGCCGAGGACTATGTCTATGCGGGACACCGGGGCTGCCATAAGGCGCTCCATAGTGCCCTGGGAGCGCTCTCTGAGGAAGCTGATGCCGGTGAGGAGGAACACAAAGAACAGGGCAATTACAGCAAGCAGCGCCGGAGCTACGTAGTCCAAGACGCGCTCCTGGGGAAAGCTGGCCCAGATCACTGTCATCACCACAATAGGCACCAGTACTATCAGTGCGATGGTGCGCCGGTCGCGCAGCAGCTGGTATATCAGCCTGCGTGCTATGGCGATGACATTACCGGGAGTCATCTGGCAAAACCTCACCGCGTACGAAGTACAAAAAGGCGTCCTCCAAGGTAGCTCCAGGCTGCCCCGTGGCCTGCCTCAACTCTTCTGGTGTGCCTTCGGCGATGATCCGCCCCAGGCGCAGGAAAGCGAGGCGATCACAATGGGCGGCATCATCCATGGTATGGCTGGAGATGATCAGCGTGACTCCACTGGTGGTCAAATCGCGGAAGTGGTCCCAGAAAGTGACCCTGAGCTCAGGGTCCAGGCCCACTGTGGGCTCGTCAAGGAGCAGCAGGGAGGGTTTGTGAACAATGGCGCAGGCCAGGCTGGCCCGCTGTCTCATGCCACCGCTCAGCTTCAGCGTTGGAGTATCGCGCCGGTCCCAGAGGTCAGCGACCCGTATCGCCTCCTCCACCTGCCGGGCACGCTGCTCCTTGTCGTTCAGGCCGTAGACTCGGGCAAAAAAGTCCACATTCTGCAGCACGGAGAGCTCGCCATAAAGAGCAGAGAGCTGGGGCATATAGCCAATGAGCCGGGCCACTTTGCGCGGCTCGTTCTGTCCCAGGACCTCCAAGCTGCCGCTTTGCGGCCTGAGCAGGCCCACCAGCAGCCGGATCAGTGTGGACTTCCCAGAGCCATTGGGGCCGAGTAGTCCAAAGCTTATGCCCTGTGGCACCTGTAACTTCAAACCCCGGAGTGCTTTGATATTGCCATAGGCAAACGATATGTCCTCAGCGTCTATAGCGAGGCCGTCAGATTTTCCTCTCGATGTCAGCGGTGGCTGGCTTTCTGTCATGGCGCTCTTCCCTAAATTATATCAGCGGAGCTCGAATTGACTGAGCCTTCTGAAGGCTTCCATTTTCTCTCTGTTGCCGATCTTGGCCCGGCGTACTGCGGTGCTGAGGAGCTCTATGCTCCTATCATAGGTCTCGCGGTCTACTGGGAAGGGATGCCCGTCTTTACCGCCATGAGCGAAGCTATAGCGAGCGGGATCGCGGAAGCTGGGAGGAACGCCGTAGACCAGCTCCGAGATCAGGCTCAAGGCCCGAATGGTCTTGGGGCCCACACCCTCCAGTCCGATCAGGCTCTCAAAGTCCTCCGCCCCCTGCTCATAGGTGTGGACGAATATCTTACCCAGCCGCTCGGGGTGGATGTCATCGAGGGTCAGGTAGTGTCGGTGAGGTAAGCTTAAGGTCTTGAGTCTGTTGAGCTCGGCGAGGAGCTTTTCCGGCTTTTCCTCTGCAGCCAGCTCGGTTACTGTAGCCCGCGCCGGTGCGCTCTCACTGGCTACCAGGTTCAATGCCTCACCCCGGGCCTGGGAGCAGATGCCAGCATGGGGCTCACAGACGAAGTCCTCTACCCTTTCACCGAGCCAGTGATACCTGCGAGCGTAGCGGGTCTCCGTATTCATCCCCTGCTGTACCACAGCCCATGAACCCTTAGCGGTGAACAGAAAGACATGGTGGTAAAGCTGATAGCCATCCTGAAGGGCGACGCTGTCCACTTTGGCCGCCATCCTGCTAGCATAGACCAGCCCCGCCGGATCAACTGAGATGGCTGGCTCAAAGTGCTCGATCTCCTGTGGAGTCCGCCGTGAGGTTCGGCCCTTGCCGCCAGCGATGAACAGCCCCAGGTCCTTTTCCATCCCTCTAACGCCCTCTTTGAGGGCGCCGCACAGTGTAGTGGTGACCCCGCTGCTATGCCAGTCGAAGCCGAGGACACAGCCCAAGGCCTGGAACCAGAAGGGGTCGGCCATTTTGTGCAGCATCTCCTCGGGGCCGAAATCGACAACTATGGCCAGCGTGATCTCACGTCCCAGCTTGACCATTCTGTCGAAGAGCCAGCGCGGCGCCTTGCCACCATGTAGTGGGATGTTGGCCACGCCGGTCCTGGTTGGCCTGCGGTAGGTTGAAGGCTCTCCGTATCCCATTGCCCCGTTTATGGACTCATGATAACAGATTGCTGTACCACCTTCCAGCCAATCTTATGCCTTGACAACAACATTATTCGAGCTTAAAATTCAGCCAACGTCGCTGGAGGCAGAATAGAAATGGAGGAGTTTGTCCCTGTTGTCATTCTGGTCACGGCCAGCAGTGAGGAGGAGGCTCGGAGCATATCCGATAGGCTGGTTGCCCAGCGAAAGGCTGCCTGTGTCAATATAGTACCCAGGGTGCACTCGCTCTTCTGGTGGCAGGGAGAGATCGACTCCGCCGATGAGGCACTGCTGATTATCAAGTCGAAGTCATCTCTGTTGGACGAAATCGTGACCACGGTCAAGGAGCTACATAGCTACGATGTCCCTGAGGTCATCGCCTTGCCTATCAGCGGGGGCAACCCAGACTATTTGGACTGGATGCAGGCCGAGCTTAGGGCTTAGCTCCGAGCTGCTTTTGACATAGCTGAAGGCACTTGATATACTTGAAGTTGGTGGGATGGTAACTGTTCGGCTGAACGGTATGGAGGTGGAGGGCCACCCAAGTATGACCATCCTCGAGCTAGCTCGAGAAAATGGCATAGATATCCCCACTCTGTGCTACCACTCTGACTTGAGCCCCATTGGTGCCTGCCGAATTTGTGTCGTCGAGGTCGAAGGCTCAAGGACATTGGTTGCTTCCTGTCACACCCCCATAGCCCCCGGGATGGTCATTCAGACCCACTCCCCGAAGGTCCTGGAAACTCGCAAGGCGATCGTGGAGCTGCTATTGGCCAGCCACCCCGATGTCTGTCTTGTCTGTGATAAAGCCAACATCTGTGAGCTGCGCAAGCTCGCTGCCGAGATGGACATCGGCCTCCCCAGATTCAAGTCGAGGAAACACTACCACCCCATGGAGGATGCCGGCCCTTACGTTGTCCGTGACCTGGGCAAGTGCATCCTCTGCCGCAGATGTGTCAGGGCTTGCCAGGAGATCGCCAAACAGGATGTGTTCGCCGTCGGCTATCGTGGCTTCGACTGTAAGGTAGTTGTGGATCAAGACCAGCCACTGGACAAAGAGGTCTGCCGCGATTGTGACGTGTGTATCTCAGTTTGCCCAGTGGGGGCACTATCTAAAAGAGTAGAAGCCCCGTTACCCAAGAAGGGGACGCCTCTTCTCATAAAGAGCTGAAATGGCCGATAATTCACTTTCAGAACTCCTGACCAAGTACAGAGAACAAGCCGACCTGCTGCCCCTGTTGAAAGAGGTGCAGGATAAATATGGCTGTCTTCCCGAGGAACTTTTACCTGAGATAGCAAGCGGCCTCGGCCTCAGCGTCAGTGAGGTCTACGGAGTAGGGACTTTCTATTCCTTCCTCTCTCGAAAGCCATTGGGTACCTATGTGATCAAGGTGTGTAAGAGCGTGCCCTGCTGGCTCAAGAACTATGAGGTGGTGGTGCAAACGCTGGAGAGAGAGCTGGGCATCAAACCCGGGGAGACGACCCCGGACGGAAGGTTTTCCCTGGAACTGACTAACTGCGTTGGTGTTTGTGACCAAGCACCGGCGATGATGATAAACGATGTCGCCTACGGCGATGTCACAGCGGAGAAGATCCCGGAGATATTGAACGGCTATCGATAGTAGGAGCATATGTCGTGCCCGAGCAGCGAATCGTATTAAAGCACTGCGGCGTCATTGACCCGAACGACATAGATACATATCTGGCCCAAGGTGGTTTTCAAGCTCTGGCCAAGGCGCGCAACGAGATGGCCCCGGAGCAGGTGGTGGCCGAAATCAAGGAGTCAGGGCTTCGCGGCCGGGGCGGTGCCGGATTCCCCGCCGGCTTGAAATGGGAGCTTGCCAGCAAGTCTCCTGGAGACGACAAATATGTTATTGCCAATGCCGATGAAGGAGAGGTGGGGACATTCAAGGACCGCTATATTCTGGAGAGGGACCCCTTCAGCCTTGTGGAAGGAATGGCCATCGCCGGCTATGCCATCGGCGCCAAAAGGGGCTATCTCTATTTGAGGGCGGAATATCACCGCCTTCTCAGCCTGCTTGAGAATGCCATTGCCCAGGCGCGGGAAAAGGGCCTGTTGAATGGATTCGTCATTGAGATTCGAGAGGGCGCCGGCTCCTACGTCTGCGGCGAGGAGAGCGCGCTTATGGAGTCCATCGAGGGCGGGAGAGGCGAGGCCCGCTTCAGACCACCGTTCCCGCCATCGCAAGGCCTGTGGCAGCAGCCAACTATCATCAACAACGTGGAGACCCTGATCAACACCCCCAGGATAGTCCTCAACGGAGCGCAATGGTTCAATCAAATCGGAACCGAGCGGAGCAAGGGGACCAAGGTCTTCTCAGTAAGCGGTGATGTTCAGCGGCCAGGGGTCTATGAACTGATTATGGGGAGCTCGCTGCGGGAGTTGATCGAGGAGCTGGCCGGGGCTCGGGATGTCAAGATGGTCCAAGTGGGTGGTGCCTCGGGGAGAGTGATCCCCGCTGACCAGCTCGACACACCGCTGGCCTTTGAAGCGGTGCTCGGCGCTGGGGCAATAATCGTCTTTAACCAAAGCAGGGATGTCATCGAGATCATATTCCGAACTATGGAGTTCTTCGCCGAGGAGTGCTGCGGCAAGTGCGTCCCCTGCCGCGAGGGTACCGAGGTCATTATGCGGATTCTGGAGAGATTGAGAGAGGGCTCCGGGTCAGAGCACGACCTGAAGATACTGGCGGAGATATCGCAGGTGATGCAGCTCACCTCCCTTTGCGGCCTGGGCCAGGCTGCCCCCAATGTGGTTGTGGATACCTTGCAGTATTTTCCCGATTCCTACCAGGCCAGAATCAAAGGGTGATTTGAAAGGCGGGGGCTGATATGAAGACAATCACAGAGCAAAAGCCATCCGAGGAGCTGGAGCAATTTATGGAGGGTTGTGGGAGAGTATATCTCATCGGCTGCGGGACCTGTGCCACCACCTGCCACACCGGCGGCAGGGCAGAGGTTCTGGAGATGAAAGAAAGGCTAACCGAGATGGGCAAGGAGGTCACCGGATGGATGGTGATCCCCACAGCCTGCGATGAGTTGACCGGTGAAGCCTTAGCTCAGGAGGCAGCTGATGTTGACCGGGCCGACTGCATCCTGGCCCTGACCTGCGCCTTTGGAGTTCAGACCATCGCCCGCTACACCGACAAGATGGTATATCCAGCGCTGAACACCCTGTTTATCGGCCATGAGGAGGCCCCAGCCGACTTCCATGAACTCTGCATCCAGTGCGGCAACTGCCTTCTGGGCCGCACCGCAGCCATCTGTCCCCTGACCGCCTGTCCCAAGGGATTGGTCAACGGGCCCTGTGGCGGCTATAGACACGGAATGTGTGAGGTAGACCCCAATCGGGAATGTGCCTGGGTGCGCATCTACAAACGGCTGGAGAAGGTAGGGCAGTTGGAAAAGCTCTCCAGCCTGCAGCCGCCTAAGGACTACTCCAAGATGGCTCACCCGCGCCGCATCGAGATAAAAGTGGGCTAATTGGCAAAGGCCCATTCCCCTTAGATGTCAGCGGCGTCGAGCATGGCCGGTATCAGCTTCTCCCAGCCTATGGCCATAATATGGACCCCCTGGCAAAGGCCCTTAAGGTCTTTTATCAGGCGGGCGGTGATTTCGATGCTTGTCTGCCTCTTGTTCTCAGCCTGGTCGATCTCCTCGATGAGGTTATCAGGCACATTAACCCCAGCGATGTTCTTGTTCATAAACCGTGCCATACCTGCCGATTTCAGAGGGATGAGGCCGACCAGTATCGGCACATTGAGGTGCTTCACCAGGCCCATGAACCTCTCGAATTGGGCCACATCGTAGACAGCCTGAGTCTGAAGAAACCTGGCCCCGGCCTTGATCTTCTTCTCCATTTTGATCAGCTGTGGCTCCAGCGGGTCGGCACCGGGGGTAACCACAGCCCCCAAGAAGAACTTGGGATTACCCTTCAGCTCCTTCTCTGCCAGATCGTGCCCCTCCTGCAACTTCATCGCCGCCTCCAGAAGCGATACCGAGTCCAGATCAAATACCGGCTTGGCCTCAGGGTGATCGCCCAGGGAGACGTAATCTCCAGTGAGGCAGAGCACATTCTCGATTCCCAACACCGCAGCGGAAAGGAGGTCGGACTGCAGGGCGATGCGATTCCGGTCCCGGCAGGTCATCTGCAAGATAGGTTCTATGCCTCTATCCAGCAGAAGGTGACACACTGCCAGCGAGCCCACCCTCATCACCGAGCTCTGCTGGTCAGTGACGTTGAGGGCGTCTACCTTCCCCTTGAGAAGCTCAGCGTCCTCCAGCATCTCCGCAATGTCCACACCCTTGGGTGGACCGACCTCCGCGGTGACTACGAACTTACCCGAGTCTAATGCTTCACTGAATGCGCTCATCCCATCCACCTCGAGTTTCTACTACAGTTACAGTGATCGCTATCGCCTGGGGATTTGATTAGGATTGCCTTCCCTGGCTGCGGGCCAGTCCAATCTGAGAGGTAATGCTTTTCGCCCAAAGAGCCGCTTCCTCACCCAGAGTTGCCTTGTTGCAAAATATCATAATCGGTGGTTTGAGTCAAGTGATAATCGGCTTGAAGAATGTTTGACACTTCGAACTGGCTCATGGTAACATCTATAAAGCCAATCGTTTCCTATGCCACACAGGAGGTCGCACATATGGTTGGTATAGTGTCCTATGGTGCCTACATCCCCTTCTATCGGCTGAGTCGTGCTGAAATCAGCCGTGCCTGGGGTCAACCGCCCGCAGGCGGAGAGAAAGCCACAGCCAATTGGGATGAAGATAGTATAACTATGGCTGTGGCAGCTGCTCTCGATTGCATGGATGGTCTGGACCGCGAGGCAGTGCAAGCCTTGTATCTGGCCACCACCACCTCCCCCTACAAGGAGAAGCAGGCGGCAGCTACTGTGGCGGCAGCAGCTGATCTACGAGACGACATCATGACCATGGACTGCGCCAATTCTCTGCGGGCTGGGACCATCGCCATTCGAACAGCCATCGATGCCATTAAGGGTGGCTCAGCCGAGAGGGTGTTGACCACAGCCTCCGATTGCCGCCTGGGGACACCACAGTCGGCAGCAGAGCTCAATTTCGGTGACGGAGCAGCTGCACTTCTATTTGGCAACTCAGGAGTGGCAGCCAGCGTCGAGGGGACTCATTCGGTAACGGATGAATGCATTGATATCTGGCGGTGGACAGAAGACAAATTCGTTCACACCTGGGAAGACCGCTTCGTCGTCACTGAGGGTTATCAGAGAGTGATGCAAAAAGCAGTCTCAGAGGCACTAAAGAAGTACGACTTGACAGCTAAGGATTTCGCCAAAGTCGCTCTTTATGCCCCTGATGCCCGCAACCATGCTGCCACTGCCAGGAGTCTCGGGTTTGACCCCAAAACCCAGTTAGTCGGCAGCTCTCTATTCGAGATGGTTGGCAACACCGGCTGCGCCCTTGCCCCAATGCTCCTGATTGCAGCCCTGGAGGAGTCCAACCCCGGCGACAAAATTCTCCTCGCCAGCTATGGAGATGGCAGCGATGTCTACATACTTCAGGTCACCGAGGAGATAGAGAAGATCAGGGAACGGCGCGGGATAAAAGGAAATCTGGCTTCCAAGATGGCGCTCTCCGAATATCAGAAGTACCTAAATTTTCGCCACATCGTAGACCCAGAGCCGTCGCGAGTGCCATCAGTGCATACCCCCCCACCCCTATTGTGGCGAGAGCAGAAATCGCTAATCAGGCTTCACGGCAGCAAGTGTAAGAGCTGTGGAGAGGTCCAAATTCCAATTCAGAGGATCTGCCCCAAGTGCTTCAGCAAGGATGAGTTTGAAGAGGTCAGGCTTTCCGATAAGAAGGTCAGCCTGTTCACCTTCGTCATAGACGCCCTTGATGCTACTGCGGACCCACCGAGTGTCAGGGCGATTTACGATTTTGATGGAGGGGGCCGTCTAAACGGCCCCATGACCGATCGTGTCCTTGAGGAAATAAAGATCGGCATGCCCCTAGAGATGACCTTCAGGCGGTTCTATCCTGGAGGCGATGTGCCAGCATACTTCTGGAAATGCAAACCAATAAGGGGGTAAAGTGGGAACCATTAGAGACCAGGTCGCTATCGTAGGCATGGGCTGCACTAAGTTTGGTGAGCGCTGGGATCAAGGCCGCGATGACATGATCATCGACGCTGTTTATGAGGCATACGAAGACGCCGGGGTAGGGCCTAAAGATATTCAAGCAGCGTTCTTGGGAACCCTGTTCGGCGGGGTCACACCGGCTACCCTGGCTGAGCCGCTACAGCTTGACTACATCCCCATAAGTAGAGTGGAGGCCAACTGTGCCACCGGGATGGATGCATTGCGCTATGCCTGCTTCGCTGTGGCCTGCGGGATGTACGAATTGGTCTTGACCGTTGGTTTCGAGAAGTGCAAGGATACCGGGGTCGGCTTTCTGACCTATCCCTATGGTCTCCACCCCGTGTTTTCCATCGGTTCGGCTCCCGGCTCCTACGCCATGGCGGCTCAGAGGTATTTCCATAAATACAACATAACCCCAGAAGAGGGCAAGCAGTTACTGGCCCAAATTGCAGTTAAGAACCACCGCAACGGCGCTCTGCATCCAAAGGCTCACTTCCAACGCGAGGTTACCTTTGAGCAGGTGATGAAGGCTCCCATCATGGCCTGGCCTCTGGGGCTGTTTGATTGCTGTCCCACCACCGATGGCGCTTCCGCGGCCATCGTCACCAGGGCTGACTTGGCCCAGAACTTCGGTGATGATTATGTTCTGGTTAAAGGACTTGGCCTGGCCATCGGCCGCACCAGTCCCTACCGGGGATGGGCTCGCTCCGATGTCGATTATACCTTCTGGGAGGAGACCGACCATGCCGCCCGTCAGGCCTACGAACAGGCCGGGGTCAAGGACCCGCGCCATGAGATAACCATGGCTGAAGTCCACGATTGCTTCACCATCACCGAGTTGATCAACTACGAATCACTGGGGTTTAGTCCCGTAGGCAGGGGAAAGGAGGATGTGGAGGCCGGGATGTTCACCCTGGAGGGATCATTGCCGGTAAATCCCGATGGCGGCTTGAAAGCCTTTGGCCACCCCATCGGCGCCAGCGGGCTGAGGATGATCTACGAGCTATACAACCAGCTTCTGGGGCGGTCTGGGCCACGCCAGCTCAAGAATCCTAACCTGGGAGTGGCTCATTGCCAAGGGGGGGTCCCGGGAGCTTTTCAAGCCGCGGTAGTGATTGTCGGCCCCAGAGATTAGCAAAATCAGAGGAGGTTATGACATGGCCTACCAAAATCTGCTCCTTGAGCGGGAAGATTCTATCCTGACTATCACCGTGAACCGGCCAGCACAGATGAATGCCCTGGACCGGAGATCGCTCGATGAGCTGGTCCGGCTGTTGAAGAGGTCTGACCGAGATAACGGGGTCAGGGTCATCATTATCACAGGGAGCGACAAGTTCTTCTGCGCCGGAGCCGATATCTCCTGGGCGGCTAAGGTGGACTCAGCCGCCTCCGGCTACGAGTTTAGCAAGAATTATCAGAATTGCTTTTCTCAGATCGAGGATGTGGGTAAGCCGGTGATCGCAGCCGTCCGCGGCTACGCCCTCGGCGGCGGCATGGAGCTGGCACTGGCCTGTGACATCTGTATTGTGGCCGAGGATGCTCGATTGGGCGTGCCGGAAGTCAAGCTGGGAGCCCTGCCCGGTGGCGCAGGTACGGCCAGATTGCCTCGCCTTATCGGCCCTCACCGAGCGAAGGAACTGCTGTTCCTCGGCGATCCCATCACAGGCCAACAGGCAGTGCAAATGGGATTGGTGAATAAAGCGGTGCCCGCAGCAGAGGTGCTCAATGAGGCCAAGGCAATGGCACGACAGCTGGCTCAAAAGGCGCCCTTGTCACTTCGGGCTATCAAGCGCGTAGTCAGGGCCAGCATGAACACAGATGTCCGCTCTGCCATCGACTTTGAAGCTCACGGATTTGCTGGGCTGGCCAGCAGTAAAGACTTCAAGGAAGGTATGTCTGCATTTCTGCAAAAAAGAAGCGCCAACTTCAAGGGTAAGTAAGACAATTGTAGCGACGGCGGAGAGAAGGAGGACAGGATCCGATGATCACAGAAGAAGCAAGACAGATGGTTGGCAAGGACTTAATAAAACCTATGACCTTTGAGATTGAGAAGAGCGATATCAAGAGGATGGCTGAGGCTATGGAGGACCCCAATCCTCTCTGGCAGGACGAGGAATACGCTCAGAAAAGTAAATACGGCAGCATAGTGGCGCCTCCCCTGTTCCTGTTTACAGTCGGCTTCGAAGAGTTACAAAGGGCAGAACTGTCCGTGCCCTTAGAAGCCACCAAGGTTCTCACATCTGCCCTGTCCGTTGAGTACTACGAACCTGTGAAGCCTGGGGACATACTCACGCTCCATGCCAAGATCTCAGATCTGAAGGAGGTGGAGACCAAACTGGCAAAGATGGTGCAGGTAACCAGCGACCGCACCTTCACCAATCAGCGAGGTCAGGTAGTGGGCAAGTTGGTTTTTAGCATATTCAGGTATTAAGGGGGGATCGTGGCGCAGATACAATACGAAGATGTAGAAGTTGGAATGGAGCTACCCACACTGGTTAAGTATCCTACCACGAAGCAGTTGGTGAAGTGGGCCGGGGCTGCACGTGATTACTATGAGCTGCATTATGACAAAGATTTTGCTCAAAAGGCCGGATTACCTGGGGTAATAGTCTATGGCTCTCTGACGGTGGCATTCTTGGGGCAGTTGGTGACTGACTGGATCGGGGAGCAAGGGACGCTGAAGAAGCTGAATTTCCAGTGGCGAGGAATACATTTCCCAGGGGAGGACCTGACCTGCAAAGGAGTGGTGACCAAGAAATACGAGGCAGAGGGGGAACACCTCGTTGAATGCGAGATCTGGGCGGAGGACCCCCAAGGAAAGAAAACCACTCCCGGTTCAGCCCTAGTGGCTTTGCCCTCCAGAGGGGGATAGCCTGCCATTGGTAAAAATAGGCATATTAAGAAGGGAGGAAGAACAATGGGCGATCTGCTAAAAGATAAGGTAGCTGTGGTCACAGGTTCCGGGCGAGGTCTGGGACGAGCCTTCGTTATGGGCCTGGCTGATGAAGGTGCCAAGGTGGTAGTCAACGACCTCGGCATCGAGATGGATGCCAGCGGTGCATCTCGCGGCCCGGCAGACGATGTAGTGGCCGAGATTCGCCAGCGCGGTGGCACTGCTGTGGCCAATTACGATTCAGTGGCTACTCCTGAGGGCGGTGAGAATATCATCAATACCGCGGTGGAGAACTTCGGCAAGATCGATATCCTGGTCAACAATGCCGGCGTCCTCAGAGACCGCATGATCTTCAACCTCTCAGACGAGGACTGGGATATAGTGATCAAGACCCACCTCTACGGCCAATTCTATTGCTGCAGGGCCGCCTGCCGGCTGATGAGGCAACAAAGGAGCGGTCGCATCATAAACGTCTCGTCCATCGGCGGTGGTGGCCCGGCACCTTTAGCCAACCCGGGGCAGACAAACTACACCGCGGCCAAGGCTGGCGTCATCGGGCTTACTCGAACTCTGGCCCTGGAGATGGGCCGCTATGGCGTCACCTGCAACATCCTCTTCCCTGCTGCACGGACCAGGATGTCCTGGAACCCGGCGCTGGAAGCAGCCTGGAAGAAAAGGGTGGAAGAGGGCACAGGCGATGCCGGGGACCTGGGATTGGACGCGTTGGGTAAGGGAGAAGCCCTTCCCGAGGATGTAGCCCCGATGGTGGCTTACCTGGCCAGCGATGCCGCCAGCAATATCAACGGCTGCGTGTTTCATGTCATGGGCAAGGCAATTCACCAATACAGCGCGATGGAGCCGATCAAGTCCATGTTCTCCCGGGACAGGTGGACAGTGGCCGAGATCCTGGAGTTCTTCCCTCAGTCCATCGGCAGGGGCATAGTCAATCCCGCCCCTCCATTACCGCCCAAAGAGAAGTGAGGCGCATAGCTTCTGTTTCCGGCGGCCGGCTGCGGCCAAGTGCGCAAGGGGATAGGTAGGAAGTCGGGGGGTGATGACAACAAAACGGCCTTTTGTTGGTGAGGTCGTTCCGTGTCGCTCACGAGCTCTTCCAACCTCGATGGGCTTTCCTGCTACATGAACAGCCACTGGCTCAAACATGGCAACCCTGATACAATATCTTTACATACTTCTTCCAAAGCTTGGTCCAGAGGTGGAGGTTATTTGTAGGGAGGTGCTCTATGACCCACTGGATGTGTGCGAACTGCGGCTATTACTTGCAGGCGGACACGCCACCGGACCGCTGTCCAGGGTGCAACCAGGTGTGTGCCTTCAATGACGTGACCTGCTACAGGCCCGAGTGCGGCGGCGAAAAGAATGTCGATCCTCTGCTCGTGGGCAGCGCCCTCAGATCCGTAAGGGTGCCGCAAAAGCAGGCCGAGCCGAGCACAGCGCCACCACTTGAAGCATTCCCAGCGGTTCAGTTGTTCGCTGGCCTCACCGCACAGCAGAAGGAGCGTGTGACAAGCCTGGGACGAACCGAGACCTACAAGGCAGGCGAGGTGATCTGCACTGAAGGGACCGAGTCCGAGAATCTCTACTTGGTGAAAGAGGGACAAGTAGCGGTAGGGTCCGTCATAGGTGGTAAGATGCACATTCCCATCAGCATTGTGTCCGAAGGCGAGGCATTCAGCTGGTCTGCCCTGGTGCCACCGTATAGGCTCACTGCCACTGTAGTGGCCACCGCAAAAACGCAAGTCCTGGCTATCAAACGGGGTGCCCTTCTGCAGCTGATATCGGCTGAGCCCGAGCTTGGCCTCATAATGATGCAGAACGTGGCCAGCATCATCGCTTCGCGGCTGAGAAGCCTGGGGCTGGAGTTAGCCGGACTGATCCAGGGGCAACGCTAGTGGCAATGCCAACACTGAAGGCTGAGATGGCAGAAACAGCTACAAACCCTTTCCTGCATTTCAAGCCTCCCAGAAGAGCCTACCGGCATAAGCTGCATCGCTGCCAAATTCACACGCCATGACGCCAAAAACCTGGCTACACAACCCACCCCCATCCAAGCGGATGCCGAGATTACAGTTCCCCTTCCTACGGCGAGTAATTCGTTATTATCAAAGCGAATTTCACAAGACGAAGTAAGGTGAGACCTGGGAGCACACAGTTTACCATTTCTGGCAGCTGCATGAACAGCCACGAGGTTGCTGCGAACTCAAACAGAATGCGATGGCACTCAGAAAATCAGCCCAGCCAGGCGGCGATGGTAAGCTGCTCAAAATCAGCATCACAATCTTCGCTCATAAGAAATGCAGTTAGCTCTTCTCCGGGGCTCTTACAGCCTGTGCTACTTTTTGCCCGAGTTCCTTGCAACCTGCAAGATCGTCCGGCTTTGGTTGCCATTTTGCCCGGACGCCTTCAGCAACTACGCTAATCTTGCACTTGCTTAGATGCTCCTCGATAATCTTGACTGCCTCTCCACTCCATCCATAAGAACCAAACGCAGCACCTATCTTGTTCTGAAATCTGAGACCTTTAAGGTCTTCAAGTATGGGGCTTAGAGTTGGTAAGATCCCCTGGTTAAATGTAGGCGAACCCACGATAATGGCCTTTGCTTTGAAAACCTCGGTGATAACATCGTTCCTGTCGGAAATGGCCATGTGAAACACCTTGTAGGGAACCCCCTCGTCTGCCAAGCCATCGCCAATTGCCTCTGCCATCCGCCGAGTCCCGTCCCACATAGTGTCATAGAGTATTACAGCGCTATTCTCAGCCCCCTGTGCCGCCCATTGCTGATACTTCTTCACAATCTGGAGTGGGTCTTTCCGCCAGATAACGCCGTGGCTTGGTGCTATCATGTCTACTGCCAGATTAAGCGACAGCACCTCTTCAATCTTTTTCAACACCAGGCCACTGAATGGCGTAAGTATGTTCGCGTAGTATTTGAGCGCTTCCTCGTACAGCTCTTCCTGGTCCACCTGGTCATTGAAACGGAATGCTGTGGCATAGTGCTGGCCGAAAGCATCGTTTGGCATAAGGATATTCTTGCCAGTCAGGTAGGTAAACATGCTGTCCGGCCAGTGAAGCATCGGAGCCTCAACAAAGACCAGGTTCTGCTCGCCGATGTTGATCTTATCCCCGGTCTTCACCGCGCTGAAGTTCCACGGCTGGTGGAAATGTCCCTCAACACTTTCTTTGCCGCGTTGCGACACGACGACCGTAGCGTTTGGCACGTGTCTCATCACAGCCGGCAAGCTACCTGAATGGTCCACTTCCGCATGATTGGCCACCACTATATCTATCTTGGCCGGGTCGATAACCTCACGGATGTTCTCGATAAGCTGGGCCTGGAAAGGGCCCCACACTGTATCCACCAAAACGGTCTTCTCATCTACGATAAGGTATGCGTTGTATGAAGTCCCCCTGTGTGTCGATAATTCATGGCCGTGAAATTTCCTTATCGCCCAGTCCACAACACCAACCCAGTAGACACCCTTTGTTAATTCAGTCACCATCACAAACACCTCCCATATATTTTTTACTGTTGAGCAAAAATTCAATCAACCCGTTTACTCTGTCCTTTCGAAATCGCTCTTAGCCGCCCCACAGACGGGACATACCCAGTCATCGGGCAATTCCTCAAACGGTGTTCCTGGAGCTATGCCACCTTCCTGGTCTCCAAGCTCAGGGTCATATATCCATCCGCAAACTGAACACTTATATTTGGCCATTTTTGCAGATACCTCTTTCTTCTCCTCAACATAGCTGGGGGCTGTCTTCGGGGTAGTGCCTCGCTTCACCTGCTGATAGTAGTCATAAGTCATGCATGTCTTCTCGCTGAGAATATCGGCATCAACGAGCTCCCCCACGAAGATGGTATGAGTGCCCACATCCATCTCACCAGTTACTTTAGCTTCCAAATATGACACGGTATTGTCTATGACCACCGGAGCCTTCGTCTGACCTATCCTGTAATTAATCCCGCTGAGTTTATCTATGTCCCTACCAGATTTGAAGCCAAAATGCCCTATGAAAGACAGAGGCGTGTCCTGACAGAGAACGGAAACTGCAAAGACTTTGCTTTCTCTGATAAACTCCCAGGTCAGATTTTTCTTGTTAATACTCACGGCTACGGTTGGTGGTTCAGAAGTTATCTGAAAGACGGTATTGGCGATTTGACCATTGAGCCTGTCTCCCTTCCTCGATGTTACTACATACAGGCCATAGCCCAACTTGTGCAATGCCTTCGTATTCATTCTCTCAACTCCTTTAGATCACCAAGATCGATACTTAAACAAATAAATAGTGCATGGGAACTTAGGATTTACTCCACCTCCACCAGATTTCAAGAATCAAGACTTTATCATTACCAGCATCATCTTGAATCTTTTTATCGCTCTCAATGCGTGAGGCCGGTTGGCTGGCATTATGACCATTTCCCCTTGTTTCAGGTTAAGAGGTTTGCCAGATATAGTAACCTCGGCTTCGCCATCAAGAAGATAGACTAAAGCATCAAACGGTGCCGTATGTTCACTCAATCCTTGCCCTTCATCGAAAGCAAACAGCGTTAAGGTTCCTGTGTCCTTATCGATTATTGTCCTGCTTACAATGGAACCTTCCTGATAGCTAACCAGTTCGGTTGATTTCAGGGCTTGCCCTAAGAGCTCATCAGCATTTTTCTGTCTTTCGTCGTGTTCCATACCTAACACCTCATTATGACTCTAAATACACGTCCCTCGAACGTGTCCCATTTTATGCTGACGGTCTACAGATTTAGCTAAAGTACCCGGGCCACCTTCCCCTTAGAATAATGCCCCCGCCCCCAGTACCAACGCTGTGACGAGAAATACGAGGACCGTGTACACAATCCAACCTACAATGGTGACGCCAATAGCCCGCCAAGTTGAGAAGTCCAGAGCTGACCTGATTGCAATCACCCCCGCGATTAGCGCCCATATCGATACCGCGAAGGCGATTATGCCTCCAAGGATGGGGATGAAAGAAAAGAAACTCAGCACCCTGACGGAATTTGAAAAGCCGATGGTGCGGAGCAATTCCCCGTAGGTCGCCGAGGTGTTTGGACCTCTAAATATGGTGGTGCCCAACCAGTAAGTTATCAGTGACCAGGCAAGCCAACCCACTACAGCCACAGCAATACCTGCAAGCAACCCCCAGAGGATCAGCAGCCCTTTGTCCAGAATGGCTCCGGAAATGGCAGCTCCCAGACCGCTGGCCAAGCTGGCTATAATTACTGCCCGAAATGCCTGGCCATTGGCTGTGGTATCTGCCTCCACCTCTTCGTAGAGATCAACCTCCAGTTTCGCAGCACGGATCATTCTATTCACTAATGAACTTGAACCTGCCATTTTTCACTTCCTTACAAGTCCTGAATGAAGACGTGTGTCTTTCAGTAGGAAAAGTAGCCTAGGGGATCCGCAACGTCGAGTCAGCTTGCTACCCACGCACGCCTGCAATACCCCTCATCCACCCCTTTTGTGTGGAATATAATAGAAGATGCGCCAGCCGTCTGTCAAGAATCTAACTCAATCGCACATTCTAGTACAAAATAGAACGCCACCCAGAAAATCAGCCCAGCCAGGCTGCGAACTCGTTGAGGTCGCCCACGGCATCCTGAGTTGATTCCCTCTTGTCCCTATCGAGGAGAAGTGCCCTGATGCCAGCCTCTCGGGGAGCGGTGAGGTCGAAGTGGGGATGGTCTCCAACATGGACCATCTCCACTGGCTTTGCTTTTATCTCCCGGCAAACTCTGAGGAAGACTCGTCCGCTCTTGAGCTCATTGTAGTCTGAAGGCGGGGAGAAAATCCAAGAGAAATAGCTTTGGATGCCCTGCAACAGGAGCTCGATATACTCTCGTGTCGAATTGGAGACGATAATCAACTTGTACCTCTGACTCAGCGCGGACAGGACGTCCTCAACCTCGGGATAGTAGGATACCTTGTGCTTGAGACTGTGTAGCACGACGCGGTGGTCTTCGAGGCCGAAGCGCTGGAACCAGTATGCCATATCATACCAATCCACCCGGTGCTCGCCGACGCTGTCATACTCCTTCGACACGTATTCCCTGGCCTCCTCGAAATTCATCCCGTTTCTCCGGGCATAAAGCCTGGGAATGGTATCATGCCAGATGGCATTGCTGAACTCAGGAGTAGCCAGGGTGCCATCGGCATCAAAGGATATAACCTTTATACTGTCCTTGGACAACGTCTACAGCCTTTTCACCATATAGGGTTTTTCCAAGTGGTAGTCCATCTCAGCATAGTAGCCTCGGGCACCGACCCCGCTCAAGATTGCCATCTTATCACTTCCGAACTCTTCGGCGGCGATTCTCTCCGCCTGCTCCAGTAGTGCCTGCCCCAGGCCTTTGTGCTGGGCCGCATCGGCGTTTTGCCTGCCCAGGGGCACCTCGGGGCCAAAAACATGAAGCTCTCTGATCAGAGCCGAGCCATTGCCATTTGTGCCATTTGCAGAAATCCTCATCCTCAAAATGGCAAACAGCGTCTCTTTCTCATCCTCAAAAGAGAGGAATATCTCCCTTCCCTCCGAGGCCTGATAATCGAGCCGTTTCAGCTCAGGCTTCCCCATCTTCCAGCCCTGCTTTAGCCTGTGGCCGTATTCCCGGCACCTGATACACTGACACTGGAGCCCCGATTCCTTCATCCTTTGCCTGACCTCCTCTCGCAGCGAGGAGGTCTTGGTGCCAGCGACAATGAACTTCTCAGGTATTTCGCGCATGACCCGGGAAATCCTGACGTATTTCGGGGTACAGGCTTTAGTCCTGGCCAGCAGGTCCATTAATTCTTCTTCAGGATAGGGAGTATAGCGTCCCTCTCTATACCAGTTCTCCAGCTCCGTTCCTTCGACCACCAGAGTGGGATAGAGCTTAAGCCCGTCCGGCCTGAACTCCTGGTCATGGAACAGCCTCTGGAATATCTGAAAGTCCTCCTCTGCTGTGGCCCCGGGAAGTCCGGGCATCCAGTGATAATAGACCTTGAAGCCATTGTCCCTGAGCAGCTTGGTAGCCTGTATTACCTCTTTGACCTGATGTCCCCTGCGCACCAGGCGGTAGACACCATCATCGAGAGTCTGGACGCCGAGCTCGACCCTAGTGACGCCAAAGTCGAGCAGCCTCTGCACCTCATCGGGGCCGCACCAATCGGGCCTGGTCTCGATACATAGCCCGACACAGCGGCGTGCTCCATTCTCATTCGCTCTATGAGCTTCCTCCAGGGTGCGTGATGCTTCCCCATTGAGGGCATCAAAGCAGGACTTGATGAAATCGTATTGGTACTGAGGCGGACAGGCCAGGAAGGTACCGCCCAGCACGATAAGCTCCACCTTGTCCGTAGGATGGCCCATTCTCTCCAGGATGCCGAGCCGTCCCTGGACCTGTTTGGCCGGATCATAGCCGTGCTTCCTGGCAGCGAGCGCCGCCGGCGACCCCAGAGTATAGCTGCTGGGCACCGAGGGCTCTGAAGGACAATAGACACACTCGCCGGGACAGGGCAATGGCTTGACCATCACCGGGAGCGGCGTCACCCCGGATATAGTCCTGGTTGCTTTCTTCATTATATACTCTATTATACACTATAGGGACTCTAGACTATGAGGCCGATAATAAGGGTCTACGACGAAATAGCAGAGAGCTGGTATAACTTCAGACACTGGACGCGATTCGGCGAGGAGCTGGCCGAGCTTGCGGTGAGATGGCAGAAGGGCCGGCTGTTGAACATAGGCTGTGCCCACGGCCCGGACTTCCTGCCCTTTCAGGCTGGCTTCGAACTCTGGGGTCTCGATTCCTCCATCGAGATGCTCAGATTAGCCAAGAAGTATGGCCAGAAACTTGGCTTTGAGGCCAGTCTGATCCTGGGCGATGCCTGCTCCCTGCCTTTCCCCGACGACGCCTTCGACTGGGCGCTCTCAGTGGCCACTTACCATCATTTGCCCACCGCGGAGGAAAGGGGGGCCGCTTTTCAAGAGCTACGAAGGGTGCTCAAGCCCGGCGGCGAGGCCCTGATCACGGTCTGGAACCGGCACCAGCCGCGCTTCTGGCTGCGGCGCAAGGAAGTGCAGGTCCCCTGGCGGACAAGAGAGAAAAAGCTGTACCGCTATCACTACCTGTTCTCCTATGCCGAGCTCAGGCGAGTGGCGGAGGACGCCGGGCTGGAAGTGCTCAAGCAGTTTCCCGAGAAGTCCCACCGATTCCCGATAAAGTCCTTCTCCAGGAATATATGCCTGCTGGTCAATAAGCGCTGAAGGCCTCCAATGACAGCGCCGATGGATGAGCAAGAGGCGATCTCGAAAAGCAAAGCCGGTGACCTCGACTCCTTCAACTGGCTGGTGGAAAGTTATCAAGTCCAGGCATATAACCTGGCCCTGCATATGCTGGGAACCCGTGAGGATGCCGAGGATGCCACTCAAGAAGCATTTCTCTCCGCGTTCAAGGCCATAAAGGGGTTCAGGGGTGGGAGTTTCAAGGCCTGGCTGTTGCGCATCACAGCCAATGCCTGCCGCGATCAACTTCGGACCAGGCAGAGAAAGGGCACCGTGCCTCTGGACTCGCTGCTCCTGGAGCCAGAGTCAACAGCCGAGTCGCCCGAGGACTATGCCCAGCGCCAAGAGCTTGGGCGGTTCATAACCGAGGGGCTGGCCTCGCTGCCCAGGGACCAGCGCCTGGTGGTCATCCTGGCCGACATCCAGGGGCTGAGCTATGAAGAGGTCTCGCAGGTTACAGGAAGCCCTGTGGGGACGGTGAGGTCTCGGCTCAGTCGCGGGAGAGCACACCTCCGCGACTTCTTGCTCCAGCAAGGGGAACTTTTACCTGGTGAATTTCGTCTTAATGAGTAGAAGAGGCAATAATGCTCGGTTTTTTCAGGAAGACAACTTGCCAGAAGACTCAGGAAAAGCTCTCGGAATACCTCGATGGCCGCCTGGCGCCCGAGGAGCGAGAGTCCATAGAGCATCATGTCGAGGCCTGCCCTGAGTGCCGACGCGAGCTTGAATCGCTAAGGGCCACACTTCATCTGCTGCATCGGGTGCCGGTGAGCCCGGCACCGCGCTCCTTCGCCATCGCTGAGGTCAAGCCAGCGCCGAGGCCAGTATTACGCCCCGGCTGGCTGCGCCTGGGGACAGCAGTGGCTGTAGTCGCCCTCGCTTTTCTGTTCATAAGCGACGCCACCGGCGTCCTGGGGCCGGGGCTGGTGGGGCCAGAACCCCCCACAGATACATCCAACTACTCTTACCTAGTTGACCCTTCCCAGGACAAGTTTGCTGATCAGTCCTCAGCTGATTCTCAACAAGAAGAGCAGCTGCCAGCGGGGGCTGGCGACCTTTCAGAGGGAGCCTACAGCGTCGGAGAAAGCGTGTCAAGTGGAGGAGCAGGCACCTGGCTGGGCGCGCTGGAGATTGGGTTCTCAGCACTGGTGGCCATCCTCGGGGGCCTCACGGTATTGTTTTTCAGGCAAAAGAGGAGAAGGTTAAAGGCTGGAGGTCTGGAGTTATGAAAGCCAAAATTGCTCAAATCGCTGCTTATCTGGCGTTGGCCGGGCTTGTGCTGGCGGGTGTGTTATTCTATTCCCACAATCCTGTGGCTTTTGCGGCGAGCCAATTGAAGAAATTCTCCTCCTATGAGGAGTTAGCAGCCTTTGTCAAGACCAGCCCACCCGGTGACTATTACTACTATGAAAAAGCTGGGGCCGGCTTCTTCCTACTGGCAAGTGCGGAAGATGCTTCTGCCGTCCCAGACCACTCCCTGACAAATATCCAGGTCGAAGGAGTGGACGAGGCAGATATCATAAAGACCGATGGGGAGCACATCTACCTGGTTTTGGAAAACAGGGTTATCATCGTGAAGGCCTATCCCCCTGAAGATGCTCGCATCCTCTCTGAAATAGTGCTGAACGGGACCCCGAAAGATATATTCATAAACGGAGACAGGCTGGTGGTGCTCGAGCAAGAAGCGTCCCGGGCCTCCATCAAGGTATACGATGTTTCGGATAGGGAGAGCCCTCAGTTAAAGAGGCAGGTGTCTGTTGATGGTGGATATTGGGGCTCAAGGATGATCGGCGATTACGTCTACGTGGTGATAAACGAGCCGGTAGCTTACGGCGAAGACGATGTGAGCCTGCCCAGGATTTACTTCGACGGTGTGGTCAAGGAGATATCCGCCACCAGCATCTACCATGCCGATGTTTCTGATTACTCCTATACATTCAGCACCGTCGTTGCCCTGAACATCCATAAGGACGCCCAGGAGCCAGCATACGAGACCATTCTGATGGGATACACCAGCAACATGTATGTCTCCCTGAACAACATGTACATAACCTTCACCGGGCAGAGGGCAAATGCAAGCTATTCTGAGACGACTTCCATCCACAGGATTCACATCGAAAACGGCCAGATAGAATACAATGCCAGCGGCGAAGTGCCGGGCAGGGTGCTGAATCAGTTCTCCATGGACGAGCATGAGGGCTTCTTCAGAGTGGCCACCACCATAGGCTACCTGTCCAGAAACTGGGAAGAAGCAACTTCTCGAAACCACCTATACATTCTCGATAAGAACCTGGACATCGTGGGCAGGCTGGAAGACCTTGCTCCGGGGGAGACGATTTATTCCGCCAGATTTATGGGCGAGCGTTGCTACCTGGTGACCTTCAGAAAGGTTGACCCCCTGTTCGTCATCGACTTGAGCAACCCCTATGACCCGGAAGTGCTCGGCGAGTTGAAGATAACGGGCTATTCAGACTATCTGCATCCCTACGATGAGAACCATGTCATCGGCATAGGCAAGGAGACCATCCCCGCAGATGAAGGAGACTTCTCCTGGTATCAAGGGGTGAAGATATCGCTTTTCGACGTCAGCGATGTCCAGAATCCAAGGGAAGTAGCCAAGTATGAGATAGGCGATAGGGGAACGGATTCGCCGGTCTTGCGGGACCACAAAGCGCTTCTGTTCGATGCGTCGAAGGAACTTCTGGTGATACCGGTTCGGGTTGTGGAGCAGGGATACGATTCGTGGCAGGGTGCTTACGTATTCGACATCTCTCCTGAGGATGGGATTAGCCTTAGAGGCAGGATAACCCACCAGGATGATGGCTCCCAGCCGTGGCAGAACTCAGTGAAGAGGTCCCTGTATATAGGCGATGTCCTGTACACTGTCTCCGACGCCAAAATAAAGATGAACAGTCTGGAAAATCTGGATGACATCGCTGAGGTACAGCTCCCCCAGGTGGGTGTTTAGCAACACTAAATTGTCACTCTGAGCGAAGCGAAGAGTCTATAAACAGATTCTTCGCCCACAGGGCTCAGAATGACAAAAGGCAAGTTGCTTAAAAAACTTCCTGCTCTCAGGTTTTGACCTCCACTCCTTATGGTATTATATTAGCGGGTGAGGAGGCGCTTAGAAAATGGTGGTTGATAAATATGCTGCGCGCCGGTTTGACATTCAAGGGGAGGAGACCATTGACACAGAGGTCCTGGAGTCCATCCCCTTCGACTACCCCGAGTCCGCCACCGAGGTGACCTATGAGACCGACGAGTTCACCTCGGTCTGCCCCTGGACCGGGCTGCCTGACTTCGGCAAACTGGCCATCAAGTACGTCCCCGAGCACCGCTTGGTGGAGCTAAAGTCGCTGAAGTACTACCTGACCTCATATCGCAATGTGGGCATACTTCAGGAGCATGCGATAAACCGCATCCTGAACGACCTGGTGAAGCTACTGGACCCCGTCTCCATGGTGGTGGAGGCCGACTTCAAAGAGCGCGGCGGCATCCTGACCAGGGCCGCGGCCCAGTACCGCCGTAATGGCTAACGTGCCAGAATGTTGGTTGCGTTTAAACTCATGGTCTATAGAAGTTCGAATATTAGTCGGGGAAGCCGGGCCTTTTTCTGAAAAGTAGTGTCAGCAACATGAGCCAAAGGATTGAACAAATCACTGAAGTCATAGAAGAGGTTCGTGAGGAATTCCAGAATCGAACTGGGGTTCGGCCTGTTAGAAGTATGCGTGTTAGGGCTGTCGCTACAGTAGCAAATCGGCGAAGGATTGAGAATCAAACAGTGCTTGACAAGTTCATCAGACAACTGCAACCCGATATAGAAGTTGCTGCTGACTTCGACAGGCTCCTTGAGGACTGGCTGGTTCACGATTCAGATGAACTTAAGAACATAATTCTAAAGCATAGATCTGATCTCCAAGACACAGAGCTCATCAATAACGCCTTTTACAAGGCACCGGAACCTGATATTGTTTTAGCTCAGGAATTTGGATATGATCCGAATGAGAGGTCTTTTGAGGAAGGCAAGGTAAAACTCAGACTCCATTTAATAAAGGAACGCAACCACTTTCTCGTTGTGCATGCCAAGCGAAAATGGAATCGAGACCAAGAAGGGGGAATTCGCTGTTCGATTTGTTCCTTCTCTTTTCCAAAAACGTATGGCGAGATTGGAAAAGGTTTTATCCAAGCACATCATGTTGTACCAATTTCGTCACTTGTCCCAGATACAATTGTAAACATGGCCGACCTAGTCCCAGTTTGTTCAAATTGTCATAGTATGCTCCATCGCCGTCGTCCTTGGCTCACAGTAGAGCAGTTGCGCACCATTGTTTCGGAACGAATGAAATAGAGACGTTCGGTACTGACGGTGCATTATAATGGGTATGCAGTTTCCCCCCGGCGGGCTCATCCGACTGCCTTACAAAAAACGCAGAATGTTAGACTTATTGGACAGACTCTTGTAGGGTGGGTGAAATCCACCGTTTAAGCGGATGTGCTGGCGTGGCGGGTTTCGCTGCGCTCCACCCGCTCTACCTCATCTATTGACGATATCAGGCTAATATCTTATTGTTTATACTAACGCTTGGTATGGAAGGAGGTACTAATTATGTTATTCTTTGTTAAGGGAGGACCAAAAGGTGGACCACCTCCACTTTCACCCGAACAGTTGTTGGAACATGTGATCAAGGAATGGGAAACTGTCGTTAACTTTAAGCAACAGGGCAAAGTCTTGGAATCATATGGATATGTAGATAACCCAGGTGGTTTCATCATCTTTAATGTGAAGTCGAGGGAGGAGCTCGATACGCTACTAACCAAACTGCCCATGCATCCCTTTACCCAATTTGAAATCAGCCCATTGATTACGGCTGAGCAGGCTTTAAAGCGGGCCAAACAAGGTGAGATATCGGGACCAGCACCAAAAGAATAGTGAGGAGATGGGGCGTCCCTATTGAACAGCGGAGGTAATGAGCATGAGACTTGAAGGCAAAGTAGCCATTGTCACCGGTGGCGGGAGGGGCATTGGCAAGGCCTACTGCTTGAGGCTGGCACAGGAGGGAGCCAAGGTTGCCGCCGTTGATATTATCGATACCTCAGGCACGGTCCGGGAAATCGAGGAACATGGTGGCAACGCCATCAGCATCAACGCCGATGTCTCCAGTGAACAAGACACTCTGCGCATGGCTGAGGAGACTATCGCTAAGTTCGGCAGGATCGATATCCTGGTTAACAATGCTGCTGTCCTGTCCGGACTGGAGCGCACTCCCTTTGAGCAAATCGACCCCGGTCTCTGGAACAAGGTGATGGCGGTTAACGTCAATGGATGCTGGTACTGTGCCCGGGCGGTGGTGCCGCAGATGAAGAAACAGGGGAAGGGCAAGATTATCAATATAGCAAGCATAGTTGTATTCCTGGACACTCCGGGGATGATGCATTATACCGTTTCCAAGGCAGCGGTGATCGGAATGACTTATGCACTGGCTAACGAACTCGGCGCTTATAATATATGTGTTAATGCTGTGGGGCCTGGCTTCGTCCGCTCGGAAGCTGGCAAGATGAGGTGGACAGAGGAGGAATCGCAGAGGCGGGCTCAGTCAATGCAGCTGATAAAGCGGGTTGAATACCCTGATGATATCACAGGCACCATTGCCTTCCTGGCCTCCGACGATGCCGATCTGATCACCGGGCAGACGATCTTTGTCGATGGCGGCACGATTAAGCATTAACACACCGCGTTAAGGCAGAAGATATCTCTGCCAAGAATGAAGATGCATTTCGCATCTTTGAATAGCTTAAGTTTAATCGGATGTGTTAGCTGGCTGATGATCAGATGTAGGAACCCGTATAGACTGTATCAGGCGTTCATCGGTTAAGCTGAAGAGGATGTTGGGGTAAAATTAGTTGTGTAGGTCTATCTATCTAACAGGCTTTCCTGGACCAACTGGACTACTTCAGCCGGGTATTTAGCGACCTTAACACCGACCTGGCGCAGGGCAGCATCCTTGCTCTGTGGTGTTCCCGAGCCGTCCCGAATAATGGCACCGGCATGTCCCATACGTTTGCCCTCAGGTGCGTTGTGTCCGGCGATATAGGCAACAACCGGCTTGGTCACCCAGCGATCGATGAATTCTGCCGCTTGCTGTTCCTGAGAGCCACCTACTTCACCCACAATAACAACTGCATCTGTAGCCGGATCTCTCTCGAAGAGTTCCAGCAGTTCGGCGACATTGGTGAAGACTACCGGGTCGGCACCGATGCCGACGACAGTGCTCTGTCCTATGCCTGCTGTGGCCAGATTGGCGCTGACTTCATAAGAGAGTGTGCCACTCCTCGAGATGATGCCAACACGGCCCGGAGTAAACATATTGCCCGGCAGGATACCTATCTTCGCCTCACCGGGTGTGATGATGCCCGGACTGGTAGGCCCGATGAGCCAGGTCTCAGTATCGCGGGCATACTCCCGAATTTCCATAACATCATGGACGGGAATGTGCTCGGTGACGACCACGATGAGTTTTACGCCGGCCTTTATCGTCTCGATAGCTGCATCCTTCACCGTTCGAGGGGGAGCGAAGAATACTGAAGCTTCCACACCGTGCCGGGAAACAGCTTCATCAACAGTATTGTAAACAGGGATGCCTTCCACTTCTTCCCCACCTTTACCCGGGGTTACACCGGCGACTACATTAGTGCCATAGTCCAGCATGTATTTAGTCTGTGCTCGTCCTGCACGGCCGGTAATACCCTGTACCAGCACCTTGGTCTTACTGTCCACCAGAATGCTCATGCTTTTTCCTCCAGCACACGGGCGAGTTCATCAATGGCACTCTCCGTAGAGACTTCTGTTACCGCGATCACTCCCTGCTGGCGGAAAATCTCCCAGGTTTCTTCTTGACGATTTCCCAGCGCCTTGGCAACTACGGGGAGCGTAACGTTATGTTCCCGCATATAGCGGACCACACCTTTGGCCCCCTCGTGGATAGGGTTAATGCCGCCGTAGACGTTGATAAAAACAGCCCTGATTCCTTCCTTCTGCAATACCAGACCCATGATGTTATAGAGGAGATCAGCGGTGATGGCACCACCCGTTTCCAGAAAGTTGGCGGGGCGTAATTTCCGCCCGATAATATCAACAGTAGCCATGCCCAGGCCCGCACCGCTGGCGATTACGGCGATATCGCCATCCATTTCCACATAGCTGACTCCAATTTCACGTGCTTTTTGCTCCAGTGGACTGAGGACACGCTTGCTCATGTCCAGATTCAATTCAGAATGGCGGTACAGGCTGGAATCATCAATCTCCACCTTGGCATCAAGTGCCAGGTATCTTCCTTCTGGTGTACTTACCAGAGGGTTAATCTCGGCGATAAGTGCATCGCTGCTACGGAATACTTTGTAGATTTTGGTCAGCGTTTCGGCAATGTGAACTACGTCTCCGCCACTTAGCCCGACATCATGCGCCATTTGCTTGGCTTCATAGAGGGAAAGGCCGGTGGTGATGGGAACATTCCTGGAGGACACCCATTCGGGGTGGTCTCGCACGATCGTATTAACTGAAACACCGCCGCCGGCGCTAAGGATGGCCACCGGGGTCCCTTGGTAATAATCTATAGTAACGCCGAGGTAGAATTCCTGCTCTATGGTTACCCGCTGGGCAATCATGACACATGGTACCGCCATCCCGTTGATTCTTTTTGAAAGGATGTGCTGGGTGATAGATTCCACTGCTTCCAGAGATTCTGCTGTCTGAACGCCCCCGGCGAGGTAGCGTCCACCCGTTAGAACCTGGGCCTTAACAAAGACAGGCAGCCCGATTTCCTGAGCTTTTTCTTTCGCCTCAGCCGGGCTGCTGGCAATGGCAAAATCGGGGCCAACTATGCCCTCTTTACGGAATAGCTCGGCTCCTTCAAATTCGTATAGTCTCATAACACACTGGTAATAAGATATTATAATGTCAGTCTCGCTGTCAAATATTTTGACAAAAGTTTACAAATAATGGGATTCAATGATAAGCTATTAGACAGTAGGAACTCGTCTTAGTGTAACAAAGCAAGGAGGAAGCTTTCAAATGGCGGTGAAGACGGCCCAACAGTACCTGCGTTCATTGGAGGATCTGCACCCGACAGCATATATCCTGGGGGAGAAGGTAGATAATGTCTACGAGCATCCTCTAATCAGCCACATGCTGAATTCAGTGGCAATGACCTATGAAATGGAGAACGACCCGGAGGGGGAGCAATACCTCGTCACAAATTCCGAACTTATTGGGGAGGAGGTCTCTCGCTTTGTCAAGTTCTACATGAGCCCGGAAGACCTCCTGGCGAAAATCAGGATGCTGAAGTTTCTTGCCCAGCGTATCGGCGGCTGCTATATGCGCTGTACCGGCATGGATGCTATCAGCTCCGCTGGGGTTGAAATTTACCGGTGTGACCAGAAACACGGCACCGAATACTTCGAGAGACTTAAGAAATTCCTCGACATGTTGCAGAGGAATGACTACGCCGTCTTCAGCGGCGTAACCGATGTCAAAGGGGACCGTTCCCTCCGCCCGGCGGACCAGAAAGACCCTGACATGTACCTGCATGTTGTGGATAAAGACAGCAAGGGTATCACGGTGCGGGGCGCTAAAATCCACCAGACAGGTTCTTTCCTTGCCCACTGGGGCATTGCCGTGCCTGCCCGGAACATGACCGAGGATGATAAGGACTATGCCCTCTGTTTCGCCTTCCCGACAGATGCGGATGGTATAGTACATGTCTACGGCCGGGGCACTTTGGAGATGAGGCCGATGCAGGGATGTGACCTGGGCAATGTTAGCTTTAGCAAGTTTGCCCCCATGGTCATTTTCCGGGATGCCTTTATCCCTTGGGAGAATGTCTTCCTCAACGGTGAGTATGAGTATGCCGCGCCGATGGTTATCAACTTCGGCAACTACCACCGACACTCACACGGGGGCTGCAAATGCGGCGTAGGCGATGTCATCATCGGGGCTGCGGCACTCGCGGCAGATTACAATGGTCTACCGAGGGTCTCACATATCCAGGCCAAGATTGTAGAGATGCTGAAGACCACCATGGCCATATATGGCTGTTCCGTGGCAGCGTCTGTTGAGTCGACGAAAACGGAGTCGGGCATCTACACAGTTGACCCGGTGCTTTCCAATACCTCAAAACTTTACGAGGGCAAGGAACTGCACGAGGTAATCCGTATGATGATTGAAATTGCCGGTGGCATGGTGGCAGACGTTCCCTCGGATAAGGACTTTGCAGATCCCGAAATCGGACCGCTACTGCATAAATACCTCAAAGGCGTGGACGGCGTTTCCACTGAAGACAGAGTGCGCCTCTTTCGTCTCATCGAGAAGTTAGCTTTCGAGAGCCGGGACATCGTCTCCAACATCCATGGCGCCGGCTCGCCAGAGACACACAAGATGACGGTGTTGCGCAACGTAAACCTCAATAATATGAAGAAGCTGGCAAAGAACCTGGCGGGCATAAAAGAGGACAAGTAAGAGAGACAGCTATAGATAAGCGAGAGGGCAGGAAGACAACCCCGACTTTAAGGGGCTGACATAGCGCTGTTGACCGCAGGAAATGGAGCTGATTAATCGCTGCTCCTGGCTATCTTGCACAGCAGAGCTTTCAAGGTGGGGACGCCACTTATTGGGTCGGCTGGTCTGGCAAAAGTCAGGACATTGCAATTAGCCTGTGCCCATCCGTGAGGCAAGTTGATAACCTGCGGCATAATATCCTCGGTGACTTTCGCTTTGATATCGATGTCCCCTCTTCTGGTGGACACGGTGATTATATCGCCTTCTTTTACACCATATTCCCCGGCGGTCTCCGGGTGAATTTCGGCGAAGGGCTCCGGCACTCTCTTTCGCAATCTGGGGATATTGCGCATCCGGGAGTGGAGGAATGGCAGCATCCTCGACCCCGTAGTTAGAATCAAAGGGTATTCCCTGGCTATTTCCGGGGTACTGATAGGACTTTCTACAGGCTCACTATATGTAGGCAGTGGGGCATATCCGAGCTTGTCCATCGTCTCGGAATAGATTTCTATCTTCCTCGAGGGTGTCAGGAGGCCCCCTTCTCTCATACCTCCGTATTTCATCTCATAGATGAGGCCCTCAGGCTTCTCTTCGGTCAGCATCTTGACACTCAGTCCAGAAGGTTCGAATGAGTAATCAAGGAATTCTTCCGGGTCTTTCCAGGGAAAGTATTGCTCAAATCCCATTCTCTTAGCCAGGGCAAGCCAGAACTTGGCATCCGACCAGCTTTCTTCGAACTCGGTGACTTTTTTCCTCAGCATCACGTAAGGGTGAGGGTAGACCCGGCCATATGCCGGGATATTGGTCCTCTCCAGAAATGTGGCGGCGGGGAGCACAAGGTGAGCAAGTTGGGCTGTTTCTGTCATAACGATGTCCATCACCACCAGAAAGTCGAGTTTGATTAAAGCTTCCATAGCCTTCTTTGAATCGGGCAAGGTAAGTACGGGATTGGAACCGGCGACAATCATCGCCTTTAGGGGGTAAGGATTGCCTGTCAGTATGACATCCGGCAGCCCCATGCCCTGTCCCTCGCCTATCGGTCGGCCCCAGACTTCGTAGGCTAAGGGGTATTCGTCCCACCATAGAGGCTTTTCTTCCAACATGTGAGTAAGTCTGGGAGGCCTTATCGGGGGGTCCCATCCTGCCACAAATCCCCCTGACACGTCCACATTTCCTGTTACTGCTTGAAGGATGGCGATAGCACGGGAGGTCTGAAAGCCGGAGGTAGTTTGATCCAGGGCGTTGGTACCCTGATATATGCACGCTGGCTTAACAGATGCATAGACACGAGCGATTTCTCTTATCCGATCTGCCGAAATCGAGGTTACCTCCGCTACCTTCTCTGGAACATAGGACTCGACATGCTCTGCCAGCTTTTCAAATCCGACAGTCCAACCAGCAATAAATTCTTTATCATAAAGCCCCTCTGATACGATGACGTTCAACATGCCGAGAGCGAGAGCGCAGTCGGTTCCTGGCCTCGGTTGAACATGGATATCCGCTTCCTTGGCGAGGAAGGTTCTTCTCGGGTCAATGACAATGAGCTTGGCACCATTTCCCTTTGCCCTTCGGATTCTTCGAGCCGTCGGTGGGTCAGAGTTGTCGGGGTTGTTCCCCCAGAGCATGATCAATTTGGCATTGCCCACGTCGACTATCACGCGCTCCCCAAAGGTGAGATAATAGGCTATAACTCGGGGTCGGAAGCACATGCTGTCTACGTTGAAGTAGTTCGGCGTCCCATAGACATCGCAGAACCTCTGCAGCAGGCCACGGTCTGGGAGCCCATCGAGCAGTACCTGCATACCAGCGAAAACAACCAAAGATTTGGCACCATAGGTGGCCTTCAATTCCGTAAGCCTACTGGCTATGATATCCAGCGCCTCTTCCCATGATATTCTTTTCCAATTCCCATTTTCCCGCTTCAATGGATATCTCAGGCGCTCGGGAGAATACTCGTAGTCAATGATTGCTGCTGCTTTAGGACAGAGGCGTCCTCTATTGATAGGGTGCTCCGCCATGCCTTCTACTCTGACGACTTTCCCTTCGGCCAGATAGACATTCAGTCCACACCGAGCAACACACATGTTACATGCTGTTTTGACAACCTTTGTTTCAGTTATGATAGTCTCCTTAGTCAGGGTTCAGTAAGTGTCAGATAGTCTAACAGGCCTCCGGCAGCATTGTCAATCTCAATCGCCTTTGGCAACCCCTCAAAGTAACAGGGCCGAGAATTATTGGCGACTCTACCATTGCCAGTTATATACGGCTTCGGGCAAGAGTAGGAGAGCGATGAGAAGGCATACCGCCAGAACAGTGATGATAAGCTTAAGTGGGAGTCTTGCCAGCAGTAGCGAGCTAATAACGACCAGTGGGAAGAGAGCGGGCAAATAGAAGCGGTCAATAGTCATATAGTGTATGCCCCACGTAGTGGTCACGCTCGTCCATTCATATAGAAAGTAGTAAACATATATGCTGAGGAACCAGCCCACGAGGACGAGAAACACCGACCAATGCAACTCCGGCCAAGGGGTAGCGCGTTCGCCGGATGACTCGGCCCTTGAAGACCCGAATAAGGTGCTTATCTTCTCCCAAGAGATGTAGAGCAGACCAGGGATTGCCACAACTAATAAGGGAAAGCCAACGAGTAGCGCCTTAGGGGTGCTCGTCAGGTTACCCCAAATGTAGCCCAAGCCAAAAGCAATGGGATAGGTGGTATAGTTGTAGCCATAGTCAAATGGTGAGCCAAAGACCTGTGCATTGTATATCAGTAGTACAGTAGCCGATATGGCAATTCCCAGGGTAAAGGGAATTGCCTCTATGATCGCTCGTCGGCGATGACCTCGGCGGAATGCGAGCAGTCTTGTAACCACAAAGTGTAGGCCGAAGATTACAGCCACGGGTAAGTTTGTATAGCGCACTACTACAGCCCAACTGAGGAAAAGACCAGCCAAGAAAAGGAGAGGCAGATTCAATTTTTCCTTTTCTTGAAAAGCACTGTAGAGGTAAAGCCCTCCGCCAATAGCGAGAAAGGCACAAGCAGCGAACGTAGCCATATAACTGCGCTGGAGCATAATCAAACTCACCGGCGTCAACAGCATCAAGACTGAGCCGATACAAGCCGCTCTCTCATTTAACATTCGCCTTAGGAGCAAATAGGTAACAATAGTGACACCAAGAGCCAAGAGAACATTTGCTGCCTTAGGAATACCCAGCCATTTGAAGGGCACAACAAAGAAGACATAGCCCGGCGCTTTCTCCAGAGCCCAGCTTCCATCGCTGAGCTGAACATACTGACTGTGCACACCTTGTTGTTGCTTTGTTTCGAGTACTTGCTGGAGGTGTAGCTCATCGCTTATCACTAACCTGCCGTGGGAGAAGTTATCGATAGCATAATAGTAAGCCCAGGAGTCAGGTGAATGTATCTTGTATGGGAAAGCCAGGATTAACACGACAGCCAGGATGAAGCTAAAAATAACTATCCCACGCCAAATCCACTTCTCCTTATTGACCATCGTTGCAAGCCTCCGCTTAACTTTAGCGTTACTCTACAAGTTCGTCAAATTCCCCTATACAATCAGATCAGTACCGCCGCACTGCTTCCTTAATAAGAATGTAGTTTGATGCGGTCGAGACCGCACGCGCTACTTTTCAGGGATGCCCTGTCCCAGATGTGTCCCATTTCTGCTGACGGTTTACAATCTTGGCATGACCAGCTATAATAGAATGGCAGTATGAAGCAGATATTGTTCGTTTGTGGTGCTAACCGCCTGCGAAGTTTAGTTCTTGAGCATGTCTTCCGCAACCTGCTGCTTCAGACCGAGCCGAACTTATGCGGAGAGATAACTATATCCTCGGCTGGCGTCATCGGCTCAGAATGTGTCGAGTGCGCCAGGAAGCGTGGTGTGGTTCGATCGCAGTTTTTCTTTAACAGGGCTCCTGCCAGTTCCGCCGTGGTCACTTTGGCCAACAGGGGAATAGACGTCTCCGGTTACCAAACGCAGGAGGTAACCACAGACATGATCGAGGCTGCCGATCTCATCATCACGGCTGCACAGGTCTACAATCACGGGGTGCTTGAGCTATGCC
Organism: Dehalococcoidia bacterium; assembly: GCA_034414595.1. Classification (GTDB taxonomy): domain Bacteria; phylum Chloroflexota; class Dehalococcoidia; order SZUA-161; family JAUWZY01; genus DAOULY01. Next base: position 154,285 of record DAOULY010000021.1, read on the forward strand.
CAACAGCTGATGGGAAGGTCTTTACACTCATGGAATTCACTGGGGACGAGCTGTATTACCTGTTCGATGATTGCCACAATATCGCCCCGGAACTCCGTTACGTGCCTGATTTAGGTGATGACCCGGCGGTCACAGAGGCCCTTATCGCTGAGGCGGAGCGCAGCTTAACCAAAGCCATGCCTAAAATCCTCGCTTATTTAGGGGTCTGACTGTCCCACTTTTGCTGAAGACACACCATCAGAATCACATCTACCACAAAGTGTCCGCAATGCACATTGCTTCTTGACCATGATAACTCGTGACTCACCGCACTGCGTTTGCCAGTCCTTCCCGTAGATGATAGAATTCTATTAACAATAGCTGATCGGGCAAATCCTGATTTCCTCTATGCTGACATCAGACCGTGCGTATTCCTGTCAGGGAAACTTCTATTTAGTGAGGGTCAGCTTGTAGAGAAACCTTGTTCCTGGAGGCATAGATGAAGATTCATCCATCAGCCTTTATTGCAGACGGTGCCAAGATGTTGGGCGACGTGACCATCGGAGAGAACTCAAGCGTCTGGTTCAACGCGGTGCTGAGAGCAGATGAGGGACCGATTGTTATCGGCAAGAACAGCAACATCCAGGATGTCTGCGTCTTGCACTCGGATCGCGGAAAAGCAGTCGAGATCGGTGACTGGGTTACCATCGGACATGGCGCAGTGGTGAGAGGGGCAAGGATAGAGGATAATGTCTCTATAGGGATGAACTCCACAGTCATGACCGGCGCTGTTATTGGCGAGCACTGCGTCGTGGGAGCAAATAGTTTCATCCCCCGTAACAGGGAGTATCCCCCACGTTCCCTTATCTATGGGGCACCAGCAAGAGTGGTCAAGCAGCTTGATGAATCGGAACTGGGGCAGAGCCGACGCGCTTGCGATGTCTACCTCAGGCTCGTGGATGACTATAGATCGGGGAGAGTGGTAGAGACCAGGTAGTGGGAGCAGCGGACCCTCAGGGAAATAGCGCCAAGGTTCCACGACCACAAGGGATAAGGGACGGGCCAGAATCAGGATGACGGAACCGGAAAGCCCTGAGTGCTTTGTTGGCCTATTGATGTTCCGCTTCCTGGCCTCACCAGGACTGAGCTAAGCTGATTTGAACCCCAACCCTCGCTCTTTGAGGCTCACATACCTCTGCTGGCCGATGATGAGGTGGTCGAGCACTTCGATGTCAAGGAGTTTCCCCGCAGCCACTGCCTGCTCGGTGACCTCGATATCCTCAGGGCTGGGCGTTGGGTCTCCCGAAGGATGGTTGTGCACTACGATCAGGGCGGGGCAGTTCTGCCGCACCGCCTCCTGAAACAGCTCACTCATACACACCATTTGAAGGACTTGACTACACACTTTTATTGAGCCTAGCTCAGCAGATAAGTGATTCGGTGACTTAAGAGCCTGCGAATAATTGTTCTTTGCTTCGCCCACCGCAACATGATCTCGGTAATACGGAAAGAGGCTCGAATGCCTGTGAGGCTAAAACCCGGTCTCTAGGGTGAAATTACTAGAGGTGTGCCGGTGGCTACGAGAACTCGTCTCGCCAAGAATTCTACTAACTCAATGTCATGCCCGAGTTGCTGGGCCTCTTTTGAGAACGGTAGGATTGATTCCCGTTGGTCGCCACTGTCCGCCGACTTGGTATGTACTATCTTCGAGCGAACATCATACACTCGTTCGGCTGTCTGACTGACGAGATCCACATCTCCTTTCCTAACGGTGATTCTTTTCGATGATATAATGGTTGATTCTTTTGAACCAAAGAACTCCAGTCTCTCGTCATCCTCATTGAAAAACCCTTCAAGATCTTGATGGGTAACACACTCTCTTAGCGTCGAAAGCAACGCAGAACGTTCATCCCCATAGCCACCCTTAACTCGAGATGTGACAGACGAAAGCAACCGACCGATGTCCATGTCTCGCTCAGGGTCAAATGACGGATCTTTGAGCATTCTTCTGACAGCTTGCTGTGTCTCCTTTCCAACGAAGGCGGGGAAATGGAACTCGATTACCTGATAATAGGCAAGATATTGAACCAATGGCAATTCATCTGCTCGTCTTGCATACCAAAACAGAGCCATGGGTTCTGGATCATACTGATACTTCGGGAAACCAAGAGTCACTTTCTCCCTATCTTGAGTCTCAGGCATAGACTTTACTCGCGCCTCTTTTTCAAGCGCTAGGTACACTTTCCAGCCAAGCAAAAGATCAAGGCGAAAGAGTATCGAATTAACTATCGTTTCTAAGATAGCCTTCGCCTGATCATGGCGTGAAATGGAGACTCCGTCTATGCGGATTGTCAGAGTACGTATCCTCCTCCTGTCATGCGGAGATTCAAACAATCCTAATAATTCTAAGCCCCCGCGGTGGAGAGAGTGTAGTATTTCAAACGTTGTGGTGGCTATCCCAATAGATATGCGAGTATTTCCAAAACGCTCCTCGTCAGACTTAGCGTATATTCGTAAGCTCTCAATCCTACTCTCACCCTCTAAAGCTTCGTTCTCTTTGAGATGTGTCAAGAGCCAATCATAGACGGAATTGCTTTCAGGATCGTATCCAAAAAATGTCTGCAGATATGATGTTCCGGCCCATTTGGTATGGACATCGAGCGCCGCTTCGATATATGAGTCCTCGTAGGAACAAATAGCTTTATAGCTATCGATACCGCGAATCCTCTCGAAAGGAATACTCAAGAGTGATTCTGCAGGGCCCCTACCTCTGACTTCAAGGGCTTTCTTGGTTCGCCCTGCAGGCAAGCTCATTATTAGGCTTGTAGTACCCTCCTCGATTGGGGTCGGCTCGAATTCTATGCCGCTTGCCTCGCAACGTCCTGCGATTTCTAGCAGCAGTGGTCTCACATTCTCTGGGTCGCGCAGAAAGCGAGTAGTTTCCGACCTTACTGCGTCAAGATCAACTCCAAAGCTTGTGAGGATTTTTCTTGTGGCCCTCCCTTGCATCAGCATAGCAATAAGCAGATGCTCAGTTCCTATATAGTGGTGCTTTAGACTGAGGGCTTCTCCAACGGCCGACTCAATAACCTTTTTTGCAAAGGAACTGAGACGTAACTGCCCAGAGAAAGGCTTCTCACCTCGCTTGACAGAGCTTTCAACCGCTTCACTTACTCTTTCCAAATCCACACCGAGGTTGATAAGCACCTTCGCGGCTACACCCTCGGTCTGCTGTAATAGAGCTAAGAGGAGTGCTTCTTCACTGATTGCCTTGTGATTTAGGCGCTTTGCTTCCTCCTGTGAGCGTAGGAGCACAGTACGAGCCTTCTCTGTGAACTTATCATATCTACTACCCATCTTGACAGCTCTTTAAGGAAAACCATACGTGCTGATGCGCTCTTGCCTCCCAGTTTACTGTTTCATCCGCCCAGTTCAGAAAGGAAGCCTTACTTTTGAACAAATGTTACCACATCTGTGAAAATTTGTGAATATGGTAAGTGCGCATCCCGGGAGGAGATCTCTATAGAGCGTATACTTGCAGACGTACACACCTTTCTAGTGGCAGTCTCCCCGTTTTGGGGCAGTAGCGGAAAGCCCTGAGTGCTTCGCCGACCTATTGATATTCCACCTCCTGCCTCACCAGAATCAATACTCATACACACCATTTGAAGGACTCGATTACAAACTTTTGTCGAGCTTAGCTCAGCAGATAAGTGATTCGGTGACGTAGAAGGCTGGAGGGTACTATTCTTTGCTTCGCCTGGTTTAAGGATCAAAGAGATTTTAGATCGGGATTCGAAGGGGGTCGGGGCAGTCAATACATGGGGGAGATTGGTCTGGCAGATGTGAGATCGAGCTGGCAGATAGACCCAACGACTTCTGCAACGTCATCTATAGATGGCAATGGGTATTATGGATATGGCCGGGTAGACTACCGCGGTGGCAAGTTTTTCTATCCCACGAAGTGAATCAAACAAAGCACGAAAGGCATCGTCAATCGACTTCAGTTCTTGCGACGTTGTGCCTCCAGTGCTCACCATATATTCTTGTGCCGAGCTGTCCTTAGAGGGAATGTAGGCAATCTGCGCGAACACATTCCACAGAACCTCTGGTGAAGTCCCATATCTGAATATTACGCTCTCCAGACCATCGCGGATAAAGTTCTTTCTAAGATGCCCACTGAAATAAACCGAGGGGACGCCGATATTGGGATAAATGGTTATCATGCAGCGTTCCTTGTAGAATGTGTCGAAAAATCTTTCGAAACCTTTGGTTAGCCACTCCGGAAGCTCGTACTTTGATAATTCCTCCATCTCTTTTCTTCTTTGCACCTTCGCTGGCGGACTGGCCGATTGACTTGTTGAGCATCGGACTATGAACTTCGACAATTCATTAAAATGTTTAAGGATCTCTTTCGCGTAGTCATAATCATCTATGTTGATTTTCCCCCTAATAAGCACGAAAGAGGTTTCATCTAGTATTGAATGCAGCTTGTCACTCCTAAGGTCATCGCTGGAAAATGAAGAATGGTCTACGGCAGTAACCATGTGGCCATCCCGCATCCTAGTCTCAACGTGATTATACAGGTAGTCATGCAAAGTCTTCGTCTCGCGCTCCTCGCTTTCCCAGATGAATTTGCCTTCTGCTGCCAGGTTTAGGAGAGCAGGAATTCCTCCTCCACCGCCGCCGGAAATCTCTCTCGCAGTTCCTCCAATCCGCTCTCTACCAGTTACAAGCCCCTCTTCAAGTTGGGCAAAGATAGACTTAGTACGTTCGACATCTAGATATAGGAAATCTCTAATCCTGAGGTTTTTGCTGCCCCGCTGGTGTTTCATTTCGGCTATCCCCCATTCACTGACCTCTCCCCAAAGACACGGTTTCAGAAAGATGCATCATAAGGTTTGCCACTCGCAGAATCGTTTTGTGAAATGATCCTGCTACGCAACTGTTCTTTCATCTTCTTTGGGCACGTTATCTCCCTGCCTGCAACGGCAATAGAGCTAATGCTACTCTCAAGTTACGTGGAACTGCCCCTGCCTCCGGGATGTTTCAATTGCTTCTGAACCCTAGGAATTAGATGCCTCTGGACTGGTACGCCTAATCTTCTCGAGTTCACGTATGGCATTGGTTGCCTGAATAAGCGCTTGCTCTGCTTCAGTCTGGTTAAAGGTCATGTCGGGGTGATCAGCAGTGTTTCTCACATCTCTTATGTAATCGAGGTACCCAATGACTGGCGCATTTACCAGACCCCGGTCAGCGAGAGTTTGCCGTACCTCCTTAAGAAGTTCTGCCCAACCTTTCCTAGTCGTTTGACCAGTCAATATCTTATACAATTCCCTGAGGAAGCCTTCGACCGCCCTAAGCCCAACCATAACGCTAGCCGTGGGAGCTCCAAACCTAAGGCAGATTACTGCTTCCTCTAGATCGTGTCGAACCAAATGCGGAAGTGACAGTGCCGCACTCCCCAGAAGGCTATCCAACAGATCAGAGGGAAGTTTGTGATAGTCAAGAACGCCAGCTGCTGGCCTCAATTCGGCAAAGTCCCTAGTTGTGATCTCCTGCGCCACGGCGGCTTCTATCTTGGCCAGCACCCTCGACATCCGTGCGTGGTCTTCTTTACCGAAGGAGAGGGCATGTTCTCGGCAGTACCCCGCTTCAAGCGTGTCAACAAGCCCGCGCAGGCGATCCTGTTCGAGTGGGGCAAGCCTAGATGCACCAAGGAGTTGTTCGAGGTTTCTAAGATGGCCCAAGATCAGGCGGTCGCCGTACTTTTCTACGCTCCCATCTTGGAAAACCACTTGGTCTCCTGGTCGACTTTGCATTAGCCAATTTATGCAAGCGCCAATTTGATATACAAGCACTGCTGACAAACGGCCTGCCGTTTGCGATATAGCCGCTCCATATTTCAAAACAAACGATCCTAGCTCGGTTGCACGGCCAGTCTTGTAATCAACAAGCTCCCACAAGTCATGTGTCTCTATTTCCATCTGAGCAATTGGTTCCCTTTCCGACCTACGAAGGGCGCTTTCTGCCCTGGGATGTAAGTCTGCCATGAACTCTTCAAGAATTTTCCGAGTAGCATCAACAACTCCAACCTGGCTAATTAGGCTTCTCCATTGATTGGCATAGCTTGAATAAGGGATACTTATATCGTGCTTATCGCGAAAGTAGCGACTTTTGTCACGCAAGTTGCCGGGGACAAGGTACAAGAGCCCTTCACCTAGCCTTCTGGCTTCGTCTTCCAATGCCATTTCTTGCCCCTTGTTCGCTACAGGAATTATACCATCAGGTAAGTGTTCTGCCAATCGTCGTAGCGACCTACTGGTCGCCTCTAGAGTTGAACCGACACCAAGGGGGTCAGGGCATCCAACCTACGATATCTTTGGGAATAGTAGGTACTGGATGGTTCGAAGTGGGTGGGGCATCCAATACCTGCCAGACAATTCCCTAGCTCACGCAGGATTGCCAATTGGTCACCGGAAAGCCGAACCGCTTTGTCGGCCTATTAATGTTCCGCTTCCCGGCCTCACCAGGACTGAGCTAAGCTGATTTGAACCCCAACCCTCGCTCTTTGAGGCTCACATACCTTTGCTGGCCGATGATGAGGTGGTCGAGCACTTCGATGTCCAACAGCTTCCCCGCAGCCACTGCCTGCTCTGTGACCTCGATGTCCTCGGGGCTGGGCGTCGGGTCTCCCGAGGGGTGGTTGTGGACTACGATAAGGGCGGGACAATTCTGCCGCACCGCCTCCTGAAACAGCTCACTGGTGCGAATGAGTGAGGTGTGCACGCTGCCACGATAGACCTCGGGAATTCCCATCACCTGGTTCTTGCTGTTGAGCAACACCACCTTGAGCTCTTCCTGACTCAGAAAAGCCATCTCGGCCTGAAGGAGGTTGGCGATGTCCTCAGGGGACCTCACCACCACTCGCTCCTCAGGCCGTGAGGAAAGAAGCCTGCGCCCGAGCTCCAGAGCAGCTTTGAGTTGGGCCACCTTGGCCTCCCCCAAGCCGTGCTCCGTGCACAGCTCCCCAAAGCTGGCGCGGGCCAGGCCAGCGAGGCCGCCAAACTGGGACAGCAGCCTTGTTGCCAGGTCGAGCACGCTCTCAGAGGTAGCCCCAGTGCGCAGGATGACGGCCAGAAGCTCAGCCGTGCTCAGCGAGGCAGCGCCCTTTTCCTTTAGCCGCTCTCGAGGGCGCTCCCCGGCCGGGATGTCCCTGATCAGGGGCCGATATTCAACCAACGACGAGCCCATGATCCCCTCACGAACCGGGCTACTCCACAGCCACAGTGGCTCCGGCTTGTTCCAGCTTTTCCTTTATGGTGGCAGCCTCGGACTTGCCCACGTTTTCCCTGACCGGCTTAGGTGCGCTTTCCACCAGTTCCTTGGCTTCCTTCAAGCCGAGGGTGGTGACCTCACGCACTGCCTTAATTACATTGATCCTGTTGGGCCCGATGTCCTTGAGAATCACGGTAAACTCGGTCTTTTCCTCTTCCGCTGCCGCAGCTGCGGCTGCCTCGGTGGCAGATGCCGTAGCTGCTGCCGCAGCCGGGCCCGCTGCGACGGGGATAGCAGCGCTGACCCCGAACTCTTCCTCCAGGGCTTTCACCAAGTCAGCGAGCTCGAGAAGCGTCATCCCCTTTATAGCAGCGACCAGTTCCTCTTTGCCCAACGTTTTCTCCTTCTTCTCAGCCGCGGCACGGGGCTTACGCTTTTCCGTCTTCTCTTCTGCCTTCTCTTCCATCTTCTCTTCTGCCTTCTCTTCCATCTTCTCCTCCATCTTAGCTTCCACCTTCTCTTCCACCTTTTCTTCCATCGGCTCTTCCACCTTCTCCTCCATCTTAGCTTCCGTCTTCTCTTCCGTCGGCTCTTCCACCTTTTCTTCCATCGGCTCTTCCGTCATATTACTCTCCTTCCAATTGCTGGATTCTATTTTGTAGCAGTTGCATAAACCGGCGTAGCTCAGCATTGAGCACATAGACCAAGCGATAGACTGGGTTATTCAGAGTCCCCAGCAGCTTTGAGACCAGAACGTCCCTCGGAGGCAGGGTCGCCAAGGCGGTGATCTCCCGGGCACTGAGCGCTCGCTCCTCCAATAAACCACCTTTGATGGTCACGACGGACTTTGTCGAGCTCTGATAGCCTATCAAGGCCTTGGCCAATTGCACTTCATCGCCGGAGGCGAAGGCAAGGGCTGTGGGCCCTACCAGAAAGGGAGAGAGCCCTGTTTTCTGGGCTTTCTCTGCGGCCATGCTGGTCAAGGTGTTCTTGACCACCCTATATTCCACTCCCTGACGCTGCAACAGGCGGCGCAGCTCTGACATCTCGGCCACGGAAAGCCCCCGATAGTCAGTGGCGATCACGATGTCGGCGTTGGATAACTTCTCCGCCAGCCACTCTACCTGTCCGCTTTTCTTTTCCTTAGCCATTTGGCTCCTCTCTTTGCCGTTCCTGCACAAAAAATCCTCGTGCCCACGCACGAGGATTGATTAAACCTCGCCTCGGCAGGCACAAATATTAAGCCTTTCGGCACCTGCTTCTTTGGCGCCAGCTTTCGCCTATTCAGGGGCGCCTATAACGGAGACGCCGCACTGGAATCTTCCCGGATGACCTCCTTGATTATGGGTCAGCCCCAGCCGCACATTCTGTAGCTGACGGGAAGGGAGTTCTGCCTTCCCCTGAATCTGCTTATAAATCTCGTAAATCTCGCGGCAGCCGCTGGCACCTACAGGGTGACCAAAGCACTTGAGGCCGCCGCTGAGATTGACTGGAATCTCTCCCTCCTGAGCAAAGGTATCTGCGTCGATGTCCTCCCTGGCCTTTCCCTTATCGCAGAAACCCAGCGATTCATAGCATATCAGTTCGGAGATGGAAAAGCAATCGTGAACCTCAGCCAAATCGAGCTCTTTACGCGGGTCCTTGATCCCGGCCATGTTATAGGCTTGCCTGCATGCATATTCCGTCTCCGGCCAGTAGGTGAAATCGTAGTCCTCCTTCTGCTTGCCCCAGCCCGGGCCTACAGCAATCCCAAGCCCCTTGACAGTAACATAATCGTCCCTGAACTTTCTGGCATCCTCAGTACGGCACAGGACAGCAGCGGCAGCGCCATCGCTGACGCCACAGCAATCATAGAGGCCCAGAGGCCAGGCGATCATGGGAGCATTCATCACCTGCTCCAGGGTCACCTCGCGCCGCAGGTGCGCCTTGGGATTGGAAGCACCATTGTGATGGCTTTTGACCGAGATCTTGGCTAAGGTCCTCTTCCCCTCCTCAGGGGTGAGACCATAGCGCTCAAAGTATCTGGTGGCAGCCAGGGCAAAGCGCCCTGGTGCTGTGCCGCCGGCAGAAAAGACCGGGTGCCATTTCTCCGGCGTCCATGTCGGCGGGAGCCCACCATAGCCCACGTCCTTCATCTTCTCAAAGCCCATCGCCAGGACCAGATCATAGGCCTTAGCGATTAAGGCAAAGGTGGCAGCTCTGATGGTTTCGATACCCGAGGCACAGGCATTCTCCACCCTGGTCACCGGGATATACTGAAGCTGAAGTGGACAGGAGATGCTGGCCCCGCTCACTTGATTCCCCGCAATAGTGCCGACCCAGGCTGCCTGTATGTCCTTAAGCTCAACCCCGGCATCCTGACAGGCCTCGGTGACCGCTTCCACAACCAGATCGTAAGAGTCCATATGCCAAAGCTCGCCGAACTGGGTACAACCCATGCCGACAATGGCTACTTTATCTTTGATGCTCTCCATGGCCTTTCCCTTTCTAACACCTTATCGGTCGGCAGCGCCAATAGTAGTTGTGAAAACCGGCGCCTTCATGGATCTTGCGGAAGGTCAACTCCACCGGCATCCCGACCTCGACCTTGGACGGGTCCCTGTCTGTCATCTGGCCGTAAAAGCGACCTCCTCCCTCAAGGTCGACCTCACACAGGATATTGGGCGGGTCGATCACAGCAGCCCGCTCATCCATGCTGAAGGTAAAAAGAGTTCCCCTCTTATCGGAGAGCCTGACATAGTCGAATTGGTCTTTTGTCTGACACCACATGCATAGTCGTTGCGGCGGGAATTGAACATGGCCGCAGCTTCGGCATTTCTGCCCTTGGAGGCTCAAGATCGCCTTCCGCTCCCGCCAGTATACATTCAGCGAAGAGTCATCGGTATCTGGGGCCCGACGCACCGCCTCCCACTCCATGAGATTGCGGAAGCGGAGATATTTCCCGTAGTTGGGCAGCATCATCTTGGATTCCAGATGGCGTTTTATCCCCCGCCGCCCCCTGATGTTCTCTATCTGCCCGGTGACCCTGAGCAACTGAGCGTCAGCGCCATCGCCATAGCTTGCGAAGAGCAATCTATCCCCTGGCTTGGCATCCTCCAGAGCCGCCACCAGCATCATTGGGGCCAGGGCAGCGCCGGTGTTGCCTACAGTGCCGAACATCGGCTCTTGAACCTGGGTTTTAGCGTCGAGGCCCAAAGCCCGAGCCATGGCAGCATGGCTTCTGGCATCCGGGGCATAAAACGCCGCCTTGCTAATATCCTCAGCCTTTGCCTTGCAAAGTTGCATGAGACCGGCAACCGCCTCCCGGACATGCGCAGTGTAACCCTTTTCGCTGACGAAGCGGTCTTCCCAGGTCCTGATATAGGTATCCTTGTCCTTTCTCCAAATGTCGATGAAATCGCTTGAGATGACATTTGTGCCCTCAATCTCGACAGCGACTTCAGAATCCCCGATTAAAAAGGCAGCAGCGCCGTCGCCGAAGATGGCCTCAAATGCCGAATTGGGCGGAGGGATGCGGCAGTCAGAGGCAACAACAAGAACTCGTTTCGCCGACCCTGCTGCCACTGCGTCCAGGGCAGCTCTGAGGGCACTGGCCCCCGACCTTAAGGAATCGGTGAAGTCAGCGGTGAATATGTTACGGCGCAGGTCGCAGGATACGGCGATGATGCTGGCAGATTGTTTCTCCCGGTAGGGAGGCGTGGTCGAGGCAAAGTACAGGCCGTCTATGGACTGGCGATCGATATCACCCAAACAGTCAATGGCCGCCTCTACGGCCAAGGTGATGCTATCCTCATCGGAGTTGGCAATAGCTTTCTCCCCCCGTCCGGCAGCACCACCCCAGACCCCAGCCAAAAGCTCCTGGCTCATTCTGTAGATCGGTATGTAAGCACCACACGAGACAATCCCTGTCATCACGATGCTCCTTTGGACTTCTTGGCGGTCACAGCACAAATTCCCGCCATTGGGGAAGAAAAAGCCACGCTGTCAGGCCAGGCTTAAGCCCTATCGAACTCGTAGGTAACTTTGTCGTCAGCCAGCTTCACCGGCCTGACCTTTAACTCCAGGCCGATCTGAATATCATCTGGCGGAATCTCTTTGCTCAAGCGCCCAAATATCCTGATGCCTCCCTCGAACTCAGCCAGGGCTAAGGTGTACGGGAGGTCCTCCTCGAAGCCGGTGGGGGCAAACTGCACAGTGGTGAAAGTAATGAGCTTGCCTTTGCCCTTTACTTCAAGCCAGTCCACATCACTGGATTTGCACATGGGACAATCCATTTTGGGCGGGGAATAGATGGTGCCACACGCCTTGCACTTGGTCACCATCACCTTCCCTTCCTCCAGGTGGGTTACGAAATCGGCCGCTTTGGTTTCGGAGACAAAGGCCACCTTGCCGAATTTATCAAAGCCCATTGGCTACCTCCTGAGTATGGTGACGTTGCCGTAGAGACCGACCCCGCCGATGTTATGGACCAGTCCCACCTTGGCATCCTTTACCTGGATCTCACCGGCTTGCCCTCTTAGCTGCATCACAATAGACCTCAATTGAGATCCTCCGGTGGCGCCGACAGGATGACCCTTGGAAAGCAGACCACCATCGACATTTACCGGTATCCGGCCCTCGAGATAGGTCCCCTTTTCCTGTATCAGCCGCGGTCCCTCCCCAGGCGGGCAGAATCCCAGGTTCTCGTAGGCCATGATCTCAGCTATGGTGAAGCAGTCGTGGACCTCAGCCACGTCAATATCCTCGGGGCCAACTCCAGCCATCTCATAGGCCTGCCTGGCCGCCTCCACAGTGCAGCTGAGACCGATTAGAGACTCACGGCGCGCCATGTTGACCGGACTGGATGCCGCCCCGATACCAGCGACCCATACCGGGATGCTGCCCCCCCGCCCAGCTCTATCCCGTGAAGCCAGGATGAGGCAGGAGGCACCATCGGCGTTAGCGCAGCAGTCAAACACCCTCAGCGGTGAAGCTATGACCCTGGAGCCTGAGACTTCCTCAAAGCTCAACTCCTTGCGAAAGGCAGCTTTGGGATTTAATGCGCCATACTTGGAGTTCTTCACCCGGACCATAGCCAGCTGATCGCCAGTGGTTCCGTATTCATGCATATGGGCTCGGGCATACATAGCATAATAAGCGGGCATCATAGTGCCAAAGGGTGCTTCCCACATTACATCAGCACCACGCCCCATCCTTTCCTGAACATCCGCTGAGGCTATCTCAGACATCTTCTGAAACCCTATCACCGCGACCATATCATGAAGTCCAGACTGGATAAAGGACCAAGCTACCTTGAGCCCGGTGCTACTCGAGGAGCATATGCTCTCACAATAGAACGTAGGCTTGGGATTGAGCTCCAGGTACTCGGCTATCACGCCAGCAGGGCTGCGCTGTTTGTCATATTCCGGTGCTGAGCAGACAATGGAAGCATCTATTTCCTTAGGAGATATGTTGGCATCTGCTATTGCTTCCCTGAAGGCCTCAAAACATAACTCCTGAATGGAAACACCACACTTGCGGGTAAAGGCACTCTGCCCCACTCCGATAATGGCTACGTCACTCATGATACCTCCAAGTATTTATAAACTACAGGCATTAGGCCGCAGCCATGGCAAAGGTTGGCTTGAGGTCCAGCGTGATTCCGGGACCCATGGTTGTTGTTAGCGAGATGCTTTTAATATATTGACCCTTGGCACCGCTGGGTCTGGCTTTGACTACAGCCTCCACCACAGCGGCCAGATTTTCCAACAATTTATCGTCATCGAAGCTGAGCTTGCCAATGGGGACATGGATCAGGGCTGTTCGATCCAGTTTGTATTCCACCCGCCCTTTGCGCGTCTCGGTGATAACCCGGGGCAGATCTTCAGGGGGAACGACAGTGCCGGACTTGGGGTTTGGCATCAAGCCCCGTGGTCCCAAGATTCGACCCAGCTTTCCGATCTTAGGCATCATCTCCGGTGTGGCGATGGCGACATCGAAATCGAGCCAGCCATCCTCGATCTTCTTCACCAGCTCATCGCCGCCGACGTAATCAGCACCGGCTTCCTCGGCTGCTTTGAGCCCCTGACTCTGGGTCAGCGCCAGGATGCGCATCTTCTTACCCAGGCCATGAGGCAAGAGAGTCACCCCACGAACCTGTTGATCGGCACGGCGGGGATCCAGCGTCAGGCGGAAGTGAAGCTCTACCGTTTCATCGAACTTGGCATAGGATGCCTTTCGTGCCAGCTCGATAGCTTCCTTGGGTTCATAAGCGCTGGTACTATCAACCAGACTGGCAGCTTCCTGATACTTCTTGCCCCGCTGCGCCATGTTCAATCTCCAATCTCGATCCCCATGCTCCGCGCAGTGCCCTTTACCATCCGCATGGCCGCCTCGATGTCCACAGCATTGAGATCTTTCATCTTGAGTTCGGCAATTCGGCGAACCTCTTCTCGAGATAACTTTCCTACCTTCTGCATTTTGGGTGAAGCACTGCCTTTCTCGACATCAAGCGCCTTCTTCAGCAGATCGGAGACCGGTGGTGTCTTGGTGACAAATGTGAAGGAGCGATCCTCATAGATAGTGATCTCCACCGGGATTATGGAGCCGGCCTGAGCGGAAGTACGCTCGTTATAGTCCTTGCAGAATGCCATGATATTGACGCCATGCTGACCCAAGGCAGGGCCCACGGGTGGTGCCGGGGTAGCATTCCCGGCGGAGAGTTGAAGCTTGAGGATTGCTTTTATCTTCTTGGCCATAGCTAAAGCCTCTGCACCTGGGCGAAGTCCAGTTCCACTGGCGTCTCCCTGCCGAAGAAGGAGACTAAAACCCTAATCTTGCCCTTCTCAAGATTGATTGCATCCACGGTGCCGATGAAATCGGCGAAAGGTCCATCAACTATGCGAACGTTCTCTCCCTTGCTAAAGCCAACCTTGACTCGTGGTGTCTCGGACTCCATCTGCTTCACGATGTTGTCCACTTCTTCCTCAGTCAGGGGGATGGGTTTAGTACCCGAGCCCACGAAACCGGTGACGCCAGGGGTATTGCGAACCACATACCAACTCTGGTCATCGAGCTTCATCTGGACTAAGAGATATCCTGGGAACATCCTTCGCTCAACGCTACGCCGCTGTCCCTCCCTGATCTCGATCTCCTTCTCCTTGGGTACTCTCACCCGAAAGATTTTATCAGCGACATCCATGGACTCGATGCGCTGCTCCAGGTTGGCCTTAACCCGTTCCTCATATCCAGAGTAGGTATGGATCACGTACCATCTCTTGTCGTTGTCCTTCATAGCCTCATCGCCTCACCTTAGCAGGAGCACCTCTACCAGCTTGGAGAACCCGTAATCAAAGCCCCAGAGGACCATCCCCAACACTACTGAGACAACGACTACAATGGCGGTCAAGTAAGCGGTCTCTCGCCTCGGTGGCCAGGTTACTTTCTTCAGCTCAGATATGATGTTGCCAACAAAAGCGAACCGCCCTCCCAGCCGCCTCCAAAACCCAGGACGTTTTTGCTTTTTCGCCTTTTGCTTCAATCACTTCGTCTCGCGGTGTAGAGTGTGAGCGCGACAACGGGGACAGAATTTCCTGAGCTCTAATCTCTCGGGATCGTTCTTCTTATTCTTGGTTGTGGTGTAATTCATTTCCTTACACTCAGTGCAGGCTACATGAATGACAACCCGAGCCTCTCCCTTCTTGGCCATTACTCTGCAACCTTGGTTACGACCCCGGCCCCCACAGTCTTACCACCTTCTCTGATGGCAAAGCGTAATCCCTCTTCCACAGCCACCGGATAAATCAACTTTACCTTAATTCGCACGTCGTCGCCGGGCATGGCCATCTCCATACCACCGGGGAGCTCGATGGACCCGGTGACATCCAGAGTCCTGATGTAGAACTGGGGCTTATAGCCGGTGAAGAACGGAGTGTGCCGGCCTCCTTCATCCTTACCCAAGATGTAGACCTGGGCCTCAAACTCGGTATGAGGCTTGATCGAGCCTGGTTTGGCCAGAACCTGGCCTCGCAGGATGTCATCGCGCTCTACGCCGCGGAGCAAACAGCCAATGGCATCCCCGGGCTCAGCATCGGCCAGTGTCTTATGGAACATCTCCAGGCTGGTGCACACCGTCTTTCTGGTGTCCTCGATACCTACGATCTCCACCTCCTCACCAGCCTTAATCAACCCACGTTCCACCCGCCCGGTGGCCACTGTGCCTCTCCCTTTGATGCCGAAGACATCCTCCACCGGCATCAGGAACGGCTTCTCACGGTCGCGCTGTGGCAGTGGGATGTACTCATCAATGGTATCAATCAACTTCCATATCATGCCGCACCATTGGCAGTCTCGCTGGCCACAGCCACATTCCAAGGCCTTGGTGGCGCTGACCCGAATTATCGGGGTTTCATCGCCGGGAAAGTTATAACTCTTCAACAGGTCTCTGAGCTCGAGCTCAACCAGCTCCAGCAGCTCCTCATCATCCATCAGGTCAACCTTATTCAGGGCTACTATGATACATGGCACCTCCACCTGGCGAGCCAGAAGCACATGCTCCCTGGTCTGAGGCATGGGGCCATCGGGAGCACTGACGACCAATATAGCCCCGTCCATCTGGGCTGCCCCGGTGATCATGTTCTTGATGTAGTCGGCATGACCTGGGCAGTCAACATGGGCATAGTGACGCTTCTCGGTCTCATATTCAATATGGGCAATGGCGATGGTCAATCCCCTAGCCTTCTCCTCGGGCGCATTATCTATGCTCTCAAAAGCGCGATACTGAGTTGAACTCACCTTGGACAGCACCATAGTCATCGCCGAGGTCAGCGTGGTCTTGCCGTGGTCGACATGTCCGATAGTGCCCACGTTGATGTGGGGCTTGACCCGCTCGAACACTTTCTTTGCCATGGTATCCCTCCCTTGTCAAGTTAAGCCCACAGCCAGACTTGAACTGGCGACCCCGTTCTTACCAAGAACGTGCTCTACCACTGAGCTATGTGGGCCTCAACTCCAAAAGGGCTGTGCCTTTTGGAGGCCCTTTCAATTTCATTTATGGCGGGGGTAGGATTCGAACCTACGAAGCCTCGCGGCGGCAGATTTACAGTCTGCTGGTATTAACCTCTCACCCACCCCGCCTCAGCCCGAGAGGGGACTCGAACCCTCCAACCTGCCGATTACAAGTCGGCTGCGCTCCCATTGCGCCACTCGGGCCTTTTTACAGCATTCGATAAGTTAGTATAAAGGTGAGCAATGCAAAAGTCAATGTCTACCATAGCGCCATACTGTCCCCTCTGGCGTATCCTCGAGGCTGATGCCCAGCTCACCGAGCCGGCTGCGCAGCCAATCTGCCAAGTCCCACCGCTTGCGGGCTCTCAGTTCTTCCCTCACCCGCAACAGTGATGCAATGATGAATTCGGCACCTGTCTCAGGCGAAGGCTCGATTTCAAACCCACCAGCCGCGACTGCCAACGATGGGTCCACACGATCTAACTCAGCATGCACTTCAGTCAGCAACTGTGTAAAGGGCATGGGCTCCAGATGCTGTTCTGGCTCCTTTAGCGTAAGGCCCAGAACCCCGGCTAGATCCAGAAGGCCCTGTTGTGCTTGGCTGATATCAAGACCCTGTTCCCGCGCTATATTTATCTCGGCAACCAAGTCAAAGAGGACAGCAATGGCCCTCGGGGTGTTGAAATCGTCATCCATAGCCTCGATGAACCTGTCCTGGAAAGGGCCGAGGTCAATAGGGATTGCTGAAGCTCCCTTGTCTCCCTGAACAGCGCGCCGCAATCTGTCCGCAGCCCGCTCCATGGCCTCGAGTCTCTCTTCGGAATAGGCTATGGGGCTGCGGTAGTGGGAGTTGAGGACGAAGAGCCTTATTGCGTCGCTGCTGTACCGAGAGAGGGCCTCCTTGACCGTGATCAGGTTTCCTGCGGACTTGCTCATCTTATCGGCCCCGAGTTGCAACAACGCATTATGCAGCCAGTAGCGGACAAAGGGAGCGCCGGTGAGGCACTCAGATTGGGCAATCTCGTTCTCATGGTGGGGAAAGATCAGGTCCTGGCCTCCGCCGTGAATATCGAGGGTCTGGCCCAGATATTTCAAGGACATGACACTGCACTCGATGTGCCACCCCGGCCGCCCCGGACCCCAGGGGCTGGGCCAGGAAGGTTCACCCTGCTTCGCCGCCTTCCACAAGGCGAAGTCGAGAGGATGTTCCTTGGCCTCTTCCACCTCAATGCGTGCCCCAGCCATCATGCCTTCCAGGCTGCGATGGCTGAGCTTGCCGTAGTCCGGGTCGCTCCTCACCCGAAAGTAAACGTCTCCCTTCGCCTCATAGGCATAGCCTTTCTGCACCAATCCATCGACGGCCTCAATGATGGCCGGGATTTCCTCCGTGGCTCTGGGATAAACGTGAGCCCTAGTGATATTCAGGGCATCCATTTCTTCAAAATAATCAGCGATGAACCGCCCCGCTAGATCCTGAGGTGGAATGCCAAGTTTGTTGGCCCGGGCGATGATCTTGTCATCGATATCGGTGAAGTTCTGAACATGCTTTACTTCGTATCCTCTGAACTCCAAGTAGCGCCTGATGACATCGAAGGTGATATAGCTCATGGCGTGGCCGATATGACAAGCGTCATAAGGAGTCACGCCACAGACATACATCCGCACCTCATCTCCCAAGGGAGAGAACTCTTCTTTTTGGCCAGAAAGCGTATTATGAACTTTCATCTTCTCTCTCCACCAGCGCTACGGCGTAGACAGCGATGGCCTCACCCTGGCCCAGAAATCCCAAGCCTTCGTTTGTCTTGGCCTTTATGCCCACTGCTGCTTTATCTATCCTCAGGGCCTCAGTGATGTTCCCGGCCATCCTCCCAATAAAAGGCGACAATCGGGGCTCCTCAGCGATTATAGTAGCATCAATGTTGCCGATGCTCCAACCATTGGACCTGAGCATATCACCTACTTGGTTCAGCAGCTTGAGGCTGGAGATGCCTTGATATGCCGGGTCGCCGGGCGGGAAATAGGTACCGATGTCACCCGAGGCCGAGGCGCCGAGCAGAGCGTCTATGATGGCATGAACCAAAGCATCACCATCGCTCCAGCCGAGGAGTCCTTTGGGGAACGGGATTTCCGCCCCCCCAAGGACGAGGGCGCGCTCAGGGGCCAAGCGATGTACGTCATATCCGATTCCGACTCGAATCAAGGGCTGGCTTTCCTGTTTCTCAACAAGATTTCGGCCAAGGCCAAATCCTCTGGCGTGGTCACCTTAATGTTGTCATATGAGCCCATATAGACCCTGACCCTCTGTCCCAGCTGCTCCACCAGCGTGGCATCGTCACTGACCTCACCTTGAGCCTGCTGGTGAGCTTGAACCAGGAGGTCAAAGCGAAAGACCTGTGGTGTCTGCACTGACCACAGGGCTTGACGGTCTGGTGTTTCCTGAACAAAGCTATCCTGGGACACGAGCTTGATGGTATCCTTCACCGGCACCGCAGCGACAGCAGCACCACTTTCCTGGGCCTCATCCAGTCCCTTTTCCACCAAGTCAACACAAACCAGAGGACGCGCCCCGTCGTGAATCACGACCCAGTGACAGTCGGGAAGCTGCTTCATTCCCTCCAGGACCGAATCCTGGCGCCTGTTGCCCCCTCGGCAAAGCGCAGCCACTTTAGACCAGCCATACTCTCGGGTCAGCCTTCGCCCCTGCTCCAGGTTCTCCTCTGCCAGCACCAGAACTGCCTCGTCAACTGAAGGGCAAGCCTGAAAGGCTTCCACAGCCCAGGCTAACAAGGGCTTATGGTATAAAGGGGCGAAGACTTTGTTCACCCCTTCCATTCTGCTGCTCTGCCCTGCGGCGACGATGATTGCCCCGACTCTATCTTTTCCTCTCATTCCCATTTTTAGGGTGAGCAAAGATCATGCGGCCGGCTGCTGTTTGTAGTACCCTGGTGACCACGATATCTATCACAGAATTGAGGTGCCGGCGCCCACCTTCGACCACCACCATAGTGCCATCATCAAGGAAACCAACTCCCTGTCCCAGCTCCTTGCCCTCCTGCAAAATGCGAAGACTCATCTCCTCACCAGGAACAACTACGGGCTTTACCGCGTTGGCCAGCTCATTGATGTTAAGCACCCTGATCCCCTGGAGCCCAGCTACCTGGCTCAAGTTGATGTCATTGGTGATGATAGGACATCGTAGTGTCTTGGCCAATTTTACCAGCTTGGCATCGACCTCCGGGATTTCCTCGAAATCGGTGTCCAGCACTTGAATCGGGACATCAGATTCCTTTTGTATTCTGGTCAAGATGTTCAGACCTCGCCGCCCTCGACTGCGCCGTGTCGGGTCTGCGGAATCAGCAATATGTTGCAGCTCTTCGAGGACAAACTTGGGGATGAGCAAAGTCTCCCGAATGAAACCTGTGTTACTGATATCTGCAATGCGGCCATCGATAATGGCGTTGGTGTCCAAGATAATGCGGCCGTCTCCCCGCTCCCGCCCCGGAGCTGCCACCGTCAACGAGGCCAGCTGCTGAAATAAGTCGCGGCCACGGTGTACCATAATGGAGACGCCCAGATAACAAAGCAGCAGACCCAGAACAATGGGTAGCACTTTGCCCCAGTAGCCGGGGAGCAACGATAGAGGGAGAGCTAAAAGCGCTGAGACCAATAGGGCCAGTATTAGGCCAATGACGGCAGCAAGGAAGGTATTAGCCGGAATTTGCCTGACCGTTTTCTCAGTCCAGCGCCAGAAACGGGTAATGACAACCGGGACAAAGATAAACCCAATGGCGGCACCACTGAACGCCAGAGCCGCGATCCAAGCAATTTCCCATCCCGGAGTCCAGCCCCCGATGAATAAGCCCAGCCTCCATCCAATAACACCCAAGACAACTGCGCTGACAAGCCGAAGCAGAATATGATGAGACATGAATTCCACTTCCCCCAAAACTCTGACAATAATAAGGGAATAAGATGCACTCGCGCCTCCCCAAATAATAACTATAGCATAAAAACGAGGAGATAGCAATTACTGAGATGCTGATCGATGATGCTCGGCAAGTGCCACGAGCCGGGCTACTGACTCCGCAGGCACGTCTACGCTGCCGAGTTCATTCCCTGTGCTCGCTGCCACTCCATGATAGTCACTGCCACCGCAGGCGATTAGGTCATATTCTCCAGCCAAGTCGTTCATACGGGCGATCACATCCTTAGAGTAGCCGTTGTAATAAGACTCGAGTCCAACAAGCCCTGCTTGCTTCAGTTGTGGGATCAGGGACGTGATGCCCTCGATATCGGCGGGATGGGCCAATACCGGCAGGCCCTTACTCCGGACTACCAGTTCCACTGCTGCCACTGGGGTTAACTTCTCCCGTTCCACATAGGCAGGTCCGTTGCGCCCGATGTATTTGGTAAAGGCCTCGCCTGGCGATGAGATATAGCCTCGTTCCACTATTGCCTGGGCAATGTGCGGTCGGCCTATCGAGGCACCGTCTGCCAGCTCCAAGACGCGGCTCCAATCGATATCTATACCGAGCCCAGCTAACTCGGCCACGATCCTTCGTCCACGTTCCCGCCTGGAGTGGCGCAGCCACTCCAGGGTGCGTTTCAATTCCAGGTCTTGATAATCTAAGAAGTAGCCTAAGATATGGACCTCGCCCTGGGGGACATCGGCACTGAGCTCAACCCCTGGGATCACCGAGAGGCTGGGGAAATGCCCGGCTGCGGCTAAAGCAGGCTCAATGCCTTCCACTGAATCGTGATCAGTGATGGCGATGACGTTGAGCCCCAGTTCCACCGCTTTGTGCACTACCTGAGCCGGGCTCAACTGCCCATCAGAAGCTGTAGTATGAATATGAAGGTCAGCTCTCATCTATTTGCCAGTTCCAGGTCGATGCGGCTGATATCAGTGGCGACGCCACTTTCCTCCACCTCGATCAGGACTGATTGGAACAGAACCGGGCCCCTGCCCACAGATAGACGGTATGGCATATGAGTCAGGAATCTACTTACAACAGCATCTGCATCGTCTCCGATGACTGAGTGCTTGGGCCCGACCATGCCGACATCGGTAACAAAGGCAGTGCCCTTGGGTAAGATGCGAGCGTCGATGGTGCCGATATGCGTATGAGTGCCCGAGACCGCGCTGACCCGACCATCAAGATACCAGCCGAGGGCATTCTTCTCTGAAGTGGCCTCGCCATGGAAGTCGATGATAATAATCGGTGGCCTGTTGAGCAACTGGCCGAGGAGGCCGTCGATCGCACGAAACGGGCAATCGATGGCCTCCATAAATACACGCCCCTGAAGATTGACCACCAGCACTTGATCCCTATATAGGTATCCCCGTCCCGGGGCTTCGGCGGGGTAGTTCATGGGCCTCAGGATAGGAAGGGCACCATCAAGGCAGGGGATGATCTCCTTATGATGCCAGATGTGATTCCCGGAGGTGATCACATCTACTCCGGATTCAAGGAGTTCCCGGGCCGTTTCTGGAGTCAAACCAATCCCGCCGGCAGCGTTCTCACCATTCGCAACGACCAGATCGATGCCATTCTGCTGGCGCAGCTTAGGAACAAAAGCCCGCACTGCCCTTCGCCCCGGCCTCCCGATGACATCGCCGATCATCAGTATTCGCATTTTATCGCCGCTTCACTTAGCATAGTCTACCGCGCGGGTCTCCCTGATCACGGTGACCTTTATCTGCCCCGGATATTCCAGGGTTTCCTCGATTCTTTTTCCAATGTCCCGAGCCAACCTTAATGCCCCCAGGTCATCGATCTCATGGGGCTTGACCAAGACGCGAATCTCACGGCCAGCCTGAATGGCAAACGATTTCTCCACCCCAGGGAAGCTGTTGGCAATGCTCTCCAGAGACTCGACCCGCTTCAGATATTGGTCCAGAGACTCTCTTCTAGCCCCTGGCCTTGAGCTGGAAATGGCATCGGCAGCGGAGACGACAAATCCCTCAACACCCATCGACTCCGCCTCACCATGATGCTCGGCAATGGCACGAGACACCTCCCCTGATTTGCCCAGTCTCTTGGCCATGTCGGCGCCAATGAGGGCGTGAGGGCCTTCAATCTCTTGGTCCACCGCCTTGCCGATATCATGCAACAGCCCCGCTGTCTTAGCCACCACGACATCGGCACCGATCTCCGAAGCCAACATGGCCGCCAAGGCTGAGACTTCCAGGCTGTGCTGAAGCACGTTCTGTCCGTAGCTGTAACGATATTTGAGACGCCCCAGAAGCTTGATCAGCTCGGGATGGAGCCCGGTGACGCCTGCCTGATAGGCCGCTTGCTCTCCCTCTGTCTGAATTTTAGCTTCAACTTCAGCCCTGGCTTTGTTAACCATCTCCTCGATGCGAGCCGGATGAATTCGGCCATCCAAGATCAGCTTTTCCAGAGCCAGCCTGGCGACCTCACGGCGCAGGGGATCGAAGCTGGAGAGGCTCACTGCCTCTGGGGTATCATCCACGATGAGATCCACACCAGTAGCATTCTCCAAGGCTCTGATGTTGCGACCCTCACGTCCGATGAGCCTGCCTTTCATCTCATCGCTGGGCAGGGGAAGCACGGTTACCGTGGCCTCGGAGGCCACCTCACTGGCACAGCGCTGCATGACCGCAGCCAGTATCTCCCGGATCCTGCGCTCCCCATCCTCTCTCACCTGGGCCTCAACCTGGCGCATGCGCCGGCTTAAATCCTCACGTACTTCGTTGTCCACCGCCTGGAGCAGAAATTCCTTGGCTTCGACACGGGACATACCGGAGATGAACTCAAGCTGTTGGAGTTGCTTCTTCTTTAGTTCCTCGGCATTAGCGCGAGCTTCCCCTATCTCCTTCTCCTTAGCGGTTAGCCCGCGCTCCCGGCGTTCCACGGTTTCAAGCTTACGTTCTAAGTTCTCTTCCTTCTGGGTCAGGCGTCTCTCCTGGCGCTGAAGCTCGGTGCGGCGCTGTCTGGCTTCAGCCTCGGCTTCGGACTTGAACTTCACCGCCTCTTCTTTAGCTTCGAGTAGAGTTTCCTTCACCTGAGCGTTAGCCTGCTCGATGATCTTGGCAGCATTCTCCTCTGCCAGGCGAGCTTTCCTAGCCCTGAGCACTCGCTGTAGAAAGAAACCAGCGACTCCGCTAACAACGGCAGCAATTACGATGTATAGGGCGATCATCTTCCCACCTCTCTGCACACTCGATCGATAGTGTCCCTTATCACCTCATAGTCGAAGCCACGGTAGCGAAGAAAGGAACCCAACCTCTGACGAAATTTGGGTCCGGGTAGTCCGCTCAAAGAGCGGAGCTTTCTCTGCGCCGCCTGTCGAGCTTCAACTTCGTCGTCAAGCCCCACCATGGCTTGGATGATAATCTCAGCAGCAATCCCCTTCTCCCTCAGCTCACGTGCCACCAGTCGCCGGCTACGGGGGCTGAATGCCTCTCGGTTCTCCCGCCAAAATCGGGCAAAAGCGAGGTCATCAACCAAGTGCTTCTCCCTGAGTTCGGCCACCACTTGAGCGATGGTTGAGTCAGCGAAGCTGCGACGATGGAGCTTGAGCCTCAATTCCGCCTCGCTTCTTGGGCGTGAGCTCAGATAGCGAAGGGCGGTGTCCCAGCAGCGCTGAAACTGCTCCCTTGTGGTGATGGCAGTCTTCATAGCACACCAAGCCAGACAAGGCAAACTTGTCGTCGCAGGTGTGGTTCGAGGGGGTCAACTATAGCGGCTGGGTCTCAGCATCGAGGGGATAAAGAGCTGATGTAGCCGGGACACTGTCTCTAAGCTGGCGTTCTATCTCTTGAGCTAACTCTCGGTGCTGGCACAGGAACTCCTTAGCGACCTCTCGGCCCTGGCCCAGACGAGTCTCGCCGAAAGAGAAGAAAGCGCCGCTCTTTTTAATCAGCCCCGTAGTCACTCCGAGGTCAAGGAGGCAGCCTTCCTTGCTGATGCCTCTGTCGAACATGATGTCGAACTCGGCTGAGTGAAACGGTGGAGCCAACTTGTTCTTGACCACCTTGGCTCTGATCCGAACCCCCACCACCTCAGAACCTCGTTTGATGTTCTCCACCCTTCTCAAGTCAATCCTCACCGAGCTATAGAATTTAAGGGCTCTCCCTCCCGGTGTGACCTCAGGATTACCAAAGACGATGCCAATCTTCTCCCTAAGCTGGTTGATGAACACCACTGCCGTTCGCGACTTGCTTATCGCTGCTGCCAGCTTCCTCAGCGCTTGTGACATCAGCCGTGCTTGAAGCCCAACATGAGACTCGCCCATCTCCCCCTCAAGCTCGACCCTGGGCACCAGAGCAGCTACGCTATCGATGACGACTATATCCACAGCCCCACTCCTAACCAGGGTCTCCGCGATCTCCAGTGCCTGTTCCCCAGTATCGGGCTGGGAGATGAGAAGGTCGTCGACAGCAACTCCACAGGCGGTAGCATAAGCGACATCCAAAGCATGCTCCACATCGATATAAGCCGCCACGCCACCACCCCTTTGGCATTCAGCAATAACATGCTGGGCCAAAGTCGATTTCCCAGTACCTTCGGCACCGAAGACCTCGGTGACCCGGCCTCTGGGGATGCCGCCAACGCCAAGGGCTAGATCCAGGGAGACAGCGCCAGTAGGGATAGACTCCACCGTCAGCCTAGTTTGCGCCTCTCCCAATCTCATTATCGCGCCCCGGCCGAATTGCTTTTCGATCTGGCCGATAGCCAAATCCAGTGCCTTCTCCCGCTCTGCAGTCAATATTCCTCCCCGAAACCGCAACAATGCGACCTAATAGAATAGCATATTCTGGCTCATGACACAAGGTCTCAGGGTTCTTCCTGAGACCATCTCAGGGCATGTGCTTGCTTTAGGTTCTGAAATCGAGACTGAAAGGAAGCCGAGGTTATCTGGTCAGTGGTCATGAGCAAGGCATCCTCTTTGGTATCGTAGTAGTAACCGTGGCGGACTCCGACCTCGGTGAAGCCGTATTTGCTATATAGTGCCCGGGCTGCCGTGCTGGAGGGACGAACCTCCAGAGTGATAACCTGGGCATTCTTCTCCACGGAGAGCTCAATAGTGGAGAGCAGCAATAGCTCCCCAATTCCCTGTCCCCGATGGCTCGCCCGCACAGCGATGTTGGTCAGATGGGCTTCATCAGCCATGACCCAAAGCCCAGCGTAGCCCAAAATCAGCATATTATCGGATGTTTTCCCCCTTCGCAACAGGCGCCCGGCCAAGCCTACCAGCTCATCGAGCCAGGATCCTCTTGTCACCTCGGCCTCTGAGCTTCGGTGCAACGCGACACAAGCCACGATGTACTGGGCCGACCTATTGAACAAGAGCTCGTTTCTGAAATTGGTCGCAGACCAGGGAGAGGGAAAGGATTCTCGCTCAATTTGAGCCACCTGAGGCACATCAGCGAGCCTCATGGGCCGGATAACGCAAACCATACCCTGTACTCCATTTCTGCCACATTAGTTTACCTAGCAAAATTCGCTTAGCTCATTTTCCCGGAGACCCGCCAGGGGTAACTACCATTATATTGATGATGGAAGTGAGTGGCAAGGCATATGGAGAGAGCCCTATCACCGGCCGCACTATCTACAGGGTTGACCGATGTCACTTTTCGTTTTATACTAAGCAAAGCATCAGGTAGCTTCGTGGAGGGCATGAATGGCTTTCACCGGGAAGGTTAAACAAATTGTTGCGGAGAATCTGCTGAGCCATGCGATGATGGTTCTCAGCCACTCTCCAGAAGGAAGCTATCGACTCTTGGCCAAAGGCTTTGACCGCATCGCCATCACTGAACAGCAAAAGATGATCGCATCCTGGCTCTGCAATTGGGTTGCCCCGGGCAACCCCGGAGCCCCTTGGTTTTCTCGAGTCCTGCGCCAGCTTCATCCTAACGTACGCAGGAACTACATCGCCAGGACCATAGTGGATATCTTCTTCCGGAATCCAGAGTCTTTCGCCCAATATAAGGCTGAGCACGGATTCAGGCCACCTCCGATAATGTTGATCTCCCCAACCATGCGTTGCAATTATCGCTGCGCGGGATGTTATGCCGGGAATTATGGAAGCGAAGATGACATGCCGCCAGCGCTATTTGATCGTGTGCTCTGTGAAGCCAAGGAGTTGACCACCAAGTTCTTTATCATCTTGGGCGGCGAGCCGCTTGTCTACAGGCCACTACTCGATATCTTTGAGAAACATCGAGATGCACCATTCCAGGTTTATACCAACGGGTCTTTGATCGATGAGACCATGGCCCGCAGGCTGGCCGAGCTGGGAAACGTGGCCCCTCAGGTGAGCATTGATGGATTCAGAGAGGAGACTGATGCTAGGCGGGGTCGGGGCACCTTTGACCGTGCGCTTAAGGCGATGGACCACCTCAGGGAGGCTGGCTGTATCTTCGCCTTCAGCAGCGTGGTTACCAAAGATAACGTGGACGCTGTCACCAGTGAAGAGTTCATTGACCTCATGATCGAGAAGGGCTGTCTTTATGGTTGGTATTTCCTCTATATGCCCGTAGGGCGGGATCCCGACCTCAATAACATGCCCACCCCGGAGCAGAGAAATCAGCTCCGACTCGCCGGCAAGCGCTTTCGGGAGACCAAGCCGATCCTGCTCGCTGATTTCTGGAACGATGCTCCGCTCACCGGTGGCTGCATCAGCGGCGGACGCACCTATTGCCACATCAATCATAAGGGCGATGTCGAGCCCTGCATCTTCGTCCACTTTGCCACCGACAATATCAAAGAGGTCTCCCTAGCTCAGGCGCTCAATTCCCCTTTCTTCAAGGGGCTGAGGAAGATGGAGCCTTTTTGCTACAACACACTGCGGCCCTGTCCCGTAATCGATCACCCCTGGTTGATCCGGACGGCAATCGAGAAATATGGCGCTCGCCCGACACATGAGGGAGCGGAGAGCCTCCTCAGCGCTGAGATCGCCACGGGCCTTGATTGCTATGCCCAAAAGGTTAAGGAGCTTTATGACCCTATCTGGGATCGGGAATATGCCGATTGGGCCGAGAAATGGTTTGCGGCCATGGATTACCCGGAGGGTCGGGTCGAGGCCAGAAAGGCAGGGTATTGTTTGAGTCGGGCGAAGGAAGAGGTCAGCAACCCGGCGACAAAATAACCCAAGGCAAGACCTATGACCGCGGTTAGTATCCCCAGTATGCTCTGGCTTCTCAGCAGTGGCTCCCGCGAGGCAGCGAAACGGCTCAAGGCATAAGTTTGAAGAGGGAAACGTATGGAAGTCTACCTCGGCATTGATATTGGTTCAGTGACAACCAAGGTGGCGGCCCTGGATATGAGGGGGGAGCTCATTGCAACAAACTATCTCAGGACTCAGGGTAAGCCCATTGCCACTGTCCAGCGTGCGCTTGAGGACATGGCACAGAAGCTACCTCCAGGTAGTGAGGTCCGAGGTGTGGGCACCACCGGTAGCGCCAGATATCTGGGTGGGATCATTGTTGGCGCCGACGTCATCAAGAACGAGATCACGGGCCATGCAATCGCTGCCCTGCACTATGTCCCCGATGCCCAGACTATCATTGAGATCGGCGGCCAAGACTCCAAGCTTATCGTCCTCCGCAATGGTGTGGTCGTCGACTTTGCCATGAACACGGTATGCGCCGCAGGCACAGGGAGTTTCTTAGACCAGCAAGCGCTGAGGCTCGATATGCAGATTGAGCAATTCGGGGAAGGGGCGCTACACAGCAAATCACCGGTGCGCATCGCCGGGCGCTGTACTGTGTTCGCAGAGTCCGATATGATTCACAAGCAACAGATGGGACATCACCTTGAGGATATCCTCTACGGGCTGTGCCAGGCTTTGGTCCGCAACTATTTGAACAACGTGGGCCTGGGCAAGGAGGTTTTGCCCCCAGTGGTGTTTCAAGGAGGCGTGGCCTTCAACAGGGGCATCGTCCGCGCTTTCGAGGAAAGCTTGAACACCGAGGTCATCGTTCCTCCGCATCATGAGGCCATGGGCGCTATCGGGGCCGCTTTCTTAGCTCAGGAAGAAATGAGCTTAAACGGCAATAACACCAAGTTCAAAGGGTTCCAGGTCTGCGCCGTTGACTATCGGACCTCCTCCTTTGAATGTAAGGCATGTCCCAATCTCTGTGAGATCGCTCAGATATCACAGGATGGCCACATCCTGGCCCGGTGGGGTGGGCGTTGTGACCTCTGGGAAAGAGCAAGCCAATGATCAAAATTGCAGTGGATGCCATGGGAGGGGACCATGCCCCCCAAGAGATAGTGAAGGGGGCCATAGAGGCGCTTCATGACCACCGTGACCTGAAAATAGTGCTTGTGGGCCAGGACAGCGTCTTGGCCCAGGCTTTGCGCAAGCGTAAAATAGCCAACTCGAGGATGAGCATCTGTGCCGCCAATGATGTGGTAACCATGGAAGATGCCCCGACTTCAGTGGTTCGCCAGAAGAAGGACTCATCCCTCGCCGTCGGCGTCGATCTGTTGAAGAGCGGTGATGTTTCCGCGTTCATCTCCGCCGGAAATACCGGGGCCATAATGGCAGCAGCACTCCTGACGTTAGGCACCCAAGAGGGCATCGACCGCCCAGCCTTGGGCATTGCTCTTCCCGCTCCATCAGGATTGGTGCTATTTCTCGATGTGGGCGCCAACGCCGATTGCCGTCCAAACATGCTGTTGCAGTTTGCCCAAATGGGGGCCAACTATATGAAAAGGGCCTTCGCCATGGAGGAGCCCAGGATCGGCCTGCTCTCCATTGGGGAGGAGGAAGGCAAGGGGAACAAGTTAGTACGGGAGGCACACCAGTTGCTCAAGGACAGCGACTTGAACTTCGTCGGCAACGTTGAGAGCAGGGACGTTCCCAAGGGGGTGGCCGATGTAGTGGTCACCGATGGCTTCACCGGCAACGTGGTGATCAAGACCGCTGAGGGTCTGGGAGAGCTTTTCGCTAGCCTGTCCAAGGTGAGCGAGACCGGTCGGGGACACCATAAGAGCATCTCCTTGCTGCTGAAGCCTGCGATAAAGGCAGCCGAGAAGAGGCTGCTGGATTACAGTGGCCATGGCGTGGCCTTGCTCTTGGGGGTCAACGGTAACATCATCGTGGGCCATGGCCGCAGCCAGGCCCCAGAGGTACAACGGGCCATTTCCATGGCCAAGCAGGTGATAAAGCAAGGCTCGCTGGTAGCTTTGGGATCCTGAAGACAAGGAGGGTTCATTCATGGCCAAGCCGCTCGATATCAGTGACGACGACTTCGAAGAAGTGGTGCTCAAAGCCGACAAACCGGTTCTGGTCGATTTCTGGGCCCCTTGGTGTGCTCCTTGTCTGGCGATCGCGCCGATCACAGAGGAGCTGGCCGGGGACTACGAAGGTCGTGCCAGTATCGTTAAGGTCAACGTCGATCAAAACCCCAGGACGGCATCGAGATATAGTATCCATAGTATACCGACCTTGATTCTGTTCAAGAACGGTGTGCCATTCACCCAGATCGTCGGGCTTATGTCCAAGCACGAGCTGAAAGAAAACCTTGATAGTGCACTGGAGTGATTTCACGAATCAGAGAGATGCAAACAGAGGTTAGACTGTGGAACAGAGCTACGAGGTAATCATCGTCGGGGGAGGCCCCGCCGGGCTCAGCGCCGCGATCTATGCCTGTCGGAGCAAGCTCAAGACTTTGGTCATAGAAAAGATATGCCTCGGTGGTCAGATATTAATCGCTGACCTAATCGAGAACTATCCTGGTTTCCCCGAAGGCATATCTGGGTTTGATCTGGGACAGCTTATCGCGGATCAAGCAATGAAATATCAGCCTGTGGTCTTGGACGATGAGGCCCTGGGAGTTGAAATCTCGGGCCAGGACAAGATGGTGAGGACCACTAGCTGGGAATACTCAGCCCGTGCGCTGATCATTGCCAGTGGTACCCGCTTCAGCACGCTCGGAGTCCCCGGCGAAGAGCTGGTGGGGAAGGGCGTGTCCTACTGCGCTACCTGTGATGGCCCGCTGTTCCAAGAGCAGGAGATAGCCGTCGTTGGGGGCGGCAACGCAGCCATCAGCGAAGCCTTGTACCTGACCAAATTCGCCACCAAGGTGTTCGTCATTCACCGCCGAGACCAACTTCGCGCCACCAAGCTCCTTCAGGAGCGAGCACTGGCCAATCCCAAGATCGAATTCCTCTGGAATACTGTTGTGGACTCCATCACCGGTGACAACAGGGTGCAGGGATTGAATCTGCGAAATGTCGCTACCGGGGCCGGGTCCAGCTTGAACGTTGCTGGGGTCTTTGTCGCCGTGGGTCGGCAAGCCAATACCGAGTATCTGGATGGAGTTCTCACCTTGCTTGATGATGGCTCCATCCCAGTGGACTCCAAAATGGGAACCAGCCTCCCCGGCGTCTTCGCCGCCGGTGATCTCCGCCAGAATTCGCCACGGCAGGTGGCAGCGGCCGTCGGCGACGGGGCAATTGCTGCCATCTCTGCGGAGAGATTCCTTAGCGGGTGAAGCTCATGACTCTGCCTGATGCAGCCAAAGACCAACTGCATATAGAATCAGTCACGTGGGACAAACTGGCTTGGTTCGATATCCAAGAGCCCACCAAGCAAGAGACCGAGCATCTGGCGCAAAACTATCCCTTCCATGAGCTGGACCTGGATGACTGCCTCAGTCGGATTCAGCGGCCCAAGATCGATGAATATGAAGATGAGGGCTACCTGTTTATGGTGTTCCACTTCCCCGTGTTCAACCCACGAGCCCGGATCACTGTGCCCAGCCAGGTATCCATCTTCCTCGGCTCGGACTATCTGATCAGCCTGCACCAGGGCGACCTCAAGCCCCTGGTCAAGATGTTCCGCGACTGCCAGTTAAACGAGCGAGCCCGGGAACAATACATGAGCCAAAGCTCAAGTCATCTCCTCTATTACATTTTAGACAGGCTGGTTGAGTATTGCTTTCCTATGCTCAACAAGATCGGCGCTAATATCGAAGCAATTGAGGACGATGTTTTCACCAAGCCTGAGCCCAGGACGGTGCGGGAGATTCTGCTGATTAAGCGGGACCTCATTTCCTTCCGCCGCATTATGCGCCCTCAGATAACAGTCCTCGATTCCCTGGAGCAGCGAGATTGGTCTTTCCTCAAGGACAATATACAACAAGATATGGAAGTCTACTTCGGTGATATTGGAGACCACCTGGACAAGATTTGGGATATGTTGGAGGACTATCGAGAGCTGGTGGACAATCTCAGCGATGCCAGCAATTGGCTGACCTCGCATCACATTCAGGAGGTGATGCGTGTTCTGGCCATCTTGGCAGCATGTGTCGTCCCCTTCGCCGCAATCTCCGGGATCTACGGCATGAATGTCCCCCTGCCCTGGGGAGACAGCTCCTGGGGGCTCCCAATCATGGTCATCCTTATGCTTCTCGCCACCGGCCTCATGTTGTTCTTCTTCCGCCGCAAGCGCTGGATTTAGAGTATGACAAGCATCTCACACCGATTCGTCATCGTCGCCGCAATTTTCGTTACTTGCCTGATCACAGCCAACATCATCGCAGTCAAGCTGATAAGCATTGGCGGGCTGGTACTCCCCGCAGCCATAGTCATATTCCCATTGAGCTACATCTTCGGCGACATTCTCACCGAGGTCTATGGCTACCGCTGGGCGCGGCGGGTCATCTGGCTCGGCTTCTCCTGCAACCTTATCGCCGTAATCGCCATCTGGATTGGCGGGCAGTTGCCAGCGCTGGAGTCTGATGTCCAGTCTGCTTACGGGATCATCCTGGGCTATGCCCCAAGGTTGCTCATCGCCTCCTTCGCTGCCTACCTCGTGGGCGAGTTCGCCAACTCCTTTGTCCTGGCCAGGATGAAGGTCGCCACTAACGGGCGCTGGCTCTGGGCCAGGACCATCAGCTCGACAGTGGTGGGACAGGGACTGGACAGCCTGATATTCATCCTCATCGCCTTTGCCGGCACCAAGACCTGGGGCGTGCTGGCCACTACTATTCTGACCCATTGGGGCGTGAAGACGGCGTATGAAGCGCTGGCCACTCCGTTCACCTACGCCATCGTGGGCTATCTCAAGAAGCAGGAAGGCATCGACACCTACGACTATGATACTGACTTCAACCCCTTGCTGGTGACCAAGTGAGATGGAACTGAGGATATTGGGAGCACATCACCAAGAATCGGCCACCACCAGGCTGGTCTCCTTCGTCCTGGATGAGGTGCTGGCAGTGGACGCAGGAGGCCTGACCTCGGGCCTTTCCCTGCCCGAGCAGGAGAAGGTCAACTCCATTTTGCTCACACACCATCACTACGACCATATCAGGGACATCCCCTTCTTCGGCCTGAACAACTATCTTCGCACCACCAACGTCTACGGCCCCGCAACCACCATCGACATCCTCTCCAGGTACCTCATCGACGGCGCTATCTACCCCAAGCTCACGGAAAAGCCAACTCCGCAGAGCCCGGCGCTGAGACTCCACACCCTGGAGCCGTACAAAGAGGAGACCATAGAGGGCTACAAAGTGCTGACCCTACCTGTGTACCACTCCATCCCTACCGTGGGCTACCAGATCACGTCTCCTCAGGGCCAGAGCCTGTTCTACAGCAGCGACACCAGCCGTGGGCTCTCCGCCTGCTGGGACCATATCTCATCACCCCAGCTTCTGATCATAAACGTGACCCTGTCCGATAGCTTTGAGAATGTGGCGATAGAGTCAGGACACCTGACTCCGGGGCTGCTCAAGGAGGAGCTATTGCAGTTCCGCCAGAGCAAGGGCTATCTGCCGCCAGTGGTGTTGCTCCACACCAACCCCCAGCTTGAGGACGAGATCAGGGCCGAGGTAGCCCAGGTGGCCCAGGAGCTGGCCGCCGAGATCACCCTCGGCTACGAGGGCATGAGGGTGACGGTGTAGTAGCTCACTGGTGCCAATATTGTTATATGGACAGGGGGTGAGCGGAGTAGGGTGGGTTTTTAAACCCACCTTACTACTAAAGCTTAGGGAAATCGGCAAGCAAGGGCCAAGGTGAGCTAAGATGAAACAAGTCCTGTTCGTGTGCGTGGCCAACTCCGGCCGCAGCCAGATGGCTGAGGCCTTTTTTAACAAGTACGCCGAGGGGTGGGCACGGGCAGAATCGGCGGGCACCCGGCCTCCGCGCAGGGTCAATCTCCATGTTGTCCAGATAATGGCTGAGGTCGGCATCGACCTCAGCCATAAGAAGCCAAAACTCCTCACCTCGGAGATGCTGGAGCACGCCGACAGGGTGATCGCCATGGGCTGCGAGGTGCAAGCGCTTTGCCCCATGACCTTTGTCCCCACCGAGGTCTGGGACCTGGAAGAGCCTCATAGCAAGCCGATAGAGGTGAAGAGGAGAATACGGGACGAAGTCGAGGTCAAGGTCCGGCAACTGGTGGAGGAACTCAAATCGCCCCAAAGTCCCATCAGGGAGTGATGGGCTTATACCAGAAGCTTGAGCGGTCGCTGACGTATTGCGCCCAGTTGGCGTGGAAGTCCTCTCTTGCCTTTTTCAGTTCCGGGCTGGCCAGGATCGAATTTATGGCCTGTTCGCTTTCCACCTCGTAGATGGCCAGGTATTTGGGCTGTCCTTCGATGGCACGCAACGCCACATAGCGGGTGGCTCTGATAACTCCTTGCGCTTCGACTACATCAGGAACATGGGTCTCGCTATACCACTTGTTGAACTCCTGTTCCCTCTCCGGGGCATTGAAGTTCAGCGATACCACCCAGAGAATGGGCTTTTCCTTCATTTTTCCCTCCGTTTTGCTCTCCTCCTCCAACCTAAGGTCTCGAGCAAACTCCCAACAAGGATGTCCTGGTGACTCTCATGGCGCAAGCTCAGGTCCGGATTTACCCGGTATATATTTTGCCTTCCCTTTCGCCTCCGGGTGATGTATCCAGCGGCAACAAGATCAGAGATGATCCTGTGTACTGCCCGCTCTGTGATCCCTACTGACGTTGCGAGTTCCCGCGCTGTGATCTTGGGGTGACGAGCGATATAGCCAAGCACCACACCATGGTTGGTGATAAAAGTCCACTCAGGCATTTGCTAAAATCCTATCAAAAATTCACCCAAAAAGGTCTTGACAATCTCCAAAATTATGCTATCATAATCATGACAAATATGTCAGGATAAATGATTCAAGACTATTATAGCAAGAGTTACCATTACTTGCTTAACCTATATAACACATAAGGATGAGAAATGCAAGTGGTTGAGAAGAAAAGATTGGAGGAAAAGCTCCTGGCCCTTTGGAACCGACACCCAGAGGCCAAGTTCACCTTGGACACAATAGTCTACTGCCTGGACCGGAGAAAACAGGAGATCCGAAGGGCATTGCTCACCCTTGAGCAAGCCGGCTTGCTCCGCAAAGAGTACAAAGGTGATATTGCTTTCTATTCACTCACTTGCCAGAGAAATGGCGGCAAAATACAGGGAGTACAACGATGATGTTGCCTTCTATTCACACGCTTGCCAGAGAAATGGCAGCAAGAGGTAGAATGAGGAATATGCATTTTGAGATCTGGCACCACGGCAATGCAAAGAAGCTACCCTCACAGGTAAAAGCATATATGGAGCGGAAGTTCGACCTTCTTCCAGAGTATCTTGATGAGTTAAGGTATTTTGAGCAGCAGGGGATGCTCATGGAAAAGCCAGTAACATACCTGTACATTTTCAGCCCATGGCTGGTCAAGGAAAAAGGTATCAAGCCCAATGATTATGCGGACCTTAAGCACCATCCCGAGATGATGCTATATGAAGGCCATATCGCTGAGAATGGCGAAGTGTACGTAGCAGACCGAAGACAGCCCCTCATTATGAAAGGAGGAAATGGTGAAAAAACCCAGACCGCGGTAAAAAGACCTCGGTTAGTCCATCCGAATTGAGAGGGGGTGAAAGTAAATGACGCTCAAGAAGCAACCCGGTAAGCCCGGTGGGCCGTCTAAACCGCCTGCTGGCCCCAAGAAGTAGCCGGTAATTTGCGGACGGTCATATTTTAGGGGAGGGAGGGCCGCCTGAGGCGGCCCTCCCTCTATGAACAGAACCAAGATTTGTCCTGAGGGCCAATCCAATGAATCAATCTTCTGCCACAGCGGCAGCGAAAGTCGAGAAAAGCCTGAAATACGCGATATACGATGGCTCGGCCTACTACGCCATGGTGGGCCTGACCCAGGATTATATTGCGCCCCTCGCCTTGGCCCTCAAAGCAACCAGTGCCCAAATTGGATTGCTCACCAGCATTCCCAACCTGGCTGCGGCGCTGTTCCAGCTCAAGGCCCCCGCTCTGGTGCAAAGAGCAGGAGGCCGCAAGCGCATGATCCTGCCCATTGTGCTGATTCATGCTCTGCTCTGGGCACCGCTTGCCTTAGTTCCCTTTTTGTTCCCCATCTCGGGTGTGTGGTGGCTGATTGCCATTTTCACGCTGATCATGGCGTTTAGTACCCTGGCAAACCCGGCCTGGGGCAGTATGATGGCTGACCTGGTACCAGAGAAGAAGAGAGGCTGCTATTTCGGGGCCAGGAGCAGGGTTTGCTGGTTCACCTATTTGGCCTTTGCCCTCATCGCTGCTCTCATATTATGGCTTTTCTCCCACCGGCTATTCATCGGCTTCGCTATCCTCTTCGCCCTGGCGCTTTGCTTCAGGCTCATCTCCTGGTACTTCCTGGCCAAGATGTATGAGCCACCACTTGCAATAGAGCAACAAGAGCAATTCCGCCTGCTCGATTTCATCAGAGAGACTAGGTCCACCAATCTGGGGAGATTTGCGCTCTATGTCTCAGCAATGAACTTCGCCACATATCTGGCCGCTCCCTTTTTCGCCGTCTACATACTGCGCGATCTGGGGTTTGACTATTTGACCTATGTCCTCCTTATCGTCAGCGTTATCCTGGCCACTACTATGGCTATGACCTTTTGGGGCAAGCGAGCCGATAAAGCAGGAAATATCAAGGTCATCGCTATTACTTCCTGTCTCATCCCTGTGGTCCCTATACTCTGGCTGGCAAGCCACAATGTATTCTACTTGGTGTTGATACAGCTTATCTCCGGGTTTGCCTGGGCTGGATTTAACCTGTGCAGCACCAATTTCATTTATGATGCCTCTCCGGCCAATAAGAGGACCGGTTACATTGCCTACTTTAATGCCATGAGTGGAACCGCCATCTGTCTGGGAGCATTATTGGGCGGCTTATTAGCCACCCATCTGCCGCCGATCCTGGGGTATAGCTTGCTCACGTTGTTTCTGATTTCCGGTCTGCTGCGGGTGGTGGTGGCCACGACCTTCTTCCGTCACATCCATGAAGTACGGCGGGTGCGCAAGATGACCACCGCAGAGCTTATCTGGGGCAAATTGAGGTTGAATGCACTCAGCCCCAGCTTTGTCATGAGCTTGGTCTCCGTTCCCGTATTGTACAATGGGTTTATGGGTTCGGAGCATACTCCCCAGAGCGCGGCTGTTTATCATGCTGGGCCCAGTCCACCATGATAAAATAGAGCTTAGAATAATAATGCTAATGCATAGGGACGAGGAGAAATGGTAAAGATGACAAAGAAGAGAGCGGAGATATTATTGGCGGATGTCCCTGAGGACAAGCGTTTCTGGTGCGCCGATGGCAGAGTGTTGAAAAACCTGACAGAGCTCGAGAGTGCACTGAACGATATCACCACGGAGACCTTCCAGCATCACTCCAATGAGGAGAAAAGCGATTTTGCCAACTGGGTCAGAGACGTGATCGGAGATACGAAGTTGGCTCGCGACCTGAGCAAGGGCAGCGATGCTGCACAGGCGTCAGGAAACATCCGAGAAAGGATAGCCTGGCTTAGAGAGAAGCTGGGAAAGACCACATAAGATCCCCTGCGATAGCCCATCGCCCGAAAGTCCCATCAGGAAGTGATGGGCTTATACCAGGCGTGCCTGCGCTCACTTACGCAAGATTCCCATCTGGCTCGGAAATCCTCCCTGGCCTCTCCCATCTCAGGATGGGCCTGAATTGAGTCTATCACCTCTTCGCTCTCAAGCTCATAGATGGTGAGATACTTCGGCTGTCCCGGACCGGCTCTTGTTATCGTATAGCGAGTGCCGCTGAGGATGCCGGGGATCCCGAGCATCTGGGGCACATGGGTCTCGCTATACCACTTGTTGAACTCCTCTTCCCTCTCCGAGGCATTGAAGTTCATAGATACCAGCCAGAGAATGGGCTTTCCCTTCATCTTCCCCTCCGTTTAGATATTCGACCCAGCAAGTCGCTGAGTATCAGTTGCGCCGCCTTTTTGTCCAGGGGCTCGTTGTTGTTGCCGCACTTGGGCGATTGAACGCAGCTGGGGCAGCCTTCCTCACAGGGGCACTCCGAGATCAACCTCAGCGTCTCCCGCCAAAGCTCTGAAATGAGCTCGAATCCCTTTTCGGCGATGCCGATGCCCCCGGGATAGGCGTCGTAGATGAACACCTGGGCTTTCCCGGTGTCGGGGTGCAGCGGGGTGGAGACACCACCTATGTCGTTGCGGTCGCAGAGTGCGAATAGCGGGAGCATGGCGATGGCAGCATGCTCAGCGGCATGGAGCCCGCCGGCGAAGTCCAGCCCCTCCCGCACCAGCCGCTCCTGAACCTGAGGCGGGATGTCGAACCAGAGCGATATGGTGTTAAAGGACTGAGGGGGCAGGTCCAAGGGCTCCTCAGCGATGACCTCCTCGGTGAACACCCGTTTCTTTCTGAAGCCGATGACGTTGGTGGTCACCTCGACCCCGCCCAGATAAGCCTTGCTCCGGCCCGTGGCCTTTCTCCGACTGGTCTTGATGATTCTGAGGTCGGTGATGTCCTTGACCTGGGTATAGTAGCTGCCATCGGCTGGTCGGCAATAGGCTATGCGGCCGGCCAGGTCTAAATCGGTGACCAAATAAGAGTCGCCCTGATGAAGGTAAATAGCGCCGGGATGGACTTGAAAGAGAGCAACTGCTGATTCTATGGTCTCCAAAAGACACCCGGTGCTGGTATCGACCAGGGAGTAATTATGGGCCGATGTGGTCCTGATGTTTATCTCCTGCGCCGGGTAGACGACGGTCGGCGCTGGATACCACTTATGCTCACGATTGCGCAGCCAGCCCTGGGCCTCAAGCTCGGCCGCCATCTCCTCTAGGTCAGCACCGAAGAATGTTTGGTCAGCATCAGTCAGGGGCAGCTCCCAGGCAGCACACAGGAGGTGGGGCCACAGGATATGATAGTTCCTGGGGTCGATCAAGGCATGCTCGTAGGGCTGGCCAAAGAAGACCTCGGGGTGGCGTACAAGATACTGATCAAGAGGATTGTCCAGGCCGATGAGGAAGCTCAGAGAGTCCTCTCGACCCCGGCCACTCCTCCCCGCCTGCTGCCAGGTGCTAGCGATGCTCCCAGGATACCCGGTGAGCACAGTAGCATCGAGGTCTCCGATGTCGATGCCAAGCTCTAAAGCAGTGGTGGCCACTGCCGCCAACAGTTCACCTTCAAAGAGTTCGCGCTCGATCTGGCGCCGCTCCTCGGGGAGATAGCCAGCGCGGTAGGGCTTTATCCTCAGCCCCAGTCCCGCGCTCTGGGCAGATAGTTGCTCTTTAACGTATAGGTAGATGAGCTCAGTGAGGCGCCTGGTCTTGGCGAAGGCCAAGCTCCGAATGCCGTGACGCATAAGTTCAGTCAAGAGTAGCGCTGCCTCAGAGTTGGCGCTACGCCGCACCGACTTGGCCTCGTCGATGATGGGCGGGTTCCAAAAGACGAAATCCTTGCCGCCATGTGGCGAGCCGTCTTCGGTAACGGCTGCGAATGGAATGCCGACCAGCCTCTCGGCATGTTCCTGGGGGTTAGCGATGGTCGCCGAGCAGCAGATGAATTGAGGCTGGCTGCCATAGCGAGCGCATAAGCGCCTCAGTCTCCGGATTACATCGGCCACGTGTGAGCCGAAGACGCCGCGGTAAATGTGAGCTTCATCGATGACCACATACTTCAGCCGACTGAGCAGCCGCGACCAAGAGCGGTGGTTGGGCAGTATGCCGAGATGAACCATGTCTGGGTTGGAGAGCACGATCTGAGCCGATCTCCTTATCTCGGCTCGCTGCCACGATGGAGTGTCGCCGTCGAAGGTGGCATACCTGACCTTGAATTCAGATGTCAGCTCTCCCAAGCTCCGCATCTGGTCCTGGGCCAAGGCTTTGGTCGGGTATAAATAGAGCGCTCGGCTGTTCTTCTCAGTGAGGATGGCATCGAGCACAGCCAGGTTATAGCACAGGGTTTTGCCACTGGCGGCCGGAGTGGCGATGATGACATTTTGGCCCTGGTGAATGGCATCTATTGCTGCTGCTTGATGGCGATAGAGGGGCAGCAGATGCAGTCTCTCGAGTATGGGCTCAAGTGCCGGGTTAACGGGTTCGGCTAAGTCACTGAATCTGGCTTCAGCCCGCGCCAGATGCTGGCAGTGGACAATCTGGCCTCGATAGGAAGGCAGGCTTCTCAAGTGGCTGAGGAAAGCCGAGGTGTTCATAAAGCATTCAGGAACTCGATTTCATAGTCCAGAATTTCAGCGTCGCCGCGAATGCCGCTGATGAAGTTCAATACCTTGGACAGGACCTCGTTGGAATGGCGTCTATCGTTGCTGACGCAGGCGATACCCAGGGTAACCAACTGCCAGCGGTCTTGATCCTCGGACTCGGCGATAGCCACGTTGAATTTGTTCCTGACTTGGGCAACGATAGACTTCACCACCCTTCGCTTGCCTTTAAGGGAATGGTTTTCGGCAAGACGAAGCCTGACCCTTAAGGCACCGATGCTCATGATACTCTCGGTACTTGGGAAAAGCTTTAGCGGGGGCCTTTCATCTTGGTGAAGCACTCGCTGCAATAGACCGGCCGATCGCCTCTCGGCTGGAATGGGACCTCGCACTCCTTGCCGCAGGCAGCGCAAACTGCCGGATAGCTCGGGCGCTCCCCTCCCTGGTAGCCAAGACGGGATTGACGCCGTGAAGCGCGGCAAGCAGGACAGCGGCCAGGCTCGTTCCTCAGTCCACGCGACTGATAGAACTCCTGCTCACCAGCGGTGAAAATGAACTCCTGGCCACAGTCACGGCAGATCAAGGTCTTGTCCGCAAATGCCATCGCCGAACCTCCTTACTACTTAGCCACCTCTTGTTCGTTGCTGTCTGCGGCTCAAGACCTTGTGGTTGAGACCTCTGGCTCCAAGAGGGTTCAAAAGGATTCCCCAGGCAGACCTCTGTCTCCACTTTACTCAAGGCACGACGGACCAAGAACAGCATTGAATCGAGGCACGCATTTCGTGGTAGTATACAGCATAAAACGATAAATTGCAACTATGTCCTGCTCTCATTTCCCTATTCCACTTCTGACAGTTGCCTTTGCAGCATGTCAAGTTTTTCCCTACGTTCCTCTAATTTCCTCTGTTCTCTGGCAATGACATGGGCTGGAGCTTTGCTCAGGAACTCAGCATCTTGGAGTCTTGTTTCCAGGCGAGTTATCTGGGCTTGGTTCTCCTCAATCTCTTTCCCCAGGCGTTTCTTTTCCGCTTCGAGGTCAACCAGCGTCGCCAGGGGCAGAAAGACCTCAGCCCCTTTAACCACCAGGGGCTTAGTCCCACCAACTTCAGGTCTCTCCTCACCGGCTTCGATGATGGTCAGCGGCCGCACCCGGGCCAGGGTACTGATGGCCGGGGCAAGGGATTGCATAAGTGGCTTGTTCTGGGCCTGAATGATGGCCTCGATGAACCTGGAGGACTCGACATGGGCTTCGACCCTGATATTCCTGACAGCACGTATTATCTCTTGGACCAGCTCCATTTCTTCTTCAGCCTCGGGGTCGGGGAGGGCTGCATCGGCATCAGGATAGGGGGCAATTGCGACCGATTCCCCGGCTCTCATGGTCAAGCTTTGCCACAGCTCTTCGGTAATAAAGGGCATAAAGGGATGCAGGAGGCACAATGAGGTCTCCAGCACCTGGACCAGGACCGGGATGGGCGAAGGCCCTCCTTGCCGCAGGCGAACCTTTGCCAGCTCCACATACCAATCACAATACTCCCCCCAGATGAAATCGTGGATCTGGCCCAAGGCCTCGCCGGGCATGAAGTTCTCCAGAAGCTGGTTCACGCTGGCGATGAGACGATTTAGCCGGCTCAGGATCCAGCGGTCCTCAACGGGCACAGGCTGGGATGCTGCCGGTAACTCCTCACTCAAGTTGCCGATGACGAACCGCGCCGTGTTCCAGAGCTTATTGCAGAAATTGCGCCCGCCCTCAAGCTTATCACGGGTCAGCCTGATGTCGTTCCCAGGGGCGTTGCCCGCGGTCAGGGCAAATCTCAAGGCATCGGTGCCGTATCCGGCCATCAGCTCCAAGGGGTCAACAACGTTCCCCCTGGTCTTACTCATCTTGTTCCCCTTCTCATCACGGATAAGCCCGTGAAGATAGACACTTCGGAAGGGGATCTCCCCGGCATTCTCCAGGCCCATCATGATCATTCGTGCCACCCAGAAGAACAGAATGTCATAGCCCGTTTCCATCACCGATGTCGGGTAGAAATACTCCAGGTCCTCGGTTTGCTCCGGCCAGCCCAGAGTGGAGTGGGGCCAAAGAGCCGAGCTGAACCAAGTATCGAGGACATCGGGGTCCTGAACGATATCCGGCGAATCACAGTGGTCACAGCGTTCAGGGTCATCCACCGCCACAGTAAGGCCACCACACTGGCTGCAGTACCAGACAGGAATGCGATGTCCCCACCAGAGCTGGCGGCTAATGCACCAATCCCGGATGTTCTCCATCCAGTTCAGGTAAACCTTGGTGAAGCGCTTGGGGACGATCTCGATGCGTCCGTCCAAAACAGCGTCTATCGCCTTCTCCGCCAGTGGTGCCACTTTGACAAACCACTGCTTTGAGACCAAAGGCTCAACCATGGTGCGGCAACGGTGACAATGGCCCACGGCATGAACATAGGGCTCGACCTTTTCCAGAAGCCCTTCCTCTTCCAGATGAGCCAGTAGAGCATCGCGACAGGCGAAACGGTCAAACCCGGCATAAGGCCCCGCATTTTCGTCCATGGTGGCATCCAGATTTATTACGTTGATCATGGGCAGGCCTTGTCTCTGGGCGATGTCGAAGTCCACCGGGTCATGTGCCGGGGTGATCTTCACCGCACCAGTGCCAAAGGAGGGGTCGACCAGCTCATCGGCGATAATAGGGATAGACCTCCCGACTACAGGCAGGATCGCCCTTTTCCCAAGTAAAGCCTCAAATCGTTGATCATCGGGGTTGACTGCAACTGCGGTATCGCCAAGAAGAGTTTCAGGGCGGGTGGTAGCCACGATGATGCCACCATCGCCCGCCTCCAGAGCATAGCGGATATAGTAGAGGTGCCCTGACACTTCCTCATGCTCCACCTCAAGGTCCGAGAGGGCTGTGGCACAGCGAGGACACCAGTTGATGATCCGCTCTCCTCGGTAGATCAATCCTCTTTGGTAAAGTCGGACAAAGGTAGTGCGCACAGCTCGACTGGGCCCTGGGTCTAAGGTGAACCGCTCTCTGGACCAGTCACAGGAAGCACCGAGCTTGCGGTGCTGGTGAGCGATGATGTCCCTGTATTTGGCAGTCCACTGCCACATGTGCTCCAGGAACTTTTCCCGTCCTAGGTCATGGCGAGAGATTCCCTGAGCAGCCAGGCTTTGCTCCACTACGTTCTGTGCTGCGATGCCGGCATGGTCAACCCCAGGAAGCCACAGAGTAGAGTCGCCCTGCATCCGGTGCCAGCGAATGAGGATATCTTCCAGAGTTGTGGTAAGAGCATGCCCGAGGTGGAGTTCGCCGGTGATGTTTGGCGGCGGCAAGATGATGACAAAGGGCTTTTTACCCTTGTCGATCTTGGCGGTGAAAAAGCCCCGCTCCAGCCAAAACGGATACCATCTGTCCTCTACCTGTTTCGGGTCATAGACTTTAGGTATCTCTTCAAGCCGTGGCATGGCTCTTGACAAGCTCAGTCCTCAGCGGACGTGGTCTCTTCCAGCACCGGCGGCTGTCCCCCGGTGGATGTGGTCTCTTCCAGCACCGGCGACTGTTCCTCGGTGGATGTGGTCTCTTCCAGCACCGGCGACTGTTCCCCGGTGGATGTGGCCTCTTCCAGCACCGGCGGCTGTTCCCCGGTGGATGTAGCCTCTTCCAGCACCGGCGACTGCTCCCCGGTGGATGTGGCCTCTTCCTCCAGCGCCAGCGGCTGTTCCCAGGGAGTGAGCTGGCAGCGAGCTGGAATCAGCTTGCCGATGATAACATTCTCCTTGAGCCCAAAGAGCCTATCAAGGCCTCCGCTCGTGGCAGCATCAGTGAGCACCCTCGTCGTCTCCTGGAAGGAGGCTGCTGCCAGAAAGCTATCAGTGTTCAACGAGGCTCTGGTGATCCCCAGAAGGGCCGGGTGGGCCGTTGCCGGTTCTCCGCCCTCGGCTAAGACCTTAGCATTGATGTCCTCGTAATCGAAACTATCGATGAGTTCCCCGGGCAGCAATTCAGTGTCGCCTGCGGCATCGATGCGCACCTTAGATAGCATCTGGCGCACAATGATCTCGACGTGTTTGTCGTGGATGTTGACACCCTGGGCACGATAGACC
Source organism: Dehalococcoidia bacterium (assembly GCA_034414595.1). Lineage (GTDB taxonomy): Bacteria > Chloroflexota > Dehalococcoidia > SZUA-161 > JAUWZY01 > DAOULY01. The sequence goes on from DAOULY010000021.1 coordinate 198,134, forward strand.
TTCTGCACTTCATCCGCCATATATCGCTGCATTTCATCTCGGCCCATAATGCGCAGGATCTCTTGTGGGTTGAGCGGGCCCTCAGTGAGCTGGTCTCCAGCTTTGATTTCGGCTCCGTCATCTACCTGTAGCGTGGCTGTCAGAGGAACGAAATACTCTCGCTCATCCCTCTCCTCATACAAGATTGCCACTTGGTTGTCCTTGATTTCAACCTTGCCCCCTACACTGGCCAAGATCGGAGGCAGGGTGGAGATCGGGCCTTCGCCCACCTCCGGCTCAGCCAAGACAGCGGCATTATCAACCCACTGGTCAGGACTCACCACCATTCGGTAACCCTCGGGTAGAGGATATTCATCACGATATTCCCCGGAGCTTGTGACCTTAATGCTTCTCCCCTCTCTGGTCTCCGCTATCTCGACCACGCCGTCGATCTCAGAGATGAGGCCCTGCCCTCTTGGGACTCGCGCCTCAAATAGCTCCTCAACCCGAGGCAGCCCGCTGGTGATATCAACCCCAGCCACACCACCGGTATGGAAAGTGCGCATGGTCAGCTGGGTCCCCGGCTCGCCGATGCTCTGGGCAGCGACAATGCCTACCGCCTCACCAAGACAGATTAACCCCCCCCGTGCCAGAGATCTGCCATAGCACAAGCGGCACACGCCCCGCTGTGTTTGGCAGCTCAATGGCGATCGGACATAAACCTTGCTGATACCAGCTTGAGCGATTGCCTGCGCCTTATCTTCGTCAATCTCCTCATTTCGGTCCACGATTATCGTGCCATCTCTAGGATCCACGACTGGAGCTGCCGCCAGCCGCCCCGTTATCCGCTCAGGAAGGGAGATGAGCAGGCTCTTATCCTTGGGCTCCGAAACCCAGATACCGCTGTTGGTACCACAGTCCTCCTCCCGTATAATGACCTCCTGGGCCACATCGATGAGGCGTCTGGTGAGGTATCCACTATCAGATGTCCTGAGCGCGGTGTCGGCCAACCCTTTTCTGGCACCATGAGTTGAAATGAAATACTCCAATACCGAAAGCCCCTCTCGGAAATTAGATCTGATGGGCAGGTCGATGATTCGGCCCGAGGGGTCGCTCATCAAACCCCGCATCCCGGCCATCTGCCTGATCTGGGCAATATTACCTCTGGCACCTGAATTGGCCATCATGTAGACCGAGCCGTAGGGGTCAAGAGACCGCTCCAGACTGGCAGTAAGCTCCTCAGTGGCCTTGGTCCAAATGGCCACCGTGCTCCGATAGCGCTCATCATCCGTGATCAACCCTCGCTGGAATTGCTTCCCCACCTCGGCCAACTTCTGCTCACTCTGTTCCAGTATCTGGGCCTTGTTCTGGGGCACCTCCAGGTCATTGATGGCTATGCTGATGCCCGATTTGGTGGCATAGTGGTAACCCAAGCTCTTGATTTTGTCCAGAACCGCAGCCGTGGCCTCGTTGCCTAAGAGTCGGTGACACTCGGTGACGAGTTGCTTTAAGGCCTTCTTTTCCATCGGTTGATTCTGGAAGCCAAGCTCAGGAGGCAGGGTCTCATTGAAGATAATACGGCCTACAGTGGTTCTGATATGCTGTCCCTGCTCCCGTACCTCGATCTCGGCTCCAAGATCTATGTGGCCCAACTCATAGGCTATCTTGGCCTCAGTGAAGTTGGAGAAGACCTGCCCTTCCCCCTTGGCTCCAGGCTTCATCATGGTCAGGTAGTAGCAGCCAAGGATGATGTCCAGCGTTGGTATGACCACCGGCTCGCCCGAACTGGGCAACAGCATGTTCTTGGTGCTGAGCATCACCTGCTTGGCCTCCTCTATAGCTGCCCGAGATAGAGGCAGGTGGACTGCCATCTGGTCGCCATCGAAGTCAGCGTTGAAGGCAGCGCAGACCAGGGGATGAATTTGAATAGCATTGCCTTCGATCAGCACCGGATAGAATGCCTGGATGCTCAACCGATGTAATGTCGGAGCCCGATTAAGGAGCACAGGATGGTCTTGTATCAGCTCCTCCAAGATGTCCCACACCTCTGGCTTGCCGCGCTCCACAATTCTCTTGGCGCTCCTGATGTTGTGGGCCAGACCTCGGGCGATCAGCCGGCGCATGATGAACGGCTTGAACAGCTCCAAAGCCATGCGCTTGGGCAATCCGCATTGATTCAGATTGAGTTCAGGTCCGGCCACGATCACCGATCTGCCACTGTAGTCCACTCGCTTGCCCAAAAGGTTCTGGCGAAAGCGACCTTGCTTGCCTCTGAGCATATCTGAGAGTGACTTGAGCTTATGTCCGGTAGAGGTCGATATTGGGCGCCCACGCCGCCCGTTATCCACCAAGGAGTCAACCGCCTCTTGGAGCATGCGCTTTTCATTGCGGATGATCACCTCCGGGGCTCCCATTTCCATAAGACGTTTCAGCCGATTATTGCGGTTAATCACCCGGCGGTAGAGGTCGTTGAGATCGCTGGTGGCAAATCGTCCGCCATCGAGCTGTACCATGGGCCTCAGCTCCGGGGGCAGCACTGGGAGCACGGTAAGAATCATCCACTCAGGCTTGTTCCCGCTTTTTCTCATGTCCTCAACAACACGGATCCTCTTTACCACTTTCTTTCTGCGCTGTCCCGAGCTGGAAGCCCCCTCCCGATAGAGCTCCTGGCGCAGTTCTTCCAGATTCAGCCCATGTAGAACCTTGAGCAAGGCCTCGGCCCCCATCTCTGCGCTATAAATATGTGACCATCTGGTCCTCAGATGCTGGTGCTCCTCCACTGACAGCAGCTTCCCCTTTTGCAGCTCTGTCAGTTCACTGATCTTGGTCCTGAGTTCTTCCTCAAGCTGCTGCGCATTGGCTTCAGTGTGGTCCAGATGAGATAGCTCCTCCTTGAGCTGGTGCAGTTCCTTCTTCCGCTGTTCCTCGTCAACATTGATGATGAGGAACTTGGCAAAGTAGATCACGTGCTCCAGGTTCCTTGGTGACAGATCCAGGAGCAGCCCTAGCTTCGACGGCATCACTTTGACAAACCAGATATGAGCCACCGGCGCGGCCAACTCAATATGTCCCATGCGCTCCCGGCGCACCTTGGACGGGGCTACTTTAACACCACATTTATCACAGACAATGCCCTTGTACTGTATCTTCTTATACTTGCCGCAGCTGCATTCATAGTCCTTGGTCGGGCCGAAGATCCGTTCACAGAACAACCCGTCCTTCTCCGGCCTCAGGGTGCGATAATTAATGGTCTCAGGCTTGGTCACCTCACCGTAAGACCAGCTCCTGATTTGCTCCGGTGATGCCAGCGACAGCCGTACCGTGGTAAAATGGTTGGCCTCTATCATCTAATCGATCTCCTCCAGCTCAGGTCCTGTCAGGTTAATCCCCAGCATGGGCACTTCGGCAGCCTCTCGTAGCAGCGCCACACTCCGGTCTTCTTCGCTGAGAACCTCGACTGCCAGCCCCAGACTCTGTAGCTCCTTGATCAGAACCTTGAACGATTCCGGAACCCCCATCTCCAAGATGTCCTCGCCTTTGACAATGGCCTCGTAGGTTTTGACCCGGCCCACGACATCGTCAGACTTGACTGTCAGCATTTCCTGAAGATTGTAGGCCGACCCATAGGCCTCCAGCGCCCAGACCTCCATCTCGCCAAACCGCTGCCCGCCAAACTGCGCCTTGCCACCAAGGGGCTGCTGAGTTATCAAGGAATAGGGCCCCGTAGACCTGGCGTGGATCTTGTCCTCAACCAAGTGAACCAATTTCATGATATACATATAGCCCACGGTGATCTCTTGGTCAAAGGGCTCGCCTGTACGCCCATCGTAAAGCACGGACTTGCCAAAGGTCGGTGGTGCCCATCTCTTTTCATGGTAAAGCCTGCTCACTGCTTGCTCTACTTCATCATCGCTCAAGTTGGAGGCATCGACCTCCTGTTCCCCAAGCCAGATGCGAAGGCAGACCATTCTGGCCGTGCCCTTGTAGGCATCGTCGAAGATGCGTTCCGCCTCATAGCCCTGCTCAACGAGCCACGCTTTAGCTCGCTCTATGTCCAGCACCTCGTTCCCATCCTCCCAGATCAGGGCCCCGGAGCGACGCACAAACCAAGCCCGGGCTAGGGCATCCTCGGTGTCGATATCGTCAGCGCCATCGAACACCGGGGACAGCACATTGAAGCCCAAGGTGTGAGCGGCCCAGCCCAGGTGGCTCTCCAGAAGCTGTCCCACGTTCATTCGAGAAGGAATACCCAGAGGGCTCAAAATGACATCTATGTGCCGGCCATCTGACAGGAAGGGCATATCCTCGTCGGGCAGTATTTTGGCTACTACTCCCTTATTGCCATGGCGTCCGGCAAGCTTATCCCCTTCTGAGATCTTCCGCTGCATAGCCACGAAGACCCACACCGCCTGATTGACCCCCGGCACCAGCTGATCGTGTTTCTCCCGAGAGAATACTCTGACGTCTATAACCTTGCCGTGCTCACCATATGGCATACGCAGTGAGGTATCCTTGACATCTCGGGCTTTCTCCCCGAAGATGGCACGGAGCAATTTCTCTTCAGCGGTAAGTCCTCTCTCCCCTTTAGGCGTGATCTTGCCCACCAGGATGTCGCCCGAGGCCACCGCCGCTCCGACTCGGATGATGCCATATTCATCGAGATTGCGCAGGCTCTCCTCGCCGACATTGGGTATGTCTCTGGTGATCTCCTCAGGACCCAGCTTGGTCTCCCTGGCCTCCGCTTCGTATCTTTCAATGTGGATTGAAGTCAGTCTATCATCTCGAACCAGGCTCTCCGAGAGGATGATGGCATCTTCAAAATTATACCCCTCCCAGCTGAGGAAGGCACAGAGAAGGTTTTGCCCCAAGGCCAGTTCGCCCTGATCTGTGGCAAAGCTATCGGCCAGTACCTGTCCCGGTTGTACCCGATCTCCCTTATTCACCACGGGGTGCTGATCGAGACAGGTACCCTGGTTGGTGCGAGCGAACTTGGTCAGGTCATAAGTACATTCCTCACCCGTCTCCTCCCGAACCACGACCCCAGTGGCAGTAGCCGAGATCACTTCACCTGCCGCCTTGGCCAAGGCCAACTGACCGCTATCACGGGCCACCTCTCGCTCTATGCCGGTGGTTATCAGTGGCGCTTGGGGACGCAGCAACGGCGTTGCCTGGCGTTGCATATTGGAGCCCATAAGCGCCCTATTTGCATCATCATGTTCCAAGAAGGGAATAAGAGACGTGGTCACACTCACTATCTGCTTTGGCGAGATGTCCATGAAGTCGATCTTTTCCGGGGCCTCCATCAGGAATCTCTGGCCGTGCCTGACCTCAACTCTGCTATCGGTAAAATGACCGCGCTCATCGAGGCGAGAATTGGCCTGTGCTACGATGTAGTTATCCTCTTGGTCCGCAGAGAGGTACTGGACTTCATCGGAAACGAAGGGCACGATCTGGATCATCGTTGGGGACAACTTGGCCAGCTTCTTGGCCAACTCGGCAGTCAGCACCGTGCCTGCCTCCACCACTTTACGTCCTCTGCTGCCGAGGACTGTCTCCCTGACAGTATTGCCCACAAGTTCGGGGGAAGTGTTTCCCAGCTCCCTTATCACTTTTCGGTATGGGCTCTCAATAAAGCCTAATTCGTTGATCCTGGCGTAGGTTGCCAGCGAGGTGATCAACCCAATGTTGGGCCCTTCAGGGGTCTCGATGGGACAGATACGGCCATAATGGGAATGATGGACATCACGAACTTCGAAGCCGGCGCGCTCACGAGAAAGGCCTCCAGGCCCCAATGCTGAAAGCCTCCGCTTATGAGTTAGCTCAGCTAAGGGGTTGGTTTGATCCATAAATTGGGAGAGCTGGGAGCTCCCAAAGAACTCCCTTATTGCTGCCACCACAGGGCGGTTATTGACCAGAGCACTGGGAGCTGCCGCTTCGGTGGACAGCAGGCTCATCCGCTCCTTCACCATCCGTTCCATGCGGATCATCCCAAGCCTGAGCTGGTTTTGCAACAGCTCACCCACCGCTCGCACTCTGCGGTTGCCCAGATGGTCGATGTCATCAGGAACATCCAGGCCGTTATTGAGCATGATCATACGGCGGACGATGGCGATGAGGTCTTCATTAGTCAGAGTCCGCTGTTCCAGAGAGAGATCCAGCCCGAGCCTTTTGTTCAACTTATGGCGTCCGGTCTTCCCCAGGTCGTAGCGGCGGGGGTCGAAGAACAGAGCGTTCATCAACTCCTGAGCGTTGTCCACGGTTCTTGATTCGCCGGGACGTAGCTTTCGATAGAAATCAAGTAGCGCTTCTTCTTTGTTACGCACCATAGGGTCATGTTCCACCGTACTCTTGATGTAGGAGTGCTCAGGGTCGGCATCAACATCGGCGAACAACTCCGATAGCTCCTGGTCATAGCCGATAGCCCGAAGCAGGGTGGTCACAGAGAGTTTACGTCTGCGATCGACCTTCACTATAAGTAGATCCCGGCTTGAGGTCTCAAACTCAAGCCAAGCGCCTCGATTGGGGATTAGCTTGGCCAAGCAAAGTTGCTCGCCGCTGGAAGGGTCCTCCTCCAGGCTGAAGTAGACACCAGGGGAGCGCATCAGCTGGCTAACTACTACCCGCTCAGCCCCATTAATGACAAATGTACCCCTGTCCGTCATCAATGGGAAATCACCGAGGAAAATCTCTTGCTCTTTTACATCATCAGTTTCCTTAGTCCATAGCCATACCGTAACCCGAAGTGGCACGGAATAGGTCAAGTCCCTATTTCGGCACTCCCGCTCTGAACACTTGGGAGGACCGAAAGAGTAGCGTGGCTGACCAAAGTCCGGTTCATTCTCTCTTGGGTTGAGGAAATAGAGCTCAAATCTGGTGCCGGTGTAGTCCCTGATCGGAGAGAACTCGGTTAAAAGCTCGCTCAATCCTTTTTCCTGAAACCAGCGATAGGAGTCCTGCTGGATCTGGATCAGGTTGGGAATCTCTAATACATCCTGTATTTGCGCATAGGACTTCCGGACACGGGTATTACCATGAGCAGTCACCTTGGCTAAGGTCATTACACCCACCCCTTTGAAAGAGCACTGCATCCAAAGGACAACATAGGTTTTAGGAGAAAATAGAGTTAGAAACAGGAGCTCTGTGAGGAATCATACGCTAAACACAAAGTGTAGCATACTTTGAGCTTTTTGTCAAGAGGTTGCCGGCAGTAGTATCGAAATCTCTACTAGTCCTCTATCCCCTGCTCTCTAATGTAGTCCAGCACATCCTGGACTTTTTGCATTCTCTGGGCATCTTGGTCCGGGATCTCCAGCGACTTCTCGCCATTGCTGAATTCCTCTTCCAAGGCCATGACCAGCTCTACCAGATCGAGAGAGTCAGCGTTTAGATCATCAGTAAACGAAGCCTCGGGCATAATCTCAGACTCTTCGACCCCGAGCTGCTCCACGATGACCTTTTTCACTCGGTCATAGACTGTGTTCATCTCCCCTCCCAGCAAAATTCGGGACAAATTATAACAGAAAATTCAAGACCTGTCCAGTCCCAAACAGAAACTATAAACTGTTTACTACTTGCCTGTCAAGTGCAAACTCACCTTTGATTTCAGTCCCAGATTGGTTCAGTCCGTAAGTTTTGCACTTTGACGTGCAGTTACCGCCCCCAGAACCCCATTGATAAACCGCGGGGAACTCTCGCTGCCAAAAGCCTTCGCCAATTCCACTGCTTCATTTATGGTAACTCTCACCGATTGTTCAGTATAAGTCAAGAGCTCATAAATGGCAAGCCTGATGATGTTTCTGTCAATGGCTGGAAGCTGGGCCACGGGAAACATCTTGGCATGAGCTTGAATCAAAGCATCGAGCTTCGACTCATTCTCCAGCACTCCGGTTACCAAACTCTCGGCGAAGGCCTTGGCCTGATCAGTTAAGGTACTATCCGCGATCAGCCTGGACAGGATCGCTGCCGGGTCGTGCCCGACGCAATCGACCTCATACAGGGTTTGCAAAGCTAAAACACGAGCCTTGTGTCGCATGCCAGCCATATACAGCCCTCAATAACCACTGCCCAGCAGGTGCAGGTTCCCAATCCTAACGTTGTTCAGCCCCGCCTCCTTCGCTGCAACCAGGCATTCCTGAGCATGTCTCCTAGACGTGGTCGGGAGATCGTCCATGAGGAAATGGGGGTGGAAAGCGAGAAGAGCATAGGGAATGTCCGGGCTCAATGAAGTGATAAAAGAGGCGATCTGGGCCACCTCCTCCTTTTCCACGTAGCCGGGGATGAGAAGTGTGCTGGCCACCAAAAATGGTGGTTCGGGTCTGCGCTCGATATACTGAGATAACAGACTGAAGTTCTCCAGCGTCCTTTCATTGCTCACACCGCAGAGGGCTTGATGCAATTCTCGGCTCCAAGCCTTGAGGTCAAACTTGATGCAACCTCCGGAATCCAGCGAGATTTCGGCCATTTGCATAAGCAGATTGGGATGCATGGACCCGTTGGTCTCCCAGCAGATGCGGAGGATACGTCCTCTGGCTTGGGCCAAAGCGAGCCGAGATGTCAAGATAGCGTGAGGCAGTTGCGGTGTGGGATCTCCGCCGAAGTAGCAGATACATGATGTGCTCTCATCTACTTGCTGAGCTAGTTGTTGAGCAGTGACCTTGGACTCAGCAGCTATTGCCAAGCGGTAATGCCAGTTTTGGCAGAACAAGCAATCGAATGAGCAAGCCTGATAGAAGACAGCCAGGTTCTTGTATCCAAACTCAGGGCCGTGGCGATGGGCAAATTCAGGGTATCCGGCACCACTGCCCCCGGGGCAAACCCAGTCGGCAACACAATTGGTCGGCAGCGGATCATAATACCAAGAGAGGTTGCCCCTCGACCCTATAGCCCCGGCCAGTTTGCCAGATGAATTGATCCTGAGCCCGCAAAAGCTCCTGCTCCCCTCGGGGATGGTGCACTCATTGCTGCAGATGCTGCAATGAGTGCCTTTTTCCGCTTGCGGTGGCTTGCCGGGAAGGCCAAAGGGCGCTCTTGCCTCGCCATGAACTTCTTCGATGACCGGCTGAAGCTCGATGAAGTGAGTCTTTATGCACTGCGAGCATAGCCCCAAACTCCGGGAGCAGACGACTGACTCCTGGCCACACCGCTGGCATCTGACCATGGCTCCGGTTGGCGATTTCGGTCTCATGAGCCGCATTGCTAATGCTAACAGGTAAGATGTAGAGCTGCCGCTACTCTTCGGGAGAGGTGGAGCTTATTGTAGGTGTGGCAGGCCCTGTCGGTGTCTTGCACCATCAATTCAATACCCTGGGATTGGAGCTGCGGCTGAATCCCAGGAGAGACTTGTACCCCTTGGTAAGCCCCGGTCCCGAGGATCAATATCTCCGGCTTCTCCGAGACAACTTCGCTGAGGTCAGCAATGGTGAGCTTGTGCCCCTCTCTGCGCCACCAATCCCTCACCCCACTGGGGAGGACGAGGATATCGCTGTGATATTCCTGGCCATCAACAATGATTACACCGAAGTCATAGGAGTCGATCATTGATGGACATCGCTGCTAAGCGGTCAGGGCCTCGATGGAGGAAATATCGCTGATGTTAATGGTTTGCACCCTCTTATCGGTCTTCTTGATCAGACCGGAGAGTACTTTGCCCGGGCCGATCTCAACGAATGTAGAAACGCCACGACGGACCATATACTGCACTGAATACAGCCAGTGGACGCAATGGCGAACCTGGCGGGGCAGCTCCTCCTTGATTGCCGTGGCCGTGGTCATGGTGCGCACGTTAGTGTTGGCCACGATAGGGATCTTGGGATCGCGGAGCTCAATTTGAGAGACGATTTGAGCTATCTCGCCCATCGCCGGCTCCATGAGCTGGGAGTGGAAGGCCCCGCTGACGTCAAGCGGCACTACTCGAGCCCCCTGCGATTGGGCCCAGTCCATGGCCTGCTTCAAGGCCTCGACCTCGCCGCTGATCACGAGCTGATTTGGTGAATTGATATTGGCGATGTCGATTCCAAACCGTTGACAGACATCCATCATGGCGAATTCATCAACGCCCATAATGGCAGCCATCCCGCCCGGCTGCATTAACCCCGCTTCTTGCATTAAGCGGCCCCGCTCCCGGACCAAGTAAATGGCATCGGTGAATTCCACGGCATCGGCCGCCACCAAGGCGGTGTACTCGCCAAGGCTATGGCCAGCGACAAATGAAGGTTGCAGCCGCTGCCACAGTTCAGGAAAAGCCTTGAGGCAGGCGATGCTCACCGCCATTATCGCCGGCTGGGCATTGATAGTCTTCCGCAGTTCCTCCTCAGGCCCCTCAAAACAGAGCCGCGATAAAGGAAAGTTGAGTGCTTGGTCTGTTTTCTCGAAGACCTCTCTGGCTATAGCCGAATTTCGATAGAGATCCAACCCCATTCCCACCATTTGTGCCCCTTGTCCGGGGAAGACGAAAGCGATCTTTTCCATTATCAGCGCCCTCTCCTCGCTTTGCTTTTCATTGGAACCACCTCCCGCCCTTGATAGCTGCCACAACTAGGACAAACGACATGGGGCAGTTTGGGGCTGTGACATTGAGGGCAGGGCACCAGATTAGGACTACGAAGTTGAGCATGGGCACGCCTATGGCCACGGCGAGCGTGCGACGTCTTCCTCTTGGGTAACGGGCTCATAGCAGTTACTCTCCACCCTCTGGGGCACAGCGGCAACGCCCGTAATTGAGATTCTGCCCGCAGTTGGGGCACAGCCCTGCGCAATTCTGGCGACAAATTGGCTTCATGGGCAGCGCTAATAGTGTGAGCTGTCGAACAGCCTCGCCCAAGTCCAGCACATGGCTGTCATCAATTACGAAGCTCTCAGTATCTCCATCCCCGGACAGGGAGTGATAGCCCCGCATCTCCTGGCCGGAAAAGTATTCCTCCTCTAAGTCCAAATTCAAGGGACATTCAAACTCATCGAGACAACGACTACACGTGGCCTTGACTATAGTCATAAGCCTTCCTGTGACCAGAATGCTGCGATTGGTACGCAGCAATTGAACTTGGCCTTGAATTGGCAGCCCGTATTCATTCCTGGCATCAACTTCGTGGTAATGAACTTCCCCCACCGGCTCCTTGAGCTGGTGGGCCACATTGATCCTCATGGCAGGTACAATAAGAAATTATAAGCAGTAATGTTGTTCTCTGTCAAGTTCCATTGTTTTTTGGAGGATTGATGAGGTATAATAGGAAGTTAGGCTGAAATGGCGATCAAGGAAGACTACTATGATGTCCTCGGCGTGGGGCGGGATGCCTCTCAGGAGGAGATTAAGAAGGCATACCGCAGGCTGGCGTTTCAATATCACCCTGATCGAAACAAGGACAGAGATGCCGAGGAGAGATTTAAGCAGATTAACGAGGCCTACGAGGTTCTGAGCAACCCGGGGAAGCGGACCACCTATGATCGCTATGGCCACGCCGGTGCTCCCCCCTTCGGCCGTGGCTTTGATGGTTTTGATTTCGGCGACTTGGGCAGCATCTTTGATGCTTTCTTCGGTGGAGCTACCACTCAGGACCGCCGTGCTGCGTCGAAACGAGGTGCTGACCTGCGTTCCAATCTCACCATCTCCTTTGAGGAAGCGATCTTCGGCTGTGAGAAGGAACTAGAAATAGTGCGCATTGAAAGGTGCACTCTGTGTCACGGGACCGGGTCCGAGCCGGGGAGCAAACCTGCGCGCTGCCCGGAATGCAATGGCTCGGGTGAGATCCGCCGCTCCCACCGTAGTGTCTTCGGGCAGTTCATCAATTTAACCATCTGTGAACGCTGCCAGGGCCAAGGTCAGATTATCACCAAGCCCTGTCACCAATGTGCTGGATTGGGCAGGGAGCGCCGAATTCGCCATATTGTCGTCAACATACCTGCCGGGATCAGCGATGGTACCACTATCAGGATGAGCGGGGAAGGGGATACAGGACCCCGAGGAGGGCCCTCGGGCAATCTATATGTAACCCTCTCAGTTGAGCAGCACAAGTTCTTCAGACGGGAGGGCGATGACATCATCTACGAACTGCCGATAAATTTTGCCCAGGCAGCTTTGGGAGATGAGGTCCAGGTGCCCACGGTCGATGGCGACTTCAAGCTCAAGATCCCCGGGGGTGTCCAGTCGGGCAAGATATTTCGCCTCAAGGGGCAGGGAGTTCCTCATTTTCGGAGTCGCGGCCGCGGCGATCAAATAGTCAGAGTTCATGTAGTGACCCCACAGCGTCTGGAAGAAAAGCAAAGAAAGCTTCTCCAGGAGCTGGCTAAGCTATTGGGGCCGGCAACCCTGCCCGATGAGCAAGGCAGTGACGAGAAAGGCCTCTTCGGAAGGTTCAAAGACGTTTTCGACAGGGACTAAAGGGGCTCGATCCTTCCTGCGCTGACTCCGAATTTGGCAGCTTGGGCCCAAAAATCCTCTTCGAAGCGGTCGATATCGCTGGAAGTGATCAGCACCTGTTGATAGCCTGAGGCAGCCTGAAGCAAGTGATGACGGCGCCGGGCATCCAGTTCAGATAGGACGTCATCCAAGAGCAGAATCGGCGGGTCACCGGTCCTGGCTGCTATTAACTGAGCTTCGGCTAACTTCAAAGATAGGGCTACTGTTCGATTTTGCCCCCGAGACCCATAGGTGCCCATGTCCCTTCCTTGGCCCAGAAAGCGCAGGTCGTCGCGGTGGGGACCGGTTAGGGTCATTGCCTGCGCCAGTTCCTTATCCCGAGACTGGAATAGCACCCTTGAGAATGCCTCCTTGCTGACGCTTTGCTGATAGATTATCTGCATTTCTTCTTGGCCCCCCGTCAGCTGCTCATGGATCACTCGAGCCCGCTCGTCGAGGTCAGCAACTGTTTGTTCCCGTAGCTCAATGAGATAAGAGCCCGTCCCCACCAGCTCCCGATCCCAGAAGTCCAGTTCCTGGATCCGGGCTCGTCCTTCAGCTATCAGGCGCAGCAACCGATTCCGCTGGCGCAGGACCCGGTGGTAGCGCTGCAATGACCGGAGATAGCGATGGTCAACCTGTGAAATAGTGATGTCGAGATAGCGGCGGCGCAGTGCCGGCTCGCCATCAACGAGGTCAATGTCTTTGGGACTGAACAGGACTACATTTATCAGGCCAATGAGATCGGCAGCGCGGCGCACGACACCATTTATGCGCACTCGCTTGTGCACATAACGGACTTGGCCTTCGGAGTCGGTGTCGCCGCGGAGGGCGATCTCCAGGCGTAAACCACCGGCAGCTCTTTGCGCCTGGGCCTCAAGCCGAGCCACCGGGCTCGCTTCCCTTAAGGCAGCCCAGTTTATCAGTTCTATGTCGGCAGCAGCCCGAGGAGTTTTGCTCGTAGCCAGAAGATAGATAGCCTCGAGGAAGTTGCTCTTACCCTGGGCATTATCTCCGAGGAGGATCATCGTCCGCGGCGGCAGATCGAGCTCAAGGCGGACGTAATTGCGAAAGTCGGACAGACTTAAATGCTGAACCCAGATGGCACTACCTCCAATGGAGAGAAGGCTTCAATGCGATTATAGCTTTCTTATCCATGCTTGTCCAAAAATACTATCGGGTATAGTACAAAGGTATTGACAAATTTGTATATCTCCGTTATAATGCATAACAATTTGGTGAACTTTTGGTGAAGCTAAGTCAGATACAGTAGCTGAGCTGCAATAGCGAATCGGATTTCGATAAGGGGGTGGGAGTGGCATGTAGATTAAGTTCTATACTGTAGAAGAGCGTCTTTCACTCTCTCAAATTTAATTTATACTAGGAAGGAGGTGATAAAAGATGCCAAATGGTCAGTCACAATACGGTGATCCGTCAGCAATAGGGAACATGGTGATCGCAACCGCAGCCCTGTGTCTTTTTGCCCTGTTCAGCGGTCAGGTGGACATGGCGGTATTTAACCCTGTTACCCATCAGATCGATGCCGGCGCTCTCTCCTTAATAGGGTGGATAATGGCTGTCTTGATCTCTGTCACCATCGCGGGCATTATCCATTTCATGCGCGGTGAGACACTGCCTGCTCTTGTCGCCATCGTGTTCGGTCCCTTGGTCTCCTGCTGGGCAGCCGTTAACCCCATCATGAAGTCCATGCTACCCTACTTTGGCCCTCAAGTGGCAGCTACTGACCCGACAACAGGGGTAACAACGACAGCACCCATGATCAACGCTATCACAGGCGTAGATGGTTATGCCCTTGCGGTGGTAGCAGGCTTGTTCGGCATCTTCTGGGTTGCGTCTCTCAAGATGCCGAAGGCATTCACCCTCCTCATGACCCTGCTCGTTGCAGCGTTCTCATGCCTTTCGGCCTACTCTTTCCAGACAGTCGGGTTGGGTCTTGCTGATTCTGCACCGAGTGATTTTTTCATTGCCCAGGTGGGAGGCTGGATATTGCTTGGCGTTTCGATCGTGTTCTTCTACTTGGCTGCAGCCGGGGTCTTGAATCCATGGTATGGCAAGCCGCTCTTGCCGATAGGGACGCCCTTTATCAAGTAGCAGCCATTGCCCCCTCTACCAGGTGCACACATTGAAGCGTAGCCTGGTACGGAGAGTGAGGCAAGCAATACTATAAGGAGGATAACAATTGCAGCAGGGCGTAACGCCCTGCTGCAATTCTTTTTTCAGGGCACAAAGCGCTTGCTGGCAAGCTGCGGCCTCAGGCTTATCTCGACTTAATGAAATATTGACAGACCGTTCTATATCCAGTATAATGTTACTGCAAATGATAATCATTTGCAATAGGAGTGGGGATGAAACAGGCAGGAGACACAGATCAGTCCCTTTCGTCAGCGGGACAGCGGATGACGCCACAGCGGAGGCTCCTTTGGGAGATCATCATAGAGGCAGGAGGACACCTCGATGCTGATGAGCTCCACCGGCGAGCCAGGGAGCATGAGCCCAGGATAAGTCTGTCCACCGTCTATCGCAATCTGCAATTGTTCAAGAAGCTCGGCCTGGTAGAAGAGAGGCACTTCGCTGAAAACCATCATCACTATGAGGCTAAGGGCCACTTGGAACACTATCACCTCGTTTGCCTTGGCTGCGGCCGGGTCATCGAGTTTGAGAGTCCGCTGGTTGAGAGGATAGCGGACAGGATAAGAGCAGAGAACCGCTTTGAGGTCACCGGCGCCGAAATACACCTCGAGGGTTATTGCTCCCGCTGTCGGAGCAAAATTCATAGTAGTGGGGCGGGCGCAGGTAAATCATGAATAGGGGATCAGCATGAAATCATCTCTGGTCAGAAGGATCCTGTTCAGACTTGGCTTCCGTGGCCATGGAGGGGATTGCCATCAAGGCGAGTCTCAGGGAGAGGGCAGCGGCCTGAGCAGGATAGTGATCGTGGGCAGTCCCAATGTGGGGAAAAGCGTGATCTTCAACAGCCTCACCGGTGCTTATGTCACCGTTTCCAATTACCCGGGAACTACAGTGGAGGTATCCCGAGGCAAGGCCAGGATAGGCACCGAGGAATACGAAGTGTTGGACACCCCTGGGATGTACTCGCTGCTCCCTATTACCGAGGAGGAGCGGGTGGCCAGGTCTATCCTGTTCCAAAGCGCCGATGTGGTGCTGCACGTGGTAGATGCCAAGAATCTGGAGCGGATGCTTCCGCTGACCCTGCAACTTATCGAAGCCGAACTGCCGGTCATTTTAGACCTCAACATGGCGGATGAACTCAAAGCCTCAGGGATGGTGATCGATGTCGAGCATCTGGAGGGGGAGTTGGGCATTCCTGTGGTAGCTACCTCGGCCGCCACTGGCCAGGGTATCGAAGCATTGCGACGGAGAATCGCGGAATACGTCAATGGGTGCAGCGGGCAAGTTTGTCTACGATGACCCCCTGGAATCAGCCCTCGGCCGAATAGCCAGCCTGCTTAGAGGTGATTATCACATCTCACAAAGGGCTATGGCTCTACTGCTAGTTCAGGGAGACCCGGAAGTAGAAAAGCAAGTCCGAGAACGAGAAGGAGCAGGCTATGGCACGATTGCAGAGGTCGTAGCCCAGACCAGGACTGATTACAGCCAGCCCCTGAGCTTCGTTATCTCCCGCAGGCGGCAGGGAGAAGCGAACCGCATCTTGAGTGGTGCTGTGACCTGGGGACAGGAGGCCAAAAAGGGCTTTGCTGAGAGGCTGAGCCGGGCCATGATGAGTCCACTCACCGGCGTGCCCATTCTGCTCATCGTCCTCTTCGCCTTATATGAATTCGTCGGTGTCTTCGGCGCCGGGATCGGGGTCGATTTTATCGAAGGCACTGTCTTCGGGGCATGGGTTAATCCTTGGCTCAACGACATCACTGTGGCCATCATCCCTTGGAAGTTCCTCCAGGATTTGTTCATCGGCGAATATGGTATCTTCACCTTGGGGCTTACTTACGCCTTTGCCATCATCCTGCCCATTGTCGGTACATTCTTCATCGCTTTCTCCATAATCGAGGACAGCGGCTACTTGCCCCGATTGGCCATGCTCATCGACCGGGTATTCAAACGGATCGGGCTCAACGGTCGCGCCGTGATCCCGATGGTGCTGGGGTTCGGCTGCGACACCATGGCCACTATAGTCACCAGAACTCAGGAGACAAAGCGGGAGCGAGTCATCACCACCCTGCTATTGGCACTGGCCATCCCATGCTCAGCACAACTGGGCGTTATCTTCGCTATTTTATCAGGCAATGCCTCAGGATTGCTGATCTGGGGTGTAGTACTGCTGCTGGTATTGCTGCTAGTGGGCTATCTGGCGTCCAGGATGATCCCGGGGAAGCAAGCTGCCTTCTATATGGAGATCCCCCCTCTCAGGCGCCCCCGGGTGGGCAACGTGCTGACCAAGACCTATACCCGGATGCAATGGTATTTCTTCGAGGTGCTGCCTTTCTTTGTCATCGCCAGCGTCCTCCTTTGGATCGGAGATCTAACCGGCATCTTCGACCACATCGTCCGCGGGTTCGAGCCCCTGGTCCGTTTCATCGGCCTGCCTCCGGAGACTGCGGTCGCCTTTCTCTACGGCTTCTTCCGGCGAGATTTCGGCGCCGCTGGATTATACGACCTCCATAGCGCAGGTGTTCTGGTAGGAGCCCCTTTGGTAGTGGCGGCAGTGACCCTGACCCTGTTCATGCCCTGCATTGCCCAGGTCTTGGTTACGCTTCGAGAACGGGGAGCCAAGACTACTCTGGCCATGATAATATTTATCTTCCCCTTTGCCTTTGGGGTGGGATTCATCCTCAACTCGATCCTGAACCTTCTGGGGGTGTCACTATGAGATGCCCCCTATGTGGCCACCGCTTCAGCGAGGAGGAAGGGATAGCCGCCTGCCGTAGGTGTCCCCTGGCAAGCTCCTGTGGCCTGATCCGTTGTCCCAATTGTGGCTACGATATAGCCAAAGAAGCAAAACCGATAAGATTACTAAAAAACTGGTGGAGACGTCATGGAACTCGAGGAAAAAGCTGAAGAGATCTTGGAGACCCTGTGGATTCGCACCGAGGAGGGAAAGGAGGATGCTCTCGCTCCAGACGAGCTGGGAGTGAAGGAGCCTGAGCGCCCCCTGGAGCAATTGCTCCAAGGGGGCTACGTTATACTCGATGACAACAGGGTGCAACTGACCAGCGTGGGTCATACTGAGGCAGCAAAGGTGGTGCGAAGACATCGGCTGGCGGAGCGTTTGCTGGTCGATGTTCTGAACGCCGGTGAAGACCTATTGGATGAGAGGGCCTGCAAGTTTGAGCATCTGCTCGACCACGGCCTGGATGAGAATATCTGCACCCTGCTGGGACATCCCAAGGTCTGCCCCCACGGCAAGCCGATCCCGCCAGGAAGATGCTGTCAGGAACAGCAGAGGGAAGCGCAGAGTCTGGTTTTGCCTCTGAGCCGGTTAATTCCGGGGCAGAAGGGCAAAATAGCATATGTCTATGCCACGGATTCCAGCCAGATTCAGAAACTGGTGGCTACCGGCGTCCATCCCGGCGCACCGATAACTCTAATCCAGCGCTTCCCTTCCTATGTTTTCCAGATCGGTCATACCCAGTTTGCCGTAGACCGGGAAATAGCCAGTGCCATTAATGTCCGGCTCATCGGCTGGGAGGGCCCTGGTGGCCCCGGCCCAGAGGCAGTGGCACGGCAGGGACGACGGAGATGGGGCAGAATGAGACGTCTTGGCTGGCCATGGCGAAGACGATGAGATCTCTCATCCTTGCTTTAGCCCTCTTAGGCCTGATGGTTGGCCTCGGAGGGCAGGCACTCAGCGCCATAGCTGCCTTGGCATCGGACGCAGAGCTGTTGGAAAACGGCGGCTTTGAGCAGGGCGAAAGTCCGTGGCAGGCATACAGTGGCAACTTCACCGTTGTCAGCTCCTCCGCTTATCCGGGCCAGGTCCGCAGCGGAAGCTATGCCGCTGCCTTTGCCAGCGCCGATCTGGCAACGAAGTGGCTACATCAACTGGTCCAGGTCGTGCCTGGCGGGAGCTATACCTTCAGCGGCTGGGCCATCAAGGACGATCCTGACATCGCAAATGTCTATTTCCGCATCTCCTGGTACGCGAGCAACGACGGAACCGGAAGCGAAATAAGCCACAATGATTCCTCCCAGCTTAGTACGGACAGCGCAGTATATCGTTCTCTGACGTTCTCCGTCACTGCACCATCCCAGGCATTTTCAGCGAGGGTCAAGTGTATGCTGGTCCCGGCATCGACCGGGCCAGCCACGGCCTATTTTGATGACCTCAGCTTCACCGGCCCCCAGCCCATCTTGGTCAAGGTGACTGAGGTCATCGATGGAGACACTATCAAACTGGAGAGCGGCGAAACGGTCAGATACATCGGCATCGACACACCGGAGCAAGGCGAACTCCTGTACGATGAAGCGACGAATAAGAACAAGGAGCTGGTGGAGGGGAAAACGGTACGACTGGAGAAAGATGTAAGCGAGACTGACATATTTGGAAGACTACTTCGTTATGTTTACATTGACGGTACCTTTGTCAATGCCAAGCTGGTGGAGCTTGGCTACGCCAAGGCCACACCTTATCCTCCTGACACCAAGTATGAAAGCGTGTTCTCACAGCTGGAAGGGGAGGCCAAGAATGCCGGGTTGGGGATTTGGGCCCACTACACAGCTGCCAGCGCAGGTGATGTGGTGATCAACGAAGTCCAGTATGACCCAGTTAGCACTAGCGAAGCCGGCGCTGAGTGGCTGGAGCTCTTCAACACCACAGACCATGAGATAAACTTGACCGGCTGGAGAATAGCTGATAACTTCGGCTCTGACGAGATCCCAGATTTGACTCTGCTCCCTGGTGGCTACGCAGTGGTGGCGGCCACCGGGGAGGGCTTTTTGGCCAATTTCCCCAACTTCACGGGCGACATAGTTTTCCTGTTCGATGGCCGCATCGGCAATGGTCTGAACAATGATGGTGATTGCCTTGTTCTCCAAGATGGCCTGGGGAATAACATCGATGCCCTATCTTATGGTGTCGATACCACCATCATGAATCCGTCTTGCCAGACCGTAGCCGAAGGTCACTCCTTGGAGCGACAGCCAGCAGGCTACGACACCGACCAAGCCAGCGACTTCATCGATAATCCTGCTCCCTCCCCGGGCCAGGAACTATCATCTGCCTCTCCTGCCCCTGAATCAGATGGGTCGGATGCAGACAATGGGCACACATCCGAGGACACTGCAAGCTCGGGGTGGAATCTAAGGGCACTGGTCTGGGCACCTATCTTGGCCCTTGTCGGGCTGGCTTGTCTCATCCTCTCCTTCTGGCTCATGAAGCGGCGCTGAGTGTTGTTTGGGGTAAAGCGGTAAGCTATAATATTAAATTGGCTTTCTTTCATGGAGTGCTCAGAGCGGCCAAGCCGGTGACTATTGCCATAGACGGTCCCTGGCTTTGTGCAAGAGCATTACCAGTTACAGGATCAACAGTGAGCGGGCACTGGTAGGTCAGCCGGCTTCATACGCCAAGGTCATCGAGACCGATGGACTGGGCATAGATTAGTTGCTGGCTTGCATAATGAACCTGATAGAGGATCGTTGATGCCGTGGTTCTATTATGTGGGCACTGCCACCATGAAGGTGCTGCTCTGGACCTTTAGCCGCTGGCAGGTTATCGGTCAGGAAAATGTGCCCCGAGAGGGGCCTTTGATCGTGGTGGCCAATCACCTCAACCTGGCTGACCCTCCCCTCCTCAGTGCCAGCATCCCGAGGAGGATTGCCTTCATGGTGAAGCAGGAGCTCTATTATAGGCACTGGGGCGTGCCCTTTGTTCGCGGCTTCGGCGCCTTCCCGGTGCACCGGGGCAGAATAGACCGCGAGGTATTGCAGCGGGCAGAGGCAGTGTTGCAGCAGGGTCTGGCTTTGGGGATGTTCCCCGAGAGCACCAGGAGTCCCAATGCTCAGATGCAACAAGCCTATTCGGGAACGGCCCTGATTTCCCTGCGCACCGGGGCCCCAGTCCTACCCGTGGGTATCGTTGGCACCGAGAAAGTCAAGGGTGTAAAGTCAGTGGTTCTCGGTCATCCCAATATCACTGTTACCATAGGAAAGCCCTTCTCATTACCCGGCAGTGGGAATGGGGTAACCAAAGCCGAACTGCGAGAGCTGACCGACTTCATCATGAGCCACATCGCTGAACTCCTGCCAGAAAGCTATCGAGGGTTTTATGGAGATAGAAAAGGCTGCTGATACCGGTTTCTGCTATGGGGTCAGGCGAGCAATAGAGATGCTGGAGAGGACGGTACAGAATGGAGGTAAGCTTAAGACCCTGGGCCCTATCGTGCACAACCGACAGGTGGTGCAGCGGCTGGAAGCGATGGGCATTGAGGTGGAGATGGACTTGGACCATCTCGATGGCCAGCGCGTGGCCATCGGCACCCACGGGGTGACACCCCAAGTCTTACAGCAGCTCAAAGCGAGCGGAGTGGAAGTGCTCGATACCACTTGCCCCTTCGTCCGTAGGGCGCAGCTGGCGGCTCAGAGACTAAGCAAGGCCGGTTTTTATGTCCTGATCTTCGGCGACGAGGCCCATGCTGAAGTTCAGGGGATACTGGGCTGGGCTGGGGGTAACTCCCTGGCCACCACCAAAGTCCCCAAACTGGCACAACTCCCTCGTCATGCGGGGATTCTGTCCCAGACCACCCAAAGTCCAGCCCGCTTTGCCCAATTCGTGCAAGACTTCATCGAGGCTTACATAGCTCAGGTCTCTGAGCTCAGGGTGATCAACACCATTTGCGATGCCACCAGAAAACGGCAGCAAGCAGCCGCTGAGCTGGCAGCGAGAGCGGACTTGATGATAGTGGTGGGCGGGCACCACAGCGCCAATACCGCACAGCTAGCTCGGAGCTGTGCCGCCATCGTGGAAACGCATCACATCGAGACCGCAGCTGAAATCGACCCCGCCTGGCTCGGCCACCGGGAGCGCATCGGGGTCGCCGCTGGTGCTTCTACAGCAGACTGGATCCTCGACGAAGTTATTGCTAGACTCGAGCAAATGGCCGAGGGGAAATAGCGATATGGTATAATACTCAGGGGGATCATGCCATGAACAAGAAGAGGGGAAAAAGTAAGCGATTTATCGTCTGGTTTGAGGAGGTGGGGAAGAAGGACCTGGCCCTGGTCGGCGGCAAAGGGGCTAATTTAGGCGAGATGGTCTCAGCTGGCATTCCCGTGCCGCCGGGCTTTGTCGTCACCGTGGATAGCTATTTCCACTTCCTGGACAAAGCGAATTTGCGCAAAGAAATCCAGCGCATTCTTGCCGACATAGATCCCAATGATACTGCAATGCTACAAAAGGCCTCAGCCAAAGTCAAAGAGGCTATTCTCCTCGCCAAGATGCCCGAGGAGATAGCCGGGGAGATCAAGAAGGCATATGCCAGATTGGGTGGCTTGGTAGCAGTGCGCTCCTCGGCCACTGCTGAGGACCTCCCTGAGGCCTCCTTCGCCGGGCAGCAGCGCACCTTCCTCAATGTTGACGGTGAGGACGAGGTGATTCAGGCAGTTCAGGGCTGCTGGGCCTCGCTGTTTGAACCTCGAGCCATATTCTATCGTCATAACCAGGATTTGGATCATCTACGGGTGGGCATCGCCGTCCCAGTGCAACGCATGGTGCAGTCCGAGGCCTCGGGGGTTATGTTCACCTTAGAACCGGTGACCAATGAGGAGAAAGTCACCATTGAGGCCGTCTATGGCCTGGGCGAGGCTATCGTGTCCGGGGAGGCGACTCCTGACCTCTATACCGTGGATAAGGATAATTTCGCCATCCTTAGCAGAGAGATCGCCAAACAGGAACAGAAGTTGGTGAGGCGTGCTGACAAGGCAGGAGGCATTGAGGTCAGAGGCGTCTGGGTGCCAGTACCTGATGCTGAGCAGGAAAAACAGAAGATAAGCGACGCCGACATCGTCGCTCTGGCCAAGCTTAGCACAAAGATTGAACAGCATTACCAATTCCCCCAGGATATTGAATGGGCCAAGGAGAACAGGACACTTTATATCGTGCAGACCCGCCCCATAACCACAGTAAAGCCGGTCAAGGAGCGGGCCGAGGTAGCAGAGGTTGAGGCCCCGGTTCTGCTCACCGGGTCACCGGCAAGCCCTGGAGTTGGCATCGGCAGGGTGGAGATCGTCGTGGACCCAGCCGAGATCGGTAAAGTGAAGGAGGGGGACATCATAGTAGCCAGGATGACTACCCCCGACTTCGTGCCGGCGATGAAGCGGGCTGCGGGCATCGTCACCGACCTCGGCGGCCGCACCTGCCATGCCGCCATCGTCAGCCGAGAGCTGGGTGTCCCTTGTGTGGTGGGCACGGGCAAGGCCACAATCGTCTTGAAGGAAGGGCAGGAGATCACCGTGGATGGCTCTCAAGGTAAGGTCTACGCTGGGGCGGTGGAGTCCCTGATCCAGGCCGAGACTGTAAGCATCGGGGCCGAGCTCAAGACCAAGACCAGGGTCTATGTCAACTTGGCTGAGCCCGAGCTCGCCGAGAAGGTGGCAGCACGAAATGTCGACGGAGTGGGACTGCTCCGTGCCGAGTTCATCATCGCCCAGATCGGGCAGCACCCCAACTATATGCTGGCCCAGGGGCGCGGTGAGGAATTCGTGCAGAAGCTGACCTCTGGCCTTACCTCCTTCGCCCGCGCCTTTCACCCCCGACCCGTAGTCTACCGCACCACGGATTTCAAGACCAATGAGTATCGCAACCTCAAGGGTGGGGAGACCTATGAGGAGGAGGAGGAAAACCCCATGATCGGCTATCGGGGCTGCTCCCGTTATCTCAGGGACGTAGAGCCCTTCAAGTTAGAACTGGAGGCCATAAAGAGGGTGAGGCAGGACTACAAAAACCTCTGGGTCATGCTCCCCTTTGTACGCACCGTAAACGAGCTGGCCCGAGTTAAAGAGATACTGGTCGCCGAGGGACTGGCCCCCGGTGGAGATTTCAAGCTCTGGATGATGGCTGAGGTCCCTTCCAATGCCCTGATCCTGGATAAGTTCCTCGATGTCGGCATCGACGGCGTCTCCATTGGCTCCAACGACCTGACCCAGCTCGTCCTGGGGATAGACCGCGATAGCTCCAAGCTGGAGGAGGAGTTCGATGAGAGGAACGAAGCAGTGCTGGTGGCCCTGGAGCAGATCATCAAGACAGCGAACAGGAGGGGAGTTACTGCTTCCATCTGCGGTCAGGCACCCTCGTTCTACCCCGACCTCACCGAGAAGCTGGTGCAGTGGGGCATAACCTCGGTCTCGGTGAACCCGGATGCCATCGAGAAGACCAGGGAGATCGTCGCTGCTGTGGAAGGGAGGATGGGCGAGGCTGGCTCCAAGGGATGACGATCGCAGATGAAGTGCGCAGTCGGCTGGAGCAGAGGGAGGAGAGCCTTTCGCCCTATGCAGCAAGGAGCAGGCTCTCTCGCCGTGAGCGACCCGAGGAGCCATCGCCGATGCGCACCGAGTTCCAGCGGGACCGGGACCGTATTATTTACTCCAAGGCCTTCCGCCGACTCAAGCACAAGACTCAGGTGTTCATTGCCCCTCTGGGAGACCATTTCGTCACCCGCCTGACCCATGTCCTGGAGGTGTCCCAGATCTCCCGTTCCATCGCCAGGGCGCTGAACTTGAATGAGGACTTAGCTGAAGCTATTTCCCTGGGCCATGACTTGGGGCATACCCCTTTTGGCCATGTCGGGGAAGAGGTGTTAAGCGAGATGTCAGCGCAGGGCTTCAGCCATAACGAGCAAAGTCTGCGCGTGGTCGATTTTCTGGAAAAGGATGGTCAAGGGCTCAACCTTACCTGGGAGGTAAGGGATGGAATCTTGAACCACTCCAAGACAAAGCAGGAGATTCTGGGACCCGACTGGAAACTGCCATCAACGCTGGAGGCACAGGTGTGCAAGCTGGCCGATTCCATCGCCTACATCAACCATGACCTCGATGATGCCATCAGGGCCGGCTTGATAACCGAGCGAGACCTGCCCCAATCGGCCGTTGCCGTTCTCGGGCACTCCAACTCGGAACGGATCAACACCTTAGTTTGGGACGTCATCGACCACTCCTGGTCGGCAACCGGGGCAGCGGGTGATAACATGCCCGCAATCGCGATGAGCCGAGAGGTCAGGGATGTGGCCAACACGTTGCTTGAGTTTCTCTTTGAGCGGGTGTACCATGTGCGGGCAGCCAGGGAAGAAACGGAGAGAGCCAGAGAGGTGATCCGGCTCCTCTATCGCTATTTCACTGAGAAGCCGGAGAGGCTGCCCCAGGAATTCCTGGACCGCACCGGTTCTGTGGAGCAGGCTGTCATCGACTACATCGCCGGGATGACAGACCATTATGCGCTGCGCATGGCTGAGGAGATCGGTTGAGATGGGCACGGTCGATGAGATAAAACAGAGGCTTGACATAGTGGATGTGCTCTCCGAGTACCTTCACCTGGAGAAGTCGGGACGCAACTTCAGGGCCCTCTGCCCGTTCCACACTGAGAAGACACCGTCGTTCTTCGTCTCCCCGGAGCGCCAGAGCTGGCGTTGTTTCGGCTGCGGCGCTGGAGGAGACATATTCGGCTTCGTCATGAAGAAAGAGGGGATTGACTTCAGCGAGGCGCTCAAGATATTGGCCCAGAGGGCCGGTGTCGCATTGGTAGCAAAGCGGAAAACAGACGAAAAGCAGGAGCGGCTCTATCGGATAAATGATGTCGCAGCGGGATACTACCACCATCTGCTACTCGAATCCGCGGCTGGTAAGACTGCTCAGCTCTATCTGGAAAGGCGCGCCATCTCCAACACAACCATCGCTGAATTCCAGTTGGGCTACAGCTTGGACAGCTGGGATGAAGCTAAGCGATACCTGACGAGCAAGGGTTTTTCCGAGGAGGAGCTTATATCTTCGGGCCTATTGGTGGAAAGCGAGAGAGGGGGCTATGACCGGTTTCGAGGCCGGCTGATGTTCCCAATAGGGGACCCGCGAGGCCGGATCTTGGGCTTTGGCGCTCGGGCGCTCGATGACTCCCTACCCAAGTATTTAAATTCCCCCTTCGACAAGGGCACTGTCCTCTATGGGCTGGACCGGGCCAAGCAGGCAATCAGAGAGCAGAACACGGCGATCATCGTAGAAGGCTATATGGATGTACTCACCGCCCACCAGCATGGGTTCAAGAATGTGGTGGCTTCGATGGGCACATCCCTGACTGAGCGGCAGATAGCAGCCCTCAAGGGACTGGGCCAAAATGTGATCATGGCCCTGGATGCCGACGCCGCCGGCAGTGAAGCCACGCTCAGGGAGTTGGACTCAGTATGGCACGCTGGCGATCCGCGCCCACGAAGAAGCTATCGAGTGCAGGAGCTCAATATCAGCATCATCAACATGCCGCCGGGCAAGGACCCTGATGAGCTGATTCGAGAAGACACAGCAGGATGGCATAGCATGGTGGAGCAGGCCATACCTTGGCTTGAGTTCGTATTTCAGGCTGTGACCTCGCCCCTTGACTTGGCTAAACCAGGAAATAAGTCCATCGCTGTAGAAAAGCTGGCCCCATATCTTGCCGCCATGCCCGATCAGGTGCAGAAGGCACACTATGTACAAAAACTGGCGGAGCTGGTTCAACTGCGCGAGTATATCATCTGGGATGCACTGAGGGCCAAAGGGAGGAGACAACAGGCCAGCATCGCTTCCTCAGCAGGGAGCGGTGATCCCACAGAGGAGTATTGCCTCAGCCTGTTGCTGCGCTACCCGGAGCTCCGGGAGAAGATAGAAAATCTTTCGGCAGAGCATTTTGAGCAAACCGAAAATAGAGAACTGTTTCTCGCTTGGCGCGACGATCAAGAGACAATGGAGCAGGGTCTGGATCCAAATCTCCAAGAACACCTTGTCTCCATAAGCACGAGACAATTGCCTCCTCTTGAGGAGAGGGAGCGGGAGCAAGCTCTGGAGCAATGTATTCGTCGCTTAGAAGCGCGTCGACTGAGGTCTCAGCATAGCTTCCAAGTGGAATCGAGCGGAATTGATGCTATATATGGTGCTGAAGGAAAGGGGGCATAATGGACTATGAGGAATTGGAGCGCAGCCAGGAGTCGCCTAAAGAGTCAAGGCAAGAGATCTTCCTCACTGACGGCGAAGCGGAGGAGGACGACGATAAGGCAGCTCAGGAGTTGACTGAGATCCCGCTTGCTGAAGCGGCACAACTGGAGGAGCCTAAACTGGAAGAAGAGCCAGAAATTGAGGCCCTGGATGTGGCTCTGGAGCTGGAGGAGATAGCCGATGACCCGGTGCGTATGTATCTCAGGGAAATGGGGCAGGTGCCCCTGCTCACTGCAGACGAGGAAAAATTTCTGGCAAGGAAGATAGACCAAGGCAAATATATCGAGAATCTTGAGGAAGATTGGCATAGCAAATATGGAACTGTCCCCTCTGCAGTGGATGTAGCATGGGCGATGCTGGCGGAGCTTGGTCGAGTCTCATCTATAATCGAGTCACTGGAGCAAGAGCTAAACCTGCCGCAAGCGATACCTCTCAGCGACAGGCTGGACCAACCGAGGCTAAGAGAGGCCATCGACGGCGAGATCGACCGCGCGCTGGTGAAGACTATCGCTGAGAAAATAGATACCAGCCCCGGCAATGTAGAGCATGCTTTGATTGACCTGTCTCTCGCCAGTTCCCTGCTGCCTCCGGAGCTGTTGGAATTTATCAACAGCCGATCTTCATTTAGAGAATTGGCCGATCCGGACTTGGAGGCTGAGCTTCGCACCGCCAGCGAGCATTACCAATCGCAGCTCCGATACCAATGGGATAGGACAAAGAGAGAGGGAGAAAGAGCCAAAGCACACGTCACCGAAGCCAACCTAAGGCTGGTGGTCAGCATCGCCAAGAAGTATATAGGAAGAGGGCTAACGCTCCTAGACCTGATCCAGGAAGGCAATATCGGACTCATCAGAGCTGTGGAGAAGTTCGATTACCGCAAGGGGTATAAGTTCAGCACATATGCTACCTGGTGGGTGCGACAAGCAATCACCAGAGCCATAGCAGACCAGGCACGGACCATTCGTATTCCGGTTCATATGGTAGAGACCATAAATAAGCTGATCAGAACAAGCCGCCGCCTAGCCCAGGAATATGGCCGAGAGCCAACATCTGAGGAGATCGCCAGGGAGATGGATCTGCCCGCGGATAGGGTGGCGGAGATCATTAAGATGACACAGGAGCCAGTGTCCCTGGAGATCCCCGTCGGTGAAGATGAGAACAGCCGTCTCGGTGATTTTATCGAGGACCGTAAGGCCGCAGCACCAGCGGAAGCTGCTTCCTATCAGCTGCTCAAGGAGCAAATCGAAGAGGTATTGAATACCATGACCGAGCGCGAGCGAAAGGTGCTCCGGCTCAGGTTTGGACTCGATGACGGCTATAACCGCACCCTAGAGGAGGTTGGCCGTGAATTCGGAGTTACTCGGGAGCGCATTCGCCAAATCGAAGCCAAGGCGCTGAGAAAACTACGCCACCCCAGCCGCTCGAAGAAGCTCAAGGACTATCTGGAGTGATACTTAGCGAAATCGGGAGGCGTGCGCCATCCCGTTCATAATGGGCTCGTTAATATAAACGTCACCGTTTCTGATTTTTATGTTAAAACCACACTCGGGATTGGTGCAGACCCAAGCCTTGTAGTGAATCGGCGCCCCTTGACTGCCAAAGTCGGACAAAGGCACAAGGTCGCCCTCTTTACATTTCTGACATTTAGGGAAAGCATATTCCACAGCACTACCTCCAGCAGAAATCAGCTATCAGTATACACTAAGTGTCGACTTTTGGCAAGAGCAATTTCACCGAACTAAGCCGGCTGTAAATGGCGCCCTTGGGTGTCAGTTCACTTCTCATCAAGCTAACCTCATCCACCGAAAACGGCTGTCCTCCTTGAACCTGAAGCGACTCCAGCCTCTGCCCGAGTTTGCGCCTCTCCTGTGGTGCTGTCTTATCCCGAACACGGCCCAGGGTCAGGTGCGGGGAGAAGGCTCTGGCTTCAGGATCAAAGCCAAGAGGAACCAGCTCCTGGTCTATGGCCTTTTGCAACTGGAGAAGGCAACCGACGTTTCCACCGAGCCCAACCCAAGCAACTCTGGGCGCTGATAGATTGGGAAATGCCCCCAACCTGGCGATCTCAAGGCTAAAGGCCGTCACTGACTTGGCTGCTTGGGTAATCGCATCGCCGACCGAAGGAACTAAGGACACCGCGATATTGCCCAGGAATTTCAAGGTCAGATGAATGCCCTCAGGCTGCACCCATTTGACGTAATCCTGACCCGACTTCAGCTGAGCTTGAATCCGGTCCAGACTCGCTTTGACCTCCTCAGGCAACTCGATGGCGATAAAAGCCCTCATCCGCTCCATAGCTAACCTTCCAAGAGCCTTTGTGCATTTTCTCCCAGGATCTGAGCCTTGACCTGCGGCAGCAGGTTGAGGGACTCGATCCTGGCTAAGGCTCTGCCCTGATTGATAAGGGGATAATCACTGCCAAACAGTATCTTCTCGCCTCCGACGAACTCAGCTACATGCTGGAACACTTGATCACGATACAAGAAGGATGTGGCTGCAGTATCAAAGTAGACGTTGCTCAGCGCCTGGGCCACCTCAGGCATCAGCGCATAGAAGGGAAGGCCCCCGCCCCAATGGGCCAGGACTATACGCAGACCGGGGAAATTGGCGATAAACCGATACAGGACTTCAGGGGTGATGTTTCCCTTCCCCGGGTAGGAATGTCCCACCGGCTCCGAGGCATGGCTTAGGACGATGAGCCCGTGTCTTTCCGCAGCCTCTGCCACGGGCTGCATTGTCTCCCTGTCCCCCAGGTCGAAGCCCTGAATATCGGACCTCATTTCGCCGAGGCCCCTAATTCCTGCCCGCTGGCAACGCTCGAGCTCGGCCACCGCTTCTTGAGCCCCCGGCTGGATGGAGCAGAAGCCGATGAGGCGCCCCGGGTAGCGGTGAATAACCTCTATGATGTAATCATTGGTCCGGCGGCAGAGTTCATGGCTGGTCCAGGCGATGTTCAGTATCACAGAGCAGTCGATCCCAGCTTGATCCATGCTGGCGATGAGGTCCTCAGCAGTAGCCAGCTTCATTCTGGCGTCGGAGTAGAACATAGCAAAGAGGGGATCCTCCTTTACATAGCGAGAGCGATCTTCTTTAATCTGTGGGGGAACGATGTGAGTATGGAAATCTATAATCACATTGAGGATTATAGCAAGCTGCTTTCCGAGGGGTCAAGGAACGTGTAGACATAGGGTATATGCGATGCTATAATCTAACCGGGAGCAGGGGATGACATTGTCCGAGCCGACAGGGGATGGAGAATTTCTCAATCCAGAGGCCTCGGCACCCACCGAGGTTTTTGTGTCTATGAGTGAAGGGGTTACTTTGGCCCCGGCTGAAGCTGCAGTGGAACTGGAGCAGATGGCCAAGCAACTGCGGCGCCATATTGTGACCATGACCGCTAAGGCCGGGAGCGGGCACCCTGGCGGTTCGCTTTCCGCCACCGATATTGTGACCACGCTATACTTCCGTGTGCTACGTCATAACCCCTCGAATCCCCGCTGGGAGGAGCGCGACCGCTTTGTCCTGAGCAAGGGTCATGCTGCCCCCTTACTTTACGCCACGCTGGCTGAAAGCGGCTATTTCCCGGTGGAAGAGCTCTCCACTTTGCGACAGCTGGACAGCAGACTTCAGGGACATACCGATTTGACTGAGACCCCCGGGATCGAGATGTCGGCAGGGTCCCTGGGTCAAGGACTATCCTTCGCCATCGGCATCGCCCTTGCCTGTCGCCTCGATCGTCAGGACTATCGAGTATATGTCCTGTTGGGAGACGGGGAATGCGACGAGGGCCAAGTCTGGGAGGCAGCCATGGCCGCGGCCCATTTCCAGTTAGACAACATAGTCGCTATCGTGGATCACAACAAGCAGCAGATAGATGGCTGGACCTACGATGTCATGAATCTCGAGCCTCTGGCCGAAAAATGGCGCTCCTTTGGTTGGCATGTGATCGAGGTAAATGGTCATGACTTCAGCGAGCTACTTTCTGCCTTCGATGAAGCCAGATCGGTAACCGGCAAGCCCACTTGTATCATCGCCCACACCGTCAAGGGCAAAGGGGTCAGCTTCATGGAGAACAACCTTGAGTTTCATGGCAAAGCCCCCAATGCTGAGGAGCTACGGCAAGCCCTGAAGGAGCTCGAGTAGTGGCAGTGGAGGCCAGCACCAGAGAAGCCTATGGCAAGGCTTTGGTGCAGTTGGGCCGAGAAAACCAAGACATTGTAGTCCTCGATGCTGACCTCTCCCAGTCCACTATGACCCGGTTCTTCGCCGAGGAGTTCCCGGAGAGGTTCTTTGATTGCGGTATCGCTGAGCAGAACATGATGGGCATCGCCGCCGGGCTTGCTGCCTCGGGCAAGACCGTGTTTGCCAGCACCTTCGCTGTATTCGCCTCTTGTCGTAGCTTTGACCAGGTTAGGATGAGTATTGCGCAGCCGAGGCTGAACGTCAAGGTAGTGGCCAGTCATGGAGGCATCACCGTGGGGGAGGATGGCACCTCTCATCACTGCATTGAGGACCTGGCCGTCTACTGCTCCTTCCCGAGCTTCACCGTAGTAGTCCCCGCCGATGCTATTGAGACGGTCCAGGTGGTCAAGACAGCAGCTGCCACTTACGGTCCTTTCTACACCAGGCTCAGCCGTCCCAAAACACCTTTAGTTCACACTGAGGATCACCGTTTCATCATAGGTCAGGCTGAGACTATGAAGGAGGGTGGCGATGTCACCATCATCGCTATTGGCCTCATGGTGGCCCAGGCCCTGGAAGCAGCGCAGAACCTGAAGCGAGATGGCATCGACTGCCGAGTACTCAACATGGCGACGCTAAAGCCCATCGATGAGCAAGCCATCATCAGCGCCGCCCGGGATACGGGGGCAATCGTCACCGCTGAGGAGCACCTGGAGCACGGTGGGCTGGGCAGTGCTGTAGCCCGGGTTGTAGCTAAACATCACCCTGTACCTATGGCCTTTGTCGCCCTTAAAGGCTACGCCAAATCAGGAAAGCCGCAGGAGCTGTTGCAGAGATATGGGCTACTGCCGGCTGATATTGAGGCAGCAGTGAAGTCAGCGCTCAGGGGCAAAGTTCACTAATCTAAGTCTTCCTCTTCCTCGAACTCCTCATCGCAGAAGATACCACTTTCACGCCCTTGATGCACGGTTACGATGAAATCCTCGCGAGCCACATCAGCAGTCATCACAAGTTCCTCATCGATAGCATATATGAGCTCTCGAATCCCCTCTGCGGTCAGGTCCTCGCCAACACATAAGGTGGCATAGACCTCGGCTGGGGTGAAGTGTAGATCCACCCGCCCCACCTGCTCCTCCTCAGCCGTGATCAAATAGACCTCCGAGTACGGAGTGCGACACTCCCTTTCAAAGCGATATTCAGGCATCTTTCCTCCTTTTATGAGCGAACCTGGCCGCTGCCGAAAATGATCCACTTATATGTAGTGAGTTCCTTAAGCCCCATAGGCCCCCGAGCGTGGAACTTCTGGGTGCTGATTCCGACCTCAGCACCGAGCCCGAACTGGCCGCCGTCAGTGAACCTGGTGCTGGCGTTGACATAGACGCAGGCGGCATCGACCTCGTTGAGAAAGCGCATCGCCGCTGAGTAGTCCTCGGTGACAATGGCCTCGGAGTGCCCCGACCCGCAGCGCTCGATGTGCGCCAAAGCCTCGTCTAAGGAATCGACCACCTTGACGGCAGCGATGAGCGCCAGAAACTCCTTTCCAAAATCCTCCTCGGAGCAGGGAAGGAGTTTCAGATTGGAGATAGGAGCTAAAACCTCAAGCGATCGCTGGTCGCAGTGCATCTCGACCCCAGCCTGGGCCCACTCTTGGGCAATCTGAGGCAAGCAGCGCTCGGCGATGCCAGCATGCACCAGCAAGGTATCGAGGGCGTTGCACACGGTGGGCCGTTGCACTTTGGCATTGTAGGCGATGGCCGCCGCCTTTTCAACGTCTGCCGCCCGGTCGATATAGGTGTGGCAAACGCCAATCCCTCCAGTGAGCACGGGCATAGTGGCGTCTTCAGCTATCATTCTGATGAGCTTAGCACCCCCCCTCGGGATCAGGAGGTCGATAAGATCCCGCATCCTGAGCATGTGGCCCACCACGGCTCGCTCAGTGGATTCGATGAACTGCACCACATCCTCCGGCACACCCGCACGAGATGAGGCCTCTCTGATCACTTTGGCCAGGCTGGCGTTGGAGCGTAGTGCTTCCTTGCCTCCTCTGAGTATCACCGCGTTGCCGGATTTAAGGCACAAAACCGAGATGTCCACAGTGACATTGGGCCTCGATTCATAGATGGCACCGATGACTCCAATGGGCACGCGACGCTTGCCAACCACCAGGCCGTTAGGTCTGGTGCACATATCGAAGGTCTCACCCACCGGGTCTGGGAGCGCAGCCACGGCGCGGACATCAGAGGCCATACCGCTGAGTCGCTCTGAGGTCAAAAGTAGCCTATCGAGCATGGCTACTGACATCCCCGCGGCCTGGGATTCCTGATAGTCCTGCTCATTAGCAGCCAGGATCTCCTGCTCCCTTGAGATCAGGTCCTCTGCAATGTTGAGTAGCGCCCGATTCTTGACTTCAGTAGAAAGAGATGCCAGCCTCCTGGATGCAGCACTGGCTGCCTTCCCTTTGGCTTCAAGTTCTTCCAATGCGCTTTGCATCTCTCGGCTCCTTTGCACCGGAACGCCCTATTCCAGGGGGCTAACTCCCCGGAAATGATAGTCCTTGGGCACCCCAGCTTGCTTCTCCACCAGAGTGATCAATATCTCGCCTCTACGCTTATCTTGAAGCTCCAGAACATACTTCTCCTCAATCTTCGCATGCCGGGCCTTTTCAAATGCCCCACCTGACCCTCTCTCCACCGTGAATGTTCCCCACCACCTCATGGAGCTTGCGCCAGCCTCTAAGGAGACCCTCGCCGAAATGACGTAGTTGACCGTAGCCAAGGGCACACGGCCACCAAAACCTAGTAGCCTCCCCACCCCCCGAATATCTCCGCTCTGAATTCCCATTGTCTTTATAGCGCTGCCAGATTGTCTCGGTGTACGACCTCAGCGCCGTATTCGTAGCCCAGAAGCTCAGCGATCCTCTCCGAGCGGCAGCCCTTGATGATAGCGATATCCCCCGAGCTATAGTTGGTGATGCCACATGCGATTTTCTTCCCCTCTGCGTTGAGGATATTCACCGTATCGCCGCGAGCAAACTGACCAGAGACCCCGGAGATACCAGCAGGAAGAAGGCTCTTGTTCTGCTCCTTCAGCGCCACCGCAGCACCGGAGTCAATGACCAGGCCTACTTTGGCCCGCTGGCTCAGCAACCAGCGCTTTCTGCTCTCGAGCTTGGAGCTGGAGGGCGGGAATAAAGTGCCGCAGGGCTCGCCGCGGGCCAAGCTGAGCAGGACATCAGGCTCCCGACCATCGGCGATAACCACAGCCACTCCTGAAGCAGTGGCCAGCTTGGCCGCCTCGATCTTGGTTACCATTCCACCGGTGCCTTGACCCCAGGCAGCTCCGGCCATTCTCTCAACCTCGGCATCGATGTGCTCTACCTTTGGGATCAGCTTAGCATCAGGGTCTCGGTAGGGGTCCCGAGTATAGAGCCCGGCGACATCGCCGAGGAGCACGAGCAGGTCAGCATCGACCAAGTTGGCCACCAGCGCTGAGAGGTTATCGTTGTCGCCGAATCTAACCCCTTCTAATTCATCGATAGCCACGACATCGTTTTCATTGACAATGGGTATTACCCTGAGTTCCACAAGAGCCAGAATGGTGTTGCGGGCATTAAGGTAGCCGACGCGCTCTGAGATATCAGTCCTGGTGAGCAGAGTCTGAGCGATGGTGATGTCATGCCAGTGGAAGAGCTGGTCATAGGCCTGCATAAGATGGCTCTGCCCGATGGCAGCCAACACCTGGCGGAAAGGAATGTCCCTTTGCTCTTTGGGCAACATCAGCTTGTGCCTGCCGGCGGCGATGGCACCAGAGGAAACGACAATGAGCTCCAAACCCTGGTGGTGAAGGCGTGCCATCTGCCCCACCAGATTGGCCATGATTTGGAGGTCGAGGCGGTCGCCGTTGCCGGTGACCAGGTTTGTCCCCAGCTTGATGACCAGACGTTTATAATGCGGCTTGTTCAAATCAATCTCCACTATACCCTGTAATTATAGCAAATTATAGCAATGGTCGAGGGGCTGCAACAACAAAGGCCAAATTTGACAGCGGCGAATGATGTGTTATTATGTGAATTAGGGATGGGTAGAATATTCAGGTCGACTAAAGTCCTTATCGGGAGATGGGTCCTCTTCTTCCGAGATGTGATCAATGAATTCCTCACCGACAACTGCCCTCAACTGGCGGCAGCGATCTCATATTATGTGTTGCTCTCCCTGTTCCCACTGAGCTTAGCTTTGGTCTCTCTGCTGGGCTTCGTCGCCGCTTCCCCGGAGATGCAGGCTAAGGTGGTGGAGGGCATCGGCAACTTCCTGGCGGTGTCGCCGGATTCAGGAGAGAGTATACAGGGTATCCTCACCACTAGCATGCAGAATGTAGTTAAGTACCGGGGCCTTACCGGGGCCATCGGAGTTGTCGGGCTTATTATCGGCGGCAACGCTGTGTTCACCACAGTCAGGAAATCCCTGAACGCCGCCTGGGGCATCAGAACGCCCCGTCCCTTTTTCACCGAGAGGTTGGTGGAGTTCGGCATGCTGAGCGGAGCTGCCTTGTTTCTGCTCCTGTCGTTAGCTGCGAGCAGTGCCCTGGGTATCCTGCGGAACATGGAGATCACTCATGCTACCTTACTCTGGAATGTTACCAGCATCCTGACAAGCACCCTCATCGTGTTCATTGTGTTTCTGTTCCTGTACAAATTTGTGCCCAATACCACCGTGCGCTGGCGGGATATCTGGCTTGGGGCCCTTATGGCTGCCATTGGAGTTGAGGTGACCAAAGGGGTTTTCGTCTGGTATGCCAGTAACTACGGCCACTATAACCTGCTCTACGGATCGATAGGTAGCATCATCGGTCTTATGATCTGGGTCTATGTTTCCGCTGTTATCTTCCTCTTCTGCGCCAAGGTCTCGGCGGTGCACTCAAGGACGCCGGCGCCGACTGCGGTGCTGGTGGACCGGCTCTGGGCGACCATGGTCGAGTTGAGACAACGTTTGACCACCGAGCCACATGAAATAGCGTCGAATGCTGTGGATGAGTTGGATGAGCACTTGACACCTGTTGTCAATGTGTTGCAGCAGCATTTCACTACTGCCAGGAAGGAACAGGAGCGGCGGTTCAGGGCCTTACTGAAGCGCTTGCTGTTCAAAAAGACGAGCAAAGAAAGTAAGAGCAGCTCGGGCGCTACTTCCTCACCCCAAGAACAATCTCCTCAGTAGCGAGCTTGTGGCTCTCCACATAGGCACCCTGGGGTGGGCTCTCCGGGAGCAGAGCAGTCGACAGCGTCTCCTGCCTGATATAGGGGCCAAATCTCTCCATAACCCTCTGAACTATTGGGCCGCCTTGGTAATAAATCTGAATATAGTCGGCAATTTCAAAGCCGGCCTGCTTGCGCATCGTCTGGAGGCGATGCACCAGTTCCCGCGCCAATCCCTCTTCACGGAGTTCAGGGGTGAGCTCGGTGGCTATAGCTGTTATATAGCCACCATCAGCGGCCACGATATAGCCAGAGTCGATGAACTCATCGACATCGATAAAGGTCATTTCCTTCACGTTGAGCTCGTCGAGCACCTGATGCTCCAGTCGCCTCAAGCCCTCCTCCTCATGCCTGCCCCTGACCCGGGCCACTACACGAGATAGTGGCTGACGAATCTTGATCCCGGCCTTGCTTCGGGCACCACGTCCCAGGCTCGCTATCTTCATCGCCAGCTTCATATCGGCGGAGAGATCATCATCAATCAGAGCCTCATCAGCGCTGGGGAAGTCAGCGAGGTGCACGCTTTCCGGGGATTCGGGATAGTAGGAGCAGACCAAGTTCCGGTAAAGCTCCTCGGCGATAAAGGGGGTAAATGGCGCCAGAAGCTGAGCCAATGTCACCAGGCACTGGTACAGGGTGGCATGGGCAGCTTGCTTATCGGCGTCGTTCTCGCTCTTCCAGAAGCGGCGCCGGCTCCGCCGCACATACCAGTTGGAGAGCCCATCGAGGAACTCCTCAATCTTGCGCCCGGCGCCGGTGGGGTCGTAATTCTCCAGGGCATCGTTGACCTCAACGATGAGACGGTTAAGCTCGGAGAGGATCCAGCGGTCAAGTTCGGAACGATGGCCCCGGTCCGCCGTCCTGGGGTCGAACTTATCGATGTTGGCATAGATGACGAAGAAGGAATAGGTGTTCCATAGCGTAAGCAAGAACTTGCGCAGCGGTTCAGCGAGAAGTTCCATGGATAGGCGGCGGCTATTCCCGGGCGGCGAGGACACGATCAGGTGCCACCTCAAGACGTCGGCGCTGAATCTGGACAGCACCTCCCAAGGGTCGATGACGTTGCCCTTGGACTTGCTCATTTTCTCCCCGGCGCTGTCGAGAATGTGGCCCAGGCAGATCACGTTCTCAAAGCAGTGGCGATCGAAGAGCAGAGTGGACAGGGCGTGAAGGCTGTAGAACCAGCCCCTGGTCTGATCCACAGCCTCAGAGATGAAGTCCGCGGGGAAGCGCCCGTCTTGAAGCAGGTTTTCGTTCTCAAATGGGTAATGCCACTGGGCTAAGGGCATGGCCCCGGAGTCGAACCAGCAATCCAAGACCTCGAGAACGCGATACATGACTCCGCCACACTCGGGGCAAGTGAGAAGGACTTCATCGACAAAGGGACGGTGCAAATCTATTTCTTCTCCTCCGAGCCTTTCTATAACCATTTTTGAAGTAGATTCCGCTGAGAGTTTTTCCTTGAGGTCGGCTACACTTCCGATGCACTCCTCGTGGCCACAGCCGCGGCAGCGCCAGATGGGCAGTGGCGTGCCCCAATACCTTTCTCTTGAACAAGCCCAGTCGACATTATTTTGAAGCCAATCGCCGAAGCGGCCGTATTTGATGTAATCGGGATACCAGTTGATCCTGTCGTTGTTGGCAATGAGCTGGCCCTTCTGCGCCGTGGTCTTAATGTACCAGGCTTCCTTGGCATAATATAGTAGAGGGGTGTCACAGCGCCAGCAGAAGGGATAGGTGTGCTGAATCGTCTCGCTGCGGTAGAGAAGTCCCCTTGATTTGAGGTCATCTAAGATAAGGGGGTCAGCATCCTTGACCCAGTTCCCGGAAAAAGGATAACTGCCGCCAATCATTCCCCGCAGGTCTACATAGTCCTTTACGAAGTAAAGGCTCTCTTTCTCTCCGGCCTCGAAATCCACCTGGCCGAAAGCCGGAGCAATATGGACAATGCCCGTGCCATCCTCCAGGGAAACAAAGTCAGCGCCAATGACAGGGTAAGCCTCAGGCCTTTCCTCCGCGGAGATCGGCTGAGGAACAGCCTTGCCCCCAGGACCCATAAGCTCCCGGAACCGGCTTACATCGACATCATACTCCTGCGGCTTGAACAACGGTTCATACGCGCAGCCGACCAGGTCCTCCCCGGGCAAATTACATACGATGGTGTAATCTCCATTGAGCGCCTGATCGAGCAAGGCCTGAGCCAAGATCAGCCTCTCTTTATTACCCTGCTCGCTATCGTACTCCACCAGTGCATATTCGGCATCGGGGGCCACGGCTAGGGAGGTATTGCCGGGCAGGGTCCACGGGGTGGTGGTCCAGGCGAGGAAGTATGTGGGCAGCGGCGAGGCCAGGCATTCTGAGGCAGCGCCATAACAAGCGCCGCGGGTCAGATCGAGCTTGAACTTTATGTAGATCGAAGGGTCGGGGGTATCATCCTTGTAGCCCAAGGCAACCTCGTGAGAGGAGAGCGAGGTGCCGCAGCGAGGGCAGTGTGGCGTCACCTTATAGCCCTGGTAGATGAGACCTTTGTCCCATAGCTGTTTCACTATCCACCAGCAGGTCTCGATGTAGTCGTTGTCTAAGGTGATATAAGGGTGCTCCATATCGAGCCAGAAGCCAATGCGCTCGGTAAGCTGCTCCCATTCCTTGATGTGGCTGAGCACGCTCTGGCGACATTTCTCGTTGAACCTGCTCACACCATAGGACTCGATGTCCGTTTTGCTGTTGAACCCGAGTTCCTGCTCCACCTCCAGCTCTACCGGAAGTCCGTGGGTATCCCAGCCAGCCTTGCGTGGCACATAGTAGCCTTTCATCGTTTTAAACCGGGGCAGGATATCCTTGAACACCCGGGATAGGACATGGTGTACACCGGGTCTAGCATTAGCTGTGGGCGGTCCATCATAGAGCATGAACATAGGGCCTCCCCAACGCTGCTCCAGGCTCTTTTGGAAGATGTTTCTCTCCCGCCAGAAATCCAGAATCCGCCCTTCAATCTCAGGGAAGTTGGGCTTTGATGGCACTGGCTGTAACATCAG
Source organism: Dehalococcoidia bacterium (assembly GCA_034414595.1). Classification (GTDB taxonomy): domain Bacteria; phylum Chloroflexota; class Dehalococcoidia; order SZUA-161; family JAUWZY01; genus DAOULY01. The sequence continues at coordinate 237,129 of DAOULY010000021.1, forward strand.
ATTATCTCTCTATGTTTCAAGTTTGCTATTTCTTCCTCGGCATAGCCCAATAAACCTCGGTATACATCATAATTGTGCTCGCCCAGTGATGGGGCGGGAAATCTGATTTCGCCCGGCGTGGCCGAAAGCTTAAACACCGAGCCCGGCACTTTGAGCGGCCCAATTCCCGGTTGTTGCACCTCAACCACCATCTGCCGAGACAGGAGATGTTGGTCATTGGCCACTTCAGCAATGCCCAGGATCGGAGCACAGGGCACCCGGGCAGCGTCGAACGCAGTCAATACTTGCTCCACCGTCTTCGTCTTAGTCCATTCCTGAATCAAGGCATCCACCTGTTCTACATTTTTAACCCGCTCCCCGGGAGTGGCGAACTGGGGAGCCTCTGCAAACTCATCCTTCCCCATGACTCTTAATATACTTTGCCACTGAGCATCGGTAGTGGTAGCAATGGCCACATATCCATCCTCAGTTTGATAGACGTTGTAGGGAGCACACTGATGCTGTCGATTCCCCGACCTGGGCAGAGGCTGGCCGCTCAGGAAATAGGGACCTAAGAACTCAGTTGCGGTTGTAGACCACATGCTGTCTTGCATGGAGATATCGATAGCCTGCCCTTGCCCCGTTTGTGCTCTGTGGTAGAGGGCAGCACAGACAGCAATCGCAGTGTATAGAGAAGCGGTGAAATCGGCCATTGAGGGCCCAGTCTTGACCGGAGGCTGATTTGGATAACCGGTGACGCTCATCATGCCACCCATAGCTTGAGCGATCATGTCATAGGCCACCCGCGAACGGTAAGGACCTTCCTGCCCGAATCCGGACACAGAGGCCATTATTATACTCGGATTGCACTTCTCCAGTTCGTCATAGCTCAAGCCGAGTCTCTCCATAACACCCGGGGCGAAGTTCTCAACCACCACATCTGCCTTCGCCACCAGCTCCTTGAAAATCTCTTTGCCTCGTTCGTCCTTCAGATTCAGGGTTATGCTTTTCTTGTTGCGGTTCACGATGAGAAAGGCATAACCCTGACCCCCGACAAAGGGAGGCAAAGATCTTTGTCCATCACCAGATTTGGGCTCCTCAATCTTGATGACCTCAGCGCCCAAATCACCGAGCAACATAGTGCAGCAAGGCCCAGTGTAGAAGCGGGAGAGATCAATCACTCTGACTCCGTGCAGTGCTCCGTTCACTTTGACTCCACTGGTCCGAAATTCCCGGCTTCGTCCTCCACCTCTACCCCAGGCCAAACCGGGGTCCCGGGCTTCAGTTTGATCCCCCGACGCACAATGACGTTGTCGCTCAGAACTGAGCCTTCCCCAATGCAGCTTTCCTCACCGATGCGGCAGTTGTTGCCGACAATGCAATTGCTCAGAATAGCTTTCTCTTCCACCTGAACATCGCTCCAGAGCACGGAGGACTCCACAATAGCCCCTCGTCCAATGCTACAGCCGCTACCAATGACCGTGGGGCCTTGAATTAAGGCCTCGGCGCCGACCTTTGAGTCACTCCCAATGACCACGGGCCCTTTTATTTGGGCTTTCGGATGGATTGAACTCGACTCTGAAACGCGGTGCTCAAAACCCGGACAGCGGCCGAGCAGCAAGTCGTGGTTCAACTTGAGGTACTTCTGTGGACTGCCGATGTCGATCCAATAGTCATGGCTGGCGAAGCCATAAAGGGGCTGACCCAGATCCAAGAGCATCGGGAACAGATTGTGCTCGAACATACAAAATGTTTGCGGCGTGATGTATGTCAGCACCTCAGGCTCCAGGATGTAGATGCCAGCGTTGATCATATTGGTCGTCACCTCATCCCAGCTTGGCTTCTCCAGAAATCGCTTGATGCGTCCTCGATCATCAGTCTCCACCAGCCCATAAGCGGTGGGGTCCTCCACCGGAGTCAGGGCTATGGTGACCTTAGCCTTTCGTTCCCGGTGAAATGCCATCATTGCAGTCAGGTCCAGGCTGGTGAAAATATCGCCATTAAGCACGAAGAATGGCTGGTCCAAGCCTGCCTCGGCGTTTTTTACCGCCCCGGCAGTGCCCAAAGGGCTTTCCTCCAAGGCATAGCTGACCTTGATCACAGCACTGTCATCGAGTCCGAAGTAGCCCTTGATCTGGTCGGGAAGATAGCACAAGGTCAATATCGTGTGCTCGATCCCATGCCCTCTCAAGTAATGGAGGACATGTTCCAGAAAAGGCCGATTGAGAACTGGGACTACGGCTTTGGTGGTAGTACAGGTCAGCGGGCGTAATCTGGTGCCCTCACCACCGACCAAGATAACGGCCTTCATCGAAGCGATCCTACCGCCTTCTCAAAGAAATGATAACCTTGCGGTTTTCCTCCTCGCCAATGCTCTGCGTCGTCACCTCAGGGTCATCCCGGAGCGCCAGATGGACAATGCGGCGCTCTGCCGGGGACATGGGTTCCATGGTCAGCGAGCGTTTGGTGGACTTGACCAACTCGGCAAGGCGCAGAGCCAGGTTTTGCAGCTCTTCTTGTCGTCGCAGTTTGTAGCCGGCGACATCGATGGCGACCCGAACACCACTTTTGAGCTGACGGCTCACCATGAGACTGACTAGATATTGGAATGTGGCCAAGGTCTGACCCCGACGCCCAATCAGGAGCCCCAATTCGTCGCCGCTGATGTCCACGGCAACAGCAGCTGGCGGCTCACCTTCCCTGACTTCAACTGTGGCCGGAATCTTCATCAGGAACAGTAGCTTCTCCACCATTTCCTTGGCGATAGCAGCCAAATCAGCCTCTGCCACTTCCTCTGCGACAGCGGCCACATCAGCCTCTGCCACTTCCTCTGCGACAGCGGCCACATCAGCTTCTGCCACTGCTGGTTTCAGCAGTGGGGTCACCTTGACCCTGGCCTCCTCGTCGCCGTATCCCCAGAGCGTTACCCTGCCCTCTGACAGGATCTCGACATCGACCTCAGAGCGATCGAGGCCCAGTTCACGCAACGCGGTCTCAATTGCTTCATCCACTGTCTTGGCTGTTTTCTCGATGCTTTCCATCTTGAGCCCTCTCTTGTTTTGTTGATGCTGGGTTGGCTGTGCCCGTGCGCTTCATCCAGGTAGGCAGCCGGTCCACAGGGATCCTTTCTCTGATCGGTTCTGGCAACCGTAGCGTTCCCCATCCGGTGACAAAGTATTGCATGATGACGCCGATGATATTGGAGACTAAGAAGTACAGCCCTAAGCCGCCGGGCAACGATATACTGATGATGCCCATCATCAGCGGGAACACCAGCACCATGATGCGTTGCATCTGTTGCTGCTTGGGGTCCACGCTGGGCATGGTTGACATCTTCTGCAACATGTACATGCTAAGCATGACCAGGACGCCTAAACCAAGGTCGCCACTTTGGGCCAGATCTATCCAGAGGAAGTGCATGCTGGGAAACCCCTGGTGCAATACAGACCATCCATATATACCTTCAACTGCCGATATCTCAGTGGCGATGACAATGTGCCGGATGGAGAAGAATAGAGCGATAAAGATGGGGAGCTGGACCAGCATCGGGAATAGGCAGCCGAGAGGGCTGATCTTATGCTCTTGGTAAAGCTTCATCGTCTCTTCAGAGAGTTTTCTTTTATCTTTTCCGTATTTCTTCTGCAGTTCCTTCAGCTTGGGCTGAAGGGCCATCATGGCCTTGGTGCTTTGCAGTTGCCTCCAAGTCAGCGGGAAGATGAGGCCGCGAACGATTACAGTCAGGGCGATGACGGCCAGGCCGAAGTAACCCCAGAGGCCCTGAGAGAACAGGAGCAGTATGTTGGTCATCGGGTAGATGAGAATGGTGTTGAAAAGGTCGGTCAATTTATACCTCGAAAGGCGCTCAGGGAACCGGGTCTATACCTCCCCTGCAGAAGGGGTGACAGCGGCACAGACGCCTGGCCGTGAGCCACCCCCCCTTAATCAGGCCGTGTCTTGTGATCGCCTCATAGCCATATTGTGAGCAGCTGGGGAGGTAGCGGCAAGAGGGTGGAGTGTAAGGCGAAATAGCAAGCTGATAAAAGCGTATTAAGCTCAGGGCAATCCGCTTCATCTATGCTCCTTCAAGCAAGCGGGCCCTTCGCAACAGTCCCTTCATCGCGGCATCGATCTCCTGATACTGTGCAGAAGCGGCTTCAGTACGGGCGATGAATACCAAGTCCCATCCTGGTCTCGCTGGCGTCAATCTGGCCACCTCACGCATACGTCGCTTCACCCGGTTCCGCACCACCGCCTTGCCAACCTTCCTGCTGACGATAAACCCGTAACGATTTAAATCCAGTTCATTGGGCAACGCCTTCAATACCATAGAGCTATGAACCCAGGTCTTACCTCGCTGAAAGATGGCAGCGAACTCTGAATTCTTGGTCAGACGTTGCTCCTTTCTCACTCATACTGCCAAGCGTACACGGCTCTTAAGTCGCCTATGCCTTAACACGGCGCGGCCACCTCTTGTGCTCATGCGAGCACGGAAGCCATGCTTACGCTGCCTCCGTCTCTTCTTCGGCTGGTATGTTCGTTTGGGCATGCCAAAACTACATTATATGCCATCTACGCTTGAGGTGTCAAATCACATGGCGTGCTTCAACACCACGATCTCAGTGGCCGCGGGGAGTTGCTCTTTTTGGAACTGGACCTCACTGGTGTTGATTCTCTTAACCCCGGTCTTGCCTCTCAGGAAATCATCAACCTCCGCTATGGGCATAGTGCACTTGGCAGTGCGATAATGCATGGGAATGACTACTCGAGGCCCGATATGTTGGCAAATCCATGTTGCCGTTTCGGCGTCAACGGTGTAGAAGCCACCCACTGGAATGAGCAGGATGTCCACAGCTCCCAGCTCAGCGACCTGTCGGTCGCTGAGCTCGTGCCCCAGATCGCCAAGGTGGCAGACCCTGATGCCATCTACAGTGAAGCAAAAGATTGTATTAGGACCTCGCTGCCGGCCACCGGCGTTATCGTGGAAGCTCTTAATCCCTTTGATTTCGATCCCTTTGACGTTCCTGCTGCCCACGCCGGTTACGATCTCAGGCTTCCCTTTTATCGTTCGCGGGTTATTATGGTCATCGTGTTGCTCATGGCTAATGGTCACGATGTCCGCAGCCTCATCTATTCTGCCATACTTGATTGAGCCTCCAACAGCATAGGGGTCAGTGACGATTCTGGTCCCATCTTCAGCAGCAATCAGAAATGAAGCGTGGCCCAGCCACTTGATCTTCATGAGAACCTCCTTTTCACCCCTCAGCAAGGGATAGAGCCAAGCTGACCAGGGTCCTCACCACAACGCCGGTGGCGCCTTTGACCAGATATGTCCGGTCTTTCTCCACCCATGCCGTACCCGCAATGTCGAGGTGGACCCAGGGGGTGTCATCCGCGAACTCGGCCAGGAACTGAGCGGCGGTGATAGCGCCGCCATATCTCCCTCCGGCGTTCTTAATATCGGCGACATCGCTTTTGTTCTGCTCTTTATATTCCTCATACATGGGAAGCTGCCAGATCCTCTCCCCCACCGTCTCAGCGGCCTGGAGCAACCTGTCCAGAAGCTCCTGGTTGTTGGTGAAACCGCCGCTACAGACATCACCCAGCGCTATATGGCAGGCACCAGTCAGAGTAGCGACATCGACCAGTGGTTCGAGCCCTAGCTTTCGAGCATAGCACAGGGCATCGGCCAGAATCAACCGGCCCTCGGCATCGGTGGTCACCACCTCTATGGTCTTGCCATTCATGGCTTTGAGCACATCACCTGGCTTAAAAGCGGAACCGCTGGGCAGGTTTTCCGTTGCCGGAATCAGTGCCGTGACGTTGACTCTGGGCTTGAGCTCGGCGATAGCCCGCATGGCACCGATAACAGCGGCACCACCAGCCATATCGCCCTTCATCTCGGCCATGGCCTCCGATGGTTTTATCGAGATGCCGCCGGAATCGAAGGTGATCCCCTTGCCAATGAGACCCAATGCGCTCTGTGAGCCATCGGCACCTCGATAGCTGAGGACAATGAGCTTCGGTGGTTGTTGACTCCCCTGAGCCACGCCCAAAAGGGCGCCCATCCCCAGCTGCTCCATGTCCTCCCGCTCCAGCACCGAGAGCTCCAGTCCCCAGGCCTCAGCCACCTGTCGAGCTGCATTCACCATATCGTTTGGGGTCATGTGGTTCGCCGGCTGGTTCACCAAATCTCGGGCTAAGCTGGTGGCCTGAGCCAGGACAATGCCCGTTCGCACGCCCTGTTCCAATTCGGGGACTTTGCCCTCATCTCTCTCCACGATGAGAAGCTCTTTGAGCTCGCGATGTTCCAGCTCCTTGGTCTTGTGCTTCTCAAAGGTGTATGTGCCAAGGATACTGCCCTCGGCTATAGCTTGAGCCGCCTTCCCTGGGTCGATGCCACCGACCCCAGCTCCATGAACGATGGTGGCAACTCGCTCAGCGCCGACCTTTCGTAGAGCCTTACAGGCCTCAGCCAGCGCCCCGCGAATCCGATCCAGTTTGAAATCCTGCTGCTTTCCCAGCCCGATGACCAGGGCCCGTGTCGCCTCCATCTGCCCCAGGGTATGCACTATGGTGACCTCATTCAGCTTGCCTTTAATCTCCCCTTGAGCTATGAGCCGGGAGATGGCACCATCGAGGACTCGGTCTACAGCTGCTGTGGCCCCGCCAGGATGCTCCAGCCCCTCAAAGAGGTTCACAATAATGGCATCTGCTGCAATTTGGGTGATATCTCCAGATACTACTTTGATCTCCATCCCCTATCCCTCTACTATTATCTCCGCTTATTCCAGGAGCTGACCATACTCGCCGAGTAATGAGGATGCCTTGGCGATGTCTTTTTCCTCCAGGGCAGATAATGCTTCCCTGAGCACCTGGGTCTCCCAGAACAGGCGCGCCGGCAGCTCCCAGCCGATGGAAGCGCAGGAGGAGCAGGCGTTATCGGCGCGCCAGAGCAATGCCTCCTTTATCTCCAGCATAGTTGCCAGCTCCTGCTTACATGCCGGGAGCTCCTCCTGTTTTCCCAATCTTCCCCTGAGCTCTTGCACGCTTCCCTTGGTGATGATCATTGGCCCTACTTCAGACCAAGCTCAATGCTTGAAGTGGCGGACGCTGGTGAACAGCAAGGCCACGTTATGGCGATTTGCCGCCTCGATGACTTCATCGTCCCGCACCGAGCCACCAGGCTCAACGATGGCAGTGATCCCAGCTTGGGCAGCGAGTTCTACCCCATCGGGAAAGGGGAAGAAGGCGTCCGAAGCCAGAACGGCCCCTTTCACTCGCTCCCCGGCTTTCTCCAAAGCGATCCTCACGCTATCCACCCGGCTCGGCTGCCCCGCCCCCATACCCAGCAGCATCGAGTCCTTGGCCACCACGATGGCATTGGACTTGACATGCTTCACCACTCTCCAGGCGAAGCGCAGGTTTTGCAACTCATCAGCGGTGGGCTGGCGCTCGCTGACCACGCGCCATTCTCCTCCAGGGTCCATGTCCTTGGTCTGGATTAAAAAGCCCCCGCCGACGGAGCGCGAATCCCAATGTAGAGTGGCCTCTGAAGTCGGGTCCACAGCAAGGAGTCTCAGGTCTTTCTTCTCCTGGAGCAGAGCCAGAGCTTTCTCCTCATAATCGGGGGCGATGACTATTTCATAGAAGGTCTTGGCTATTTCCTCGGCCAGTCCGAGGTCCACTCGCCGGTTCACGGCCACGATGCCGCCGAAGGCTGAGACCGGGTCTCCAGCATAAGCGCGGCGGTAGGCCTCGGCCAGATCTTCATAGGAGGCCAGCCCACAGGGGTTGGTATGCTTGACCACGACCACGGTCGGCTCGGCGAAATCCGAGGCTGCGTTCCAGGCGCCATCGGCATCCAGGATGTTATTGAAAGAGAGCTCCTTACCCCCAAGCTGCTGCGCACCGGCGATGCCCAGCTTGGGTCCGATCTCCTCATAGAAGGCGGCCTTCTGGTGGGGATTCTCGCCATAGCGAAGGTCGTAGCGTTTCCTCAGCGCGATGGTGAGTTCGGGGGCAAAGCTCTTCTCTCCCGCGAGATATTGGGCAATGGCGGTATCGTAGAAGGCAACGTGCTGGAATGCCTTCTGCGCCAGCCTCTTCCGAGCTTCCAGGTCCACACTTCCCTGGCGCATCTGCTCCAGGATAGGCTGGTAATCGTTGGGGTCCACCACCACCAGGACTTGGGGGAAGTTCTTGGCTGCGGCCCGGATCATGGTGGGGCCGCCGATGTCGATGTTCTCCAGCGCCTCGTCCAGGGTGACGCCGGGCCGGCTTACGGTCTGAATAAAGGGATACAGATTGACCGCCACCAGGTCTATGGCCCCGATGCCGCTTTGAGCCAGCTGTTCCATGTGGCTGGCTATATCCCTCCGCGCCAGGATGCCGCCGTGGACGGCGGGATGAAGTGTTTTCACCCTACCGTCGAGGATCTCAGGAAAGCCGGTGAGTTCGCTCACACTCTTAGCAGTGAGCCCAGCCTCGGTCAGCGCCTTCTTGGTACCGCCGCTGCTGAAGACCTCGAAGCCGAGCTCAATAAGCCCTCTGGCAAAGTCAACCGCCCCGGTCTTGTCCCAAACGCTCAAGATAGCACGCATAAGCTACCTCCTATGCTATGATAACCCTCTCCACTGTCTCCTGCGCCACCATTTGGCCGATGATCACAGCGCCGGCCAGGGCTGTCAACAGGCCAGCAGCATCTTCAGGCGCTGAGATGGCAACCATGCCGATCCCCATATTGAACACCCGATACATCTCCTCTTCCTCTACTCTGCCCTTCTTGTGGATCAGGTTGAAGATGGGGTGGATGTCCCAGGAGCCTTTTTCAAGCTTTGCTGTCAGCCCTTGGGGCAGAATTCGAGGCAGGTTGCCTTCGAACCCACCGCCGGTGATGTGAGCCAGGCCCTTTATTTTGGGCAGCAAAGGCTTCAACATGTGGTAATAGCAACGATGTGGTTCCAGAAGCTCCTGCCCAAGGCTGCGACTAAGCTCAGGATAGAACTGGTTCAAGTGCTCGGTGCCGAATATCTTCCGTACCAGGGAATATCCATTGGTGTGGAGCCCGCTGGAGGGAAGCCCGATAATAGCATCACCGAGTTCAATCTTGCTGCCATCAATGATCCTGCTCCACTCCACAGCCCCCAAGATAAAGCCAACGAGGTCGTAATCCCCCTCCTGGTAGAGTCCAGGCATCTCCGCGGTCTCGCCGCCGATAAGGGCACAGCCGATATCGCCGCAGGCCTGAGCTATGCCTTTGACGATAGCCCCGACCTGCTCCGGGACCAGCTTACCCATAGCGATGTAATCAAGGAAGAAGAGAGGCTCAGCACCCGAGGTCAGGATGTCGTTGATGCAGTGGTGCACCAAGTCGAGGCCGATGGTGTCGTGCTGGCCCAGGGTCTGGGCGATCTTGAGCTTGGTGCCCACGCCGTCGACGCTGGAGACCAGAACGGGCTCCCGGTAGTTCTTAAGTTGGTAGAGCCCGGCAAAGGGGCCCACGCCGCTTAGGACCTCGGGGCCCAGGGTAGAGCGGGCGTGTTTGGCAATAAGCTCCTTAGCCCTCCTGGCGGCATCGAGGTCCACACCGGCAGCCGCATAGGTCTGCTCTACACCTTCAGTATCAGTATTACGGGTCAAATCTCTCCTACTTCGTCTCCAGGGCCAGCTTGTCCATTTCCAGCTGGACCGGTATCGGGTACTCCCCGGTGAAGCAAGCGACGCAGAAAAGCTCCCTGGGAAGTCCGACCGCCTGGATCAAGCCATCAACGCTCAAATAGCCCAGAGAGTCAGCGCCGATGAATTCAGCGATCTCGGGAACGGACTTCTGGGCGGCGATGAGCTCGGCCCTTGTGGCCATGTCAATGCCAAAAAAGCAAGGATAGCGAATGGGCGGGGCACAGATCCTCATATGCACTTCCTTGGCCCCGGCCTTGCGCAACAGGGACACAATCCTGGGGGTGGTGGTGCCTCGGACAATGCTGTCATCAACGACCACCACTTTCTTTCCCGAGAGAACCTCGGGGAGAGGACTGAACTTGAGCCTGACGCCGGTATCGCGCAGACGTTGATCGGGCTCGATGAAGGTACGGCCGACATATCGGCTCTTGATGAACCCCTCACCAAAGGGCAACCCCGAGGCCTGAGAATAGCCAACACTTGCTGCTGTAGCTGAGTCCGGGACTCCGATGACAAGGTCAGCATCCACAGGATGTTCCCGAGATAGTCCAGCACCCATGGCCTGCCTCGCCGGATAAAGACGCTGTTCGTTGATCATACTATCGGGGCGGGCAAAATAGATATACTCAAAGATGCACAGCGCCCGGCGCTGGGACCTGATTCCGATGAAGCTATGAACTCCAGAATCATCGATGATGATTATCTCGCCCGGTGCCACCTCCCGTAAGAACTGCATCCCCAACTGGTCCAGAGCACAACTCTCCGAAGCCAACGCCCAGTGGCCATCGAGAGAGCCGAGACAAAGAGGACGGACCCCAAACGGGTCGCGAACTCCAATAAGCTGGTCATTGGTCAACAGGACTAGAGAATAGGCCCCCTGAAGTCGGCGCATGGCATATTTGACCTTGTCGCTCAATTTGCTCCCTGGCGCTGTGGCAATAAGAGAGGCGATGACCTCGGAATCCGTCGATGCAGCAAAGTCATAGCCCTGCTCCTCCAGCTCCTGGCGCAAATATTGGGCATTGATGATGTTGCCATTATGCCCCAGGGCTACCTCCCCTGATGAGCTTCTCACCACTACTGGCTGAGCGTTTGTTACTCGGCTCGAGCCAGTGGTAGAATAGCGATTGTGCCCGATGGCGACATGCCCCCCGAGCTGGTTTAGAGCGTTTTCAGTGAAGACCTGAGCCACCAGGCCCATGCCGGTGTGGACTCGAATCGTCTTGCCATCGGAAACGGCTATGCCAGCGCTCTCTTGCCCTCGATGCTGCAATGCGTACAGCCCGAAATAGGTCAATCGCGCCACATCTACGCCGGGAGCGTAGACGCCGAAGATACCACAACTCTCGTGTATCTCCATGCAAACTAAATTATAGTCCCTTCTCGGTATAAGGACAACCCCTTTTACCTTGACAGCGAAGTGTCATCTTGTTAGAGTTAAAGTCACATGGAGAAGAGGTTAGTACAGGTATTCACCGGCAATGGCAGAGGGAAGACCTCTGCCGCCCTGGGCACGGTGCTTAGAGCTGTAGGGCAAGGGCTTCACATCTTCATTGTGGTCTTCATGAAGGGTGACTACCCTTATGGAGAGCAGGAGGCCTTATCCAATATCCCCAACGTGGCTGTAGCCGTATTTGGGTTCCAAGACTTTTGTGACCCCAACAATGTAACAGAGGCAGAGAAAGAGGAGGCAAGAAAGGCTTTAGCCAAGGCTCGAGAAGCCATGCTCAGCGGACAATATGACCTCGTTGTCCTCGACGAGGTGAATATCGCCGCCGCCTGGGGGCTGGTGGAAGTTGATAAGGTAGTTGAGCTTATACACGACAGGCCAGAAGATGTGGAGCTGATTCTCACCGGGCGCTATGCTGATAGCAGATTAATTGAGCTTGCTGACCTCGTTACCGAGATGGTTGAAGTCAAACACCCATATTCAGCAGGGATATTGTCGCGGCGGGGGTTTGATCATTAGCTTGAGAGGCAGTGACTCCCAGACATCTTCAACTTCAAATGCCAACCTGAGGGGAGCTGGGAATGAAATCCTTCAATAAGAGAGGCGACGAGGGAGAGACGAGCCTTCTTTATGGAGGGAGGGTGCTCAAATCCAACCCCCGCTGTGAGGCTTATGGCACCATAGATGAAGCGGTGGCAGCTCTGGGGCTTGCCAGAAACCTTGTGAAGCAGGAAAAGGTGAAAACCACAATTCTCGGGATCCAGAAAGAGCTGTTCACAGTGGGGGCAGAGCTAGCAACTGAAGTCGAATCGTATGACAAATTACTCTCTCATTTCCAACCTGTGACCGAAGAGATGGCAGAGGAACTGGAGAAATTAATAGACGAGGTGGAGGCAGAAGTGGAAATGCCAGCTGCTTTCATCATCCCAGGCTCTTGTCCCGGCTCTGCGGCGCTGGACTTGGCCCGCACCATAGTGAGAAGGGCTGAGAGGAGAGCGCTATCGTTGAAGGAGGAGGGGAAGGTAACAAATCCAGCTCTGTTTCAATACTTGAATCGACTTGCAGACCTGCTCTTCGTCCTTGCCAGATACGAAGAGTTACATCGCTAATTAAGCTGTTTATAATTCTTATTGTAAGGAGGAACAAAATGAAGCTTACTCTAAGCGTGATCAAGGCAGACATCGGCGGCTATGTAGGGCACTCCAGCATGCATCCGGCGCTCATTGAGAAGGGCCAGGAATGCCTAGAGCCAGCGAAGCGGGATGGACTGCTCATCGACTACCACGTCACCAGGGTCGGCGATGACCTGCAGCTGGTGATGACCCACCAGAAGGGCGAGGACAACGAGCAAATTCACCGTCTCGCCTGGGACACTTTTGAGGCTGGCACCAAGCTTGCCAGGGAGATGAAGCTCTACGGCGCCGGGCAGGATCTCCTCGCCGACGCTTTCTCTGGTAACGTCAAGGGGATGGGGCCTGGGGTCGCCGAGATGACCTTTGAGGAGCGCGCCTCAGAGCCGGTGATCATATTCATGGCTGATAAGACAGCAGCCGGCGCCTGGAATCTGAAGCTCTATAAGATGTTCGCCGACCCCTTTAACACCATTGGCCTAGTCATCGCCGAGAACATGCACCAAGGTTTCTCCTTTGAGGTCCATGATGTCAAGGAGCACAAGAAGATCGTATTCCACTCGCCAGAGGAGATCTACGATATGCTGGTGTTCCTTGGCGCCCCGGGCCGCTATGCGGTGAAGGCTGTCTATCACCGCGGCATGAATGAGGTCGCTGCCGTTTCCTCAACGCAGCGGCTGTCCCTGATTGCAGGGAGGTATGTAGGCAAGGACGACCCCGTATGCATTGTCCGCAGCCAGGGCTATTTCCCCGCTGTGGGCGAGGTCCTTGAGCCGTTTACCAAGCCACATATCGTCGAAGGCTGGATGCGGGGCTCACATCATGGCCCGCTGATGCCGACATCTCTCAATGACTGCAATCCCAGTCGCTTCGACGGCCCGCCGCGAGTGGTCGCCTGCGGCTTTCAGCTTTCCGATGGCAAGCTCATCGGCCCCAGGGACATGTTCGATGATCCCGGCTTTGATGAGTCCCGGCGCCAGGCTAATCTCGTCGCTGATTTCCTCAGGGCGCACGGTCCATTCGAACCCCATCGCTTGCCCCTGGAGGAGATGGAATATACCACCATGCCACAGGTAATGAAGAAGCTTGAGGGGAGATTCAGCGACATTGAATGAGCTGCTCCTGGCCACTGATAACTTGGGCAAGGCGCGAGAGTACTACCTGCTGTTCAAGGATCTGCTCTGTGCTAAGGGTCTGCCCTGTACTCTGGTTAGCTCATTAAAAAAAGGGCTTAGGGTCACTATCACGGAGAGCGGCTCTAACTTCGAGGAGAATGCAGCACTGAAGGCCAGAACCTATGCCCAATTCTCCGGGCTGCTCACCATTGCAGATGACTCCGGGCTGGAAGTAGATGCCCTTGGCGGCGAGCCCGGCCCTCTCTCCAAGCGCTATGCCGGGGAGACAGCTTCAGACGAGGAGCGGATGCAATTCCTGTTGCACAAGCTTTCCGGAGTGCCTTGGGAGCAGAGAAGCGCCCGCTTCAAGTGTGTCATCGCCGTGGCCACTCCTGATGGCCGACTGGAGCTGTGCCAGGGCCAGTGCCAGGGAGTCATCACCCATGAGCCTAAGGGCGAAAATGGCTTTGGCTATGATCCCATCTTCTATATCCCTGAGCTGGGCAAGACCATGGCCGAGTTATCTCTGGCAGAGAAGAACAGGGTGAGCCACCGCGCCAAGGCGGCAGAGCAGGCGTGGCCAATCCTGCAGCACTTAGCGAGGAGCGAATAAGTTGACTGGAATTTGTGACCCCTTCGGTCGCCCGATCAACTATCTGCGAGTTTCGGTCACCGATAGATGCAACTTGCGCTGCGTCTATTGCATGCCGCCGAACGGGGTGAAATCCATCCCCCATGAACAGATACTGCGCTATGAAGAAATCCACCTCGTGGCTCAGGCAGCAGCGAGGCTGGGGATCAACAAGCTACGCCTGACCGGTGGCGAGCCCCTGGCCCGTGCTTATCTGGTGAACCTGGTGAGTATGCTGGACCAGGTAGAGGGCCTGGACGACATCTCTTTAACTACGAACGGAGTACTGCTCCAGCGCTACGCTGCCGAGCTCAAGCAGGCCGGACTGAAGCGGGTCAACATCAGCCTCGATTCCCTCCAGGATAAGAAGTTCCATCGCATCACCAGGCTGGGCCGGTTGCAGGATGTGCTTAAAGGCATCGAGGCAGCCGAGCAAGCAGGACTGCACCCTGTGAAGATCAATACTGTGGTCCTGCGTGGCCTAAATGATGATGAGATCGTCGACTTCGCCCGGATGACGGTGGAACAGGGTTGGCATGTGCGCTTCATCGAGCTGGTCCCCATCGGCGAGGGACAGGGGGGACAGTGGTTTATGCCCATCTCCGAGATCAAGAGCCTGATCGAGAAGCAGGGGTCTCTGGAGCCCACCCCCTCCACTGGCAACGGCCCGGCCAAGTATTTCCGACTCCCCGGCGCCAAGGGCACCATCGGCTTCATCAACGCCGTCACCGAGCACATATGCGTCCAGTGCAATCGCCTACGCCTCACCGCCAACGGCAAGCTCCGTCCCTGCCTGCTCTCAGATGATGAAATCGATCTCCGAGAGCGCCTGCGGGAGGGGGCCTCGGTGGAAGAAATCAGCTCTCTGATTGAGAAAGCGGTGGCCGCTAAGCCGCAGGGGCACCAGCTAGCTGCAGGAATCACCTCGAACAAGCATACTATGTCCCAGATCGGGGGTTGACATGGCCGAGACCCGCATGGTGGACATCACAACAAAAGGGGATACGGAGCGGGTGGCGGTGGCCAAAGGCTTGGTGGTGATGAAGCCGGAGACGCTGGCTATCATCGAGCAGCGGAAGCTGCCCAAGGGCGATGTCCTCTCCGTGGCACAGACGGCGGGAATCATGGCGGCCAAGAAGACCCCGGAACTCATTCCCCTGTGCCATCCTCTACTCCTCACCGACGTCGAGGTGGAGCTTGCGCCCAACAAAAAGAAAAGCGCCGTTGAGATCACGGCCACAGTCAAGACCACAGGGAAGACCGGCGTGGAGATGGAAGCCCTGACCGCGGTCACGGTGGCTGCGCTCACCATCTACGACATGTGCAAGATGGTGGAACGCGGCATCAAGATTCAGGACATCCGCCTGGCGCGCAAAAGCGGCGGCAAAAGCGGAAGCATCGTCCTGGAGTAGAAGTCGTGGACGTAGCTGGCGCTGTTTCCTAAGTTTTGACCGGCCTTTGCTCTTCTTCCCTTTTCGCTCTCCTCGCTTCTTCCCTTTCCCTTTCTGCTTTCTTCTCATCATGCCTGGATACGAAGTAAAATGTGGATATGGCGGACACAAGCGCCCACCAGGCATCGGGGATGGTTACATTTGTGGCCATAAAGGTTATGGTCGCTGCCCAGGACGATACGGCAAGGGTGGGCCTCACCGATGCCCTCAGAGTCTCTATGGTCATGTTCCCCCCTATTCCCACACCGCCGCCAGAACGGCGTCGTCGGGATTGGTCTCGTCGAGAAATATCATAGCACAACGGCGCCCGGCCACCATCTCCGCCGCCGGTATATTCCGCGCCACTGCTATCCCTTCCAGCCACACCGAGAGGCTGCCCAGCACCTGCACCGTGGCCCGGTAGCTGTTGGCATCGAAGTCCTTGACCACGCCACTTTTCAATTCCATCTATACACCTCCGAGCTCGATTCGCTGCTCATAGCGGCCCTCCCTGGCGGAATAGCGCAGGCTCAGACCCAGCACCCGCCTCTTCTCCCCATCAAGCCCGGCACGGCTGTCGGTGATGTCGATGACATCGTAGAGCTCCTGGCCGCAGTTCACCGGCACCAGTATCTCGCCGTCGCTGGCGGCCATCTCCTGGCAGCGGAGCTCAGCCTGAGCCCGACTCTGCGCCTTCCCTGCGGTGTCCAGATTGACATCGTGGACCTGATGGAGCCGGTCGTAGACCTCGGCGACTCCTGCCCAGTCGAAGTCCTCGCTTATGACGCCTTCGCCGAAGACCTGGACCCTATTGGCGCTGGGAGCCAGCTCGCCATAGCTTCCCTTCCACAGGGCATGGTCGGTGCCGTAGCTATAGACGCTGGAATCGCTGGCCAGAGGCTTTATGATATAGCCGTAGTGTCCGCGGAAGAAGAGGACATCGGGAACCATTCCCAGCAGCTTGCGCACCGCCGAAGCCCCGCTCTCTCCAGGGTGGATGGTGAAGGCGGGATAGTGGTTCACCATCTCAGAGCTGTTGCTCAAGGCGGAGAACTCCAGGCCCGCCCTGGCGAAGATAAAGGTCAGCAGTTGGAACACGTTCTTGCTCCCCGAAGCCCAGGAGAACTGCCGCCGCGCCTTCCAGTGCTGCAGCAGTCCCCAGCCGTCCTCGGCATGGAGGACGAAAGTCGCCTCTGCCCCTTTCGACACATACTCCCAGCCCTCGATCCAGTAGGCCAGGCCTGAGGAGACCTCGACTCCAGCCGTGGTGTGGTAGCCGGGGCTAATAAGGACCTCGGAGCCGTGGCAGATTGCGGCATAGCTGCCTGCGCCAATCCCCTGATAGCGTCCGTCGTCGTTGCGTAGCTCTATACGGGCCTTCCCCGAATTCGGCCCGGCGGTGACCACGGCGCTGAGCACATCTTCAGTGACATCAACCGAGGCAGGTGAGAGCACTGCCCGCCACACTCCGAACGGTGCCGAGAGCCAGGCATAGGAGCCGTGATAGGTCAGCGCAAGCCCATAGCTTGAGACAAGGTCAAAGGGGATCGGCTCTCGCCACAGATTTGAGCTGAACTCAGCGCTGCCAAGGGAATGGGACCAGAAGGGACGGCTGTAGGATGATACGCCGCTGTATTTCTCGACGAAAAAGGTCCTGAACACGTCCGGTGAGCTGAGACTGGGGAACTGGAACTCCACATCGGAGCCGGCGCTGGCGATGGTCAGCTCGGCCAGGGCTGACCAGACACCAACGCTCTGAGAGTAGCCATCTCCGTAGATGCAGATCCAGACCCCGCTCTCGCTCTGGGCATTGCTGCCGCTGACCACCACATTCCAGTCCCCCTCATGGTAGACGGAGATGCCGCTGATGGTAGAGAGGCTATTGGTCCATGCCGAGGCTGAACCCCAGCCTGAGCCGGACGGCTTCTTCATGGCGTAGACCTGCCCGGCGGCATCGGCGAATAGCAGCAACAGGTCGCCATTGCTCTTGTATGTGGCTGCTATGTGCTCCACATCGGCGCTATGCTCGATGACCAGCTGCCAGCCGGAGAAGGTCTCCCCGTAATCGTTGCTGCTGGCCTGGTAGACCCGGCGTGGGTTGTTGCTGGCGTCGCCGCCGATGTGGAAGGCTGAGACCTCGCTCTCCAGGGCAACCACCTTGGCATCGAATCCCCAGTCATCGGGGGCAATGCGAGACCAGGTGGAGAAGTCGCTGCTGGGGCCGGGGTTGGCAACCCGCTGCTTCCAGACCTTTCTCAAGGTGACCTCGGCATTGGGCTCGACCCTGATGCGGACCAGCGAGCCGTCGCCGGGCATGGCAGCGCCGTGGAAGTAATCGGGCTCGCTGCCCTGGTACAGGAGCTCCCAGCTTAGCCTGGTGATGCCCGCCACCCGCTCCCTGACCTCCACCTTGAGGTAGGGAAGGCGAGAGGCGCTCTTTTGCGCTTGCAGCAGGGTGCTGGAGAGAGTGCGCATCTAAGGGCCCCAATCCGTGCTCTGCGAGTCCCTGGGCTCATAGGGACGGTAGAGGCGGCTCACGCGGACAGTGTTCTTGCGACTGTGCCTGGACAGGCCTTGCATGAAGGCGGCCAGCCTGTCCTGTCCCCAGGTGAGGTAGTTGCGCCAGGTCTGGTCGCCGCCGACATTGACCCGGTTGCTGGCGAAGCTGGCCCATTCCACGGCGGCGTAGCCAGCAGCCCCTATCGCCACCAGGTCTTCGAGGGGAGCAGGGATGGTGGAGTTGCTGGCGTCCAGGGTATGAAGCTTGCCGTAGTAGACATATACATCCTCGCCGTCGCTCGGGACACGATCAACGAGCAGGGTCAGGGTCTGTGCCCAGATGCTGAAGCGCACGTAGACTGGCGGGTACTGTCCCACAGGATACTCCACCGCCTCGATGACCACCAAATCGGAGAGGCCCGATATCGAGAGCTCCCTGCTTCCAGCGGTGATGGTCAGGTCTGCTTTGGTCTCGAGCGGCACCGCCAGGCTGAGCTCGCGCACGGCATGGTCGATGTGCCTGTCCAGCTCGTCATCGCTCCAGCGATAGCTCTGAGCGTCCTCATCGTGAAGGTCTCGCCTGACCCTGGTCCGCATCTGAGAAAGGTCCATCTCATTCCCCTATGGGCTAGCCAGCGCCTGCACCTGCGCCAGGACTTGTTGTAGCTTCTGCTCCAGGGCTTTGTGGGAGTGCACCAGCACCAGCTCACCGTCGGCGCCGATCAGGTATTCCTCGCCGTCGTAGAAAAGGCGGCTTCCCGAGACCACGATCTCCCGATGTCTTTCCACAGGCACCTGCTGATAAAGCTCCCTGATGTTCATTCCTCGCTCCTCAGAACGGCCACGATGCCGTAGAATGCCCAGAGGTCGGTTGCCACCGAGTGGCCCTCCATGGCAAAAGCGGGGCGGTCTGCCATCAGCAAGCTGGGCACGCCGGCGGTGGGAAAGCTGAAGTTGCCGCTGCTCGAGGTATAGGCGAACCAGCAAAAGTGGCCGCCGCTGGCGCCAGTATTGAGCTTTCCGCTCAGCTCCACGGACCCGGTTCCAGCCCGGGTGCAATATCCACCGAAGCTTATCAGCCCCCGGTGCTCCACGTAGAGCGCCTCTTCCCCGCCGCTGGCCCTGTCGCCAGCCACCCCCACGCCGACCCAGAGCTGGCAGGCGCTGATCACGGCGTTGTTGGCCTGGTCCACCCAGAAGAAAAAGTAGTAGGTGTGGACAGCCCCATCGACGATGGTATTGAATATGGTGCCCGAGGTCTTTGTCGTCACGCTCAGCTTTTCCCCGGTGCTGCTCCAGCTCAGGTCAAAGAGCCTGTGGTTAGCGTCCTGCTGGTCCACATAGACCCGGCAGTACAATATGGTAGCGGTGTCGAAGCTATCGATGGTGACCCGCAGCCGGGCGGCAATGGCCGATACCACTATCCGGGCATCAGCAGGCTTGGCCAGCGTGAGGCTCTTGCTGTAGTCAGCGCTGCCCAGCCCCGAGGCCTCTGCGGTAGCGGTGATGGTCTTCGTCCCCGCTTCAAGGTCTCCAGAGTTTTGCAAGTTGGGATTATACGATAGGACCTCTATCTTCTCTCTGTAGCCATCCTTTTCGCCAGCAAGTTTGAGTGCCATTTCCCCCTCCAGACTAACTCAGGGCGTAATCAGCGCCGATGCTGAACGATGTCCCGGAAAAAGCGGCCACCTTGAGGAAGATGACAGCCCCTCTCGCTTCGACCACTATGGCGTGCTGGCCGGTGCTGGAAAGCGTCCTCTTGCCGCCGCCGAACCATTTCGACTGCCGAGAGTTCCAGAAGAGCACCTGGACTTCGAGGCTGGTGAAGCCGCTCCCGGCGATGGTGAGGTCGAAGCGGCAGTGCTCGTAGCCAGCGCAATCGACGGCACCGCTGGTGTCCGCCGGGTCCGAGGTATCGACAGCAGTGACACCGCTGCGATGCACCGCGGGCGCGGTCCATTCATAGACTGGCCCCATGGGAATCCCGTTCTGGTCGATCCTGACATTGGCCATCTCTCATCCCTCCGGCTCAAGCCCGATTTAGTCGCGGACGCCGATGAGCCTCGCCAGCTTCAGGGTGTTGAACAGGGCCAGCGACACATACCACTTGACCCTGGTCCTGGTGGCATCCTTGGACTCCAGACTGCCCACCCGTTCCACCTGGAGCCCGCCGGGGCCGGTGAGCCCGGCCAGCGCGCCCTCGCCGAACTGGGCGGCATAGATGGTGGAGCAATCGCTGCTGGAGCCCACCGTCTTGTCGTCGCCGATCCAGTCGTTGACCCCGATGGGGATGCCGTTGTAGAACTGCACCATCTGGCCGAACTGGTTGCGGTCGGTCTCCAGCATGCCGCTGCCGGTGGCGCGGGAGAGGGCGGTGAGCTTGCGCCGGCTGCGCTTGCTCATCAGCAGCATCTCGGGCTTGCCTCCCTTGACCCTGTCGATGAGCTCGTCGAGCTTCTCCAGGGTCAGTGTGCCGCCGTCGGTGCCCATGCTCACCGTCTGCCCCGAGGTGCACAGCTTGTCGATGCCGTCGAAGGACTTGGTGTCCACGGTGGTATCGCCGTTGGTGAAGGTATCGTCGAACTTCTGCTGCACCGCCTTGGCCTTGAGCTGGACCACGGCCGCCTCCAGGTCCTGGATGTTGCTTCTGGTGGCGGCTAAAAAGTTGTCCACATCGGCGTCGCCGCCCAGAATCTTGAGGGTAGCCGTCTGCTGGGTGAAGGTAGGAGTGGACTCAGCCCAGGTATCGCCGACATCGTAGAAGGCCACCGTGGGCGCTGCGTTCTCCTGGTTGTAAGTGAGGCCGTTGCCCACGATCTCGATGAACGGCAGCACCTGGAGCGCAGGGCTATCGTAGATGATGGTCTCGATGACCCCGATGAGTAGGACATCGTTGGAAAGCTTTGCTGCCTCTGCTAATGTCAGTGCCATTTTTTATAAACCCTCCTCAGCCTAAGCCTACTGCTTGAGCTTGTTACTTGAAAAAATCCTCAGCCGAAGCTTATTGCTTGAGCTTGTTCTTAAAAAAACTCTCTTTGGTTTACTTGCCCCTGGTCAGGGCGTAGGCGATCTTCTCCCGTGGCGACAGCCCGGAGAGGTCTACCGGCACCCGTGGCGGCGCCCCGGTGGGCACCCTTTCCTGGGCCCGCTGCGACTCGAGCTGCTGCTTCACCCTGTCAACCACCTCCCGCGCCCCGGCCAGCGAGGCCTCGATCTCCTCCACCGTGGCCCCACGGACCAGCTCCGCCGGGACCTCGGGGGCCACGGCCAGCGCCAGCTCGCGGTACTTGTTCACGGTTAACGCCATCTGCTCTCTGAGGGAAGCAAGCTCCTGCTCCTTGCCCGCCAGCGTCTCCTCGAGCTGGCGCACCACCTCTTTAAGCGCCGGGCTTTCCTCGCCCTCGTTTTCCGCTACGGTCTCCACTTCCTCGACCATCTCGTGCCTCCTTTGTTGCCCTGAAATTAGCACATATGTTCTATCACTGTCAAGGGGAAAATGTCGCAGGGGAGTTGACGCAGTCTCATAAGAGGCATATTATGTAGGCAAGCGCAGGGGTATGTCGCGGTATGAGGAAGCGGGGCAATTCACCGCTCATGCCCTAGAGATGCTCAGGAGAATTCCACATCGGCGGCTATCAGGTCTGCCACAAATGGCTCAAGGACCGTAAAGGCAGAACTCTCAACTTCGATGACTTGCTCCATTACCAGAAGGTGATGGTGGCCCTCAAGGAGACCATCCGCATCATGACAGAGATAGACGCGCTGATTCCCGTGTGGCCGATGGGGGTAAGGAAGTCCGCAACCGATAAGCATAGGCAGAAGCCACGAAGTGACTAAGACATAGCATTAATAATGCTAATGTCAAACCCCAAAAGGAGGGCAAATGGAGACCTCAGATGTTTTACAGTTTATAGACCAGCTTGTCGCGCAATTAAGATGTAATGGCGCTATTGGGGTTGAGCAATATGAGCAAAAACTGAAAAATAACGCAAAGAATATTGCGGTTCTTGATGATCTGTTTTTTGAAGGTCGGGCGGCTTTACTGTTTTTAAGCAATGGATTCAAGGTTACGTTACGGGATAGCCCCGACCTCAAAATAGAATTGGACAATGAAGTGGTATATGCAGAAGTGAAGCATTTCAGGGAAAAAGAACAAGATCGAATAGATGAGAAAGCTATGTCAGAAGCTAATGATATTCTTGTGCCTATCGGTAATACAACCGCAACTGAAGGCTCCGAAGTGTGGGAACAAATCGTCGAAGTGGCGATTCGTAAGGCAAAGGCAGACCAGTATATGATGAATGCTCCTAATATACTCATCATCGAAAGTAGCAGTGATTCAACTTCATTAACTCTCTTATCAGCAGCCCACAAGTATAATGACAGAGTACGTAAGACCAACGATCCCCGTCTTCGCAGGCTGAACGCCTTAATGTTGGTAAACATCGGTTTATATGGATTTGGGAACTCAGGCCCTTATAACACAGAGTTTTGCCCCCTCGCCTATATTGATACCCCAATGAGTTACAGACTGATTTCTGCCCTCTTTGATATTCGTTTAGGTTAAATTTAACAGGGGCAGGATAACAAATCGTTGCAGTCCGAGGGGCGGCTATCAGGCCTGCCACAAGTGGCTCAAGGACCGCAAAGGCAGAACGTTAACCTATGATGATCTGCTCAATTACCAGAAAGTGATAGTAGCCATTAAGGAGACCATCCACATAATGGCGGAGATAGACGCTTTGATTCCTGCTTGGCCGCTTACTTAGCTGAGCCGTCAGTTCATTTCTGCTTCTCCTCCTCCAGCCACCTCCCGAACTCGGCGTCGGGGTCTTCCACCCCCAGCTCCTCCATGGCGCGGCGGCGGCTGTGGATGCCCGAGGCCACCAGAATCTGCTCCTCCCGCACCTGACGCCCACGGTCCTGGGGCAGCACCGGGCCCCAGATGATGCGGTGACGCAGGCCGCCGAAGCTGTTTCCCGTCATCTGCTCCAGTACCCTCAAAATCATCTCGTTCCTGCGCCTGTAGGCTGCGGTGCGGACCAGCCTCTTCCGCCTCACCTTCTGCAGCAGCGGGTGCAGCTCCATCTCCAACGCCACGCCGGAGAGCGCCTGGCGGTTGTCGCCGAAGGCGGTCCGCGGCGCTTCGGAGAGATCGTGCAGCGTGCGGTAGAGCAGGTCGATGTAGTCCACATGGAGCTTGACGCCGCCTCCCTGAAGCAGGTCTAAGAGATAGGCCCTGGCCTTCTCGGGGAGGGTCCACACCGCTCCGGGCTGGACGGCGATGTCCTGCGCCTCCTCGATGTTCTCCAGCACGGCGATGGGGTTCCCCGATAGCTCCAGGATGGTGGAGAGCTGGGACAGGGCGCGGTTGAGCTCCCGCGACGGCTCCACCAGCGCCGGGATGTCGGAGACGCCCCAGAACTTCTTCGGCTCCCTGAGATTGGGATAGATGACGAAGGGGATGAACCCGTAGGGATTCGACCTCCGCTCCAGAAGCTCGTCGTCGAGCCAGAGCTGGAATTCCCCGGCGGTCCAGACCTCGACCACGGTGCTTTCCTTGCTCCGCTTCACCTGGTAGAGATGGTCTACCTCGTCGGCGGCTAAGCGGTACCTGCTGGCCACCCGCCACACCCGGGTAACATCGTCGCCCAGCCACCACACGAACAGCCCCTGGACATCGGGCGCGGAGACACGCACCCGCCCTTCCCGGCCGTCCCAGGTCACCTTGAAGCAGCCGTCACCGAGTATAGCGGCATCGAGCTCGGTATCGAAGTCGAGCTGCTCCAGGTTGTTTTCCTCATATACCTGGCGCAGGACTGTTTCCGCCTTCCGGACACGCTCCCCGGCTTCGGCGGAGCTCTCCAGGGGCTCGACCACGAAGTTGAGCCCGCTCATCAGGTAAGAGGTGACCTTCTCCACGAACACCCTGGCGTAGTTGAACACCAGCCTGCGCTCGCGCCGCCGGGTGCTGCCCTGCCACTGCACCCCGTTGTAGAAGTCCAGGTTCTCACGGTAGGCCTTGAGCCGCTCCCAGTCCATGCGGCTGGTCTGCTGGGGTATGGTCATCTTGCCCTCCATGACTCCTCCTTTGCCCGGGCGAGAATGCGCTGCACCGTGCGCCTGGAGATGCCGAACCTCTGTGCCAGCTCCCGGACGCACTGGCCCTGCCTTTTGAGCCTGATGATCTCCTCGTCCCGCAGCTCCTTTTTGACCCTTCTCCCCGACTGGTCGTAGCGGCAGCGGGGCAGGGGACAGTCGAGACAGGAGGGATAGAGGTCGCAGCCCTGGTCGCGGCACTCGAACTCCTCGTCGAACAGAGCGGCCATCAGCTCCCCTCCCCGGGGTGTCCGCGGGCGCTGCGGGGGCGGTAGTGCGCCGCCTCAACGAGCAGCGCCAGGCTCATCAGGAAATCGTCGTGGCCCTCGGCGGGATCGACATAGAAGTTCATCGTCTGGCTCGGCCTGTAGTGGCTCTTGGCCTTCTCCAGCTCGTGCCAGAACTCCTGGTACTCCTCGGAGCCGTCCGCGGCGTACATTTTGACCCTGCCCGAGTTGACCGCCGCCAGGAGCTCGAAGCCGAGCCTGGACTTGGCCTGCTGGCTGAACTGGAATGGCGTCACCACGGAGCGGCCCAGTGCCGAGGCCAGGAAACCGGCCACACCGGCGCCGACGCCGGTGGCATCGACCACCATCCTCCTGACCCGCCACACGTTCTTGAGCAGGTCCAGGAGCTGGGGGTAGAGGCTGGCGTGGGGCCGCCCTGTCCACCAGCAGTGCTGCACGATGTTGACCCTGGGGTCGGGCAGAGCTTCACTCACAGCCGAAAAGTCGAGCTCACCTACGGTCACAACGGTTGAGTCCTGCTTGGGCTTGAGCGCCCGCAGTGCGGCATCCTCCCCCTCCTCAGCCTCCCCCGCCAGGTCGATCCCGGCGACATAGATGCTGCGCTCCTGTGGGGCATGACGTCGGTGGTGGTCTCCCTGGAGCTGGGCCCTCTGGCCCGGGCTGAGGAACCGGCCGCCGCCGCGTATCGGCATGAGGCAATACTGGGTCTGGAACAGGGGATGGCTCTCCCCCAGTCGCTCCCTCTCTCCCTCGACATAGCGCAGGTAGTCGGGATTGTACTTTGCCACCTCCTGCCAGTCATAGCGGAAGTGGCGGCGGACGCCGTCCCCGCGCTCCAGCTCCAGATTGAGCTGCTTGGTCTCCTCTAAAAGGGTGGCATCGTCCCAGGCAGTGCCGTAGAGGACTGTGGTCACGTTGGTCGACGCCCCCATGGGCTTGAACTCCTTGGCATACTTCTCCTTGGACACGTCCTGGCTTTCATCGACTTCGAGCAGGATGTGTGCCGTGGCCCCGACCACGTTTGCCGAGTCCTCTGCGCTGAGGAACATCTGCCTCGCCTTTCCCAGGCGCACCATGTAGCCGTGCTCCGGCACCCAGAAGTCGGCGAAGCCGGCGTCATTGAGCCTCTCCTTGAGCCGCATCAGGCTGATGATGGTCTGGGGCTTGAAGGTGGGGGCGCACTTTATGGCGTTGCCACCCATCCCCATGAACAGGGTGAGCAGCAGCACCTCGAGCTGAGCCGACAGCTCGTTCTTGCCTCCCTGCCGCGCCAGCTCCACCGAGAAGGTCAGCCCCTTCCGACCCAGGACGCTGTCCAGGATGGCGCGGCCGATCTCAACCTGATAGGGCCTGAGCTTGTGCCTGAGCGCCATTTTCTCAACCCTTTGTTCTTAGCCCCAGAGGTGCGCTATGGCCTCGGGCAGCACAGCGCCGCCGACGTCTTTGAGCACCCCGGCCACGGCATCGGTCAGGTTCTCCTTGTCGCCCCTGGACAGCCGGTATTTCGCGCTCACGGCCTTCACCAAGAGGTCGATAGCTCGCAGCAGCAACGGCATGTTCTCGGGGTGCTCGGCGAGCATCTCCTTGAGCCTGAGCCGGAGCAGGGCGATCTCCTCGTCCAGGCCCTCGACATCCTGTGCCTGGGAAAGCTCCACCTGCTCGGCCTGACTCAAGGCCTGAGCATAAAAGGCCCCGGTGGCCTTCTTCTTAGCCTTTCTCGCCATCGAGGACCTCGATAAGACCGTTTATTGCTTCGGGAGGCAGTTGAGAGACGGCCTGGACCAAGCCCAGGAGCATGCACAGCGCCGCCAGCTCCCAGCGGCTTTCGAGCAACGCCTGCGACAGAGTGGATATGGCTATTTATCCTTTCGCCTTATTTGCCTCAAGATGAGGACGCTGATAGCAAGCGAGGCCAGGCAAAGCAGGACGCGGGCCAGGAACCAGCGCCCGGGTTCGAAGAAGAAGGGATAGGCCCAGAGCTGGCCCTGGAACAGGGCAAAGGCACCGAAATACAAGCTCTCCAGGAACAGGGCCAGGCTGAGCAGCGCCAGCACCGCAGCCCCGACCTGGTGCTTCCTCTCCTGCGAGCGATAGCTCAGGAAATAGCCAGTGTTGAAGCCGCTGCTGAGCGCAGTCAACGCATATTGAACAATGATCAGGCCATCCGACAAAGACAATTAGACCTCCTTGTTGCTGCTATATTAGCACATATGTTCTAATAGTGTCAATAAAAAGATGTCGCCCCGGGATTGTTTATTAGTGGGGATTTCAAAGGGATTAGCCCCTTTGACGGGGGTGTGGGGGTGTCCCCCAATATTGCGGGGATACAGGGGGTTGAAAAGCGTTGTTAAACGACCTCACCCTTCAGCCTTGACTTTTTGGCTATGATACACTATGAGGGGAGCCGTCCTGGACGGTAGAGCATGAAAAGAGCAGGGCTCATGGCAGTTTTAGTGGGCATGGTGTTGCTAATACTGCCGCTTTGCGCCTCTGCCCAACACGCAGGGTTGAAGTTCTACTCCCTCGCGGAGGTCCTGGCCCAGATCCAGTCTGACGTCACCACTCTACGTGAGCTGAGTCCATTGAGCGAAGTGGAGCGCCAGTTCATCACCAGGGATGACCTAGAAGAGCAGCTTGTTGCGGAAATCGAGGACGACGCTGAGGCGATCAACATAACACAGCAGCTGCTGGTGTTCCTGGACCTGATGGCGGAGGGACAAGACCTTTATACCATCCTTTTGAATATCCACTCTGAGGAGGTCCTCGGCTTCTACGATACCGAATCGAAAGAGCTGTACGTTATAAGCGGTACGGAAGACCTGGGACCGGTAGAAGAGGTCACCTTTGCCCACGAGTACACCCATGCCCTTCAGGACCAGCATTTCGACCTGGGGTCGCTGCTCGTGTCAGAAGACAACTCGGACATTTCTATGGCTGTCGATTCCTTGATCGAGGGCGACGCCACTTTGATGACGGCTATCTATGTCTGGAATATTCTCACCGACTCCGAGCGGGAGGCCCTTTTCCAAGAATCCGATGACTCAGAGGATGAAGCGTTTGACGCCGCCCCCAAGGTTATCCAGGAGAACTTCCTTTTCCCATATGAAGCAGGACTGGATTTTGCTATGGATCTCTATGTCGAGGGTGGATGGCAGGCCATTAATGAGGCCTACAGCGACCCGCCCCAATCCACCGAGCAGATCCTGCACCCCGAAAAGTACCTGCAACGCGATGAGCCGCAAGCGGTCACCATGCCCGACCTGCAAAGCGCACTCGGCGCCGGGTGGTCGCAGCTGGACGACGACGTCCTCGGAGAGCTGAATATCAGGATTTACCTGGAGACATTTGTCGATGCCTCTGAGGCCTCTAAGGCGGCGGAGGGCTGGGACGGCGATCGCTACCTGTTTCTGAAGGACACCGAGGGCAGAGAGGTGTTTGTGCTGCACTCAGTTTGGGATAGCATTGCCGATGCCCGGGAGTTCTTCGATGCCTACATAACCTTTGTCGAAAATAAGAGCGGTGGCAACTGGAGCCTGTTTTCACAGGAGAGCGGGAAGAGGTGGTGGAAAGCGGAGGGACTGAGCGTTTACTTAGAACAAGGCGGCGACGAAGTGCTCCTCATCATCGCCCCTGACGAAGATATCGCTGAGGTAGTAAGGGCTGAGCTTCCAGAACTCCCTGAGGGAATTAGTCTGTTTGAGTTGCCCTCCTGGGCCTGGGCTGCCATCGGGGCTGGCGGGGCCTTCATATTGGGCGCCATTGCCTGGCGCCTTGTGGTTAGCAGGAAAGGCGCTAAGCCGTTTTAGCCCATCCCATCGGAGAGCTGGCGGCCGCCAAGGAGGTGCATGTGGAGGTGAGGCACTGCCTGCGCGCCCTCAGGGCCGCAGTTGACCACCAGCCGGTAGCCCTTCTCCGCGATTCCTTCTGCCTGGGCAAGCTTTCTCGCCACGCTCACCATATGCTCGATGAGCGCCTCATCGTCGATCTCATTGAGCGACGCGATGTGCTTCCTGGGCACGATCAGGATGTGGGTCGGGGCCTGGGGGTTTATGTCCCGAAAGGCGATGACCTCTCCATCCTGATGCAGGATTTGACTCGGCATATCCCCCGAGACGATGCTGCAAAAGACACAGGACATACCTACTCACCCCCTGATTTGCCGTGCTATGTTCGGGGCACCGCCTATAAACCAATGTGCTGGGCCACGATTTCCCTGTGGAAATCGCCGTCGCCAAAGGCGAGCTCTGCCGCCTTGGCCCGCCGGAAATAGAGCTGCATATCGTGGTCCATGGTAAACCCGATGCCACCATGGATCTGATGCCCGTGAATACAAACACGGCGATATGCCTCGCCGACCCAGGCTTTGGCTATGGAGACCTCCTGGGTGCAGGGCAACCCCTCGCTCACCTTCCATGCTGCCTGATAGGTGATGAACCGGGAACAATCGACGTCGGTGGCCATGTCGGCACATTTATGATGAGTTATCTGAAGGACACCGATAGGCTTGCCGAACTGTACCCGTTCCTTGGCATAGTCAACCGTGGTGTCCAGCACCCACTGAGCACCGCCGAGCATCAGGGCGCAATATGCCGCCGCTGCCTGCTCCATAATCCCCTGCACTATATCCCAGCCCCGGTCCAGTTGGCCCAGTATATTCTCTTTGGGCACCCTGACCCCATCGAAGACTACCTCGCACGGCCTGTCCGAGGCTATGGTCTTAAGCACGGAAGAGTTTATCCCCGGGCTCTTGGCATCCACCAGGAACAGCGTGATGCCTTTTCCGGTCCTGGCAGCGCATAGAATATAATCTGCGACATGAGCATCGGGGACGAAGAGCTTGGTACCACTGATGACATAGTCGTTGCCATCGGCCTCAGCCCGTGTCTCAATTGCCGAGGCCTCGTACTGGCCGCCGGCCTCAGTTAAAGCCAGGGTCAGGATCATGTCGCCACTGGCTATCTGGGGCAGGAACTGCTGCTTTTGCTCCTCGGTGCCGAAGTTCAGGATGGGCAGCCCGCAGAGGACAACGGTTGGGATGAAAGGTCCCGGGACAAGAGCCCGCCCCATCTCCTCGAGGAGAACAGCCAGATCCAAGAAACTGCCCCCGATGCCGTCGTATTCACCGGGGAAGACCAGACCCATCCATCCCAGCTCAGCCATCTTGCGCCATAGCTCTGTAGAATAGCCCTTTTCATCCTCTTCTGCCTCGCGGACCAAAGTCTTGGGGCATTCCTTTTCTAGGAAGTCGCGAGCCGACCTTTTCAGTATTTCCTGCTCTTCGTTCAGGGCGAAATCCATCTTTTCCTCCTGTTTAGCGAGCGGGCAGCCCCAGTCCCCTGAGGGCGATGATATTTCTCAGGATCTCTGAAGCGCCGCCTTGCAGAGTATAGCGTGGTACCAGCAGATATGAGCTGCCCGCAATCCCACCTAGTGTGGCCACCTTGGAATCGGGCAGCAACAGTCCATCGAGCCCGACGATGTTTACCGCAGCATCAGCCAGCCGTTTTTGATAATCAGTGCAATAGGCCTTTCCCATAGCCGTCTCATAATTGGGCACATGCTCCTGATCCATCATCCAGGCCACGCGATAAACAAGCATCCGCCCCGCCTCGAACTCGATCACAAGCTGGGCTAACTTGTTCCGAATCACCGGATCCTTTGCCAGGGGCTTGCCATTGCGCTTTGTCTCCTTGACGTATTGCAGCAGCTTCTGGAGCAGCGGGTAGTTGCTCATGAGCCGCTCCAGGCCGCTCCGCTCATAATCGAGCTGAACCACCGACTGATACCAGCCCCGGTTCTTCTGCCCAACCATCATCCTCTTGGGCACGCGGACGCCATCGAAGAAGACCTCGTTTACATGGTGTCCGCCGCTCATGTCAATAATGGGGTTAATGGTGACCCCGGGGAGCTTCAGGTCAACGATGAACTCGCTGATGCCCTGGTGCTTCGGCGCCTCGGTGTCAGTCCTGGCCAGAAGGTAGATGTAGTCGGCGTGATGGGCGCCTCCGGTCCAGGTCTTCTGCCCATCGACAACGTAATCATCACCATCTTCTACAGCCCTGGTCTGAAGGGAAGCTAAATCGGTCCCGGCCTCGGGCTCGCTCATCCCGAGGCAGAAGAACAACTCCCCTCTTTTGATCGGGGGCAGGAACTCCTGTTTCTGCTCCTCATTTCCATAGAGGATAATAGAGGTGCCGATTTGACGGTCGGAAAACCAATGACCCGCTGCCGGCGCGCCATAGCGCAGCATCTCCTCGGTGCATACGAGGCGAAAGATATGGCCGTGCTCCCGGCCACCATATTCTTTGGGCCAATGCATCCCCAGCCAGCCCTGGGCGCCTACCTTGCGAGAGAACTCTCGAGACGACTGAGTCAGCCAGGCATCACAGCGGGGCTCAAACGAGCCCTGCCGCAGCTCCTCCTCGAGAAATTCCCGCACTTCCTTGCGAAATGCCTCTTGCTCCTCCGTGAATCGGAAATCCATATTGCCTCCTGTTGATTGCCAACTTGATTAGCGGCTCAACTCCATAGCCAGACAGGTTACCGTTCTGAGCACCCCGTCCACGGTGTGAATGCTCTTGGTTACCAGGTTGCCAATGGCATTTATGTCCGCTCCCTCAACTATGGCGACCACGTCGTAAGGGCCAGTGACCGGGTCTGCTGAGTTCACCCCTTGCACCGCCTGCAGAATAGCAACAACATCCATGGTCTTCCCCATGGCGGTCTCGATCAGGACAAAGGCCTTGGCCATCAGCTACACCTCCCTTCTCTCATATCTCTCATAAAACACGATGTAGCCTTGGGTTGGGCG
This sequence comes from Dehalococcoidia bacterium, assembly GCA_034414595.1. GTDB lineage: Bacteria > Chloroflexota > Dehalococcoidia > SZUA-161 > JAUWZY01 > DAOULY01. The sequence continues at coordinate 268,199 of DAOULY010000021.1, forward strand.
TGATCCCAGGGATCCTGCCCCTCTTGGCCACCGGTTTTCCTCCTACTTCATGAAGATCAGCGGTGAAATCTATAGGCTTGGCATCGCTAATGTGACTGCCGACGCCGAAACTATCTACCGGAGTATTGCTCTCCACGTAGTACCTGATCCTCTCCGGGTCCAGTCCGCCGCTGGCCACGATTTTGACATGATTGAAGCCGGCGAGGTCCAGCCGCGCCCGGACCTCCTTGATCAGCTCAGCGGTAACCCGACCCCGCTCCGGAGGGGTATCGAGCCGTACTGCGCCCAAACGTTGACCGAGGGCCTGAGCCACCCTCAAGCTTTCCTCAGCCTCATCCTTGAAGGTGTCAACCAGGGAAATGCGGGACACCTCAGCAGGCATGTGCTTGTCGAAGGCCAAAGTTGCTGTAACCGTATCGCCCATGACCAAGATCAAGGCATGGGGCATGGTACCCATGGGCACAGTGCCAGCCAGCTCGGCTCCTACAATAGATGAGCAGGAGACACAGCCACCAACGACGGCGGCATAGTCCATGACGCCCACTACCGAGGGATGGACATGACGAGCGCCAAAGCTTATGATGGGGATCTCTCGGGCCGCCTCAACGCACTCTCTCGCCGCCGTAGCCCAGCCGCTCATGTGAGCCAATATCCCGCACATCGCTGTTTCATATAGCCCGTAGGAGCGATAAGGGGCCGTTATCCTGAGCACAACCTCTTTTGCGTCGAAAGATTCTCCCTCTTCAAGAGACCAAACTTCTCGATTGCCCTCGGGCAACACATGGCTCAACAAGCTCAACACTTCGCGCATTCCACACAGGATGCCAGCCCTGCTGGGGAATACCTCCATTGTGGCCACCGGGTTCAGGCCTTCTTTTTCCAAAATGTCCACCGTGCGCATGAAGTAGATATCAGCCGTGTCCCCGGAAAGGACAGCGTACTTGGGTGCGAATTTGTCCAATTCCACTTCTCTCATCGCCCTGTCAGACTGGCTCCGAGCACCTTGTCCATATGCTCCAGGGCCCATTTATGAGCGTCCTCATTGAAGCTGGCCACGCAATCAACGGGAACTTCAACCGGGTAGTCTCGATTTCTGGCATCAGCCACGGTGTGCATCACGCAGATATCAGTACAAACACCACAGACTATGAGCTTGTCAGCGCTGATTTCTTTCAATCTTTGCTCCAGAGGCGTGCCGAAAAAACCGCTATATCGATTCTTGGCTATGATCTCCCCGGGGTATTGCGCAAGCTCGGGGATAACCTCACTCTCCTCGCTGCCGGCGATGCAATGAGGAGGAAACATCTTGAACTCAAGGTCATCAGGAGCATGATGATCGCAGATGAAATAGACCTTGGCCCCTTTGCCACTCTCTCGTTCCACAAGCCTCTGGATGTTGGGGATGATGTCGCGCGCTTTCTCACCACAGTAAAGGGGATGTCCCTCCTCTAAGAAGCCCCTGAGCATATCAACTACCAGGACGGCAGTGGCCATGTTTTTCCCAATTATAACACCGCAAAATAGGCTGGGCAAGCGAACATCATTGTTTGAGAAACGCAGCCATATCCGATATAATAAGATGTCTTTAGGGAGGCCGAGGTTGCCCACTCTGGGAAGGCATTTTCTCCTCGATCTGAAGGACTGTAACAAGGAGCTGCTCAACGACCTCGATTTTGTCCGGGGTTCTCTTTCCTCGGTAGCTAAACAGCTCGGCGCTGAGATACTGGGAGACTCCTTCCACTGCTTCGAGCCTCAAGGGATAAGTGGTATCGTGCTCGTCACCGGCTCGCACCTTTGCATTCACACCTGGCCCGAATTCGCCTATGCCGCCATAGATGTCTTCACCTATGGTGATTTGGTCGAGCCGGAGGCTACAGCTAAACTCCTTATCGAGAAATTCCAGTCTCAAAACCCGTCCATCGTGGAGCTGAAAAGGGGAATTTAGACTATGAAAGAGGTTTATAACAACTGGTTTCTGGAATTCGTCACTCCCGATTTCATCCAGCAATTCGGCATCAAGGGCATTCTGTACTCAGGCAGGTCCAAGTTCCAGTCGGTTGAGATCATCGAGACCGTGAGCTTTGGCAAATGTCTGGTCCTCGATGGCAAAATTCAGAGCAGCGAGAAGGATGAATTCATCTATCATGAAGCCCTGGTGCACCCGGCCATGCTGCTGCACCCCGAGCCCAGGACTGTGTTCATCGCCGGCGGCGGCGAGGGAGCCACCTTGCGTGAGGTCCTGGCCCACAACACCGTGGAGAAGGTGGTCATGGTCGATATCGACGAGGAGGTGATCGACCTCTGCCGCCAGCTTCTGCCCTCACTGCATCAGGGCTCCTTTGACGACAGCCGGCTCAAGCTCTATCACCTGGATGCCAGAAAGTACCTCGCCGAGACCGGGGAGAGGTTCGATGTCATCGTCATCGATTTGCCCGAGCCCCTGGCCGAAGGGCCAGCCTACCTCCTCTATACTGAGGAGTTCTATCAGATGGTCAAGGACAAGCTCACCGAGGAAGGAGTTATCTCCTTGCAGTCCGGGACCACCTGTATGGGGCTGACCGCGGGCTTCACCGCGATCAACAACACCCTCAAAGCGGTGTTCCCGGTCGTCTGCCCCTACGAGGCCAACATCCCCGCCTTCGGCGGCACCTGGGGCTTCTCTCTGGCCTCCAAGAAACATCATCCCCTGTCAATTTCACCTGAAGAGGTAGACAGCAGGATCAAGAGTCGAGTAAAAAAGACGCTTAACTTCTATGATGGACACTGCCACCAGGGGCTGTTTTTCCTCCCCAAATACCTCAGGGAAGCAGTGGAGCAGGAGACAAGGGTCATCGCCGATAACGAACCCTTGTTCATCGATTAGGTAAGCTCATGGACATTCTCTCCGGGCTTAATCCCGCGCAAAGGGAAGCAGTGGAGGCGGTTCAGGGGCCGGTGCTGATACTGGCCGGGCCGGGCAGCGGCAAGACCAGAGTCATCGCCCACCGCATCGCCTACCTGATTAAGGTAGTGGGCATCAGCCCCCGCCGCATCATGGCCGTCACCTTCACCAATAAGGCAGCACGGGAGATGAGAGACCGCGTTCATGGCCTCGTCGGGGAGAGGGTTGAGGAGCTGACCCTGGGCACTTTCCATCGCATCTCAGCGCGCATCCTGCGCACCGAAGCTGCTCATATCGGACTTGAGCCCAGATTCGTCATCTACGACGAAGAGGACCAGCTCAACCTTATAAAGCGCAGCCTGGAGCAGTTGGACTTAGAGCCCAAATACTACCCGCCCAAGGCGTTGAAAGCAGCGATATCCGCAGCTAAGTCCAGGCTTACCAGCCCCGAGGGATATGTGCCCGGCCACTACTTCGAGGAGGTGGCGAAAAGGGTCTATCTGCGCTATCAGGAACTCCTGGCACAGAGCAATGCCCTGGACTTCGATGACCTCCTGATGAAGGCAGTGCTCCTGTTTCGGGAGCAACCAGAGGTCCTGGCCAAATACCAGTCCCGTTATCTCCACGTACTCATCGATGAATTTCAGGACACCAATCTGGCCCAGTATCTCCTGGCCAAGCAGGTGGCAGGGCAGCATCGCAATATCTGCGTCGTCGGCGACCCGGACCAATCGATATACTCCTGGCGCTTCGCCGACCTGCGTCATATCCTCGACTTCGAGAACGACTACCCCGATGCCAAGATCGTATTCCTGGAGCAGAACTATCGCTCCACCAAGACCATCCTCGAGGTGGCCAACCACGTCATCTCAACCAATCGGCAGCGAAAGGAGAAGACGCTGTGGACCGAGAACGATCTCGGCACCCCGGTGGCGCTGGCCCAGACCTACAGCGAGCAGGAGGAAGCTCAATTCGTGATCAGCGAGCTGGAGAAGTTGACCTCGAACGGGCATTTCAAAGCCGGCGACTGCGCCGTAATGTATCGCACCAATGCCCAATCCCGGGCGCTGGAGGAGGCATTCATTCGCTTCGGTACGCCTTACAAGCTGGTCGGGGGCACTCGCTTCTATGAGCGACGCGAGATAAAGGACGTCGTCTCCTATCTCAGGCTGATCCACAACCCCGCTGACAGCATCAGCCTGAGCCGGATTATCAATGTCCCGGGGCGGGGCATCGGCAGCAAGACCCTGGCCCAGCTCGCCTCCCGGGCTGCCCGGCTTGAGCTACCTTTCTACTCCGCTTTGCAGTCTATCATGGCGCAAGAAGATAACAGCCCCCTGGGCCGCCGTCAGACCGAAGCGTTGAAAAGCTTCCTCGCCATTATCGATGAACTTATGGAGAAGAGCGGGGAGCTGAATGTGGTCGACCTCATCGACCAAGTGTTGGAGCGCACTGGCTACAAGAATTACATCCTGCAAGAGGACGAGGAGAGGTGGGAAAACATCCTCGAGCTCCGCACCGTAGCCCAGGAATACCGGGACCTTGAGCCCCGCGATAGCCTGGCCTCATTCCTCGAGGGAGTAGCCCTGGTATCCGATGTCGATGGCCTGGATGAGAAAGCAGATGCCGTGACACTAATCACCCTGCACCAGGCCAAAGGGCTGGAATTTCCCGTGGTGTTCATCGTGGGCCTGGAGGAAGGGCTGCTGCCCCATTTCAAGTCCCTCTCCGAGCCGGATCAACTGGAGGAGGAGCGGCGTCTGTGCTATGTGGGCATCACCAGGGCCAAGGAGAAAGCCTACCTGATTCATGCTCTGCGCCGCAGCATTATGGGCTCGAGCAATCGCAGCATACCGTCGCGGTTCCTGAACGATATCCCGCCTCACCTGGTAGCCCAGATGGGGCTTATGGAGCAGGCCGGGAAAGCACCACCTGCTGCCACCAGGGCATTACCATTTAGAACAGGCGAACGCGTGCGCCATGCCAAGTTCGGTGAGGGTCTGGTGGTCGGCCTGCACGCCATCAGGGATGACTACGAGGTCACTATTGCCTTCGACGGCAGCGGAGTAAAGAGGTTTTTGCTCAGCTTAACCCCTCTGGAAAGGACAGCTTAAGATGGTCAGGCTTGATGGGCGCGCACTCGATGAATTGAGGCCGGTGAGCATTGTCCCGGGATATTTGAGCTATGCCGAGGGCTCGGCGCTGATAGAGCTCGGCCAGACCCGGGTGGTCTGCAGCGCCAGCGTCGAGGACAGGGTGCCCGCCTTCCTCCGCGGCCAGGGCTCGGGCTGGATAACCGCTGAGTACGGCATGCTGCCCCGAGCTACCGCCACCCGCAGCTCCCGGGGACCTGACGGGCGTGTATATGAAATACAGCGCCTCATCGGGCGCTCGCTGCGCGCCGTCACCGACCTCAAGGCCATCGGTGAGCGCACCCTGACCATAGATTGCGATGTGCTCCAGGCCGATGGCGGCACCAGGACCGCAGCCATCACCGCCGGCTACGTCGCCCTGCATCAAGCCTTTGCCACCTTAATGGAAAGGGAGGAGCTCTCTACCATGCCGCTCAGGAATGCAGTGGCTGCCATCAGCGTGGGCATCGTCGAGGGAGCCCCCCTTTTGGACCTCTGCTATGATGAGGATTCCCGCGCTGAGGTCGACTTCAATGTGGTCATGACCGACGCCGGTGAGTTTGTCGAGGTCCAGGGGACTGCTGAGGCTCAACCATTTCCCCGAGAGGTCATCGACTCCCTGCTCGCGCTGGCGGAAAAGGGGATTAGAGAACTAATTGAGATGCAAAGGGCAGCGGTGCCAAAGCTTGACGAGTCATAGCTTGACCAGCTTGGCGGTCTGGATATCGGGGAGGGCGAGGATTTGCTGCCGCTGCTCCTCTTTGACGGGCTCATCGAGGGCCAAGACCATAAGCGCCTGCCCTCGAGGCTTGAGCCGTGATAGCTGCATGAAGCTGATGTTGATATCAGAGTCACCTGCTATCTTTCCCACCGCCCCGATCAAACCCGGGCGATCGCGATGGTCGCTGAACAGCCAGTAGCCACCTGTGGGCACGATGTCAATCCAGTAGTTGCCCACCCGAACGATATGAGTCTGCCCCCGCATCACCGTCCCAGCCACCGTGGTCATCCCGGCGCTGGTGCTGACCTCCACCGTTACCAGATTGCCATAGTTCTCGCAGACGGAACTCTTCTGCTCCAGGATTTTCAGCCCGCGGCTTTGCGCGATGACGTTGGCATTGACCAGATTGACTCGCTCCTCTACCACACTCTCTAAGAGCCCGCCGATCACTGCTGCCTTGAGCGCGCTTGAGTCATAGTTCGCTATCTCGCCTTCATACTTGATGTTGATGGTGTCTATCTGTCCCTCAGTGAGTTGCGCCGCCAATTTCCCCAGCTCAGAGGCCACGGTAAAGAATGGGCTAACTACGGCCATGGTTTCCGGAGGGATCAATGGGAGGTTGACGGCGTATCTCGCCGGCTGTCCCTTGAGCACAGCTATGATCTGCTCGGCAACATCCAGTGCCACATTCTTCTGGGCCTCGGCAGTGGAGGCGCCGAGATGTGGCGTGGCGATGACCTTATCGCTTTTGAGCAGGATGTTATCTTCGGCTGGCTCCTTTGAGAAGACATCAATGGCCGCACCAGCTACCCGACCCTGCTCCAGAGCCTTGAACAGGGCCTCTTCATCGATGATGCCGCCGCGTGCGGTGTTGATAATCCGCGCCGACGGCTTGACCATAGAAAGTTCCTTAGCACCGATGAACCCCTTGGTGGCTGCCGTCAGCGGAGTGTGCACGGTAATGAAATCGGACTGCTGGAGAAGCTCCTCCCAGGAGACAAGCTCTACACCCAGGTTACGGGCGTAGTCTTTGGAAATGAAGGGATCATAGACAAGGACACGCATCTCCAGCCCTTCTACCCTTTTGACCACCTCAGTGCCCACTCGACCCAATCCAACGATGCCCAGAACCTTGCCTCTAACCTCAATGCCGAGGAGATCATCGCGGCGCCATTCACCGGATTTGAGTCGGGTATGGCCTTGCGGGATGTGCCGGGACAGGGCCAGCATCAGGGCTATGGTATGTTCGGCAGCAGCCACGATATTTCCCCCGGGCGCATTGACCACCGCGATGCCCCTCATGGTCGCTGCTTCGACGTCGATATTGTCCACGCCAACCCCGGCACGCCCGATGACCTGGAGTTTCTTTCCCGCTTCGATGACATCCGCGGTGACCTTGGTCTGGCTCCGCACCACCAGCGCTTCGTAGCCGCCGATCACCTTCTTCAGCGCACTGGGCTTTAGCCCGAGCTCGACGTCGACCACAGCCTCAGCTCGAAGCATGTCTATGCCTTCATTGTCAATAGACTCGGTTACCAATATCTTCATCGCTCTATTCAGCCAGGACCTTCTCTGCCAAGAAATTCCCGACCACGCCCGGGATCTCTTCGCGTGTGCATTTGGCCCGCCACATTCCGTCAGGGAGATTGAACACACCCCATTCTTTATGAATGCCGGTGGCCATGACTATCACAAACTCCCCAGACCTGGGGTTCTGCATGATCTCAATCATTGCTTTATGCTTGAGCCCGCGAGTCTTCAACCGGTCACGGACCCTTATCTCTTCTAACTCCATTTTGCCCCCCTTTTTTACATCATCCCGCCGGGACGAAACCAGCCCGGGGCAGAGCACTCTTAAGTGCCCCCATCACCTCGTCAATATCCTCCTCGCTGACATAGCCAAGATGCCCGATGCGGAATATCTTCCCCTTCAACTTAGCCTGGCCCCCGGAAATAATCATATCGTGTTCTTCCCTGAGGACTTGAATAAGCTTCGCCGTATCGAGGCCATCGGGTGCGTTGATGGCAGTCACTGCATCGGAGGCATGGCTTTCCACGGCGAACAGAGAAAGCCCCAGCGATTTCGCTCCCTGGCGAGCCTTCTGGCCCACTCTCTTGTGACGGGCAAAGATATTAGGCAACCCCTCCTCAGCCATTATCTCCAGGGAACAAGCCAGGGCATACATGGTGGAGACAGCAGGTGTCCATGGCGTTTCCCCGTTCTCCAGAAAACTCTTTGCCTTGCTAAAATCCCAGTAGAAGCGAGGCATCTTGGCCTGCTCATTTGCCTGCCATGCCCTTTCGCTCACACTGACAAAGGCCAACCCGGGCGGTGCCATCAGCCCCTTTTGTGAGGCGGTGACCACCACATCGCAGCCCCAGGCATCGACCGGCAGATCGATGCAGCCAAGGCCGCTGATAGCATCCACGAGGAGGAGCTTCCCCCGATCCTTGACCACGGCACTGATAGTCTCGAGGTCATTGGCGACCCCGGTGGATGTCTCGTTATGGGTAACTAAAACCGCTTTAATTGAAGGGTCAAAATCCAGGGCCTGGCCAACAGCAGTAGGCTCCACAGCTTGACCCCACTGGAAGTCGAGTCGGTTCACCTCAGCCCCGTAGCTCTCGGCGATGGCAGCGAAGCGCTCACCGAAGACGCCGTTTGACACAGCCAGCACTCGGTCACCAGGCGATAGCGTATTGACCACCGCCGCCTCCATGGCCCCGGTACCCGAGGAGGTGAGGATAAAAACATCGCTCTTGGTCTGGAATAGCTCCTTGAGCCTGGAGGTCACCTCCTTGATTAACTCGGCGAACTCCTTGCCCCGATGATTAATCATCTGCTTGGTCATCGCCTGGAGCACTCTCTCCGGGCAGGGGGTTGGACCGGGAATGCGTAAGCTCACTGCGACCTCCTGCTGCGATTGTTCACTCCACCTCTACAGCTGTGCCATAAGCCACTATCTCGGCAGCGCCCGACATAACCATAGAAGTGACAAACCTGACGCCGACTATGGCATTGGCACCCATTTTCTCCGCTTGCTCCACCATTCTCTGAAGCGCCTGCTCCCTGGCTTGCGCCAGCATGGCGGTGTAGTCTGTGATCTCGCCGCCCACGATATTCCGCAAGCTGGCCATGATATCTCTTCCCATATGCCGGGCCCTGATGGTGCTCCCCCGCACCAGGCCCAATGTCTTTACCGTTCTTCTACCCTCTATTTGCTCGGTGGTAGCTATGATCAATACTTTATCTCCTCGAGTCCTCGCTCTTTCCGCTTCGCTGCTTTATACCTTTCCCACATCGCAGAGGCCAGAAGCAGGAAAAGACCAACGATAACTATCGCTATCCCTATTCGGAAACCGAGGGCGATAATAGATGTGGCGAAGAACCACTTGAGGAAATAAACCAGGGCCGCTAATGCGCCCCCGCCAATTAAGATAAAGCCTATCCGCTGTATCAACCCTTGGCCTTTTCACTTCAGCGTCAACAGCATTAAATATAGCGGAAACCCGACATCAGGTCAAGAAGGCCAAGGCCGTATTTGTTGCACGGCTGGCTTTTTCCTGCTAAAATTAGCCAAGCATGATAAACTCCTCAGTCCTGGTTTTAAACCAGAATTATGAGCCCCTGAACATCTGCCAAGCACGGCGGGCTATTGTGCTGATGCTCAGAGGCAAGGCTGAGGTCCTGGAACGTAATTCCAGTCAGATTCGGAGCCCATCCCTCTCCATCCCGCTCCCCTCAGTAATCCGCCTCGTCTACCTGATCAAGCGCCCACAGCCGCAGCCGAAGTTGAGCAAGAGAGAGATATTCATCAGGGACGGCTATGCCTGCCAGTACTGTGGCAAGCAGACAAGGGAGCTAACCCTGGACCATGTGGTTCCCCGCCACATCGGCGGCAAACACGAGTGGGACAACGTGGTCAGCGCCTGCAAGGCTTGCAACCACCGCAAAGCGGGGCGTCTCCCCGCAGAGGCCGGGATGAAGCTCATCCGCCAGCCTTACCGGCCTGCGCCAAGAATGCGCTACCTCATTTACCCTCACGCCGCCCCCGAAGAATGGCAGAGATATCTACCTCAGTAGCCTGGGTTGACAACAGGAGACGGATTAGTTTACAATTTGAATTGCCACTGACCTCTTGGCAGTGAGCAGGTAGCTTTCAAACAGAAAAAAACACCGCTTGGATCGGTGACGACCGAGACGGCAAATATGGACAGTTATGAAGCCTTCTCGGCGTTGTTCGAGAAGGCCTTTTTAGTTATGTATGACGCCATCACCGATGTCTCTGGCATCAAGGTTGGCCACTGGACTGACAAGAAGGCAGCCACGGGTTGCACCGTAGTCCTCTGCGAACTTGGGGCAGTAGCCGGGGTTGATGTCCGGGGCTCAGCGCCAGGTACCAGAGAAACCGACCTGTTAAACCCCCTCCACATGGTAGAGCAAGTTAATGCCGTCCTCCTCAGCGGCGGCAGTGCCTTTGGTCTCGATGCCGCTGGAGGCGTAATGCGCTATCTGGAGGAAAGAGGCTACGGCCACGAGACCGAGGTGGCAAGGGTGCCCATTGTCCCCGCTGCTATCCTATTCGACCTGTCTATCGGCGATCCAAAGGCGAGGCCCGGGGCAGAACAGGGCTATCAGGCCTGTCTTGCCGCCACCTCTGGAGAAGTTGAGGAAGGCACAGTGGGAGCTGGCACCGGGGCTCGAGTGGGTAAGTTCTTGGGAACGAAGCAGGCCACCAAGAGCGGCATCGGGACAACGAGTGAGCAGATCAGCGCTGGCGTCATCGTGGGCGCTATTGTCGCCGTCAACGCCATAGGCGACATAGTAGACCCGGAGACAGGTAAGATCATCGCCGGCCCCCGCCGGGTTGATGGTCGCGGCTTCCTCAACACTTCGGAGATGCTGAAGAGAGGGCAGGTGGCGGAGCACCTCAGCAGCACCACCATCGGGGTAGTGGCCACCGATGCCCGGCTGAGCAAGGCGCAGGCAACCAAGGTGGCTCAGATGGCCCATGATGGGCTAGCGCGGGCCATCCGGCCGGTACACACCATGTTCGACGGCGACACTATCTTCGCCCTTTCACTGGGAGATAAACAAGCTGATGTATCTTTGGTCGGTCTGGTCGCTGCGGAGGTTATAGCCAGAGCTATCGTCCGGGCAGTGACTCAAGCAGAGGGACTTCATGGCATACCTGCTGCCGCTGAATTGAATGGGGAGCGAGATGTCTAAGCTCGGCTTTATCGGCGCTGGCACCGTAGGCACAGCCCTGGCCATAAGGCTCAGTGGCATTGGCTATCCGGTGGTTGCTGCTGCCAGCCGCAGCCAGTCCTCCACCCAGAGGCTGGCCGAGGCTGTCGCTGGCTGCCAGGCCTATAACCATAAGCAAGAAGTGGCCGATGCTGCGGAGCTCGTCTTCGTCACCACGCCAGACGATGCCATTGCCCAGGTGGTCGCCGAGGTCAAGTGGCATCCGGGGCAAGGGGTAGTGCATTGCAGCGGAGCTGATTCCCTGGACATCATGGAGCCTGCAAAGAAGGCCGGAGCCCGAGTTGGCAGCTTCCATCCCCTGCAAACCTTCGCTGGCATTGCCCAGGCCGTGGACAACCTGCCCGGCTCCACATTCGCCCTGGAGGGAGAAGGCCCGCTTCTCGACAGCTTGAAGGAAATGGCCTTGGCTCTGGATGGTGAGTGGGTGGAGCTTCAAGCGGGCGACAAAGTACTGTATCACACCGCTGCGGTGCTCGCCTGCAATTATGCAGTTACCTTGGTCAAGCTGGCCACAGACCTGTGGCAACTCTTTGGAGTCTCATCACCTAAGGCCACTAAGGCCCTGCTGCCGCTGCTCCGGGGAACTGTGAATAACATCGCCACCATCGGGCTTCCCAAGTGTCTCACCGGACCCATCGCCCGTGGCGACCTTGGAACGATAAGAAAGCACCTGGTGGCGCTGGAGGATAGAGCGCCAGCAGTGCTCCCGATCTACCGCCAGCTCGGGCTGGAGACGATACCGCTGGCCTTGGGCAAGGGGACGATAGATGAGGCACGTGCCAAGGAGTTACGAGAACTATTATCGGAGGGCAAAGATGAGGAGCATGCTTAAGAGCAAGATCCATAGGGCTCAGGTTACCGAGACCAACGTCGACTACGAAGGGAGCATCACCATCGACGCCACGCTCATGGAAGAGGCTGATATCCTGCCCTACGAGCAAGTTCATGTGCTGGATGTGAACAACGGCGCTCGCTTCGAGACCTATGCTGTTCTCGGGGAGCCTGACTCCGGGGTGGTGTGCATCAACGGAGCTGCTGCCAGACTCGCTTGCGAAGGGGACAAAGTCATCATCCTTTCCTACTGCACTGTTACCGAGGAGCAGGCCCGGAACTTGAGTCCTAAACTGGTCTATGTCAACGACAGGAATGAGATAGTAAAGCGAGCCTGGGCAAGCCTTTAAGAGGAGGGATGATGAGCGTTACCGTTGGTCAACTCAAGGAGATGAAACAGCGTGGTGAGAGAATCCCCGTGCTCACCGCTTACGATTATGCCACAGCTAAGCTCGTAGACGAAGCAGGAGTGCCCATAATCTTAGTCGGAGATAGCCTGGGTATGGTAGTCCTGGGCTATGAGTCCACCATTCCCGTGACCATGGAGGAAATGCTGCACCATACCAAGGCTGTGGTCCGGGGAACAAAACAGGCCCTGGTTGTGGGTGATATGCCCTTCATGACCTATCACACCGCTGTCTCGGAGGCATTGCGCAATGCTGCCCGATTCATCCAGGAGGGCGGTGCTCAGGCAGTCAAGCTCGAAGGTGGAGAGATCATGGCTGAGACCACCAGCCGCATCGTCTCCTGTGGCATACCCGTTATGGGGCATATCGGACTCACGCCACAGTCGGTGCACCAATTCGGGGGCTATAAGGTGATGGGAAAGACACCGGAGGTGGCGGCTCGCCTCCTTCAGGATGCCAAGGCCCTGGAGCAAGCAGGAGCCTTTGCCATTGTCCTGGAGCTGGTCCCAGCTCCCCTTTCGCGGCTGATCACGGAAACCGTGGCCGTGCCCACCATCGGCATCGGCGCCGGAGTTTATTGCGATGGCCAGGTACAGGTGATCAGCGACCTCCTCGGCCTGTACACCGACTTCGTCCCCAAGCACGCTAAGCAATATGCCAAGTTGGGCCAGATCATCGCCGAGGCAGTCTCGGCTTACAGCGCTGAAGTGCAAGCAGGTACATTCCCCACAGAGAAAGAGAGCTTCACCATGGACGAAAGCGTCCTGGCCAGTCTGGTGAATTCAAAACCCGAGCCATGAGGGTCATACGAAGTGTTGCCGAGATGAGGGAGGTGCGGTGGGGGCTTGGAGGCTCGGTGGGATTTGTTCCCACTATGGGCTATCTCCATGAAGGTCATCTGGCTTTAGTTCGCCACGCCCGCCCTGAAAACGAAAACGTCATCGTCAGTATTTTTGTCAACCCCACACAATTCGGCCCCAAAGAGGACCTCGCAAACTACCCCCGGGACCCAGAGCGAGACTTAGCCCTGCTACAAAAAGAGGATGTTGATGTGGTGTTCATGCCTCCAGACGATGAAATGTATCCCGAGCAGTTCAGCACCTGGGTCGAGGTGCAGCGGGTCACCGAGCGGCTTGAAGGTGCCTTGCGCCCCGGTCACTTCAAAGGTGTGGCCACCGTGGTGGCCAAGCTGTTCAACATCGTGGCGCCGACCAGAGCCTACTTTGGGCAGAAAGATGCCCAGCAACTGGTGGTGATCAAGCGCATGGTCTCCGACCTCAACATGGATCTGGAGATCGTAACTGTACCCACAGTGCGAGAGACGGATGGCCTGGCCATGAGCAGTCGCAACACATATCTCAGCGCCAAGGAGCGCAAGGCAGCTGTAATATTGTGGAAGACGCTGAGCCTGGCCAGGTGGCACTGGTCGCGCGGTGAGCACGACGCCGAGAGAATCCGGCAACGCATGAAGACCTACATTAAGAACGAGCCTTTGGCCAAGGTGGACTATATCAGTGTGGCTGACACTGAGACCCTGGAGGAGCTGGCCGTGATCGACCGCCCTGCTTTGGTCTCTCTTGCGGTCAGGATCGGAAAAACGCGGCTCATCGACAACATCACACTTCAAGAGTAACACGCTTTGTGAAGGTGAGGGGCGAGGGTAGCATTGCTGCCCTCGGCCATTTCATGTTACACTTCAGCGGCGAAACCGAGTTAAGGAGGCCAGGTGAAAATCCTGATCAGCAATGACGATGGCATCTATGCTGAGGGGCTTTTGGCCCTGGTGGAGGAGCTGAGGCAAATCAGCAAAGTCCTGGTGGTGGCCCCGGACAGGGAGCAGAGCGGGATCGGGACTGCGGTGTCGCTCCATCGCCCCCTGCGCATAAACAAGATGAAGCCTCTCATCGCGGGCATAGAGACATACGCTGTAGAGGGTACGCCGGCAGACAGCGTCATCCTCACTCTAAGGTATATTGCCAAAGAGAAGGTGGACTTGGTCTTGTCCGGGATTAACAAGGGCTCAAATCTGGGGTATGACGTGCTCATCTCGGGGACAGTAGGTGCCGCTCTCCAGGGCTACTTCTATCAGCTGCCTTCCATCGCCATTTCCACGGCCCATAATGGAAAGTCCCAGTTCGGTGTTGCGGCCAAATTGGCCAGGCTCCTGGTGGAGAGACTCCAGAATGAAACCGTACTAAATCCATTCCTTTGGAATATAAACATTCCTGATTTACCCCTGGAGCAAATCAAAGGGATCGAAGTTACCAGACTGGGTCGACGAAGCTACGGCGAGGAGGTCAAGGGAAGGCGGCGCCCTGGCGGCAAGCGCAGCCATTACTGGATTACGCGGGAAACGCCATACGAGAATGGGGAACAGGGAACCGACATATGGGCAGTAAGGAATGGCAGGATTTCCATTACCCCGCTCCAGACCGATATGACAAGCTCAAGCTCTGGCTATATTGCGGATTTGTGCCGACCATTGTTTCATGAACTGCGCCAGAGCCTCGGTTGACACAGCTTGGCGTGTTTTGCTACGATTTCCACGGAGGGGATATAGCTCAGCTGGGAGAGCGCTGCGTTCGCATCGCAGAGGCCGCGGGTTCGAGTCCCGCTATCTCCACCAATAACTAACGACTTTGCAACGGCAAAACCGTCGGTTCTGGAGGACCTGCCGCTCCGGGAGCTGCTGATAACGCTCCTGGGCGACGAGGGGAGGAGAAGGTTGCAGTTGAGGCAGATGAGCAATGACCAGTTGTTTGAGCTCTATGACAGCGACCTGGTGCTCAGGATTCACAACCAACAGAACCTGAGAGGTGCCAGGCGACTGCTGGCGCAGTTCCAGGCCTACCTGGGCCAGTGGCCCCCCAGCAAGGAGCTGGCAAAGGGTTTCCTGGCCCTGTATACCGATAGGAAGCCGCTGACCCTTTACACTTACAGCGTCACTCTGGGGACCTTCATGCGATGGTATGGCGAGGAGATGGATGACCTCAAGCTCAAGCGGCCCAAAACCATGCCGCCCTATGTCGAGGCCGACGACATCGACAGGCTCTATGAGGCTCTGGGTGAAAAACGCACGCACAAAGGCATCATCGAGCGCGACCAGCTGCTGGTGCATCTGGCCCGGCGCAGTGGCCTGAGACGGGCAGAATTGGCCAATTTGGAGGTGCGGCATTGCCACGACGGCTGGATCGAGGTGCGCGGTGGCAAGGGAGGCAAGGATCGCCGCGTCCCCCTGGCCAATGGAGTGAACCAGCAGCTCCAGGCTTTCATCTCGGGAAGGGAGCCGGAGGAGAAGGTGTTCAAGCTAAAAGCTGCTTCCATCTCCGATAAGATCAGACAGTTCGCAAAGAAGGCGGGTGTCCCAATACGCTGCCACTCCTTGCGCCATCACTGTGCCACGGCCTTGCTGGAACGGGGGGGCAACCCCGAGGCTGTGCGACAACTACTGGGGCATGAGAATCTGGCAACAACTCAGCAGTATGTCGCCCTGGCGCGCGGGGCCATGAGAGAGGTTGTTGAGCTACTGGAAGATGATGTCCCTGGTGGCTATACTGGTGGTGACCAACACCGCGGTGATGACCGCGGTCAACCTGGATGCATCGGCGCCGAACACAATGCCCTGGGGGACCGCCACCTCATGTCCTGGGAGATCGTGGAGCAAAGACGTAGGAACGAGGAGCTGCTCCAAGAGCAGATACGGAGGGGCGAGGAGAAGGCGCGCAGGATGTCGTATTAGCCAAGGCGGCGAACCATGACCTGCCCCTAAAAATTGTACCACTTTCTAAGTTAGTCCCGGCACCATTATAGCCTCAGGAGCAGGCGGCCGGTAGCCAAGGGCACTGTGCGGCCGAATCTGATTATATTCCTTCCACCAGTTCCTGATCAGTATCGCCGCTTCCAGCAGCGTTGTAAAGATCTCCCTGTTGATGAGTTCATCCCGCAGCTTCCCGTGGAATAACTCAATGTAGCCATTCTCCCAGGGGCCTTTACAAAAGGACATTTTGTGCAACGGTGATAATGGTCAAAGCCACAGTTTGGAGGGTTGGCGAATGAAGAAT
Organism: Dehalococcoidia bacterium; assembly: GCA_034414595.1. Classification (GTDB taxonomy): domain Bacteria; phylum Chloroflexota; class Dehalococcoidia; order SZUA-161; family JAUWZY01; genus DAOULY01. The sequence goes on from DAOULY010000021.1 coordinate 284,501, forward strand.
GGCAACGCAGTTAGTATTGAGGAGTTACGGCGTAAGGGCCTCTTAGGCTGCCTAACGGCGTCTAAGGAGGAGATATTCGGCCTTAAGGGCTCATTACTGGTGACATGCCGTCAGAGTGGACTTAACTTAGATGCCTGGAAAGAAGCCCTAAGGGTAACTCTCAGGGAGTTAGAGAGCGTAAGGAGGCGAAAGAAAGAGAACTGACATGCCCCAATCAATCCTCTTTGAGATCAGTCTTTGGACTCGGTCGAGGATGCCTTAGCCTGGCCCTACATGCCGGATAAAGGCTGTATTCCCAGGGCCGGGCAGAAGCGATTATCGTTGAAAAACGCCTATGGTTATGGTAATATATATGAAAGATTAACAATAGAATAAGGCTATCGAGAGCTGCGGCGAGGGAACTGGCCTGACGACCCGCACGGCAACCTTGGGCTTTCCTGAAGGTGCCAAATCCAGCCCGAAAGGGAACGATAGGTCACAGTAAACTGTGGAAAGGAAGGCAGAAACCTCTGCCTGGAGGTTTTTTCTTTTCCGGGGCTTTGCCCCTCGGCCACAGCCTTGATAGCCGAAGTTAGCAAGGAGGTGGCCGTTTTTGTTTTCTATGTATGCGGCAAGTCTGTCGCCTTCGACTACAGCTACAGCACATGAAGGTAACAAGGAGGATAACTGTGCCTGATTTAGTATTCCACCGCTTTGATGAGGAAGCCAATATCCATGTCCAGTCAGTAAGCGTCAGCTCCGAGGAGCTTGGTGCTTCCAGGTGTTCGTTGCCTGCCCGTTTCCTGGGTGGCACCTGTGACCGCTTCTACACATGCAAAGAAGCAAGGAGGTGTAGCTGCAAGGCCAGCCATTCCAGGCTCGCCAGGGATAAGGCGGCGCATGGGGAACTGGGGGAAGAGATAAGGGAGGACTTGCTCTGCGCCGTTTGCGGCCAGGCCATCCTTCTTGACTCTGTAGACCGCCCATACCACGGTGACCCGGGGACCAGCTACGAGGGACAGCCGGTGTGTGAAACCTGCTACGACGAGGATCTATGTGAGCCGTCTGCCACCATCTACTACGGCGTGGACTCTGATGAGCCCTGTCTTATCGGGGCCTGCCGCAACGAAACTGAGGGTAACTTCAAGGTCAGATGGCATCGCACCGATGCGTGGAGGGGATACTATGAACTGGAATCGGAGGTCTATACTCAGGTCTTCACCGACGCCATCCTGAGTGGCCATGAGTCGGAGCAGATGCTGAAGAAGCTCTACGATATCGTCCTGGAGCGATTCGATGAAGAGGGTATCGATTTTGCCAGAGCTTTTACCCGTAGCTCCAATGTCTTTATGACCTGTCTGGAAATCTGGGTCAGGAAGGACCTGGTGCAACTTATGAGGGCACACCTCATCCTGGCACAGGCCATGAAGGAGGTGGACTATGACAACGATCTCTATAAGACAGGCATCCTTTTCCCGCGAGAGAGCCTGGAGCAGTTAAAGAGACTCCTGGGAGACCGCTATCAGGTGAATACTGACAGCGATATAGCAGACCTGGTGAACAGCAAGTTTGAGGATCTGATCCGGGAAATAATGCAGGCAGCACAGGAAAGGAGGTAATTATGATCATCGTTACAACACGAAGAGAGCTATTTGATAGATTGGTTGAGGCAGGCAAGCTGAACCGGGGCATAATCGAGGGTTTCTCCGGCAGCTGGATGTCCGGGCTAGGGCATCTGATCATCGATGGCATACCTGTGCCGTGCGAGAACGGTCCCACTGTGCGTGCCCTGGAGAGCTGCTTCGGGGATGTTATCACCCCGGGGCATATGGTGAGATCTACCGCTATACAGGGCAGGGAAATCTACTGGTCCATGGACGATATGGGATTGATTCTTCAGAGTTTCACTTCGGTTGATAATGAGGAACTGGACGATGAAATCGAATTTGACCCCGAGGAGTTCGGGCTTGAGAAGTGGGTGTAAAGATGGGAATCAAACGCAGGAGATTGGGGCAATACCGCTGCTGGCTCTGCGGGGGACATATAGACATTACCGTAGCCCCCTATCTACGCCACCACCCAGATGTCTGCCACTGCGAGTCGCCCGGCGGACGCATTCAACCCCCTGGCGATTGGACTGAGGAGCAAATTGATGAGGCAAGGCGCAATTATGCCGGGCAGAAGGCTAAAGATCTCCCTCCTCAATAGGGACAGTGTGTTGCCGGCTTGCTCTGATATCCACATGTGCTTCCAGGGAAACGGCAAGATATTAAGGCTTTTAACAGCATATAACGGATGAGGTGTCCTCTATATAACACCATGAGGCCATGGCAGCCTTGAGAGGCAATGAGTTCGACCTGGACTGAACTATGCTGAGTTCCTTAATCCACCTCAAATTATCAATTAAGGCAGGAAGCGAAGGAAACCTCTCATTAAAGGCTGTCAGCGAGGGTAATAGTGTGGAATGCTTGGCAGCACAAAGCAAAGAGGCGTTTGCGTTTCTCCAGAGCTGCCTGTCGATTAGCTATAACCCGAGAGTCACGTGTAAACAATTCCTAACATGTGTATGCTGAAATCAACTAATGCAGCGAGAAGAGATGCTAATAATAGGAGGCCGACCTGGGGTATTACATTGCGCGGCTGGCCAGGGTCAAAACTGATAAGATCGACCTCCGGTCGCACAGCGTCGTATAAAAACTTTACACTCAGAAAATTCCAGCTTCGGAGCCCCGGGCATAAAAACCTTATCATTAGGTTCAAAAGGCGAAAATTTTGGGGGATTGAGACCGTCGTAGGGGTGGCATATAGCGCTCGGGGGAACGAAAATTAGCAGATGTTAAGTTCAAGGTCAAGGTTCCCGCTGAGGGGTATCCTCAGCTAATTGGGAAGCTTACCTGGCCAGGAGATAACGGCGAGATAGACAGTCTGGCCCGAAGCTGCTTCGGCCAGCGCGCAGCCGGTTTACCCTGGTATCCACCTATACTGCTGTGAAATCGAGAGAAGAGAAAGCGCCGGAGCCTGCCCGCTTCTGTCCTTGTAGGCGCATAGTTAGCAGTTAATTGATAATATGGGATCGGAAATAAAGGCTAGAAACTCGATGTCCTGGAATTCATAGTGAAAAGCGGAGTGGTTTGGAGTTCGGGAAGATATTCGACTTCAGCAAAAACGGGGGACACGATATGACTGGGCCAACGGATACTATTGACACCATCCTAAAAATGCGATAGACATCAGAATTGTATCCAGGCCTGGCGACGCTAATCAGCTTCAGCAACTTGCTCCAAATAGTGACCCTAACCAAAGAGGAGCTTGCCCTTGAGGTTTACCTCCACGGCTTCTCTATCAGCATAAGCGATATTGCATTCCTGACTCCATAGATCGCTAGCTTTTTCCATAGGTATGTTTAGTATAACCCGAGAGTCATGTGTTAATAACTCGAAGATGAATATATGAGAATCGAGTAATGCAGAGAGAAGAGATGCTAGGAATAGGAGGCCGGCCTGGGGCATTACAGTGCGCGGCTGGCCAGGGTCAAAACTAAGAAGATCGACCCTCCCCGGTCGCACAGCGTCGTATAAAAACTTTACACTCAGAAAATTCCAGCTTCGGAGCCCCGGGCATAAAAACTTTATCATTAGGTTCAAAAGACGTAAAATTTAGAGGGGTAAGGCCATGATAGGGGGTGCCCTATAGCGCTCGTGGGGAACGAAGATAGCAAGGATGCTAAATTGAAGGGCAATTTCCTCGCTGAGGGGTATTTTGAGCCATTCGGGAAGCTTACCTGCGCCAGGAGATAACGGCTATATAGACAGTCAGGCCCAAAGCTGCTTCGGCCAGTGCGCCGCCGGTTTACCCTGGTATCTACATAATGCTGCTGATGAAATCGAGAGAAGAGAAAGCACTGGAGCCTGGCGCTTCTGCCCGTGTAGGCGCACATATATCAATTAATTGCTATATGCGGTAATGGAAATCAGGGCCAGGAAACTTGATGTTCTGGAATTCATCGTGAAAAGCGGAGTGGTTTGGAATTTTAAGTTCGGGAAGATATTCGACTTCAGCAAAAACGGGGTACACGATGTGACTGGGCCAACGGATATCATTGACCCCGCCTGTCATCGACATTGCACGATTCGATGGGTTGTGTTCAAGCCAACATCAGGACCATGAAAGAAGTCAGGGCATCCAATACCTATGGGATAAATCGCTATGAAGGGGAATTGGAACCTGGACAGAAGTTGTGCCATTCGCATTTCAGACTTTAAATGGGATGCCTCTTTGGTTTGATGCCCCTTCATAGCGGGCCGAACGAGTCGTATACGGAGAAAGCAGTCTGATTATGAAAATGGGCACAGTGGGTGGCGAAGGAAGCATAGTAGCACCCGTAGGTGGCCATTCACTCAGCTGCTTTCATACTCCCGACCTCCAGTTGAGCATCAAGCCCTCCAGGAATATGTGCAGCTTGGCCGGTAAGAGCTGAACTGATCTGCGTTCAATAGGCAGAACCAGGATATAGAGCCCCCTCGATCCAGGGGTCAATGCTGGATGGTGGGGAAACATTCCACTCAATCGATTCCTTCGGCAGTGTTACATCCGGCAGTACCAGCCGCTCGCCGGAAGACATACTTGGTGGGTTTTCAAATTTCACATTCACATGACCTGGAGCGAATACATACACATCCCCAAAGCTCGAACCAGTGTCATTCTGCAAAAGCCAGACCTGACCACTGCTTACCTGAGCATAGTCAATATACCTCATGGTCACCCCAGAGAATATGCGGCCCATATCGAATTCCTGTTGGAGATTGGATGGCAAGGTTGGGTCACCGGGGCTACCGGAGTAGGCTACAACCAGAATGGATGATCCAGCATCAGCACCTTCAAGAATGAACTTTCCTGTCACGTGGGTCACCCCTGAGGAGCCAGTTTCAATTCGGTAATCATATGTCCCACTGAAACTCACTTCGCCCTCAGTGGTGCCCAGGCCAGGCTCACCGGTGACCTGTATATGGTCACCGTGCGGGGCAACTGCTGACTTCAAGTCTGCGCCGTTCCAATCCTGTGCTACTGCGGGACCTCCTCCTCGAAAAACAAAGACCCACACCACCACGACAGCAACAGCCACCACCACGATAGCAGAACCTATGATGAGGAATCTCTTCATTTGTTATCTCTTCTCCTTTTTACATTTTTGCCACCGCGCTGTTTATCCGGATTATCCCCTTTAAGCCCTGCTTTAGATTGCCAATATTTTGCTGCCTAGAGGCTTGGGCAACACCTCCAGAACAGACTGCTGTTTTGCATTAGGTTCAAAAGATCTTCCCCTCGTCTAGGCTGGTTGTCTGCAAGGATTTTGCAATAATCTTACTCCCCTCGATCGCCCTTGTCAACTAACAGTTGATAGCTTGCTCACCTTATCACGGGCTTGTTAGTCTAACAATCAGAATCGAAGGATTTGAGCGTATGAGTTTGGGCAGACGAATCAAAGAGAGAAGAGAGGCTTTGGGGCTCACTCAGCAACAGCTAGCTGGAGCGCTCGGCCTAACACCACAGCATATTTCAGCCATCGAGCAAGATAAGCGTGCCCCTTCTTTGCCCTCTCTCGCCAAAATGGCTGAGGAACTGGGGGTCACCGTCGATTTCTTGGTAGCAGGCAAAGAGGGAGTAGTTGCGGGCATCATACCAGCAATAAAGGCTGATAAAAAGCTGAACCTGAAAACCAAAAAGGCCCTGATAGCACTGGTGGAAGAACTGTATGCGGCGTCTCCTGCTAAATAGTGTTCCGGGAGCCCGCCTAGTTGATTTCAAGCCTTCTCTCCATCCTATCCTCTTCCTGACTGTTTCTTATGAGGGGGTAAGTAACAATGTTCCCCTATGAGCCAGTTCTAAACCAGTACATTGACGACAACAATATACGGGGCCGCTTAGGGAGATATTAGTCAGCCATGGATTGATCTTGGTAAAGAGTGCAGACTAAGCCCTTTCGCAACGAAAGCTCTTTTCGCGCTAGGATTAATGCGCAGATACATTTTGTCCGCGAATGCAATACTGAAAGATATATGCGCTACCGGGGATTCCTATCAGCATATGCCGAGAAATCAAGGTGTTGTAGTGGTTGCACATGATGGCTGATTGTGCACACCAGAATCCGATCCAACGCACGGCGCTGGGTCGAGTTACTATAGGAAAGCCTAAGGGCTCTGGTGTCTGCCTTGTGAGGATACAGATCTATGTAGGCTCAATCACATCCTCTCTAATAGATATCTTGCCAGTTACGTATTCAATATCTCTCTCGATAAGCCTTCTGACTCTCTGCCATTCGAATGCCAGCTGTTGTTCTGACAGTGGCTGCCACTGAGAATCTAAGTAGTCACAAAAGGCCCTGGCTCTTGCTAGCCTATCCACTATGTAGTATGCCTCATCAATCTGTGCTCTCATGTTTGGATCTACGATAGGTGTATCTACCACCATAGCGTCCACATATTGAAATCTTCCGATCAGTATCTTCACGTAGTAAGCACCAATGCTTGTCACTCGGTAGTAGGACACGGACTTGACGTGCTCGTATTGGCGTGACTTGGTCACCGACTCGATCAAGTTCCGACTGAGAAGCCTCTCAATCGCCCAATCGATCTGAGATGGCTTGAACCCGAACCGTTGTAAGTACGAATAGATGTCTGCAGTATGCACAAAGCCATCAGTAGTAGACTGCTGAGCCCAACGATCCAACTGTGCCAGCAGTATGGGTGATAGGAAATGCTCTCTTCCATCAGGGCTCGAAATATCGAAGAGATTCAATACCTCCGATGCCGCCGGCGAGTAGTGTTCATGGTCACCATATGTGACCGCACGCAGAAACTCATGCAATGGTGCTAGGTAGCGCCCCGTGTCTCGGTATATCCTAAGGATCTTCTCCGTATCGACATGCCCACTACCGATGAACGCTCGTACGAAGTTCAAAGCAAGGCGTATATTGCCCCCGCACATGTTGTCCAGAAACTCGATCAAGTATCTATTCGCGCCAAAGGAATATGCGAGGACTTCCAGATAGTTACTAAGATTCTCGGCCTTGACTGCTACACGGTCCGAGAAGCCAAGCTGGACACCTCTCCTCAGCAGACTGATGCCGTAGTTGAGTCGTTTACCTACTACCTCATCCACCCTCGGAGGGGCTATCGTAAATGCTCTCGGATGGTAGGCACTCAAGGTTCCCGATACTCGAGACCTGTAGAAGGTCTCAGGTCTGATGGAAATAAAGACGGCAACAGGCCAGTTAACGCTCATGCTTTGTCCGATTAGAAACACCATTTCCTGAAACTCGCTCGAGCGCTGATCCACGTTGTCAAGAAAGACGACAACCTGCTTCTTACGACCCTTTGAGATGTGATTAAGGCACAACCTTAGATACTCGTCCTGATTACGAAGTTTGCCCTCAAGGAATTTCACTCGCTCACGTTGGAATGTTTCAGGAGCCAGCTCACGCACGTCCCCGAATATGCTTTTTTCAAACCGCTCCAGATCCCTGTGAAAGACCGCGTGCACGAAGTTGCGTTCTTCGATATCGACGTCGTACTTGTCCAGAAGCTGTTGCTCGATTTCCTCCGCAATGAACGGCTGGAGTTCCCTCTCAAGTGCAGGCTTAGATCCAAAGTCGATATAGAAGACCAGCGCATTTGAGAAAATATCAGTGGCATCAACCTGACATAGATGCTTGATGAACATGGTCTTACCAACACCAATGTCGCCAATAAGGAGAATCGGCCTGCTGCTCAAACTTTCTGCGAGAAACTCTGGACTTAGACCTTTCTTTGTTGTTGCGGGAGTCATGACTGAGGGGCCTCCGGCCACCTCTTGGAACATAGCTGAGTAGCGCGTGCTCAATATATCTTTGCTTATCGTGGCATACTGAGAAAGGGCACCGCTTTGGCAATAGCACTCTCTGAGGAATCCTTGCTCTTCTCCGTCTTCGCCCAAACGAGCAATGTCTTCAATAAACAGATCTGCTAATATCTGCAGGTCGGTTTGGAGGGCGTTCCTGCTCTTGAACCCTGGGTACCCGCTGATTCTCGCTGATAGCTTCTCCGGAACGGGGGCTGCGATGGCATCTTGTAGTTGTAGAGAGAGTCGCCGAGACTCTACACCTTGCTTCGATAGGCATTGCCATGCGAGAAGGAAATTATCTTCCAGCATCTGAAGTGAATCGAAGACCAAGGTTTTGCCTTCAAGCGGAGGATACCCGTCACTACGACTGGCGATGAATGCTATCAACTGGTGCCCGTTGCATACTGCACCATATGGAGTGCCGCGAGACTGGCAATACCCCACCGCTTGTTGTATTGCCTTGTGAACATCTTCTGCTCGGCGAGAGAAAAAGCCTATGTCATACTTCAGTCGTGTCGTCCCCACAGGCAACTCGAAGTAGATACCCTCTCTCTTGGCTTCAACTATGAAAAGACACTCGGGGCAGTAGAATGAATAATCAGTGTATTGTCCTTCATGTCTATCCTCACATTTGCAATCTTCCCGATCCCACCCCAGGCATTCGAAGAGAAGCCGATCAATAAGTTGTAGTCTCGTGGTGGCCTCATTGCGCGTACGTTCGTCTACGTTATCGCCATAACAGTTGATTAGGTCACGGAGATTGTTCTCTGCCTCTTCGAAGCTGACAGCCATAGCCCCTGCCCTCTACTAGCAACTTTCAGCTGTAGGAGCCGCATCGCATAGACGAATGATAGCGCTACTACTGCGGGCTGTCAATGGCGGCCAAGAGCGAATGTGCGCTGAGGGTGGCCGCCGCGGTCAATCTTGGCATCAGGCTAGAATGCACGATGTGACGTATCGTGCAATATGAGAGCAGAGTTCGAGTCCCCACAGTTGGCGCCGGAGTTCTAGTACTTCAATCTGATACTCATACCATCCCCATCTCTATCAGTAATAGAGGCAAGTTCTCTGTTAAAATTTCACTCCTTTCTATTTCTTAAGGTCAATTTTGGTATTATCAAATGATAATATATTGACATTATCTTATCATTTGATATATAATTAATAAAGTCGAGGTCTAAAAGTTTGCAGGAAAGAGAAATAGTTAGAGATTTTCTGCAACTGGTCAAGGAGACAATAGCGAATCCGGTTGCCGACCAGGGATGGGTGCTCGTACCGCGTAAAGAGAATAAGGAATGCTTATTGCAGCTTGGATTCAAATACCCTGATATACAAGAAACGCTTCTGGGTTTGTCGGTTGAAGATTATTGTGAAGGTCCTTGCACAGATCGAGATCAGCCAGGTGAGTTGTGGGTATTCGGGAAAGTCGTAGAGAACAAGGTAATCTATATTAAGTTGAAATTAGCTTCTTTCGGCCCATTAAGGATCGTGAGAGTTGTGTCCTTCCATTTTGCAGAGCATACATTAGAGCATCCATTTGAAGAAAAAGGGGGGAATAGAGATGATAAAAACAGTTAGTGCGATTCGTAATCTATGTACGAATTGCGAAAAAGAAACTAAATTCGAGCGACTAGTCAAGAAAGAGACTTTCACCGTAAGAGGAAAGCCAATTACTGTCAACGTTGAATACAATAGATGCAAAGAATGCGGCGATGTAATACTAAACCCGGCGGCAAATCATGATCCTTTTGAATTAGCTTATAGAGAGTATCGCCAAAAACACGCTTTACTTCAGCCTGAAGAAATTTCAACTTGGAGAAAGGCACATCATCTAACTCAAGGCGAGTTTGCCAAACTATTAGGTATCGGTGTTGCCACTTTGAATCGTTATGAAAATGGTGCGCTCCAAAATGAATCTCATGAAAAACTACTTCGATTGTCTATGGAATCGTCTAATTTGTTAAGACTCATAGAAAAATCGGAGGGAGTATTCACCGAGGCTAGGAAGAAGAAGCTCTTGGAGACGTTAAGAGAATCAGAGGAAATCTCTTCTTCCTTGGATAATACCATTATGATTAATTTCGGTGGTACTGAGAAAGATAGCCTAAATGGGTTTAGAAAGCTTGACCTTGTAAAGTTATATAATGTTGTACTCTTTTTCTCTAGGGATGGTGTATTAAAAAGTAAGCTCAACAAGTTGTTGTTCTATGCCGATTTTAAACACTTCAAGGAATACACTCTTTCCATAACCGGTCTACGATATGCACATCTACCATACGGGCCAGTGCCTGACAATTACGCAATGTATTACGCTACCATGTTCTCTAAGGGACTAGTGGAATTCATGGAAGAACCATACCCTAATGGATATGTAGGCGAACTTATCAAAGCGATTAAGGAACCTGATCTCAATATCTTTTCCCCCAGTGAATTACGTATTATGGCGTCGGTAATGGAAGATTTCAAAAGGTATACAGCAACCCAAATACAAGACATGTCACATGAGGAAAGGGGATATCAGCAAACGATTGATGGTGAAATCATTTCATATACATATGCAAATGATCTTAGCTATTAGACTGATTCTAATTTTAAAAATTATTGGCATAATGGGAGAAACACGGTGATTATTAAACAAAAGCGCATCCGAAGTCTTGATAACCTAAGGTTCATTCATCAAGGTGAAACCATCGTACTTGGTATAAAAATGGATCACATTCCAAATTCACTGCTCAGACGAATTGGTTTTTCTAGCGACCCAGTAGATGGTGAAACAATCTTACCTGCCCCATCGTTTGGCCCGATAAGTCGATACAATGCCGATGGGAAAATTGTGATACATAAAGATCTACCAATGGAGACCGCCTACAGGCAAATTGAGTGGCATTGGACTGAATGGCGTGGGCGATATGATTCAGAAGAACAATCCAGGATTGTCGATGTCCCTTACAAGCGTTACCCTAGAACATTTATTCCTCCTCCCGGTGTTGAACTCACTGCATCACAAGTTGATGACAGTGAACTAGCAGTGGTCACCCAACCAATGACTCTTGCAGCCAAAAACAAAGAATTTATTTTGCATGCTATTAATCTCTTTTTGGAAATATTCGGCGAGTGCCAAATCTTCTCAGAAAAATTAGAAGACATTTTCAAAGTACCATTGCGTCGACTAAATTGGCAGATTCTTCCACCTGGACGTCGTCCTTGGGATCAGCTCAAGCGCGAAGTAGATCAGATTTTAAAGGATGCTCCGAAGGGTAACCAGATAGTAATAGAATATAGATTTAAAGTAATCAATGGATACAACCCAGAATTTTTAGCTATCGGACGAGCTGGTTTCCGTGGCTATGTAATTTTCGGTTTCCCTTTGAAGAACTTGTATGTTCTTGAGAGTGTATACCTCGGTAACGCAACTTACGTATTCGCCGAAAACTGGGAAGAATTGTCACAAAAAACTAAAGCCGAAATCTTAGATGCAAGTCTACAAGAAGATCGAATCGTTCATCGAGAAGGCTGGGAAAAGAAAGTAAAAACACTACTAAGGAAATAATTAAGTAGGAGGTATCAAGCATGGGTGAAAAACACAAACCAGGTGAGATTGCTAAAAGGTCCGGGCAATATCCAATACAAGGGCCACGTGGAGGTGATACGGGAAAAGAGAGAACTGTTGTGAAAGGAGAACCGTTTCCTCCAACACCCGAGAAGGGACAAACTTACGGGACACCTGACAAAACTAAACATTAAAAAGGTGAAGACCGAACTGAAAGGAGGTGAGGCATACGGAAGAAGCAGTTCTTAAATACATAGTGGTACCTCTGGTAGCTGTAATAGGAGTCTATGTTGTGGGTTCTACTATTTACCAGCTGTTCGGAGTACCGGCAATAGTTCTCTTTGGTGCTGTCGGCGGAGTAGCATTCTTCGCTAAGTTCTTTAGACATTAATAACCTATGTAGAGGACGGAATGTATTACAAACAGATGGTCGGCGTGTCTCGGCTCAATGTTCAGGACCCGCCGACCTCATTTATTCTCAGACCGAATTCTATTGTCGGACGTAACCAACTCCATTTAAGATGACGATACCTAGAACTCACCATCAGCTTCGACAACATTGAAGTTGGCCGGGGAGGATTTTTTCGATTACCTTTGCGGGCAAACAAAGCGCCCAAATGTTGAATCAAACGCGCGGTCGAATAGATAGTGGCCGGTCTCTGTGGACAATACTTGGTCCTTCTCCGGACCGACCTGGTGTCCAGGATCAGATAACTCCTGAACCCCAATGGCATGAGCAATTGCTAACTATCTGCCCGTGTCGTCACTATGTAGCAAATTCTAGCACAGCGGCATGGAGTGTGCGGAGTAGCATCAGTTCCTCTTGTGTGGGTGATGCGCCTCGAACTGGATGCATCACCATATTCCTAACTTCGTTCAGTACTTGCAGTGCTCCGAGGAACTCACGCTTCGATCTGTAGTATCGCTCGATCTTCCGAAAATCCCGCTGGAATGCAGACCAATTCTTATCCAGTATTTGCTTAAGATCCACAAGATCAGTGTAGTTGTACGGTTCTTGTTTCCTTATAGTGCTTTCCCGACGCTTAGCGCATTCCTGCCGAATCGAGAGCGGTACACCCTTGTCCCACCAACCACCTTCATCTGGACCGTGATCTTCTTCCAGCTTCTTTCTGATAAATTGGTGTAGACTCACTTCTATTTCAGCTATCCATAGATAGAGTTGCGAGGCATAAGAAGCTCGGACTGTCACGATCACGCGATCCTGGATTCGCTCTGCTAACTTGGGAACAGTGCGCGGTAGCCTACCTACATCAGGCACCTCATCAATCCAAGCTTTATGCAGTGCGTCGCGTGCGAGCGCTTTCCCCGCAATGTGACATGCTAATGCCCATGGGGACACGAAGGGTCCGCTGGATCCCTTAGTTTGGCCGCATACCGGACATCGCCATTCTTGGTTCGCACTATCTACCCAGTCGGCCATCTTCATCACAGCCCCTAGTCTCGGTGCTTGACTCCATAAAACCCCAAAATCTAGTGCAGATGTTCATCGAGACATTTTAACTCCACACAAAGTCAAAACACACTAGATGAAGGTCCTCTCTTGAAAGCAGTGTAGCGCTGCCTTCAGCGGTGCGGTCATCCGCTAAGTCTGTTTGTACCAAGTTGCCAACGGAGCTGAGCAAGGCAGCGACGTCTTGATTCTGTTGGAATCGCTCGTAGGCCCTACGCAATTCCCTTAAGCCCGTGTGAGTCATCGGTTGGCGAAGGCGCTGCATTGCATCTTTCACATGGTTCCGTCTCACAGTGGGGCTGTTCAGATAACTCCGTAACAGCGTGATCAGCGTCTGCTGAAGAGGGTCCAAGACCTTCGGGGCAGCTTCCACTGCTTGTTGTTCACGAACTGACTGAAGGATATCCTCTATGACTTTCTCCTGAATAGCGAAGATGTCCGCGTCACCGACAACACGTGGAGTGTCTGGCGAGCAAGCAATGAGATTGGCTATCAGAAAGCGATTATCAACAACCCTACTTCGCTGCAAGTCGTAGTAGCGCCAGAAGTGCCTTCGCCCTTCACCCCGTGCGCCCGGCGCTGTGAAGTAGAAGAAAATCCCCCGCTCTCCCTCACGCGCCAAACCTGAGTGAATGCCGTCGGGCAGCTCCTTCAGCATCTTCCCGGCGCCCGTTTCCAGCAACCCCCGCAACTGCTGCAGCAGGAACTCATTGCTAGCGAGCTCGGCGAACTGTTCCTGCTCTTCGACAACGATTCCATCTTCTGCCATGATGCGGCGCAAGGTGTTGAAATTCTGGGGATGCACTACCTCACCCAAGATCGAGGCATCAAGGAACCCTGTGCGGTCAATATCGCTGATCTTTCGACTCAGGCTCTCCACAAGACCAAGAAGGCGGTTCAGACCCTCTTCCGGGAACATATTATGGATCCATAGCAATGGGAACTCGGAACCGATACGGTCTATACGCCCTGCCCTTTGCACCATCCGCGTGGGATTCCAGTGCAGATCGTAGTTAACCAGTACTCCGCAGTCCTGCAAGTTCTGCCCCTCCGAGAGGACATCTGTGGAGATGAGTATGTCGATCTCCTTCTCCGTTCCAAGCAGCTCAGGCCGGTTGTTTGATCGAGGCGCAAATGCCTCGATGAGTCTTGTCCGCTCCCGTGGAGAAGCACCCCCGTCCATGCGACGGATAACTGGTGTACCGGCGCTCCTGAGAAAATCAGCCCCACGGTCGCCTGTCAACTCTCTATATAAGTAGCGGGCAGTATCTCGGTAGTAGGTGAAGACAATGACTTTCTGCCTCTTGAGGTCCTTGGCCAGGAGATTCTTCAGCACCTGGAGCTTGGCATCTTGGCCGGGCGTGATGTTCTTGATGAGATGCCAAACACTAGTTAGAGCGTCAACGTCGTTCTGAAGCACATCATGGAGGCGTCTCAGGTCGAACTGGGTATGGTCAAGGCTAGGAAGACTCTCAAGAACCCTCTTGGCCTCTTCGGTGGCGTCCAGTTCGTCCGCCTTGCTGGCAGGGGTGCTGTCGTCCTCCTCGTCTTCACGGGAAAGGTAGCGCATTGCCTTCTGGAAGGAGGTGCTGTCCAGGACCTTGCCGTCCAGGACCTTGCCGTCCAGGACATAGCTCTCGAATGTCTTAGTAAACTCCAGCGCGCGGCGAATGCTGATGCGAAAAGCCTCAATGCTCGACTCAAAACGCTTCAGATAGCGGCTCTTGAAAATGCCGGCTAAGGCTTCTTCGCGACCTTGCTCAAACTCGTCTCGTTTGACTCCGGCCTTCTTGTAGGTCTCAAGCTGGTACGGGGCCAGATGCAGCCCCTCAATGGCATTAACAACCTCGTCATATATACCGGCGTACGTAGCCTCCAGGTTGTAGCGCACTGTTTTCAGCTTGCGATCTGGCCATTGGATGGTCTTCCCCCCGATTGTGGCTTTTGCATAGGCCTTGCGAATGAAGGCACGGGTCCGCCGGATCACTACCTCCTCCAACAGATTAAAGAGCGTTATTCCACTGGAGTGTTCTGCCCCGGCACGGCGAGCGTTCAAGAAGAAGCGGTACAGGTCACCGATCCCTGCCCCAGCAAAGTAGCTCCGGTCCCCACCAGTGAAGAGAGTTATTTGGTTATACAGGTCGAAGATATTGTTGTTGACCGGTGTCGCCGTAATCAGGATGATCTTCTTGCGGGCGCCATGTCGGCCCCTGGCGCCGTGGTCACTAATTATGCGCTCCAGGTTCTCGTATCGCTGGGTGCTGCGGTTGCGGAAGTTATGGCACTCATCAACCAGGATGACGTCTGCATCGGCATAGGGCGTGGGATCGAAGTCTCCCTGGCCCACCTCCTCTTGGGAGAGCATGGTGGTGGCGATGGTCGCGGCCTGGAGCTCATCAGCCCACATCTTGCGAAGCGATGCAGGGCAGACCACTAAGGCCTTTTGCCGCTGGTGATAGGCATAATCTTCCAGTAGCTTCTTGCCGATCCACGTCTTCCCGAGGCCAACTGAATCACCTATAAGGACACCATCATAGCGGGCCAGGATCTTGCGGGCTTTCTTAACCGCGTCCTCCTGGAACTCAGCAAGCTCGACAGCCGAGCGCGTTGCAGTAGGGACATCGGTGTCCAAGTCGTCCTTGAAGTACTCAAAGAGTGCTTTCATATAGATTTGGTAGGGAGTGTATTCCTTCTGCCCGAACTTGGAGGCGTCCAGCAGCTCGATCAACTGGTCCTTGAAATCACGGGAGGCGTCCCACTGGCGCTGAAACCAGCGGTCAAGCTCCGTGATGGCCTGGGCGCCCACAAGGCTCATAAGGTGCTGTCGATGCGCCATCTCCCCCGGGTCAGCCACGGTTTGAGGACCGGCTTGAGCGACCTCTTCTTCCGAAAGGACAGCCTTGTGGGAGAGGTTCAGCTCCCTGTTGGTAGTGAGGCCGGGCCCAGTGAAGTTGCTGGAGCCCACGATGGCCGCCAGAGGCTGGAAACGGTCGGCGCCACCGAAAGGCAGGTCGTTGTAGAAGAGATAGCACTTGGCGTGGAGAAAACCATCCTGGTAGGCGCGGACAGCCACTAGGTCACGACGTAAATAGGCAATGAGGTCTTCCACAGCGCGGAGCGTCTGCTCATCAAAGGGTGCCGCATTCAACTCTGCAACGAGCTGTTCAGCGGCACGAGGGCGCAGCCCAACCGAGGCCCCGTCCTTAGGTTCGTCGCCCAGCAGCAGGCGAAAGCTGCCCAAGTTCTCCAGCCCTTCTTGGAGCAAACGGAACCCCTGGACGTTGAAGTAGGCAGTAGCGATGTCCAACGCCTTACCAGCGTGCTCCGCCAGAATGGCGTTGAGGACATCCGCTAGGCGGTGCTTCTGGTTGTCGATGACGTAGGGGGTCCGCATACTACCTGCCGTTCCCAACCATCTGCAAGGCAGAAATGATCGGACTTGTTGCTTGTTCCGCTTCAGGCTCAGGGCTCCTCTGCAACACCTTAAAGTACGTCTTCGGATCGGTGAGCTTTGAAATCAAGAAGTCTACCCAGTCATCCGTGTAGATGTAGTCTCTATGGGGCACGTCATAATGACAATATTGGACTTTGCATGCAGTGGGGTCGCCTGCCCCAGCCGAAGGCCTAACCTTAAAATACTTCCAACACCTTGTATGATCATTGACTGTGAACTTGTAGCCTAACCGCGCTCGAATCTTAGTGACAACGTCGCTTGGCTTCATTTCACCTGGATAAGCAACCGCGGACTCCCGGGTCTTGAGCAAAGTCACGGCTCTTTCGTATGATTCTCTAGACTTTTCATCTAGTGACGCAATGTTGATAAACTCCACTGCGAGGTCAGATGATCTGGCATGGTTACCTGTCTTAGGTAGCAAGAACACCTTGTAACTGTATTCCATGCTCTCTTGAATGTCCTGCGACAACCCATTACGGAATCGTTGGACATAGTCGGGCACAGAAGGATACGCCCTACTTTGCAGTCTACGAATAGCGGCTGCTTTGCCGGATGGCGTGATGGTCGAGAATTGAAGCGAGACAGCCAGACTCTCGTTCAAGGACCACTTGTCTCCGAACTCCCTACTTAGAAGCGACTCGAAATTCAGTAGTAGCGCCTGGCATTCTCCAAAGATCTGATCGTCGAGTTGTGGCATACTGCGATGTTCGATCTTATTCCTCAAGCCAACGAAGAACTCGAGGTTCTTTCTTGCAGGCGGATTCTGATCCAAATAAAACTGCCGCAGACACTCCGCCAACTCCCACGCCTTGCTTTCCCCTTCCACTTTCTCGTACCGTACGTATCGTCCCCGTCTTACCCTTACATGGAAGGGTAAGACCCCCTTTCTCAGGAATATGGCGTGAAATAAGGAAGTCCAAGCGACTACCATTAGCACGATATAGCCTCCTGACCGGAAGACAGTTCCTGGCCGGTTATAGGTCTCGACGGCCAAGAGCGCTGACTCTCGTGCCTTTGTTAGTGCTGCCCTGACCTCCCTGGGCAATCCTCTCACAGCATCTCCTTCAACCGCTTCTCAATAAACTGGGCGTCATCATCGGAGAGGCCGTAGCAGCGGAAGAGGACGGCGTCTATGGCGTCCTGAATGGGTTGGCTCGCCGACGCCAGATGTGACCTCTCAGATCTGCTCTTGAGAACCCGTTGCGCCTCGATCTCCTGGATGCGGCGGCTCATGGCAATGATTGCCTTAGCTACATCCGCTGACAGCATCCCTGGAGTCTCGCAAACGGAGGACAGTAGAGCCCCAAGATCCTTCCAATCTCCCTGCTCGAACAGAGGCTGCCACTCGACCATCGCTCCAGCACTCGTAAGGTTTGGTACCGGTAGATTGTTGAACTGGTATTCGTTGACCTTTGAATTCGTACTGCCAAGCCGAAAGTACCAATCCATCACTTTCGAATTGAGGAGTGCCATTAGGATGGTGAAGTCGATCTTGGAAGACGATTCCGTTACGTAGCTGATCGTATCGAAACAAAAGTGGCCAGCCGGAATCGCCGCTGCAATCAACCTGCGAAAGTTATTCTGTGGCGAGCTTCGCTGAAAGCCGATGCGGGCTTCACGATGGTCCCATGCCTTGCTGTCTTTCCGGACGCCTCGCTCTTTCAGAAATGCCTTTACATTCAAGTACAAATCTCTGCCTTGGGAGGCTTCTCGAACCGCATAGAGGCATATTGCAGCCCCTCGGAGCACCAGCGATCCAATGGACTTCTCGGAGAGGAACTTCCTGTGAGTAGTCTCGTTAACTTCACCTTGGCTGTGGTCGGTCAATTTTCCAAGTCGGGTGACACCGCGGCTTAGTATCGCCATTGCTATGTCCCAATCTCTTTGTTCGCATGAAGGGATAGTGACGTTCTCAGGGTCGAAAGCAAGGAGTTGAGATGGAGTGACCTTCAAAGGTTCTGAGCGTTCCTCTACAAGGCGGCCTGGGTGGCTTCGAATCAGGAGAGGCTCGTCGTTCACCTCGTTCCGAGTCACGAACACGACTGTGGCCAGCTTTGCTTCAGGGAAGACACGGTTCTTCGGGTCGTCCTTTTGAGGAAACGCCTCAATCGATGCGAGCCTAGTCTTCTCAAGTAGGAATCTTCTCACCTCACGAGACTGGTCATCTCCCAGGAGCGCCATCGGAACGATGAAGGAGAGCGCTCCTCTCCGATCCATTAGAGAGGCTGCCCGGCAAATGAACAGCTTGTACAGGTTAGTCTTACCTCGGATAGCTGGCTCGTATGTGGTTACACCCTTGAAATAATCCAGCTCTTGAGATACATCATACCCCAGCTCTTCACTTGCCAGCACGTCATAGGGTGGATTGCCGATCACCGCATCGAAGCCTTGCTCCTCCTTAGGCTTCCATGTATTCCGCTCCAGGTCGACGAAGGCTTCTGGGAACTCCAGGTCCCAGTGGAAGAATCTCTTATCTCTGCTCATCTCTGCGGCTCTGGCAATAACCTCCCGGTATTCGGGAGAGAGTCCCCGCCCGCCCGAGCGGATCTCTTCCACGTACTCACGCCCTACGAGAGTCAGGTACTCCTGGGCCCGGGCGTTGCCGAAGTTGCGGCTCACCCAGATGTCCAGGGCTGCCTTATAGGGGTATATTTCCCGCTCGAAGCTGTTGAACAGGCTACGGCTCCGCTCGGCCTGATCTACCGTCGCGTCGGGGATGCGCCTCAGCTCCTCGATCATGGCAGTAGCAGAGAGCAGACCTTGGAAAGGGCCGCCAAAGAGGTCACCCACATGGCCCTTCTTCTGGGCCGCCAACTCCGCCTCTACCTCTTGAACTGTAGTGCCGATGAGGGAGTTCCCCGGCTTCAAATGGTGGTCCAGGAATGAGAGCGGCGCTCCCAGGGTGAAGCAGTCCAACCAGAGGGAGACCTTGGCCAGCTCCACTGCCATGGGGTTCAGGTCTACTCCGTAGATACAACGCTTGAGAACGTGTCGCTTCAACAGATTGATGTCGGTGAGGCGCGCTGTGTCAATACTGACACCTTGGCGCTCCATCTCGGTGAGAATGGCCCGGCGAGTCTCGTCGAGGAAGGCCGTCACCGGGTTCCAGGGGAATGCCTGGAGGAACCCGTCCCGCTGGCCCAGAATGCGGTCGCAGACGAAGTCCACCGCCTCAACCAGAAAGTGGCCGGAGCCCATGGCTGGGTCCAGAACCCGCAGGTCAAAAAGGTCGTCTACTAAGTGGAGATAGGTATTGGCGACCTTGGCTGGGTCTTCAGGTTTCAGGCCTTGCTTCACCAGGTTTTCGTTGCGCCTCTGGGCATTGCGGTAGGCCTGTTGGGCTTCACGGAATTTGGCGCGCAGCTCTGCAAACCGCTTCTCCAGCACCGGACCAACGGTGTGCTCCACGATGTACTTCACGATGTGGTCGGGTGTGTAGTAGGAGCCGGTCGCTCTTCGCTCCCGTCGGTCATTCTCCAGGTATACATCCCCAGGCCGGTAGACACGCTCCTCCGCGTTGCGTCCTCGGCCTTTGGTGAGAACCTTGCGCTTGGTCTTGATGGCCTCACGGTATGGAATGACTTCCTCGGTCTTCTTTCCCTGGACGACTGCCATCTTCTCCGGTGCGATCCGGATCTTGAACTCGAGAAGCCCTTCATAGATGGAGCCAAGCTGCCGCACGCCCATGGACTTATAGTCAATGAACACCAGGCTCTGTCGCTTCTCGTCGATGTCCCGGGCCAAGCGGTCCAGGCCAAGGGCCAGATAGCGGTCAGGAATCTTGTGCTGGAGCAGAAAGCGGGCGATCTCTGCCTCCGGCGAATGGTCTGTGTGGTGTGGCTTGGTCAGAAAGAGGCCGCCGTTGTACAATGGCACGTTCAGGTCACGGCTCCCTTGGTCAACCAAGGCGAAAAGCTTGAGCAAACGGTCATAGAGCGTCGTGGAGTTGGCCGAATAGGCTTTTCGCAGCCTCGTCGGCGCCTCGTCCAGAATGTCCCCAGCCTTGGCCGCTACCTCCTCCTTCATCTGAGTCAGGCTGTGCTCCCAGTAGCCGCGCACCTCCTTGACTGGCAGGAGGTCGCGTGACTCTGCGTATAGCAAGAATAAGAGCCGATAGAGAAAGGTCAGCGTGCCCTGGAATACCTGGCGACGGAATCCCTCGTCTGGCTCTTGCTTGAGCGCCAACTGCTGGGCAATAGGAAGGAGTGTTCCCTGTTGGGCGCCGGTCAATGGTGGCTGAGCCTTGAGGTGCTCGATGAACCCCTCGGCGATGTGGGGGAATATCTCTTCAAACACACGGTGTTTCAGGCGCTCTCCCAAGCCCTTAGCATAGCTCTCGCTCTCCTCCACCAGTTCGTCTAGGAAGGAGAGGCTGCGGGTCTGGCCATCCCGCACAACACTCTGTAGTATGAAGGCGGTTGCTCGGAACAAGAGCCAGAAGTAGCGGAAGGCCTCGTTTGGGTCGCTCATCGCCAGAGTCTCGTCCAGGTCAATCTCGTAGTAGTTGGTAGCGCGGGAGTGGGCTCGTGCTGAGTAGAGGCGCCAGAGTTTTCCATTGGTCACAATAGCCCATGGCGCCTCGCCAGAGTCTAGCAAGGCTACTACCCTAGCGCCTGGATTCTCATCAGCTGCCTCTATGTCGCGGGTCTCATCTCGTCCGTCCAGATTCCGGTTCCAAGAGTACGCGAGACAGACTGCCACAGGCTTGTCCGGGGCTTCAGTGGAGTACAGCCAGAAATGAGGCTTCGTGGTGTCGGTACCAGCCGACTCAGTGAATGCATTAAATCCCAGTGCTTCAAGTGCTGGTTCCAGGAGGAGCTGGCGAGTGCTTGACGCAGGTTGGCCACTGAGACGCTGGCGGGCAGAGAATAGCAGCTCACGCAGTCGGTGATAGGTAACTTCTGGACGTTCATGCCACTCCGGTCTTTCCGGAAGGCGCTCGTTCAGATAGTAGTCAGAGAATAGAGCCCGGTTATTGAACAGGGGCTCAGACCATTCGGCGACGGTATAGGCAGAGAGGAGCTTGTCGTACTGTGCATCTGAGTCAGCTTCCGTGTAGGTAAACCGACGGAGGACACGGAGATGGACAGTTGAGGGATTGCGACGATTTATCGTGAGGATGCGGGGGCGGACCGAGACCTGACGGGTTACCATGGCTGTCGTCGGAGACGCGGGGAGAGCCCGCTCAAGGAGCACGAAGTCCAGGCGCTCGTAGTCATCGGTCAGGACGAGAAGATAGTTGCCGGCGCGATTTCGGAGAGCCCGGGCCAAGCCATGCGTCGCGGCCACTGTGACCGAGGAGAGTTCCACCAAGTAGATGTCCAGTGGCTCGGCGCCATCGTCCTGCACTGCTACCCGCTCGATGCGCTGGATCTGGCCCTGGAGCGACTCGGCTGTGATGCCCATGGCCGCCGGGGTCTGCGGCAGCCGGGAATCTGTGTTATACCCGAGATGTGCAAAGAAGGAAACGACGCTGTCGCTATTGGCGAGCATCTGGATATCAGCCGAGGAGAGGTCCCTATCGTCGCTCATTTCTTTTTTGCGCTCTCGAACGAAGTTTCTGATGCAGGATCTCTACGCCGTCTTCACCAAATCGCTGCTTCAGTCGCCGCCACACGAGTCTGCTCAGTTCGTTGTTGTTAGAGCTTTCGGCTCCATCTGGTGCCGAGAAATACGTGTCGAGTTCTTCGGCACTCCAATCCCGCGGATGATTTGGAATCTCACTCACACGTTGGTCAATAGACCTTAGAACCTGCGCAAGAGTGTGTAACATCTCGGAGTAGTTCTCAAAGTAGAAGGCCTCCTTGAGTCGCTCAAGTTCTGCAATCAGTTCAGGGGTCGTCCGAATGCCCAGAGTCTTAGTCTTTGCCATGCACCTGCCTCTCTCGCAAAAGCTTGCCTAATGCTAACATTGTTAACCTGGCTAGTCAAGAATTGGAAACAGCGTCTGAAGACAGTTACAGGAGAATGCTGCCGGCTGATTAGTCAGCGCAGCAAGTTTAACATACCTGACGAATGTTTAGCAGGCTACCGAAATTCGTGGGCTGGTTTGTACCCCTGAGAGAGTTAACGATTTGCTTAGGTGAGTTGTATAATAAATCAGCATATCAGTCCCGACTGACAAGATATTTCACGGCACTTATTAGCGTATAAGGAGGTTGTTGTGACAGTGGGAAATTTTCAATCTATTGTGTCGAATATTAACATAAAGGCAGAAAAACATGCCATAGGCGACCTTGCAAGAATACGTAAAGAATTAAAAGGGAGAAGCCAACTTCCTCGTGTTATCTTTCCCAAGCCGACGACTTTCGACACATACGCTTTTCATTATGGAGGACGAAGAGAGCTTCAATTCAATATTGGTTTGGAAGGAGATGACTCTAGCGAGCTCAGGTATGGAGTTGCTTTTTCGCTCGAAACAAACCAAACACTGCCCAGTATTGACGTACTCATCCCTAAGATAAGACTCTTCAACGATTTCATACAATTGTATTCGGAAAAATATGGGGACATGCGGATGTGGCACTATATAAACGAGTTACGAAGCACCGACTACATCCCGGGACCCATATCTCCTAATATCGTGACCGAGGGCGTTTTCATCTTTCTCGGTAATCGACAGAAGCTCGACAAGTTAAATTACGAACTTATTCTTAATGACCTCGATAGGCTTCTCCCTCTATATAAATATGTTGAGAGCAATGGCAATCTGCAGCCTATATTGGCTGTCAATAAGGAGCCATTTAAATTCCGGCCAGGATTTACTTCCAAGGCATCGACGGCTGAAGTGTCCCAAATGGAAAAGCAGCTCGATATCACTCTTCGGCACAATACTTTGCAAGAGGCCTTATGCAAAAAGCTGGTAAAAAAGTACGGAGCCAAAAACGTAGGCGATGAGCAACCGAATGGTGCTGGTACTAGTATTGATGCAGTCGTTCGACACGGAACAGACTTCTGGTTCTATGAGATAAAGACTGCGAATTCACCACGTGCGTGTCTTCGCCAAGCTATCGGTCAACTGCTTGAATACGCTTTCTGGCCTGGTGCCCAACAAGCGAATCGCCTGATTGTTGTCGGTGAAAAGACCTTGGACAAAGAAGGCAAACAGTACCTTCAAATATTGAAAAAGCGGTTCCAACTCCCTATTAGTTATGAACACATCTCTGTCTGAGTGCAAGCTGTATTAGAGCAGCGTTACGTACGGGACTGATTACTATCGTTGCACAATCCTCGGTTTTGTTCACCCTGCGCCGGGGATTTTTAAGCTGGTGGACAGGCCAGCTCCAACACCGACAACTCTAATATAAAAAGTGGTATCATTATTGGGGGCTGGTCACACCATCCATCTTTTTCACACCTCCTGTCATAATTACTATGCTTACGTTAGCACAAGCTAGTGACAACTAGGTTGTCACAATGTCAGAGACATTTTTTACTGCATGGGTATTCTGTCCGGCCAATAGTTCTCGCTTAGTGTTCCCGCAATAGATTTCAATGAATTCTATGATGACAGTCATACCTTGTGTTTGATAAAACCCTAGAGAACACATCTATTGACAGGTTTGATAAACTCGCTTAACCTTGAAGTAAGAAGCATAGGAGGAATAAAAATGCCAAAAAGCACATGGTCGGACACAAAGGGTCACCACTGGTTTGACAAAAGTGCTCGGAATGAGATGCCACTTCTAGGGGTCGCATATGGCAGCTTCATCACACCAATGAAAGGGTGGCAGCATGTTCAGGCCCATCGGGATACACGAATATTCGGACGAATAGGTGCTGTGGCTAGATACGATGTCAATAGGATTATTGAAGGTGAAGGTTTCTTAATGTTCTGAGGGGGTAACATTAGGAAGGAGGAAGAAATGAAGATGAAGGAAGTTAGAGAAAAGTTTCCCGGTGTGCAGAAGGGCGGACTGGAGGATAGGACGATTAAGAAAGTGAGGCAGCAGGCTAGAAAGGCCAAGCCGAAGAAATAACATCCTCTTGTAGATAAAGGAGACTATGATGCCACGAAAGGGGTTATCAACAAGCGAAATAGTTGAGTCATCATCGAATATGTTTCTCTGCCCCCTTTTGTGTCCCATTATCGCTGACGGTCTACACCCGTTTCATCCTGGCCTGGAAGTTACAGAAAGACATGTCGGCTAACTCCCTGATCGAGGTGGTTCAGGAAGCGGTGGACGCTACCGGCATGACCGAGGTACCTGTCGAGGATCGTACCAAACTCCTCTCGGATAACGGCGCTGGCTACGTCTCAAGGGCCTTCCGTGATTATCTACGCCTGGTAGGCATCGGGCGTATCCTGGCTGCGCCCTTCCATCCCCAGACTAACGGCAAGGTGGAGCGCTATCAGCAGTCTCTAAAGCGAGAGGTGAACCAGCTACCTTATGAGCTTCCCAGCCAGCTGGAACGGGCAATTGCCGACTTCGTCGACTACTACAACTACCGCCGTTATCACAAGGCACTCGGCAACGTGACGCCTGCCGATGTCTTGTATGGCAGGAGAGAGGAGATTCTGAAGAGCCGAAAGGAGGTGCAAATACAAACAATTAATCGTCGAAGAGACTACAACCGGAGCCTCAGGGAGCTTGTTAATGCCGCCTGATTATGCCAAAGTGTTCGGTTCAAAAAGTGTCCAATTTCGCTGATTGACAACAGATGTAGGGGAAGATAATCTTGAGAATCCTTGAGGATGCCAGCACTAAATTGAAGGCGTGGTATAAGTGCTATCCGAACGCCGGAGATCCCAACTCACCGTATAGGCGCATTCTTAAGGCTCGTGGCCCAGCTAAGAGTAATGTCAATGCAAACGGACACGTTACCGGACAGACGCAGCAGCTGATAAAGGAAGTTCTGAGAGACCATTTCGATATGGCCTACCAAGTGAATGATACGTTCCCCCAGAAGCTCAGCAAAAAGCTCCAAGACGCCAAAGTCAAGGCCATCCTGATTAAAATTTGCAACCTCACCATCTGCGAAACAGACCTCGAAGGCCTGAAGCCTGACATTGCTGTACTGTACCACCAACTATCTGCGCCCGGATCGGACGGGCTGTCCTTCAGAGGTGATCGCTTCTGCGTTGGCGCAACTAAGACTATGCACTTTCTCTTTCCGGAATTATTCGTCATGCTCGATAAATGGGTTGCGAAGGCGCTTTGCCTTAACCGATACAACAGTTTTTCAGCCTATTGGTCAGCCTTGAGATTGTGCCATGACGATCTCGAAGAATGGCGTAATACCCTCGGGAGTCTACACAGCCTTGTTGCACTTGATGTCCCGCCAACCACGCCAACAAGAGTTTTTGACAAGTGTGCTACCGTTATGGGGTGCCCTAAGTTAAAGAAAATCTATGAAGCTCTTCGGCGCGGATATGCATGTTGATCCTCCAGACCTATGTATCGGACAAAGGGGCAGATGATAAGGCGGCACTAGCCGCTATTTGCAGAGAGCCTAGTCAGTGGCATGGCTACTATCCCTCGGTTCTGAAGCTAATAGATGAGTATAAATGGCCCAATCTTCCAGCGGGGGTTAATTTCCCCTCGCAATTACGAGTCAATTGGGGAATTTGCCTATATGACGGGCCAGTCAGCATTGCACGAAAACTCAGATTGTAAAACTCATAATAGTTGGGTCTACTATGATAACTATAGAGTCTTCAACTCTGGATCGATAGGTTATAAAAAAACAAACACTATCAAGTCATAGTGTGTTGTCAAAGGTAATCTAACTTAACCCCAATTCTATGATTGTGACTAGGCCTTCATCACTTCATCGTTTACCCTGGCGTAGTTGTTCCCGGAATTCTTCCGATTTCTTGCGTTCCTTACAGTTCTTCTCACGGCATGGGACTGATTCGCATAATATGCTGAAAGGGAATGGCTCCTGATTTTGCTTTGTCTTACCCACATCATACATATCATAAGTAGTAGATATCCCTAGACGGCGGGATAATTTAGCATATCTCCTGCCTTCGATTGATTTACCAAGGCGGAAAGAACAGTAAGCTGCATTGTCCAGAGCAAGGGCATAATCAGATTTAAGTCCAATTGCCTGCTCGAACATACTGAGGGCACCCTCAAGATCGCTGTTCATCATTCTGGCAAACCCTGTAGTATAAGCAAGCCGTGGTGATATGCGTATACCTTCAACTATGGCTCTCTCTAAAAGCTCCAAAGCAGCTTGATAGTTATTGACGCGCAATAAGATATTAGCAGCCTCGATTCTTGGCAGTTCCCACTTTGGCTGAAGTTCAGCAGCTCTATTACATTCATGGAACCCTTCCTCAATCTTTGACGGGTGCCAGGAAATTGATCCTAAATAGGCACCGAGCTCCAAATGAACTTTTGCACTATTCGGGTGTTTCTGAATAGCCTGCCTGAACTGACTTTCGGCCTTTTCATCCCAGTTGTACGCTTCTGATCCAGCCCCTCCCCAAAGTTCCATCTCACCATCTATCATGCGATCAACGTAACTTGCTGAAACGTAGTCAAAACTTGTAGAGATTTGGTCAGGAGTAGGCTCTAGGAACTGGAAGAAAGCACTATTATCATAGCGAACCGGGATACTCTCGCCAGTGAATCTGAAGTTCATCTGAATTATTCGGGATGCCCAGTCTTGTACTACACATCCTACGCATATGATATCCTGCCTCCATTCAATATCCTTTTCAGTATCCCAAAGATATTTGATCCAAGGAGGTTGGTATGACCGCTCGGCTCCCGACACGAAGCGAAGGATGTAGTGGCCATAGTTTTCTTCGACTGGTTTTGGGTCTTGTTCAAAGAAGCGATGGAGGCGAGTGGCCTGATGATATAACGCTCCTACTAGTTCCATGACTTTATCCCAGCCAATGCTTGAAGCAATATTTTCGCAAAGTTTGGCAAGAGCATAATGCCTGTTCATTTCGACAAACAGTTCATATTCGCTTACTCCAGATATCGTTTCGGCCAGTGCTCTTGAGAGGTTCTGTATGTGCTTTCTTGATGGCCTCTTTCCCTTGTAGAACCAATTAACTTTTGTTTTATCGTTTACCACTCCAGCAAAACCTGCTAATTCGTCGTTAGAGGGCTTAGGATGACATCGTTCCTTCATGTATTTGAGAAATGTAATGTTGCCATCACGCTTCGCCCAGAGAGGCACCACTTGTTCAAGCAGAGGTAGTTTAGACAGATATCGAAGAACAGCTAGACGAACTGCCAAGTCGATAACTACAAGCCGGAAGCAGGAAACGAGTAAAGACTCCTTTCGCGAAAGTGGGATTGACCAATGGCTCAGTTTTGCACAAGTAGCATCCCACTTTTCAGCATACTCCGATATCCCGCGTACCAGCATTTTTTTAAAGGCCCAGCGACATTCAAACGCCTTTTCAAAGACAGGAGGATAAGGAAGAATTCCATCCTTCAGAAGCGTATCTACCAGAATATAGAGAATTTCCTCCCGAGTATCATCGTGGACTTGTCCTCCACAAAAGTATCTCTGCATCTCCTTCTTCAAATGGCTCGGATAAGTTATTCGAAGTACGCCGAATACCTCCCCGATTATCTGACTGCTCAAAGGCAGATGATACAATGTTTGTGTGTGTTTCATCAGTCTACTTCAGGTCTATGATAGCGGCAGTAACTCTCCTGCGCAATCACAAGACATGTCCTATCACTCCTGTGTTAGTGCTCAGCATTTCAATTCAGAAGACTATTCCCCGCCGGTCTTGCCTTCATCATTCTCCACGCATTCTTCCCAATCGTCAGGACGCTCATCGAACCCACGCGATTGCCAGTACGCGTCGTTGTTCGGGTTCATCTGGTTCGCATGATTATTCAGGTCACTTTGCCTACTCATTTTCTCCTCCTATTTTACTGGATTGCTCCCTTATTCTGGTCATAGAATAGCAAGAAAGTATCCCGCTTTGAGTCCCATCAAAGTGGACAAAAACCTGATAATCACTATCCAAACATAGTGCCTGAACTTATTTCGGAGTGATTGTGTAAATCACAAAAGGAAATGGGATATAAACTGAACTGAATTTGAAAAGGAGTTCAGTCTCATCTAGAATGTGGGTAAACTCAGATGGAGCACTTACGATGATTCACGACTGCAGCCATAATTTCGAAGAACTCAAAAACATCGTCCTGCCACGGTACATGGCGTCACTTCGTGAGAAAATGCAAGCACCTATAGCTATGAAGGAGTTCGGGGTCAAGGGCGACGGCGCTACCACGCTTGCTAAACGTCATGGCTTTGACAAAGACATCAGTGGCTGCTATGTATTGATAGATAAATTTCATCCTATCTACGTTGGGATATCGCGCCGTGTTTTTAGCCGGCTTCTTCAACATGTTCGGCCAGGTGATCACATGACCGCGACCCTTGCTTATCGGATGGCTATTAAGCACCATCCTTTTAATGGTACCGCAAAAGCAGCAATGGAAACCCCCGCATTCCGTGCCCAATTCAATCGCGAACGTGAATATCTACTCGGATTGCAGGTCGCAGTAGTTCCAATCAATAACCCTCTTGAGCTTTATGTATTTGAAGCGTTTTGTGCTATGGAGTTAGGTACTGGTGTGGACCAAGGTGGCTGGAACACGTTTGAAACCCACTAGTTTAACCCCGAGGAAACGGCACACACTAGATTTAAAGAACCATTATTAGATGATTGTCATTTCCAGGTTTCATGACATTTGGTCCAGTTTTCAACAAAAAAATCAAAATCCATTTTCAGATACTCTATTTGACCCAAGAATCGAGTGTACCTATATTCGATTTCTTTGCTTTTATTCACAACAATCAAATGCTTGTTCTGCCCAAAACATGCTCGTTTAAGTGCATATTTTGTCCATATATCAGCATTTGGTAGGGAATAGCCAATCAAAATAATCACATCTGACTCAAACAAGGTCTGTGCCATCGTATTCCAAATGCTTTGGAGATAGGCATTTTTATACTTCTTGAAAAAGGTTGGAGGCTCAATTACACAGTCGAGAGGGGTACTATCTCTTACACAAGATTCTCTTTGATGAATGTATCCGGTCTTGAACATCCGGCTCTTTTCATTTCCGAGGATGTACATGGAGTTGCAGGTTGGGCAATGCATCCAGTTGAATGAACCGTGGGGTTTTAGGTACCTAACTGTTCTCCCTGACGCAGGAAGCCATTTGGGAAAGTTGCCACCTTGTCCTTGCTTTTTCTCATTTGCAAATTGTATTCCGTAGTCAATCATTATTTCTTTTTCGCGATATTTTAGATCCATAAGAGCATCGTCCAATAAGACATCATAGTTGAAATTGATGAAAGCATATTCACCCTCAGAGAAGTGACCTCTGTGAAACAGTTTGTTGACGAGTTTATGGTAGCTGGTATGCGTTGGAACAGAACTTCTTTCAATTGCAATCCCCATCGAATAAACGAGAGCTTCTCTAATTTCCCTAAGTCTCGGGAGAGAATAGTTTGGCCCAAATGTTTCGTCCTTCTCAATCGCGAGATCGAGAACGCCTAAGGCTTCTTCAAATGTTGGGAACTCAGCACCGGATAGGCTTTGCACATCAACTTGGAAAAAGTTGTTAAAGAAGGACGTAAGCTGGTTACGAAAGCTATCAGATTGAGTTGTACTAGACGAAAAATATTTTTTAAACAAGCGTGCTTGAGTTGGAAGACCTGCTGAGGCAGATGCCCCTGCACCGAATATGAATACTGCCTTCTTCATGTTAACTCCTTCCTTGATATTATAGCTAAAGCTTAGTATTTGCTTACGAAGCAATCAAGTGGAGTGAACCCCTGGGACTGGACACTTTAGGTTAGGAAGGTTAGGAGGGTTTGGCAGGGTCGGAGTATAATGCGAAAAGGAGAAAGGACCTTGCCATGAGGAATCAGAGGGCTTTCAGCTTAGAGTTTAAGCGTCAGGTAGTTGAGGAGCTTCTGAGCGGGGAAAGCCGCCCGGCTCAGCTCTGCCGCAGGTACAACATCACTTCCAGCCTGCTTTACCACTGGAAGAGGCAATACAGCCGGGGCAAGTTCAACAACGAGCCCACCGAGGAAGGAGCTCTTAAAGACCGGATAGAGAAGCTGGAGCGGCTGGTGGGCAGGCTGACCCTCGAGAACGAGTTCCTGAAAAAGGGGCTCCAGCACACCCTCAGCCAGTCTCAAAGAGACGGGAGATCGTTGCCCGGTTCAAGCACCTCGTCAGGTATATCCGGCGGGGGTGTGGACTGATGAAACTGGCCCCAAGCAGCTTCTACTACAAGCCCAGGGGTAAGGCCCCTGAGCGGATGAGGGTGGAAGCTGACCTGAGAGATAGGATTGAGGCAATCTGCCTTGACTTCCCTCGCTACGGCTACCGCCGCGTTACCCACCAGCTGAGGCATGACGGGTGTCATGTGAATCACAAGAAGGTGCTCAGGCTGATGCGGGAGAGTGACCTTCTCTGCCGGGTCAAGCGGAAGTGGGTGAAGACCACCGAATCACGACACCGTTTTCCCAGGTACCCCAATCTCATCAAGGGGAAGGTAATCAGCCAGTTAAACCAGGCCTGGCTTTCGGATATCACCTATATCCGCATCCGGATCGGCTTTGTCTACCTGGCGGCTATCCTGGATGCCTGCTCCCGGCGGGTGATCGGCTATGCCGTCTCCACCAAGCTGGATACTGCCCTGACGCTAGAGGCATTGAGAATGGCGATAGCCCGGAGGCAATCCGGCCCTGGCATTATCCACCACTCGGACCAGGGGGTACAGTATGCCTCAGGTGACTACGTGGAAGATCTCAAGAGCCACGGCTTTCTGGTCAGCATGGCGCGGACAGGCAACCCGTACGAGAACGCCGTGGTGGAGAGCTTCTTCAAAACGCTGAAATACGAGGAGGTATACTTATGCGAGTATGAGACGTTCGAAGACGTGGTAGCCAGGCTTCCCTATTTCCTCGATGAGGTCTATAATCAAAAAAGACTTCATTCGGCGCTTGGCTATCGCTCACCGAATGAGTTTGAGAAGCTATTGCTTATTCAGGAGAACAATGAGGTGCCCCGCCAGATTCTCCTAACCCTTTCCGTCCAATCACAGGGGTGCAGTCCAAAGGATAACAGGTGTATTACCTCAACTTCATGCAATTGATAAGTTCCGTAGAAAACATCCTGAGCTTTTCCACTGTGACCGGTGTGATTGAACGTGAGTGAGCGATGTCATTTCGAATTGGTTCCAGCTCGCCAAGCCGTACTTCAACAAAGCTCTGTGTTTTGAAGAACCTAGAGAAAACCAGAGCCCAATTGTTATTTTCGAGAATGATATGGCGATAATCGTAGAAGTTAAGATAATCAACAACATTTGTAGATGTTGGCGGATACCAAGGCCACATGCTTTCGGAGCGCGACTTCTTTTTCTCAGCCCCCTTTCTGATATCCAACGGCACACGCTGCCACCAATTATTTTCAGCTTTCCGCAGCTCACATTCAATAAATCTCCGTAGTGCCATCTCGAGGTTTCTTAGGAGCTTCGAGGCATCTGGCGATGTCTCCGCCTGCGTAGGCTTGGGCAGAGCTCGGAGTAGACTAGAGTTGTATACAAGCCCTACATTCCGCATAGCTTCCAATTCAGTAGTAATATGCCTGACCCGTGTCTCGATTTTTTTATATCTATCGGCTTGCCTCACTCGTTTGACCAGCCTGTCACTATTACCGGGCAAAGTCAATCCTGGCGTCAAAACAGAGACTCCTTGCAGCAAGTTTAGAACATCGTCCTTCCACCTTTTGAAGATGTCCTGATACCGCACCATTATCATCTTCCGGTTTTGTTCTACCTTACTAGAGAGCTTGTCTTTTACCGCTTTCTTTCCATAGCGCTTTGCTTTCCTTGTTCCAAAAAATTGAGCAGCGAACTCACCAGCAACTTCAGTCAATAAGTCACTGGTCATCGTGGTGATAGGAGCGTCAAGTTGTCCTATCTCTGACTGAAGTCCTTCGAGTATTGCTTGTCCTCGATAAATGAGGTTACCAACTCTTGTATCTAGAGCCGTATCCATACTCATCTGTCTCACTATTATAGAAACCAAAGACGCTTATCACAAGAGCAGATTATGGTGTACGGTGTGCATCTCTACCTTGACTTCTTAAAGAGTTAGAGTGACGTATAGTGTTACCAATAACATAAAAGGAGAGCGTAACCATGACCACTACGATTACAACCTTCATTGATACTGCCGCTGGCTGGCAGCGGGCCCTCTATGCTTTCCTGGTCGAAAAGGAGCAACACTCGGGTTCACGCCGTACCGTTGAAGGGTATTCCCGAATTCTTCAGGACTTCTTTGGGCGCCTGGGAAAGCAGCCTGACCAAGAATGGGAAAAGGGTTGTGTATGTGATAATGGAAGACGGGACAGGGATTGCTGATGTAACCGTATTTAGTGACGTTCAAAAAAAGTGTGGTCAGGTATTGTTTCGAGAAGGTTGGTTGGTGGTCAAAGGGAAAATACAAAGAAGAGGTCTAACAGCCTCAGTGATTGCCGAGGACTTGTATCCCTTATGTATGTCTTCAGCGTAAAAATAGAACATGTGATGGAGAGTTTTGTTACCTACATTGCACCTTCTAGCGTTTTGTTACCTACGATAAGCAAGCTATATGATATAGGTCAATCTCAGCCCCCACTTGTGCTTTACAAAAGAGTATTTTGTTAAATTCCGTATCTGAATAGCCTCGGCTGCCTGCTTTACACAAATCAGGTTTCCATAAGATCGCGCATCTCCAGGACATGGGCCTCTTTGGCACTCTACCGAATGGTTGGAACCACTTAATAGAACAATTATAAACGGTATATCTAGCGGCGAGCTATGAATGAGGACAGTTACCGTGATTGTGTACTCAGATGAGAAATCTTGGCCTCTTTCGCTGGCAATCTCCGGTGCGATGTGGAGGAAATATGAA
This sequence comes from Dehalococcoidia bacterium, assembly GCA_034414595.1. GTDB lineage: Bacteria > Chloroflexota > Dehalococcoidia > SZUA-161 > JAUWZY01 > DAOULY01. The sequence goes on from DAOULY010000021.1 coordinate 317,738, forward strand.
CTGAAGGTAAGTTGACACTAAGGTTTGGGTGGGTAGCATAATTACAGCATAGAAGACCTACTGTCTACATAGTCTTTAGGAATCGGTAACCAACTACGATATGAGTAGGGGCGTAGGATGAGGTGGGAGAGTGTCTCAATCCAATAGACTTTATCACACATGTTGATTTGTGGAAGAAGCACAAGTGCTGTGTGTTTTTTGCCTTTGAGCAGGTTCGGAGAGCCGGTAGTCCAAGAGATGAGGAATTGAGGTTTATGCCGCTTTACATTAGGTCGAGGAGCGACAAGGTAATCCTGAACGGAAAGAAGTTGATTGAGAGTGAAAAGGTTAATGATATTTGTACTGGCGGTAGTATTGTCGCTGTGCATGGTGCCAGCCGTGGCAGTAAGTGCGTCACCACCAACAGAGGTGAGCGGCACCTTTGAGCTTACTAGTTTTAACGTCACCAATGCCAAAACGGCTAATGGTAATGAGATCCTCACCGTGAGTCTCACGACTGAGTGGATAGGAGACTTCGTGGGAACCGACGAAGGTGTTGGGAAAATGGTGTTACATCCTAATGGCGACTATACAATACATACCATTTCAACCTGGACCGGTAGTTACCTTGGCGGGCCAGAAGGCACCATGGTCTTTCATACTAGCAACAAGGGCAATGATTTTACTGGTGAGTTTAGAGGGCGAATTACAATCATCAGCAGCACAGGCGGTCTAGCTGGCCTCCATGGTGTGTTAAACATCGAGGGTCCTCTTATCACATATTCAGGAAAGATACACTTCGAACCATAAAGACAGCGGATTGACTGCAGTTGCCATTCTAGCTTTACTTATAGTCTACACTGCGAGTAGACAGCCAAGAGTACTCTCAAGGGAGGGGCGATAAGGCACTCCTGAACTGTATACCAGAATCTAGCCTACTTTGAGCTTAAAAGAAAAACTAGTCTAATAATAAAGTCGTCATCACGGAGGTTCTTATGTTTGCACTATCAAAACCTGAAAATTCTCTACAGCAAGTGGTAACGGCACAGCGTTTTGCCGTGCTTGCTACCCAGCAAAACGCTCAACCATACATTAACCTAGTCGCGTTCGCTGCATCTGATGATTTATCATATATCTTATTCGCCACCAGCCGTAACACACAGAAGTATCGGAATATACAAGAGAATGACAAGGTTGCCATTCTAATTGATAGTCGACGTAACGAACCATCTGATTTAACTGGGGCGCTAGCAATCACAGCGCTAGGCTCGGCTAACGAGGTAACAGAGGATGAAAAGGGTAAGCTAGAAAAAAACTATCTAGATCGCCATCCGGATCTAATAGATTTTATTCGCAGACCAGAAACAGCCATCATAAGGTTAACAGTAACGGACTATATTCTCGCACGGTTTGACAGAGTGGAACGAATACAATTGGACAACTATTCTTAGCAAGCACTTGTGGGGCGTGCTAGGCAGCTGGCATTTCTGGATCACATAGGCAGCAACTTCTTTGTGAGGCAATTCCTGAAGTCCTTCCCAGGGTATGATAGTAGACCATTGCTTGTCAGACAGCAGCTCGCTGAGACATAAGAAGAGCCATCTATACTTTCCACAAATACTAAGGCCCTAGACATTACTGTGACGGCCCATGAACCGTTCGGAAAGGAGGTCACTATGAATGCTGTGAAGTTGGAAGATAATGTCTGTCTGATAGAATTGCCTTCAGAGCTGACCGACCCCGATGAGAGGCCATATTTTGACGCGTATGCGCCCCAGTCATGGGCTCAAAACCACTATATAATAATAGATTTCAGTGCGGTTCATATTATTAATGGTCTTGGTGCCACCATGCTTGTTAAGTTCAGTACCCTGGCTAGACGGCGCGGGCAGCATCTACTTGCTATTGGCGTGAGCGATCATTACAGGGATGTTCTAAAGGTAACAGGCCTGGATAAAGCGATTTTGATATGCAGTAGCCTAGAAGAGGCATTCACAGTCGCACAAGTTTCTGAAAGCGATTTGCTATTTCGGAAGGTTCAACAGGTGACGGCTCGAGATACGTCATACTGGGCAAAGCCAGTTGTCTGGCTGAGTATGCCAGCAATGCCCTCAGAGGCAATTAATCTAAACATGAAGGGCCGACGTGTTGTTGGACCAGTTGACGGTTTTGGGCAGCTATGGCAAAAAACTTACCGCCTGAAAGTTGACAAATTAGATATAACGCCGGGAGATGTTATTGGGACACTGAAACGAAACTTCCCAAGCTTTCAACCGTCGTACAATCGATTCTATACCACGGAGAAGGGCATACAGCCTGGTGAGGTAGTGGCGATCGATTCATCAACACCGGGCGGTCCGGTTTCAACAGGTATAATGGTGCTGTATGCGGATGAGAGATCATTTACTTTCATCACGCCACAAGGTCATCCGGAATCCGGCTGGGTCTCTTTCAGCGCCTTCGAGACGAATAATCAAATAGTAGCACAGATTCTGGGGCTCGCCCGAGCTAATGACCCAGTATATGAAGCAGCTTTCCGCACAGTTGGCTCAAAGATGCAGGTCAAGATCTGGACCCATGTGATTACCTCGCTTGCAATTTACCTTGGGATACCAGCAGATGTCACTGTTGAAGCTGTATGCATGGACCCACGAATGCAATGGTCACAGGCAGGTAATGTCTGGTACAACGCCCAGATAAGGACCATGCTCTACATGCCTTTCCTTTGGTTGAAGAGAGCGACCAGAGGCCAATCGAAAAAGGAATAATAGAGCACTATGGGAGAACGCTCCTCATCTAAAGCTATTGTCGTAGGATCAGGCCCCAATGGCTTGGCGGCGGCAATTACGTTTGCTAAGGCTGGTATTCCCGTGACAGTCTATGAACGGAATAGCATCATTGGTGGTTCTTGCCGCTCATCTGAGCTTATTAATCCTGGCTATTTACACGACATTGGATCGGCTATTCACCCACTTGCAGTAGTCTCACCATTCTTCCAGAAACTTCCTTTAAAAGACCACGGATTGAAGTGGATAACCCCTCCGGCTGCGTTGGCACATCCTTTCGATGATGGGACCGCAGTTCTGGTAACAAAGCCGATAAATGAAACCGCCTCAATGCTTGACGATTGCGACAACAAATCATACCAAAGGTTAATGGGGCCAGTGTTGGATAAATGGCCAGAGATAGTCAGTGAAGTGATGTATTTTCCGCGGGTTTCTACTGATCACCCTCGTACTTTACTCAATTTTGGTTATCGCGCAATGCGATCCGCTGTAGGGCTTGCGGAGTCGTTTTTTAAAGGGGCTCGAGCCCGCGCTTTGATAGCCGGTCTTGGAGCCCATTCGGTAATGAGTCTTGAACGTAGAGCTAGCGCTGCTGTCGGGCTGGTTCTTGCTTTAGCAGCACATAATACGGGTTGGTCAATAGCAGAAGGAGGGTCGCAAAGAATAACGGATGCACTAGCCAGTTATCTGATCAAACTGGGGGGGGATATCATTACCGACCATGAAGTGCAATCTCTTGACCAGTTGCCTCCTTATAAGATACTTATGCTAGATGTAACACCGCATCAATTCCTGAACATGGCAATACAGCAATTACCAGATGCATACAAGCGGAGATTAGGTAATTATAAATATGGGCCTGGTGTTTTCAAGCTTGACTGGATACTTGACGGGCCGATTCCGTGGAAAGCAAAAGAATGCCTAGCTGCAGGTACGGTGCATCTGGGAGGAAGTCTTGAGGAAATAGCCGCCGCTGAAAGAAGCGTTTGGAAAAACGACCACCCGGAAAAACCTTTCGTTATTCTAGCTCAACCCAGCCTTTTTGATCGCGCCCGTGCTCAAGGCAGCGGGCATATATTATGGGCATATAGCCATGTCCCCCAAGGTTCTTACTATAACATGATCGGGAGAATAGAAGCACAAATAGAACGCTTTGCGCCTGGCTTTAAGGAGAGAATAATCGGCCGGCATGTTATGTACCCCTCTGATTTGGAGAAAGACGATCCCAACTGCATTGGTGGTGATATTACGGGGGGCTCCCAAAGTATGAGGAGGCTCCTTTTCCCAAAGATAAATTACAGTACACCGATACCTAATGTTTTTTTGTGTTCCGCCTCTACACCACCCGGCCCAGGAGTACACGGTATGTGTGGCGTTAGAGCCTCCAATCTGGCTCTTAAGATAATGAAAGTTATTTGTATGTAGTCAGAGACTTTTGGCGTTTATATATATATTTCTAAAGAACAAGATTCCCAGGCCGTTTACCAGCAATCTCTAGAATCCTTTGCTTGCCACCCTTCTATCAGAAGGTAGCCCTTTTTCATAGTTAAAATGAATTTGCCTCTAACTTAACAAGCGGTATCATTATTGGGGGCCGGTCAATCCCAACCGACTATAATTCGAAGTGAAGACAGATGGATGTTACCGACCTTATTATTCTGATTGTATTCTGGTCTCTCGGTTTTTTCTTTTTGTTCCGAATCCCGCGTTGCAGAAAAAGCAGTGGAAAGATTAGGTCATATCCTTCCGTATCCATCATAATACCAGCTCGTAATGAAGAAAAGTCACTTCCTATCCTCTTAGAATCTCTTAGAGACCAAGATTTCATCTGGGATGAAATCTTGGTCGTTATTAATCAATCGGAAGACAGAACTATGGAAATCGCCGAGAGTGCGGGAGTGATAACCATCCAGTCAGAGCTCTTACCTGAAGGTTGGGTCGGGAAAACATGGGCATGCCATCAGGGTTCTCAGGCAGCAAAGGGAGATATTCTAGTTTTTCTCGATGCGGACACATGCATTGAAAAGGACGGTCTTAATAGGATTGTAGACACCTACCTGAGAATGGATGGTGTTGTCTCAATACAGCCATATCACAAGACCAGGAAACTTTATGAACAGCTATCTGCGTTTTTCAACATCATCGAGATGGGAGCGATGGGCACTTTTACCATATTTGGTGACCTTCTTAAGCCAATAGGGCTCTTTGGCCCGTGTGTAGTAACGAGAAATAGACACTATCTCGAAACTGGCGGTCATATAGCGGTCAAAGGTGAAGTAGTGGAGGATCTCGCCCTCGGCAATAGGTTCAAGAAACAGAAAACCCCAATATACTGTTATGGTGGAAAGGGTACCATCTCCTTCCGTATGTATCCAAATGGCGTGAGAGAGCTCGTAGATGGCTGGAGCAAAGGTTTCGCTACGGGGGCTATCAAGACTTACATTCCCATACTCCTAGCAATTATTGCTTGGGTTGGAGGTGGCATCAGCGCGACAAGGTACGTTGTGGAAGCAATATCCAGTATGAACGCTATCTCTATTCTGGTGTGGACTTTGACTTATCTCGGGTACGCCATGCAAATATACTGGATGTTATTCCGATTGGGTACATTCAGTATCTATACTGCTCTCTTTTACCCGGTTTCTCTACTATTCTTTATAGTAATTTTCCTGCGTTCGTTCTTCTTGATTTTCATTAGGAGAAGAGTAAGGTGGAAGGGAGTTACCATACCTCTGAAAGACGAGGATCTAAAGAAATGATTTTTCATTTGTCTAGTGCGTTGACCATTGCAATCGACTTTATCGTATGGTTGGTCATCCATGTCGGTGTTTCCGGTTCGGTCGCGAAAATGCGTATCGAATCATTTAATCCAGAATCGTGGCTTTATAGAGAACGCAGTTGGGAAAGAGACGGAAGAATTTATCAAGCTTTCCTCAGAATCAAAACATGGAAAGGATTTCTGCCAGACGGTGCCGCCGTATTTAGGGGTGGATTCCGGAAAAAGCATCTCAGCTACTACAATGTGGAATATATACGAAGATTTGCCATTGAGACCTGCCGGGCTGAGCTAACGCATTGGGTAATTTTTATTTTTTCGATAGTCTTTTTCATTTGGAATGAATGGTGGATTGGTATGATCATGATAGCCTATGGATTTATTGTGAATGTACCCTGCATTGTTACGCAGCGATATAACAGAATAAGATTGAGAAGAATCTATAGTTTATGTAGTCAGCGGAAGTGTGACAGATGACCCTTTGAAAATAATAGACACTTCAGAGACCACTCTCCTGCTTCCTGACGGTTCTATTATAGTCTCTTCTTGCTTGTAATATACTACTCTTTACCTCTCTTTTCTGTGACCTACTGACCGGCCCCCAATAATGACACCACTTGTTAAGTTAGAGTTGGGGGTATGACCACAGGCATTATTGCCTCAGGAGCAGATGGTCGATAGCCAAGCGAGCTATGTGAATCTGGTTGTATTCCTTCTGCCAGTTCTCCAATAGTATCTTTTCCTCCTGCTATATGAATTATGCGAAAGCGCGACGTTTTGGCCCCCGGAAAAGACCGCACACTTCAGAATCTCTAGCCTGCTCCGTGATGTTTCCTCGCTGAGTCCGTGCGGAGTTTACAAGAGGACGTAATGTACAGCAATGCGATAACAATTGCTCGTATTGTTCAATATGTACCATTTTCCCTCTATTATCTGCGTCTCCGAGCCATGTATTCGGAGTAGAACTTTCCTTTTTCGTGCAAATACCGGAGGCGAGCATAACCCTTCTCAGTTAGAATCCATGCCCCCCTTTCCGCATGTTTCACTATATAGGGTATAGCCAGCCCTTCCTTCCGAAGCCTTCTCAGCTTCGCAGTCGCTCCCCAGTAGCTATATCCCAGCTCGGTGAGGTGGTACAGCCAGAGGATGTCATGGCGAGCTATCAAATCAAGGAGCTCGTATTTAGATAATATCCTTTTGTGCATCTTAGATGCACAAACCCTTCTACGTGTCCTTCAAAGACTGTTAGCTGCGCTTCCATTCTATCAGATTCCACAGTTCACCTTCAACTTCCTGCCCCCAAGGCGAGGCTTCCAGAGCCGCTACAAAATGATATTGCGATGCCCCGGAAGTCCGGCAAACAGCCCCCTGATTACGCCATAGTGGCCACAAATAGCCCCAACCAGGCTAAGGAGACGACTGTTGACCCCACACAGGCCCATTTTATGCCCTAGAGCGCGTCTTCATTAAGCGATATCATCACAACATATTATATTGTTCTCGAAAATCCCAGTTTTCCTGAATTCAGTAAACATTTTCTAAAAACTATTGCATTGACGATGGGGGCAGGTTATGATGAGGGCTGAAAAACTGAATAAAGGGGGAAGTGATGGAAACCACCGACTTTGCATCGCAGAGGTCGGGGGTTCGAATCCCCCTATCTCCACCAAAGGTATCAATAGGCAGAACTCCTATCGCCTGAGTCTCTTCTCCATATGGCACAGACGGCAGCTTTTCGTCGCTATCGTTGATGTAGACGACCTCAAGGCGGTGAATGACCGTTATGGCCATCCGGCAAGTGATGCGTTGCTCCAAGAGATAGCATCTAGGCTGCGGACCTCTTTGCGTTCTTCGGACGTGATTGCACGCACTGGCGGAGATGAATGCGCGATTCTTCTGGACGGCATTGGCAGCGAAACTGCACGCATAGCTGTAGAACGATGCCTGGCAGCCGTTAAACGGCTGCCACCTGTCGAGCATGAAATGAAGGCGACTGTCAGCATAGCTTCTTATCTGGCTCAGGTTTTGAGTGAAGAAGAACTATTGCAGAGGGCAAATGCTCTATGCTATGAAGCAAAAAGAGCTGGCGGGGATCGGATCCAGACAGCTGACGCTTCCGATCATGGGCCTGGTAATCAGCTTCTATGCAAGATAAGAATCCGACCTTAGTTTGATCTGAAGATGGCATTCGAATGAAAAGAGTGGTTATTGTTGGTGGCGGCGTTGCAGGATCATTCCTGGCTAATGAGCTGGGAGGCTCAGATTATCACGTTATAGTGTTTGATCACACAGTCCCGCGGGAGAAACCGTGCGGCGGCATGCTTAATCCTCTTATCCTTAGAGAATTTCCTTGGCTTGAGGAAATTCTGCCATCGAAGCGAGAAACTTACAACTTGCGGTACATATCCGCACATGGACACCAGACTGTCATCCCGTTCAGTATACCGGTACCCATAGTTTCCAGAAGGGAGTTCGACAGTGCTCTTCTGAAGCAGGCACTGTGCTACAAGAACGTGGAATTCATTGGAGAGAAAGCCATTGATGTTAGAGATGGGCAAGGACAGTGGCAGGTCGTGACAACAAACCGTCAGGTAGCAGCTGACATATTAGTTGGAGCTGATGGCCCGAATAGCTTAATACGCAAAAGAGTAATCAAAAATCGAAGGGAACGTTTTGCTTTTGCCCTTGGCTGTTTCTTAGTGGATGATAAAGTCGATAGTATTACTATCAAGACGTACGCCGACTTCGGGGGATGCGTTTGGCACTTCCCGAGGGCAGATCACGCAAGCGTGGGGATAGTCAGAGTATACGGTAGATCACCATCAAGTGAAATGGCAGCCAAGCTGGCTGAATTCATCCGTGAATACACGCCAAATTCCAAAGTGATAGAAAGGTGGACAGCTTTAATTCCGTCAGCTGGTAGCCCAAGGTATTTTGAGGTCGCCTGCTGCGGCCGGAACTGGATATTGATAGGCGATGCAGCTGGCCATGCTCATCCTGTCACTGGAGCAGGAATATCTTATGCCTTATATTCTGCGCACGCAGCTGCCGATGCGATCTTGCAGGGCGATACATGCATCTATGATAGACTCTGGCGTGAGCGATACGGAGATGCGCTTCGAAATGGCAGTGAAGTAATGGAAATGGTTCTGGAGATGGGAGGGAATGCTGGGCTCGCAACCTATCAAGTGATGCTTGAGCGATTCTTGGGTTTGAGATATCAGCCAAGTTAGGCTAGCGGGTCACGCTACTTGCTAATGATGCTGTGGTCGTTTGACCTCTGTCGAGCCAGAAAGGGTCATATGCGTCGATGCTACACCCTGGCGAGTGCTTTGATGCTCTGTGCAGATTGCTACAGCCGTTAGTACGCCAGCCTAGCCCCCGTCGCATTGCGATGATCTCAGAACGTGGGTAGAATTGAGCCGGTTCATCATCGAAGGACGCGTTCCCTAAATGACAAGCTGGTAAATTTGAACTAACCTAATTCGCCAGCATTGCACAAAATGAGTTTCCGTTACTTTGTGATGCCCGCTGCTTTGGTACCTCTTTCGATTGAACACAGAATAACTCCCATTTAATGGCTCGAACACTCAACTGTGTTATTATAATTTAACCCGTGAACCTGAGTGCGAAAGCTAGACAAGTGCTCAAAGTCATAGTGGAGGAATATGAGAAGAATCCTGAGAATCGTCTCAAGAGTATCCTTGAGCGCGTCGTTGGTGCAAAAGCCGGAATCTATCTCAACTTTCCAATATATGATATTGCTGAACTAGAGGATGCAGGCCTCGTACACAAGATGGAAAGGGATAGGGTTATCATTACCAAGAGTTGATACTATTATGGCTTTTCTTTAGCCAACGATTCATCGAATTGTTGCCGGAGGAACTGCTCCTTGCCGTTTGCAGAGCCCAGTTTTTGATGTTAGAATTGGCATATGGTAGCTGCCGGGTCAAATGGTGAGAGCAAAGTTCACTTCGAAAGCTCTACCTATTGATACCCCAACTCCAACAGATGCCCCTGTAGCTCAGAGGATAGAGCAGCGGTTTCCTAAACCGCGTGTCGGGCGTTCGAGTCGCCCCAGGGGTACCACTTCTTTGAAGCTGAAATAGTCCTAATAAAGTCTTGCCCAGCAAGACATAACCCTAAAAAGCTAACGGAAAGCTAACCAACATTTGCGGCGGCAGCATTCTCGCGCCTGTGGACTACGAGCTCGTCAAAGTGTGCTGCAGCAGCCTCTTGGAGCCCAGGTGCTACGTGTGAGTAGGTGTCGAGAGTTATTTGGATGCTAGCATGCCCCAGTCGTTCCTGGACTATCTTGGGGTGAATACCCTGTTTCAGCATCAGGGAAGCGTGTGTATGCCTAGCATCATGTAGCCTTATACCTTCCAGGCCACTACGGCGTGCCAGTTTTCGCCAAGCTTGGCTTACTGTGTCCGGCAATAATGGACTTCCGTCAGGCTGAGAAAACACCAGTTCATCACCTCTTAGAATAGTTCCTAGGATCAGCTGGATCGCTTCCTGCCTTTCCTTATGTTCTCTAAGAACGATGCAAGCTGACGGTGGAAGAGCTATGGTCCGGCGTCCCCTTGCTGTCTTAGGCGCTCTGAAAACCAAGCTTTTATCACGTAGACGGTGTAGGCTTCGACTGACTGATACCTGTCCCAGGATTAGGTCCACATCGCTCCACCGTAAGGCCAAGAGTTCAGAGCGCCTCATGCCCGTGAAAAGAGCCAGATAGAACAGCGTATAGTAAGGGGTAGACCTAGCAACATCAAGGAAAGTCTCGATATCGCCTTCATTCATTACGTGCATATCGGACCGCTGGAAACTTGGTGGGTCAATCGCGTCTGCGGGGTTCCGGGTAATGAGTCCCCACTTTACGGCGACCTCCAGTGCCCGGTGTAATGCCATATGGTGGTGTCTGACCGTGAGTGGTGTTAGTCCCCCTTTGCCATTACAGCGGCCCTTCACCAGTTTCTCTGCATAGTACTTCTGAAGGTGCTCGGGCCTAAGCTGTGTCAGTGTGACATTGCCGAACTGGGGGATGAGGTGTTGGTATATGATAGACTCATAGCCTTCAGCAGTTCTAGGGGACAGGTTAGGCCAGGCGTAATCTTTGAGCCACCTCACAAGGTAGTCAGCCAAAGTAGTCTTACGAGGCTTCATAAACGTGCCCGTATCGAGCTGGTGTAGCATGTCGGCAAGGCGCTTTTCAGCCTCTTTCTTTGTGCCCTTAACGCTGATCCATTGCTGTTTTCGCTTCCCAGTCTGTGGGTCAATCCCGAGATTCAGGACGACTGTGTAGCTATTCTTGTACCTCTTTCTGATGTGTCCTCTCATTTTGTACCTCCTCTGTTTTCGTCTGGTTGACTTCTATCTGGATAATAGCCGTGGGCTATTACGTCCCGTAGTATGTTTTGAAGGCTGCTGTCGAGGTCAGATGTATCGAAATCCCAGCCCAGATAATCCGCAAGGAGTTCCCGCTGCACATAGGCATCTACATGGGGGAAAAGGTCAACCGGTTTCAGGCCGGGAAGAACGAGGTGGATTCGCCAAAGCCACTTGCCTTGCCGGTTCGTCAACACAGTTCTCTGCTGTGGTGCCTTCTCTGGTTGATTCACCTCTTGATGGATGTAGGTCAACAACTCAAATGTGTGCGGCCAAAGTTCCTCAAGTTTCTTCTTACCTGACCTGATTATAGATTCCAACTCTACGATAGATTGCATAATGAAACCAGCTGCTTCCCAAGGAATACCCGTCTTGCCATGAAAAACGTCTGGGCCTTGTTCCGCCATTGCTGCCATAGACCAGGGTTTCTCCTGCATAGACATTCGATCACGGATACGCTTCGCTCGGTCTTGGATAGTGCGTATTGCTGGAATCGGGATATCACTGCCAACAAACTTATCTATTAGTGCCTGCTCAATCTGCCCTGCTTCTACAAATGGATTGAGCCAAACAAGGCTGGCTATTAATTTCTCAATCTCTGGATGTACCTTGGGCCCCTTTGGCATATTTCCTCTCCTTTATGCGATCGCTGATATACGCATATAATAATTAATAGTAACGCTATTACATTGACCTTAATACGCTTATACCTTATCATATGAATAGTTCGATGTCAATGGTTGTTGAAGGTAGAGATGAAGAATATTGAACAGATGATAGATCCGAGGGAATATGCCCAATGGCTAGGCGTCCCACAAATCACTATCTACTGCTGGATTCGGATTGGGGGCCTCCATGCCTAATCGGATGGCAAGCCGACACTCCCAATTCGTGAAGCTGACCTGTAGACATTTCTCACGACAGTAAGGACCAATGAGTATGACGAGCTACAGAACCATGGGCACGGATCAAGAACCTCTCACTTTTAGTGTGATAGAAGCGGCCCGCCTATTGCGGATTTCACGCGGCACAGCGTATGAAGCCGTTCGAACTGGCCAATTGCCGAGCGTTCGGTTCGGCCGGGTGATCAGGGTTCCACGGTATGCACTGGAACAGCTGCTCAGGCAGCAAGCCGCGGATGTAAATGTGGACGGAGTGTCTCGATGACTAGCACTCAGGGACCTCTCCAACCTAGCCTCCTCCTTGATCCCACTGGTATTTCTCAATCCTTATTGAGCACCGATGCGTTGACGGCTGAACTCTTAATTCCGTAATGATAGATCACGCACAAGATCGGGACTAACTACAGACCACCAGAATTGCCCGTCAATAGCACTCTGCCCTCATCTATATCGTCGAGGAATTCCCTGCTGACGATTCTGCACCATGCCGGGATATATAACCAAGTACTGCCGAGGGCTGCGGACACCTGCACCTCAGTACTCAGCGAGTATTGCGCCCAGTACTCGCAAGTAGTGAGCCTTGGGGAACCCAGTATTGGTGAGGTCTCGTTGAATACGCAATTTCAGCCTGTAAGTATCACTCGGACGGCTAAAGCAGGCCACGATTCTATAGCTAGGAGGTTAACGATGAACATCTGTGAAGAATGCGGAAAGGGGTTCAAGACGCCCCAGGCACTTGGAGCCCACCGAGTGCTCTATCATCGGGCAAGCGGGGCAGATCTTGAGGCTCTCAAAGCTGACCAGCGCTTGAAGCAGGAGAAGATCGCTGAGCTTGAAGCTAAGCATCAGGCCGCGTCCTGCCCTTGCTGCGGAAAGCTGGTTAGCTGGGATAGCCTCCCTCTCAGAGAATGCCCTCGAAAGTCATTCGAGAGAGGCAATCCAGAGGAGTGGTACCTTGCCCTTGGGAATGTCGAGATGGTCAAGTACCGGATGTGCCCAGTCTGCCGGTATTGCGAGGCAGTAGAAGGGCAAGAACCTATCGATGCAAGATAGAAAGGGGCAACCAATGGTGATCTACAAGGAAACTGTCTTTGTCATTACACTGGTCATAGCACTCTTGGTGGTTTTTTGGCTAACGGTTAGAAACGAGCGTGGCCAGAGGGGCGATATCCCTGTCCAGGAAAATACAGCCAATCCTGCTGGGGAAAATGACAGTCTCAGTAACTACGTCAAGGAACACTATCCAAGGAGCACGTCATGGTCTAAACAAATCATGTAACTGTGACTACCTGGTCCAAATTGGACAAAACGTCACTTGTCAAGTCAACAATGACAGTGCTCGGAGGCCAACTGGAGCCAGGAGTCTTCATGAACGCTATAGATGTTGTTGATCAACAGAGTTCGAGTCCCCTTAGTTTCACTAAAGTTGCAGTAGAGAGGGTGCTGAAGAGGCGATGAAGGCCTATCTTGAACCTGCCGATATAGAGTTGATGGAGCGAGTTGCAACAAGTCTCCATGATAGGCTGCTTATCAGGCTTCTTTTTCGTTTAGGCTGCCGGATTTCAGAAGCTCTGGCACTTAATGTGAGTGACATTGACTTCGAGCAGGCCACTGTCACGATTCTGCATCTCAAGACACGTATCAGACTATTATGTCCCAAGTGCAAGGCTGGGTTAAGTAGAAGACACAGATTCTGTCCTGAGTGTGGGCAAGAAGCCAATGAGGCCATGAAGCGGCAGCAGGCGCAACGGCGCATGAGGGTGCTACCAGTTGATAAGCACACCATGACGATGTTGGAGGACTATATCCGGCACTACCGATTACGCTCAGTCACTGGCTCGGCACTTCTCTTCGGCATTAACCGACACCGGGCGTGGCAGATAGTGAGAGACTGCGCTAAAATAGCTAGACTCCCGAATTTGTTCAATCCAGAGACCGACAGGGTAAGGGGCGTTAGTCCTCATCGCCTTAGGGACGCCTTTAGCGTACATGCAATGAAGCTGGATGACTCTGGCGATGCACTAAGAGTGCTTCAAGAGCATTTAGGCCACGCCAGCTTCAATACCACTGCGAAGTATCGGAAGGTTGCTGGTGAAGAGCATCGCACCTGGTATGAAAGGCTATGGCAGGACCGCTTTCCAATTGACTGACGCAACTAGTTATCCTGGTTCCTTTCCCAGTTGCTTGGCGGCTAACAAAACGAGCAATTGTCACCTCGATCCAACCATTTGAGCTAAACTGATGGCAGATGGAGGCAAAAAGATTAAGGGATATCTTAGAAGCCTACTTTCTTGAGATGGTGTTCCACGCGCTCCAGCAGTTCTGTGGCGTTGAGTGGCTTTTCAACGTAGTCTTCTGCTTCCAAGAACATCCCCTGGCTCGTGGCCGTGGTTGTCTCCCCAACCTTCTCACGGAAGCCGGTGAGCATGATCACAGGGATGCTGGCTGTCTCGGGGTCCTTTTTCAACTGCTCACAGACGGTAAATCCGTCCTTGAGCGGCATGATTACATCCAAGACGATCAAATCGGGCTTCTCCTCAGCCACCTTTTGCAGTGCTTCCTCTCCGCTGTAGGCCGTGACCACCTGATACGGCTTGGTGGCCAAGACCATCTTGGCCAAATCCACAAAATCGGCATCATCGTCGACGAGGAGGATCTTCGGTTGACTTTTCATTTCGTGCCTCCTTTCTTCTTGGGTAAAGTAAAACTGATCCTGGTTCCCCCATCACAGCCCAGTAGGCCACAGGGGCTCTCGGCCCAGATAGTTCCTCCGTGAGCCTCGACGACCCTCTTGGCCACAGAAAGCCCCAGGCCCAATCCCTTGGCCGGCGCATCCCCACCGCGATAGAACTCGTCGAACACGTGGGGAAGGTCCCTGGGCGAGATGCCGATGCCAGTATCTATCACGTCCACCTGAAGGAGGTCTTGTTTATCCTCGAGTTTTACCGTCACCTCACCACCGGCAGGGGTGAACTTTATCGCGTTGCTCAGCAAGTTGACCAGCACTCGGCGCAGGTGCTTGGATGAGGCATAGAGCGGCGATGGCATCACTGGCATGTCCATCTTCAGAGCGATCTCCTTCTCCCCAGCTGAGGTGCGCACACTGTCGAGGCAATGCTCCACCAGCTCTTCAGGCAGGGTCCATTCCCTTTCTTTGATCACTTCCTCAGCATCAAGTCCCCGGGCATCGAGAATGGCCGCGTGAAGATCGAGAAGCCCTTCGATCCTGCGCTCGGTCTTTTGCAACATCTCGCTCTGTTGGGCCCCGATCTCCCCGGCAAAGCCATCGAGGATAGCTTTCAGATAGCTGTGGACGGTGACCAGCGGTTCCCTCAAATCGTGGCAGGTGATGGCAAAAAGGCGTTTTCTGAGGGCATCACTGCTCTTGATCGCTTCATAGAGCTTGGCGTTTTCCAATGCTATGGCCCCCAGGTTAGCCACCGTGCTCAGGAAGAAGATATCGTCATCAGTGAAATGGCGCGGCTCAGAGGTGTAGAGTCTCATCACACCCACTACTTCTTCCTTGAGCTTGACAGGGACACAGAGGATGGAAGCTATGCCTTCTTTCCTAGCCTGCTCCCGGTACTGGATTCGAGGGTCTTCAGGGGCGTCGAATACTGCCACTGGCTTCCCCTTAAGGGCATCGGCCATGCTGATATCGACGCTCACCGGGCCCTTGCGCATATACCAGTCGCTCAAGCCATAGGCTGCCGTGTGCAAGAGAAGCCTCCTATCAGGGCTGAGCAGTAAAAGCGAACAGCCCTTGGCTCCCACAGTGTTGGCCGCGCCCTCGACGATCCGTTTCAGGACGACATCGCTCTCGAGGCTGGCGTTTATCGCTTCAGCGACTTTGTATAGCGCCCGATAGTAATGTGACAGCTTAGCCTGCGCCATGACCCTGTTCTCCCAGTCCCGCTGCGGTCAGAATATCGGGAACGACTTCCTCCCGGCCTATGGCCATAACGTGGACCCCGTCGCATAGAGAATCCTCTCTCAAGGCTGCGACCATCCGTCCCGCGATCTCGATGCCTTTCTCCAGCGCTGTTCCCTTGGGTGCGCTGGCCAACTCGTCGATTAACTGTTGTGGCACGAAGATACCGGGTACGTTTTCGGTCATATACTTGGCCATCCTCGCCGAGGCCAGCAGGACTATCCCCGCCAGAATCTTCACCGGGAATTGGCGGGCGAACTCCATGAATTTGGCGAAGTTGTCCAGATCATAGATCGCCTGCGTTTGAAAGAATTCGGCCCCGGCCTCGACCTTCTTTTCAAACTTGATCAGCTGAGGTTCAATCGGGTGTGCCTCAGGAGTCACAATAGCCCCGGCGCAGAAGTCCACGGCACCGTCGAGGTCATTGCCCCCCAGGTCTTTACCTGTCTCCAGCAGGCGAATCGCCCTCAGCAGTTGCACCGAATCCAGATCGAAAACCCCTTTGGCCTCCTTGTGATCGCCAACCGGGACCGCATCGCCGGTGAGACAAAGGACATTCCTGATCCCCCGAGAATAAGCGAACAAGAGCTCTGCTTCCAGGGCCAGCCGGTTGCGGTCGCGGCAGGTCATTTGCAGGATAGCCTCACCACCTTGCTCTTTGACCAGAAGACAGCCACCAACAGAGGGAAACCTCATTACTGAGCTTTGATGGTCAGTGACATTTAGCCCATCAACCTTATCCTTGAGCAGTTCGATATGGTGGAGCAATCCTTCGATGTTCGTTCCCTTCGGCGGGCTGATCTCGCTGGTGATCACGAATTTGCCTGAATTGAGGGCCTCTCTCAAGCTCTGCATCCTCTCCCCCCGCTTCACGAGATATTTACCATTCGTGGCCTGGGCACCGCCTGAAAGTTCTTAGGCGGATAGTATTTGCGCATCAAATCGAGCCTGCCCTGCTCCTTGAGACGTTGATAAATGAGAGTCCAGGCACAGTCCTTCTCCTTGTCGATCTCACACTTGCCATCGTTGGTGCCACCACAGGGGCCGTTGAGCAGCCCTTTATGGCATGTCGTGAGCGGGCAGATGCCAGCGGTATCCCCGACCACGCATTGGCCACATTGGGCACAGACCTCCTGAAAGCGGCCCGGGCCTTCCTCTACACCTATGAACAGGGTGTCCAGCGCTGGAATTACCGGCTTGCCAATATACAGTCCCACTCGGTGTACCCCTAAAGCGCAGGACATCACCAGGATGCAGCGAGCATCTTGGATAGCGGCGCTGTTCTCCCTCATCATCAGCTCCGTCATTTCGTCACAGGCGGTGGGAATGACTATCCAGCCCGTGACCATTTTGCCCCCTTCGCGCAGCCGCTCCTCCATCTCAATGACCTCTTCCCGACCGCCGGTCTTGGTCATGGTGGCACAAGTGCCACAGCCGACAATATATAGCCTGTCGAGGCCGTTTAGATGTTGCTCGATTTCATCAAGGGACTTCTGCCGCGTGATCGATTTCATGCTCAATCCTCCCAGCCATCATGCTGATGCCTCTTTCCCTCTTACGTCTCCAAGTCACACCTCAGGCAGCGCTTGGCCTCCTGCCTGGCCCTCTCCTCGGAGAAGCCCAATTCTATCTCCTGAAAGCTCCCTTTCCTCTCCTGAGGAGGAAGCTGGGGCATATCCACCCTCGGTTGCGCCTCCCAGGTCTCCTCCATCTCCTCAGCTACGGTTTCCCCGATGCCCCCAACCCTCAGGTCATAGATCTGCACTCGGGAAGTATCTCCTCTTAGATATTTGTCTATGGCCATAGCACCTCTTCTACCAGCGGCAATGGCATCTATGACCATGCCGGGGCCGGTGACGAAGTCACCCCCGGCGAAGACCCCAGGGACGTTTGTGGCCAATGTGTTGCTGTCAACCACCAGGGTCTCCCACCGGGTGCGCTCCAGGGCACTATCCGCGGGCAGGAATGAAAGATCAGGGGCCTGGCCCACAGCGGCGATGACGGTGTCGGCAGGGACGAAGAACTCGGAGCCGGGGATCGGCACCGGGCGGCGCCGCCCGCTGGCGTCCGCCTCGCCCAGACTCATTCGGATACATTGCAGTCCGGTTGCCTTCCAGTTCTCGCTCACTATGCGCGTGGGGCTGGTGAGGAAATCAACCCTCACCCCCTCAGCCGCGGCCTCATCGTACTCGACCTCGGTCACCGGCATCTCCTCACGTGACCTGCGATAGTAGATGTTCACTTCCTCAGCGCCAAGGCGAAGCGCGGTGCGGGAGGAATCCAGGGCGACATTGCCGCCGCCGATGATGGCCGCCCGACGGCCAACCCTCACCTGGCGACCCAGTTTCACATCCCTGAGGAACCTCAGTCCGTAGTACAACCCCTCAACATCCTCCACCTCTCCTGGTATGCCCACGCGCTGGCTCCTCTGGGCGCCAGCAGCAATGAAGACAGCCTCAAAGCCTTCCTTCTTCAGGTCTTCTACAGTGTAGTTTATATTGATGGGAGCGTTGTACCTGATCTCCACCCCTTTCTTGGCGATATAATTGATTTCCTTTTCAATGACATCCCGGGGCAATCGGAAATCGGGTATGGCTACCGATAGCATGCCTCCGCCTAGGGGAAGGGCCTCAAATGCGGTGACCGGATAGCCCATCTGCGCCAGATAATAGGCACAGGCGAGTCCGGTGGGGCCAGCGCCGACAACTGCCACCCTCTGACTCCTGGTTTGGGGGAAGGGTTCGGGATCTTGGGTCACATAGTCGAAGTACCAATCCGCTGCGAAGCGCTTGAGCGACCTGATGGCCACCGGGTCGTCAAGCTCCCCGCGGCGGCACCTGACCTCACAGGGGTGATGACAAATACGGCCACAGATAGAGGGGAATGGATTCCGCTCTCTGATCACGTCTATAGCCTTCTGATAATCGCCTTCGGCGATGGCAGCAACATATTGAGGCACATTGATGCCCACGGGACAGGTATGCTGGCATGGCGAGATCATCAGCGCATCGCACACGGCGGCCGGGCATTTCTTGTCCTTGATATGAGCTTCATACTCGTCTCGAAAGTAGTTGATGGTCGAAAGCACTGGGTTGGGAGTGGTCTGACCCAGGCCACACAATGAGCACTCCTTGACCACAGCAGCGAGGGTGAGTAATACGTCGATGTCCTCATCACGCCCTTGGCCCTGAGTGATCCTGGTCAATATCTCAAGCATCTGCCTGGTTCCGAGACGGCAGGGAGTGCATTTGCCGCAGGACTCATCCTGGGTGAAGCTGAGGAAGTAGCGAGCCACCTCCACCATACAGGTATTCTCGTCCATGACCACCATACCGCCCGAGCCCATAATCGAGCCCACGCCAGCGAGGGACTCGTAGTCCACGGGAAGGTCGAGGAAGCGGGCCGGGATGCAACCTCCCGAGGGTCCACCTGTCTGCACAGCCTTAAAATTCTTGCCACGGAGGATGCCACCCCCCACATCGTAGATGACATCGCGCAAGGGCGTGCCCATAGGCACTTCCACCAGGCCGCTGTTGGCGATCTTTCCGGTGAGGGCAAACACAGCAGTGCCCTTGCTTTTTTCGGTGCCGATGCTGGCGAACCAGTCAGCACCGCGGTCGATGATGACGGGAACGGATGCCAACGATTTTACATTGTTGATGTTGGTCGGTTTACCCTCTAGGCCTGATTGCGCTGGGAATGGTGGACGAGGGCGGGGCATGCCCCGCCTGCTTTCGATGGACGCCATCAGGGCCGTCTCCTCACCGCAAACAAAGGCCCCGGCACCCTCCCTGATCTTGATGTCGAAGTTGAATCCAGAGCCGAGGATGTTTTGGCCCAGGAGTCCATGTTCCCTCATTTGACCAAGGGCTATGTTCAGGCGCTCCAGGGCCAGCGGATATTCGGCACGGCAATAGATGTAACCCTGGCTGGCTCCGATAGCGTAGGCCGCGATGAGCATGCCCTCCAAAACGGAGTGCGGGTCCCCTTCCAGCACCGAACGGTCCATGAAAGCACCAGGGTCGCCCTCGTCGGCATTGCAGATGAGATATTTTTCCCTGCCTGGCGATCTGCGGCAGAATTCCCACTTAAGCCCGGTGGGGAATCCGGCGCCACCACGACCCCGCAGCCCTGATTTCTTAATCTCCTCGATCACATCCTCGGAGGCCATCCCGAGTGCCTTGACCAGGGCACTATAGCCGCTGTTGGCAATGTAGTGCTTGATATTCTCGGGGTCGATGTGGCCACAATTGCGGAGTGCGATGCGAACCTGCGGCCTGAAGATGGGCAGATCGAAAAGCCTAGGAATGCCGTCAATGGTGCCATCTCCCATGGTCCCCAAGGCCAGATCCGGGTGGGGATCGTCTCCCACTATGTAATCGGCAACCAGCTGGGATGCGATCTCGGGGGTGACCTCGCTATAGCAGATGCCGGGGTGGCCTTGCTTGCCAATCTCAACTATGGGTTCGGCATAGCAAAGCCCGAGGCAGCCAACCTGCATAACGACAGCATCGACTTCTCGTCGCGCCAGTTCGGAGTGAAAAGCATCGAGCACAGCTAAAGCTCCGGCCGAGCGACCACAGGTAGCAGCGCCCACCAGAAGGCGAGGCTTTTCACTGCGCTGCAGCACTTCCCACTCAACTACCGCTTTACTTCGAACTTCATCGAAGGTCATCATTATCTCATCCGCGCTATTATCGGTTCTTCTTACTGAATACCTGCGCTACCTTCTTCGGGTTCAGGTGACTAAAAGTCTGATTGCCGATGACGATATTCGGGGCCAGGGCGCAAACGCCGATGCAGGCCACCGTCTCCAGCGTATATTCGTAATCAGGGGTGGTTTCACCCTCTTCAATGCCCAGGTGCTGCTTGGCCAGCTTCAATATTGTCTTACCTCCCCGCACATGGCATGCCGTTCCCCGACACACCCTGACGATATTACGCCCCCGTGGCGTGGTATAGAGCTGCGTATAGAAGGTGATCACACCTTGCACCTGGCTGGGGAACAGCCCCATCGCTCTTGCTATTGGCTCTATAGCCTGCGGAGGAATGTAGCCGAACTCCTGCTGTATCTCCTGGAGAAGCGGGATCAGCGGCCATTTCTGGCCGCGATGGTCAGTTATGATCTGATTCAGCCGGGTCAGGTCCAGTTCAGCCATGGCCCATCCTTTCTATCCTCACAGCACAGGTTTTGAGAGCAGGGGTCTTGGCCCGAGGATCGAGAACCGTGGCAAATAGCTCATTGACATGGCTCTCTGGGAAGGAGAGGGGCATGAACAGCGTTCCCGGCGGCAGCCGGTCAGTCACCTTGGCCGTGATCACGATCTCGCCCTGTGGCGAGATGACCTTGACCACTTCGTCCTCGGCGATGCCGAGATGTTCCGCATCGGCCTCGCTGATCTCCACGAAGGCCTGCGGCGCGATCTTCTTCAACCGCGGCGCTCTGGAGCTCCGGGCGCCGCTGCCGAAATGATAGAGGATGGTCCCAGTCAGCAGCCGAAACGGATAGCCATCTCCTGATGGCTCCGGCTGCGGGACATATTCGACAGGGGAAAAGCGGCCAAATTGGCGAGGAAACTCCTCTTGGTAGAGCCGTCTCAT
Organism: Dehalococcoidia bacterium; assembly: GCA_034414595.1. Classification (GTDB taxonomy): domain Bacteria; phylum Chloroflexota; class Dehalococcoidia; order SZUA-161; family JAUWZY01; genus DAOULY01. Next base: position 339,101 of record DAOULY010000021.1, read on the forward strand.
TCCCTGGCGGTCTCCATCCCACGCCGGCCAGTAGGCCCCTGCTGTCTCCAGGCTTGCATAGTCCATCCCCTGATACAGGGGAACAAGCTCCCTGATCTCATCCATGACCTGCTGCGGAGAGGAATGCTGCATGGGGTAGTCCATCGTGCTCGCCAGTTGCATGACTATCTGCCAGTCGGGCCGGCTATCGCCCGGTGGTTCGATTGCCTTTCGGATCCTCTGTACCCTTCTCTCCAAATTGGTAAACGTGCCCTCTTTTTCAGCGAAGCTGGCCGCGGGCAGGATCACTGTGGCCAGTTGCGCCGTCTCCGTCAAGAACATGTCCTGCACCACCAGGAAATCCAGTGAGGCGAGGGCTTCTCTGACCTGCGAGGGGTGCGGGAAACTCAAGGCCGGATTCTCGCCCACAATGTACATGGCTCTGATATCCCCTTGCTTTGCCTGCTGGATCATCTCCAGGGCCGTCGCCCCAGCCTCTGCGGGTAAGGAAACTCCCCAGCGTTCCTCGAATTTATGCCTCGCTGAGATTTCCGCGATGCTTTGATAGCCGGGGAGGAAATCAGGCAGAACCCCCATGTCGCAGGCTCCCTGTGCGTTGTTCTCCCTCTGCAGCGCGTAGATGCCACCTCCCTGTCCTATGCGGCCTGTCAATAGTGCTAGATTGACCAGTGCCAGCACGCTCTGTGTTCCGTTCCCTTGTTGCGTCAGCCCATTCCCATAGACGATGGAGGCTTGGCGGGCCAGGGCGAAGAGCCACGCCACGCGGACCAAGTCTTCAGCAGAAACACCAGCGATCTCCGCCGCATCCTCGGGGGTATATTTCTCCAGCCCCTCGGTCAATGCCTCGAAGTTGTCCGTCCTTTGGGCTACGAACTCCTTGTCCCACAGACCTTCATCCGCGATCGCTTTCATCAACCCATTGATCAGAGCTGCATCCGTGCCCACTTTGGGACTTAACCAGATGTCCGCGAATGAAACCAGCTTTGTTAGCCGGGGGTCTACCAACACCAGCTTGGCTCCCTTTTGCCTCACGGCGCGCTTTATGGCATAGCCGACACCTGGAGCCGAGGCTGTGGGGTCAGCCCCGATGACCAGTATCACCTCCGATTGCTCAATATCTTGGAGAGGGCTGGTGCTGGCAGGAAATCCCAGACACTGGCCAAGGCTGAGGGCGCTGGAGGCACTGTAGAGTCGGCTGCCGTTGTCGATGTTGTTGGTGCCGAGCACAGCCCGGGCGAATTTCTGCAGCAAGTAGTTCTCCTCATTGGTGCACTTGGAGGAGCCAAAGACTGCCAAGCTGTGAGGGCCATGGGCTTCTTTTGTCCGGCCGAATTCATTGGCCACCAAGTCCAAAGCTTGCTCCCAGGATACCTCCTGAAAATCGTCTCCCATCTTGACCAGGGGATTGAGCAACCTCTCCGGGCTGTGGACGAAATCATAGCCATAGCAGCCTCGGACGCAAAAGGTCGATTGATTGCTGCCCTTTTCATTGGGTCTGGCCCGCACTATCCGGTCGCCCTTGACCTCCAGGGAGATACTGCAGCCGCAGCCGCAAAAGGGGCAGACAGTGGGGACCACCTTTGACACCGTTCCCCCGTATGCCTTTTCCTTCTCTGCCAGCGCCCCGGTGGGACATAATGCCACGCAGGTGCCGCAAAAAGTGCACTCCGACTTTTCCAGTGGTAAATCGTTAAGTGTGGCCGGCTTGGAGGAAAACCCCCTGTGTATATAGTCGATAGCTCCCTCAACAACCAGCTCCTGGTCCGCCCGGATGCACTTGGCGCATAAGATGCATTTGCTCAGGTCTCTTTCGATAAATGGATTTACATCTTCCATGATGGCGCGCTGGGGGATCCTCAAGAACGGCAGGAGTCCGATTCCCATATCCGCGGCAACGGTGCGCAGCTGGCAGCGGTTGCCCTTATCACACACCAGGCAGGAATCGGGATGGCTGGCCAACATGAGCCCGACTATGGCTTTTCGCCTCTCCAGCACCCGGGAAGACTGGGTGTTGATCACCATGCCTGGTGCAATGGGAGCCACACAAGATGCCAGCAATGCGCCAGAGCGCTCGTCTTCCACCAGGCAAATGCGGCAAGCGCCCGTTGGGGCCAAATGCGCATCATGACACAGGGTGGGAATTTCCACACCTGACTCTCGGGCTAAATCGAGTATGGTCATTCCAGCATGACCGCTGACCTCGACCCCGTTTAAAGTAATGGTGATTGTGTCCAACCCCTCGTCTCCTTAGTAGTTGCGATAGCAGCTAAACAAAAACGCTCCTCGACCAGGAGCGTTTTTTCAACCTCCATCACCCGTTCCGTCCTCTGCCACCACTTACCCTAACCACCTTTTCACCACTTCCCCGATCCAATTGCCATTCAGCTTCTATTCAGTGCACCAATAAACCTGACCTCCAAGCGATGTAGTGGGAATATAACACATGAGGCTCGATTTTTCAACCCCCAGTGGCGTAGCATTCCAACTGGTTCAGCTAAGCTTATGGCGGAGCAAATCCGGGCTCGGGGCCAGTGTTTCGGTGGTGTTCCTTTTGAGGGTTACGTTGGAATCGCATAGGAATCTGGCGTAGGTAGACCACAGTATCCAAAACATAGAACTCCAGACATGGTTTTCAAGGCGGTGTTTGCCTTCGCCTAGCCGGGCTTCGGTCGGTGTTGCACATTCCGCTATTTTGTTATATGAAGCAACGATTCAATCTTTTTGTTGTCTCTTGCCTCTCAGGCAGAAATCAAGAAAATACGACCTGACATAGAGTCACCATTTATGAGTCAGTCGACTATTCGCAAATAGCCAAAGTACTGGCACCATATGGCATATCATGCTGAGATCCGATAGGTCGCCCCGGCCTTAAGCACTTTTGTCTCGGCCTTTAGCTCATTTACAAAACGTTGTAGTGCATAATCGCAAGTATCATGTGCCGAGAGGAAGACATGTTCAGGCCCGGCCGCATCGATGGACCCGATAGTCTTGCTCAAGTCATCATCAGTAATGCGTTGCCATGGGGGCTTACCCGTGCCCAAGATCATCTGCATCTGGATGCCTCTATATTTGCCACGTCCGCTAGTGATAGGGAAGTGTAGACCACCACCAATAGCATAAATAGGCTGATCGGAGAGATGCCGCACCATCTGCAGGATAACCTCGATTGTTGGGTGACCGCAACCGGTGAATATCACTAAGCCCTTGCCCTTGATTCGTGCCAAGAGTGCTTGCTCTTCAGTCCAGCCAAAGAAAAAGAGACTTCGTGCCAGTGGGCCGATTGACGCAATTCCAGCAGTAAGCAGCCGGGGTTCTTTAACTACCTTAGCACTGAACCCATCAGCCCCCGCTTTATCAGGTAGGAAGCAGAGTTTAGCTCCAGGGTCACCTAGCTCGTTTGGCACCATCACTTGCTTTGAACGTGAAGCCTTCATGCCTCCCATGTGATCGATATGTAGATGAGAGATGGCAAGAGCGTCAACTTGGTCGAGGCTCACCCCTAATTTTGTGGCATTGTGGGCTAGGGTTGGATGGCTCGGGCCAAAGCCGACATCGTAGAGTAGTGAGCCCTGGTCAGTATGTAGCAAGTATGATACGCCTGGCTCGCCAACGAAACCCTCCTCGGTTGCCCACTCAGAGAGGATGGTCATATCTATAAATTCTAATTCGGGTAACTCCAGGGGCGTTGCTTTGTTAATGCGTTCCAAGTTGACTTGATGGGCTTGGTTGCGATTTCCCCTGAAGCGACGATTCCTAAACAATAACATGGGCACAAGCAGTGGGGAAGTTAACGCCAGAAGTGGCCACCACAGGGGAGAAATCCGAAACGCCATTTTCTAACCCTCCTTTAACCCAATGTCTTAGTAACACACTCCATCACAATCTTGCAATCCAAGTTTCTGTCAAAAGACATGCTCAATGGTAACATGTTCTGCTTTTGATTTCTAGAAGAGGCCTCTGATACAAAACCGAGGAATGTTAACTAGGCTTGCCTATTTGAACCGGCTTTCGGTATTCCTATCCATCTTGGAGTTCTATTCATGTATTCACGATAGGCATCCCCATACTTCTCAAGGCAATCCTCTTCTTCGGTATGGACATAAGCAGATATTCCGGCTATATACAAAATGGAATATGATAGGATAAGCCACGAGGCAGTAGCTATACCCACACCCAATAACAACAGGATGTAGGTTACGTATAACTGATGTCTTGTGTAATGATACAGCCCTCTTGTAACAGGCGCATTGGGTAGCGTGGTGGCCCAGTTGACTCCAGCCAGCATGATTCCAGTCACCCCCAATAGAGCAACTGGAAGGCCTATATAGAACCATAGAGTCCACAGCTTCAGTGGCAAGAATACTGAATATGCGAAAGCCAGAAAATCGAGAGATGTTAGAGAGTAGGTGATTGTCTTCTCCTTCGTTGAGGCCGTTGTCTCTCGGGAAGGAGATGGGCCCCTTTTCTTCCCGATATAGAGATAGAAAGGAATACTTAACATCACAGGGAGCATCAGAATCCAGGCATTCCAAACCCCTATTTCAAAAGCTGGTGTGAGTGTCTTGATTACTTCCTCTGCCGATTGCATTTTACAAAAATATTCCTATTGGAACAAGGCAGAAGGAAACTGAATTGCCAGATTGAACAAATGTCAGTTTTGTTCAGTCAAGGGTCTGGGCTCCACTACGCTGCACCTACCCTACTGATTAGACGTCACCTGGGTTCTCGAAGCATCGATATCACAGGACTATTGGCTCTCGTTTGTGCTATAATAGTTATGGTGTGCTGGCCCCTTTCGGGCTGGCTTTTTTCATGGAGTAGTCATGCAATGTCACAGAACATAAGGAATATTGCCATCATCGCGCACGTTGACCATGGAAAGACCACCCTGGTGGACGCTATGCTCAAGCAGAGCCATATCTTCCGTGACAATCAGCAGGTCAGTGAGCTAATCATGGACAGTAACGAGCTTGAGCGGGAAAAGGGTCTCACCATCCTTGCCAAGAATACGGCTGTCACCTTTCGAGGCGTGAAGATCAACATCATTGACACGCCCGGTCATGCCGATTTTAGCGGTGAAGTGGAACGGGTTCTCAACATGGCCGATGGCTGCCTTTTGGTCATTGACGCAGTGGATGGCCCGATGCCCCAGACGCGGTTCGTGCTGCGGCACGCTCTACAGAGTGGGCTAAAGCCCATAGTGGTGATAAACAAAATCGACCGTCCTGCGGCACGGCCGGCGGATGTGGTCAATATGGTGCAGGACCTCTTCCTGGAGTTAGCCACACAAACTGAGCAACTAGACTTTCCCATTATCTTTACCGCCGCCAAGGCCGGATATGCCCTGGCAGACCTGAAAGACCCGCCCAAGAGCATGGCTCCTCTCTTCGAGGCGATACTTAAATACATCCCACCGCCATCTGGCGATATTCAAGGCGCATTTCAACTGTTAGTGGCGGCACTCAGCTATGACAGTCATCTGGGCCAGATCGCTGTGGGGCGCATAGCTCGGGGGAAGGTGTCGGTAGGAGACCTGGTGGCGCGCATCGAGCGGGACGGCACAGCGACACAGCACAAAGTCACCAGACTCTTCGTCTTCGAAGGCCTGATGCGACAGGAGGTTGCTGAGGCAGAGGCGGGGGAAATTGTTGCCCTGAGTGGTCTGGAGCAGGTAGCAATTAGCGAGACCATAGCCGCGGCGGACCGACCAGAGGCGCTGCCCGGCATCGATATCGGTGAGCCGACAGTCCAGATAACCTTAGGTGTGAATGCATCGCCCTTCGCCGGACAGGACGGGCAATACCTGACATCGCGGCAACTGCGGGCGCGTCTCTTCGCGGAGCTCCAAACCGATGTAAGCCTGCGAGTGCAGGAGACCAACAGTGCCGATGTCTTCCTGGTCTCCGGGCGAGGAGAGCTGCACCTGGCCATCATCATCGAGACGATGCGGCGTGAGGGCTACGAGTTCGAGGTCTCTAAGCCTGAGGCCATCGTAAAGACCGTTGACGGGCAGAAGCTGGAGCCTCATGAGTTGCTGGTGTTGGACATAGAGAACGAAGCCATCGGTATGATAACGGAGAACCTTGCATCACGGTTGGCGCGGCTAACGGATATGCGTGCCAGCGGGCAGGAACGCGTGCATCTGGAGTTCAACATCCCGACTAGGGGACTTATTGGCTTCCGGAGCTTCTTCCTGAAAGTGACCAGGGGCAACGGGGTGATGAACAGCGTCCTTACAGGGTACGAGCCTTTGCGAGGAGAATTACAGTCTACCCGCACCGGGGTCATCGTCGCTGCCGAAACAGGCGTAGCAGTCACCTATGGTTTGAACAATGCTCAGCAACGAGGGTTGACTTTCATCGATCCTGGCACGCCGGTCTACGAAGGCATGGCCGTCGGGAGTTGCGCGCGCTATGAAGACTTGGTCATGAACGTGTGCAAAGAGAAGAAGATGACCAACGTGCGCTCATCTACAGCGGACATTGCTATCAAGCTCACCCCGCCGCTGCGAATGACCCTGGAAGAGGCCTTGGACTTCGTTGCCGAGGATGAGGTAGTGGAAGTCACACCCAAGAATATCCGCCTGCGCAAGCGCATCCTCTCCAATGACAGGCGGTACCGGCTGCGCCATGAAAAGGCTAAGGCCGCAGGAGACCAACAAGATGCCGCAAGCCAACGCCGGATCTTAGCACCCCGCTGCTGAACTGCCCCGTCAACTTTGTGTATGAATTTCCCCCGTGAAAGCAGCGACAGTTCTACATAGAACTTTGAGGGTACAGGCTAAACAATTGTCAGTTTCGTTTAACGAGGGTCTGGGGCTTCACTCCCAGCGGAAGACACGGACTGATACCACTGCAGCTACCACTATGACCCCGGTCACGATCAGGAACTCGGTCCAGTTCCAGCCGAAGCCGATCCATGGGTCATGCAGCAAGATGAGCAAGAGCTTGGATAACGACATCGAACTGGCGGCTTCATCAGGGGTGAAACCGGTTATGACTACAACGATTACTTAGACTGTTGTGCAATTATTTAGGGAAGTCACAGCAGATCCAACGCCGACAACTCTAACTTAACAAGTGGTACAATTATTGGGGGTAGTCCAGGCTTTCATTCTGGCAGGAGGGTGTGTTATCCTTCGAGCTTACTTTTCAATTCCTTCACCGCCTTATGTACTTGCTCCCCTCCAAGAGCAGGTGAGTAAGGAGCGTCAATCTGAGCTAGCATAGAAGGGGAAATCTTGTGAGATATGGCGATGGCCAGCTCGTCAATTGCCCCTCTTATCGGTCCCTCAGAGATGACCTGCGCTCCCACCAAATTGCCGGTCTGCCGATCAGCAATCAGTTTGCAGTGGACGTCCTTACCGCCGTACCTTGGCCGCACTGATGTGAAGGTACTTATGCTGGAGACCACATCAATTCCCTTTGCTCGAGCGAACCTCTCGTTGAACCCCACTGTTCCAACCTGATGACCGAATATTTCGATGATGAAGGTCATGGCAGTGCCATGATATGGAAGCGAATTGCCTAAGACTAAATTCGTGGCTGCTATCTCACCGGTTATCCGCGAGGTGGTAACCAGCAAATGACGCCTTTTGAAGCCGAAGATTCTATCCCAGTTCTCCATGCAGTCTCCAGCAGCGTAGATGTCGGGGTCACTCGTTTGAAGGTACTTGTTGACAGCTACAGCGCCCGTCTTGCCTATTTTGATGCCTGCTTTACGAGCTATTTCCACGTTGGGCTTTGCTCCAGTGGCAAGGACGACGAAGTCCACTTCCAGCTCCCGGTCCGGGAGAACCACACGCTTTCTCCCAGAATCACTACTTATGCTCAAGATCTCGATGGGCATGATCAACTCTATTCCCTTCTCACGCACCACCCCTTCGACCTTATCGGCCATATCCCTATCAAGGCTTGCCGGCAGGATGTTCTCCAGCATGTCAAGCAAATAGATGCTCTGGTAGCCTCTCGCCACCAGAGCAAAAGCTATCTCCATCCCAATTGCCCCGGCGCCGACAATCGCCGCACTCCTGTGCTTTGGAACGATCTCCTGCAGTAACCTGATGTCGGCTATATTTGTGCTTAAGGTAAATTCATTCTTACCATCCAGCCCTGGAATCGGCGGAATGGAGGGAATAGCCCCCAGGCTTAGAATGGTTTTATCATAATCATACTTCTCTCCGCCAGCGACAAGGCACTTCTCCTTCCTGAGAATATCAGTAACCTCAGTGTTCAAATGGACGCGTATGCTTTTTTCCTCAAAAAGGTTGCCCGGATGGAATATATCATCGCAGGTGACGATATCACCTCGGAGCACGAAAGGTAACTCACAAGGTGCATATCCAATCTCAGACTGTTTGCTAAAGACATCTATCTGGGCTTGCTCATCCAACTGTCGAACCTGCTCTGCTGCGCTCCTGGCACCAGAACCAGCACCGACAATACACACCTTCATTTCTATTTCCTCATGTCTTATTGACGAACTTCTTTATTAACTCCAAGGAAGTCGAGCCGACTCGTCCCCTATATAGCTCGTCAGTGGCATTATATCACAGCATGCTGCAGACTTGTCTCAAGGTGCCTTATTCAGCATACTGGCGAGAACTTGATATATCATAAATCTGCGGATATTGAACATTCAATTGACCTGTCCGACTGGGGCTGGTTGCCTCTCCGGTCAACTCCAGTACTCGCCTTAGGCCTCGGATTTGTCTCGGGGTTCCTCCGTTGCCTTAATGCGAGTCACCAGCAGCAAGAGCGAGGGAAGAACTACCAGTGATGCTGCTAGGGCAAGGAAAATCATGAGGGCTGTCAGTATTCCGTAGGATGAGAACAAGGGCATGGGAGCAAAGCCCATAATAGCGAAGCCCACGATGCTGGATGCGGCGGATGCCAGCAGCGCTACTCCCGTTCCCTTGGCAGCCTGTCGTAGCGCCTGCATTTTGTCCGGCGCTCTGCGCATCTCCTCCCGAAACCGCTCTGTCATGTGTATGGAGTAGTCTACACCTACGCCAAGAGACACCGCGCCAATGGTGGCGGTCACGTAGTTCAAGGGGAACCCAGTCAGGTACATGAGACCGTAGAGCCACGCCACCACCAGCCCGATCGGGATGATGGTCACCACCGCATACCGCAGCGAGCGCATCACTATGAGCAGGAGCACAAACACGGCAGCCGCCGCGATCGGCAGGGATTTCTGCAGTGTACCGGTGGTGGCGTCCAGTTGAGCCAGCCGAGTGAACGGCGAGCCAGTGAGCCCGGCACGGGTGATGGGGGAGCTTTCATCCAGGACTTTCAGGTCATCGGTCAGCGAATCACGCGCCGCAACTACGTTCTGCAGCTCGCGTGTACCGGGGATCCCGACTGTCAGGATGGTGACGTCTTCCTCGCCACCAGCAGGATTGTGATAAAGCACCTCCCCGACCTGTCCGGGGGTGTAGATAAGCGTGTTCGCGTCGAGGGGAACCCCGTAATCCAGCATGTAGGCGTAGGTGGCTTTGACCTGTGCTTGTGAGTCCGGCAACCCGTCGCTGTCGACGTCGGTGGTCTGCACACCTGTGACCGCCGCGACGCTATCGAGCGCGTACTGGCTATCCGTTATGTGTCCCAACAGATCAATGACCATTCCTGACCAAATTTGCACCTCGCCATCGGCTCCCCTCGCGATGTCCGGATTGTCGTCAAGGTTCGCGATGAACTGATTAATGGCCGCAAGCGCCTGGGGGTCGCTCAGGTCTCCCTTGATATAGACAACACCTGGCTCGCCGCCCGTTTCGCCGACATGTTCGTCCAGCTTGTCCAGGCTGACCACGAAGTCTGACTTGCTATCGAAGAAGTCCTTGACATCAAAGGTGGCCTCCAGCCTGGTGGCGAACAGGACCGTTGCGGCGGTTATCCCAGCGATGGCCAGCAGGACCACCAAGCGGTAGTGCGCGATCCCGGCAACTAAGGCGACGAACCAACCGCCAGGTGCTCCACGCGGTGGAGCGCTCGCCTCATCCGTAGGCGATGTTGGCATTGGAGTGCGACGAGACTGTCGCCAACGCATGATCAACAGCGGCACCACCAGGTATCCAACAACAGTCGCCAGCAGCACTGCAACTCCCAGCAGCTCGCTAACCGCCACGAGGAAGATTACGCCGGTGCCAGTGAGCGCCGCCACCCCCACACTATTGAAGAGCGTCATGAGGAGCGCCCTCTTCGAAGGTGAGCCCGGACTCGGGCCCCGGAGCTGGTCGATGCGCATCATTGCCAACGGGAGCACTACGCCGAGGACGATGAACGAGGAGACAACGGCTATGCCTGCAGCGATGCCAAAGTGGATGACTGCCTCTATCCCGGAGGAGGTGTTGGAAAGGAAGGCGATGCTGTCACTCGCCATCGCCAGCACAAGCGCACCCAGCACACCGGCGAAGCCTGCTCGCAGGGCCATGCTTGGAGCGTAGCCTCGGCCTTTCTCCTCCTCATAGCGCCGCAGGGCGTGGAGGGCGAAGTCAACACCCAGCGAGATCATGGCGATGGGAACGATCAGGTCAATGACCAGTCCTCCCTTGAGGCCTACCAGGTTGGAGATGCCTTTGAGCCAGATCATGAGGGCCCCAAGACCCGCGCCGGTCAGGGCGACAGCCCAGTAGGACCGCAGGCTGACGCCAGCGATCAACACCACCGCGACGACGGTGAACATGATGAAATACCCGGCTGTTTGGCCTTCATCGGCCGATTCCAGGTTGACGTCAATGGCAATGCCCCAGAGGCGGAAGGTCTGTTCATCGCCCCGCAGGACTTGTTGGACGTTGCGGTTGAACTCCTCTTTGTCTAAGACCGTCTCTCCGCCACTGACTCCGATCTCAAGAGTACCACCGCCCAGCTTGTCATTATCGGCCAGGACGCTGAAGAATAGGGCCGGAGAGGTCCAGTAGTCGATCTCCGTCACGCCAACAACGCGCTTCTCACTCTGGGCTTTGACTGACAGAGAGTCTTTCAGTCCACTGGTGTCCGGGTTGGAGAATAGTTGGTACACCGCCAGTTTCACTTGATCGTCGGTGGCGGCCTCCAGAGTGGTGCTGTAGTAGTTCACCAGCACACCCTGTACTGCATCAGCAAGGCTGTACACCCCTACGAAGGACTGGTTCGCCTCGACGTCAAAGGCCTCATACAGGTAGTCTTGGGCGGGCAAGCCCTCTGGTGCCAGCGTGCCACTCTGGTCCTCTTCCCTTAGCTGCTGCTCGTTCTGGTACAACTCCCATAGGGCGGCCTGGGTGAGGATGTCCCCGGTTCGGGCCTCAACAATGTAGCCCCAACCATAAACCCTGGGGGCGAAACGGTCGTTGATGTCATCCCTCAGCTCGAAGACCTCGCCTGACGGGTCAGATGACGCCTGCTCCTCGCTTCCCATGGCAAGGAGCGGGATGACCAGCAAGAGGGTGAGGGCGACTGCGGCGAGGATGAATTTCCCCGAATTACGCTCGAGGAAGTTACCTATTTTGGCGAGGAAACCCAAGGATGTTCCGGTGTCTTGCTTGATAACTCCTACCTTGTGCTCTATGGCCTATGCACTGCGCTTGTATTAGAGCAAGTACTTACAAATTATTTAGGCGTTTTAACTAGGACTTCCCATGATAACTAACGTGGCTATACTAAAACACCTGCTCATTGGCTGTCAAGGCCTATAAAAAGCCCGTAAGGAGCTTCTGCAGCTAAGCCTTAGTTCGGTGCAGTCGAAGGCAACCGTCAGCACAGTTGACCGGCGCTTCACTCCCAGCGGAAGACACGGACTGATACCACTGCAGCCACCACCATGACCCCGGTCACGATCAGGAACTCCGTCCAGTTCCAGCCGAAGCCGAGCCAGGGGTCCTGCAACAGTACAATGACGTGCTTGAGCGGCGTTATCTCTCCCACCCACTCTAAAATTCGTCCCATGACCTCTGGAGGCGGCCCGGCACCCGAGATAAGCATCATCAAAAAGAATAGCAGCAACCCCACCCCCTGCGCCGCCCGCGCTGTGGGGAGCACAGCTCCGAGGAGAATGCCCAGTGCAGCGAAGCTCATTGTGCTGACCACGAACGCCGCCACCAGCAGTCCGGCCGACTTTGGAAAGTGCACATCGTAGACCGGCATGGCGACGATGGTCAACAATATGCCACCGAGTATGGCAATCACAAAGCTTATTATCACGTGGGAGCCGAACATGCTCCAGACTGGTACCGACGAGGCCCGCAGCCGGCGGAGAACGCCTCGCTCACGGTATGCGGCGAGATGCACAGGGAGTGCTATCAGGCCGAGGTAGGCTGGCACGTAGTAATTCATGGGGCCGACACCTCTAAAGACCTCACCCTCGGGATCAGGAGTGTTGCCAAAGGCCTGCCCCAGAACGAAGAGCACAATGAGGGGAAAGGCAAAGGTGAAGACCATGGTGATGGGGTCGCGGGCGAAGAGTTTGAGCTCTACCCAGGTCAGCTTTGCCAGTGTGTGCATAGGTCCATCTCAGTTCCCGACACCGTGGCCTGTGATTGTCAGGAACACATCCTCAAGCGTCGGCTGCTCCACACGGAGATCGGACGGCGTGATGCCGTGCTCGACGAGCGCAGCCGCCACCAGGGCCAGCGCCGGGCCATCCCCTTCTACCTCGACCCTTGATCCTTGTCTCGTAACCCGACTTACGTGGGAAACCTCCTCGAGCCAGGATAGGTCGGAGTACTCGGTGCTGAAGAGGATGCGGACTTGACCCGCGTAGGTGGCGATGAGCCCTTGGGGCGTATCGAGGGCGGCGATCCGGCCCTGGTTGACCACCGCCACGCGGTCGCAGAGCTGCTCTGCTTCGTCCATGAAGTGGGTGACCAGGACCACAGTAGTGCCCCGGGCCTGTATCGCTCGGATCAGGTCCCAGGCCACCCGGCGGCCGGCGGGATCAAGCCCGGCCGTCATCTCGTCGAGAAAAACTACCTCTGGGTCGTTGACCAGAGCCAGGGAGACAAAAAGACGCTGGCGCTGGCCTCCGGACAAGCTGGAGAATGCGGCATTGCGCTTATCAGCCAGGCCCCATTGTTCCATGAGCAGCTGCCAGTCCGAAGCGCCGGGAGTAAACGAGGCGAACAGGTCAAGCGCTTCCCAGACTTTGATTCGGTCGGGCAGCGCCGACTCTTGGAGTTGCGAGCCGATCCGCCGCCGCAAAGCCTGTGCCTCCGACTGCGGATCAAGCCCGAGCACTTGGATGCGGCCGGCGTCGGGGCGGCGCAGCCCCTGCAAGCACTCCACCGTGGTGGTCTTACCGGCGCCGTTGGGGCCGAGGAGGCCGAATATCTCCCCTTCGGCCACCTGAAATGAGACATCGTCTACCGCGACCGTTGAGCCATAGGTCTTCCTCAGGTTCTCGACCTCAATGACTGCCTTCATCGGGGATTTCCTGCATCAAGCGCCGCGGTGCTTCTTGAGGAAGCGCTGCATTCTGTTTAGGGCTTCCTCGATGTCGGAAAGCGAGGCAGCATAGCAGCAGCGGATATGTCCCTCACCGCCCTCTCCGAAGGCTGAGCCGGGGACCACCAGCACTTTCTGCTCCATGAGAAGCTTTTCGGCGAATTCGTCTGAGGAGAGCCCGCTGGCCTTGACCGAGGGGAAGGCATAGAAAGCCCCTCTGGGCTCAAAGCAGGTGAGACCGATGTCATTGAGCCCTTTTACAATGACCCTGCGGCGTTGATCATACTCAGCGTGCATTGCCTGCACTGCACTCTCGCCTTCTCTAAGCGCCTCCAGGGCGGCCTTTTGTGCCATCACCGGGGCGCAGAGCATGGTGTATTGGTGGACCTTTATCATGGCTTCGATGATCTCGGCCGGGGCTGCGGCGTAGCCGATGCGCCATCCCGTCATGGCGTAGGCCTTGGAGAAGCCGTTGAGCAGAATGGTGCGCTCCTTCATCCCGGGCAGGCTGGCCAGGCAGGTGTGCTCCATACCATAGACCAGGCGGCTGTAGATCTCGTCCGAGATTACGATCAAATCATGGCGCTTAGCGATTTCAGCCACTTGCTTCAGGTCAGCCCGGTCCATCACCGCACCGGTGGGGTTGTTGGGGTAGCCAAGGACGATGGCCTTGGTGCGTTCAGTAACCCGCTGCTCGATCTCGGCAGCCTGGACCTTGAACTCCTGTTCCACAGTGGTCGGTATCGGGACGAAGGTGCCACCGGCGAGGACAGCGCAGGGCATGTAGGCCACGTAGCTTGGCTCCGGGATCAGGACCTCATCTCCGGGATCGAGGATCGCTCTCAGTGCTAAGTCGAGCCCTTCGCTTACGCCTACGGTGATCATAAGCTCGCTGCCGGGGTCATAGTCCACCGAGTACCGGTCGTTGATATGTCTGCTCAGCTCCTGGCGCAGCTCGAGCATGCCATAGTTCGAGGTGTACATGGTATGGCCCTTTTCGATGGCGTAGATGCCAGCCTCGCTGATATGCCATGGGGTGACGAAATCGGGCTCGCCCACGCCCAGTGAGATCACATCTCCCATGGACGACACCATCTCAAAGAATCTCCTGATGCCTGAAGCAGGTATCTTTCTCACGCGCTCTGAGATCGGACTGCGGATGCCTTTGAGCACTCAAATCCTCCTATAGCGTCAACGGCAAGCGATGTGGCCCCTCTCCGCCCTCGAGGACCTCTCCGTCCTCTTTATACCGTTTGAGCAGGAAATGGGTTACTGTTCCCTGCACTGACTCCAGCGGGGCCAGTTTCTCGGATACGAAGGAAGCTACCTCCTGCATCGTCCTGCCGGCGACCATAACCGCCAGGTCATAGGTGCCCGAGACCAGATACACGGAGCGGGCTTCGGGGAAGCGATAGATGCGCTCGGCGATGGCATCGAAGCCGACATCTCGCTGCGGCTGGATCCTGACCTCGATCATTGCCCAGACCTTCTCATCTCCAATCCGCTCCCAGTTGACTACCGTCTTGTATTTAACGATGGTCCGATCTTTCTCCGCTTTCCTGATCGCCTTTTTCACCTCAGAGATGGGCATGCCGGTCATGGTGGCAATTTGCTCCGGCGTCGTCCGCGCATCCTTCTCCAAGATTTCCAGGATTTCCTTCATAGTGTCAACCTTACCCCCTGCCCCCCTTAGCAAGTAGAGGGGGAATGATTTCACAGAGGGGCTTCGCCCCTCTTAAACGCCCTTTACTATTTCAACCCCCGACCACTGGTCTTCCTGCTCATGGTAGCAGAGTTCGAAGAACCTCAGCTCGTCTGTGCGCACCAAGAAATGCCGCTCTCCTGGCTCCAGCCACTCCCTTTCCACCTGTTGCACCCCATATGCCTCTCCCTCCCAGCGAAAGGAAACAGGGCGCTCAGCATAGACCCTACCTGAGTAGCATTCCACCTGTACTGGCTGTGCCATTACTTGATCTTCAGTATGTCTGACATGGAATGGATGATATGGTCTGGCTTGACATCGGCGGGCAATGCCTGCTCACCGCCGATAAAGAACGCAGACTGAGCGCCGATTCCCTCGGCAGCGGCAACGTCTTTCACGCTATCGCCGACGAAAAGCATCTCCCTGGGGGAGATTTCGAGGAAGTCCAGGATCATTCTCAAGCCCTCGTTAAAGGGCTTAATCAGTATGGTGTCCTCTCTGGCGATCAGGATATGGAACAGTTTATCTACGTCATACTTCCGCAGCACTTTCAAGATGCCTTTCCGCCCCACTGAGCTGTAAAGCCCCACTGTAGCTCGCTGGTGTAGTTCGCTCAGTGTTTCCTTGGCATTCTCTCTCAGCTGCCATCTGGTTGCTGCCTCCAGATCCCAATAATCCCAGACTTCGCCTATTTTCTCTCTTACCTCCCAAGAGGAGAGATTGACTCTGCGCATTAAAGCGTCGATCACGGCGTCGTTATAAAGCTTGGCATAGGAGTCTGTCTTCAGCTTTTCCTTATCGAAGCCTATTTCCACCAACTTGTCCTTAGTTTCTTGCACGCTGTCCTCTAAGTTATACTGAAAATCCACCAGCGTCCCTTCAAAATCGAATACATACGCCTTGATCATGCTACATCTCCTCCATATTAGTTATTTACTATTACTGCGTCCTTGATAATTCGGCCAGATGATGGCATTGTACCAAATTGAAAGTCGAAATAAAAGTGCTGGCTGGACTGGTGGCTTCCCTATTGCGCCGACCAGGTACCTGCCCGCAGGGAGATTGCACGCTCACTTATTCTATCTTCAGGAGGTCTGACAGGGAATGGACCACATAGTCGGGCTTGATCTCTGGTGACAGTTCTTGCTCGCCGCCGACAATGAAAGCAGAACGAGCGCCGATTCTCTTGGCAGCGCTGATGTCCCGGTCACTATCGCCGATGAAAAGCATTTCCTCAGGGCCAATCTCAAGGATATCCAGGATCAATCTCAAGCCCTCGTCATAAGGCTTCATGAGGGTGACGTCGTTCCTGGTGACCACGATGTGGAATAGCCTATCTATTCCATATTTCTGCAGCACTGCCATAGCGGCTTTACGTCCTACTGTGGTGAAAAGCCCCACTGGAGCTTCCTGGTGTAAGCGATTGAGGGTATCTTGGGCAGTGTCTCTTAGACTCCATCTGGTCGCTGCATCCAGGTCCCAATAATCCCAGACTTCGCCGAGTTTCTCTTTGATCTCGGATGAGGATAGATCGACTTTGCCCATCAGAGCCTCAATCACGGCCTCATTGTAGAGCTTGTTATAGGTGTCCCACTGGAGTATCTTTTCCTTACCGAAGCCCAGCTCCTCCAGCCTGTCCTTGGCTGCTTTGACCCCGGCCTCTACGTTCCACTGGAAATCCACCAGTGTCCCTTCAAAATCGAATACATACGCTTTGAGCATATTATACCTCCCGGAGATTATCTTGCTGTCTGTTCTCAGCTATTGATAATTTGGACAGATGATGGCATTGTACCAAATTTAATGTTGAACCTGAAGTGCTGCTATATTGGCGGTCTCCTCTTGTGCCAATCGGTTGCTTGCTCATAGGCAAAGCCGATGCGGAACAGTGTCTCTTCGGAAAACGGCTTGCCAAGTATCTGCACCCCTACTGGCAGCCCATCCGAAAAACCGGCAGGGATGGAGAGGCCGGGGATGCCGGCGATGTTTATTGGCAGTGTGCAGACATCACTCAAATACATCTGGAGGGGGTCCTCTACCTTGGCGCCGACCTTGAAGGGAACAGTGGGGGAAGTTGGAGTCACCAAGGCATCGAAGCGCTCAAAAGCCTGGCTGAACTCCTGCCTGATCAGGGTGCGCACCTTTTGCGCCTTGAGGTAATAAGCGTCATAGTAGCCCGCCGACAGCGCATAGGTTCCCAGAATGATGCGTCTCTTGACCTCAGGGCCGAAGCCAAATTGCCTGGTCTTGTCCATAGCATCCCACATGTTTTCGGCGTCCCTGGCGGAGAAGCCATACTTGACCCCATCATAGCGGGCCAGATTGGCCATGGCCTCGGAGGGGGCGATAATATAATAAGCAGCCAAGGCATAGCGGGTGTGGGGCAGCGAGGTCTCTTCGATCTCGGCTCCCAACTCTCTCAGTTTTGTCAAAGCTGCTTGCATCACCTGCTCCACTCCGCTCTCCATCCCCTCAACGAAGTACTCCTTGGGAATCCCCAGGCGCAGTCCCTTGAGTTCCGGTAGCAGCGACTTGGTATAGTCCGGGGTGGGCTGGGGAACAGAGGTTGAATCCTTGGGGTCGTGCCAGGCGATGGCGTTCATGACCAGGGCGGAATCGGTGATGTCTTTGGTTAGCGGGCCGATCTGGTCCAGGGAGCTGGCGAAGGCAACTAAGCCAAAGCGGCTCACCCGACCATAGGTGGGCTTGAGTCCGACGACGCTGCAGAATCCCGCAGGCTGGCGGATGCTGCCCCCAGTATCGGAGCCCAGGGTATAGATGGCTTCATCGGCAGCCACTGCCACCGCCGGGCCGCCGCTGGAACCTCCGGGGACTCGAGTCAGGTCCCAGGGGTTCAGGGTGGGGAAAAAGGCGGAATGCTCGTTGGAGGACCCCATGGCGAATTCGTCCATGTTTCCCTTGCCCACCATCACGGCCCCCGCCTGACTCAGTTTTTCTGTCACCGTGGCATCGTAAGGGGGGATGAAGTTCTTCAGCATTTTTGAGGAACAGGTGGTGGCAGTGCCTTTGGTGCAGATGTTGTCCTTGATCATCATGGGAATCCCGGTAAGCAGCGAGGCCTCGCCGGTCTTGATGCGCTCATCGGCCGCCCGGGCCTGGCCCCGGGCGAGATCTGGGGTGGTGGTGACGAAGGCGTGGACTTTGTCCTCAACTTGGGAGATGCGCTCCAGCACTGCCTCGGTCAGCTCCAGGGCTGAGACCTCCCTCCGCGCCAGGAGTTGGTGTGATTCATGGATGGTCAGCTGGCATAAATCCATCGTTACTCCAGGACTGCCCGAACCTTGAAATAGCCCTCCTCTGCCTGCGGGGCATTGCTCAGGATGTCACTCTGGGGAAGGGAGGGCAGGACCTCATCATCTCGAACGACATTCTCCAAAGCTATGACGTGGGCTGTGGGCAGGACTTCGCTGGTGTCAAGCTCGTTGAGAATCTCGAAGTTCTCCAGTATAACGGATAATTGCTCTCTGAATCTTTCCAGCTCTTCATCGGAAAGCCCGAGGCGAGCTAAGAGGGCAATATGCTGGACTTCCTCACGGCTTAGCTTCAATTTTCACTCCCTGTAATTGATCAAGACAGTATCACATTATACGCTTGCTGGTGAATTCAGGCAACAAACTTGCCCTGCTTATCTCGAAAGCCCTATAATGTAGAGGGTGAGAGATGAGGATTGTTCTGTATACCGGTAAGGGAGGTGTGGGCAAGACCTCGGTGGCTGCGGCTACAGCACTGCGCTGTGCTGAGCTGGGCCATAAGACTATTGTTCTCAGCACCGACGCCGCACATAGCCTGGCTGATTCCTTCGATGTCGCTCTCAACGGGAAGCAGCAAATCGCATCGAACCTCTGGGCTCAGGAAACCGATCTGGTTCAGACCATGGAGAAGCATTGGGGCACTATTCAGGAGTGGCTGTCGGCGCTCATGGCCTGGAGGGGGATAGATGAGATCGTGGCCGACGAGATGGCTGTTCTCCCCGGAATGGAGGAGCTGGCCAATCTACTGTATATCGTGGACTATTGGGAAAACGAGGAATACGATGTGATCATCGTCGATTGTGCTCCTACCGGGGATACGCTGCGCCTGCTCAGCTTCCCTGAAGTCCTCCGCTGGTGGATGGAGAAGCTGTTTCCCCTCGAGCGTAAGGTTATCAGCGTGGCCCGGCCTGTGGTCAAACGTGTGCTCAAGGCACCAATGCCTGGGGACGAGGTCCTTGATTCCGCGGAGAACCTGTTCAATCAGCTGATGAAGATGCGCGCCCTGCTCAGTAACCCGGAGAAAGCCTCAGTGCGTCTGGTGCTCAACCCGGAGAAGATGGTGATCAAGGAGACTCAGCGCACCTTTACCTATCTCAACCTCTACGGTTACGTTACCGACCTCATTATCTGTAACCGCCTGCTACCAGAGGAGGTTGATGGCCGCTATTTCGACTCCTGGAAGCAAGCTCAGGGTAAATATTATCAGATGATCGAAGAGGCCTTTGCACCACTCCCAATCATGAGCGTTCCCTTCTTCGACCAGGAGGTGGTCGGGGGCGAGATGCTACAGGTCATGGGTAAGGCCCTCTTCGGCGCCGAAGACCCGAGCAAGCTCTTCTTTCAGGGTCAAGCTCAGACTATTGAAAAGGTGGATGGCGGCTATGTACTGACCCTGTTGCTTCCATTCCTGAGTAAGGAGGATATATCTCTGGCCCGGAGTGGCAACGAGCTGGTGATTAAAGCGGGGAAGCAAAAGCGGAATATCATCCTGCCTCAGACCCTGCTCGGGCTTGAAGTGCAGAGTGCCAAGTACGAAGTTGATAAACTGCACATTAGATTCCAGGGGAAGACAGGATAGAGGCAAATTGACAGCGAAATGGTTATCGCCTATACTTCAGTCAAGGGGTGGTATTATGGCTGAGACTATATTCAGCATTGAGCGGGGACCCGAAGATGAATTGACGCTGCGGATCAAGCCCAAGACCCTGCGGCTGATCTCACCTCCGGTGAAGGGCCATCTCATGGCAGTGAGGAAGGAACTACTGCTTGCCATTCGCAGCGTACTCGATGAGGCCATCTCAGCTGTCGATCGTGAGGAGAAGCCGAAGAAAAAGACCAAGATTGATATAGAGTAGCTTATGCCTGAGCATACTACGGAGAATATCCGCAATGTGGTTTTGCTATCTCACAGCGGCGCCGGCAAGACCTCCCTTGCTGAAGCGCTGCTGTATAACTCCGGGGCCATAACACGCCTTGGCCGAGTTGATGAGGGCAATACCACCTCTGACTATGACCCCGATGAAGTAAGGCGTGGCAGCAGCATCAATTTATCTACAATCCCACTGGAGTGGAAAGGGAATAACATCAACATCCTCGACACCCCTGGCTATGCTGACTTCGTCAGCGAGGTTCGGGCCGCGCTGCGAGTCGCTGATAGTGCTGTGATCGTGATCTGCGCCGCCTCTGGTATTGAGGTAGGCACGGAGCAGGCTTGGTCCTATGTCACTGAGATGGGATTGCCTTGTCTTATCTTTGTCAACAAGATCGACCGCGAGCACGCCGATTTCTACAAGACGGTGGAGCAAATACAAGCCCGCTTCGGCAGGAAATGCCTCCCGCTCCAGCTGCCTATTGGCTCTCAGGATAGCTTTGAGGGCGTGGTGCAGCTGCTAACGGAAGGGC
This sequence comes from Dehalococcoidia bacterium, assembly GCA_034414595.1. GTDB lineage: Bacteria > Chloroflexota > Dehalococcoidia > SZUA-161 > JAUWZY01 > DAOULY01. Next base: position 359,893 of record DAOULY010000021.1, read on the forward strand.
CGGCACCGGAGTCCTTGGCCAGCGAGATTCGCACCTTCAGTGACAAGCTGGTGGAGGCGGTGGTGGAGACGAACGATGAGCTTATCAACAGATATCTTGAAGGCGAAGAATTGACTGACGACGAGCTGCGGAGGGGGCTTAAGGCCGGCGTCCTCTCTGGTGACATCGTGCCTATCCTGGTGGGGACTGCTCTGGGCAATAAGGGTGTCTCTGAGCTGCTGGATGCCATCTCGGAGTATCTCCCTTCACCCAAGGACAGAGGCCAGATCAGGGCTTGGGACCTGAATGCCAAGGAGGAAATATCCCTCGAGCCCGATGAGCAAGGTCCGCTCAGTGCCCTGGTTTTCAAGACCACCGCCGATCCCTATGTAGGTCGGCTGACTTACTTTCGAGTTTACAGTGGCACGCTTCATAGCGATAGCACCGTGTGGAATGCCAGCAAAGGCAAGCCAGAGCGCATCGGGCAGCTATATCTGATCCGGGGCAAGGCTCAAGAGCCGGTTGCAAAGGTGAGCGCGGGCGACATCGGTGCTGTGGCCAAGCTGGCTGAGACCGGCACCAGTGATGGTTTTTCCAGTCAAGCTCAGCCCTTGACTTTGGCCCGGATTGAGATGCCCAGTCCCTCGCTGAGCGTAGCTGTGCATCCCAAGACCAAAGCCGATGTTGACAAGATGGGGACGGCGCTCTCCAGGTTGGTTGAGGAGGATTCTTCTCTGTCTGTGCGCAGGGACCCTAATACCGGGGAGACCATCCTCTCCGGTCTGGGGGAAGCTCACTTGGAGGTGGCCGCAGAGAGGATGAGACGCAAGTTAGGCGTCGATGTCGATCTGGAGTTGCCCAAGATCCCATATAGAGAGACCGTCACGGTAGCTGCTAAAGCTGAGTACAAGCATAAGAAGCAGACTGGTGGCCATGGTCAGTATGGTCATGTACTTCTGGAGATTGAGCCCCTGCCTCGAGGGCAAGGCTATGAATTCACCGATAGGGTGGTAGGTGGGGCCATACCCAAGAACTATATCCCGGCGGTGGAGAAGGGGGTCCACGAAGCACTGCAAGAAGGAGTCGTCGCTGGCTACCCCGCGGTCGATCTAAGGGTGACCCTTTATGACGGCAGCTATCATCCGGTGGACTCATCGGAGATCTCGTTTAAGATTGCGGGGGGTCATGCCTTCAGAAAAGGCCTGTCTCAGGGGCAGCCAGTGCTGCTCGAGCCCATCATGAATGTGCGCATCACAGTCCCCAAGGAATTCACCGGTGACATCATCGGTGACCTCAATGGGAAGCGAGCCCGGATATTGGGCATGGAGCCCGAGAATGGGAACAGCCTCATCGAAGCTCAGGTGCCCCTTTCTGAGATGCAGCGCTATGCCATCGAGCTGAGATCGATGACCCAGGCTCGTGGCAGCTTTGCTATTGACTTCAGCCACTATGAGGAAGTCCCTCCCCATATCGCCCAGCGTGTCGCCGCTGAAGATAAGAAATAATCAGTGGGACTCGGCGCTTTACTGCGAGTTTAAAAGATGATAAAATAAGTGTTTGGGGCGGGGGGAAAACTGACTGAAGGAGACAGCTAATGCCTGAGAGAAAGACCATTGATCCTGCGATAGTGGAGATGATGGAGAAAGCCAAGTCTGATGGTATTCTCACTGTGTTCGACCGCGCTGAGACCACTGCTCCGTGCCCTATCGGGCATGCCGGGAACTGCTGCAAGAACTGCTTCATGGGTCCCTGTCGCCTAGTTGGTAAGACCACTGTGGGGCTCTGTGGCGCGACCAAGGAAACGGTGGCGGCCAGGAACCTGGCCCGAGAGATCGCCTCCGGGGCCGCATCCCATTCCGACCATGGTCGTGATGTAGCGCTTACCTTGCTCGCTGCGGCTGAGGGAGAAGCACCGGACTATCAGATAAAAGATGAGCGCAAGCTGAAGAATGTAGCCCGATGGCTCAATGTTCCTGAGCCGGAAAGGAGTAAGGAGGAAGTTGCCAGAGATGTTGCTCTGGCAGCATTGGCTAACTTCACCAGCACCAAGGGTGAAGTGGACTATGTGAGGCGAGCCCCACCCAAGCGTCAGGAGCTGTGGCGACGGCTCAAAATTTCCCCCAGGGGCGTCGATCGCGAGATCGTGGAGGTGCTGCACCGTACTCACATCGGGAATGATCAAGATGCCGAGCATATCCTGACCCATGCCATGAGATGTGCTTTGGGAGATGGCTGGGGAGGCTCCATGCTGGCCACCGACCTCAGTGATATCCTGTTCGGTACCCCGGCCCCAGTGGCTGCTCGCTCCAACTTCGGCATCCTCAAGGAGGACGAGGTCAATGTCGTGGTTCATGGTCATGAGCCAACCCTTTCGGAGATGATTGTGATTGCGGCCAGCGATCCCGATATCATCGAATACGCTAAGTCGAAGGGGGCTAAGGGGGTAAATCTGTCCGGGATCTGCTGCACGGCAAATGAGATCCTGATGCGCCAGGGGATTCCGGTAGTGGGCAATTTCCTATCCCAGGAGTTGGTTATGGCCACCGGGGCTGTGGATGCTATGGTGGTCGATATCCAGTGTATTATGCAAGGGATTCAAGAAACATCTGAATCTTATCATACCAAGATCATCACAACCTCACCCAAGGCTCACATCACTGGAGCGGTGCGGATGGAATTCGATGAACACAGAGCTCTGGATGTGGCCAAGGAGATCCTACGCATCGGCATCGACAATTTCTCCAACCGCAAAGAGGTCAATATCCCTGACTATGTAGACCATCTGGTTGCCGGTTTCTCTCATGAGTACATTAACTATATGCAAGGAGGAGTTTACCGGGAGTCATTCCGGCCGCTGAATGACAACGTAATAAACGGTCGCATCCGTGGTGCTGCTGGAGTCGTCGGTTGCAATAACGCACGGGCGACCCATGACGATGCCCATACTTATCTGGTCAAGGAGTTGATCAAGAACGATGTCCTGGTGGTGACCACGGGCTGTAATGCCATAGCCTGTGCCAAGCAGGGGCTTCTGACCCCGGAGGTCATGGAAGTCGCCGGCCCCGGTCTCCGCGAGGTCTGCCAGGCAATAGGCATCCCACCGGTGCTCCACATGGGCTCATGCGTGGATAATTCCCGAATCCTCACCGTCCTAACTCAGTGTGCTACTGAGGGCGGGCTCGGCGAGGACATCAGCGACCTCCCCGTGATCGGCATTGCTCCGGAGTGGATGTCAGAGAAAGCCCTTTCCATCGGGACCTATGTGGTGGCATCGGGCTGCCATACTATCTTCGGCGTCGGCTCTCCCATCTCGGGAAGCGAAGAGGTGACAAGGCTGATCAATGAGGGTTGGACGGAGATGGTGGGCGCCGGTCTGGAGTTCGTTGAGGACCCCGAGGAGATCCTGCTCAAGTCCCTGGCTCACATCGACGCCAAACGAAGAGCCCTTAAGCTCGAGGAATACAGCCCGACAAAATATGCCAAAAGCACTACCTACTTGCCTGGTGATTACACTTCCTTCGAGGTGTTCAAAGAGGGCAGGTACTCAAGGGCCGGGGCATAGGGTTCTGTTCATCGGGGCTTGTTTGTGATATTCTATAGGCCGTGTTGAGCGCCATTGCATCGTTCCACGCCGGCTTCTATCAGTTTAACCTCGAATGAGGTGATTTTGCGCGATTCTCTCCTGAAGCTCTGGTGGGAGGGAGGATCCCGATATGGCTGAGAATCTGAGAGGACTCGTTCCTGGTGGTTTGCAGCTCCTCAGGGATAATATTATCAATAAGGGCAACCTCTTTGGTGCGCCTGCCAAGGCCAAGGCCGAGTGGGCTAAGAACTTGAAAATCCCCAAGCAAGGCCCAACCGTGTTCTTCGCCGGCTGTGGCTATCAGCTTATCGGGCAGGCTAAGAGTCAGCTCTCGGCTATGGCTAAGCTGGAGGAGAAGGGGCTTGATGCTGAGAGAGCAGTGGGCGTGACCAAAGCTTTTCAGAAGGTTGGCCTCGATGTGGCTGGAATCTATGGCAAATTGGCTTCACGAGGTTCTGATGGTCATAAGGCTCTGGAATCGGCAGTCGCTGTGCTCCAGAAGCTAGGCGTGGAGTTTGGCTATCTATATGATGAAGAGCCCTGTTGTGGCGCGCCCCTATATCACTTTGGATTTGAGCGGGAGTTCGCCCAAAATGCTCAGGAGACTTACAGTCGGCTCAAATCACTGGGCGTCAAGGGCATCATCGGGTTGGTGCCTTCCTGCACTCATGCCCTTCAGAACCTGTTCCCTAAATACGTCCAGGACTTCGACCTGAAAGTGGAGCACTTCTCTGAGGTCGTTTTGAGACAGCTCCGCCAAAACAATATAACGCTTAGACTCTCCAATAAGTTGGATGCTACCTTTCATGATCCCTGCCAGCTTGCTCGCTATTTGGGGTTGATAGATGAGCCTCGGCAGATCATGGGCGCCATAGAGGGGCTGGAGCTGAAGGAAGTGGAGTGGACCAAGGGGGAGTGGTCCACCTGTTGTGGTGGAGGGGGTGGCTTTGAGGTCGTCTTCCCCGAGATGAGCCGGATGCTGGCATCCAATAGAGCTCAAGAGCTGCTGGAAACGGGAGCTTCCACAATAATAACCTGCTGTCCTGGCTGTTTGATGCAGCTTGAAGAGGGGCTCAAAGAGCGCAAAGCCGACGGGGTGCAGGTTTTGGACTTGGCTGAGGTCCTTGCTCTCGCTCTGGAGGTATAAGATGCCCGATTTCAAAAGCTATAAGCAAACGCTGATGACGGCAGCTCACAATGACAGGATAGGCTTGGCCCTTTCCCGGGCCGTCAAGAGCTATCGGGGCAATATCAATGCGGCATTGGCTAAGTTCCCCCACACCATCGAGCTTGCGGATCAGGTGCGCAAGACCAAGGAGGATTCAGTAGGGAGGATGCTGGAGCTGGCTGAGCAAGCTTGCGAGGCGATAAGGGAGAACAAAGGTCAGGCCTATATCGCGAGGACGAAGGAAGAGGCCCTGGAGATCATCGGCAACATCACGGGCCAGGGCAAGCTCGTGGTCAAAGGCAAGAGCATGACCAGTGAGGAAATCGAGCTCCGGGAGCATTTGGAGAAGATGGGCAACGAGGTCTATGAGACCGATTTGGGAGAGTTCATCGTTCAGCAGCTTGGCTCAAAGCCAATGCACATATTGGCTCCGGCGGTCCATGTGCCCAAGGAGGATGTCGCCGCGATGCTGAAGAGGTTGCTTGGGGAGGAAATCCCGCCCGATATAGCCACCGAGGTGGCCGCAGTAAGGAAGTTCCTCCGGGAGAAGTATTTTCAGGCAGATGTGGGGATGAGCGGCGCCAATGTGGTCGCTGCTGATACCGGTACTCTATTTATGATCGAAAACGAGGGTAACATCCGCCTCGCCACGGGAGCGCCTCCGGTTTACATTGGGCTGGTGGGTATGGAGAAGCTGGTGCCCACGCTGCGCCAGGCATGGGAGGTAGCTGAAGTCACCTGGAGGTACGCCAATTACACTGTGCCGACCTATGTCAGTCTGGTATCGGGTCCGAGCAAGACCGGAGACATCGAGAAGGTCACTACCTATGGAGCCCACGGCCCAGCGGAGTTCCATGTGATATTCCTTGATTCCGGGCGAACAGAGCTGGCCAAACACCCACTGCTTAGGGAAGCTCTCTACTGTCTCAGGTGTGGTGGCTGTCTCTATGAGTGTCCTGTCTTTGCCTTAACTGCTGGTTGCTTCGGCGACAAATACTTCGCTGGAATCGGTGCTATCTGGACCGCTTTCATCACCGGAGATTTGAAGCAAGCACTCCCCTTAGTTTATACCTGCTTGACCTGTGGCCGTTGCAAGGTCAGATGTCCGATGAAGATAGATGTCCCCAGCATGTGCTTTGAACTTCGCAGGATGATAGTGGACGGTGCAGAGTAGGTTCGCCGAGATAATTGAGAACCCCGACCAAATCGCCTCGCTCTCCACGGAGGATGAGCAAGCTCTGCTCCAGGAAACGGCTGCGGTAGTGGGAGAGGAGCCCAAGCTGATTGAGCTTCCCAGTACTGGCCGTGCCATCTTTGTCGGTGATACCCATGGCGATTTCGATGCCACTAAGAAGGTCGTCGCCAAGTATCTCAGCGAGGGCAACAGAGTGGTCTTCTTGGGGGATTATGTGGACCGTGGTCCCCAGCCGCAGCAGAACATAAACTACCTGTGCCTGTTGAAACTGACTTATCCCGAGGATATCTTCTTGCTCATGGGAAACCATGAGGCCCATCAATGGATCAATTTCTTCCCGGCGGACTTTTGGTGGACTCTGGAGCCGGAGCGCTATGCTCGCTACACGGCCACGTTCTCCAAGCTGCCTTTGGCGGTCTCGGTCGATAATGGGGTGCTGGCGTTGCACGGGGGCTTGCCCGACGTGGCCAATCTCGACGATATAAACAGGGTAGAGCTGGGCACTGAGCAATGGGTCTACATAATCTGGGGCGATTTCCAGGACATGAGTGGCGGTTTTTTGACTGAGTATGTCGGCAGGCCCCAGTTTGGCCGCGACTATTTCGAGGAGGTCATGGCCAGATTCAACAAGAGACTGCTGATCAGGTCACACCAGCCGAGGACGCCCGTCCTCTACGATAGAAGATGTCTCACCATTTTCACCTCGAGCGCCTATCCGGTGGAGAGGACAGTGGCCATCGTCGATCTGGAGAAGGAACCAAACACAGTCGACGACTTCGTAATCGAGATGATTTGAACCATCCGAGCGACTTCTATTTCCTCGCCAAACGGCCTATTGCCAGGCCTATTAACAGGACGACCCCTGCCCCGATAGCTATCCACACCCAGACCGGCAGCCCAAGTGGAGTGTCCTCTGTGGGTGCTGGAGGTGGTGGTGCTGTGATGGTGATATAGTCTGTCTTAGTCTCCGTATCTGTTCCTCCCGGTCCAGTGACAGTGAGGGTCACGCTATAGGTTCCGGGGCTGCCATAGGCATGGGAAGGATTCCGCTGGTTGCTGGTCTCTCCATCTCCGAAGTCCCAAGCACATGAATCAATGATTCCTGTTGATTGGTCTGTGAACTGCACAGTTAGGGGGGCATTGCCACTTGCAGGAGTGGCCATGAAAGCCGCCGCGGGGGTCTCCTGGAAAGTGAAAGAGTCTGAACTCACAGCAGACGTATTGCCCGCTTTGTCAGTAGCCTTTGCCTTCACCGTATACTCCTTGCTATCGGTGAGCGTGGGCATGGTGTAACTCCAGTTCGAGGTCCCGGTGGTATCAAGCCACGTCTCGGTAGAGACCCAAGAGGTGCCGTTCCAGTAGGTGCTGTCGGTGGCGTTCTTGAGCTTAACCTGAACTTTATCCAACTCGCCTGGTGAGACATCGTAGGTTGTGCCGCTGATCTGGGCAAGTGAGTTCACAAAGTCTGGGATGTTGTTCAGCGTCACAGTTGGGCTAGTGGTATCATAGGTGAAGCCGTCTGTTTCTGGCGTGCTGATGTTGCCTGCGTTATCACTGGCCTTAGCGCTGGCCGTGTAGCTGTGTCCCTCGCCCCAGCTCATGCCGCTAGTGTTGTAACTCCACGAGGTCGTTCCACTGGCATTAAGCCAAGTCTCTGCATATTCCCATGAGTCTCCGTCCCAGTACCTGTTGGTGCTCGCGTCGGAGATGCGGATCTGGACTAAGGCAACGCCGCTAGTAGCATTTGACGCCGTACCAGTAATCGAACTTAGTGAGTTCACAAAATCAGAGACGTTGGTGATCATGACCACAGGCGCCGTTGTGTCATAGATAAAGCTGTCTGAGGCCTCACCCGATTCGTTCCCCGCCTTATCTATCGATTTGGCCTTCACCATGTATGCCTTGCCATCGGTGAGCGTGGGCATGGTGTAATTCCACGTCGTTGTCCCTGTGGCATCGACCCAAGTTGCTCCTGCCACCCATGAGCTTCCATTCCAGTAGGTAGAGTCAGTGGTGTTTTGTATCTGGACCTGAACCTTTTCCAACTCACCCGGTGAGATATCAGAAGCAGTGCCAGAGATAGAAGCAAGGGAGTTGACAAAGTCGGAAATGTTGTTAAGCGTCACCGTGGGGTTGGTGGTATCTACACTGAACAAAGTTGAAGCCCAGTTGCCCTGGTTGCCCATGCCGTCAATAGCCCTTACTCGCCAATAGTATGTGCCCTCGCTTAGAGCTTCTGCGGAACTGAGGCTATATTGGGAAGTTACCAATCCGGTCTTTGTTAGTAGCGGGCTCGAGAAACCAGAATCGTCGTCGACCTCCAGGATATAAGTGGCGCCTGAGGGATCTGAGGTATCGGACCAATCGAGGGTTGGAGCAGTGTCCCCTATTGCAGCACCACCAACAGGTGCTACCAGACCAGGTGGTGAAGGAGCTTCTGTATCAAGAGTGAATGCAGGACTCTCACATTGGTTAATGTTATTGACAGCCTCTCCATTATCAGCAATAACCTGTATTTTCATATCAGCTCTGTACTGACTATCAAAATCGGCCTTGGCGTTCCAAGTACCTATATTGCTCCCTATGGCGACTTGTCCCCCGCCAGTAGTAGTGGCGCAGTCAACCCATTGGCTTCCATTCCAGTACTGGAAGCTAATGGTGACAGACTGCCTAGCATCGAAGACTTCATAAGAGATATCCACAATGCCTGTTCCTGATCTCTGGGAAGCGGTCAAATTCCTCACGCTAGGCGAAACAAAAAGAGGACGCCCCAAGTCAGTAGCCACTATAGAATCAGCATATTCCACAATTATCCGTGGCATTACAGCGCTGGCTGCTTGATTCAAGTTCACAGATCCCTGCAAGCCAAACTCAGAAATAGAATCCGCATATTCAACAACTATCCGCGATGATATCGTGTCAGCTACCAAATTTAGATCTGTAGAGACCTGTAACCTGAGTTCGGACACATAGTCTGCATACTCCACAACTATCCGTGGGGTTACGTTTTGAGCTACATTATCCAAGTCTGATGAATGTTCCAGGCCACTGGTCCAAACCGCGTTAGCACCCTCAACAATAATCCCATCCGAGATGACAGGGACGTCTTGATATTCGACTTCATCCGCGTAAAATCCCCAGAAGTAATTGATATCCGAGTCTGTATCCAGCCCTATCTTTATCGTGTCACCTTCGACCCAGGGCGACCAATGGTCGAGATAAATGTCAGAAATCCTATCCCCAACCTGGCTATCGTTTTTATCGTAGAAAGATATATAATCGTCGCCTGCTTCGGTCTGTATTCGGGTAAAATGTACCCTTATCCATTCAGCTCCCGGGACATGCCAGGTCCAAACCCTGTGGTAATCGCTCCTATAAGGGTGAAAGGTCTCCACAATCCCGCCATAAGACCTGTAGATATAGCTGCTTGAGAAAGTCCCGAGCCCATCATGATAGTAATCAACTAAATAAGCAGGGTCCATAAAGAAATCCGGTGCGAACACTTCTCCATCATCCCAATCGTCCCAGCCCCACGGTGCGTTCGCTTTGGAGGTACTATCGCCCTTGAATGCGCCAAATGAGTCGAAAGTGTCTGTATAGTCGTATCTTCGGCTCCATAATTCATCTATACTCTTGAGGGCGTAGCCTACATTTCTATCATTGCCGCCACTTGGCTCTTCGGCTGTGCCGGTGTAGTAATAGACAACGCCATCTCCACCAGGGAAATCATTGGTCTCCCAGCGCTTATCTCCATAAACACCGTGGCCTTTTGCCTCCACGTAGATATACGGATGATGCCCTTGATAGAATTGCACGTCTCCATCTATTGTCTCATGACCATCCGTCACATCTTTAGAGGGCGATGTGTTGTAGTCTTTGTATGAATAGAAATCGAGATGGGCTATGGTGAGCATGAGTAGAAACTGCCCATAGGTTGAACCGTCCTTTTTGATCACAAGCAGGGAGCCCTCCATATCGTTTTCATGCTGTGGGTCCAAGGGAATGTCACTCCAATCTCGGGGGTGAAAGTCGGCGTAACCTATGAACCAGTGTGTCTCAGTTTCCACAACCCAGTAGTAGATATATGCTTTTAAGGTGAAGTTTGGCTGATTCTCCCAGTTGTCTGTGCCTGTCCAGTTGTCATCGAAGTCAAAGTTGGTTATATAATCGGCATCGTAGTCTGAGCTATCAGTGTCCTGATACCATACCGGCGCCCAATATTCTGCTAGCTCCAAGTCGCCTATTGTGGTTGCTGCTTCAGCAGTGGGAACGCCAGTCTGGGGAAATACGAGGGCCGTAACTCCGCCAGCTAGAAGCAGAACGACACAAAGGCATGCTAATAGTGTTTTATTTCTATTCACCAATAGCTACCTAAATTCCCTATGGCTCTAAATAGACCAATACAATGCCAACGCATGTATACCCTTCGTAGTCGTAGCTGGCGTAGGTCTTATTAAATACGGTCACAGTATGAGAGACATCGGGACTGAGTTGACTTGCAGTAAGTTGTCCATATGCTGTTATTGAGGAATCTTGGCCCCCATCCCCCGTGTAGATTGTGGTTCCGTCGATTCTGAAATATGAAGAACTGTAGGTATCATATGTGTAAAAGGACCATGACCTCTCATAGACTGTGAATGCGCTGGGAATCGTCAGTCTACAAGTGTCAGTTTCGTTCCAGCCATATTCTGATTCAATGACTATCATAAACTTGATGGCATAGGGGTATTGAAAATGGTAGTATTTTGTGGTAGTCGCGGTCACACCCAGAGCGGAGCACATTTTACTTAAGCCCGCTTTCAGCTTGTTGCTGGTGAGCTGTCCTCCCGCGTAATAGTTCCAATCTATGATCTTGCTCACGGGTTCAGCTTTGAGATAATAGACCACAATCCAGCCATCCTTGTGGACAAAGATGTGGACATCATCGCTCTCAGTGAGATTGGGCAAGGAAACCGAACCCACAATATAGTCAGAGGTCTCCTTTTCTATTGTTTTGTACACGGTCTTCGCTGTGGCCAAATCCAATGACTGCGCCAAGTCAGTGTATATGGATATCCCAGCTTCTTCGTCCAGAAACGTTGTCGATGCTACCCCACCTTGGGCGAATGCAGGAGTAGCCAGAGATAGCGTATGTGCGCCTTCGGCTACCTGACTACTGTCGCCTGAGAGATACGCGCCCAGCAAGCCTCCCAGGCCGCCTATCAGGAACAAACCCAGCACAACCAGAGCTACTTTCATCCTCTTGCTCTTCAGCTTCATTCCCGACCTCCTTCGTAAAGGTTGTGAATCTTCTTACTGCCCAAAGCGCTCCCCATGAATGGGTACAGGTTGCAATTCTTCATTTCTCTGTCCTTCTTCCTGTATGCCCATCGCCTCCTACTGGATGAGCGATTTCATCGACTCTTTCTCGGTATGTGTGAGTAGCGCATTTTGTTGCCGCAGCCACACGTGAAAAACAAAGGGGCAGAGAAGCCTAAGGCGTCTCTACCCCTTATCACCAAACTTATCTCCTCCTCACAACCAACTTGTGCCTGATTGGCCCTTAAATATGTAGCTCTATTATGTCGCCCTCTGCGAGGACATGGTCTCTCTTCACCCTCTGCCCATCGAATTTCCCCGAGCCCCAGACCAAAGCGTATTTCAGTTTAGCGCGGAAGTCCTTGTGCACTGAGCCGGCGGCATCGTCCACCGTGCTCCCCTGGGGCAAGACCACCGGCTCGGTAAGCTCTGGCTTCCCCCCCGGCGCTTTGGTATATACCCGGATGATGCCCAGCGCCTTATAAATCTGATGCTTCAATTCCTCCAGGCCCAGCCCGGCCGTGGCGGAGACCGAGATCACGGGGAATTGGGCGTCATACTCTGCCCTCAGGCGCTGGTAATTCTCACCGGCACTGGTGAGGTCATTCTTGTTCCCGATGACTAAGGCTTTCTTGGGAGCGGCTTCCGGTGATGTCTCCTCTTCCCGACCTATGGGCTTTATTCTAACTTTGCTCAGAATCTCAAATATGATCCCCAGCTGCTGCGCCGGGTCACGGTCCAGGTCGACCACGAGCAGGAGGAGATCAGCGTTCCTCAGCAGGTTGTGCAGCCAGGGTTGGGGCTCGTTGTCGGTTAGCGGAGGAGTATCCACTATCTGAACCTGGATGTTCTCAAACTCCATCATCCCCGGCGTGAGGGTGGTAGTGGTGAAAGGGTAGTCAGCCACCTCGGGCAAGGCATTGCTGATCGCCGAGAGCAGTTGTGATTTGCCCACATTGGGCAGGCCGACCAGGATCGCCTGACCTGCTCCCTCCCGGTCCACCTGATAGCTATCCCCTTTTTTCCCGAGGGCATATTTCCTCTCCATCTCCTCGGAGAACTTGGCTATCTTCCTCCTCAACTCGGCGCGCAGCTTATCGGTGCCCTTGTGCTTGGGCATTATAGCCAGCATGGTCTCCAGGGCGGCGATCTTCTCCTGGGCCGTCTTGGCGCTTCTGTAGTCTTTTTCCGCCTGGAAGTATTGTGGCGGCAGGTTCGTTGGCATGATCGGAAGTCCTAAAAACTGCGTCTGCGAAAAATGCTGAGGAAGCGGTCCTCATATTCTCGGAACAGCCCCCAGCGTTCCAATTCCATTTTCAAGACGTTGGCGTCACACTGGCCCTTGCGAACCTGGTCAAAGAGCTCCTCGATTTTGATCCTGACTCCTCTGGGGACGTGGCTCTCATCTATGTCCAGAAAACCCCTGCCCTCCAATTCGGCGACGTTGCTGCGGAAGGAGTTTGCGGTGAAATCGAAGACGAACTTCATCAATGACACATCCCACATATCATCCACGCCCTTGATAACGGCGGCCAGGGCCTCTTTTTCTCTCTCCAGCTTATCGATCAATTTTCCCGCCATCTCACTTACGGACTCGGAGACGATGTTGGTGCTGCCAAGCTCGTTCTGATAGCGATAGAGGAGCCCGGGCTCATGAGATCCGTAGTGTTGCCGGATGAATTCTGCGTATTCCCTTCCGTGTTCAAAGCCCTGGAACGCATTGAACAGATAGAATGGGGTCACGATCTGTGGCCTTTCCGCAACGACCTTGCCCTCTCGGATCACGGTCTCATCCTGGCCCTGCGATAGCTCGGCATACACCGGCTCTGTCACCAGGTAGTAGTGTACAGTGGTGACGCCAAAGGTGATCAAAGCTTGCTTTGGCGGGCGCAACACTTCTGTATTTTGCACCACGTATTCGATATCCCTTGGAACTTCCATCGCTTACACCTAAGATATGCTTTCTATCTCCTGTTTGTATTCGCCCAGCAAACTATAGTATTGCGAATCCAGTTGAGCCAGGACCCTGTGCCATTCTTGCTGGAATTCAGGGAGGGCCTCTACATTCATCTTGGTCGGAGCGTTCGAGCCAAGTTGCACTTGAAGCGCTTGTTGCAACTTGTTTTGTAAATCCTCCTTCAATAACTGGTAGGCTTGTCTTCTTTGCACTTCTCCTTCCTGCTCATAATGGCTGAAGATGCGCCTGATCTTGTCATATGCGCCTTCCAGGCGGGCTCTGTCGCGCGTCAGAAGCTTGATTCCCTCCATTGCCTTCTCACTGCTGGCCTTGGCTTGCTCCTGCCTGGGCAGGTCTATGTTTCGCAGAAACACCTCCCGGGCCCCCTTGATCAGGTGCTCTCGCACCTCTTCTCCCCAGCTATCCAGCTCGGCGGATATGTCACACTCACCCTTGAGATATTTAGCGGCCAGTTTTTCCCCTTCTGGAGAATATTTCAACTTGGCAAGCTCTTCTGGGGATAGCTTGATTTTCTCTGCCCGCTCCAGGGCTTTGTCAAGGGCGCTCTTGATCTCTCCCATACTGTGTTCCCTTTATGTCTATTATAGCAAAAGTCACCTGTCCGCTATGCTTGATGGTGTGCGTGAATAATGTCATTATAGAGGCAAGGAGGACGGTATGCAAAGGCCTGGAGAGCAGAAGTTCCCCCATCTCTTCCAGGAAGGGCGCTTGGGAAAATTCCAGACCAAGAATCGGGTAAAGTATGCTGCTTGCTCCATCGATAACTTCGGCACCAGAGGCGGTTTTATGACCGATAGAGAGCTGTGCCGCATGATCGATGTGGTCGGGACCGGCTGCTCCGTGATTACCAATCAGGGGGCCTTCATCGACCCCGGCCCGGCCAAATACATCGGACGGCAGCTTGGGATCAGCGATGACAAGTATATCCCGGGGCTGAGGAAGGTGGCTGACCTGATCCATGAGGCCGGAGCTATCGCCATCCAGCAGATAATGCACTGTGGCCGATATGGGGGATATGAGGTCGGCTACTGCCTGGTGCCTTCTCTGGTGCCGCAGACGCTGCCCCGGTTCAAACAGCCCAGGGAGATGACCAAAGAGCAGATCAGGGAGTGCATCGGGGACCACGCTGCGGCAGCGAAACGAGCGATAGAGGCAGGATATGATGGCATCGAGCTCTGTGGCATCATGGGCTACTTGATAACGAACTTCAACTCCAAGTTCACCAATCAGCGCAGCGATGAATACGGGGGTTCTGTTGAGAACAGAGGGCGGTTCATGCGTGAGGTTATCGCTGCCACCAGGGAAGCCATTGGCCCTGACTGTCTCATCAGCATCAGGCTCAACGGTGCTGACTTGATGGATGAGTATGGTGGCAATACCCCGGAGGAGTGCCTTGAGTTCTTGAAGATGGCAGCAGAGGCTGGCGTGGACCTCCTCAGCGTGTGCATCGGCTGGCAGGAATCGCGCGTTTCCTCCATAGGCAGGGACGTTCCCGATGGTCACTGGCTCTATATTGCTGAGCAGGTCAAAAAGAGCGTCGATGTCCCCGTTGCCTTCGGCGCACGCTTGAATGACCCTGTGCTGGCCGAGAGAGCCATCGCCGAGGGCCAGATCGACTTCTGGGAAGTATGTCGGCCATTTCTGGCCGACCCGCTATTGCTGCATAAAGTAGCCGAGGACCGCCCCGAGGACATCAAGCCGTGCATCGGTTGTCTCTATTGCCTCTCCAGGTTCTTCAATGACGTGCCCTATGGCTGCACCGTGCACCCCAGGATGGGACATGAAGTGGAGCCGGAGTATGACATCAGGCCAGCAGCACGGCGGAAGAGGATCATGGTGATCGGCGCCGGCCCGGCCGGTCTGGAATGTGCCATAGCCGCAAACCAAAGGGGTCACCAGGTGACCATATATGAGCAGAGCGACCACATCGGGGGTCAGCTGGTTGCCATGTCCAAAGAGATCAATAGCGAAGAGTTGATCGATTTGCTCCGATATTATGAAACTCAGCTGAGCAAGCTTGGCCTGGAGGTGAAGCTGAATACAGAGGTCACCCGAAGGCTGGTGCGACAACTCAAAGAGGAGGTTGATGCCGTGGTCTTGGCCACTGGCTCGACCATCGATACGCAGAGGTATAATGGCCGTAATGTGGTCACAGCCCAAGAAGTGCTGGCGGGCCAGGCGTATGTGGGGGCAAAGGTTGTGGTCTGTGGTGGGGGCAAGGTGGGGCTGGCCACTGCGGAGTATCTGGCCCGGATGGGCAAGGACGTATCCATAGTTGAGGAGGGGAACAACATCGCCAGCGATGTGATCTCCACGTGGAGATGGCGCCACCTGTCCTGGGCTCAGGAGCTTGATATCACCGTCCTCGTCGGCACCAAGATAAAGGAGATCGGCGACGGAGGGCTTGTGGTGGTGGATGCGGCGGGAGATGAGACTTTCCTTCCCGCAGACACTGTAGTGGCGGCAGCGCCGAGAAAACCGAGGCAGGAGCTGGCTGAAGCCCTGGAATTTCTCTGCGATGAGCTGCATGTCATCGGCGATGCAGCAGCCCCCCGGTGGCTCCATAACGCCATTCACGATGGCTATCGCCTCGGCGTCATGATCTGAGACGAGGCATATCGATGGCGGGGCTAAGTCCGGCAGTGGCACCATAGTCCGCTGCGCCGTTACCTTGGCCTCATTGCTCGGCGAGGAGTTGCATATCACTGATATCAGGGCCGAGAGATACAAACCCTTCTCAAGCTGAGGAATTGTTGCACCAGCTTAGCTATAGGCTTTAGCTTTGCAATTGGCATTGGCCTCTTTTTTGTGGTATACTAAAATTTGATGTGACCACAGCGGATTCGATGCTCTCCCCATAGCTCCGCCAACCGAGTGTGTCTCGAAGCTTTGAAAACTGCATGGTATGCCCCGCACTATGGGGCGATACAGGGGGTAAATGGATATGGGCTATGAAACGCTTGTCTTGGATCAGGAAAACGGCATTGCCACAGTCACCCTCAACCGCCCCCAGAAGATGAACGCACTAAATGAGCAACTTGTCTCTGAGTTGGTGCAGGTGACAGAGGAGATCAGCCAGGATGATGCCGTGAAAGCGGTGATACTGACTGGAGCGGGTCGAGCCTTTTGTGCCGGCGGCGATGTCTCCGGTCTGCCGCTGTTCTATATGACGGATGCAGATGAGATCAGGGCGTTTCTCAAGAAACTCAATCGGATACCACTCAACCTGAGAAATATGGCCAAGCCGGTGATTGCCGCGGTGAACGGGGCGGCTGTGGGAGCCGGCTGCAGCCTTGTCATGGCTTGCGACATTATAATAGCCTCTGAGACCGCTATATTTGGGCAGGCTTTTGTCAACGTGGGCTATCATCCTGACTCAGGGTCGAGTTACTTCTTGCCCCGGTTGGTCGGTGTGGCTAAAGCTTGCGAGCTCATCCTCACCGGGAAGACCATCGACGCCGGGGAGGCGGAAAGGATAGGTCTGGTAAATCAGGTTGTGCCTTCAGAGGCATTGATGGCTACAGCGAAGGAATTGGCGCTTAAGATCGCCACTGGTCCCACAGTGGCGATTGGCCTGGCCAAGCGTTGCATATATGAAGGACTACAGATGAGTTTGGAACAAGCCCTGGACTATGAGCTGGAGGGGGCCACTTCGAGCATACTGACGGAGGATGAAACTGAGGGTGTAAATGCCTTCAAGGAGAAAAGGAAGCCGGTATTCAAGGGAAGGTAGATAATGGGCATTAACAAGCATGAGAGAGGGGGATTATGAGCCAAGCAAAGCAGATTCCAGTGGTAGAAGGACTGTTCACCTTGTCCGATGACGGAGCCAATCTCATTGGCACAAAGTGCAATTCCTGCGGCAATTACTATTTCCCCAAGAGCATAAGCTGCAGGAACCCCAATTGTAACGAGAAAAAGGTGGAGGAAGTATCCCTCAGTCGGCGGGGCAAGCTCTACACATATACTATTCAGTACTATGAGCCCCCGCCACCGTTCAAAATGGAGCCATTTGCCCCCTATGCCATAGGCTTGGTTGAGCTGCCAGAGGGAGTGCGTGTTATGGGGCAGATGACAGGTTGTGATTTCGATAGCATCAAGATAGGCATGGAAGTGGAGACCGTGGTAGAAAGGCTGTACCAGGACGAACAAGGTAACGAAGTTGTCACCTGGAAGTTTAAGCCAGTGAGCTAGTCTTAGGAGGTACATTGAGAGAAGTATATGTTCTGGGCATAGGTGCACACCCCTGGGGTCGGTTTCCGGAGAAATCCGTGCTGCAGATGGAGATCGAGGCCTGCTCCAAGGCGCTGGCAGACGCTGGCGTGGAGTGGAAGGATATTCAAGGCATTGGCTGTGCCAGCTCTCGCTTCGGAGGGGGCATGGGCTGGGGATTGCATGGCAATGAGTTGGCTCAGGCGGTGGCCGAAAGTGGTGTCCCAATATTGAACGTGTCAGCAGCCTGTGCCGCCGGCGGCGCTGCCATTGAGGCTGCCTACCTTATGGTAGCCAGCGGCGTGTGCGACATAGTCCTGGCAGTGGGTGGGGAGAAGATGCCCAAGGGGTTCATCGCGCGCACTCCAGGCGCTGCTGACGATATAAGCGATGTCGATTACCTGCGGTGGACGTGTATTGGCCTGCCGAATCCTGGCTACTGGGCCATGGACGCTCGCCGCCGTATGGAGGATTTTGGCACCACCGAGGAGATTCTGGCCAAGGTATCAGTCAAGGCACATAAGAACGCAGTGCCCAACCCTTATTCCAGGTACCGCAAGGAGTTTACGGTGGAGGAGGTACTCCACTCTCCTATGGTTGACTACCCCCTGCGCTTGCTTGAAATCTGCGCCGTCAGCGATGGCGCTGCTGCCGCTGTCCTGTGCTCGGCGGAGGCAGCCCGTCAACGCACTACCAAGCCGATATCTCTGGTTGCCTGTTCTGTAGGCACCGGCCAATTCGGAGATCCGCAAGTACGTATTCCCACTGTCTCCACCAGCGCCAGGGTCACAGCTCCGCACACCAGTGAGGTAGTGGGTGCGGCGAGGAGGGCCTTTGAGATTGCAGGCATGGGGCCGAAGGACATAGACTTCATTGAGCTACAGGATAACAGCGTGTGGCAGGAGCTGGCCTGGCCTGAGTTCTGCGGCTTCTTCGAGCCAGGGGAGGGTGACTGGATGCTGGAGAAGGGTGAGACTGGAATCAACGGCAAGCTGCCAATTAACCCCAGCGGCGGGTTCCTCTCCTTCGGGGAGGCTACTACCGGCATGGGCAACCTCCAGATGTGCGAGCTGGTCTGGCAGCTGAGGGGTCAGGCCGGGGAGAGGCAGATCGAGAAGGCAAGGGTGGGGATGGCACTGACGCTCGGTTTGGGGGCCAATGGCAGTTCTATCATACTAAAGAAGGATTGACATTATCACCCGAATTGTATACCATAACAAGACAAGGTAGCTAAGCCATTCGTACTCGCTTGAAGCGAGGGGGTGAATTATGAATTGGATCGACATAATATATCTCATCATCTTGATCGTCACCGGTTTGATCGGATTCTGGAAGGGGCTGATCAAGCTGGTTGTGACTTTCATCTCCCTGGTCCTGGCCATTCTCTTCGGTGGATGGGTGAGCCAAGCCCTGACCAGTGCTGCGGGCTGGGAGGTTGAGGGCTCGTCTTCAGGAGCAGTATGGCAGATACTGGCGTTTATTTTTGTCACCATTGTGCTCTTCGGCATCTTGTACTGGTTGGGCATGAGGCTGGAGACATTTGTCAAGTTTGCCCCGCTGGGCTGGATTAACAAGGCTGCCGGCGCCGGACTGGGCATCCTCGTCGGCTTTACCATTTGCGGCTATATCTCGGCGATCCTGGGCATGGTGGTAGTTTGGGGAATACCCGCAGGGTATGAACCGGCGCAATGGGTTTTCGGCGGGGCGTTGGGTGGGGTACAGGAATCCCTGGCGAATGCCATCGAGGCCTCATCCCTGTCACCGGCAGTCAACACCTACTTTACTTGGTTCTCCAAGATCCTGCCTGATGTGATAGACAAAGCCATGGATATCACTGCCATGGTGCGTCCTGGCTGAGCTTGCCTCTTCTCCTGATCCGAGGCCGAGGTTCATGAACAGGCAGCGTGACCATGATTGGGATGTGACTCCGGCCCGGGCCCAGGAGATCCAAAGGGAACTGGCTGGGCTGGTAGCGAAGAGGCGTGAACTCCACTCTGTTCAATCTGTGGCAGGCGTAGACATCTCGGCCCCAGACAAGCAGGGGGTAGCGCGGGGGGCGGTGGTTGTCCTACATTATCCTGAGCTCGTCCTCGCCGAGAGCAGGACGGTGACCAAGAAACTCAGCTTTCCCTATATTCCGGGCCTGCTATCCTTCCGAGAGTCGCCCCTGATCTTGGCTGCTTGCGAGGAGCTATCTATAATACCAGACCTGATCCTGGTGGATGGTCAGGGCCTGGCCCACCCCAGGCGATTGGGTCTGGCCTCCCACTTGGGGGTTCTCTGGGATAAGCCGACCATAGGTTGTGCCAAGTCCTGCCTCATAGGGAGGCATGAGCCCGTGGGGATGGAGCCGGGATGCTATGCCGAGCTCACCGGTGATGACGAGATAATAGGGGCCGCACTCAGGACCAGGAAGGGGGCCTCACCGCTATATATTTCTATCGGACATAAGATAGATCTGGCCGCTGCCCTGGAGTGGGTGTTGAACTGCTGCCGGGGGTACCGCATCCCTGAGCCCACCAGGCTGGCCCATCTCGCAGCCTCCGGCAGGCTTCAAGGCTAGGTGCCCAAGGAAATGGGTCACCAGGCAAGGCTATTTGGCTGAGAGGGACAATGCAGGAACTGAAAAAAAGGATCGAGGAAGTCAAGGACCGCATCAAAACCGTGATGGTGCATCTTTGACATAGCGGGCAAGGAAGAGGAAGCTGCTAAGCTTGAAGCTCAGTCCGCCGACCCCGGATTCTGGCAGGACCAGATCCCGGCGCAGCAGGTAATGCGTCGGATCTCCCATCTTCGCGATACTATATCCACCTGGCGCCAGTTGGAACTGAAGGCATCGGACCTCGCCGAGCTCGTTGATTTAGCTTTGGCCGAAGACGAGCAGACCTTAGAAGGCGATATCTCTGCTGAGACAGCTGAACTTGAGCACAAGCTGGATCGACTGGAGTTTCAGCTCGCGTTCAGCGGGGAGTATGATGATAGAAACGCCCTGCTCGCAGTACACAGTGGCGCCGGTGGCACCGAATCCCAAGATTGGTCCCATATGCTGCTCCGAATGTACTTGCGCTGGGCGGAGCGCCGTGGCTATGAGGCCGAGGTTCTGGATCTCTCGCCGGGAGAGGAGGCTGGAGTCAAAAGCGTTTTGATTTCGGTCAAGGGAGCTTATGCCTTTGGCTATCTCAAATCTGAGCACGGAGTGCATCGCTTAGTTCGTCTTTCTCCGTTTGATGCCGACCACGCTCGCCATACCTCCTTTGCTCTGGTCGAGGTCATGCCCGAGGTCCAGAGCGACGTTGAGGTCGACATTGCCCCCGATGACCTCAAGATCGAGACCTTCCGCTCCAGCGGTCCCGGGGGGCAGCACATGCAGAAGACGAGCAGCGCAGTGCGCATAACGCACCTTCCCAGCGGGATAACTGCCTCGTCTCAGGGCGATCGCTCCCAAGCCAGAAATAAGGAGACGGCGCTCCGCGTGTTACGTTCCCGTCTCCTTGAGCTGGAGCTGGAGCGGAGAGCGGAGGAGCAGGCAAGATTGAGAGGGGAGCACGTTTCTGCTGGTTGGGGCAATCAAATTCGAAGTTATGTGCTCCATCCCTACAAGATGGTCAAGGATCACCGCACCGGCTATGAGACCAGTGACCCTGATGCTGTGCTCGATGGCGATCTCGATGAACTGCTGAAATCTTATCTGAAGTCCAGCACCGGGACAACCTAAGGTTGTCTTGCGCTTTGGCCTCCATCGGAAATGGCTTTCCTGAAATTAAGAATCTCTTTGTCCTGCTCCATCAGGGAGAATAGGCCATTTTCCTCCACGACCTTCAAGGTCCCGTCCTCTTTCAGGTGGTGATCAGATACCGAGAGGAACCCATCCGACTTCAACACGCGGTGCAGCTCTTTCAACAACGCCTGTTTGTCTCCTATGCCGTGAATCGTGTCATACAACAGGATTACATCTACGCTTTCATCGGGCAGCCCGGTGTCTCTGTCGGAGAGGATTGTTGTGATATTGGTCATCCTTTTCTTCCGAGCATTTTTCTCTACAGCTTCTATGGCCAAAGGATGAATATCCAGGGCATAGACTTTTCCCCGTTCACCGACCATTTCAGCAGCGGGGATGGTATAGCCTCCGAGACCGCAGCCAAAGTCTAATATGGTCTGCCCTTCCCTGATGCCGACTCTCTGTAGCACTTTTCCGGGGTCGTGGAACTTGTCCCGCCATCTGAAGCCGAACGCCATAAATTTAAAGTGGAGACTGGACATTGGTTTATCTTTTTGCTCGCTCATTTCTCTCCCTTTCTTGTCTGCCGCCAGGCATAAAATAGACGCTGGATTGCTGTCAGATTTGTGCCCACCGCCAGGAGCCACAACACGATGAGCAGCGCCGGCTCGAGTGGGCTCAGGATAAGCCCCAGCGCCAGCAGCACCACCCGCTCCGGTCTGGTGAACAGCCCAACCTGAGATTCGAGTCCCAAGCCCTCAGCCCGGGCCCTGATGTAGCTGACCATGACCGAGCCGACAAGAACGGCAAAGAGGAGCAGGCTCTCCTGGAATGCGTCCTGCCTCAAGTAATAGAATAGCAGACCGAAAAGCAGTGCAGCCTCTCCCAGGCGATCCAGTGTAGAGTCGAGGAGGGCGCCAAATCTGGTAGTTCGCCCTGTGGCTCGAGCCAGTGCGCCGTCTATGAGATCAAACCAGCCAGAGAAGAGGACCAGAAAACCACTTAGAAACAGGTGCCCTTGGGCCAGTATCCAGGCGATAGCGACACTGAGAACAAAGCCGAGGATGGTCAGCGCATTCGGGCTCAGCCTCGTTTTGGCCAGGATCCGAGTTGCGGGCTCAGTGAGATACCGAGCCAAAGTGTGGCGGATGTCAGTGAGCACTCGCTATTTCCAGTTTGAGGTTCAACTCCGGAGGAGCTCGATCGGCTCTAGATAACAGTCCATGACTCTGCGGGCAATGCGCTCCCAGCTATAATTTTCTGCCTTTTGCCTTCCCATAGCCCCCATTTTCTCCCGCAGCGCCCTGTCTTGTAGTAGCTGGCTGAGGGCCTTGGCCAGAGCCACCTCACTCTTGGGCTTCACCAGCAGACCATCATCGCCGTGGCTGACGATGTTGACATAGCCCTCGTTTTTTGAGGCTACTACCGGCTTTGCCGCAGCCATCGCTTCCAGGAGGACAATGCCGAAGCTCTCCTTACCTGTAGCTGGGGCGCAGAAGACATCAGCGGTCTTATGGTACCGGGGCAAATCTTCATACGGGACATAGCCGACGAAGACGACGTCTTTCAAGCGGTATCTCTGCATAATCAATTGGCTGTCCCGGTCCAGCTTACCGGCGGGGCCGACCACAATCAGCCGCGAGTCGGGGAAATCGGATTTGAGTCGCCGATAAGCCCCCAATAGATACTTGAATCCCTTTCTCTTCTCCAGCCGACCGACGAAGAGAATGTTCAGCTTGCCATCGCAATACTCCTCGATGGGGGCGACATCAGCGGAGAAGTGCCCTACATCTACACCATTGGGGATTATGTGATATTCGCCAGGAAAATAGCGGCTGGCGAACCTCAGTGCTGGCTGAGATACAGCGATCCAGCCGTGCAGTTTTGGCACCCACCAACGATCGAGCACTGGCTTCCAAAAGCGATATTGAAAGCTGCAGCGGCGGGAGGCGTGGAAAGTACCCACATTGACCGTGTCGGAGGCACGCAGCACTCCCAGAGATACCGGGGCCATAAATGGTTCATGGAGGTGGACAATGTCGAACTTCTCCTCCTCGAGAATCTGCCGCGCCGGGCCCCATAGCCTGGTGGAGTATGGGTTGGGGATGCGAATGATGGTGCCATTGGCCGGGAATGTGACCAGGTCTACTCCTAAGGGGATGAGATGGTCGTTGCCAGACGGCTCCCCCGAGTAGGGGGCGATAATCTTGACAGTATGTCCCCATCTGAGGAATATATCCCTCAAGCGGGAGATGTGCTCATTGACCCCGCCGGGATAGGCGAAATCATAGGGTGAGACCAGGGCGATTTTCATCTTTTTTGCCTTTTGCTCTTTGTTCGGCGTTTTGAATGTGAGGCTGTTAGTACCGCACGCTCCGGCGGCAATTGCCCGGCGATGAATTCCTCAGTCAACATCCGTGCTTGCTCATCTGAATATTGTATTGGAGGCGACTTCATAAAGTAGGCCGAGGGGCCGATAAGGGTTCCACTGAGTCCTTGGTCCAGGGCCAGCTTACAGCACCTGATGGCATCGATGACCACTCCTGCTGAGTTTGGGCTATCCCAAACCTCGAGCTTGAGCTCCAAGTTTAGCGGTACGTCGCCAAAGGCACGCCCCTCCATTCTGAGATAGCATAGCTTGCGATCGTCGAGCCAGGGCACATGATCACTGGGGCCGATATGGAGAGTACCGGGGGTCATTTCATAATCGAGCTGGGAGGTAACGGCGTTGGTCTTGGAGATCTTCTTGGACTCCAATCGCTCCCGTTCCAACATGTTGTAGAAATCAGTGTTGCCGCCGAAGTTTAATTGATAGCTTCGCTCCAGTTTGACCCCGCGCTCTCGAAATAGTCTGGTGAGCACGCGATGAGTTATAGTGGCTCCTACCTGGGATTTGACGTCGTCCCCGATCACAGGCAGGCCTTTTTCGGCGAACCTACTCTGCCAGTACTGCTCGCGGGCGATGAACACCGGTATGCAGTTGATGAAACCGCAGCCAGCAGTCAGCACTTGCTCCACATACCATTTTGTGGCCTCTTCGCTGCCTACGGGGAGGTAACTGACGACGACATCGGTTTTCGTCTGCTTGAGGATGCCGACGATATCTGCGGTGGGTCCCGGCGCCTTGGTCACCACTTGAGATAGATACTTGCCCAATCCATCATGCGTCATGCCCCTGTGCACTTGAACACCAGTGGCGGGGACATCGGCGAACTTGACGGTATTATTGGGTGCAGTGACGATGGCCTCGGCCAGGTCTTTGCCTACCTTGTTCTTATCGATGTCGAAGGCGGCGACGAACTCAATATCGCCGATGTAATAGCCGCCTAAGTTGACGTGCATCAGGCCAGGGATGAAGTCGTTTTCATCGGCTTTGCGATAGTACTGAACCCCCTGCACCAGAGAGGAGGCGCAATTGCCAACTCCAATGACTGCTACATTTATCTTGCCCAAAGTCCCTCCCTTAAAGGATGAACGCTTGCCTCACGACTTTTGCTTGTGGTATCCTTAAGGCCGAGCGTATCTCTGTATGAAACGCTCCACTGTACAGGTATACGCCACATAAATTCCAAGAAAGCGAGGCGACCAATGATATGTGACTTTCACACCCATTCATTCTTGAGCGATGGCTCTCTGTCACCTCTGGAATTATTGTACGATGCATCCAGAAACAACTACAGTGTTATTGCCATCACCGATCACTGCGGTGTTGGCTCGTTAGAGCGAATCATCAATGAACTAACTAACGACTGTGCCTTGGCTCGGGCACACTGGGACATTATCGCCATCCCAGGCGTAGAGCTAACTATGGTCCCGCCGGCTGCCATTGCCGAGACAGCCAAACAGGCCAAGGAAATGGGAGCCCAGCTGGTTGTAGTCCACGGCGAGGCCATCGGCGAGGTAGTAGTGCCAGGCACAAACTTAGCTGCGGCGAACTCAGCACATGTCGACATCTTAGCTCACCCCGGGCTCTTAACCCTGGAGCAAGCTCAAGCCGCCGCAGCTAATGGCGTCTTCATCGAGATTTCGGCGAGAAGAAAATATACACCATCCAACGGCTATATAACTAAGGTGATTCAACTCGCCGGCGCCAAGCTGCTACTCAACTCCGATGCCCACGACGAAGAAGGCCTGCTAAGCCCACCCTTGGCTCAAGCTATAGCTCAGGGCTCTGGCCTCGACAACGGTGAAATCGAACAAATGCTCTATAAGAACCCCAGCGCCCTCCTGCAGGGGCTGAACCTGAGGTAGGACAACCTGCCTGTGGGCTACCCTCTTTTAGCCCTTGCCGATTCTGAATACCTTGGTGCCGCAAACGGGGCAAACACCTTGGGTCGCTGGCTTGCCGTTCTTCAGCGTTACGTTCTTTGGGTTCTTGATCTCCCTCTTGGCCCGACACTTAAAGCAGTAAGCCTGCGCCATTTAGTCACCCCCTTCCTTTGTAGCATACACTACACTCTTATTAGGCCAAATGTCAAGAGGTAACGAGCAATTTCGATGATTTCCACATCCCTCGGTCAAAGCGAAGTAAGGCTAAAAGACGGCCATCAACCGAATAGGCACGATAACGCTCTCCATCTCTCCCTTCCGGGAGCGGCAGGGGTTGCCCCCTCATTAGTGCCTGCTCCATTTCTTGTCCTATGATGAGTGCCATTGAGCCCAGCAGTACCGTGTCCAAAGGGTGGAGTAGCTCCGGCCAATAGTGATCGCGGAAAGCATCTTCAATTTGGGGCAAAGTCACTGCCTCGCTGAGATGAAACGGACCGCTCTGGAGTCGGATCAATCCTTTCAGATGAGCGCCACAGCCCAAAGCCAGCCCCAGATCATGAGCCAGGGAGCGGATATAGGTCCCTTTGCTACATGTTACCTCCAAAGTCATAAAGGGTAAGGCCCAGTCCAATAGCTCGATGTGGAATATCTGTACCTTTCTCGGTGGTCTGGGCAATTCCATGCCAGCGCGGGCCATGCGATAGAGAGGCTGGCCTCGATGCTTCAGAGCGCTATACATGGGAGGGGTCTGTTCTATCACGCCGCGGAGTGAGGCTAGGGCTGTCTCCATCTGCTGCTTGGTTACATTGGAATAATCGCCTCGGCAGGTAGCTCGGCCACTGGCGTCGTAGGTATCGGTAGCCGTGCCCAGTTCAATCTGGGCCCGATAGACCTTTCTCCCCTGAGTTAGGAACTCGGCGACCCTGGTCGCCCGGCCCAGGCAGATAGGCAGAACCCCGGTGGCATCGGGATCGAGTGTTCCACCATGCCCCACCTTTCGCTCCCCGCTCAATTTCCTGATGAAGGCTACAACAGCAAAAGAAGTCTTGCCTTGGGGTTTATTGACATTGAGGATGCCGTCTATGCTCAACTTTGCTCAACTCCGCTCTCAGCAGCAACTTGCCTGATCAACTCCGCGAGACGTATTCCTCGCTCGATGGAGTCGTCTCTTTCAAAGCTGAGCTCCGGGGTGTGACGCAAGGAAACTCGCTTCCCCAGTTCGCGGCGCAAGAACTTGGCGGCGGAGTTCAATCCCTGAAGCGCCTCCTCTTTCTCCTCGTCATCACCCATGACGCTGATGAAGACCTTGGCCTCCCTCAAGTCAGCAGAGGTTGAAACCTCGGTAATCGTAACCAAGCCCTTAAGTCTGGGGTCCCTGAGCTGGCGTGTCAAGAGCTCGCTGAGCTCAGCACGCAGGAGATGTTCCAACCGTCTGGAGCGGCGTGTCATCTTCTTTCCCTGCGATAAACCTCGATGATGTCACCGACTTGAAAGTCAGTGAAGCCATCGATGCCAATGCCGCACTCGAAACCGGCAGACATCTCGTTCACATGTTCCTTAAAGTGCTTCAAGCTGCTGACACTGGATTCATGGACTACTTGACCGTTGCGCAGCACGCGGGCTGGAACGCCCCGGATAACTTTGCCATCGCTGACATAGGCACCGCCAATTTTACCACCTTTGACACTGAAAACGGCCCGGATCTCAGCATGCCCTTCGATGACCTCGACGAAGACCGGTTCCAGGAGGCCTGCCAAAGCCTTCTCCATGTCCTCAATCAGCTTATAGATTATGTCGTAGTGGCGGATTTCAATACCTTCCGCATCGGCCAGCGGTTTGACCCCGGGCTCGGGGTGAGTGTTGAAGCCTATGATGATCCCTCCTGAAGCGATGGCCAACATCACGTCGCTTTTGGTGATGGTGCCGCTCCCGGAGTGGATGATCCTGAGCTTTACCTGCTCGTTCTCCAGCCGCTCCAGGGCGGTCCTGAGCGGCTCAATGCTGCCCTGGACATCGGCCTTCAGGACCAAGTTGAGCATCTTGACTTTGCCCTCTCTAATTTGGGAGGAGATATCGAGCAGTGTAGCACTCCTGGTCTTTTCTTCCCTTTTTTGACTCTCTATTAGCGCTCGGGCCTCCCTCTCATTGGCTACCACCGTCAAGATATCGCCTGCCTGGGGTATACTGTCCAGCCCTAGCATCTCCACTGGAGTAGCGGGCTCGGCTTTTGTCACCCGGCGGCCCATATCATCGAACATGGCCTTAACCCGGCCCCAGGTGTTGCCGGTGACGAAGGTATCGCCAAGTCTCAGTGTTCCTGTGTGCACCAATAGAGTGGCCATCGGGCCCTTGGTGCTATCCAATTTAGCCTCAATAATGACTCCGATTGCGGCGCGGTCCGGGTTCGCCTTGAGCTCCTCGAGTTCAGCGACAATGAGCAGGTTTTCCAGGAGTTCGGCAATACCCTCCCCTTTCTTGGCTGCGACGGGGACTGCGACCACGTCTCCACCCCAGTCCTCTACCACCAGCCCTTGATCGGCCAGCTGCTGCTTCACTCGCTCCAGATTAGCGTTGGGCTTATCCATCTTGTTGATGGCCACTAAAATGGGCACGCCGGCGGCCCGAGCGTGGTCTATGGCCTCTATTGTCTGGGGCATGACCCCATCATCAGCGGCCACGACCAAGATGGCGATGTCTGTAACCTGGGCTCCCCGAGCTCGCATCGCGGTGAAGGCTTCGTGACCTGGGGTGTCGACGAAAGTGATCTTCTGTCCCTGGACTTCCACCTGATAAGCTCCGATGCGCTGGGTGATGGCACCGACCTCGGTATCGACGATGTTGCTCTGTCGAATAGCGTCCAGGAGTGTGGTCTTGCCATGGTCCACATGTCCCAGGATGGTGACCACGGGTGGGCGAGGCTTTAACGCCTCGGCTTCCTCTTCGGGAAGCCGATATCTCTGCATTTCCTTCGTTGGTGCTACCTGTGGTCGAGGCTCATAACCTGAATCGGAGACTACCTTAGCTGCGCTCTCATAGTCGATGGTCTGGTTTATGCTGGCCATGACCCCACTGCGCATCAGCTCCTTGATGACCTCAATGGGGCTAGTTCCCAAGAGCTCTGCCAGTTGCTTCACACTGACCCTCTCCGGGAGCACTATTTCCTTCTTGACTTTAGGCGGATTCATACCCGTCCTCTATCGTCAGGTGGGAAGGTTTTCACTATATGCAACAACTCTTGCCTCTGTTCTGGGGAAAGCGCTGTCTTCAGAGCGTGAGCCAGCCGGTTCTTGCGATCTTTCTCCAGTGCTACCTCCCAGCAGCTTTGCTTCTTGCATAGATAAGCGCCGCGCCCCGACTTTTTACCTCTCGGGTCGATTTCCACTGTCCCCTGAGCAGTGCGAACGATACGTGCCAATTCCCATTTTGGCCTCACCTCTCGGCAGGCAATGCAAGTTCGCTGCGGCACGCGTCTCGACGGCATCAGCCACCTCAAGAGGATTCCTAATCCTCCTCTTCCTCCTCGTCCTCAACATAAGGCTTCACCGGTTTGCCCTTCCGCTTCACTTTCGCCTTCTCCGGCTCCTCCTCAGAGCGCGCTCGCTTCTTTTTCTCCTTTTTCGGCTCAGCTGGTGTCTTGGACGTTCCGCTGAAGATATCTTCGGCGAAGCGGATGTGAGGCCCCACGGGCTGCCCGGCCATTACTTCTATCGGTTCTGCCTCCTCTGGTAGTTCCTCTGGAGCCTTTGCCACCTCGGCGAGCTCCGCTTCTTGCTTGGCCCTTTCTTCGGCGGCAGCGCTGGCGCTCTTAATGTCGATCTTCCAGCCGGTGAGCTTAGCGGCGAGCCTGGCATTTTGGCCCTCTTTGCCGATGGCTAACGTGAGTTGCTCATCGGGAACGATCACAGTCGCCGACATCTCCAATTCATCCATGTCCACGCTCAGCACTCGCGCTGGGGCCAGAGCATTGGCCATGAAGACCTTAGGCTCGTGGTGCCACTGGATGATGTCTATCTTTTCCCCTTGCAGCTCATTGACTATGTTTTGGATTCTTATGCCGCGGAGCCCGATGCAACAGCCCACAGGGTCGATTCCTTCCTGAAGGGCAGTCACCGCTACTTTGGTTCGTGAGCCGGGCTCCCGCGCAGTAGCCCTGATTTCAACTAAGCCATTATTGACCTCTGGGACTTCCAACTCGAAGAGGCGCCGTACCAAGTTGGGGTGAGTACGAGATAGAATAAGCCTGGGCCCTCTATCAGTTCGGTTAACTTCCAGGAGATAAAGCCTGAGCCTTTGCCCAACGCGATAGCGCTCAGTCCGCACCTGTTCCTGAATTGGGATTATGCCCTCGGCCTTACCTAAGTCGACGGTGATCTGCTTGTTAGGCTCGATCCTCTGCACAATTCCGCTGACGCTCTCGCCTTCTCTGGCGGCGAATTCCCCGAGAATGAACTCGCGCTCTGCCTCGCGGAGACGGTGGACCACTACCTGCTTTGCGGTTTGGGCCGCAATTCGCCCGGCATTGGGAGGCGTGACCTCCAGGGCGATGACGTCGCCAAGCTGGGCAGTCTTTTTAACTTTCTGAGCCTCAGATAGGGAGATTTCCTGATAGGGGTCAGCAGGGTCCTCCACCACCGTTTTCTGGGCATAGACCCGGACCTCGCCAGTGGTGGGGCTTATCTTGACGGCAATGTTGTGGCGTGCACCAAAATCATCCTTGCGATAGGCGGAGACTAATGCCGTCTCCACTGCCTTAAAAACCACGTCCTTGGGCAGATTTCTTTCCGACGCCAACTGTGTTATCGCAAGCAGAAATTCGCTTTTCACTTCTCAGTCAACCCCTCCCAATAAAAAAGTGGGTCATAACCCACTTAACTGAGTTTGTTTTGAATATATCACTTTTTGGTAGGGGATGCAACCCTTTTACATATGTATACCTTGATTCTTGAGCCCTTTGATCACGAGTGGCAGCTTGGGGAGCAAATCGCTGGCAATCATGCCGGCATCGCCAAGCTCATTCTTAACCATCTCCCCGGCCATGGCATGGAGATAGACACCGCAGCTGGCAGCGGCAAAGGGTAACAGCCCTTGTGCCATCAGCCCGGCGATGGTTCCGGAGAGCACATCCCCTGTACCCGCCGAAGCCAAACCCGCGTTGGCCACTGGGCTGATCCTGGCCCTGCCATCAGGAGCGGCGATTATGGTATGTGCTCCCTTTAGCACCACTGTATGTTGCCAGCTGCTGGCGTATTCCCGAGCCCTATGCAATCGATCCTCCTGGATTTCAGCTATGGAGAGCCCTGTGAGTCGGGACATCTCCCCCGGGTGCGGGGTCAGCACAACCTGGGAGTTGAGCTTGGACCACCAACCGGGTATCTGGGCTAACGCATTCAAGGCATCGGCATCGAGGACGGTAGGCAGGTCCTGGGTGAACAGGAAGGCTTGGATGAATTCCCTGGTGCCGGGGCTTAGACCGAGCCCGCAGCCGAGGAGCAACACATCATAGCCTGAAAGCGAGTCCAGGAGCACCGGGGCTGCTTCGGGGTGGATCAGACCTGGTTCAGCTTCTGGCAGAGGAATATAAGTGACCTCGGTGAGTTTGCTGGCCAGGATGGGATGCAGGCTTTTGGGGGTGCCCAAGGTCACCAGACCGGCACCAACTCGAATCGCCCCTTCACAGGCGAGGTAAGCGGCCCCGATGTAGTTTATCGATCCGGCGACCACCAAAACCCTCCCGAAGGTTCCCTTGTTGGCACTCGGTGGCCTTTTAGGTATGGTGGCAGCGACCTCTTCAGCGGTGATGAGCTCAGTGGAGATGTCTTGGGCCAGGCTCTCGGGGATGCCGATATCTACGATTTTCAGCTGGCCCACCTTTGAAGCACCGGGAAAGGAGAAGAGCCCCAACTTGGGGAAACCCAGGGTGACGGTGACATCGGCGTCGAGGCAAGCGGGGTCTATGGCTCCGGTATCAGCGTCCAGCCCTGATGGCAGGTCTAAAGCTACGATCAATAGTTGGGGTCTGCTCTCTTTGGCGGCTCTCACCTGCTCCAAGATCCCCTTGATGGTGCCCTCCAGAGGTCGCAATCTGCCGGTACCAAAAAGGGCATCGATAGCTACTGACATGGAGTCGAGGGCGGGCAGGTCTTCACCTTCGGTGCAGGCTATGCCTCGCTCCAGGACCAGGCTAAGGTTCCTATCGCCTTCTGTCTTACGTCGGTAGAGGTGAATGTGGACTTTTGCCCCCCAATCATGAAGATGGCGGGCAGCGACCAAGCCATCGCCACCGTTGTTTCCCGGCCCGGCCAAAACCAGGATCTGGCTGCTGCTGACAGTCCCCAGGGCGAGCTTTACCTCTTGAGCTACGGCCAGCCCAGCGTTTTCCATGAGCACTTCTGTGGGTAAGCCCGCTTCGGCGCAGCTTCGGTCTATGTCAGTCATCTGCTTTGCGCTTACGACCTTCACTATTCCCTCCCTATCACTGAGGCGATGGCCAATTCCTTGGAATGAGAAAGGGAGACGATCAACTCACTGATCCCGAGCTCCTCGGCTTTAGTCTTGGCTTGGCCATGGAGGTGTACCACTGGGGCACCGTTTTCCTCCCGCAACACCTCGACTTCGCGCCATACGATGCCTGCGTTGTCTCTGATAGCTTTGGCTACTGCTTCCTTTGCGGCAAATCGAGAAGCCAGCTCAGGGACTCGATTCTGGCATAGCTCGATCTCGGCTGCAGTGTAAACTCGCTCCAGGAAACGAGTGCCCCAGCGCGACAGGGCTTTTCTTATTCTGGAGATCTCAACGATGTCGAGGCCGTGATAATACATATCGGTCAATAGTATACTCCAAAATACTTTAGTGAGCCAAGATAATGGCCCTTAACCTTGCGTTGCACATCACAGAATGGCCCCAAAATTGTCGAAAACGGCAGGGATTGACCCGAAATGGGCAATTTGTCATGTTTGACATGCAAGTGGGCCTCTTTGAGTCAATCTGGCACCCCTGAGGGGCATTGCCAAGGCTCACTATGGGGAAGAAAGCGATAAGTTCAACGCTTTGCTAACGGCCTGGGTTAGTGGTTAAAGCATCAGGGCGGTGGTCGCACCACGTAATCGCCCCCAAATAGCTCCAATTTGCCTCATGGCACGCATTAACTGGGACAGAGCGCCTGCTCGGAAAGTCGTATGACCCAAGTTAGTGCCGATGCAATTCAAGGGGTAACCTGCCAGCGGTTAGGTCAAAACGCCTAGATGCTGTCGAACCTCTTAAGCACTTTCTGCACTCGAGGATAAGCTTGCCAGCGGATGCGACCTATGAACCACGGATAGTAGACTACGGGGCGGAGGAAGATAAACACTCAAGGTACGAAATTGCCAGCGGCGGAGACAGTGCTTGTAGGGAAGAAATGAGAGCAACACCGTTCTGTTCGGAGCACTCCCTGGAGATTATAGATGACAAGCTGGGAGATCTCATAGCTGGGGAGCGCTCCCAGAAAGCGCCCAAAATGGTGATATTGAAGCTTGGGGTTGACGAGTATGAGGAGGTCTACCCTGAGTTGTGCACTAGGCCCTGGCACAATTGTCTGCAATGTGCAATAGAGGGCAAGTTCCAATGCCAGTATATTGTCGAGCAAAGGGAACTCTGGGAGCGGCAGCAAGACGCAGATGAGCTTGTTGGCATGTTGAATAGTGACTGGTGACCTCCTTCATCACGTTCCTGGGGAACTTGGCGACTAGTCGAGACATTGCTTCCCCAATCCCCAGATTGTCACCTGTTATCTCCATAAGGATGTAAATATTACCACTTCAATAAGACTTCCTGGAAAGAGAGGATAAGGACTCTCCCTCTTAGTGACAGCGCTATCACCGATGGTATGAGTGCAATAGGAGTTATGACTATGCTGCATTTGTTTCCCCTTTGCACTTGGCACTAAGAGCTATATCCTGCATGATATTAGGGTAAGCGTTCACACAGCGTAAAAGTGTTAAGCAAGTGATTGCTTGACAGCGGCGTGCTTGACACCTACAATAGTTTCTGTTGCCGAGGTAGCTCAGGGGTAGAGCACGTGACTGAAAATCACGGTGTCCCCAGTTCGAATCTGGGCCTCGGCATTGCAAATATCTGCCGAAGTGGCGGAATGGCAGACGCGGCGGTCTCAAAAACCGTTGGGAGGCAACTCCCTTGTCGGTTCGAATCCGACCTTCGGCATTGATAGGGAAAGGTCTGTTTCTTACAAGGCAAGAGTGACTGTTGTTTCCACGGATTGAGAATATTCTACCGGGCACAAGGTTGGGGAGTTATGGATTATCGAAAGCAAGTCCCCGTGTGGTATGTGCTCTGGGGCTTATGAGGCCTTAGCCCCTTATATCAGGAACTTAAGATGTGGTGGGGATTTTCACTGTGCCGAGGGTAAGGACGT
Source organism: Dehalococcoidia bacterium (assembly GCA_034414595.1). Taxonomy (GTDB): domain Bacteria; phylum Chloroflexota; class Dehalococcoidia; order SZUA-161; family JAUWZY01; genus DAOULY01. The sequence continues at coordinate 393,703 of DAOULY010000021.1, forward strand.
GGTTCGCTTGGCCTGTCTTGACGCAGGCAATCCGGTTGTGTTGGAACTGTGCAGAGTTCGTGAGTAAAAGTGCCGAGTGGTGTAGTGGTAGCACAGCGGACTTTGGATCCGCTAGCCTTGGTTCGAATCCAGGCTCGGCAGCTTTTCCAACTTTTTCGAGGTGGTGACTCCTTTCTAAAAGTCATCAGTAGAGCAAAACAGTTAAGTGCTCCAGCGTAGCTCAGTGGTAGAGCGGGCGGCTGTTAACCGCTTGGTCGCAGGTTCGAGTCCTGCCGCTGGAGCCAGTTAATTTGGTAAGCTGGTTTGTATTGTTTGTGGCACCCCTCGTGCCATGCAGTTGGTTAGCAAAGTATTTGCAAGAATGCCGCGGATTTGGAATAGAGTTGGCCCTGTCCAAGACATTGGTGGAGCTTTATGAAGGACAGATATGAGTCAAGGAGTGCAATACAACACTTTCAGCTCCTCGGTGCCCCTTGAAGCTGCCAATCGGCCAAAAGAAGGCCCCTGAACTGGATGGCCGGAATACTACGTCGCTTGAGCTTAGGTAGCTAAGCCTAAGCTTTCCCGATCCTGAATACTTTTGTCCCACACGTGGGGCATGTACCACTCGTGGCAGGACGCTTGTTCTTAAAGACGACTTGCTTTGGGTTCTTGATCTCAACCTTTTTTCTGCACTTCACACAGTAGGCTGTAGCCATTAGCTTTTTCCTCCTTTCGGTTTTAGCTTGTATTTCGCCAACATCATTGAATCCGACTGGCTACGCTGTGCAGATAATAGAGGAATAGTAGGCTGGCTGTCAAGTCTTTCTGAAACTCTGCGTACTTGGCGCTTCTGGTCGTTCATTGCCTCAAAGTCCGAATAGATAAGACATGTATGGAGACGCCGATAGCGATTAGGATCAAAATCAGCCTGACGAGAAGGGTCTCGACCGCAAAGGCAACTGAAGTTCCTATTGCTGTCCATAGTAGAGCAATAGTCAGGATTTTCACCTTCAGTGGAAATCCTCTTCCTTGTATATAGTTCCTAATGTAGCTTCCAAACCATTTGTTATTTAGGAGCCAATTGTAGAGCCTGTTCGAACTTCTGGCATAACATACAGCAGCAAGTAAGAGAAAAGGAGTTGTGGGCAAGATGGGCACAAATATTCCTATAATCCCCACCACCAGAAAGACTGTTCCCGCAATGATCAGAAGTATCCGAATTCAGCTCCTCCTTGCTATCAGGCCAAATGGCACATTCGATCTTCATTATGCCGTCTGGGATAGCTATGAATTACACCAAGTGCGTCTTCGGCATCAGTCAGGTATTGCAGGGCTCCATATCTGGGCTATACTCGCGCTTCGCTCACTTGAAGAGAAGCTCGATGTCCCTGCTGTCCAGTTTCTCTAGGCTATCGATGAGCAGGTCAGCCGCGGTGAAGCTTTCCCGGGGATACGTATTGGTTACCGCAATGCACTTCATGCCCGCCGCTTTGGCAGCTTCGACGCCAGCGATCTCGTCCTCGATAACAACACAGTGGTCAGGTTCAACACCCAGTTGGTTTGCCACCGACACGAATAGCTCAGGGCTTTTTATTTCTTGACATAGACCACTAACTGAGACCACGAACTCAAAGAGTTGCTCTATGCCGAGAGATGAGAGGACCAGCGCGATGGTCTCCGGAGGAGAAAATGAAACGAGGGATGTTCTGAACCCGGTTACCTTGAGTGAACGCAGCAATTGCAGAGCGCCCGGTAGGGCTTTGATGTTTCCCTTGATACGATCGCGAAAGATAGCCTCCTTTTGCTGCCATACGGCTTCTACCTCATCAGCAGCGGCACTTGGACCAAAGAACCACGTGTCGTGCTCGCTCTTCGCCAATCCAAAGGCAGATAGGAAATCATCTTCGGTCAAGGCCCATCCCCGCTGCCATGCCAATTGTCTCCAGGCAGCAAAGTGGAACTGGAAACTGTCGATGATTACGCCATCCAAGTCCCAAATAGCGCCTAACTCGCGTTTCCTGTTGTCCATCGTTCATCCGATAAGGAGATGTGTCCTCAACATTTTAGCATAATGATTACCGAGGTCTTCATTAATAGACTCCTTCGGTGAGAATATATCGTCATCGAGAAAATAGGTCAACCTCCAACATAATAGAACCGGCTTGCTGGATGCTTTGACAGCCAGACTCAGGGCTTGTTATAATTCGCACACGCGTTGGAAATGAGCGGGTACGCCTTGTAGAAAGTTGAAAAGGGAAAACCGCGTATAAGGAGGAGGCACAATGAAACTGGAAGGTAAAGTAGCCATAGTCACCGGGGCGGCTAGGGGTTTTGGCAAAGCATTTTGTCTCAGATTGGCTGAAGAGGGCGCGAAGGTGGTGGCTACCGATATCGCGGATGTCGCCGGCACCGTAGCCGATGTTGAGGCCAGGGGTGGCACCGCCTTGGGGCTAAAGGTAGATGTTACCTCGGAAGAAGACACTCGGCGCATGGCCGAAGAGACGGTGAAGAAGTTCGGCCGCATAGACATCCTGATCAACAACGCAGTCAACTTCAATATAAAGATCGCACCTTTTTATGAGATCGACACTGAGGAGTACGATCGAGTGATGGCGGTCAATGTTAAGGGACAATGGCTCTGCGCCCGAGCAGTGTTCCCTCAGATGAAGCAGCAGGGGAAAGGTAAGATCGTTAATATGGGGTCCTCGTCTTCCATCGGTGCCGGTGGCCCTTTTCCCCACTACGTAACCTCCAAAGCGGCCGTTGTCGGCATGACCAGGGCCATGGCTCGAGACCTGGGAGACTACGGGATAAATGTCAACGTATTGGCGCCAGGGTTCGCCCTGACTGAAGCTGGCTACGAGCTGATGGAGCGAGGGCTCAAAAGCGGTGGGGCGCAAAGGCGGTGTTTCAAGCGCGATGAGCAGCCTGAGGATGTGCTGGGAGCCATGGTCTTTCTTTGCTCCGAGGATAGCGACTTCATGACCGGCCAGACAATGGTGGTGGATGGAGGGGGGAGCTTCCTCTAAGCAGCCTCCACCTTGTGCCGAGCCTGACGGAAGAGGACCAGCTGAGCCCGACCAGCAGCTGTTACCGAAAACACCATTCCTTGTTCAGTCAAAAGAGCCACCCTATTTTCATCCTCAGATGGCTCAACAGACCATATTGAGGTGTGTGAATTCTATAAGATAAGGGAGGAGGGCTTATGGCCGATAAAGTGAAAGTGACCATCGTCTCCATCGGTGGGGAGTGTCCTGCTGGGCACAAGGTTGGCGATTCATGGCTTATCGGAAACACGACGCCGGGTGGCATGTGCTCAGGAGCATATGACACCATAGCTCCTTATATCAGGACCTTAAGGTGTGGTGGGGAGTTTTCCTGGGCTGATAGTAAGGACGTGGTTCGTTTGGCCTGTCCTGACCCAGATATCCCGGTTGTGCTGGAATTGCGCAGGATTCGTGAGTGAAGACGCCTGGTGATGTAGCGGCACCACGGCGGACTTCGGATCCGCTAGGCTTGGTTCGAATCCAGGCTCGGCAGCTTTTTAAACCTTAGTGAGATCTGGGTCCAAGGGCCAAAAGGGCGCAAAATCCCCTGACAGTGAATTGGCGGAGCGGGCGGCTGCTAACCGCTTGGTCGCAGGTTCGAGTTCTGCTGCTGGAGCCATTCTGTATAGAAGCAACAACTTTTTTTACAACATTTAGCTTAGTTTAATGAACAAATTGTTATCTATATTGATACATTAATCGCACCACCTAAAGGTACCTGAACCACCCAGAAACCTCCGTTTAGATCTTTCCTCTCTCTGCTAGTGAGAAAGCACCTGACATATCTGCTGGATTTTCGTTTTAAAATATGAGGAAAATCTTCGAAATGCTGCCGAACCTGATATACTTTAACCAACCTCATCTGCTATTCGTAGGTATACAAACCAAGCAGCAGAAAGAGGAGTTGTGGATCGCAAAGACAAAGAAGCTACTTTGGCCTCTCTATACGATGAATACTACGATAAAATCGCTCGCTATATCTGCACACGTATTGGCAATCAAGCAGAGGCGGAAGATCTCGCGGGAGATGTATTTCTTAAAGCTCTCAAATCCTTAGGCTCTTATAAGGAGCGGGGTGTGCCGATGCAGGCTTGGCTTTTCAAGATTGCTCATAATGTGCTTGTGGATTATCTGCGAAAAGTTAGTAAGCAGAGGACCGTACCTATCGATGCAATGCAGATTCCAGACAACGTAAATCTGGAGGAGAGTGTAGAGAGGCGATTGCAATCGGAGAGACTATCACAAGCGCTGAAGCAGCTGACACCAGCCCAACGTGAGGTAATAGGTTTGCGCTTCTTTGCTGGGTTAACATCGACTGAAGTGGGGAAAATTCTCGGTAAAAGCAGCGGTGCAGTGAGGGAGATGCAGAGCGCTGCACTGAAAACGCTGCGTAATGTTTTGGCCTATAAAGAGACTGATTTTGGGTTATAAAGACATGGCAGACGGATTTGAAAGCATACTGGATGCATGCATAGACCGCATCAACCGCGGCGAAAGGATTGAGGACTGCCTTGCCGACTACCCAGACTACGCACAGGAGCTTGAGCCACTGCTTAAGTCGATGCTTTTAACCAAGAATGCCTATTCATTTGTGCCTCGAGCTTCTGCCAAGCAAAGGGCACGGCAGCAATTCGAAACCGCGCTCAGAGGATCAGATCAAAGGCGAGAGAAAAGCAGGCCACCGTTCCCGTGGATTTTGGGAAGGGCTAAGGCGTGGGCCGTGGCGGCCGCGGTGATTGTGGTAGCGTTGGCCAGCTATTTCGGGGTAACGCAGCTCACGTCCCCTGGGGTAATCGTGTCCCAGCCTGACCCCGAAGGAAATTTCGCTTTCTTCATTAGCGATGCGCCAAACGCCATCGGCGATTTCAAGAGCCTCAATCTGACTATTTCGAAGATTGGACTCCATCAACAAGACGGAAAGTGGGTTGAGTTTGTCCCCGAAACGAGCCAACTTGACCTTACCCTGCTTCAGGGAAACCTCGCTCGACAGGTCTGGAGAGGCAATGTGCCCCAAGGTCAGTACTCTGCCGCTGTTCTCCATATTGCCAGCACGAGCGGCGTGCTGAAGGACACCGATGAAACGGTGAATATTGAACTACCCAGTAACAAACTGCACCTAAATATGTCTTTTGAGGTCTCTGCTGACTTGGTGACTGAGTTCGTCTACGATGTCACAGTGATCGCCACCGGTAGTGGTAAATACATCCTACAACCCGTAATAGGTGAGAGCGGAACGGACAAACAGATCCAAAAGGTGGACAGCCAAGGCCAGGGACAGGGAGATGGACAAGGCCAAGGGCAAGGGCAAGGGCAAGGCCAGGGTAACTGACGGGTGAAAAAGTGATGACGGCTTGTTCGCTTTCAGCAAACAGAAGTTAAATTAGTGCTGACACTTCTCCTTAGTTTTCGTTATACATAGTGAAGGCTGAAAATTATGAAGGCAATCCTGACGATAAAGAGAAGAGGGAGATAATGACAAAGTACATCCTAGCGTTGGTACTGGCAATGGTAGCAGTGGTGGCCGTAGTGTGCACCGTATGGATTACGTCAAACGGGTCTGGCAGTGGTTCAGCGGCCGAGGGCATGGGAACACTGGTGCTAAAATTAACCGACGCTCCAGCAGACGACGAGAATATAGCGGGCGTGTATATTGCTATCGATAAGATCGAAGTAAAAAAATCTACCAGTGACAACGCAAACTGGACAACAGTCAAGGAATTTGACGATCCACTGGAATATAACCTGCTCGAGCTTACTGGCGGAAACTTTGCTCTACTGGGCGAGTTCCAACTGACTGCTGGCCAGTACAATCAAATCCGCTTCATACTCGACATCCAAGAACAGGGCCCACAACCTCCCACCAATCCAGGATGCTATGTAAAATTTACTGATGGCTCTACAGAACCGCTCTTTGTACCAAGCGGTGGTGAAAGTGGGTACAAGGCAGTTGGAGCATTCGAAGTGGCGGTTAACGGCGAAGTTGAAGTCACTGTCGATTTCGATGTACGCAAGGCTCTACACGTAACTGGCCAGGGGAACAATCAGAGGTATATCTTGCAACCTACACTCCGCCTAGTGGTGGATAGCCAATCAGGTAACATTAGTGGCACGCTCACAGTGGACACTACCTGTACTGACATAATCGTCTTTGCCTATGAATATGGTGATTGGGATACTTCTGAAGCTGATGCTCCCGCTCAGGGAGAGTCCCGGTTCCCCCACGCCGTTACCAGTGCCAAGATGGGCGATGACGGCAGCTATGTCCTAGCCTATCTTGCATACGGAACGTACGATCTGGTGGTTGTCGGCTATGATGGTGAAACTTTCGGTGATGTACTGGGTACCGTGTCCGGCGTAGTACTCGACAGCAACCACACTCCTCTTGACATAGATGCCGACAATCTGGAAGCTGTTCCATAGATTTGGCGAAGTAACGCGTGACACGAAGGAGGCTGAATTTCTCAGCCTCCTTTTATCTTAAATGGTGAGCGAGTTTGATTCTTGAGCTTGTCTTTTTGTGGTACCCCTGGGGCGACTCGAACGCCCGACACGCGGTTTAGGAATCTGACGGATGGTGTCCCAAAGGGTATTTTTACGTTCAAATTAGAACTTTTGTGTAAATAATGGGAAAGTCGTTTTGTGCGTATAATACCATTTGGTGCCACCCTGTTTTGTTCCGTCCGTTAGCTAAATGTTAGCGAAAAGTGCTGTGGCACAGATACGAAATCTTACGAAAGTTTTACTTGTGCAAACGACCCGGGGTAACACTTCAAATATAGCATTTGACAAAATGCCTTTTGTCAAGCGCAAGTGGCAGCTGAGGGTGATCTACATCCTAGAGATAATCTAATCCGGCGTAACAAAAGAAGCTTTGTTACCTCAATTGAACAATCTGGCTTATTGTTAATCGAGGGATTTCGAGTCCCCTTGGGCCCACCAGCGGCGGCAATAAGGTGAAACGGACTTTCGAGAAGACCCGTGCTCTCGTCTATTGAGTTGCCCTCTTACGGGTAGACTGGCGGACTATCCTAAGTTGTATCGGTCAAACAGTTCTCTCAGAAACTCGTGGCCACGCTGCAAATACATATTGCAAATCGAGTTTCCAAGGTTCCGCTCACCAGCCAAGTAGATCTTTTCGACTGCTGAGATTATGTGCTGAGTGTCATATTCGGGGTATATGTCGTTATTCAGCATCTCAAGAAACACCAGCCCAGCGTTGCGTGGTGAAGCATCCGCCAACTGATCTAAGCTCTCAACGAGCGTAGGAGTGTCGTGACCTCGATCCGCGTACCTTGCAGTCAGCTGCAACCAGTTAAGAGATTCCTGGTCAATCGAATTGAGGTACACGGACATCTTTGCCAAGTGAGATAGCATCACTTTTTCATCGGTAGTCAACTGCTGTTGTTGCGCGTAGTGTTCAGTGATTAGCTTCCAGAGAGCCAAAGCCTTTGATGTCTCTGAGGGCTGAGATTCCTTTCGCCGAATCCAGAAGAACATGATGATGTCGTTGATGGCCTCAAGGTCCCATCGGTTGATCAGTCTGCGAATCATGCTTGTTGAGTCATCTAGACTTTCCGCATCCCTCAGGTAGGCGAAGCAGATGTGGTGTACAAGGCGTTCGCGCAGCCTGTCAGGTTTGAGGTCTACAGTCAGGCCTTTCTCATAGTGGTTTCGACTCCGGAGAATGTCGTAGAACTCGTTGTAGACTGTGTCATGAGCAAGATACCCGGTGAATGCAGCGAGCCAGTGCTTTTCGTTGTCCTTCGGGAAAATCAAGTCGATGTTCTGCTCGAACCACTCTTTGTCAAGCCTATATAGATAAATCAGATACTCCCCAAGCGAGACCGAAAACTCAAGGCTGTCATCGTACTGTCGGTCAAGACGCCTAGTGAACTCTTCTCTGATCGCAGACGGCCACCGTGGCCCGTCAGCTTGGTCCTTCTTTAGACGAGCAACACGCAACGAATAGTTTATCGTGGCACGAACTACTTTACCTTTCGGCGAGTTGAGAGTTGCGAAAACCAGATCGCTTTCTCCTTGTACCGACGATGGCGTCTGGACAAGCATGGCAAGCAGGATCGCTTCTGTCTCAGGAAGAAGCATAGGGTCGAAGCTACGGGCGTCAGTCTGCGTGCCAACTATGATCAGCTCGGCCATGTCCTTGACCAGTTGAGCATTTGACATAGTCCAAAAACTATCGGTGTTTACCAGTTTCTTGCAGAAGTCCAGCAAAGGCTTCCAGTCAAAAGTCTTGCCTGATTTCCACGCCTCGACAAATCCTCGTATCAAAGCATCCTGGTGATCCGTAGATACGGCTTGGAACGCAGAAATGCCGACGCTGAACTTCTCGGGCGCCGCTTCGACAGCTCCCTGCAGGGCAGCTTCGGTCTCCCGCATTTCCCACAGGTGCTGCTCTTGCGGTTGGGTCGTAAGGAACTGCACAATCTCAGCGATGCTTAACTCCAGCAACCAACTGGATATAGACTCTGCCTCGGAAATAACTGGCATTGGTCCTGACCAGATTACGTCAGCCTCGTCAGCTACCTCTTCTCCTGCAACTTTTGCATATTTCTCGTAGAGTTCGTCAGCGAGGCGGTAACCTTTGCCTCGAATAGCGGAGAGTTGACGCAACTTCAGCCTTGCCAAGTACCTCCCAGTCTGTTCCGAATCATCTTTGATCTCGTCGGGTATCCAATAGGAAGCACTATCGATCCACTCGACCCAATCCTTCTTTCGCTCGTCGGTGAAATTTACGAAGTTTTGCTTGATTACTGCTCTGAGATCCGACGCGATGAACGGATCGGTAAGCAAGTTAGGAGACGCAAAAGCCCAGAATTCATTTTCCACAGCCCCCCACTGTTCCGCAATCGCATAGAGTGCCAGCCTTCTGAAAATGTCGTTGCTTTGTCGCAGAAGGCCCCTTACAATGGCCTGACCTTCCTCTGGTGACTGTGCCACACTTGCCACTGTAGTGTCTCTGGCAGCAGCGACAAGAATCTCTCCATACCTGTGGGGAAACTCTGGCCGCCCAAGAGACTCAAGCGAGGGGATCGAAATGATGTGGAAAGCCGTGGCGTCCCGCTCGACAATCTCCTGCATCACCCGAATAGTGGATTGGGCCGCTTCGATAGCAATCAGTTCTGTAATCGCAGGCAGATACTTCTTGAGCGTATCGCTCAGCCAGTATTCTTCCACCAAAGGTACAGGGTCTTCACTTCCAACCCTGGTCTCCCATTGGTAGGAGAGCATAGTAGCATAGAGTCTCGCAGTCAGCTCCTTGTTTCTGGATCTGAGCAGATGTGGCAAGAGGCTTATGCCCACTTCCGAATCGACAGAAGTACCCCACTGCGACTGGAGAAAGAGAAGCACCCTGTCAATATCCTCGGGTTCCAGAAACCTATCTGGGACTGTGGCGTAGATCTTTGTGATGGCCCAGTCGGTGCGGTAATTCTCGATCCTCTTCCCATCACTGTCTCTGTAGTCCACGATCTCGCGCACAATCTGGATTGCAGACGTGAAGGCGTCGCTGTCATCAGACGGGATGACTGTTGTAGCCCTCTCCAAATACCGCAGCGCGCTCCAGTATGGAATTGTGAACATTCCTGGGCTGTCACGCACCTCTACAGGTGCCGGATTCTTGCTGGGATCGAAGTACCCCGCATCTTTCAGTGGTACAAGCCATTTTGGGTCTGAGGCGTGTTTAAAGAAATGGTCTGCAACCGGAGGGTCATTTCTAATTAGCTGCAAGACCTGTTCGGCAGTGGCCGGGTCGTAGTCAGCAGCTACCCGTTCAATGAATTCGTAAGTGCTGGCTAAAGACCGACTTGTCAGATTAATCTCTGTCTGCCAAGCCTTTATGACGTGATACAGTTGCTCGTAGCCATTATCGGTGATGTCATATGCGATGCCCTGAATGCCGAGTTTCTTGAAATAGGCCTGCTGAAACTCTAATAGATTCTCCTCGCCCTTGTACATAGGCAGGAGATAGAAGTGACGAACTGCACCATCGTCCTTCTCATTGCCAATTATCAGATATTCAAGTAGCTGGAGTTCAGCCAGCCCATATCCCACGAAGAGAATCGTATATTTTGTGAACAGTTCTTGTAGAAAGGCACGTACTTGCTTCTTGCGATAATGCCTGATGTATTCATCGACACTGAAGACCAGCGATGATGTATCGTGGATCGTACCGTGTAAGTGGTACAGCTTAGTTCTGTCGAAGGATTTGCGGGGGAAATCCTTCGCCTTGTAGATAATTGCCTGCTGGTTAAAGAGCTTGTCGAAAATATCGTCCACGTTTGTGGTGACGAAAATGGCGCGTAGCCTATAGAGTTCTGCATAAATCGGGAACTGCTTAGCTCGCTCTGGCTCAGGTTGTAGTGCGTCGTTTAGGTGCGAGTAGAAAAGAGCAGGCTCCTTGTTTCTTTCCGCGATGATGTGGTAACAGATGGATATTGTTTTCCGATGGTCAGGCTCAGTCGAGAGTTTTTCTTTCTCTTTGTAGTTAATGTATTTCTTCTCGAAGCAGGCACTAACGAGATCTTTGGCAAGGTCCTCCCAACCGATACAGCCGACGAGACGCGACGCCCCAGCTCCAACAAAAACCACTAGCTGGTCTCTGTCCAGAGCGTCCTTGATGCCAGGGGGAAGAATTGGAACAGGTTCAATCGTAGCCATGCACCGCCCTAATGAGGCCTACCCTCATTTTACAGCGTAAACCGAACTTTTTCATTGACGGTGTCTACTTCATCATACTGCCGGATCTAATATTAGTCGGTCACTTCCTCTCAAATATCATACCATACACCCTGTGTCGACTATACAGAATGACGATTCGTGCAATAGGGGAATCATTGTCCTCCTATAAGGGGCGAATCCATCATAGCTGAACAAAACTGACGTTTGTTCAACCTACTCTTCTCTCCCTATCGGCGACGGTCTGGAACTCGCAAGTCTGATGATACCTGAGTCAGTTCAAATAAACGCTATATGAAGCCTATGGCTTTCTTTTCGTTGGTTTCTTTAGACTAGAAAACGCCTTCTCCGCCATTCGGTAGTACTGCTCCGCTCGTGCCATAGACTGTTCATCTGACCAGCAGTCGAAGCTGTTGAACCCCAGATCACCTATCTCCTTGATTCTATCAAAGCTGGTCGCAAGTTGAGCATAGGCATTATTTGATGAGATCCGCCTTGGGGATCGAACGCGATGATTTGAGTATCCGACGTAGAGCGAATTTTGCTTATCCCGCTCCAAAACACCTTCCATGATTTCCCGAAGATGGTTTTCCTTGACCCGGCCAGTTGCCCATGCCTGCTTGTTCTTATGAGATAAGAACATTGGGCGAGAAAACAAATGGTTTAGGAACCTCTGAGGATCATGATCAGGATTCATAGATATGTCACCACAGACGTGATCCACCATCTCGAGCTTTCCTAACTCCTCCACCGCGAGAATCGCTAGCGCATTAGCAGAGGAGTAAGATTTGTTTTTAAAGAGCGTACATCCATCACAGAAAAGATGAATTGCGTTGATATGTATCTCTTCTTTTAATCTGGCTAGTGTTTTCTTACTGGGTATCATTATTGGTGCTTTGTCTGAATTTGTGTGTTTGGCTTATTGAGCAGGATTCAAATTACGGCATCCACTCCTCTATCCAATGCCAGAGGTGAAATGAGCGACTTATACGATTCCATTATATCCTACCCATTCGGCGATGCAAATCCATCGCTATTGATACTTGCCCCACAATCAACGGTCGTGGCTTCCCTCCCTCAGCAACATTCCAGACACTGCACGTAACTCGGTAATGCTCAATCTCTCTCATCTATCCTACAATTCACTATTCCTTACCCGCCTTGGAATCCTATCCTTGGGTTTTACTTCTGCATCGAGACGCTTTAAGGTGTTGATTGCTACTGTATGGAGATTCGTCTTTGGGAGCTTTCGACCATTGACAGCTTTGTGAGCAATCGATCCAGGACCATTAAATACTTCTGTTATTGTGCCATTATCTTCAATCTTAATGCCCAGATAATATTTTGGTATATGGTCAGCAGGGAAGGTTAATGATTTTTTCATTGTCGCTTTTATTTGCACAGGCCTACCATCTGGTGTCTTTGCATCATGATGTTTTTGAAGGCCTTCATGCAATTTTATTTGATAATTCTCTGCTGCAAGGACCTCACCGATGTCGCCAACAAGGCGGCCATCGAGTGTAAACTTTTTATTTGGATACGCAGAATGCAATTGACCAACAACCTGAAGTAGCTGCTTTATGGCTTCTGGTATTGTGATTTCCATGATGCCTCCTTTGGGGTAAACTGCTCGTATAATATCTCACGATCTGGCAATATTCTAGTACATATAGTATGAAATATGAAACAATCTCATTTAATGAAGTCCAGTACATTAGACAATCACTCAGAATGTTATGCCTGGTTAGGTGAGCAGAGAAGGAATTTGGGGGCTTTGGCAGCATCGAAAGAAAGAGAGTTAGATTAGCTTCATCCTCTCTTTCACCTGCCTTATCGTCTCCTCGGCTATAGCCCTGGCCCGGCTTGCGCCATCGCCCAGGACCTCGTCGGTATAGCCGGTCCTGGCCGCAATCTCAGCCCGCCGCTCCCGAAACGGGGCCAGCGCGCTGTTCATGATCTGGGCCAGGTGCTCTTTGTGCTCCACGCAGCCGACCTCAGCGGCTCGGCACATGCGGGCATACTCGTCAACCTCTTCCGCCTCCGGCGTGAAGTAATGATGCAGGGTCTGGACATTACAGACATCGGGGTGGCCGGGGTCAGTGCGGTACCTGCGAGCAGGGTCGGTGAATGCCGTCTTCACCCGGGCCACGGTCTCCTCTGGTGAAGCCGCCAGCTCGATGTCGTTATCCAAGCTCTTGCTCATCTTGTTGCAGCCATCGAGGCCCAATATCAGAGGGGCATCGGTCACCTTCATCTGGGGCTCGGGAAAGGTATGCCCGAAGGTGAGATTGAACCGGCGCGCCAGCTCCTGGGCCAGCTCAAGATGAGGCCGCTGGTCCTCGCCCACGGGGACAGCATCGGCCTTATAGAGCAAAATATCGGCGGTCATCAGCACTGGATAACCGACAAGCCCAAAGTTCACATTTTGAGGCTGCATGCGGGCCTTTTCTTTAAACGTGGGAATGCGGAGCAGCCGGCCCAAGTGGGTGAGCATGCCGAGAAAGGCATAGAGTTCCAGCACCTCAGGGACATGGGACTGGACAAAGATGATGCTCTTCTCCGGGTCGATGCCAGCCGCCAGCCAGTCGAGCACCATCTCCCGGGTGTTCCCCTTGATCAGCTCCACGCCCTCCACAGTGGTCAAGGCATGGACATCAACGACACAGTAGATGCAATCGTACTCTTCTTGGAGGGCGACATAGTTCTTGATGGCGCCGAGGTAATTCCCGATGTGCTGCCGGCCAGTGGGCCTGGCTCCGGAGAAAACTCGCCCTTTTCTCATCTTTCGCCCATAGAGTATACATGAAAGCTGTGACTGAGGCAATGCAGCTTTCTTGACATCTTGGCCGCTGAAGGTGAAAATGGCAAAGCGGAGGCAGCAGATGATCAAGAGCTTCGATGGTAAGACACCCAAGATAGCACAGTCAGCCTGGGTCAGCGAGGCAGCCTATGTAATCGGCGATGTGGAGATCGGCGAAGACACCGGGGTCTGGCCCGGTGCCGTAGTCCGGGCCGACTTCGCCAAGATCGTTATCGGGCAGAATACCGATATCGAAGATAATTGCGTTATTCACGCCGGTCCCGAAGCCTTGGAGATCGGCGATAATGTGGTCATCACCCACGGCGCGGTGGTAAACGGCATCAAGATCGGTAACGATGTCTTTATCGGCTTTAATGCCGCCATCCTGCCCTACGCCGAGATCGGCAATCGGTGCTTCATCGCCGCCAATTCGGTGGTTACCGAGGGGATGAAGATACCCGACGACTCCTTCGTCACCGGGGCCCCGGCCAAGGTCAAGGCCAAGATCTCAGAAAACCAGATCTCCTGGATAAAAAGGCACCCCGCAGCCTATGGCCGGATAAGAAAGATGTACAAAGAGCAGGGTTTGTAGAGGTCACATTTGCTCTGGGGCAGTCATCCCCATGAGGTGCAGCGTCTTGGCCAGGACAATCCTGGCAGCCTCCACCAGCTTGAGCCGGGCCCGTGTCAGGGGCTCATCGGTGGAGACAACCCGGCACTGCTTGTAAAAGCTATGGAAGGCGGTGGCCAGCTCCTGGGCATAATGGGGCAGGTGATGAGGCTCCAGGTTCCGGGCAGCAAGCTCGATGACCTCGGGTAGCAGGATCATCTTCCGAATCAGGGTTAACTCTGGCTCGATACTCAACAAGGCCACATCCCCACCGCTATAGTCAATGCCTTGCTCCTGGGCCAGGCGCATGATGCTGGCGATGCGGGCATGGGCATATTGCACATAGTACACCGGGTTGTCCATCGATTGTTGCTTGGCCAGCTCCAGGTCGAAGTCCATCTGACTGGAGGCGGCACGAGAGAGGAAGAAAAAGCGACAAACATCCGGGCCGACCTCATCCATCAACTCACGGAGGGTGACGATTTCGCCGGCGCGCTTTGATGCCCGCAGCAGCTCTTCACCGCGGCGCAGGCTTACCATCTGAGCAATCACTATGGTGAGACGTTCCGGGTCGATGCCCAAGGCTCCGATGACCGCTTTCATGCGGGAGACATGCCCCATATGGTCAGCGCCCCAGATGTTGATCACGATGTCGAAGCCCCGCTCCAGGAACTTGTTGTAGTGATAGGCAACGTCGGAGGCCAGATAAGTGGGTACACCACTGGAGCGGACAAGGACGTTATCTTTATCCTCGCCCAGCGCCGTGGACACAAACCAGAGTGCCCCTTCTCTCTCCGCGACATGGCCACCTTGCTTGAGCAAGGACATGGCCTTGTCAAACTGACCTTGCTGATAGAGGCTTCTCTCGCTGAACCAGACATCGAACTCAACACCCAAAAGTTTGAGGTCAGACCCAATAGACTCCATCATCCTGGCCAGGCCGACCTGGCCCAGCTCAGCAATGGCTCCCTCGGGTGGTTGGGTCAGGAAAGCATCACCTTTTTCAGCAACGATCTCCTCAGCCAGCCGCACCATATAGTCCCCGTGGTAGCCGTCTGCAGGGACCTCAGCGGGCAGGCCCAAAGCCTGACGATAGCGGCTGTAGAGAGAGGAATAGAAGGCGTCCATCTGGCTGCCAGCATCATTGATATAGTATTCCCTCTCTACTTTGTATCCGGCGGCAGCCAGGACATCGGCTAAGGCGCTGCCCAAAACGGCGCCTCGGCCATGACCGACATGAAGCGGTCCCGTGGGGTTGACGCTGACAAACTCCAACTGCACCCTGGAGCCCTGCCCGATGTCCAGGTCTCCATATCGGTCGTCGGCGCTCAGGACCTCCTCCACCTGCTGTGCCAGCCAGCTATCTTTGAGAACGAAGTTAATGAAGCCAGGAGGAGCCACCCAGACCTTCTCCAGTTCCTCGGCAGCCGGAACCAGGCCGGCTATGGTCTGGGCGGTATGCAACGGGTCCGCTTGCGCCACCCGGCCCAGCCTCAAAGCGATGCTGCTGGCATAATCACCGTGCTCCGTATTTTGCGGCCGCTCCAGAGAGACCTCGGGCAAGGTCAAAGGAGCCAGCAAGCCCTGTTGCTGTGCCTCGACAATGGCCTGCTGTAAGAGCTGGGCGATCTTGTATTTAACCATGGTTTGTCTCTGTTGTGGGGAGGAGGGGCATGCCTCCTCCCCCGGCTTGCGTCACTTCTTCGTTTTCTTGGCAGCTGCTGTCTTGGCAGGCTTGCGCTTTGGCTCTGCCTTAGGCGCAGCTTTCTTCGGCGCACCACACGTCCTCGCCATCTTGTCCCTCCCTTCTGCTATCTCTCCGATCCAACGCCTTGAAGCCTCAAGGCCGGGGATATTGTCGCCTTTTTGCTCAGCTTGAATCATCTGGCGCTGCCTGGCCCTCTTGACATCGCTCCCCTCTGGTATTTTAGCATGTCGCCGTTTAAGGTGCAGGGCATAGTCCTCCCCCACCGGGCAGACCTCCATACAGCGGGGACAAGCAGCATAGGCCCCTGCGCCGGTGCGTAAAGCCTGCCACAGACCGAAGACCTCCAAGCTCAGGGCCAGCTCCCTTTTGGCAGCCGTAGTTTCCGCAGCGAAGAACTGTTCCAGGTAGCGGCGCAGAGCGGCATAACCGAATTGCTGGGCATGGGTGGAGCACAGGCGCTTGTTCAGCGCCCAATGCCCCACGGCGTCGGCAGGACAGGCCATAAGGCAACGACTACAGGAGACACCGAGGCACAGCGCCTGCTTCAATCTCTGGTCAGGCGCCAGCTCGGCATCGGTCAAGACAGCAGCAACGTAAACCCGAGGCCCGTATTGTGGCGTGAGCAGCAACAGCCCCAGGCCCAAAGTACCCAGGCCAGCTTCAATGGCAACATGGCGCAGAGACAGCGCGCCGTAGCTTGCGCTCCTCAGCTCCAAATCGGTGTGGGTGCGGGGGACAGTGACAGCGTAGAAACCCCGGCCTTCGATATAATAGCAAAGCTCGAGGGCGATGGGGTCCAGCCCATCCTGAACGGGATGGGTCGCTGCCTGCCTCAGCAGCCGGTCCTGGGCCTGAAATAATCCCCAGGGCACTCGCTTAGCAATGGCGATAACACTGCGACATTGCGGCCAGAGGCGCTGCGGCGTCTGCGGCCACCTGGGATCAGGGGGGTTAGCATTGATGGCAGCAGCGGAACAAATGCCAACGAGGTCAGCGCCAAGCTTCCGCGCTTTTCGCTTAACATCATCCGATGTCAAAGCAGCCATAAGCTCAGCTCCATTCCCCTTTCTCTTGCCACAGCCGGGCCATCTCCAGGGCTAGAAGCCTGTGCTCAGGCTTCTCCAGCCTGGGATCGAGTTCGAAGAGACGCAGGGCTTGGCCGCGGGCCAGCTCCAAAAGGGCCACATCAGACAGCCTGGCCATCTTCAGGTCCGGGAGTCCACTCTGCCTGGTGCCGAAGAACTCGCCAGGTCCCCTGAGTTTCAAGTCCTCCTCAGCCAGGGCAAAGCCATCCTGCGTTCGCTCAATGACACTCAGGCGCTCTCTGGCTTCAACAGAACGGGCCTCGGCGAGGAGCAGACAGTATGCCTGATGCTGGCCGCGCCGCACCCGACCCCGAAATTGATGGAGCTGTGCGAGACCGAAGCGATCAGCGCCCTCGATGAGCATCACCGTGGCATTGGGCACATCTATGCCGACCTCGACCACCGGTGTCGCCACCAAGACTTGGAACTCACCACTGCGGAATCCCTGCATTGCCTCGTTCTTTTCCGCGGCCGACATGCGCCCATGAAGCAGGCCCAACCTGAGCTCGGGGAATACCTCCTGGGACAGCCGCTCATATTCCGTTAGCGCCGCCGCGGCCTCCAGCACCTCCGATTCCTCAACCAAGGGACAAATAACGAATGCTTGCCGCCCTGAGGCCACCTGTTTGCGCACAAATTCATAAGCCCTTTGCTGCTCCTCTGGGCCCAGCCACTTTGTCTTGACCTCAGGCCTCCCCGGCGGCAGCTCATTTATGACCGAGAGATCCAGGTCGCCATAGAGAGTCAGAGCTAAGCTACGCGGAATTGGAGTGGCGCTCATCACCAAAACATGCGGACTGGAACCCTTTTGCCGCAGCGCCGCCCGCTGCATCACACCAAAGCGATGCTGCTCGTCGACGACGACCAGTCCAAGCCTAGGGAAGTCCATCTCACCTTGAATCAGGGCGTGAGTGCCTATGACGATATCCACCTCTCCTCGGGAGATGCTCTGGCGCAGCTCCTGCTTAGCCTTGTTCTTCATACCACCGCTGAGCAGGCCCAGCGTAAGAGGCCGGGGAAGTAACGAGGCCAGCGTGCGCAGAGGCCCTTCCCCATCCTGCCCGTCTAACATATGACAAATACCATCGAAGTGCTGTTCGGCCAAGATCTCCGTTGGTGCCATTAAGGCTGCTTGATAACCGTTGGCCGCAGTGAGCAACATGGCTGCTGTGGCCACCACCGTCTTGCCGCTGCCGACCTCCCCTTGGAGCAGACGAGACATGGGCCTGGTCTGGCCTATGTCGGCCAGGATCTCGGTCAGAGCATTCTTCTGTGCTCCAGTCAGCTCAAATGGCAACGAGGCGAGGAAGGATTGTAGTAGAGAGAGGTCAGCATTCAAGGCGTAGCCATCTTCCCCCTCCTGCCACTCCCGCCGCCTCGACAGCACGCCCAATTGAATTAGAAACAGCTCATCGAAAGCGAGCCGCCTCCGAGCTCGGTCTTTCATCAACTCATCGTCGGGATAGTGTGCCTGACCGATGGCCTTAGTCAGAGGCAACAGCCCTGTGTCATTCCTGATCCACTGGGGAAGAAAATCAACCAGGTGTGGCGCCCAACGGTCCACGGTCTCCTTGAGCAGCCGGCGTACCTGTCGGGAGTAGAGCCCCTCGGTTAGAGGATATACCGGCACCAGACGCCCGGTATGGATTAACTCATCGGATTCCAGGAGTTCATATTCCGGCGATTGAAACACCTTGCGCCCGTTGAACACACCAACCCTGCCGCTGATGACTATCCGCGAGTCCGTGCGCAGCTTCCTCGCCAGATAGGGCTGATTGAACCAAACAACCTCGATATTCCCGGTATTGTCGCCAACGTAGGCCTGGGTCAGTGACATACCGCGGCCGGTGGTCTTGGTCACGGCCTCCCAGACGTGGCCGACGATGGTCTGCTCCACCCCCACCTCCAGCTCTGAGATTGGCTTGGTCTGGCTGTAGTCCAGGTGACGCCTGGGAAAGAAATAGAGCATATCCCGAACCGTTCTCACACCCAGCCTGTTGAATTTGCCAGCAAGGCGGGTGCTGATGCCTTTGAGCGTGGTTATCGGGGCATCGAGCGTCTCTTTCACGTCAGGCTCGGGGACGTCCCGGATGTCGAGTCGGTGCAAAGTAGCCTGCACCCATTCCCGCCGCTGACCTTGATCCAGAGCTGCATAGCTCGCCGATGGCAAGCCGAGGGGTTGGCCCAATGAAGCCTCAAGCTCCTGGCCGCGCCGGTGCAGGAACCTGTCCAGCCCGCCCATGACGGCAGTATCAACACAACCTTTGGCCTGTTCCAATTCCAGGACCTTCTTCAACTGCTCCAGGGCCGAGGTCAACGTTCTCCTTCCAATACCGACACAGCGATGACATGGGGACCAACATGAGTTCCTACTACAGGGCTAACTTTCGACCTGTAGATGCTCTCATTAGGAAATAACGGTGCGAGACGCAGACATAACTCATCCGCTTCATCGGGGGTGGTAGCATCCTCGACGGCCAGGCCTTCGATCTTGGTGAAGCTGTTGACGAACTCGTACAGGCTTTCCATTGCTTTGGCACGCGTGCGCACTCGGCCAGCAGGATAGACCTCGCCATCTTTCAAAGTGATCAGGGGGTTTATCCGGAGCAGGCTCCCCAGCAATGCCCGGGCCCGGCCAATGCGCCCTCCCCTCTGTAGATATTCCAGAGTGTCAAAGACCATAAGGGCATGCGACCGATCAAAGATCGAGCGCACCACCTCAACAACCTGGTCCAGGTTGGCACCAGCCTGCGCTGCCTTGGCTGCGGCGATCACGCCAAACCCCAGGGCCATTATGATCAGCTTTGAGTCAATGACCTCAACCCGACAACCCGATTTCACCAGCTCTTTGGCCATGAGCGCATTCTCATAAGTAGCGCTGAGCTTTGAGGAAAGATGGATGGAAATGATCTCGTCTGTTCCTTGAGCTACCTGGTCATAGAGCTCAGCCAAGAGCGCTGGCGGAACGGTAGCGGTGACAGGAAGGACTGAGTTAGTTGCTAACTTCTGGTAGAATGCTTCCGTGCTGAGGTCCACGCCATCCCGATAGGCTTCAGCACCAAAGTGCACATATAACGGCACAACTGTGACCCCCAGCTCTCGAGCAAGGGAAACAGGAATATCACAGGTGCTATCAGTTACTACTTTGACCGCCACAGGCGTCCTCCTGGCTCAATCGAACGCGCTATTCTACGGAGATAATGTAGTTATAGTGAGGTTGCCCTCCGGCCACTATTTCCAACCCCAGTTGGGGGTATTTTCGGCTGATGAACTGCGCAATTTCCTCCACCTCAGCATCTGGGGCATCAGCCCCATAATAAACAGTGATCAATTCATTACGGCCCACGCCCATCCTGCCCAGGAGTCCCTGCAATGCTGCAGGCATGGTATCGCCGGCAGCAACCAAGTCACCATCGAGAAAGGCAATAGCATGGCCCTGATGCACCTCGAGTTTATCCCATTTCATAGAGCGTACTGCTGTGGTCAGCTCGCCGGTGCGAACTACGCTCAAGGCGCGTTGCATTGCTTCCAAATTAGGCCCCAAGTCGATCTCAGGATTGAAAGCAAGGAGAGCAGCAATTCCCTGGGGAATGGACTCGGAGGGAACCACGGCCACTTCTTTCCCAGCCAAGGACTTGACCTGGGCCACAGCCGGCAGGATATCGGGATTGTTGGGCAAGATGATGACCTTATCTGCGGGTGCAGAGTCCACCGCCTGAAGTAGCTCCTGAACGCTGGGGTTCATGGTCTCGCCGCCAGGGACAATAGCAGCGCCGAGGCTGGTGAATACCTGGCTCAGTCCCTCTCCAGAGACCACAGCCACTATGGACACCAAGGGCACATATTCGAGAGCTGCCCTCTGCGCGATGAATTCCCGATGCTGCTCCTCCATGTTGTCCACCTTCACCTGACGCAACACACCTAAAGAGGTAGCATAGCTTATGGCCATGCCAGGATCCAAAGTATGAAGGTGGGCTCTCACCATGCTCTCGTCGCCGATGACCAATACGGATTCCCCCAGCTCACATAGCCTATTCCTGATCTGCTCTATATTCAGCTCAGAGCCCTGGATTAAAAACTCAGTGCAGTATCCGTAACTCGGCTCCCCTGCTTGCTTCTGGCTGACAGCGGCTGTCGGCTGGGGAGCTGTTGTCACAGCCTCCTCACCCCGTAGGTGACGCAAGGCACCTTCCAAGAGCACACATAACCCCTGCCCCCCAGCATCCACCACCCCAGCTTGGCGCAATACCGGGAGCAAGGAAGGGGTTCTGGCCACTGAGGCCCTGGCCTCAGCAACAAGCACTCCCAGAATTGAGCAGAGGTCGCTGGCATCCGAGGAGGAACTCGGCTGGACCGAGGCTGCAGCCTCACGGACCACGGTCAGGATGGTGCCCTCCACCGGCTGGCTCACCGCCTTATAGGCCAAGGCAGAAGAGTTAGCCAGAGCAGCAGCGAAGTCATGGCCATCAATAGATTCTTTGCCATCGAGCCCTTGAGCCAAACCGCGCACAATCTGAGCCAGGATGACCCCACTGTTTCCCCGAGCTCCCATGAGGGCTCCCCAGGCCATAGCTTGAAGCACGGCAGCGGCACTCCGCTCCGGGCAGCGAGAGGCCTCCTCCATGGCCGCCCTCATGGTCAGGACCATATTGGTGCCAGTATCACCATCGGGCACAGGGAACACATTCAACAAATCGATCTCGCGAGCATTCTTCTCCAGCCAAACGGTAGCAGCAGCAAACATATCCCTGAGCTCTGGCCCATTGTAGAAATCCCTATCACTCATCTCATTCCTTGCCTAATTTAAATGACTATGTTATCATCATTTGGGAATTCTACAGGAAAAAAGGCTTTTAGTCAAAGGTGTGAAGCTGTGAAATGTGAACTCTGCGGGAAGACAGTCCAATTTGGGCATAATGTGAGTCACTCCAAGCGAAGGACCAATCGACAGTGGCGGCCTAACATCCAGACAGTTACGTTGGTGACAGATGGTAAGAAGAGGCGAGTCACTATTTGCACCAGATGCCTGCGCAGTCAACACAAGATAGCAAGTTAACCCACGGCACCTTCTATGCTACCCCTGATCCGAGCCAAGGCAGCAACCACACTTTCTCGCTGATTGAACACTGCCGCCCCTGCCACCAGCACCTCAGCTCCGGCCTGAACTACAAGCGGCGCGTTTTCAGCGTTGATGCCGCCATCCACCTCAAGCTCAGCGCTCAAGCCCCGCTCATCGAGAATGCGTCTGAGCCGTGCGATCTTGTCCACCATGCCAGCAATGAAGCGCTGGCCGCCGAATCCGGGGTTAACCGTCATCACCAGCACCAGGTCAACCATCGATAGCGCTTCGTCGAGCGCGGCCAGGGCAGTACCCGGATTGAGCGATACCCCGGCCCTGACGCCGAGCTCCTTGATCTGCTCCACCATGCGATGCAGGTGGGTACAGGCCTCAACATGGACGGTGATGATATCGGCCCCTGCCTGTGCAAACTGGGGCACATATTGCTCCGGAGACTCGATCATAAGGTGCACATCGAGCGGAAGTGAAGTATGAGGTCGAATGGCCTGGACCACCGCAGGCCCGATGGTGATATTGGGTACGAAATGGCCATCCATGACGTCGACATGAATGTAGTCGGCGCCGGCCTCAGCGGCCTCGGCTATTTGCTTTCCCAGCCGGGCGAAATCGGCCGATAGAATAGAAGGGGCTATCTTGACCTTAGCTTTCATCGATAGTCCTCCTCGCCCTCTGGAGCGCTTGCGCCACCTGCTCCGGTGCAGTGCCGCCGGGGAGATTGCGTGCCGCCAGAGATGATTCCAGGCTAATAGCGTAGACATCCTGCTCAAAGTGCGGCGAGTATTTCCTATATTCATCGAGGCTGAGCTGCTGTAATCCCTTGCCCTGGTCTATGGCATAGCGCACCAGCTCCCCGGTGATGCCGTGAGCCTGGCGGAAGGGAACACCTTTGGCCACCAGATAGTCGGCGATGTCGGTGGCCAAGACATAGCCAGACTCAGCAGCAGCCCTAGTGCGGTCGCCGTAGACGCGGAGCGTGCGCACCATCTCGGCGAAGACATCAAGGGTGGAGAGCAAGGTATCCACGGTATCGAAGAGGCCTTCCTTGTCCTCCTGAAGGTCCCGGTTATAGGAGAGGGGCAATGCCTTCAGCGCGGTCAGCAGAGCCAGCAGGTGGCCATAGACCCGCCCCGTCTTCCCCCGGGCCAGCTCAGCGACGTCGGGGTTTTTCTTCTGGGGCATGATGCTCGAGCCGGTGGCATAGGCATCGTCGAGTTCAACGAAGCCAAACTCGGCAGAGGACCACAGGATGAGCTCCTCGGCCAGCCGCGAGAGGTGCATCATAGTCATGGCTGCCGCCGCCTCATATTCCACGATGAAGTCGCGGTCGGAAACGGCATCGATGCTGTTCTCGCTCACCCTGGTGAAGCCCAGCTCCTGGGCCAGTAACTGACGGTCGATGGCATAGGGAACCCCGGCCAGGGCGCCGCTGCCCAGGGGCAGTACATCAGCCCGCTCCAAGCAATCGCGGAAGCGTCCCAGGTCACGCTGGAGCATGTGGAAGTAGGCTAAGAGATGATGGACCAAAAGCACCGGCTGGGCCTGTTGCAGGTGAGTGTAGCCGGGGATGATCACATCCCTGTTCGCCTCCGCCAGATCAAGCAGAGCCCGCTGCATCTCTTTGAGGCTGGCAACGGTCTGTGAAAGCACCTCTTTCAAAAAAAGCCTCAGGTCGAGAGCGATCTGGTCGTTTCGGGAGCGAGCGGTATGGAGCTTGCCCGCCACCTCCCCGACCTTCTCCCCGAGCCTGGCCTCGATATTCATGTGGATGTCCTCAAGCTCAGGTTTGGACTGGAACTGGCCGCTTTCGATCTCCTCGCGGATGGAGACCAGACCCATGATGATGAGCTCAGCATCCTTTTCGGAGATGATGCCCGCCCTCGCCAGTGCCCGGGCGTGTGCAATGCTGCCCTGTATGTCCTCCTTGTACAGGCGCTGATCGAAGGCAATAGAAGCAGTATAAGCCTCCGCCTTCTTGTCAGTCTCTTTTTGGAAACGCTTGCGCAACTGCTTCACCTTCTTCGCTTGACGAAGTGGGTGCCCTGGTACTCGGCGACCTCCTCACCTCGTTGATTTCGGCACACATTCTTGTGGAAGATTAGCCCCCGCTCCGGGTTCTTGGTCTCCTTTTTATCAACGATCTCGGTCTCAGTCCTGATGGTATCGCCAGCTCGCAGCGGGGCCTTGATCCTGGCCCCATCTATCCCAGCCAGCGCAATCACGGTCTCCTCATCCCAGACCCCGCTTTGCTCCTCCAGGCCATCCATCACCAGCACGGTCATTAGCCCCGGCGCGATGCGGCCACCGAATACAGTATCCCTGCACCGCTCCTCATCCCAGAACAGGAACATGGTATGGCCACTGAGTGCCGCCATGGTTTCTATAGTGGCCTCCGAGATGGTGCGCCCCGGGCCCTCAAACTTCTCCCCAATATTGTAGTCCTCCCAGTATTTGGGCACGTTCCAACTCCTCAGGTCCTGCGTTTGATCAAATGGATCCCCTCGAACTCGACTACCTCTTCGCCGTTCTGGTTTCGACAGACATCGTGATGAAAGATTATCCCCTGCTCCGGCGACTTCGTTTCCTTCTTGCCCACGATCTCGGTCTCGTTGGTTATGGTGTCTCCAGCCCTGACCGGCATCTTGAACTTCACCTTGTCGATGCCGAGCAGGCCCAGCATGCTCTCGTCGTGCCAGAGCTCGGCATCGTGCTCCAGGCCGAACATCAGTAACACGGTCACGGGCCCAGGCACCACCCGGGCTTTCCACATCGTCTTTTTGGCGAACTCCTGATCGCGAAAGAAGGAAAGAGTAGCACCGGTGAGACCGATAAAGATGTCAATCATGCCCTCGCCCAGCGTCCGTCCTGGGCTTTTGAACTTAGCCCCGACTTCGTAATCTTCCCAGTACTTTATCACTGGCTAAACCTCCTTTTTCGAAAGCCCCCTCTATACCTTCTTCCCATATCTACGGGCTCTCCGCTGGCCTCTGCACCTGGGCTTGAGTCCTTACCGGCAGACCCCAGATGTGGATGAAGCCCGGCGAGGCGCTCTGGTCAAAGATATCGCCCTTATCATAGGTGGCCAGGCCCAAGCTGTAAAGCGAATGCGGCGATTTGCGCCCCACTACGGTGCAGTTCCCCTTGTGCAGCTTGAGCCGAACGGCGCCTGTGACAAACCGCTGCGTGCTCTCCACATATGCGGCGAGGTCCTGGCGCAGGGCGCCGAACCAGAGCCCGTTGTAGATGAGGTCGGCATACTCTTGGGCCACCCTCTCCTTGAACCGAAGCTGGTCTCGGGAGAGGGTCAGGTCCTCCAGGGCCCGGTGCGCCTTCAACAGCGCAGTGGCCGCCGGTGCTTCATAGACCTCCCTCGACTTTATGCCCACGAGGCGGTTTTCCACATGATCGATGCGACCGACGCCGTGACCGCCAGCAATGTCGTTAAGCTCAGTGATGAGTTCGACCCCGTTAGTCTCCCTCCCATTGAGGCTGATGGGAATCCCTTTCTCAAAGCCGATCTCGATGTAGTCAGGGCTATCAGGAGCCTCACCCGGCGCCCTGGTCCAGGTGAAGGCATCCTCAGGGGGCTCGACCCAGGGGTCTTCCAAGACGCCACACTCAATGCTGCGGCCCCAGAGGTTATCATCGGTAGAATAAGGGCTCTCCGAGGTCACCGTTATCGGCAGGTTATGGCGCTGGGCATAGGCGATCTCCTCCTCCCGGGTCAGGCCCCATTCCCGCGCCGGGGCGATTATCTTGAGCGCCGGGTCCAGAGCGGCAACGCTGACATCGAACCGGACCTGGTCGTTGCCCTTTCCAGTGCAGCCGTGGGCTATTGCTGAAGCTCCCTCCTGATGGGCGACATCCACCAGCAGCTTGGCGATGAGAGGCCGGCCCAGGGCCGTAGCCAGAGGATACTGCCCTTCATAGATGGCATCCGCCTTGAGCGCCGGGAAAACGAACTGGGTGACGAAGTCCTCCCTGGCATCGAGCACTATGGACTTTACGGCACCGGCGGCGATGGCCCTGTCCTTGGCGGCATCCAGATCCTTGGCCATGCCCACATCCACAGCCAGGGCGATGACATCCATCTGGTATCTATCCCCAATCCATTTAATCGCCACCGAGGTATCAAGCCCGCCGCTATAAGCCAAAACTACTTTATCTGCCACTGCCAGTAACCTCCGCTTCTGATTTGGTCTGATCGGCATGCGCCAGCTCATGTATTTCATCGGCAAGCCGAATTATCTCATTTCTATCCTTCAACGGCTCAAGCCACCTCTGCGGTATCTGAGGAAGCCCCCAGTAAGCTCCAGCCAGCGCCCCAGTCACAGCACCAGTAGTATCAGCATCTCCCCCGAGGTTGACCGCGGCAATGACTGCCTGCTCAAGAGAGCCAGTGTTGAGGAAGCACCACAGAGCAGCTTGCAGGGTATCGAGAACATAAGCCGAAGTCCGAAGCTGGTCAAGGCCCAGCACTGAGACACGGGCCAACGCCTCCTTGACCCTGGGCTGCTCGATCTCAGCCGAAAGTCGGGCAATAAGGTCTTCTCTCTCCCCGTTCAGCAACTGCGCCACGGCGAGATTGACCGCAACCGCTCCCCAACACGCCTCAGGGTCATAATGAGTAATCAGTGAACTCTCAATGCTATCTTTGATCAAAGCCTCCCGGTCTCGGCAATGAAGCAGGCCCAAAGGGGCACACCTCATGATGCTACCGTTCCCCGCCGAAAGCCCGTTCAGCATCTCGTGTGCCCTCTTCCCCGCCTCCTGCCAGGAAGCTCCGTGATCCAGCTCATTGAGTGCCAGCCAGGTGGTGCGCCCGATGCCCACCGGTCCAGCACGGAACCAGCCCAGGAAATGGGAAGCTACGTTTTGAGTGTCAAATTGGCCCCGCTCCACGATGCTCTTGGCGAGGCAAAGCATCATAGCTGTGTCATCGGTATATTCGCCGGGAGCGAGTCCGAGCCAGCCGCCACCGAGCATCTCGGTGACCTGGACATACTTGCTCTTGATCGCCGTTCGGTTCATCCCCTCCACCGGGGCTCCCAGGGAATCGCCGACAGCAAGCCCGATAAGACAACCGCGGAAATGTTCCCGAACTGACATTATCGCTCCTCATTGTAGCATCGGCAAAGAGCTACGGCAACATTTGCGGGTTTAAAAAGGGACGCAGGCTAAGCTAAAGCGCGCTTTAGCGCCTGTGACAGCGAGTCCGCAGCGATGATTTCAATTTGAGGCAGAGAGGATAGGCCAGCTTTGCCCGTCGCTGGGAGCAGGCAGGACTTGAAGCCGAGCTTTGCTGCCTCAGCCAAGCGCCTCTCCAGTTGAGATACCGGCCTCAGTTCCCCACTCAACCCCACCTCACCGAGGGCCACCATATTCTGATTCACCCTGACGCCGCGAAAACTGGAGCCGATAGCCAGGGCAATGCCCAGGTCTGCCGCTGGCTCGCTGATCTTGAGCCCGCCCACAACATTGACAATGACATCCTGATTGGACAGAGAGACCCCAGCCCGCCTGGTTAGCACCGCGCAGAGCAGCAGGAGTCGGTTGTAATCGACACCGTTGGCGGTGCGCCGGGGCAGGCCAAAGCTGGAGGGGCTGGTCAGGGCTTGAATCTCCACCAGCAGCGGCCTGGTGCCCTCCAGGGTGGGGACAATGACCGAGCCGATGGCCCCTTCGGCCCGCTGCGACAGAAAAGCCTCCGAGGGATTGGGAACCTCGACCAAGCCCTGCTCTCTCATCTCGAAGATACCTACCTCGTTGATCGAGCCGAAGCGGTTCTTGACACCGCGGAGCAGCCGGTAGGAGCTAAAGCGCTCGCCCTCTAAATAGAGGACGACATCGACAATGTGCTCCAGGACATGGGGCCCGGCGATGGTCCCGTCCTTGGTCACGTGCCCGACCAGGAGCACCGGGGTCCCGCTCGATTTGGCCCATTGCATCAACCTCAGGGTGCATTCCCGCACCTGGCCCACGCTGCCCGCACCCGATGGCAACCCCTCACGGTACACCGTCTGAATGGAGTCGATGACCATCAGCTGCGGCGCTATCTCCTCAGCCGACCCCAGGATGTTCTCCACAGCAGTCTCGGGCAGGAGATAAAGCCCCTCCCCGAGCAGTCCTAAGCGCTCAGCCCTGAGCCTGATCTGATTTACCGATTCCTCTCCGGAGACATAAAGCACCCCCCTATTCTTAGCTGCGACTGCGCCGGCCGCTTGGAGGAGCAGGGTTGATTTGCCGATGCCAGGGTCGCCCCCGATGAGGACCAGGGAGCCGGGGACGATGCCTCCACCCAGAACACGATTGAACTCAGAGAAGGGGAGCACTAAACGGGGCAGCTGCTCTGTAGAGACTTGAGATAGCTCCTGGGCTGTTGCCTGGGGCCTGGTGCTGGCGGGGCCCAGTACCTTTTCTACATAGCTATTCCACTCATTGCAAACCGGGCAGCGCCCCAGCCACTTGAGGCTTTCATTGCCACAATTCTGGCAGACGAAAACAGTCCTCGCCCTAGTCACCACCGCAATCCCGGTTTTAGTGCCAATAGCAAAAAAGGAAGCCCTCGGCTTCCCTTACCAAGCAAAATCGAACTGCACTCACGATGATGAGCCGGCCAGGGCACCGGAGCGGAGCACAATCTCCTCACCCTCGCAATCAATAAGCACAGTGTCTCCGGCCTGGAACTGACCCTGGAGAATAGCCTCCGAGAGGGGGTCCTCCACCACGTTCTGAATCACCCGCCTTAAGGGCCGAGCGCCGAATGTCGGGTCGAAGCCCTTGTCCCCTAACAGGTCCTTGGCAGCATCGGTGACATCGAGACCAATGAACTTCTCAGCGAGCTGGCCTCTTACTTGAGACAGCATGAGGTCCACAATCTGGCGGATATGTTCTCTGGTTAGGGCATGGAACACCACCACTCCGTCGATGCGATTGAGGAACTCAGGCCTGAAGGTCTTCTTGAGCTCCTCAAGGAGCCTTTCCTTCATCCTCTCGTAGGAGACCTGGGCCGCTTTGGTCTCATCGCTGCGGCTGATAAAGCCGATGGTACTTTCCTTCCGGATGAGCTCGGCACCGATATTGCTGGTCATGACAATAATGGTGTTGCGGAAGTCAACACGACGCCCCTTGGCATCGGTGAGGTGTCCATCATCGAAGATTTGGAGCAGGATATTGAACACATCGGGGTGTGCTTTCTCGATCTCATCGAGCAGGATGGCAGTATAGGACTTGCGCCGCACTGACTCCGTTAGTTGCCCTCCCTCCTCATAGCCCACATATCCGGGAGGGGCACCAACCAGACGAGCCACGGTGTGTCTCTCCATGAACTCAGACATGTCGAGCCGGATCATGGCCTCCTCAGAGCCGAACATAAACTCAGCCAAGGCCCGAACCAATTCCGTCTTGCCCACCCCGGTGGGACCCATAAAGATGAAAACGCCAATGGGGCGTCTGGGGTCCTTAAGCCCAGCTCGAGCCCGTCTCACCGCTTTGGAGACCAATACAATGGCCTCATCCTGGCCCACAATGCGCTTATGTATGACCTCCTCCATATTCAGCAGCCGACTGGTCTCATCGGTGCTCAGTTGGGTCACCGGAATCCCGGTCCACATGCTGACCACTGTGGAAATGTCCTCCTCAGTAACAGTGGGCTTCCAGTCCCCCTGTTCCTGCTGCCACTCAGCACGCGTCTTTTCCAGCTTCTCCGCCAGAGTCAACTCCCGCTCCCTGAGCTCCCCAGCATATTCATACTGCTGCTCTGCGATCGCCTGTTCCTTCTCCTGGCGCACCATATCCAAGCATCTCTCTGCTTCGGAAAGTGACACAGGAACAGTGCAGTGCTGGATGCGAACCCGAGAGGCGGCCTCGTCTATGAGGTCGATGGCCTTGTCGGGCAGGAAGCGGTCCGGTATGTAGCGAGCTGCCAATGATGCCGCAGTCTTCAGCGCCTCGTCGCTTATGACCACCTGATGGTGATCCTCATAGCGGCTATTGACCCCCCGCAGGATTTCAATGGTCTGCTCCACCGTTGGTTCCTCGACCAAGATCGGCTGAAAGCGACGCTCCAAGGCCGGGTCCTTCTCAATGTGCTTACGATATTCATCAGCTGTGGTGGCCCCGATGCATTGTAGCTCCCCGCGAGCCAGATGGGGTTTCAGGATGTTGGAGGCATCAACAGCACCCTCAGCAGCACCGGCGCCGACGATAGTCTGAAGCTCATCAACAAAGAGCATGCAATTGCCCGAGGCCTTTATCTCCTCCAATACCTTCTTCAGCCGCTCCTCAAATTCACCGCGATATTTGGTCCCTGCGACCAACGCACCAACGTCTAATGTTATCAGCCTCTTACCACGCAATCTCTCAGGCACCTCACCTGCAGCAATGCGATGGGCAATGGCCTCAGCTATGGCTGTCTTGCCCACTCCGGGCTCGCCAATAAGGACAGGATTGTTCTTAGTCCGCCGACTCAAGATCTGAACCACTCGCTCGATCTCGCGATTACGACCGATAACAGGGTCCAGCTTCCCCGCCGCGGCAGCTGCGGTCAGATCCACCCCCATCTGATCCAAGGTAGGAGTTCGGCTGGGAGCGCGCTCCCCGGAGCGACCATGAGACGCGCTTTGGCTCAGGACCTTGGTGGTCTCAGCTCGCACCTTCTCCAAGCTTATACCAAGGCTGGCCAAGACACCAGCAGCTATACCCTCACCCTCGCGCAGCAGCGCGATGAGCAGATGTTCGGTGCCGATATAGTTATGACTATAGCTCCGGGCTTCATCCACCGCCAGTTCTATCACTTTCTTCGCTCTGGCGGTGAGCCCAACCTCACCATGGCTGGGCGCTTCGCCACGGCCCATGATGAACTCAATGGCAGCCCGAATCCGATTCAGGTCAACACCGAGATTGAATAGAACTCGGACGCCAACCCCGTTTCCTTCACGAATCAAGCCCAGTAGTATGTGCTCAGGGCCAATATAATTATGATTGAACCGCTGGGCTTCCTCCTGGGCAAGTCCCAATACCTTTCGGGCTCGCTCGGTGAACTTATCAAACCGATTGGCCATGTTTTTCCTCTGTTGGCTCTGAGCGTCTTCTATTATACATCATCAAGGCCAAGAGGTCAAAACGATTACAGCCGTATTGCTTTTTAACATTGCTTCCTGGCAGCGGCATATTTTCCCAAGGGGCTGCCCCCCCAGTATCGTCTGCGCTGGGGTGCTTAACTTCCGTGTTCGGGATGAGAACGGGTGGGACCACCCCGCTCCAGCCACCAGGAAGCAATATCCATTATAATTCCTCAGCGACATCGAGTCAACACGGCTATACCGCCCAAAATGAGAGGGCGGCGCCAATGGCGCCGCCCTCAAAAAGCGACCAGACCGCTGTCTTAGAACAGCCCCTGTACTTTACCGGTATTCACATCTACATCTATCCCCCTGAAGGCCGGATCGGAGCTGGTCCCCGGCATCAGGCTGATGGCCCCGGCACATGGGCAGAGGAACTTGGCCCCGGAGTAAATTAACACGTCGCGTATAGGCAGAGTCCATCCCTTGGGGACTCCCTTCAGCGCCGGCTCGTGGGTCAGGCTCAGGTGGGTCTTCACCATCATAGTGGTATAATCATCGTACTTGGAGTCGCCCTCAAGCATCTTGGCTTTAGCCTCGGCCTCAGGGGTCCAGGCCACGCCATCGGCACCGTAGACCACTTTGGCGATGTTGTTCACCCGCTCCCGCAGCTTCATCTCCAGAGGATACAAGAACTTGAACTCGTTTTCCTCTTCGCAGGCTTCCTTGACCACATCGGCCAGCTCCAGAGCGCCGTCGCCACCATCAGCCCAGTGGGTAGAGACAGCGCAGCGCGCCCCGGCCGCCTCGGCCGCCTTGCGCACCATTGCAATCTCATCTTTAGTGTCGGTGTGGAAGCAATTGACGCACACCACCGGGTTAATGCCTGAGGTTCTGATGGTGTTGATGTGGTGCACCATGTTGGGCAAGCCCTTTTCCAGCAGCTCCAGGTTCTCCTTGGTATATTCTTCAGGCAGTGGTATGCCGGCCACCACCTTGGGCCCGCCGCCATGCATCTTCAGCGCCCGGATGGTGGTGGTGAGCACCGAGACATGCGGCTTGAGACCGCTCAAGCGGCACTTGACATTCCAGAACTTTTCGAAGCCGATGTCCGCTGCGAATCCGCTCTCGGTTACATGATAGTCAAACAGCTTCAGGGCAACGCGGTCGCCGATGATGGAGGACTGCCCCACAGCGATGTTGGCAAATGGGCCTGCATGCACCATCAGGGGCTGATACTCCACCGTGGAGCACAAGGTAGGGTTGATGGTATTGCGCATCCAGGCGGTCATAGCGCCTCCTACCTCGAGGTCGCCCGTGGTGACAGGATTGCCCCTCTTGTCGAAGGCCACGGTGATGTTATCCAGCCTCTGGCGCAGGTCTGCTAGGTCCCGGACAATGGACAGGGTGGCCATGAGCTCCGAGCTCACGGTGATGCCGAACTTGGACGCCATCATGAAGCCATCCATGCGGCCGCCGAGGCCGATGATGATATTACGTAGGCTCTGGGCGCAGAAATCCATAATCCAGCCCATCTCCACCCTGGTGGGGTCGATGTCCAGGCGTCGCATCCTAGTGAGCCGGGCCAGTTGCTCGTCATTGTAATTGCGCTCGTGCTGCATCCTTGAGGTGAGCGCCACCATCGCCAGATTGTGAGCATTGGTGATGTCGTTGATGTCGCCGGTAAGACCCATGGAGAACTCAGTCAGCGGGATGAGCAGGGCATTGCCGCCGCCAGCAGCGGTGCCCTTGATGTTCATGGTGGGGCCGCCCGATGGCTGGCGGATACACCCGCCCACGTTCCAGCCCCGCTTGCCCATGCCCTCCAACAGACCGCACGTGGTCGTGCTCTTACCTTCACCCAGCGGCGTAGGGGTGATGGCGGTTACCTCGATGTACTTGCCGTCCGGCTTGTCCTTGAGGCGCTCAATGATCTTCATGAAATCGAGTCGGCACAGTCGCCCGAAGGGGATGATCTCATCCTTTTGCAAGTTCAGTTTTTCCCGCCACTCGTCGGGAGTCGGCATGTTCGCCTCAGCGGCTTCTGAGATCTGCCAGTCTTTCATTTTTGTGGCATCGTATGCCATGTAACCACCTCCTTTATTTTGCTTTATTTTGCTAGGCCGGACTGAACCTCGGCAGCCCTGAACGTGTTGACCATGAGCATGGTAATCGTCATTGGCCCCACGCCACCGGGGACCGGGCTGATGGCCTCGGCCTTTTCCTTGATGGCATCGAAATCGGTATCTCCAACCAGGCGAAAGCCGCTCTTTTTGGTGGCATCAGGTACCCTGTTGACGCCGACATCGATGACCACTGCGCCCTCTCTGACCATATCCGCAGTTATGGCCTTAGGGCTGCCCATAGCAGCGATTAGAATATCAGCAGTTCTGGTAATCGATGGCATGTCCTTAGTACCGGTATGCACCATCGTCACTGTTGCGTTGGCCCCGCTCTTCTTCTGCATCAGGATAGCCATTACAGGCTTGCCCACGATGTTGCTGCGGCCACAGATGACCACATGCTTGCCCGCGGGATCGTAGCCGCTGCGAACCAGCATCTGCTGCACGCCATGAGGTGTGCAGGGCATGAAGTAGGGATTCCCAATCAAGAGCTTGCCCACATTGATTGGGTGAAAGCCATCAACATCCTTCTCCGGATTGATGGCCACCAGTACCTTGTCGGCATCGATGTGCTTGGGCAGGGGAAGCTGCACTAAGATGCCGTGGACATTGGGGTCCTTATTTAGCTCTTCTATCTTGGCCAGGACCTCGCTCTCCGAGGCATTCTCAGGATAGACAATGGTCTCAGAGTGAATGCCCAGTTCCTCGCTGGTCTTGCTCTTGGCGGTGACATAAGATACCGAAGCCGGGTCCTCGCCCACACGCACAAAGACCACGCCGGGAGTTACGCCCTTCGTCTTTAGTTCCTTTACCTTCTCCTTCAACTCCTCCCGAATCTCAGCCGCTATCTCCGTCCCCGAGATTATCTTCGCTGCCATTTTCAACCTCCTATCTTAGACTCGGAATAGGCTCTACTACTCTGCCGGAGTGGAAACACCGCACTTCATCTCTTTCAATGTGGGAAATATCCCGCAGCTCTCTCTCTCATTGCAGTAGCCGAGGGCAAAGCACTTGGGCTGGAGCTCGGCAGCAAGGCGCGGTGCCACCTTCTGCACCTCCTCCTTGATCCTCTGGAACAGGTCCACGATCTCCCACTGCGCCTTGAGGCAAAGCCTCAAGCCACAGGCGTGCATAAGCTCCCGGGCGTTCATAGTCATCACAATCTTAGTCTCAATGGCGCTGGGGAGTACATAGCGAGCGTCCTCAGCGGGGATGCCAGCATCCAACATCTCGGCATAGAGCTTATGCGCTTGTTGCACCATCTCATGGTATTTGGCCTTGAAGACTGGCTTCGCCGAGACGATCGGCGGAGTGACATACTCCAGCTTTTTCAGAGAGACATACCTTTGACTCTGCTGAGTATAGCTGGCAAGGCGGTGACGGACCAGTTGATGGCTACAAGCGCGGGAGATGCCATCGATTACGAATGTGAAACTGGCGTGCTCAAATGGAGACAGATGCCCTGCCAAGATAAGATGGCTGAGGAGTTTGTCGACCTGCTCCGAGGTCAGTTTCTCTTTGATCTCTGCGGCGCTCAAATGAGAAGTGGAAAGCTTAGCTGCTGCGGCGATGGTGCGCTCAGGCTCAGGAGTGAAACTGGTGAGAGCCACCCGCATCTTGCTTCCCAATACCCGATTATACTATGGCTCTGCTGGAAAAGGCAAGCATTTTGTGTGAAATCACGTCACCTTGCACTGGAGAACGCTTTTTGCTAAGATAAAGGCCGTGTTTGGGGCTGTGGCTCAGTTGGGAGAGCGCTTGCATGGCATGCAAGAGGTCGAGGGTTCGAATCCCTCCAGCTCCACCAGCTTTTCTTGTAGTGTTTGAGTTCAGCTTTTGCGCTGCAAGTTGAGTGGCGGATTCCAGCGATAGGAGGCGAAATGGTAGCTGTAACAGAGCGTGCGGCGCAAGAGCTAAGGGAGATCTTAACCACACATGCTACCGACCCAGAGCAACTATTGAGGCTCACACCAGGAGCTGACGGTCTCTCTCTCATGCTCGACACCGAGAGGGAAGAAGATGAGGTGGTGGAAAGCGAGGGCACCACGATACTGCTTGTTGGTCCGGAGTTGAGCCCGACTCTGGCTGGGACCACCATAGATTGTGTCGATACCACGGAGGGTCCACGCTTGACTATCTCACAGGAAGAGCCCACCGAAGAAGAGCAGTCTTAGTAAGCCCCTGCAAACCCTCAAAGTACATATTGCTTTCGTGGAATAGGGTGGAGTAGGTTCGAATCCCTCCAGCTCCACCATGATGGTATCAATAGGTAGAACTTTCGAGGTGGCCTTTGCTCTCATTATTTGACCCATCAGCTACCATAAAGAATTCTAACATCAAATCCTGGGCTATACAAAGGGTGAAGAGTAGTTTCTCCGGCAACAAATCGATGAATTGCTTTGGGCTGTTACGCTGTGCCTCGTGGCTACGAACTGATTTCAACCGGATAACCATCAAATTATGTTACACCCTGCATACCGTGGCAGGCTTAGGGATAGATACCTCTTACTGCCATGGCCCGGGCGAGTCGGTCTAAGGCGAGCATATGGGCTGAAGTTCTCATGTCCACCTTTTTCTCTTCGCTGAAGGACAACACTTCCCTAAAGCTTTTGACCAGCCTCTTCTCCAAGGCCCTGTTTACCTCGTCCTCCTCCCAGAAATAAGCCTGGGTATCCTGTACCCACTCAAAATAGGAAACGACGACTCCCCCGGTGTTTGCCAAGACATCGGGGACGACAAAGATGTCTCTTTCTTGAAGTATCTTATCAGCTTCAGCCGTGGTCGGGCCATTGGCCCCCTCCACCACTATTCTGGCCTTTATCTTTGGGGCGTTACCCTCGTCAATTTGGTGTTCCAATGCAGCCGGCATCAGAATGTCGCATGGCACTTCCCAGAGTTCGGCGTTGGTTATGTTATCAGCATGTCGAAAATCAATAACTGAGCCAGACTCTCGCTTGTGCTGCAACAACTCCTCTACGTTCAGCCCCTTCTCGTTGTAGACGCCGCCCTGGGAATCACTCACTGCTACCACCCGACAGCCAGACTTGGCGGACAAAAGCGCCGCAAAGCTACCCACGTTGCCAAAGCCTTGCACCACCACCGAAGCCCTATCAAATGCAATCCCTAAATGCGTAGCCGCATGCTGGGCACAAATAATACAGCCCCGACCTGTGGCCCCGCTTCTGCCAGTGCTGCCACCAATTTCCAGAGGCTTGCCAGTGACCACTCCAGGCACAGAATAGCCCTTGTGCATGCTGTAAGTATCCATGATCCAGGCCATTATTTGAGCATTGGTGCCAACATCTGGGGCTGGTATGTCGCTTGTAGGCCCAATCAGAATCGAGATCTCGGAGGCATAGCGCCGGGTTAGCCGCTCCAGCTCACTGGGCGACATCGTCTTGGGGTTGCAGGCGACCCCACCCTTAGCTCCTCCATAGGGTATATCAACCACGGCCGTCTTGATGGTCATCCACAGCGCCAAAGCCCTGACCTCGTCAAGGTTCACATCGGGGTGATAGCGGATTCCTCCTTTGACTGGACCACGAGTATCATTATGGTGAACCCTGTAGCCAGAGAAGACCTTGACTGCCCCATTATCCATCTTGACTGGGAAATTGACTGTGAGCTCCCGCTCGCAGTTGCTGAGTCGGGCACGCCATCCCTCATCGAAGCCAAGCTTATCACAGACCGTGTCAAGCTTACCTACGGACTGCCGAAAAAGGCTACCCTGAGTAGTGGCATCTTCGCTCATGTTGTTCTCCTCCTTTTCCCTTCACAGATTACCTCTATGCTCACCAGCAGCTAATGTGTCACATTTTACGAAAAAGGCCACAGTTAGGCAACTATGGAAACCAGACTGCCCTATCGTTAGCTTTGGTACCTGCCAGAGTCCATCAGGTTAAGAGGAGCAAACTGGCTACCTAACTGGGCGAAGCCAATTTTTTACATTGTGGCTAAATGTTATCTGGGCACCTCTTGCCTGTCTCACGCTCATAGGCTTTGCAAATAGCTTCGCACCACCCATCTAATACTTCGAAGCACCGATTTCTTCCATCTTGCCGGTGACCATGAACACTACTCGCTCACAGATATTGGTTATACGGTCAGCACTACGTTCCAGGTTGTGGGCCACCCAGATAAGGCGAGTTGCCCGGGTAATAGTCTCGGGGGCTTCCGACATGAAGGTGAGCAACTCCCTGAAGACCTGATCGTAAAGGTTGTCCACTTCATCATCTTCAGCAGCAATCTGCCTGGCAGCCGCGGCATCGTGCTGGACAAAGGCGTCCAAGCTGCGACGAAGCATTTCCGTCGTCTTGTCAGCCATACGAGGCAAGTCAATCAACGGCTTTAAGGGTGGCTCAAAGCATGTTATAATCTCTCCAGCTAAGACCTCTTATGATGACGGAAAGTATCTGTGGGGAATTGATTATTCTTGACAGAGACTGATTGGCTTAAGTTATGGCGCGAACTTATCCTGGCCGGTTCCCCTGCCCCTAATAGCGAACTGGTAAGCAGGTATAAAGCTCACGCACGCAGAAGGAATGCAAGACCTGATAAACTTCTTGACTTTGTTCTAAAAAGAATTGATAGCGAGACTACGGTTCTCGACGTAGGTGCGGGTAATGGGCGCTGGACTATCCCTCTAGCCAAGATAGCTAAAACTGTTACTGCCGTTGAACCATCTAATGCCATGCTAGATATTCTGCGCGAAAATATTGCTGCTGCAAAGCTAAATAACATACAGATAACACAATCTTCCTGGGAAGACGCTATTGTCAAACCACACGACGTAATCGTTTGTGCTCACGCGATGTATTCCAGCCCTGACCTAGCTTCCTTTGTCCACAAGATAGAGCGATATACCACCAGGACTTGTTACTTAGCTATACGTTTGCCGCCCTCTGATGGCATTATTGGTGAATTATCACTCTCTATTTATGGGCAGCGTCATGACAGCCCCAATGCCATCATAGCCTATAACGCTCTTTATTCGATGGGTATTTACGCCAACGTGCTGGTGGAGAGTGATATTTACCGCTGGGCAGATAATACCTTTGAAGAAGCCTTTGCCAGAGCCAAACGCCATCTTCGTCTCCAGTCATCTACTAACTATGACACACTCATTAGCGATACATTGGCCAAGCGCCTAAATCTATTAAATAACTGCTATGTATGGCCTGACGGTATGCGTTCCGCTCTCCTCTGGTGGAGTCCATCGCCTGTTTGCAAAGCAGCATTAGGTGCCTTTTTTCGCTGATTCTCCATTTGTTGTTCACCGTTTGTTCACAAATTTTCACCGTAATTTCACCTCTCTCTGCTAAGCTCGAATTAGTTATATAATAGAAGCTAGGCAATCTTGAAAACGAGAAGGAATTGATTTCGAGATGAAGAAGATACTGGGGGTCTGCCTAGTGCTGGCAATTGCTCTGAGCGCGCTCGGTGTTGGCTATGCCCTATGGTCTGACACCTTGACCATCAACGGCACTGTGGACACCGGTAACGTCGGCTTAGAGTGGAGCATCGAGTATGCGGGCGATGACGAGCCTACTGGCAAGGATATCAGTTCGGTATGTGCCGACATAGTTGGTAAGGAGCTCGTAATCATCGTGAACAACGCCTACCCGTGCGTCAACTACACGGTGGTGGCTGAGATCCATTGCGTCGGGAGCGTACCGGTGCATCTGACGGGCATAGTATTCAGCGGCGTGCCTGCCGGAGTCACAGTTACTGCGACACCAGATGTCACTGGAATGCAGCTCCACTACTGCGACTCTGTTACGGTGACAATAAACGTGCACCTGGACAACAGTGTGGATCAGCTCGCTCAGCTGAGCTTTAGCGCCAGCGTGACTGCGGAGCAGTGGAATTGTGCCTGTTCGGTTACCTGGGAGAGCGACGTCCAAATAACGGCCACGGGCGCTGAATCAATATATCCTACGCTAGGTGTCAGCGGGAGCACTATACATCTTGCTTGGGTTGACCAGCGAGATGGGGGTGGCAACCGCGAAATCTACTACAATCGTAGTGCTGACAATGGAACAACTTGGCAGGCTTCAGATACGAGGATTTCCAACGAC
Source organism: Dehalococcoidia bacterium (assembly GCA_034414595.1). Classification (GTDB taxonomy): domain Bacteria; phylum Chloroflexota; class Dehalococcoidia; order SZUA-161; family JAUWZY01; genus DAOULY01. Next base: position 432,969 of record DAOULY010000021.1, read on the forward strand.
CCCGCGTTCTCTATACGTGCCGATTTTGCCGTGAATGGGGATGCAGTTTACTTGTTCTGGCGGGATGATCGGCATGGGAACTATGAGGAATACTTTGTCCAGAGTACTGACGGAGGCGTTTCCTGGGGCCCTGAGACCAGGCTTACCAATGACCCCGGTTTGTCGGGATGCCCATTCCCCGTGGTGAACGGGGATACTTTGCATCTCTTCTGGCGGGACAATCGCTCAGGCACTTTTAAAATCTACTATAAGCGCTCGGTGGACGCCGGCGCTAATTGGAGCGCGGATATCCTTCTGACTCCAGATGGGATCACGGCCGAGTTTCCCTTCCCTGCTATCAACGGGCAAACCATCCACTTGGTCTGGCGTGACAATCGCGATGGGAACGCCGAGATCTACTATAAACGCAGCACGGATGGCGGAAATAGCTGGACGTCGGATGCAAGGCTGACGAACGACCCCGGTGAATCCGAGCATCCCAAGCTCGTGGTGCAGGACGACAACCTCTACTTAGTGTGGCGGGACAATCGGGATGGCAACTATGAAGTCTACTTCAAGAAGAGCACGGATGGCGGTCAGACCTGGTCCGCCGACACAAGGCTGACAAATAACTCGGGGCAGTCGCTTTGGCCTGTGCTGGCAGTGAGCAACCACCTCATTCACCTCCTATGGGCTGACGACCGAGATGGGACCACGGCTCTCTACTATACGTTCTCTTCCGACGGGGGCAATAGCTGGAGAGTGGAAACAAGGCTCTCTGACTGCACTGTACCCATTTATATGGGGGCCCACCCGATCATGGTGACGGACTCATACATACACGTCGTGTTCAACGACGACCGCAGCGGGGAAAACGAAATCTACTACAAACGGGGTACTATTCCCTTCTAGAAGGAAGGTTACAACTTGGAGGTAATTGCACAAGAGCTGGGGCTGTCTACATGATTAAGGTCTGCATCGACAAATTGACACTTCCTCTGTCACATAGACTATGAAAGTTGTTAGGGGCAAGACCAAGGCGCCGGGTGCCAAAAAGCAAACCAATTGCCCTCGTGAAGATCGCCTTCGTCATAAAACTTAGGTTATAGCTATATAATATATACAAAGGGAGGTATTTTCGCCGTGGCACTGGAAAGTGAAGCGGAATTAAATCGAATCCTTGGCTTTATCGCAAGCAAACTGGAGAGTTTAAAAGGGAGATTCCCCCATCTTGATAACTTCGACCCCGACAAAGTCATTTTTAGTTCGTCCATTCACTATAGCAATAACGTGCAGTGGATGCCCAATCCCCAGTATAAGGAATTGGAAAAGGCAAGAGAAGAAGAAATCAAGAAAGGAATCAAGAGAAAGAGGGGGCCTATTTATAGGGAGATTCCCATTTATCCGGAGAAAGACGGGATCGACATTCGGGTTGAATTTACGCCTCTCGAACCTGTCGGTGCTAGCGCCGTGCTGCCCTATACACACATAGGAAATCATGCGGTGGAAGTAATTGTACGGGGTGCTGACACAGAGGAGATTAAGGAAATACGTGAGGCAATTTACCGGATTATCGATGAATTAACAGCTAAGGCAGACTAAGTGCTCTCTTGAAGATCACCTTGTGTAAGTCGTCAGCAACAATGAGACGTCTTGTGTAATTCTGAACTATCGCAGGCGTTTTTAGTGGTCTAAATACGCTTCCGTATTTCTTTTGACCATTGAGATATCTTTTTCCACTTCGCCTTTTCCTCGAGACGCACACTGTGCTGCTCCTGTGATGCTAAATGACGAAGCTCCGCTTGCAGTTTCTGGTAACTCTCCAAACGAGCAGCATCTAAATCACCTCGCTGGATGGCGGCTTTGACGGCACATCCTGGCTCGGTGTGGTGCCGACAGTCGTTAAAGCGGCACTTCTTGGCAAGTGTCTCGATGTCATTAAAGGCGTTCCGGAGGTCGTCCTCATCGGCCCACATCTGAATCTCCCTCACACCCGGTGTATCAATAACTGCTCCGCCACTGGGAAGAGGAATAAGCTCACGCCTGGTAGTAGTATGCCTGCCTCTCCGGTCACTCCCTCGAACTTCCCCAATTTCCTGCTTTTCGATACCTAGCAAGGCATTGATAAGAGCGGACTTGCCAACGCCGGAAGAGCCGAGAAAAGCGGCCGTTTTTCCTCTGGTCAGGTATCCCCTCAGCGAATCCAGTCCTATCCGTTCCGTAGCGCTGACCGGGTAGATGGGAACACCCGAAGCAACAATCTCGACATTCTGGACGTAAACATCGACATCCGCACACAAGTCCATCTTATTGAGAACAATTACCGGTGAAGCCCCACTGTTCCAGGCAAGGATGAGGTAGCGCTCGATCCTTCGCAAGTTGAAATTTCTGCCGCCATCCAGTCCGCTGACAATGAAGACAGTGTCCACATTAGCGGCGACGACCTGCTCTTCTGTCCTTTCTCCCGCAACTTTCCGGGAGAATTTGCTTTTCCTGGGTAATATGGCATGAATCACACCCTCCTGCTTGTCAGCCTGTGGCTTGACAACTACCCAGTCACCGACAGCCGGATACTTATCGCCTGTCCCGACCTGATGTTGCATTTTGCCAGATACTTTCGCAGATAGTTCTCCATACCGGCTATATACCTGATAGGAGTTCCTATGCTCAGAAACAACTCTAGCGGGCACGGAGCCAGGAGTCTTGCACAACTGAAAGTGCTTCCGGAAAAAGGAATCCCACCCTAATTCCCTCAGGTACTGTAATGAATACTCAGTCATTGTGTTTCTCCTTTTGCTAAGATAAGGCGATTGTTGAGAATCTTGCTGCGGACTGAGTCTGATAAAAGAACAGGCCGCGCATGTATCACGCCCGCGGCCAATTTTCAAGTTATTTGCTCTACTCCTTATACAGGAGAGGTATGAAAAAGACCGTTCCCGGTGGAACGGCCAATAGATTTCAATCAGTCAGAGAATACTACTTGGCCGGAAACCTGCCGGGGCGCAATATGGTAGGAAATCGCCGGTATTCAACAATCATATACGCCCCTCCTTTCTGGTTTCCTACTGATAGCTTGAATCGGTTTCTACTTCCGTCGGATATTACCACAATCATCTTGGCAAGTCAAGCTGGCACTGAACCCCCATCACCCGTGAACCCAATAATAAAGCGTTACGTACAATACTCAGTGATCAGGAACAGACCGGCTGAGCTGGCGGAAATAAGGGCGCGCAGATGCTGTCCATGCTCTTTCAGGCAGCTCTCAGAAACCTCGAGCCTGGTCCAAGTACTCCTTGGCAGCCTGTATCAATTCACCGAACATTTCAACCTCCTCCGTGCCGGTGAGCTCTTTTAGCGCCTTGGCGTACCAAGAAGACAGCACCGGTTTCTTTTTCCTCACCACCTGCTCGAAGTCTGACATGGTAAGTTCTCTCCGTGGTCTCTTTTCACTGATTCTCTCCCTCAGCGGAATTTTGGCAGCTTTCTGGCATATGTCAGAAAGCTCAGCTGAGGCATAGCCTTCGGTCATCTTGGATAGCTGCTCAAGACTTACTGACTTGGATACAGGTTTATCTTTTAGATTGAGTTCTAATATCTTCCGCCGAGCCTTGAAGTCCGGATGTGGGATGAAAATAGTGGTGTCAAATCTGCCCGGCCTTCTCAGCGCAACATCTACGTCCCAGGGCCGGTTGGTTGCGGCAAGGACGAGGTAATCCGGAGGAGAACCCTTGAACTCCAATCCGTCCATCTGTGCAAGGAGTTCGCTCACCAGGCTCCGTTCGTGGCCCTCCATTGAGGCCGAGCGTTCGCCTGCCAGGGAGTCAATTTCGTCGAAGAACAGTATTGCCTTTGGATGCTGTCTCGCCAGAGCAAACACCTCTCTGATGTTCTTCTCCGATTCACCGACATACTTGTCCTTGATATCGCTAGTCTTTAGATTGATGAATGCTGCATCGCACTCAGCAGCAGTAGCAGCAGCAAGCATAGTCTTGCCACAGCCAGGGGGCCCATAGAGTATAATGCCTCCGCCGGGCTTCACCCCGAAGTGTTGGTACTCTTCGGGGTACATAAAGGGATAGATGATGGCCTCTTTGATGTTCTCTTTGACATCCGCCATACCGGCGATGTCAGCGAATCGCACCTTTGGCTTCTCGGCGAGGATCAAACTTTTAGCTCTTTCCTCGCTCCGCGCCTGAGCAGTTTTTGGCGCTGTGCCCTGCTCCGCCTTTTCTGCTGGTTGCGGCCCGTTGCCATTCCCGAGAGACCCTGCAATCTCTCGGAACTTCCTGGATCTCTCAAGCAGTTCCTTTCTTCTCGGTGGCGGTGATAACCCTGCAAGGTAGCCTAATAATTGAGAGCAATTGGCATACTCGACTCTTGCTTTGGCAATTTCGCCTTGCTCGTAGTATTTCTTGGCCGCCCGGTGGCATTTCTCGAATCTGTTTTTGAGTTTGTCGATCAGGTCCAATGCTTTTCTCCTGTACGTCTTCTGCAGAAGTCAGACATTTAGCCTCTGGAAATAACGGACACCTCAGATTCCAAAGCTCTGCCCCCTGACGGTATAATTATAGCCCTTCTCGCCTCTAATGTCCCGCTCTTGCCCTCCTTTCCGCGCTTTGATACCTCAGAAGAGCGTCCTGCGCAGATAAATACCAGCGCGTTCTAAGTAAAAGCTCTCGCAATCCAGAGAACGCCGGATACCACGAAATAACCGCCAACAAGGTACGGCAAGATCCTTGGCACTAAGACGATAAACCCACCAAGCACTACACTTAGTATCCCTACGATCAGGATCAGTACTTCGTTACCCTCCATTTAAGCCTCCGTTCGGGATATTCAAGAATTATCCCTGGAATAAATAGCTGCCACTTCGTTCAGTCCTAGTCCCTAGTCGGTTCCGATTGCTCTGGTACACTGAGGTGTACCACACAAAACGCCTCGTAAGTGTTTCGTCCATCTTGGTGCCATACTGTCTAATCTCCGTCTCTGGCTCCACTCTGCTACCCGTTTTTCATGAGGCAGTGGCCATCCCACAAATGACATACTTTTCGCAAGTGCGCACCATTTACAGGAAGCAAAGACGAACAGGCGAAGCGGAACCTCAGGCCAATTTGGAGCTCATTTGGCCTTTACTTGGATCTTGGTAGGTACTGCTTCCTTGGCCTTCGGCAAGCGTACCTCTAATATCCCATCTGCGTAGTTGGCCTCGATCTTACCCGTTTCCACAGCTGCAGGCACGGAGATTGAGCGGGAGAAAGCACCGTAGCAAAGCTCACAGCGGTGGTATTCCTCCCCCTTCACTTCCTCTGAGGCTTTGCGCTCACCTTTGATGGTGAGAGTGTCACCTGTCATAGAGATGTCAACGTCCTCTTTCTTTACCCCAGGAAGCTCTGCTCGGACGATGAAGCTGTCTTCCTTCTCGTACATCTCCACAGAGGGCGACCAAGCCATCTCCTCCGCTGGGAACCGCCTCCACATTATGCGGAAGGGCCATCCAGCAATAGCCTCCTCCATAAGACGCTCCATCTCCTCCATCTCCCTCCAAGGCCTCCATGGTCTCAGCGCTGGTGGTCTCCATCTCTCCAGTACCATGAGAACCTCCTTTCCTCAGTTTTCGCGTACCACAATCGCCCCTACGGTTCCGCTTCTGAAACCTACCCAAGAACGCAACCAGCCCCAGCATTTCACGGCCGGAGCTGAGACTCTCATCTTCTCGATTTCGCCTTATTTTGAACCCTTGACTAGTGTTCTAATAAGGTTGAACGATGCTAAGACGGTAATAGCAGCAAACAATAATTATCTCAAGTATCCTGATAGTGAGCTTCAGCTCTACGACAGAGAAGGGTCCTGACTTTCTGCCTTATCTTGAATCCCGTTTCCTTGTTCGCTAAGTAACAACTCCTTGCAACGCTCCATGTTCTCAATCACAGCATCGGCCTTCACTACGAGATCTGCCCGCGAATGAGAGAGCGCATATTTTACGATATAAGATAAATCCTGCATCGCGACTTCCGCGTGATTGCGAATCTGAGCCCATATCCAGCCGTCCTGCATCGGATCCCCTTCAATTAAGTGTTGCTCCCGCAATCTGAATCACTCAGCTTGGCACAGTTCAGCGGCCGCTACCGGATGCGGGGCCTCATATATTGCAAACATAACGCTCACCTATGTCTCGGTGTCAATCTATATTTAGTTCACATTTTCTCCCCAGCTCGCCGCACTCCAAACTGTGTCCCTAAGATTCCGACCAAATATAAACATTGGGAACACAATTTTTGCTTTCACAAAAAACCCTTCAAGTCGACGTCAGCACCGCAACTTTCAACGGTATATCCATTTACGGTTTATCTGGTCGGTAAGCTTAGCGATGGGATAAAAGTATTTTCGTGGTGTCGATGGCAAGTGGAGTTCGGTAGCTCAGGGCTCTATTTACCAGCTTCCGTATAGGCTTTGCCCCATGCATATTATACGCTGAGGCAAATGCCTTCCATTCTGCACCGCACCAGCCACGGGCTGGGCTCTCTTCGGCTTTTCAAAAAGTCAAAAAAGGCTTTTACCTCCTTAACGCCTTCTCCTCCCGGTCAAAGCCAGGACGTTAGTGGCTAAGGCGACAAGACCTATGCCGAAGAGAGCCCATATCCAGCCGCCCCATCCCAAAGCAAGCCCTAATACCCAGAGCAAGAGGAGAACGAAAGTCGCTACCCATAGGACCAGCATTGTCATTGCTCCGCGCATCATCCACGTCCTTCCCAGTTTGTTATCAGCATGTGTGCAGTGCCTTCCTTGGCTTTTTATCGGTGATGCTTCGGTGCCAGACTTATCTCGGTGGCTTTCTGCCCCTGCTGATCATGAAGCGCTCATAGAGTTCGAGGAGATCGATCTCCCCGGTAAAGAACTTGCCGATAAGCCAGCCAATGAGAATGAATAGCCCCAGCAGAAAAGCCTTTAGGGCACCATACCATATAAGGACAGCACCTATCACTAACCCGATGAAAGCACCGATTATCTTTGGGTTCAGCATCTTCTATGCCTCATCAGCGCACAGCCAACCGCTTTGCTTCCACCGACTCATACTTGGTCTTGACATCCACCTCCGCTACGGGCAGCCCGGTTAGCAGCTCCACTTCCTCCCTAATCTTGCTCTGCAACTCAGCGCTGATCTCGGGTATGTTGCTTCCCAGGGCCACCGATGGCCGACAGGAAATAAGCAGACCTCCTGCCCTCTCTCCTACACTGCAACTGACATCACGCACATTGTGAACGTTGGCAGCGGCCTTCTCGGCCAGTTCGCAAACGCTATCCCGATCTATTGTGGTGATGCCCTGTTCAGTGGAGCTGATAAGTAAAGGAACCGGCTTGCGGCGGGGTATCAATTCGAAGAACAGCAAAGCGAGCATACCTAAGGCAATGATTGCAGCAACAGCTATAATTGCAGCTGCACCACCCCCGCTGGCATCGGCAGCTCCTTGTAGCTGCGACTGGAAACCGCGGAACACATCTGGGGAGGTTGCTCCAGTAGCGACAAGCAGGGTGATCACTGCCCCAGCAAGTATAACAAGGCTGATAATCACAACTATTACTCGATTAAAAACGGACACACTTATACCCTTTCATCCGGTTATGCTTTGAAAGACCTGTGGATTTCTTTCGGGGAATCACTACTCCACCTTTCCTGGCATTCTCTCAGGGAACGCGATGCCCACCACCTTCACGTTGATCTCCTTGGCCACGAGTCCGGCGAGATCCAAGAGGCGGGCAGCGACCCTCTTTCGGACCTCGATGATGATGTTGGGAATACTGAACCCATATATGACATTCAGCGCAAGGTCAACGATGGCCTCTCTCTTCCCGACCTCAACTTCCACTCCTCTGGCCCTCCGCTCAGCGCCTGTCAGACGTTCAGCCAGGGTGCGACGAATGGAAGTGGAGCCCAAGCTGTCCACCCCTTCTACCTCCTTGGCGGCCACCCCGGCGATCGAGGCTATGACCTCGTCTTCTATGGTGGTTTCGCCAGCTACAAGGAACTCTGAAACCTTTTCCAGGTCCTCCAGCTTCTGCGCCATCTCTTCTTCTCTAATTCTCTTCTCAGCCATTTTCTCTTCCTCCCTCGTTTTTCTTGCCCCTCTCCTCCTCGGTGTACCACGTACCCGAGCAGGTGAGGGAGCCTTTTCTTCTTCCAATCTTCGTTCCGTCGTTTCTCTTTCTGCCTCCTTTGCTACCTCTTCCAACGGCTGCGCCATCTCTTCTTCTGCCATCTTCTTCCCTCCTTCGCTTCTTCCGAAGGAAATTACACCACGGTTGCTGAACCCTACAGCATGTTCAACCACCTCGAAAGATTGTCTACTCCAGCTTACCCGGCGCTCTCTCCGGGAACTCGATGCCCACTACCTGCACGTTGATCTCCTTGGCCACGAGTCCGGCGACCTCCAGGAGGCGAGTAGCGACCTTCTTACGGACCTCGATGACGATTTTGGGGATGCTGAAACCGTATATAACATTCAGCGCAAGGTCAACGATGGCTTCCTTCTTTCCCACCTCGACCTCTACCCCTCTGGCTCTTCGCTCAGCAGTTCCGAGAGCCTCAGCGACACTGCGTCGCACAGAGGTCCTGCCCAAACTGGCCACACCCTCTACTTCCTGGGCAGCCACCCCGGCGACCGAGGCTATGACCTCGTCATCTATGGAGGTCTCACCGGCTACTACAAACTCTTCAACCCTTTCCAGTTCCTCCAACTTCTCTGCCATCTCTTCTTCTCTGATTCTCTCCTCTGCCATTTGTCCTCCTCTTATCAGTTTTTTAAGGCTACCATTTGCCTATTATTAGACACCTACTTTCAATTTGCAGCGGAAAAGGTCATTATTTCAAGACCAAATTGGTGGGGGTTGAGTCCCGTTTTGGTCACAAATCTGCGATAAAAGGCAAGCAGAGTTCTTGCTCCTTCTGCCCGCTTATGTCCTCTGCCAAAGTGAGACATATCAACTCTGAAAAAGCACAATCCCCACAGGTTGTTGGACATCATCGAATAACTCCCCCAGAGCAAAATGGGATCAGCAAGAAGTCGTGGCCCTGGATCGAACAGAGAGCTCCTGAAGGGTTTCTGTGAAGCAACCTATAACTAAAATAAAAAGTAAAAGCCCGCAAAAGTCCTATTGCCCTTTATGGCTTTACCTCAGGGACAAGCACTGATACAATAGTGGTCGTTTCATACTTGCCGCAAGGAGAAGTACAAATGGCCAAGACTATAGTCATCGTCGGCACCTTAGAGACCAAAGGGGCAGAGATAAAATATATTAAAGACCTCATAGAAAGAAGAGGGCACAAGACAATCATAATCGATGCTGGCGTTTCAGGCGAGCCTCTTTTTCTACCTGATATCAGCCGCGATGAGGTCGCAGAGGCTGCCGGAACGGATTTTAGACAAGTTATAGCGTCAGATGATAAATCAAGCCCACCTGAGATTATGGCTGAAGGGTGCTCCAGGGTCGCCGAGCAACTCTACCTTGAGGGCAAGCTGGATGGCATCCTTGCCATTGGCGGCATAATGGGGACAACTCTCGGGTTGGGGGCGATGAAGAGGTTGCCGCTCTGGCTGCCCAAGCTCATGGTGTCTGTGATAGGCCTGACCTGCTATTCTCCACTTCTCGACCCCGCGACGAAAAGCAGAGACATTACCATAATGCCAACAGTGGCCGATTTCTGGGGCGTAGACAACGTGACCAGGCCCATACTCCAGAATGCGGCTGGAGCCATTGCCGGTATGGTTGAGACCCATGAAAAGGAAGAACCGTCCCGGAGACCCCTGATCAGTATTATTACTTTAGGCTCAATAGTGTGTAAGCAGGCACTATGGGCCAAGCCATTCCTGGAGCAAAAGGGCTACGACGTTATCATCTTTGAGCCGACGGAAATGACGTCCGAAGAGCTCGTGGACCAGGGGCTGATCGCGGGGACTTTGGACTTCGCGGCTGGCTTTGCCTTCATAAATCAGCTGACACATGAAGCCAGCGAGAACCTAGCGCCCATGAGGTTCGGCGCAGGAACAAGAATACCGATCCCTCAGGTCTTCTCTTGCGGGCTTGCGGAGATCATTGGCTGGTCAGAATCGCTCGGACCACTGCCGCCAAAATTCAAGAATAGGGAGGTCTATTACCGTACCGCAACGGATATAGGCATAAGACCGAGCACAGAGGAGATGGCTGCAGCCGGCGAGATGATGGCTCGAACACTCAACGAGATGAGGGGGCCGACAGCAATGCTGATCCCAACCAGAGGCTTCTCTGAATGGGACAGGCCAGGGAACATGTTCTATAATCCAGATGGGCGCGAGGCATTTGCCGAAGCGCTAAAGGTACATGCAGAGCCAAAGGTCAAGGTCATAGAGCTCGACATGCACATCAATGACCCGGAATTCGCAGAACAGGCAGCAGCCATCCTCGATGACATGATCAAAGGCAAGACTAAGGCGACAGGTGCCTCCACATAACCAGCAAACTCTGGGCTGGAAGCCTGAAAGGCCTGTTGCCTCTCTTTGCTTTACCTCAGCGACAAGCACTGGTACAATAGTGGTCGTTCTATACTTGCCATAAGGAGGAGCACAAATGGCCAAGACTATAGTCATCGTTGGCACCCTGGACACCAAAGGGGATGAGGTCAAATACATTAAAGAGCTGATAGAAAAAAGAGGGCACAAGACAATCATCATCGATGCTGGCATCCTTGGAGAAGCTCCATTTCCACCTGACATCACACGTGAGCAGGTAGCTGAAGCTGCAAGGGCAGACCTGAAAGAAATGGCAGCCCTCGGCGAGGAAGGTAAAGCAATAGCAGCCATGGCGGAGGGGACTTCCAGTATAGTGCAGGAATTATACTCCAGCGGTAGATTGGATGGCATAATCGCTTTGGGTGGCAGCATGGGCACATCATTAGGCATCGCCGCAATGAGGACGCTGCCATTGGGAATGCCGAAACTCATGTTGTCCACAGTAGCTCTCACCGCTATTATGTCAGCGCAGGCAGTGAGCAAGGACCTAACTGCTATGCCAACGGTGGCTGATTTATGGGGTATCAATCGGATAACAAAAAGGGTGCTTGAGAATGCAGCCGGGGCTATTGTCGGCATGGTTGATAACTATGAAAAGGAAGAGGTGATTGAAAAGCCCTTGATTGGCATAACCACACTGGGCTCTGCAGTCTTTAAGTACGTAACATGGGCCAAGCCCCTGCTTGAGGAAAAGGGATATGAGGTGGCGGTATTCCACACCAATGGCATAGGAGGGCACGCATTTGAACAGTACGTAGAGCAAGGTCTGCTCGCCGGCGCTTTAGACCTATCATTCTTTGAGCTGGCTAACTATCTATACAAAACCAACGAGGGAGTAAACAGGCTGGAGGCCATAAGCAAAATGGAGATCCCACAGGTAATCGCCCCCGGCGCTGTGCATTGGGTTGGTTGGTATGGTTCTCCAGAGATAATCCCCCCTCGATTCAGCGATCGTGAGTTACACTGGCATAACCCTCTGACATTTGGGGTGAGACTAAGCGCAGATGAGATGGTTTTTATAGCTGAGGTCATGGCCGAAAAGCTGAACAAGGCAGCTGGGCCAACAGTGGTGCTCATTCCCACACAGGGCTTTTCAGGGTATGACAGACCAGGAAAGAGCTGCTTATATCAGCCGGAAGGGCGCAAGGCATTTATCGAAGCGCTAAAGAGGCATATCGAGCCGAGAATCAAAGTCATAGACCTGGACATGCATATCAATGACCCTGCATTCATAGAACATGCAGTTGCAATCCTCGATGACATGATCAAAGGCCAAACTAAAGCGCCGGGTGCCTCCGCGTAACCAGTAACCCCTGGGCTGGAAGCTTAAGAAAATTTGTTGCCTCTCTTTGCTTTACCTCAGCGACAAGCACTGATACAATAGTGGTCGTTCCATACTTGCCGCAAGGAGAAGTACAAATGACCAAGACTATAGCCATCGTCGGTACCTTAGAGACCAAAGGGGCAGAGATCAAATACATTAAAGAGCTCATAGAAAGAAAAGGACTCAAGACAATTGTCATCGACGGTGGCGTTTCAGGCAAGCCCTTTTTTCAACCTGATATCAGCCGCTATGAGGTCGCAGAGGCCGCCGGAATGGATTTTAGAGAAGTTATAGCGCTGGATGACAACTCAAGACCACCTGAGATTATGGCTGAAGGGTGCTCCAGGGTCGCTGAACAACTCTACCTCGAGGGCAATCTGGATGGCATCCTTGCCATTGGCGGCATAATGGGCACAACTCTGGGGGTGGGGGCGATGAAGAGATTGCCGCTCTGGCTGCCCAAGCTCATGGTGTCTGTGATAGGCCTGACCTGCTATTCTCCACTTCTCAATCCTGCGACGAAAAGCAGAGACATTACCATAATGCCCACATTGGCCGATCTGTGGGGCGTCGACAACGTGACCAGGCCCATACTCCAGAATGCGGCCGGAGCCATTGCCGGAATGGTTGAGACGCACGAAAAGCAAGGACCGTCCCAGAGACCCCTGATCAGTGTCATTACTTTCGGCTCAATAGTGTGTAAGCAGGTATCATGGGCTAAGCCACTCCTGGAGCAAAAGGGCTACGACGTTATCGTCTTTGAGCCGATGGAAATGACGTCCGAAGAGCTCGTGGACCAGGGGTTGATCGCGGGGACTCTGGACTTCATGGCTGGCTTTGCCTTCACAAATCAGTTGACAAGTGAAGCCATCGAGAGGCGAGGGCCCATGAGGTTCGGGGCAGGGATGAGAAAAGGCATCCCTCAGGTCTTCTCTTGCGGGGTTGCGGAGATCATTGGCTGGTCAGAATCGCTCGGCCCAATACCGGCAAAATTCAAGAACAGGGTGAGCTATCCACGTAACGCTACGACTATAAGTATAAAAGCGAGCACAGAGGAGATGGCCAAAGCCGGCGAGTTGATGGCTCGAACACTCAACGAGATGAAGGGACCGACAGCAATGCTGATCCCAACCAGAGGCTTCGACGAGTGGGACAGGCCAGAGTACATGTTCTATAGCCCAGACGGGCGCAAGGCATTTGCCGAAGCGCTAAAGAGGCATATAGAGCCAAAGGTCAAGGTCATCGAGCTCGATATGCATATCAATGACCCGGAATTCGCGGAGCAGGCGGTAGTCATCCTCGACGACATGATGAAAGGCAAGACTAAGGCGCCGGGTGCCTCCGCGTAACCAGCAACCCCTGAGCTGGAAGCCCGAGAAAATTTGTTGCCTCTCTTTGCTTTACCTCAGCGACAAGCACTGGTACAATAGTGGTCGTTCTATACTTGCCATAAGGAGAAGCGCAAATGGCTAAAACTATAGTCATCGTTGGCACCCTGGACACCAAAGGGGAGGAGATCAAATATGTTAAGGAGCTGATAGAGGGGAGGGGCCATAGGACAATAGTCATCGATGTCGGTGTCCTGGAAGAGCCTCCGTTTCAACCTGATATCGCCCATGAAAAGGTGGCAAAGGCTGCGGGGACTACGCTAAAGGAAATCATTGCCCTTGGCAATGAAGGAAAAGCGATAGAGATGATGACGGAGGGGGCCACCAAGATAGCTAAACAGCTCCACTCCGAAGGGAAATTGGATGGCATAATCGCTTTGGGTGGCTCAATGGGCACATGGTTAGCGCTGTTGGTGATGAGAAATTTGCCCCTGGATGTGCCCAAACTCATGGTCAGCACTGAGGCATACAGCGGCTTTATAGTCCCGGATATGGTGGGCAGCGGTCAGATGCTGACTGACTGTGTTGCTGGCCTCTGGGGCCTCAACACCATAAGCAGAGTCATGCTTGAGAATGCAGTATCGGCGATCACAGGCATGGTGGAGAACCCCAGGAAAATAGTCCCACAAAAGCCCCTGATCGGCATCACCGCCCTGGGCTCCTCTGCCCTAAAGTATACTTCATATATCGGGCCGCTTCTGGAGAGCAGGGGATATGAAATGGCAGTCTTCCATATCGGGGCAGGAGGTAGGAACCTTGAACCACTCATAGAAGAGGGACTGATCGCCGGGGTCCTGGACCTCTGCCTTATTGAGCTGACTAACTACTTAGCTGGCTTACTGTGGAGTGCAGGGCCCAACAGGCTAGAAGCAGCGGGCAGGAAGGGTATCCCTCAGGTTGTAGCTCCAGGCGGCATAGGTCTCGCGTCCTGGGCTGGACCACCGGAAACACTGCCAGCCCGGCTTAGAAATCGCGCCACGCATTCCCACAACCCCAACTGCACAGCGGTCTTGACAAACAGTAGGGAAAAGGCAAAACTTGGGAAGTTTGTAGCCCAGAAGTTGAATCGCGCTATTGGGCCAACATCAGCGGTTATCCCAACCAGAGGCTTCGACGAATTTGATAGACCGGGAAGTGCTTTTCATGACCCGGAAGGGCGCAGGGCTTTCATCTCCGCGCTGAAAAGACATATCGAGCCAAGGGTCAAAGTGGTGGAGTTGGACATGCACATCAATGACCCGGAATTCTCAGAACAGGCCGTAGCCATCCTCGATGACATGATGAAAGGCAAATTTACCCCCTGAGAGCAAGTGCAAGCGGCGCAAACGCAGTTTTCAAATAACGAGGTCGGAGAGGAACTACAGGCATCTTCCTGAAGGACTATCCATCTACCAATCCTAAAGCCACTCTAAGCTGTTGGAGTTCTTCTTCTCCCTTTTCATACTTACAATAGGCCGGCTCCGTTCTGGAAAGCCTCTCCGAACAGACATTGCAGAACTCACACCGGGCGATGTCTTTTGCCCTGCCCTTTTTCGCCTTCAGGGGCCAATCGGGGTCGCGTAGCAAAGGGCGGCACAATCCGATCAAATCTGCTTTGTCCTGTTGCAGAGCTGCCTCTGCGAAGTCCGGACTAGATATTCTGCCTGCGGTCATCACCGCAGTTGTATGACCTGCTTGCCTCAACGTTTTCCGGATATCCTCAGCAAGATAAACATTCACTCCCTCGGGCATATAGGCTGTAGGGAAGGCTCTGAAGCCGCTGTAGCCTCCTGTAGGTGGGTAGGGAAACAGCCTTCCCGCTGCCGGGGTCAGACCTGGTATATCTTCAAACTTGGCTCCACCCGAGACACTTATATAATCTATCCCCATCTCGGCAAGCTTCGTAGCGATGATTCGGGAGTGTGTCAGGGTATTGCCCTCGACTATGAAATCATCGCCATTAATTCTAATACCTATTGGGTAGTCCTTTCCCAGGGCGCTGCGCATTCGTTGGTATATCTCGGCGACAATCCTTATTCTGTTTTCAACTGGCCCTCCGTACCTGTCATTCCTTTTGTTTCTAAGCGACAAGAAAGATGAGAGACCGGTGCAGTGGGCAGCATGAATTTCAATGGCATCGAAACCAGCCTCTTTGGCACGCACCGCTGCTTTGTCGAACTTGTCGATAATCTCTTCGATTTCCTCAATCGTGACATCGTTCACGTCTCGCAGACGATCCCTCGGGCCTGGCAGCCAATCGAAGAGTTGGGCACATATCCTGGCATCGGTATCAGAATGCATTCGGGTAGTCAACCTCATAAGCCCAGGAATGAACTTGTCATCATAGATGAATCTGTGCCGGGGTGTCGCTCTTTGGCTAATCATGATCGCGCCAATAGTAATCATGCTGGCTCCGCCCTTTGCTCGCCTCAGATAGAAGTCTATAAGCTCATCAGTCACGAAGCCATCCTCACTGCCCATCTCCTCATGGATAGGAGCCATTACTACGCGATTTTTCAACTCCATTTGATTAAGTACTATTGGCGAGAATAACATATCATAACTCACCCTTTGCCTCCGTACAGATACTGGCAACAATAAGATGTTGCTGCTATATGTTCTCGGCAGGATTCATTCGAGAACGTAAACTCTGAGCAAATCGCCGTCGACTTTTATCCTGTCTCCCGTTTTGATCTTCCTGGTCGCCTCTAAGCACCCCACGATTGCCGGAATGCCATACTCACGGCTCACAATTGCAGCATGAGCCAGGACACCTCCGCCATCGGTGACCACTCCCTTGACCACGCTGAAGACAGGTGTCCAGTTAGCATCGGTAGCTGGTGCGATTAGGATCTCCCCTGGTTGAACTTGGTTTAGCTCAGCTGGACTCATCACAACGCGGGCGATTCCCTCCACCACTCCGGGGGCAGAAGCAGTGCCAACCACGGTAGCCCCGACCTCATCAGCAGCAGCGATGGGCGATGGGGCAATCACAGCGATCAATGCATCCGCTCTTGCCAACGTCTCCATATGTGCCGGGTTGCCCAGGAAGATCGGCAGCTCCTCACTGCCTGGCACCATGCTCAAATATCTGTTATGCTCTTCTCTGCGTCTGTCCACAGTGGGGCGCAAGTCGTATCTTTCCTGGATAGTGGCCGTCCGTCTTATCTCCTCAAAAAACAGCATGGATATGTCCTCGGGATCATTCATAATCCCGGCTTTGACGAACCTTTTACCGAATTCGATGACGGCACGTCTATATATTGAATGCGCAATGAACTCGCACCAGTAGCAGTGATCTTCGCTGAAGAAATGGGAAGCTTGGGCAGTTCTCATCAACTTGGCAAACCATTCCCTTTGCTCCTCAGAAACCTTGGCTAAGAGTCCTTCCTCTATTTCCTCTCTCTCTCTGACCAAGCGCTCCCGCTGCACTTCCGGGGCATGAACACCGCCCACAGCGAGCATTCGCCTAATCTCTGGGATGACCAAGCTTGGCTTTTCCATCCAACTGGGAGTGGAGTATTCATTCATTCGCACCATCCGGCAGCCACCGATTTTGAGGAAGTCGCGAAATGATTGCAGCCACTGCTTACCGACATCTTTCTCATCTAATTTTTGCAGAACTTCCTCATCGGGCAGGGCACTGATAGTCTCAGCAACGCCGAGTTCCATGGCGCGGGTAGCAAGATCAGCCAGTCCTTTGTTAAGCTGGAATAATGCATTGTCGAACCCAGACATCAACTTGGCGAAAGTGACATCAGTAGGTTTGATACCAAACATCTCGTGGCAAAGGTCACGGAAAAGGGCCATACCGCTGGTAAAGCTGTAGAATCCGAGGAAATGAATTTCCCATACTCTGTGTAGCATATTCCAGCAATCCCAAAGATGGTGGAGGAGCTCGCCGTCGCTCATCTTCTCAACATCCAAAGGCGTTAGGCGACCATACAAGTCCTTCAACTCCGATTTCAAACCCTCCCAATACCCAAACGGGTCCTCAAATACCGGAGCCATCTTCTCACGAAATAGCGCCTCCCGGCGTGGACGCTCATCCTCGCGTGTTACCACTACCGTCGCGTAGGCGTGACCGTTGTATATTCGCCAGTCATGCCCCTTAGCGGTCGGAAAGCAACTGACGTCGCCAGCATATAGCAGGCCACGGACAGTATGTCGAAGCCATGTCTCGATGAAAAGCGGCGTCCATGCTGGTACGCAGTGAACTACACTTAGAATCCAGACTTTGTAAGCCTCCAAATCGGGCTCACCCCTAAACTCATAGACATCCCAACCATATGGCATGACTCATCCTCCTTATATTTTTATATTTTGAATCTACTGCTGTGACTTCACCAAGGTGGTTTGTGCTCGATAGTAACACCTCCTCTCAGCTCGAAAACAGAAGGGCAGGGAAGCCTTTTCGCATCTCTGCCCTCAGCCATCCAAATCTCCTCCTCATCATCGTCTACTTGGTCAAATTGCTACTATTGCCTACATTCGCTAATCTCGTCCACCATGCTCGCTTGTTCTCCCCGAAGCCTCCTCCAGCACCACAGACAAGTTTGCTCAACTATTACATTATTTCGAGCATGCTGTCAAGTCTTGCTTGGATTTTAGTGACGTGTCGAAGAGGTGACGCTGAGCCAAGAAGGGACCATTTCCTCTCTTAGCTTTACCTCAGTGACAAGCACTGATACAATGTGGTCATTCCATACTTGTGCTACTGCTACGGGGGGAAGTACAAATGGCCAAGACCATAGTCATCGTGGGCACCTTGGATACCAAGGGGGAAGAGGTCGAATATCTTAAGCAGCTGATACAAAGAAGAGGGCATAAGACGATAGTTATCGATACCAGCATTTTGGGCGAAGCTCCGTTTCCCCCTGACATCAGCCATGACCAGGTGGCCGAGGCTGCCGGGGTAGACCTGAAAGAGCTGATTGCCACCGCCGACGAAGGGAAAGCGATGGCAACTATGGGTCAGGGAGCTTCCAAGATAGCCCGGGAGCTATACTCCAGTGGTCAGTTAGACGGCGTAGTCACCCTGGGCGGCTCTATGGGCACTACACTGGGTATGGTATTGATGAAAGCACTGCCATTGACAATGCCCAAGCTCATGGTATCCACAGTGGCCTTTACCCCTTTAATACCTAAGGAAACGGTTAGCAAAGACCTGACCGTAATGCCTTCGGTGGTCGATTTGTGGGGCCTCAGTCGCACGATAAGAAGGGTGCTGCAAAATGCTGCCGGGGCTATCACAGGGATGGTGGAAACTTACGAAGATGAAGATGCGAGCAGAAAACCTGTAATCGGCATCACCACCCTGGGCACTGCATCCTGCAAGTACGTCCTACGGGCCAAGCCACTCCTGGAGGAGAAGGGCTATGAGGTGGAGGTGTTCCACACCAATAGCATAGGTGGCAGTACGTATGAGGACTTCGTAGAGCAGGGTCTACTTGACGGAGCATTAGACCTCTCTATCGTCGAGCTGGTCAATGATGTATGCATTGGCGCTTACGGTGTCGCCAACAGGCTGGAGGCTTCAGGCAAGAGACCATTCCCTCAGGTCGTCAGCGTCGGGGCTGCAAATTGGTTCAATTGGGGACCGCCAGAGACTCTTCCTCCTGAATTCAGGAACCGCAGGGTGTGTGAACATAATCCATCGGCTTTCGGAATAGAGTTGAGCAAGGACGAGATAGTCCTGGTCGGGAAGACGGTAGCCAGCAGGCTAAACAGCGCCGTGGGGCCGGCGGTGCTGCTAATCCCGGCGCGCGGTTTCTCAGAACGTGACCGGCCAGGCGCTGTATTCTACGACCCTGAAGGTTTTGAGTTACTTGCCGAGACCTTGAAGAGCAATGTGGGACCATCGGTAAGACTTGTAGAGCTCGACATGCACATCAATGACCCGGAATTCGCGGAACAGGCGGTGGCCATCCTCGATGACATGATGAGAGGCAAATTCAAGTCATAGAGGTGGGAGTGATGGACAAGACCATAATAATCGTCGGCACACTGGATACTAAAGGAGAAGAGATCAAGTATGTTAAGGAGATGATAGAAAGAAGGGGACACAAGACAATAGTCATCGACGGTGGAATCCTGGGAGAACCTCTATTCCCACCCGATATCGCGCGTGAAGAGGTGGCAAAGGCTGCTGGGACAACGCTGAAGGAAGTCATAGCGCTTGCTGATGAAGGGGAGATGATAAAGGCGATGGCAGAGGGAGCCTCGAAAATAGCTCAGGAGCTATACTCCGCTGGCAGATTAAATGGCATAATCTCTTTAGGGGGCACCATGGGCACATCGCTGGGCTTAGCGGTAATGAAGGCATTGCCGCTCGGGGTACCTAAGCTTATGGTCTCCACGGCAGCATTTACTCCTATTATAGCTGGGGAAATGGTGAGCGAAGATCAGGCGATGATATGCCCCGTAGCAGGTTTATTCGGCCTCAATGTAATCACAAGGCACACCCTTGAAGCTGCAGCAGGGACGATTACAGGGATGGCGGAGACATACAAAGAGATAGTCCCTGAGAAGCCTTTAATCGCCGTCACCATGCGGGGTGGCTCCTGCAGGTATACCCCTCTGATTAGGTCGCTGCTGGGGAAGAAGGGATATGAGGTAGTGCCGTTTCACGCCGTCGGGATAGGGGGCAGGGCTCTTGAGTCGCTTGTGAAACAGGGGCTGATCAGCGGGACTCTAGATTTGGCGACTGCTGAGATAGTTGAGGAATTATGTGGCGGGCCAGGCAGTGCTGGCGCAGATAGACTGGAAGCAGCGGGGAAAGTGGGAATCCCTCAAGTTGTTGGCCCTGGTTGTTTAGATTATCGAATATGGGCTGGAACGGCGGAAACACTCCCATCCCGATTAAAGGGACGCAAGATTCACCAGCATAATTCTTTAGTTAGCGCGATAAAAACAAGCAGGGAAGAAATGGCAATGGCGGGAGAGGTAATAGCAAAAAAACTGAACAAGGCTATTGGGCCAGCGGCAATACTCATCCCTATCCGCGGCTTTTCTGAATTCGATAAGGCTGGGACTGTATTTTACAATCCGGAAGGGCACAGGGCATTTATCAAGGCAGTAAATCGGCATATAGAGCCAAATGTCAAGGTCATCGAGCTCGACATGCACATCAACGACCCGGAATTCTCGGAACAGGCGGTAGCAATCCTCGATGACATGATGAGAGGCCAGACTAAAGCGCCGGGTGCCTCCGGCTAACCAGCGACCCCAGGGCTGTAAGCTCAAAAGGGCTCGCTGTCTCTCTTTGCTTTACCTCAGCGGCAAGCACTGATACAATAGTGGTCGTCCCGTACTCACCACGGGGAGAAGCACAAATGGCCAAGACTATAGTCATCGTGGGCACCTTAGACACCAAAGGGGAAGAGGTCGAATATCTTAAAAAGCTGATACAAAGAAGGGGACACAAGACGATAGTTGTCGATACCGGCATTTTGGGCGAAGCCCCGTTTCCCCCTGACATCAGCCGCGACCAGGTGGCCGAGGCTGCCGGAGTAGACCTGAAAGAGATGATTGCCACCGATGACGAAGGGAAAGCAATGGCAACTATGGGGCAGGGAGCTTCCAGGATAGCCCGGGAGCTATACTCCAGCGGTCAGTTAGACGGCGTCGTTGCCCTGGGCGGCTCTATGGGAACTACACTCGGCATAGCATTGATGAAAGCTCTGCCATTGACAATGCCCAAGCTCATGGTATCCACAGTGGCTTTCACCCCTCTAATACCTAAGGAAGAGGTAGGCAAAGACCTGACCGTAATGCCCTCAGTGGTCGATTTATGGGGCCTCAGTCGCACGACAAGAAGGGTGCTGCAAAACGCTGCCGGCGCCATCACAGGCATGGTGGAAACCTACGAAAAGGAAGAGGTGAACCAAAAACCCGTGATCGGCATCACCACCCTGGGCACTGCATCCTGCAAGTACATACTATGGGCCAAGCCACTCTTGGAGGAGAAGGGCTATGAGGTGGAGGTGTTCCACACCAATGGCATAGGTGGCAGTACATATGAGGAATTCGTAGAGCAGGGTCTACTTGACGGGGCGCTGGATTTCTCCATCTCTGAGCTGGTCACTCATTTATGCATCGGCGACCTTCTCGGTGTCGCGAACAGGCTGGAGGCTGCAGGCAAGAGACCATTCCCTCAGGTCGTCAGCGTCGGGGTTGCAAATTGGATCGCCTGGGGACCGCTGGAAACTCTTCCCCCTGAGTTCAGGAATCGCAAGACATTTCTACATAATCCTTCGACTTCCGGAATAGAGCTAACCAAGGACGAGATAGCCCTGGTCGGGAAAACGGTAGCCAGCAGGCTAAACAGCGCTTTGGGGCCGACGGTGCTGCTAATCCCGGCGCGCGGTTTCTCAGAACGTGACCGGCCAGGAGCTTTATACTATGATCCTGAAGTCTGCCACGTGCTTATCGAGACCTTGAAGAGCAATGTGGGGCCATCGGTAAGACTCGTGGAGCTCGACCTGCACATCAACGACCCGGAATTCTCAGAACGGGCGGTAGCCATCCTCGATGACATGCTGAAAGGCAAGACCAAGGCACCGGGTGCCCCAGGGTGAACCAGCAACCCCTGGACTGGGAGCTTGAAAGGTGGTTCGTTGCCTCTCTTAGCTTTACATCAGTGACAAGCACTGATACAATAGTGGTCGCTCTATACTTGCCACAAGGAGAAGTACAATGGCCAAGACTATAGTCATCGTGGGCACCTTGGACACCAAAGGGGAAGAGCTCAAATACGTTAAAGAGCTGATAGAGAAGAGGGGACACAAGACAATCGTGATAGATGGTGGAGTCTTGGGTGCGCCCTTGTTTGCGCCCGATATCAGCCGTGAGGAGGTAGCCAAGGCTGCGGAGGTGAGCATCGAGGAACTTGCCGCTCGCCGCGATGAGGGGGAAGCAATAACAACGATGGGACGAGGGGCTTCGAAATTAGCACGGCAATTGTATTCTGATGACAGGTTAGATGGCATAATCGCCATAGGTGGCTCCATGGGAACAACATTAGGTCTGGCGATGATGAGGGCATTACCGCTGGGTGTGCCCAAGGTGATGGTCTCTACGGTGGCCTTCACTTCCATGATAAGTACTCAAGAGGTGAGCATGGACCAGGTAATGGTCCAGTGCCTGGTTGATATGTGGGGCCTTGATACACTGACTAAGAGAATGCTTGGGAGTGCGGCAGCAGCGATCGCCGCCATGGCTGAGACATACGAAAAAGAGGGGGTTATCGAAAAACCGCTGATCGGCATAACCACTCTAGGCACAGCTGCCCTAAACTATGTCCCGTATATCAAGCCGTTGTTGGAACAAAGAGGATATGAAGCCGCGGTATTTCACGCCGTAGGGACTGGGGGAAGAGCATTTGAGCAGCTTATTGAGCAAGGATTAATCGCCGGCACTTTGGATTTATGCCTTCACGAGTTAGTCTGCAACTTATACGGCGGCTGGTGTGATGCTGGACCAGATAGGTTGGAGGCTGCGGGCAAGAAGGGGATTCCTCAGGTTGTTGCCCCGGGCGCTACGGGGATGAGTGCCTGGCCTGGGCCGCCAGAATCGCTGCCACCCCGCTTTAGAAGACGCAAGATACATGCCCACAACCCTAGAGACACAGCGATTGGGATCAACATAAAGGAGTGGGCAGAAGTGGCTGAGGTAATGGCCCAAAAACTGAACCAGGCCATCGGGCCGACGGTGGTGCTCATTCCAACTCGAGGCTTTTTCGAGTGGGATAAGCCAGGGGGCTTTTTCCACGACCCACGGGGGCGCAAGGCATTTACAGCCTTGTTGAAAGAACACATAGAGCCCAAGATCAAGGTCATCGAGCTCGACATGCACATCAATGACCCCGAATTCTCAGAACGGGCGGTAGCCATCCTCGATGACATGATGAAGGGCCAGAGCAAAGCGCCGGGTGCCCCCGGGTAAGCCAGCAAACCCAGGGCTGGAAGCTCAAAAGGGTCCGTTGTCTCTCTTAGCTTTACCTCGGTGACAAGCACTGATACAATAGTGGCTGTCCCGTACTCACCACAGGGAGAAGCACAAATGGCCAAGACTATAGTCATCGTTGGCACTCTGGATACCAAAGGGGAAGAGGTCAAATATATTAGAGAGTTGATAGAAAAAAGGGGACACAAGACAATAGTCGTCGATGGTGGCATGTTGGGCAAGCCTCTATTTCAGCCCGATATCAGCCGTGAAGAGGTAGCGGATGCTGCAGGAACAAACCTGAAGGAGTTGCTCGCCCTCGGTGATGATGTAAAACCAGTAGAGGTAATGGCAGAAGGGTGCTCGAGTATAGCTCGGCAACTATATTCTGAAGGCAAGCTGGATGGCATAATCGCCATCGGCGGCATAATGGGTACATCACTGGGGATTGGGGCGATGAGGAAGTTGCCGCTCTGGCTGCCCAAGCTCATGTTATCCGCGATAGGTCTTACCCCTTTCTCTCCCGTTTTCGGTCCCGAGATGCGAAGTAGAGACCTGACCCTAATGCCAACAGTGGCAGATCTGTCGGGCGTCGACGATGTAACAAAAACTATACTCCAGAATGCAGCCGGGGCTATTGCCGGAATGGTAGAGACACATGAAAAGAAAAAGCCTTCTGAGAGACCTCTGGTCGCCATCATTACTTTCGGTACAGTGGTATGTAAGCAGTCATTATGGGCTAAGCCACTCTTACAGCAAAAAGGGTATGACGTTGTTGTATTCGAGCCAGTGGAAACCGCCTTGGAGGATCTTGTCGACCAGGGCGTAATCGCAGGGACTCTGGACTTCGTGGCAGGTTTCTCGTTCGTTAATGAACTGGTATATAGCGGAGAACGTAAGCCTACGCCCATGAGGTTCGGAGCAGGTATAAGAAGAGGAATCCCTCAGGTCTTTTCCTCTGGACTTGCAGAGGTCATTGCCTGGTCGGAATCGCTCGGACCACTTCCGCCAAGATTCAAGAATAGAGAGCTCTATCGCCGTACCACAACGGCTATAGATATAAGAGCGAGCGAAGAGGAGATGGCTGCTGCCGGCGAGATGATGGCTCAAAAACTCAACGAAATGACCGGGCCGACAGCAATGCTGATCCCAACCAGAGGCTTTTCTGAATGGGATAGGCCAGGGCGCATGTTCTATAGCCCAGAGGGGCGCAAGGCATTTGCCGAGGCGCTAAAGGGACTTATAGAGCCAAAGGTCGAGGTCATCGAGCTCGACATGCACATCAATGACCCCGAATTCTCGGAACGGGCGGTAGCCATCCTCGATGACATGATGAGAGGCAAGGCCAAGGCACCAGGCGCCTCCGCGTAGCCAGCAAACCTATACTATCAGTCCCTGGCATCCACATCATTGGTTCACCACCTTATGGTATTGAACCATGGAGTAATAGCGAAGTCCCCACCCCAACCCATGCTACAGTACGCTACTAGCCTAAGCTAAGGCGACTCACGTGCCCACATGCGACAGCACTCTTATAGATATTTGGCACGGTTAATTATTGATCATCTTTTTCTACTTGGGTATCTAAAACCTGTCTCATCAATATGAACGAAAACTTAACGCCTTCTTTTTCGTCAAGAAAATCCTTCAAGTAGAGCTTAGTATCGTCTCCATAATGTTTTGGGAAGTTAATACTCAAGTAAGTCATTTTCTTTTTGTCTGATTCCCAAAATCTGTATTTTACAGTTTCTCTTCCTACGTACTTTCTTATGAACTTATCAATAGACTGACCCTCTTTGCACCAATTTATTATTGATTGATTCACCCATACATGATCCCAACTATCAAAAAAGGGGAAATGGGTGATTACATTTCTTACGAATCTAAAAAGTTCACTGGCGATTTCCGCTTCCATTGGCGGTCTATACTTCTTAATATTTTGAACCACCCATTGTATTGGTTCATAGTTTAATAGCTCAGAATAAACAGCAAATCCGTCTTTGATTCTGGAGAATCGATACCATCCGTCTTTCCCCCAAAAAGAATCTGCCATTACTTCTTCAAAAATGTCATAGAATCTGTTGTAGGAAAGTGTTAGGAATTGCAATTCTGCTTTGTTCGGTCTAAGAGTTTCTTCCATTGCTTTCCCAGTATTGACAGGGACTGGCCACACATGCACCTGTATATGGTCTAGCTCGCACCATATTTAGCGAAAGTGCGAAATTGCTGATGATGCAAATAGATTTGAAATCCCTCGTCGAATTCAGCTTGTGGTGGGATAGATTCAATACTACCGAATGCTCGCACATTTTGGCGGAATCGACTCAAGGTATTCTTCGCTCCGCCTTTACCTACAACTTGAACCAGCGGAGGCGATTTAGTATGAACTGCGGAGTCCAATAGAGCAAGGAGATCCTCATCCAGCCCACTAGTGCCAATGATAAGGAACTTCTTACAGTCATCTAAGAATTCTCTGGCGGCAGAAATATGACTCTCAGGGCATACAGCATCATTAAGATACTTGCCTGCAAGCGGCGCAGTGAGAATTGGATAATACCTGTGACTTCCAGCTTCATGTTCTCGCACTACACGTACTTTATCTATTACTAGAATCTCATGCTCAGGGAGTTGTTCAAATATATTTAGCTGTCTCACTAGATCATCCCAGCCTTCTCTTGTACCTCCTGGCAGATACCTGAACCAATTAATGGAACCATGCAGCTTAACGACCTTTGCACTACGATTATCAGCAACGTATTGAGTTATATCTGTGAATTGGAACTGTTCTCTATCGTATTCGCTGAGAGCAATTTCTAACAGGTTATCATAGTTGAGCACTATAAACAGCACATCATGGGGATATTCAGCTAGCAACTCTATTATAAGTTCAACGTATCCACTCGGTGTATATGTATACGCGTTGCTTGCCAAGTAGAGGAGATCTCGCAAATAGGCAGGGATATGTTTGAAATGTTCCCGAATCTGACTATTATGGTGTTCAGCATATCTTCGCAGCTCTCTTTCAATGCCGATCTCATTTTCAGAACGATCTAATCTAGCAATTCTCTGAGCTAGAGTATTTGCACCGGGATACCACCGTATAATATTCTGGTATTCCTGATTCCCACCAATGTTAAATAAGTCCCGTGTTAACGGAGGCCGAAATGCAGAATTCCTTTCGCGTGACCCTGGACCCCTAACATCGAAAGAGGCGCCAGCTCCAAGGATTACACACGCTTTGTTTAATCCTCCAGTTGCCATCACTTATTTCCCCTACCACGCTCATTCTGTTACGGCACAAAGAGGTTGTCAAGAGGAATAAACCAACGATGCGTAGCGGGGCGCACTCAGCACCTCCTGTTTGGCTATCGTAGGCGCCCTTATCTGTAGCTTTGTCCCGGGTCTTGGTCCGGGACTCACGGCGCCTCACGTCTGGGATGCCCGCGCCTGAACGAAGGCGATGAACTCACCGAGCAGGCGGGAAATCAACCGCTCTTTGCGGTAAATGCAGTAAAAATCCCGGCATCAACTTCCGCGCTTATATGGATAAAGCCTCGCCCGACGGATAGACAAACCACAATTCAAGCCGTCTAGAGTCTACGAAGTAGCCGCTTCATTCCAAAATAGGGGAGGAGCAGGATAAAGGAGAGCACCGCCCAGCAAAGTGCCATTTTTAGCCCTCTGCAAATCTCCTCCGGCGTAAAAATCATGTCCATGCTCATTACGCCGAGCGCCTTTCCATTTACAACCAATTTATCACCTTCACGCCTTACCGAGTAGAACACAGCGGCTACGCTACCAGTTTCAGTATATGCTGTTATGCCCTTTTTCATTTGCTTTTCCAAAACCCGCTGATTATTTTTTCGCCACCACCTTCTTGAACTCAATGCCCAAATCTTCCATTACTACTTGTACTGCTGCCCTGCCACCACCAGTTATCCCGCTGGCGGGATGAGTGCTAGCTCCACACATGTACAGCTTCTTCACTGGCGTCCTGTAGTGTCCCCAACCCGGGAGAGGCCTATTAGCGAAGAACTGTGACAGGGATTGGCCTATGTGGGCGATATCTCCCATTACAAAAGCAGCGTTGTACCTCTCCAAATCCAAAGGGCTGGCTATCCATCTCCCAAGGATATTCTCAGGACCTAAATTGAGAGTGCGTTCCTGTTCCGTCTTCAAAACACCATCGGCTACTTCCTGTTTCATCTCGTCCCACCTTGCCGGACCACCGTCTCTCAAGCTATAGGGCTCAAAATGGTACAGGTATAGGCTGTGCTTCCCTTCGGGAGCACGGCTGGGATCAACCAAGGTAGGCACATGCACGAATGGCATTTTTGTATACGGGATCCCGTATGAAAACCCGTCGAATACCCTCAGCAAATCCTCCATAAGGGGGGTAAAGATTACAAGCACCGCCTTGTCGACATCTCCACCAGCCTTATATTTTGGGGCTTCACTGAGGGCAATTGCCTGGTGCAGCGCAGAGAACAGGGAGTGCTTAATACGCTTTACCTTCTCCTGGAAGTTGGTTGGTAGTTCCTCCGGTTTCAGCATCTCCAGAAAGAGTTGCTTGACATTGAGGTTAGAGACAAAGGCTTTCGTAGCTATAACCTCCTCCCCACTATCCAAGATTACCCCTTTAGCCTCACCAGCTTCCACCTTGATGGACTTTACTGGGCTTGAGAGCCTGACGGTACCTCCGTTATCCCTTATACAGGCTGCCAGTGCCTCACTCAATGCGCCTGCGCCACCGACAGGCACCCCCGACGGCCAGTTATGAAACATCGCGAAGCGAAATGCATAGCTCCCTGTCCCCCTTTCTCTAGGTCCAACCATTATCTCAGCTACCCGCCTGGCAATCGCTACCTTCATGTATTCGCTCTCAAACCACTCTTCAGCCATATCCATTGCACTAGAAAAGATTATCCTCAAGTACTCCCGTCCATCTTCACTGGCCTCTAGAAATGATATCATGCTTCCGAAGGGAGGTGGCGCGGAAGATCCGAGCACCCCCGCCGCAACGCGAATCCGTTCCGAAGCCTCAACGAACCTGGGATATGCCTCAGCATCTCGCTCGGAGAACTGGCGTATGGACTCACAAGTCTTATTAATATCCCGGTAGACAACCAGTGCCTTATCATCAGGAAAGACGATAGCAAAGAGCGGATCTGGGTGAATGTACTTAAGCCCATACTTGTGTATTAGCCCTAGCTCATCTTGTTCGATAAGAGGGTTGCTTTGGATGCCAGTATGGCTAGTCGCGGCTAGGTCATGCTTAAATCCGGGTAAGGTTACTTCCCTCGTCACACAGCCGCCTCCCACCTTGTCTTGCCTCTCAAGCACGCAAACATTTAACCCTGCCTTAGCCAAATAAGCGGCGGCAATTAGCCCATTGTGTCCTGCCCCGATGACAACTACATCATACTTTTCCATTGTTGCTTTGCTACCTCCTACCTGCATAGTAGACTAGCAGCTTTTGTTAGTAATCCATGGCCCAGATTCAGCCGACACATTACTCACACATACTCATTAGCATGTTCGTCAATTAAAAAAACGAGCCATCCCCAAAAACGCTCATTGCTCCTTTTGCCGGATTCCGCTTCAGAATAGGATCGTGTTGTCCAGATTAAAAAGCTGCCCGGAGACCTTTTGCATCGTGGTCAAGAACAAAATGAACCGAGCGACCTCCTCCGGGGTTTGAGTTGGCCCCCGCTTGAGCACGCTTTGCCGTTGGCCAGCGACAGTGCTCGGCCTCATTACCGACATTATCCCTGGCGTTAGCATTAGCCCGGGCATAACTGTGTTCACCTGGATATCGAATTTACCCAGCTCACGGGCGGCGACCTTGGTCAGGGCGTTCATTCCCGCTTTGGCCGCGCTATAGTGTCCCCGGCCGGCAGCACCATAGATGGCATGCCCTGAGCTGATATTAATGATATGCCCTCCCCCCTGCTTGATCATCTGAGGGGCTACCGCTTTAATGCAAAGGAAGGCCCCCTTTAAATTGCTATCGAGCAACCAATCCCACTCCTCCTCCTCCATCTCCATCAACAGGCTGCCTTCCTCTTTTTTCCCGTCAAACCCGGCGAATCCGAGGCCCCGGGGATAGCCACCAGCATTGTTCACCAGGATGTCTATTCGGCCCCATCTATCTACTGTGTCGTCCACCATGGACTTTACTTCTTGGTACCTGCGAACATCTGCCTTGCAGGCGAAGGCTTGCCCCCCACCCTCGCAGATATTGCGAACCACATCTTGCGCATCCTCCCTGGACCTGTGATAATTAACCACAATCCGAGCCCCAGCAGCTCCAAACTGCTTGGCTATCTCACCGCCCAGGCCTCCGGAAGCCCCGGTAACGATGACGACACGTTCACCGTTCATATTATTGGCCTACTCCTTCGATTATATCCAACCACAGGGATCCACGGGGCCACGGTAATTGGGGCCATCAAAATCTCAACCGGTCGCACCCGCTGCACCTCATATGCAGTATCCCCTTTTCCCTTACCCTTCATGCAATTCCTCTCTGTGTGAAGCACCATGTGCATAGTCAGATAATACCTCTAGTCCAGTACATAGCCACTCTTACGTTTCTGTCTTCAGCCTTACATCACCTCCAGAAAGAAAGGTACCTATAATATTACCTCGAGTGATTGGCAGAAGCAAATGTGAGGGGCAGTCTGCATTGTGGTATATCGTGACTGTATTGGCTGTTTGGCTCCAAAGATGGCCCACATGAAACACATCGTGTGCACTCTTTAGTCCCTGGTCGTCTGCGCAGCTACGTCTTCAGTGATGTTTCCACATTTGAGCAACGAATAGTTTAGGTGGTCGAACTTACTTTGTCAATTAACAATTCATCGTTTTGTGCAACAAGTGAAGCTATCATCTGCCTGCAAGGGACAAAGCAACATAGTGAACAAAACTGATAATTGCTTAGTGTGGTTTGCACTGGGTCTCATTTAGGTGAAATTTACGTCTTTAAAGGTGTGCTTTTACGTATAAGTTAACTAATCGTGGCGTCTCACGTCTGCGATGCCCGCGCCTGAACGAAGGCGATGAACTCACCGAGCAGGCGGGAAATCAACCGCTCTTTGCGGTAGATGCAGTAGAAGTCCCGGCTCAACTTCAGCCCCTCGATGGCCACTTGCTTGACAAGTCCCAGGGCCAGGCTCTTCTCGATTGCCAGATTTGACACGAAGGCGATCCCCACCCGCGCCTCTACCGCGGAGACCACAGCCTGAGTCGTGCCCAGGACCAGGTTCGGGGACAGCTTGCCGGGGTCGAGCCCGGCTTTGCTCAACAGGGATATGAGGCTTCGCTGCGTGCCGGAAGTCTCCTCGCGGAAGATGAGCGGCTCTCCCTCCAGCTCCAGAAAGGAGACCTCTCCCCGCTGGGCGAACGGGTGCTCGGGGAACACTATCAGCACGATCTCGTCGCGGGCTACCTTGAAATGCTCCAGCTCCGCGCTCTCGGGTGCAGTGCCACAGAACCCCAGGTCATAAGCACCGTCCTGCACCCCCGCGATAACGGTGAGGGAATCGGACACTTCCACCTGGGCCCCCGTGTTGGGATGCAGCGCCTTGAATTCGCCCAGAATAGGCGGGAGCAGGACTTCACCCGGTATGGTGCTGGCGGCGATGACGATGTTTCCCGTCACCTCCTCGCGTAGCTCGTCGATGTCGTGCAGGAGATGCGCCCGCTCATCCTCAACGATTTCAGCGAAGCGGAGCAGGCGCTTCCCGGCCTCGGTCAGTGTGAGCCTCTTCTGTCCCCGGTCGATAAGGCGAACGCCGAGGTCGCGCTCCAGCTTTTGAATCTGGAAGGAGACCGCAGGCTGGCTGATGGACAGCTTCTTCGCCACTTCCGAGAAGCTCCCCAGCTTGACCACTTCGAGGTAGGTCCTCAAATAATCGATGTTCATTTATCCAGTTTATTATAAGCGTTTTCTATGTTGCAGTAAAATATTGCTTATGATATAATCCCTCGTGGCTATTGTAGACCATCTTCAACACTCTATCAAGAGAGGTACCGATGGCATCTCAACGACGCAGGAAACCGTCTTTCGAGGGCGACGGCCTGGTGCTATTCCTGGATGTGCATGATGCCATGATGGCAGAGAAGGTCCTCAACGAAGCGGAGTACGCTAACAAGCTGGTTGCCCCTCCACCTCAGCTACGCAAGGGCTGCGACCTGGCGGTAGAGGTAAACCTGGCGGAGCAGCCCAGCATCGAGCGGCTGCTCGAGCAGGAAGAGGTAGCATATGTCAGCGTTATCCCGCTGAAAGTAGGCACTTCAGAACTCCTGGAAATCGTCAAAGTGACCGATTTCGGCGACTGGACGATGGTCAGGGCAGGCAACATGAAGCTCACTTTCGACAAGCGGAGCGGCAACATCGTCAATACTTCAGGCGGGGGCTGTCCCGATATTCCACACCTTCACGCTGAGATGACCGGCAAGAGGCTGACCGAAGCGCCGCGGCCAAGAGACATCGGCTTCACCCTCTGTGCTTTGATGCTGGACAGGGCTCTGGAAGAATGCCTGGCACTGTGGCAGGGAGGTAGCGAGTCATGATGCTCATCGCCGGAACGGTCCCTGTCAGAGATTTGCCTCTGACTGAAGGGAAGGTTGAGTCCCTGGGGGAATTTTTGGTCGTCGACGGCCATCGAATTCCCTGCACTCAGGGCACGGGGGCCCTGATCAGCGCCGCCCTGGCCGCCACCGAGTACTTGAAGCTGGCTCCCCCGCAGGTGCTGGTTGCCGGAGACGCCGGACAGGGCAAAGGCAGCCGTGATATCTACGAATACCTTATCCAGAAGCTGGACGAGCTTTCCCCGGAGGTGCTGGTGCTGCACTACTGCCTCCCTGACATGGCCCTGATGAGACGGCTCTGCGAATCTGTTGACAAATGTGCCAGAAGACCGCTGATGATTGCGGATGCCGGGTCGATGTACGCCGCCAAAGCGGCGGGGTTGGCCCCGCAATTCGATATATTCACCCCCGATGCCACCGAGATAGCTTTCCTGGCTGACCCTGAGGCCACTCACCCTGCCTATATCGCCAAGCACCTCTTCGACACCGACATAACCCAGGCCCTGACAATGGTTGCCGCCGCTTACCAGAACAATAGCGCCGCAAGGGTGCTGTTGGTCAAGGGAGCAATTGACTACGTGGTGCAATACGGGAGCGTCTTCACCGCTATTGATGAGCCGGATGTGCCTGCCCTCGAAGCTATCGGCGGCACAGGTGATACCATCACCGGACTGGTCGCAGCTTTTGCCGACTGTGGCCTGGAACCGCATCAGGCAGCCATAATCGCTGCCAGAGCGAACCGCATGGCTGGACAGTTTTCCCGGGCCACGCCAGCGACCAAAGTCTCGCAGGTAATCGAGCAATTCCCCGCCGTATTCCAGGAGCACCTCTGCGCATGGAGCGGAGTGTGCTCCACTGATTTTGCCAGTTGATGTGCCGCAGTCTCAGCCAACAAGATGAACAGGAGGACTTACAAGTGACAACCGACTACAAACCAATGTGGACCGACCTCGGTCTAAACCTGAAGTCGCATGACGTCCTGCTCGGTGTCCTGGGTCAAGCCTATCAAGACGTCTTCCTTTCTCAAAAGAACCGCCCGGAGGGAATGGGCTACCTCGACTTCGTTATGGGTGAGGTCCACGGCCTCCGGATCAAGGAGCTGCAGGATGCCAGGGCAAAGGGAAGAAAAGTCATCGGCACCTTTTGCGTCTTCGTGCCCGACGAACTGATACTGGCAACAGATGCCATTGCAGTGGGGCTGTGTGCCGGCGCAGAATTCGGGTTCGAAGATGCGGAGAAACTGCTGCCCCGGAACACCTGCTCCCTGATCAAGTCCTTTTTCGGCTTCAAAATGAACAAGGTTTGCCCCTACATGGAGGCGTCGGACCTGCTGGTGGGGGAGACCACCTGCGACGGCAAGAAGAAAGCCTACGAGATATTCAGCGACCTCCAGCACAACATCTATGTAATGGAGGTCCCCCAGATGAAGACCCCACAGGACAAAGTCTTGCTGAAATCCGAGTACCTGCGCTTCCAGGCAGAGCTTGAGAAGCTGACCGGAGTGACCATCGATGCCGAGCGGCTCAAGAAGGGCATCACCACTGTCAATAACCGGCGAAAAGCCCTGCACCATCTGGCAGCTTTGCGAGCTGCTGATCCCGCGCCTATCTCCGGGCTGGATGCACTGCTCATAAACCAGGTCGCTTTCTATGACGACCCTGTGCGCTTCACCGACTCAGTAAACAAGGTCTGCGATGAGCTTGAGACGCGGATCAAGAATGGGGAGGGCGTAGCCTCTAAGGCAGCACCCCGCATTCTGATGTCAGGCTGCCCTATGGCGGTGCCTAACTGGAAGCTGCCGTTCATTATTGAAAGCTCGGGCGCAGCAATAGTCGGCGAGGAATCTTGCGTGGGAGAGCGCGGCACAAGGAATCTGGTGGATGAGTCAAGCACTGACCTGGACGCCCTTTTGGATGCCATTGTCGACCGTTACTTCCAAATCGATTGTGCCATTTTCACCCCCAACGGGGACAGATTGGAGCACGTCGAGAATATGGTGGAGCAGTATAAAGCCGATGGAGTCATCCACTATGCTCTCCAGTTCTGCTCGCCCTATACGGTAGAGTCCTACTCCGTAGATGAGGCCCTTTCAGCCAGGGGCATCCCCACCTTGAGGCTCGACACAGACTATAGTCAGGAGGATGTAGGCCAGCTGAAGACCAGGGTGGAGGCTTTCCTGGAGACTCTGAAGTAGCACTCTTGCGAAACGTAGGCATTGACATCGGATCGCGCACGGTGAAGCTTGTCGCTGTGGAAGAGGGTAAGATTATCCTCTCACGCAAGGCCGAAAGCTCCTATGACCCTTTGACGGTGTGCCAGGGGCTGCTGGATGGCATCAAATACGATACATTGATCGCTACGGGCTATGGAAGGCACACCTTCGGAGAGCATTTTGAGTGCCGGGTCATCAGCGAGATTAAGGCTTTCGCCGTAGGGGCGCAGACCATATTCCCCGACTGTCAGACAGTTCTCGACATCGGCGGCCAGGATACCAAAGCCATTTCTCTGGATGGAGCCGGACGTGTTCTCAAGTTCGAGATGAATGATAGATGTGCCGCTGGGACCGGCCGGTTCCTCGAGATAATGGCAACGACTCTGAGCTATACGCTGGGCGATTTCGGACAGGCTGCTCTGGAGGCGGAAAAGGCTCAGAGAATAAGCAGCATGTGCACTGTCTTCGCCGAATCGGAGATTATCTCCCTGCTGACCAGAGGAGCGCGTCGTGAAGAGGTCGCTTTGGGAATCCACGAAGCTATCTGCCAGCGGACACTGAGCATGTTAGGGAGATTGCCGCCCATCTCCAGCATGGTGTTCGCGGGAGGAGTAGCCTATAATGACTGTATCCGGCACTTGCTGACGAAGAGCCTGGAAATTCCGTTGCTTGTGCCTCCAGACCCTCAGACTGTTGGGGCTCTGGGAGCTGCCATGATTGGCTTCACTAACTGAGTTCAGTTTGCTATGCAGGGGGGAGGCAATGATGATTGAAGTTGATGCCCGGGGACTGCCCTGCCCTCGACCGGTTGTCGAGACCAAGAAAGCTCTGGAGGAAATCGACCAGGGAACGATTACTGTCCTGGTGGATAGCTCTGAGAGCCGGGAGAACGTGAAGCGGTTCGCTCAGAGTCAGGGCTGCCAGGTGGAGATAACCGAGAGAGACGGGGTGTTCCACCTGAGTATTGTGAAGGGGCAGTCGGTTCAGGTTGAGATGAAGCAAACAAGCGACGTCGTCCTCATCACCAGTGACCGACTGGGGACAGGAGATGAAAGACTGGGCGAGATTTTGATGAAAGCCTTCCTCAATACCCTCTGGGACTATGAGCCCAGGCCAGCCAAGCTCCTATTCATCAACGATGGGGTGCGGCTGACCACCGAAGGCTCTGAGGTCCTGGACGCGCTGCATCTGCTGGAGAAGGAGGGGGTCCAGATATTCTCCTGCGGCACTTGCCTGGAGTACTACCATCTCAAAGAAAATTTGGAAGTCGGGATGGTGACCAACATGTATGACACCGTGGACTCCCTGCTGACTGCGGCCAAGGTTATCAAGATTTGAGGGGTGAGTCTTTGCCTGAGCCAGGGCATCGTTGTAAGATAGGTTATAAGGATGATAGAGATTGCCATCCCTGGCCGGGGGAACTATCGACTGAGCCACCTGGTGCTGGACCTGAATGGAACTATCACTATCGATGGCGAGCTTATCGAAGGAGTACAGGACAGGCTTCAGCGGCTGAGCGAGCTATTGAGCATCTCCGTGGTCACTGCGGATACCCTTGGCCGTGCTCAGGCACTCGAAGAAACCCTTAAAATCGAGATACACAAGATAGAACTGGACAAGGAAGACAGGCAAAAGCTCTCGCTAATTCAGCGACTGGGTAAGGATAACACCGTCTCCATAGGGAATGGCTCCAATGACGTTTCCATGCTGAGAGAATCTGCGCTTGGCATATGCGTGCTGGGCCGGGAAGGTGCCTCTGCTGAGGCGATGGCGAACTCCGATGTGGTGGTACCCGACATCAATGCAGCCCTTGAGCTGCTGCTCAATCCTCACAGGTTAATTGCCACCCTGCGTAGATAGCCTCAGAGTAAAGAGTCCAAGCTGCTTTCATTACTCACCATGTCATATTCTAACCAACCTCAGTAACACTTGCTTAAAAGCCGCTGTCGAGCTTGACACGGCGGCGCTGGCAGGTGGAACAGCCCTCGTGTTTGGTAAATACGTTGACAGCCAGCAACCTGGGACTATACTATAGCCTTGGCAGTTGAAAGTATCAGGAGTATCAATAAAGATTTGAACTCAGGGAGGCGCAAAGATGACCATTGAAAAGAAGAAGATGCCACAACCGATGCTACCCAGAGGATTTACTGGTCGGATTGTGGCTTGGCTTATGCCGCTCGGCCATAGCTCGATATACAAGTGTGTATCCCCAGCTCTAAACTTGCAGCCTGAAGACGACCTCCTTGAAGTTGCCTGCGGCGGTGGGCATTTCCTGAAGAAATATGCATCTCATGTCCATGGTGTTGCTGGCCTCGACCTCTCTGAAGTCCAAGTCAATATGGCGAAACGGAAGCTAAGAGGCCGTATCGCAGCAGGAACGGCAGAAATCGTGCAGGGTGAAGCGTCGCAACTTCCCTGGGAGGACAACAGGTTCAGCGTTGCCACCACAATGGGTAGTTTCATTGCCTTTCCCAAGCCCCTGGAATCATTGCAGGAGATGTACCGGGTGCTGCGCCCTGGGGGAAGAGCAGTTGTCAGCATAGAGTGGAATGCTGAAGATGGATTAGACCATACGAAGAAAGTAAAACAGTACGGGATGTGGCTCTGGAGGGAAGAGGATGTACGAACCATGATGAAAGAAGCTGGATTCTCAGATATTTCCATCACCTATACAAAAGGTTTAGGGATGCCCAAAATGATGCTCGCACGCGGGGTCAAACAATAGCGGATGCCCGCTCCGGGCAAGAATAGAGCAATCTGACGATAGACAGGAAGGAAAGAGAGCATGACGCTCATACCAGCTTTCGAAATAGGCGTATGGAATGCCTGGATTCTCATGCTTCCTCTGCTACTACCTCCTCCCATATTGACTTCAATTAAGAAAGGGATATTCAGGAAAACGGAATCCAACGCGCTCTTGAGCAAGACTGAGAAGAGAATCTTTATTTTTTCAAAGTTAGTAATGCTGTCCGCCTTCGTGTACTCCGTTTTCTTGCCCCTGGAATTGGGGACATTATGGTTCTACGTGGGTCTTCCCATTTATTTGTTGGGATTGGTCATGTATGCAGTTGTCACCATAAACATTGTTAGTTCGCCAGTTGACCAACCCATCACCAGAGGACTATACCGTTATTCCAGACATCCTATGTATGTAGCCTCATTTCCAGTCCTTGTTGGTGCGGCAGCAGCTTCAGCTTCGTGGCTTTTCCTGTTACTCTCGATCCTATTTACAGTCTCACATTTCATCAACGGAATCGCCGAAGAGCGCCTGTGCCTTGAGGCG
Source organism: Dehalococcoidia bacterium (assembly GCA_034414595.1). Taxonomy (GTDB): domain Bacteria; phylum Chloroflexota; class Dehalococcoidia; order SZUA-161; family JAUWZY01; genus DAOULY01. The sequence continues at coordinate 470,215 of DAOULY010000021.1, forward strand.
TACGGCGGTTCCTATCGCGAGTATGTGAGTAGAACTCCAAGATGGATAGGAATACCTAAATCGGGTAAATCCTCTTGAGTTTGGCACCGCCTCTAGGGGCCGGGTGCCTCCGAATACCCAGCAAACCTTGGGCTGGAAACCCGAAAGGTCTGTTGCCTATCTTGGCTTTACCTCAGTGCCAAGCGCTGATACAATAGTGGTCGTTCCATGCTTGACTTGCTACAAGGAGAAGTACAATGGCCAAGACCATAGTCATCGTCGGCACCTTGGATACCAAAGGAGAAGAGATCAAGTATGTTAAGGAGCTGATAGAAAGAAGGGGACACAAGACTATAACCATCGACGGTGGCGTTCTTGGAGCGCCCTTTTTCCTGCCTGACATAAGTAATGAAGAGGTAGCTCAGGCTGCTGGGATGGGCCTCGAGGAGATCATCGCCCTAGGCAGCGAGGGGAAGGCAGTAGAAGTAATGGGGAAAGGAGCATCACAGATAGTTCAAAGATTGTTCTCCGAAGACAAGTTGGATGGCATAATTAGCATCGGTGGCACCATGGGCACAACATTAGGGATCACGGCGATGAAGGAATTACCAATGTGGTTGCCCAAGATCATGGTCTCAGTGGTAGGGTTTTCCCGGCTCTTCGACCCCAGGTTGGTCAGCAAGGACCTGATTATTATACCCACGGTGGTCGATCTCTGGGGCTGTGACGAGATAACCAGAGCGATACTGGAAAATGCCGCTGGGGCTATCGCGGGAATGGTTGAGACGCGGGAGAAGCGAGGCATTTCGGAAAAGCCTGTCATTGGTATAACTACCATGGGCACAGCTATTCTGCGATATGCGTCATGGGCCAAGCCGCTCCTCGAGCAAAAAGGATACAATGTCGCCATGTTCACTGGTTATGGAACCGCTTTTGAGGAGTTTGCTGAGCGTGGCTTCTTCGCTGGGACACTGGACTTCACGGCCTGTTTCGAGCTGTTGAATAGGATTGCTGGTGGTATCATGGCCGCCGGATCTAATAGGTTCGAGGCATTAAGGAAAAGGGATATCGCTCAAGTCTTTGCTCCCGCTCTTGTCGAGGCTATAGGGTGGAGCGGTTCTTTAGAATCTATTCCACCTAAGTTTGAGGGGCGGAAAATGCGTCAGCACAACATATTCGCTACCGAGATCAAAGCGAGCCGGGAGGAAATGATTGCTACTGCCGAGAACATGGCTGAAGAGCTAAGTAAGATGACCGGGCCGACGGCAATGATGATCCCGACCAGAGGCGTTTCTGAGCAGGATAGACTAGGCGATTTGTTCTATGACCCTGAGGGCCGCGAGGCATTCATCGAAGCTTTTAAGAAAAGTGCTGATGCAAGAGTGCATGTTATGGAGCTCGATCTACATCTGAATGACCCGGAGTTCGCAGAGCAGGCGGTGGCAATCCTCGATGACATGATGAAAGGCCAAATTAAGGCGCCGGGTGCCTCCGGGTAGCCAGCAACCCTGGACTGCTACGTAGAGCTACAATACCTTAGCCTGAACGAGAGAAGCACAAATGACAACCAGTTTATTGCTTGTTCGCCATGCACAGATAAACTCAAATATCACGGGCTTCTTTGCCGGTTGGTCCGATGAAGATTTGGATAGCACAGGCCAAGCTCAAGCTGCTTGCCTGTCTTCGAGGTTGAGTTGTCTAGACATCGCTTCAATCTATTCCAGCCCGCTTCAAAGAGCTTACACAACAGCCTGCATTGTTGCACAGCCGCTTAATCTTGAACCAAAGATATTAGACGATTTAATTGAAATCAAACTTGGAGACCTGGAAGGGCTACATGTGGATGAAGTGACACAGAAGTGGCCAGACCTGTGGCAGATGCTTAATGCCAATCCCGCAGATACAGCCATACCAAACGGCGAAAGTCTAAACCAGGTATATGAGCGCGCCATTCGAGCTTTGCAGGTGGTAGTAGAGGAGAACCGAGACAGGCAAGCCATAATTGTGACCCACGGTGCTGTTGTCGGGGCTATGGTGGCACATGTTCTCGGGGTATCTGCTGGTATCTACCAAAAGCTTAGGATCGATACCGCATCGCTGACTGTCATACGTATCGATAACGAAAGTTCCTACCTTGTTAGGTTGAATGATACTTCACACCTTGAATAGGCAACAGCGCTGGGGAAACACAGTATCTATGTCGTTCTCATTGAACGCTTGGATGCAAATAGAGGGCAAAATTCAGATAAAGTCGGGCCGCCTGTACCACCTGTTGAAAAGAGACCGATTCCTCTGGAGTGTGAGCGGCTTCTAAGCGACCAGGTCCCAGGACAATAGGGTCCACTCCAGCAGCCCAGAGGACGTTCCCATCTGAATTACTCCTGAAGTCTTGAGGCTCCCAGGGGAGAGACATCTTTTCATAGACTTTTTTCAACCTCTTTACCATGGGTCTATCCGCAGAAATGCGATAGCCCGCGTATGTGTCTTCAAATCTGATATAGGCATCCAGCCCGGGGATGTTCTCACCCGCTCCTGCCACCAATTGTTCCAGCTCTGTCTTGAGCACGTCGATTCTCGAGTCAGGCGGCAGGTGAATGTCTAGCCAGGCCTCACAGACGTCCGGTACCACAAAGCCACCAGGAAAACTGAGGAGTTCATTGATATTGTAAACCAACCCCTGGGGTAAGGAGGTAGCATAGTCAGTGACCTGTAAAAGGAGCTTTAACATGGTCTCGATAGCGTTTTGCCCGAGCTCCGGCATGGAAGAGTGAGCTCTTTTGCCTCCGGTGCGCAATAGAACCTCAAGATAACCATAATGCCCGAGGCAGGGCACCATGTTTGTCGGCTCGCCAACTACTGCCCATGGGAACTCGTATTCCCTGGTCAGGGTCTTGGCACCATCGCTGTCTTCTTCTTCGCCCACCACTAAGGCGAGTCCCACAGGCGGGAAGGAGCCTTCTTTGTTTGCCAGCACAGTGAATGCCTCCATCATGGCAGCACAACCCGCTTTCATATCCGTGGTCCCCAGGCCGAAAATTGTGTCTTCTTCCTCGTCAAAGCTATAATCCTCCAGCTCGTAGGCAGTAACGGTGTCCAGGTGTCCTACAAAGCAAAGGTCCACCTCATCTCTTTCTTCGGGCCACACTATCAAGTTGAAACGGTTCTCATCAACTTCTTGTCTGGTTACCACAAAACCCTGTCTTTTCAGGTATGCCTCTGCATACTCAGTAATCTCCTCCTCTTTGCCCGAGGGACTATAGATGTCCACAAGGTCCTTGAGGAGGTTCTTCAGCCTCTCAGGTTGGACATCCATTAGGTTGTCAAAATTTCCCTTCATTGCTCTATTTACTCGATTCGCTCCCAATTGCCCACAGGTTCTATGATTCAGTATTAGGCACAGGTTTTTTTCCGACCTTACGCAAACCCTTCTTTTTGGATAGGAGCGAAGAGGCGGTAGGTCGTTTGCCTCTCTTTCCTTCCCCGGGCTCTCGCGACTCAGCGGTGGCTGCCACCGTCTGCTCTGGTTTGGCATGCTTCTTGGCCGGTCGTGGGAGGGTCTTGGCTAACCATAAATGCTGGCTGCGCAAAGAGAAGCCCATGGCCTCGAAGAAGTCAATAGCTCCTTCGTTGCCGCCTTCAGTATCGGCTATGATCATCCGCACCCCGTCTTCCTTTAGCTTCTCCTCGAGCCTTCTGTAGAGGCGTCGCCCCAGGTTCGTCCTCTGGAAAGCCTCGCCTACCCCCATCCAATTGAGGTATCCGTATTTCTTCCAGGCGGTGCCTTCTTTCTCAACAGTGGTGGCGAGGACAAAGCCCACAACCGCATCATCTGCCTCGGCCACCAAGCAATAATCCGGGTCATAGCTGAAATTTTCGGTTACCTCATAAGGGTCCCAGGTACGATAAAGCATAGGGAGCTCCTCGCTGGTGAAAAGCTCCTCGCCCAAGTGATAGACAGCCGGAATATCGTCTATCTCCATCTGCCTGATAGTTGCAAGGGGTTTCCTCCCATAATTGCTTTCTAATGGCATAACGCATCCCCCTGTTCCTAACCTATATATGCAGTCGTTAGCCAAAGTAGGCCATTTTGGCTCTGGAAATGACGGACGCTTTGGAGTCCAGAGCTTTGCCCCTTGACAGTTCCATTATAACTCATAATTCCATCCTTAAGCCTGCAAAACATCTAATTGTTATACAGCGCTTATTCTAATACTAATATAGCCTGTTCTAGCTATTGTATTCTTAGCACTTCATTGCTACACTTTTTATAGATGGGTGGGCTAAGTGGCAATAGTGAATGCCAGGCTGAAGGTCCTTTGTATCGGCAACTTGGTCCCCCCAATAATGAGCAAGAGTCTTCTCCTGGCGGCCATTCGCAGTAACTCATGCGTGTTGGCATCATATTCATATAACGGAAAGGAACGCTGCCCCAATGCCACTTCATCAGCATGAGAGGAAAGGCAGGCATATCGTCCATAGGCATATCGTCCACAAGGAAGCAAAGAGGTGCGCTCTGTGCCACTGTGATATGGGGGAAGCAACACATAGACGGCGTCCGAGCGCTTTGCGCAGGGGTATTACTATCTCGCAAAACGTAATCCCCCTGTGCCCCGCCTGTCAGGTAATAGCGGTCAATCTGGAGCGGTTTGTCGCCAAGCGCTACAGCGAGCTAGAGAAGCGCGGTGTTCATCCCCTGCACATGATAGTGGCCGGAGTCGCGCTCGTCGCAGCGCCGGAGCCGGTGTCGACAGTGGTGGGTGTCACTTTTATCACCGCCGGAATACATAAGATGCGCAAATTGAAAAAAGGAAGCCGGGTGCCCCGCCTGGTATTCGAAGACCACCTGCAACTGGCGATAAATAAGGCACTAACGGACGGAGAGGCCAGGGGGATAATCAGGAGGTGGATAGAGTTGCGCTATCCCCTTTTGGGCAGCTCCGTCGATTTTCAAGTGAGGTATCAGAGTCTGGCAGCTTGAGCATCGCCCCTCTAAATCGGCCAGATTCCTCCAATCCCTGCGCCTTGCCAGCTATAACACCTTGTATTAAAATGGTAGAGATATGGCACTGAAATACAATCCTGAAGAGATCGAGAAGAAGTGGCAGGAGAGGTGGCAGGCGGACCACCTCTATGATGCTAATGATGACGATCCCCGCCCCAAGTGGTATGCCCTGACCATGTTCCCCTATACCTCAGGAGACCTGCACATCGGTCACTGGTATGCCATGGCACCCTCGGATGTCCACGCCCGCTTCATGCGCATGAAGGGCTACAATGTGATGCACCCCATGGGTTTCGATGCCTTTGGCCTGCCCGCGGAGAACGCCGCCATCAAACACGGCATCCACCCCCACATCTGGACTATGGACAACATCGAATACATGCGCCGCCAGCTCAAGAGCATCGGCGCCATCTACGACTGGAGGCGTGAGGTTATCACCTGCCTCCCCGAGTACTATAAGTGGACGCAGTGGTTCTTCCTCAAGCTCTATGAAGCGGGACTGGCCTATCGGGGCCATGCTCCCGCCAACTGGTGCCCTCAGTGCCAGACGGTGCTGGCCAACGAGCAGGTCACCGCCGAGGGCATCTGCGAGCGCTGCAAGTCCAAGGTGACCAAGCGAGACCTGGAGCAGTGGTTCTTCCGCATCACAAAGTACGCCGACGAGCTCCTGGAGCATAACGGCATCGACTGGCCGGAGCGGATAAAGACGATGCAGCGGAACTGGATCGGGAGGAGCGAGGGGGTCGAGATCTCCTTCGGCCTGGAGCAAGGGGAGATTCGAGTATTCACCACCCGTCCCGACACCATCTACGGTGTCACCTTCCTCGTTTTGGCCCCGGAGCACCCGCTGACGCTCAAGCTGGTCACTGAGGATCGGAGAGCAAAGGTCGAGGAGTACATAGAACAGGCGCGACGGCAGTCTGAGATCGAGAGGCAGGCTGTAACCCGAGAAAAGAGCGGGGTGTTCATCGGTGCCTATTGCATCAATAAACTCAATGGAGAGAAGGTCCCGATTTGGGCTGCTGATTATGTGCTCCCCGGCTACGGCACCGGGGCGGTGATGGCAGTCCCCGCCCATGACCAGCGCGACTTCGAGTTCGCTGAGGAGTTCGGCCTGCCGGTAAAGGTGGTCATCGCCCCCAAGGGCTGGTCTGGAGAGGAGCTGGAGCAGGCCTATGAGGAGCACGGGGTCATGGCCAATTCCGCTCAGTTTGATGGCCTGCCCAGCGAGCAGGGCAAGGAAGCTATCGCCGATTTCATGGAGGAAAAAGGCTATGGCCACAGGACAATAAGCTACCGGCTGCGCGACTGGCTCATCTCGCGCCAGAGGTACTGGGGAGCGCCGATACCAATCGTCTACTGCCCGAGCTGCGGCACCGTTCCCGTACCCGAGGACCAGCTGCCGGTGCTGCTTCCTGAAGATGCTGAGTTCAGGCCCACAGGTGAGTCACCGCTGAAATACCACGCCTCCTTTGTCAATACCACCTGCCCTCAATGCGGCGCCGCGGCACAGCGGGAAACGGACACCATGGACACCTTCATGTGCTCCTCGTGGTACTTCCTTCGCTATGCCAGCCCTGGAGATCAGGATGGGCCCTTCAGACCGGATGACATCAAGTACTGGCTTCCGGTAGACCTTTACACCGGCGGCGCCGAGCACGCCACCATGCACCTCCTCTACGCTCGATTTTTCATCAAGGCGCTGCGAGATATGGGTCTGGTCGATTTCGATGAGCCCTTCACCAAACTTTTCAACCAGGGGACCATCATCTACCGCGGGCACAAGATGAGCAAGTCCCGGGGGAACGTGGTCAATCCCGACGACTATGTGGCCGAGGTCGGTGCCGATGCTGTCCGCGCCTACCTCATGTTCGTTGCCCCCTGGGACCAGGGAGGAGAATGGAACGATAGCGGGTTCATCGGGGTCTCCCGCTGGCTGAACCGGGTCTGGAACCTGGTGCTGGAGCAGCCGGAAGCCGAGGACAGGCCTAAAATGGACCAGGCCACGGAGCGAGAGCTGCGCCGCATAACTCATGGGACGATAAGGAAGGCGACCGAAGACCTGGAGCGGTTCCACTTCAATACCATGATTGCTGCCCTCATGGAGTTCACCAATCATCTAAACAGAGTGAAGGAGTCATACTCAGTCGATGGCCCCGTCTGGCAGGAGGCCATTGATGCCCTGCTCCTGCTGCTGGCCCCGACCACGCCCCACCTCGCCGAGGAGCTGTGGTCCGAGATTGGCCATCCCTATAGCATCCACAACCAGCCCTTCCCCACCTGGAGCGAGGAGCTTGCCGCTGAGGAGAAGTTCACCCTGGTAGTTCAGGTAAATGGCAAGCTCAGGGATAAGGTCACCGTGCCCGTGTCCATCACCGAGGATGAGGCTCGACAGTTAGCCCTGAGCAGTGAGCGAGTCCAGACACACCTCAAGGAGCGTGAGGTAAAGACGGTGGTCTATGTCCCGGGCAGGCTGGTGAACGTGGTGCTCAAGTAGTCCCCGTTCATTTGAGCTTTATTCATTATTTCTGGTTGCTCTGGCCAAGGCCGAATTTCGAGGAATGCTTCCGAACCACTTCGTCCCAATAGCCTTAGCGTCTAATGCGTCTTAGAAACACTAATATACTAAAAAAGAGACCTATCAAAGCAATGATTAGGGCTAAAATGGAAAGGAAAATTGGAAGCCACCCAGTGTTACCAGCCATCTCCCAATTCCCAGTTGCAGCCAGAGTAGCGATTATGGTGAGTGCTGTAACGATTATTGCTAGCACTACGAAAACTACACCTTGGAACCCTCGTATCTCCTTCTTCATACCTTCTATTGCGGCATCCATTTTATCAAATTCTTTTTTTGGCGCGCTCTCCAGTCTATCTGTATCTAGTGCACCTAAGCAATCCGTAGGACGACGCGGATCAGGTTTCCATAGCTCACAGCCCTTGGATTCGTCATAAAAGGTTGTCCTTACAAAATCGATCGTAAACAGCGTTTCCTCAAACTCTAGTCGCTGTTCCTCATTAGAAAGGTTGTACAGCGGGCAGAACAAATACCCTGAGTACCCCGGATCAACTTGAAGACTCCCAACCCAAACCAACCCCTTATAGACTTTCTTTACTTTAAGATTCCACCGTGCTATCAGAAAGCCTGGTATATTCACTTTCTCCAGTGTTCTTACAACAGCTATCCCATGGGGTGGTATTTTAAGCACGGGGTCCCCTGCCGATAGATTGCGGTCTTCGCCATCAACTCTGCAACGATTACCAAGACGCAGATGATAAGAAGCGGGCTTCAGGAATTTCTTGTCATCTACAAACGGGTCGATTAGTTTTGGGTCGTTCTTACAATACTCTCTTATCTCATCACGGAGCAAAACAGCGCCATGCCAGTTCGCCCATACTTCGTCTCTAGGGTCTCTTCTTAGCCTCTTGTCTTCTGTCGAATTTTGCTCTTGCTCTGTCATTCCCGCCCCTCACTCTTCATGCTTTGCTAAGCTGTAAGCATGGCGGACTTGAGCGATACATCCAGCTTGGAGACGATTCCAAACCGCCTCTGAATACTTCTATCTATCAGCTCATCATTGGTCGGCCCCGTCCCGACGAAGACTACTGGTACACTTAATTCCCGTTCCAGCCATTCAATAAATTGCTTAGTCTTGCCACAAAGACCGTCGAACTCTGCTAGTCCCTTATTTGCAAAATCGAGGTAATCCGCGCCGTGCAGAGCTAACTCTGTTGGCCTGTTCACCATGCTTGCCCGGCGCACCAGTTCCATATCAAATGCAGCAATTCGCCTAAGTTTGTTGGTCACTGTTGAATACTCACCGATACTGTGAGGATACCCGCTCCCCTGCTGAAGTTCCTCCCAGGTTATCTCATTCTTGAGAGGTCCGGATTTTCCTTCTACTCTGATTGGGAAAGTTCGTACAGCCATGATTATAGAGTCCACTTTCATAGGGCTGAGTCCCACTTCGCTTAGAAATGCACTTGCAGTGGTGTCACGACTAGTGGCATATGGGTAACAGAGAGTGTGATATAGGGATAATCCGAAACCCTGAGTGCCTTCGACAATGCAGAGTTGACCTTTATCAATACCGCAGTTGACTTCAGAGGAGACATCAGTGATGAAGGGATGTGCTTCTGGAATTTCTGATGCTAGTTTAATCATCCCGTCTCTGAGGGCACGCTTCACTACCCCTATGCCTGTACCGGAGAGTGTCGAGCCTATCCGCTCTCTTAGGCCAAGTTGAGATTCCTTTTCCCCGTCTTCATCTATAATGATGGCCGCATTATGGTCTATACCCACTCGCTGCCTATCTATCCCAGTAAGCTCTATTTCACTAAGCAGCAGTTTCAAGTTAATAATGGATCCAGCGGCAAGGAGTAAGCGGCTTCGTGAATTCACGAAGCCAGCGGGAAGCAATCTAAGCCTGAATATCTGATCCTTAAGGTGAACAGTATGACCTGAATTGGGTCCGCCACAACGTACTACGAAGTCGGGATCATCTCTTTTGGCAAGGTGGGCTACAATCTTCCCCTTACCCTCACCACCATATTGTCCACCTACTACAACAGTCACTGCCATGACTTATTCCCCCACCGCTCTGAGAATCAGTTATAGATTATTAGGCCTCGGAACGATTAGATACCCTTCATCTTCATTACCCAGGCCTTCATACAAACCCGACAAATAGAAGTAGCCGACCAAAGCAGAGGTGATAGCATCCAGTTCATCATGTGTAGTCTTAGAATCTACGAATTCTCCAGAAAGGCCAAATTCTATGAGGCCTTGCTTCAACTCTTCAATACTGATCTTCTTTCTGGTGATCCCAAGTATATCCTGAGCAGCACCAGGATAACTTTCAATGACATCAAAGCCCAACTCTCGTAACTGTTGTGCTAATTTCATACCTCTTTCAGTGAGACCTTGCATACTCTGGATCAGACACCAAAACACATTGATTTTCCTACTACGAAGTATTCTCTCGCACTCACGGGTAATTCCAAACTTTCTGCATTCGCACTCGTCGCTAACACAATCCCGTCCTTTGGGGAGAGAAAGAGGCGAATCTATTGAAATCATGTATGGCTTCCATTTTAACATAAGGTCCACGATTTCATCATCCGTTGCCACTAATCTGGTTTGTACGGATTTGGCCTCCATCAGTGCCACTCCAGATTTTCGGGCATCGGATGCTCTCAGGTCAATGCCAACTACTTTTGGAGGAGAGTCTCTGAGTCCATCCAAGTTCGAGAGCAACATGTCCATATCAAGACTATGGTTATCTCTTCTGCAATTGTTGTTCGCAGAGTAGACTTCTTTGCAAGCCGCTGTGAACAGCTTCTTATTTGCCTTTACAATAGGAGTATGCATATTCTGACTATCGGCCCCTCGACTACGAGCAGGATGGCTCGAGCTCGATAGTAGTCTTTCCTTCATCATGGAATAGCCAAGCTCCATTAACACCCTAAGGTTGGTGACATCAGAATAATTGTATTGTAGCAGCAATTCCAGTGCTCCGTGGTCACCACGCATATATCTATGCCATAGAATGGTAGCACCAAATCCATCTATATTGTCAACCTCGTCATCCCTTGCAATGCCAACCTGTTTTTCAACTGACTTCAATCCGCCGGTATATCCAAGCCGCTTTAGAAGAAACCTTAGGTCAATGTGGACTGGAGGAAGGCTCACTCGGCCAAACTCCGAGCTTAGAAATGGTAAGTCAAATAGAGTACCATTGTAGGTCACTATCACCGAATATTTCTGAATTTCGTCTTTGAAATCAGACAAGTTCAGACCTCGTATATACGCTTTGAACTCTTTGCCATTGAACAAGCCAATTAGTGTTACATTATCGTAATAAGGAGACAGGCCGGTTGTTTCAATGTCTAGGAACGCCGTGCTATGCTTGAACTCTGGGTATAGGCGCCACCACTCTCTTTTGGGTAAGGTTCTACTAAAAAACCGAACCTCTTTTTTCCTTAAGGCGTTCTCAGACAGAGTAAGATAGTTAGCGATTCTTTCTGAAGTTTTCGTGGGGATTTCAAATGTGGTAGACTTGGGAAACTCGCTCCACGAAGAGGCATTTGTCTCCCAGATTTTCCTTTCGGTTTTAGCCCCAATACCAGGAACATGTAAGAACGTGTTCCTCAGCATAGTTACTCTCCCAATTCTGCTAGGAGCACCCGTGAATGCCAGCCTGTAAGTGGTTTGTTGAGAGGGCAAGATGAAATTCTTTGGCGAGGAGAGAGGAAGATCGTGGTGCACTCACCTGGCACACCGGGAGCCGCCGTTTTTGTCACCATAGGAGTGCCCTCGCATGTTTATATGAATCCTAACATACCTGTAGTAATTTGTCAACAAAATCAGCATAATTATACTGAATCATTAGTTGCCTAATTGACAACATAATATTTTAATGATATAGTAGCTAATCATTTTATGATTAAGTATACATAAATTAATAATACAACAGATATTATACGGTGACACTTATGGGACGACGCCCAATAAGCATTGCTGAAAAAAAGCGGCGCCAGAAGTTTGGCACATTGTTGCAGAAACAGAGGCACGAACTGAGCCTTGGTCTCCGCGAAGCCGCCCGCATGGCCGGGCTGAACCACACGACTCTTTCCCGAATTGAGAGCGGTGAGCGCCCGTGCTCGCTTGGCGACTTGCACGTATTAGGGAACACGTATGGGGTACCGCCCGAAGCGTTGCAGATAGCACTGAATGGCCAAATATCGTTGGCTCTTACACTGATTCGTAACCCATCCGAGCCCCTGAAGAGTAGTGCCGACAAAACTGAGATATTCTCAGCTAGAACCACACCTGAGGAAAAGAGACAGCTTACCCTATTCTTGGGATATCTCCGGTTCGCTCAAGGGGCAGAACACCCCGCCAAGGTTATAAAATCCTAAGAAGAGCATATTCGCCTCAGCTCTGCCTTCCTCTTCTAACTGCGATCACGGAGCTTACTGAGCTACCGAAGGGCATTGAGAAGTATACTAGAAGAGCTTGAAAAGGAACTCAAGGAGAAAGAGAGAAGAGAGCTTACACGTTGCAACAAAATAGTAATAAATTCAGAATTATGCATAAGGCTCATTTGACTAAGAATCGGAACCTGCCGGTTGGTCATCGGGATATACGGCATCCAGAACTGCTTCCAGCGCGACCTTGAATCTCCTCTTGCTATCCTTATCCCATTTCTGCCCCTTTTGAGGTAGTAGATTCAAGACTCCAGCTACTGCCATATCGACGTCATTGAACCTTGCAGCGATGGGTTCGGGAGAAGATGTTTCAACTCTTGTCGAGGATCTGTCTTGCTTGCTCTTTCGTTTCTCTTGCGACCTGCGCCGCACGATGCTGGGTCTACCAAGGCCGCTTTTGGTTCGGCTACTAAGATGGGGCGATATGTCCTTCCCAGCTTCAACGGCCATGTGTAGGAAGAAGCTTGTACAAGCGCGCTGGGTATCACCACTAACCCCTAGGCTCTCAAACCTATCTGTTAGCTGCTTCCAGGTTGCAGTCGCCAAGTTGAAGTTGGCATCATGTAGGAAGGGGTAACCTTCTTCCAATAATTGGTTAAGTACTGCGGCCTTATCGCCGTCGTTTCTATGGGCTTCAACCAACGCATGGAGGCTTTCTGTCGGAACCCCATTATCGTCTACCAAGCTCAAATACCGGAGTGCCGCTCTGAGTTTTTTCTTGTCGCTGCCCGAGAACCGTAAATCAGTGAAAACTGAGGCATCAATTTGGTCGGGCAGAAAGTTTGCTAATCCGTGCATTAGCTTCTTCCAAGTGGCATACGAAACATACGGTGGTAGACGTTCACTTTTCCGTTCTTCAACCATTTTATTCCACCCCTCCTCCGGTTCTGTTTACGGTTCTAATTTTGGCAGAACTCTGTGTCTTTGCCAAGGACCTAATTATAGAACCAGCCTGACAATTTTTGCAAATGCTTTTCTGAACCGCCAAAATGTTGCCAGAGTAAAAAATCTTCGGAGGCTACAGCAGTGGCATCAGGCGATACTGTTCTGGTGAAATCATTCCCACAGGTTCCGCTAATTAGACAAATATATGCCGAGACGGAAGATACCGCCTTGGTGTGGCGTGGCGGCGTAGGTGACGAAGATATACCTGCGCCATGCCCCAAGAACTGCGTTTTCGTCTACGATGCTGAGCTGTGGGAAAAGCTACAGAACGAGAAGAGGAACAACGGTTACGACTCACCTGTATTGTCTCTGCTGTGGGCGAAAGCTGAACCGTATTACAAATCGAAATAAGAAATAGGGCAGAGGGAGTAGATGAGATGGCAGAGCGGGAATCCGAAGTTTCGGCTTCCTCCTTTTCTTCGGATTTGGAGGGTTTGTAGCCGGAGGTGTTCCCGAAGCACCTTCCCCGAGCCCTGGTTCATTCCCATGCCAGGTGTCTCACCCGGCGAGTTGTCCCTCACCGCTCTGCCATTAGTGAAAGTGAGAGAGTAGGCAATTATAGAGCAATCTATGGGATATTGTCAAGCCTCAGACTCATAACGGTCCATATGGTTGGGCATCCAAAGGACATCTACAGGCAATAATTATGAATAAAGCTCATTTGACTAAGCATCGGGGCTGTGCTATCATGCAGGCTAAGTGCAAAATAGATGGCAGCCTATCCTGCCCATAATCGGAGTAGTCGCCGGGACGTTGAGCGGGTTTCTGGGCCTTGGGGGCGGGGTTGTCATCGTCCCCTCGTTGAGCCGGGGGCTCAGGGTACCGCAGCGAATAGCCCACGGTACCTCGTTGACCATTATCGTTCCCATCGCCCTCTGCGGAGCCGTTTTTTATATAATTCGCGGCGACATCGACTGGATACTGGTGGCCGAGCTTGCCGGTGGCGGTATTCTGGGGGCCATCATCGGGGCCAAAGCAATGATGAAGGTCCCCGAGCACAGGCTGCGCCAGGGAGTGGGCATCCTGCTGTTGGTCTCGGCCATATTGATGCTCGGGGGGTGGGGTTAGTCAGCGATGGAGATCGCGATTTTGCTGGCCCTGGGGTTCGCCTCTGGTATCATCGGTGGCATGTTTGGTGTCGGTGGCGGCTGGATCATCATTCCGGGCATGGTGTTGCTGTTGGGCACTGAGCAGCATACGGCTCAAGGGGTTTCGCTCAGCATTATCGTGCTCTTTGCGGCAACTGCCAGCGTGGTCCACTGGCGACAGGGAACGGTGCAAATGAGCCTGGTGGCCTGGATCGTCCCCGGTGCCGTTTTCTTCGCCCTGCTCGGAGGTTGGGGGGCGGGGCTGGTCAGCGCACCAGTATTGTCTCGAATCTTCGGCGCAGTATTGCTCCTCGTTGGGGCTGAGATGCTGTTCGCTTTGTCAGACAGGTTGATGAAGAGAGGTCAACATGAGCACACTGGCTGAACTTTATCAGGAGATCGAACGCTGTCGCGACTGTGAGCTGGGCTACCAGCGAAGTAAGGCCGTTCCCGGGGAAGGGCCCGAAGACGCTCAGGTTATGTTCATCGGAGAGGCGCCGGGATATTACGAGGACCAGCAGGGACGGCCGTTCGTGGGTGCTGCCGGCCGCTTCCTCGACGAGCTTCTGGCATCGGTGGGACTGAAACGGAGCCAGGTTTACATTGGCAACATGCTCAAGTGCCGACCTCCAGAAAATAGAGACCCGCTGCCCAACGAGGTGGCAGCGTGTCAGAAGTGGCTTGACCAACAGCTCGAGCTGATCAAGCCCAGGGTAATCGTGCCCCTGGGCCGCCATGCGCTATCGCGGTTCTTCCCCAAGGAAAGCATCGGCAAGATCCACGGCACCTGGGAGAAAAGAGGAGGCACCATCTATTTTGCCTTGTACCATCCCGCTGCGGCCCTGCATCAGCAGAGCTTGCGCCGGACTATCGAGGCCGATTTCCAGAAGCTTCCCGAACTCCTGGCCCAAGCCGATGAGGTTGAGGAAAAGCCACAGCAGCTATCCATGTTCTAGGAGGACATCATGATCTGGGGTATGGTTTTTAGGATAGCGATCCCGCTGATAATCGCTGGTGCAGTCATCTACGGGCTGATTTGGGGCATCCCCAAGTTAGTAACGCTGCTGCTCCAGGGGCTTGGGTTTGGCGTGTTTATCATTCTAATCTGGCTCCTGGTCATTATTTGGGTTATAGCCACCCGGCGTGCCTACCTCTTTGCCGAACATTGGTATCGCTGGCTGGGAGCAATCTTGCTCACCCTGGCCCTGTTTGGCATACTGGGCGTATTTCACCCCGACACTGTCATGGGCACCGTCTCCGCCTCTGCTGGCGGCAGGTTGGGGTCCGGCCTTGCCGGTAGCTCGCTGTCCTGGCTCCGCATCATGCTCCTGGCAATTGGCGGAATCGTGTGCCTGACACCTCGCGGCACCACCTCCTTCCTCGAGTGGCTCAGGTTTTCCGCCTTCCCCTCCCTCGGTAGTGGCGGTGCCAACCTCAAGGAATGGCTCACAATGTCTGCGTTCCCAGCCATCGGCCGAAGTTGGGAATCGATCAGGGACTGGTTCAGTGGGCGACGCCGACGCCCACCCACGAGATGGGAGCAGACCACCCCTACCCCGATAGACTGGGGGGAAAAACCTCCCGAGGACATACTCACAACCGAAGAGACGCCAACTCCGATAGCGCTCGAGCCAATAGAGCCTGTAGCGATAATAAAGGAGGTGCCGCCAGAGGCAGTAAAGGTACAGCGCAAGGAGCCAGCGCCGATCCCTGAAGTTGTGCCAGCGGTGGAAGACAAGTTGCCCCCGCTTGACTTACTCAGCGAGGTCACTGAGATGCAGTGGTCTCAATCAGACAACGAAGCGCGGGCCAAGTTGATTGAGGAAGCACTGGCCAGCTATGGAGTCGAAGCCAAGGTGATGCAAATAAAACCAGGCCCCTCTGTGACTCAGTTCGGCGTCGAGCCCGGCTGGGACCGCAAATACCGCAGAGTGACGGAGCGAGACCCAGACGGAAGAGTTAGGTTAGAACGTGACGGCAGCCCCAAAGTCCGGCTGGAGGAGACATCGAAGACCAGGGTCAAGGTGGAGCGCATCGCTTCCCTGGCTAATGACCTGGCCCTGGCCCTGGCTGTGCCCACGGTCAGGGTCGAGGCCCCGGTTATGGGAACGGGGCTGGTGGGCATAGAGGTGCCAAACATTGGCAGCGCCCTTGTCTCCCTTCGCGAAGTTATCGAGACCCCGGCATTCCAGAGGGTCAAGACCAAGTCCAAGCTGGCGGTAGCTTTGGGCAAGGGGGCCGGTGGCGAGCCTGTAGTCGCTGATCTGGCCAAGATGCCTCATCTGCTCATCGCCGGAGCTACCGGAACGGGAAAGACAGTGTGCCTCAACAGCTTCATCGTCTGCCTGTTAATGCATGCTGCGCCAAGTGAAGTCCGATTGGTCGTCGTCGACCCCAAGAGGGTGGAGATGATCTCCTACAATGCCATACCTCATCTGATGAACCCGGTGGTGGTCGAAGTCGATAAGGTCGTCGATGTCTTGCGCCGGCTGACCATGGAGATGGAGAACCGGTTCCGCAAGTTTGCCGCAGTGGGAGCGCGCAATATCGAGGGCTATAATCAGAAAGCGGCAGAGCCGATACCCTATATCGTGGTGGTCATCGATGAGCTCGCCGACCTGATGATGGCGGCCCCAGAGATCATCGAACAGCTTATCTGTCGTCTGGCCCAGCTCTCCCGGGCTACCGGCATCCATCTGGTAGTGGCCACCCAGCGGCCATCGGTGGACGTGGTAACCGGGCTGATTAAAGCCAACTTCCCCGCCCGGGTCAGCTTCGCTGTGGCTTCAGCTATTGATTCACGAACAATTCTCGACTCCGTTGGCGCCGAGCGGCTTCTGGGCGGCGGCGATGCGCTGTTCCTGCCCGCTGATGCCCCTAAACCAACCCGTTTGCGGGGCTGCTATGTCTCAGACCCAGAGATCGAGAAAATCGTGAATTTCTGGAGGCGCTGGGCCCGGACACATAGCGCCAGACAGGAAGACCGCATTGCTCAGGACTTCTCCACCTTAGACGTGGAAAAGTCCGCTGAGGACCCCATCTTTAGCCAGGCCAAAGAGCTGATCCGGGAGCACAAACACGTCTCGGTATCCCTGCTCCAGCGCCGGCTCCGCATCGGCTATCCCCGAGCGGCCAAGCTCATGGACCTCCTCCAAGAGGAAGGACTGGTCAGCGACAGCGGCGAGGTAATAGGGAAGAACTCTCAGGAAGAGCCTTAGCCTTTGCTTATGCCTCGCGAGGCAAGACCTTGACACTCTCCTTGGCGACGGTGGCATAGATGTCAGCACCAAAATATAGCACCGGAGCCACCCGTTCCAGATCAAGAGCCTCTTTGTCGTTGAAGACACCAGTGTCGTAGTGTGTAGCCAAGATCTCGCCGACAAGAAGTGCATGGTCGCCGTATGTCTGATGGTCAACCAGCTTGCACTCATAGGCAGCATAGGCATCTTTGAGGATCGGGACTGAGGTCTTGAGCGGCTTCACCTTGGCCAGCTTGAAGCTGCGGAATTTGTCCACCTCTCTGCCCTTGCTGCCGCCGACTGCGGCGATAAGCTCCACCTTGTCATAGGGCAGGAAGTTCATCCCGAACTCCCAAGACTCCATGATGAGCTCGTAGCTGAACCTTTTGGATGCTATTGAGATCGCGATAAGCGGCGGCGCGTGGGAGATTGCAGTATGCCAGGCCACAGCCATGGCGTTCTCCCGGCCCTGAGCGCTGCTGGTGATTACGGCTGGCATCCTGGGATTATGCTGATAAAACTGGCCCGCTCCTGTGATACGCTTCCTTGCCATTTACTCCCCCTTCTTAGTCCGCTTAAGGACCGCGTCCTTATAGACACGGGACAGGCTTTTCCCGTGCTGCGGTATCTTCCGCCGCTTCTTGCGGCGGCGCTCCCGGCGTTCCTGCTTGGTCTCAGCGTCCGCCAGACCCTGCTCCTCGTTTTGCTCCAAGTGGCTCCTCCACAAGCTCCCTCCTCAGCTCCACTATCTGGTCGCGGAGCAAGGCGGCCTTCTCGAACTCCAGATTCCGGGCTGCGGCCCTCATCTGGGACTCCAGGTCCTTGATCAAGCGGGCGATCTCATCTCTGGGGATTTCAGGGACGGCATATTCTGCCCTCGATTCAGCCACCGCCCGGAGCTGGTCGGTGATGCCCCTGATCGCCTTCTCGATCCCCTGTGGTGAGATGCCATGCTCTCGATTGTATGACTCCTGAATCAGACGGCGGCGGTTGGTCTCATCGATGGCACGGCGCATTGACCCAGTGACCTCATCGGCGTACATGATGACGTGCCCATCGATATGTCGGGCAGCGCGGCCCATGGTCTGAATGAGCGCTGTCTCCGAGCGCAGATAGCCCTCCTTGTCGGCGTCCAAGATAGCCACCAGGCTGACCTCGGGCAGGTCCAAGCCCTCGCGCAGCAAATTGATGCCCACCACCACATCGTACACCCCCAGTCGCAGATCGCGCAGGATGTCCACCCGCTCCAAGGTATCAACCTCGGAGTGCAGGTAGTGGGTCTTGATCTCCATCTCCCTGAGATAGTCAGAGAGCTCCTCGGCCATCCTCTTGGTCAGGGTGGTCACCAGGACTCTCTGGCCGCGGTCGACGCGGTTCTTGATCTCGGCGATGAGGTCGTCGACCTGGCCCTTGGTAGGCTTGACCACGACAGTGGGGTCGAGGAGGCCGGTGGGGCGCACCACCTGCTCCACCACCTGCTGGCTATGCTCAAACTCGTAGGGCCCTGGGGTCGCCGAGACATAGACCGCCTGGCTGACGTGCTTCTCGAACTCGTCGAAGTTCAACGGGCGATTGTCCAACGCCGAGGGCAGGCGAAAGCCATACTCCACCAGGGTCTCCTTGCGCGAGCGGTCGCCGTGATACATGCCATGAAGCTGGGGGATGGTCATGTGGGACTCATCGATGAACAGCAGGAAGTCCTCCGGGAAATAGTCGAGGAGAGTCCACGGCGGCGAGCCGCAGGCACGGGCCAGGCCATTGCTGGGCCGGTGACGGCGTGAGAGGTGACAGGAGTAATTTTCGATTCCGGAGCAGTAGCCAGCCTCGCGCAGCATCTCCAGGTCGTAATTGGTGCGGGCTTCGAGCCGCTGCGCTTCAAGGAGCTTGCCCTCGCCTCTAAGCTCGGCCAGCCGTTGCCGCAGCTCCTCCTCGATATCGGCGATGGCCGCCACCAGCTTGTCCTGGGAGGTGACCCAGTGCTTGGCCGGGTATATTTCTAACTCCTCCCGCTCCGCCAGCAGCTCTCCGGTGAGGGGGTCAATCTCCACAATGCGCTCGATTTCATCGCCGAAGAACTCGACGCGCACCGCCAGTTCCTCGTAGGAGGGCTGAATCTCAAGTGTGTCGCCGCGGATACGGAAGCGGCCGCGGGTGAAGTCGATGTCATTCCTCTCATACTGCATATCGACGAGCTGGCGCACCAGGCGGTTGCGGTTTGTGCTCTCCCCCTTCCTGATGGTGACCACGAAGCCGTGGTATTCCTCGGGCGAGCCCAGGCCGTAGATGCAGGACACCGAGGCCACAATGAGGACATCGCAGCGCTGGAACAGGGCGCGGGTAGCAGCGTGGCGCAGCTTGTCTATCTCATCGTTGATGTCGGTCTCCTTCTCGATGTAGGTATCGGTGCGCGGTATGTAGGCCTCGGGCTGGTAGTAGTCGTAGTAGCTGACGAAGTACTCCACGGCGTTGTTGGGGAAGAAATCGCGGAACTCGGAGCAGAGCTGTGCCGCCAGGGTCTTATTGTGGGCGATGACCAGCGTGGGCCTTTGTACCTTCTCGATGACGCCGGCCATGGTGAAGGTCTTGCCGCTGCCGGTGACTCCCAGCAGCGTCTGATGGCGATAGCCCTTCTTGAGCCCCTCGGCCAGCTGCTCAATGGCCTGGGGCTGGTTCCCTGTGGGCTGAAACTCCGATACAATCTGAAACTGTGGCATGGCAGCCCTACAGCCCCATTTTATAGCAAGTGGCCGTGGCGGACAATCCTGCCCGCCCTTCGTTGCCTCCTTTGTCACCCCGAGCAATAGCCCCACATTTTGTCACCCTGAGCGTTAGCGAAGGGTCTGGATTCTTCGCTTCGCTCAGAATGACACGCAAGGGAGCCGTAGGCCGAATTGCCTAAGAGATTACTCAGGTAGCGGTCATGGCACAAATGCGTAGCGGGGTGTGCTATTTTGTGCGCTTATCCCTAACGAGAAAATAAGCTGGGCGGACGATGTGGCCTGCTTCAGCAGGTGATAAGGTATAGATGGTGAAGGGAAGAGGCAGGAGGCAGTAAGAAAAAAGGAAAGGAGGTGAAAAACGATGGCAACACTCTTGACCATTCTTATGGTGATCGGTATCTACATCGTCATCCCCGCTATCGTTGCCTTTGCGATAATCGGTGCTGTAGTGCTGCGGCAGCGCGTCCGCAAGGCAACCGAGGTCAGCAAAGCTGAGAAGGAGGCAATCGAGGTTGGGAAATGGGCACCACATGCGAGGTAATACGACCGGTCCCGTGAAGCGCCCCCGGCAGAGGTGAGGCAGTGAAGCAGATGAAGGCCGGGGGCGTTTCTATTTTCTAAACGAGAGGCTTACGCCCCCATATCAGGGCAAGAGGCCTCGGGGCTGGTGCCCCGTGTGCCGAAACTCCGAGACTATCTGAAAGGATGGCATGGCTAATGTTCCTCTACAAGCTTGCGAAAACGGGGATCGTCTCGAATATTATCGAAGTCACTGTCCGTTGCGGCCCTGTGCCTAAATTTTTCGTCCAGGCCTATCGATCTCTCCAGGTAGGCAATTGAATCAGCAGGCCTTTGCATTAGTGAGAACAGGCAGGCCATGTTGTACAAAGAGCCGGGGTAATCGGGCTTCAGCTCCAGCGCTCTGTTGAAGTCGGCCATTGCCTCTTCATACCGCTCCAGGTGACGGTAAGCAATGCCCCGATTGTTTAGGGCATCGATGTAATCAGGCTTTAGTTCCAATGCCCTGTTCAGGTCGGTCAGAGCTTCGTCATACTGCCCCAGTTCACCGTGATTGGCGCCACGGTTATTAAGGGTGATCGCATAATCTGGCCTCAGCGCGAGGGCTCGATTGTAGTCGGCAAGTGCTTCGTCGCACCGCTCCAGACGATGGTAGGCATTGCCCCGGTTGCTGAGGGCTTCAGCACAATCTGGATCCAGGGCTAGCGCCCTGGTGTAGTCAGCCAAGGCGTCCTCATACCGCTCCAGTTGAGTATAGGCGACGCCACGGTTGTTGAGGATTTCGGGGTCATCGGGCTTTAGTTCCAGCGCCCGGTTCAAGTCGGCAAGCGCCTCTTCATGCCGCTCCAGGCCACTGTAGGCGACGCCACGGTTGTTGAGGGCTTCTGGGTAATCGGGCTTCAGTTCCAGCGCCCGGTTCAAGTCGGCAAGCGCCTCTTCATACCGCTCCATTCGTCCATAGATAACTCCCCGGGTGCTGAGCGCAACGGGGTCATCAGTCTTCAGCTCCAGCACCTTGTTCATGTCGGCCAACGCCTCTTCATACTGCTCCAGAGCATATTTTGCCGTCGCTGAGAGCATCAGCTGCGCCACTACCAACAAGGAAGGCGGCGAGGGTAGCGCTGCCACTCTTTCCACCAATGCCCCAAGCTCAGCTTTGGTCGCTGGCTCGAGCATTCGCTCGCCATTTGCCACCAGAGCCTCATATGGCGGGTAGCCTTCCTTCTTCAGCAGGCGCTCCAACCTTGTCATAATGTATGCCCTCTGCGCCGCCCGCACATCTTCCAGCCGCTCTTCAATCTTTGCTCTTTTGGCAGGATCACGCTCTTTTTGCAGTTCCTTTTCAAGCTTTTTCAACAGCTTTTCTATCTCTTCTTCGCGCTTAATGCCGAGTAATTGCTCCCCCAGCCACTTTCTACAGTCATGGAAGAATTCCTTAAAGCCCCGCCAGCTTGGTAATGAGAACTGCCACATGCCATATTCCCACAAGCTTTTGCCCTATTTTATAGCAAGTGGCTGTCGGGGGCAATGGCAGAAAACCGAGGAGCATTTGCTAACCGCATTGTGTCATTCTTCGCTTCGCTCAGAATCTGGGAGATTCTTCGTCGCCCACCTTAGGTGGGCTCCTCAGAATGACACTTATGAACAACCAGGCCACGCCAGCCAGCGCAAGAATAGTCTAAGGTCTCAGCTCTTTGACTGCGGCCACGAGCCGGGAGAGAATGTCGCCGGTCTGGCCCACAATGCTGTAGTCGAAAAGCCCCTTCTCAAGCGGCTCGATGTTTACCTCAACCAGCTTAGCGCCACTGCGGTACTTGGCCACAGTGGGCAGCTCGGCGGCGGGATAGATGACCAGCGATGTGCCGCAGACCAGCATCACATCACAGGCCATCGCCTGCTCAAAGCTCTCACGGAGGACATCGGGCGGTATCGACTCGCCGAAGGAGACGATGTCGGTCTTCATCACCCCGCCACAGTCGCAGTACGGTGGCAGCACCTCCAGGGATACCTTGTCTCGCTCGGTCTTGAAGCCGCAGGAGGTGCAGCGTAGCTCGAAGGCATTGCCGTAAATCTCGACCACCTTCCTGCTCCCCGCCCTCTGGTGCAGTCGGTCGAAGCTCTGAGTGATCACGCACTTGAGAATCCCCAATCCCTCAAGCTCGGCCAGGGCATAGTGCCCGTCATTGGGCTCGGCCTGCTTCCTCAGCCCGGTGAGCCACTCCACCACGCTCCCCGGCCTCAGCCTCTCCTCCCACCAGGCCTTGGGGTCCTGGAGGAAGTTCTGATAATGCAGTCTCATTGCCTGCTGGTTGTACTCGTCGCCGATTCCCTGCGGGCCCCTGATGTCGGGGATGCCGCTCTCGGTGGACATCCCGGCCCCGGTCAACGCTATTGCCCATCTGCTCTCCACCAGGTCCTTTGCTGCGAGCGTTATCGATTCGTCCATGTTGCTTTCTCAATCGAACAGGTTGGTGAGCCAGGAGAACAATCCCGCGCCGGCGAGGGCGAAGCAGAAGGACTTCACTGTCTTGCCCGCCCAGCAGAACAGGAAGAACTTCCACACCGGGTAGTGCAGCACGCCAGCGGAGACATCGGCCAGCCGGATGACGAAATTGGGTATCGCCGAGGTCACGAAGATGGTAATGGAGCCGCGACGCCGCATCCAGTCCTGGACGCGATGATACCATTTCCAGTCGCCGAACAGGGGCCGGCCGCTGTAGCCCAGAAAGTAGTAGGTCAGCTCACCGATGGCCTCGCCGATGCCGGCAGCCAGCCCGACCCAGACTATGTTCCAGCCGAGCCCAGCCGCGATGAATGCCGCCCAGGCCCCGGGCATGGGCCAGACCGGGGCGGCGCTGCCGATGACGCCCATGAGGAACACGCCCACATAGCCGAAGTTCTCAAACTCCCGTATTCCATCGCCGAAGAGTAGCGCCAGCACCATAGCGCCAATCCCGACCATGAACGCCAGAATGTGGAGGTAGTTCCGGCGCCACCAGGAACGGGGTCTCGCCTCCGCCACCAGCGCCGGGTCTTGGTCGATAGAGTCCATTTCTTCCTCAAGATATAGCCCCAGGGCAGGGGAAGTCAAGTCCAATCATCAATTTGCAACCTCACCCCCTCTTCAATCACCCCCCCCTTCCCTTGGCAAGGGAAGGGGGCAGGGGAATGGGTTGATAAACAATCTCTTGTTTATCAATGGAGAGTGCAGAGGGGCTTCGCCCCTCTGCCAGGGGTTTGGGGGTGCCCCCCAAGACTGGGGGATACAGGGGGTTGAAAAGCGTTGCTAAACGACCTCTAAACATTTAATTGCCCCGAAGAGGAAGGGGAGCTATAATGTTAAGTTATGACACAGCTCGACAGCATCTTGCGTAAGGTGACCAGGCCTGCCCGCTATACCGGTGGCGAGTGGAATAGCGTGGTCAAGGACTGGGAGGCCACCGAGGTCAAGGTGGTCCTCATCTATCCCGATACCTACGAGATCGGGATGTCCAACCTCGGCCTTGCCATCCTCTACGAGCTGCTCAACCAGAGGCCAGATGTCCTCGCCGAGAGGGCCTACGCGCCCTGGTCCGATATGGAAGCCGTGATGCGCCAGGAGGGCATCCCCCTTTTCAGCCTGGAATCGAAGCGGCCACTCAAGGACTTCGACATCATCGGCTTTTCCCTGGGCTATGAGCTCACCTACACCAATGTGCTCAACATGCTCGACCTGGCCCGGATACCTCTGCTGGCCTCGGAGCGGACCGACGCCGACCCGCTGGTCATCGCCGGCGGCAGCTGTGTGCTAAATCCGGAGCCGATGGCCGATTTCATCGACCTGTTCGTCATCGGGGAGGGCGAGGAGGTGCTTCTGGAGCTCACCGATGTTGTCCGGCAGTGGAAGGAGGAGGGAACGGGAAAAAGGGAAGAACTGCTGCGCCAGCTTTGTCATCTTCGCGGCATCTATGTCCCCAGCCTGTATAGAGTCGAATATCACCCTGATGGCGCTATCGCCTCCATAGAGCCAACCGTCCCCGAGGCCGGCGCCAGCGTGGAGCGGCGCTTCGTCAGCAAGCTGCCACCACCACCAACCCGTCCTGTAATCCCCTACATCGAGGTGGTCCACGACCGCGCCGCAGTGGAGATTCAGCGCGGCTGTACCCGAGGCTGCCGCTTCTGCCAGGCCGGCACCATCTACCGCCCGTTAAGGGAGCGCGAACCCGATGAGGTCGAAACTGCGGTGGAGGAATTGCTCAAGAACTGTGGCTATGGCGAGGTCTCCCTGCTCTCACTGAGCACCAGCGACTACCAGGGAATTGACAAGCTGGTCTCCACCCTAGCCCAGCGGTATAAGAACAATAACCTGAACATCTCTCTGCCCAGCTTGCGCCTGGACAGCTTCTCCGTGGCCCTCGCCGACTCCATCCAGAGAAGGAAGGCCAGCCTGACCTTCGCTCCCGAGGCCGGGACAGAGCGCCTGCGGCAGGTGATCAACAAGAGCCTCCCCGAGGATGAAATACTGCTGGCTTTGACCACAGCCCTGGAACGGGGCTGGAGGAGCTTCAAGCTGTACTTCATGCTCGGCCTGCCCACCGAGACCGAGGAGGACATCGAAGGTATAGTGGAGCTGGTGCGCAAGATAGCGAAGCTGGGGCCGAGGCCCGGAGTCCCCCGGCTCAGGGTCAGCGCCTCCACCTTTATCCCCAAGCCCCACACACCATGCCAGTGGCTGGCCCAGAGCAACATCGACGAGCTCGGGCCCAAACACCAAATCCTGAAGCGAGGTCTACGCCGCTCAGGGATCGACCTGTCCTGGCAGGCTCCCGAGATGAGCTTAATCGAGGGCTTGCTGGCGCGAGGCGACCGCCGCCTCGGCCAGGTTATCCGCCATGCTTTGCAACTCGGCGCCACCTTTGACGCCTGGAGCGACCAATTCCATTATGAGAAATGGCAACAGGCCCTTGCCCACGCCGGGCTCGACCTCCAGTTCTATACTCAGGAACGCTCCCTTGACCAGCCCTTGCCCTGGAGTCACATCGACACTGGCATCAGCCTGGACTTCCTCAAGCGGTAATATCAACGAATTGAGACCGGAGAGGAGACCCCGGACTGCCGTTACGACCCCTGTGCCCAGTGTGGGCTGGAGCGCTGGGATGGAAGCTGCCAGAGAAAGACAGCGAAACTGGCGCTATAGATATTTCAAAGTAGGATAGTCAACTGGAAATATCTGAACCTGGGCCTCGATATTTAGACCTCTCAGTGACCGTCCCGGACCGACTCAGGCCTTGACTTGGGCATAGGCCGGGGTGCACCAGTAAAGGTACTTCTTGTTTCTGCCGTAGACTACATCGAGATAGAGCTTCTGCAATTCCTTGGTTACAGGACCGAGCTGGCCCTGGCCCACGGGGCGATGGTCGATCTCGGTCACCGGGGTGACATAAGCAGCAGTGCCAGTAAGAAAGCACTCCTCTGCGATATACAGCTCAGCGCGATCGACGTGACGCTCAACCGTCTCCAGCCCCATCTCATCTTTGGCCAACTTGATCACGGTGTCCCGAGTGATGCCGAGGAGGATGTTATCATGGCGGGAGGGAGTCACTAGCTGGCCATCAATGACCAAAAAGATATTCTCACCGCTGCCCTCGGAGATATGACCATCTGGGGCCAGCAGGATGGCCTCCTCATAGCCATTGCTCACCGCCTCGGTCTTGGCCAGAGCGCTATTCACATAGAGACCACAGATCTTACCCCGCGGCGGGATCATGTTATCGCCGACACGCCGCCACGAGGAGACACAGCACTTGATCCCGCTCTCGATGTCCAAATAAGGAGCGAAGGGGCTGATGAAGATGAGGAAGTCGTCTTCGAGGTCATGCAGCCTGACGCCGATGACCTCAGAGCTCTTATAGGCGATGGGCCGGACATATACATCCTCCCGACACTCACACCTCTGCACCAACTCTATAGTTAGCTGGCAAAGCTCCTCAATGGTGTAGGGCAGCTCGATCTTGAGCAGTCGGCAACCCTGCAAAAGCCGCTCATAGTGCTCCTGGAGCCGGAACAGGTACATCTGCTGGTGATCGCTATTCCAGTGTCCCCGAATCCCCTCAAAGCAAGCGGTGCCATAGTTAAAGGCATGGGTCACAATACCAACTTTCGCCTCAGAGAGAGGAACAAACTGCTTCTGAAAGAAGGCATATAACGGCATTTCAGCCCTCCGCTTTCCAACTAAGCATTAAGTATAATGGCCTTTGCCCAGAAAGACAAGCCCTTGCCTGCTAACGTATTTTATGGTAAAATGCTAAATGCTATAGGACCCACTCTATGGAGGAAGGATGCCCAAGATATACTTTATCGATGTCACTAATCGAGATGCCGTTCAGGCCAGCCGGCTTACGCTTTCGAAACTGGAACGGACCATGGTCAATTTGCACCTGGCCCAGTTCGGAATTTACCAATCAGAGTTCGCCTTCCCATTCCTGAGCCATGAATACAACTATATCGTGGCCAATCTGGAACTGAAGGAACGCGGCGCCATGGGCTCCATGATCCTGGAGGGCTGGTGCCGAGCCGTTGTCCCCGATGTCGCCGCAGCCATCACCACGGGAATTCGTGACCTCAACATCTCCATCTCCACCTCAGACCAGATGATCACGCATAAGTTTCAGGGTAAGCTCGACCGGGAGCGGGTGATTCAGGAGATGGTGGAGGCTACGGCTTATGCCAAAAAGGAAGGGATAAATACCGTAGGAGTAAATGCCGAGGATGCCTCCCGAACCGATATGGGCTATCTCATCGAATTCGCCCAGGCAGCCAAGGATGCTGGTGCCGACCGCATCAGGTATTGCGATACCTTGGGCTACGATAACCCGATGAGCATCTATCAGCGGGTGAAAGAGCTAGCTGAGAGAGTGCGCATCCCGATTGAACTCCACTGCCACAACGACCTGGGCATGGCCGTGGCCAACTCCGTTGCTGGAGCTCGGGCTGCCATCGATGCCGGTGTCGATACCTATATCAATGGCTCGGTGAACGGATTTGGCGAGCGCGCCGGCCAGGCGGACCTATTGAGCTGCGTCCTGGCCCTGAAGTTCGCCGCAGAGCTGCAAGACTATGAAATCGGTGATCCCATTGACCTCACACAGGCGAGAAGGCTGGCCAAGTGTACCTCCTACGCCTTCGGGATACCTATTCCCATAAACCAGCCTGGCGTTGGCGCTAATGCCTTCGCCCATGAGGCCGGTATCCATGCCGATGGCGCTCTTAAGGACCGCAGGAACTATGAGCTTTTCGACTACGAGGCCTTAGGTGATGATGTATCCCTGCATCCCCAGGGAGGTCGTATCATCTCCACTGGCGAATTCAGTGGGCTCAGCGGCCTGAAGCATGTTTGTGAGCGGCTGTGCATCAATTTGCCCGAAGATGACGGCGCCCGTGAATTATTAACTCTAGTTCAATACGCCAGCACCCATACCCAAAGCCCCCTCACCGATGATGAGCTGCGCTTCATCGCCGGATATCCAGAGCAGGTGAGGAAAATCCTGACCATAACTCCGTAGCTCGCTCTTCTCTCGGGGGCGGGAGCAAAAATGAAATTGAGGAGATGACAATGGAAAAGACTGTCGAAAATTTCCTGAAGTTCCTTGCCACGGAGAAGGGATTCTCCCCAAACACTATCGCCGCCTACAAAAACGACCTGAGCCAGTTTGCTGCTTTCGTCACTGTGCAAGCTGCGGTCAAGAGTTCGACAACACCGTGGCCCGCTGCTGACCGGGAGCTGATATTGAGCTATGTCCTGTCCATCAAAGAGAGAGGGTACGCCCCGGCTACGGTAGCCCGAAAGGTGGCAGCCATCAAAGCCTTCTCCGACTACCTGGTCCACCAGGGCATTTGGAAACGTGACCCGACCAAAGATGTCAGCGGGCCCAAGATGGAGAAATCGGTGCCCAAGACGATCTCCATGGCCGAGGTTGATAAGCTGCTGCAACAGCCACCTCCAACCCTGGAGGGACAACGAGATCGAGCTATGCTGGAACTACTTTGCGCTACTGGGATGCGAGTTAGCGAGTTAGTATCGCTCAATGTAGATGACATAAATCTTACAAACCCTTCCGCCCGTTGCCTGGGAAGGAAGGGCAAGAAACGAGAGATGGCGATCCCTGAGCAGGCAGTTATGGCGCTGAAGGATTACCTGGAAAAGGCTAGACCCCAACTCCTCGCCGGAGGCACAGAGAAAGCCCTGTTCCTCAACCGCCGCGGGCAAAGACTCACCAGACAGGGCTTTTGGTTCAATCTGAAGCACTATGCCCAAAAAGCTGGGATCGAAACTGAAATCGCCCCTCACATCCTGCGCCACAGCGTAGCTACTCATTTGCTGCACAGCGGCCAGAAGAATTTGAGTCAGCTTCGGGAGTTCTTAGGCCACGCCAATATCTCGACCACCAAAGTCTATGAGCAGGCGTACTCCGGGGCCAGATAGCCATGGAGCATGCCAGGCTCCATACCCGAGCAAAATGTGGCTATGGCCCGCTGCGAGATCGGTCTGAAGAAACAGCTCGTTGCATTTCCTAAGCCATGAACATTCAGGGCATCAAAGGCCGAGAGATCTTAGACTCAAGAGGCAATCCCACAGTAGAGGTCGAGGTACAACTGGCCGATGGCACCTTGGGACGAGCTGCTGTGCCTTCCGGGGCCAGCACGGGCCGCCATGAAGCCCTTGAGCTACGTGACGGTGATAAGAAGAGATTTGGCGGGCTGGGGGTGCTCAAGGCAGTGACCAATGTCAATGAGGTGATCGCCCCCGCTCTGTCAGGGAAACAGGCCCTGGACCAGGAGACCCTGGATCAGACACTGATCAAGCTCGACGGCACGCCTGATAAGTCCAAACTGGGGGCCAATGCTATTCTGGGCGTGTCGCTGGCTGCAGCCCACGCTGCCGCCAATCACCGCAACACCCCTCTCTATCGCTATCTCGGTGGCGCGCAGGCCCATCTGCTGCCCGTGCCCCTGATGAACATCATCAACGGAGGAAAGCACGCCGAGGGCTCGGCCGACTTTCAGGAGTTCATGGTAGTCCCAGCGGGTGCAGCAACCTTCGCCCAAGCACTCAGGATCGGCGCCGAGGTCTACCAGGCACTGAAGGAAGTGCTTAGAGAAAGAGGGCACAGTACCTCCATCGGCGACGAAGGCGGCTTCGCCCCCATCCTGAACTCAAACAAAGAAGGGGTGGCAACCATCGTCACTGCGATCGAAGCCGCAGGCTATGTGCCCGGAGAGCACTGCTTCATCGCCCTGGACCCGGCAGCGAGCGAATTCTATAGCGACGGCAAATACATCTTATCCAAGGAGGGCCTCAGCCTATCCGGAGCTGAGCTGGTGGACTACTACCACGAGCTGGCGACGGAATACCCCATTATCAGCATCGAAGATGGAATGGCAGAAGATGACTGGGAAGCATGGGTGTTGCTCCAGCAAAGATTGGGCCATAAGATCCAGCTTGTGGGGGATGACCTTTACACCACCAATAGAGAGCGGCTCTCCCAGGGCATAGCCAAAAAGGCCTCGAACTCGATCCTGATCAAGCTCAATCAAATCGGAACACTGACCGAGACCATCGCTGCTATCAACATGGCACAGGAAGCAGGCTGGACCGCGGTGGTCAGCCATCGCTCCGGGGAAACGGAGGACACCACCATCAGCGACCTAGCTGTGGCCCGGAACAGCGGCCAGATAAAGGCAGGCGCCCCTTGTCGCTCGGAGCGGGTCGCCAAGTATAACCGTCTGCTCAGGATCGAGGAGGAGCTCGGGAGCCAGGCCAGATATGCCGGAACTGGAGCACTCTCTAATCTGGAGAGACCATGGAGATAATGCCGGGGATCTACCAATTTCGGCTACCAGTGCTACCTTTCTTAAGAGAAGACACCAATGTCTATCTGATCCGGGGGGACGAGGGCTGGCTTCTGCTGGATGTGGGCTGGGACACTCCGCAGGCCATTGCGGCGCTGGAGCAACAATTGAGGGAGGTCGGGCTGGAATTCAAAGATATCAGCCAAATAGTGATCACCCACGCTCACCCCGACCACTACGGTATGGCCGCAAAGATAAAGCAGTTTTCCCACGCCGCACTGGTAATGCATCAGAAGGAAATAGAGTATGTGGAAACAAGGTACATCAAGATCGACGCTCTGGTAAAGGAGACGACAGAGTGGCTCCGCCTTAATGGCGTCCCCGAAGAGGAGCTATCAGCCCAGAGCAAGTCGCTCCAATCACTATTAGATTATGTGACTCCGATCATGCCTGACACCGTCCTTATGGGTGGCGAACTGATTTCCACCGGGCCCTTTCAGCTCCAAGTCCTGTGGACCCCAGGACATGCCCCAGGACATATCTGTCTCTACGAACAGGAGAAGCGAGTACTGTTCTCCGGGGACCACATCCTGCCCATAACCACCACCAATGTCGGTATCCATTTTAGTGCAAATGCCGCTTCCTTAGATGATTACCTCGATTCATTAGCCAAGATGAAGAAGCTTGACGTCGATCTCATCCTGCCAGCGCACGAGCACATATTCCGCGGACTACAGCAAAGGATCGAAGAGCTGCGCTATCACCATCAGGAGCGGGACGCAGCACTGGCAGCTACCCTGACAGGCGAGCCGAAGACAGCCTATCAAATCGCCACCAAGATTCCCTGGATGGTGGAATTTGCCGGAGTTGGCTGGCCAGACCTGAGCCCCTTGAACAGGAGGCTGGCCATAGGCGAGACCCTATCCCATCTCCAATCGCTGATGCTAAGAGGAGAGGTGCAGACAATCACCAAGGACAGACTCATCTTCTACCACCATAACTAATGCAAGCATCACCACGCACAAGCGTGTTACAATTTGGGATAAGGAGGGAATATGGCAACCAAGGTCGGAATCAACGGATTTGGCCGAATCGGCCGCCAAGTGCTGAGGACGGTGAACCAGTACTACAAGGGCAAGCTCGAGGTCGCTGTAGTCAATGACCTCACTGACACAAAGACCAATGCGCATCTGCTGAAATATGACTCAAACTACGGTCGCTACCCGGGCACAGTGGAGGCCACCGCAGACTCGCTCATCGTCGATGGCAAGGAGATAAAGGTGCTGGCAGTGCGAGACCCAGGCCAGATTCCATGGCAGGACTTCGGCGCTGAAATAGTGGTTGAGTCCACCGGCCTGTTCACACAGGCGGAAAAGGCATCGGCCCACTTCAAAGGCGGTGCCAAGAAGGTGCTCATCTCAGCGCCGGCTCGGGGCGAGGATATCACCATCGTCCTCGGGGTCAACGAACAGCAGTACGACCCCAAAAAGCACCACATCATCTCCAACGCCTCCTGCACCACCAACTGCATCGCCCCCATCGTCAAGGTGTTGCATGACAACTTCGGCGTGGCCAAGGGGTTGATGTCCACCATTCACGCCTACACGAACGACCAGAAGATACTCGACGTGTTCCATAGCGACCTGCGCCGGGCACGGGCAGCGGCGCTGAGTATCATACCCACCACCACCGGCGCCGCCAGAGCGGTGACCCAGGTCATCCCCGAACTCAAGGGCAAAATGCATGGCGTCGCCTTCCGGGTGCCGACGTCCACCGTCTCCCTATGCGACCTGGTCGCCGACCTGGAGCGCGAGATTACGGCGGAGGAGATCAACGACGCCTTTCGGCAGGCAGCAGCAGGGCCGATGAAGGGCATACTTGAATTCTGTGATGAGGAGCTGGTCAGCATCGATTTCAAGGGGAACCCTGCCAGCTCCATCGTCGATGGCCCCAGCACCATGGTCCTCGCCGGCAACATGGTAAAGGTCCTGGGCTGGTATGACAATGAGTGGGGATACAGCTGCCGCCTCGCCGACCTCATCTCGTTTGTTGTGGACAAAGGGCTGTAGAGGAGGCTGAAGATGTCATTAGCTGCGGAGATCAAGCAATATGCCCGAGGACTCGGGGTGGAGCTCTTCGGGATAACCTCAGCCGAGCCGTTTGCGGTCTACATTGAAACGGCCTCGGAGCTGGAGGAGACGCGCGGTTTGAAAAATGCCCCCCAAGCAAGCCTGCGTATCAATCAATCCCTCGGTGATCCCAGGAATATCTTGCCCAACGCCCAGTCCTTCATCGTCCTCGGTGTTTTCTGCAAGCTGAAAAACCCCAACGATGATTCCCTGGAGTATGGCGGACCGCATGCTCAACTCGCTAGCTACTGGCGCCATGGTCGTCCGGTAATCGCCGGTATCTCCGACTCGCTGGTGACCTATCTACAGGGAAAGGGATTTGAGGCCACGGGGCATGGGCGTCTGCCGCTCAAAGCAGCGGCGGCGCGGGCCGGTCTGGGCCATCTGGGCAAAAATGCCCTGGTCTATGCAAAGGAGTTTGGTTCCTGGATTTCCCTGGTCGGGGTGGTCACCAATGCCAGACTGGCACCCACTGACACAGGCGCGAAGGACATCTGTGGCAAATGCATTAAATGCATCGAGGCCTGTCCCACCGGCGCAATATATGAGCCCTACAAAGTGGATGTACTGAAATGCAGGTGCTATCTGAATCACCAGACAATGCAGGATGTGGGAGAGATCCCTGATTCACTGAAGGAGCAAATGGGCACCTGGCTTTGTGGCTGTGAGGTATGCCAGGATATCTGTCCCCGAAACAAAAGAGTGAAACCGAGGAAACTCAGTACACCTTTCAACGTCACCTGGCATGGCATCCCCCTTCCCGATAAGGTCAGGCTGCCCCTTTCCGAGCTGCTCCAGATGCTTGAGGGCGAGGTCAGCAACTACTTCCAGAGGTACGCCGCAATCTGCATGGGCAATATGGATGGAGCAGAGGAGGCACTGCCGGTGCTGAACAAAATGCTCAGCGCCGAGGACCCACTGGTCAGCAAATACGCCAAGTGGGCCATAAACAGGATCGAGGAGAGATGTCATTAGCTGCGGAGATCGAGGACTTTGCCCGAAGTCACGGGGCTGAGCTATTCGGAGTGACCTCAGCCAAACCCTTCCACCGCTACCTCGCGATGGTCGCCGAACTGGAAGGCATGGCCAATTTACGAGAGCTGCCCTTAGGCACGCGCATCATTGAATCGAGAGGCGATCCCCGCAGTTCGCTACCAGATGCGCAATCAGTCATCGTCGTCGGCATCCCCTACAAGCTGAACGTCCCCGGCGACGATTCTCCGAATTATGAGGGTCCGCATGTATTTCTCTCGCGCGACATCCGGCACCGTCACGGAGTCATTCACAATCTGGATGACTCAATGGTGGCTTTTCTAAACGAGCGAGGGTTTGAAGCCAAGAAAGCAGACGAAAAGCCCGGGGGCTTCTCGCTCAAGTCGGCAGCGGTGCGCGCTGGCCTGGGGGACTTCGGTAAAAATGTTCTGGTCTATACTAAAGAGTTCGGCTCCTGGATCACCTGGGTGGGGGTGACCACTAACGCCAGGCTGGAGGTCACAGAGGCGGAGGGAAGGGACATCTGTGGCAAATGCACTAAATGCATCGAGGCCTGCCCCGCTGGAGCGCTATACGAGCCCTATAAACACTTCCCACCGAAGTGCCGGAGCTACCTGACCCTGCCCCAGTTCCAGCTTGAAGAGATCCCCGATAACCTGAAGGAGAAGATCGATAACCTCCTCTGTTGTTGTGAGACCTGCCAGGATGTGTGCCCTAAGAACGAAAAAGTAGGGCTCAGAGAGGCCAGCACTGATTTTGAGATCTCATTCCACGGCATCCCCGTACCCGACAGGGACAGACTGCCCCTTTCCGAGCTGCTCCAGATGCTCGAGGGCGAGGTCAATCCTAACTTTCAGAGGTATGCCGCTATCTGCATCGGCAACATCGAGGGCGCGGAAGAAGCACTACCGGCGCTGAACAAGATGCTCGACTCCGAAGACCACCTGGTCAGGAAATACGCCCAGTGGGCCATCGACCGGATCAAAAACCGGGGATAAGGATCTCCCCATGTACACATTCTCCCGCATAATTAAGTAGTGGTGCAGCCCGACGCGCGCCAGAATAGCATAATGAACAAGCAGCTATACTTCACCGACAGGGATGACTGGAGGGCTTGGTTGGAACAGAACCACGCCAGTGAGAAAGAGGCGTGGCTTGTGCACTACAAGAAGCATACGGGAAAACCTGGCATCCCGTATGAAGACGCAGTGGAAGAGGCCTTGTGCTTTGGGTGGATCGACGGCCTGCTGCGAAGCATTGATAGTGAAAGGTACGCCCTCAGATATTCACCTCGTAAAAGAAATGCCATCTGGTCCGAATCAAACAAGAAAAGGGTTGAAAGGATGATCGAGCAAGGACGGATGACACAGGCAGGGCTTGAAAAGATCAGGCAGGCAAAGGAAAGCGGAGAATGGCACAATACTACATTGAGGGAAATGCTGGAAATCCCTCCTGATCTTGAGAATGCGCTGGCAGCTGACAAAGAGACCGGGCGGAATTTTGAGCGATTATCTCCATCACGTCGGAAGCAGCTAATTTGGTGGGTAACAAGCGCTAAAAGGAAAGAAACACGCGAGCAACGTATCAATGAGATTGTGCGGCTGGTTGAAGAGAACAACCAGCCGCAACCTTAGTTAACTTTCCTCAGTAAAATAGGCATCCCAAATCCCCTCTTCACTCCACCTTCCTGATGACGGCGACGACCTTGCCCTGAATCTCCACATTCTCGGGCGCGGTGTACATCGGCTGCATCGCGGCGTTGGCCGGCTGGAGCCGGATGCGCTCCCCTTCATGGTAGAATCGCTTCAGGGTCACCTCGCCTCTGTCCTTGAGCCAGACCGCTGCCAGTTCGCCACTGTCAGCGGTGTTGGTGTGCTGCATCAGGACGATATCGCCGTCGTTAATCAGGGCGTCCACCATCGAGGTCCCCTTGACCCTCAGGGCATAGAGCTCGCTCTTGCCCCGGGTCAGCTCCTCCGTCAGCTCCAGGCCCTCGGCAGAGGCCAGGCTGTCCCAGGTCTCGGCGGTGGGCACAGGGATAGGCTCGCCGGCGGCAATATAACCGATGACAGGCACGTGGGCCAGGCGGCGACTCCTCCCTACAAGCTCAATGCCCCGGGAGATGTCCCGACCTCGGCGAATGTACCCCTGCCTCTCCAGTGCCTTCAGATTGTAGTCCGCCACCGACGTCGAGCTCAAGCCACAGCCGCTAACGATGTCCCTGATCGTGGGCGGATAGCCCCTGTCATCGAGGAAGCGACGCAGGAAATCGAGGATGCGCTCCTGCTTTTGTGACAGCATCTCCCATCCCTAATGGAACTTTTGTTCTAATAAACAATAACACAGATAGCCCTTGTTGTCAACAGGGGAGACAAAATCACTCCTCGGCCGAGGCAGCCTGGGCCGAGTTGAACCTATGCATCAAGCGCGACTTACGGCGGGCAGCGTTGTTGGCATGAATGACGCCTTTTTGTGCTGCCTTGTCCAAAGCCATGGTAGCTGTCTTCACCGCCTCCGTCGCCGGTTCCAGCTCACCTGCCGCGATGAGCCGCTCCGCCTTCTTCATGTAGGTCTTGACCTGGCTCTTCACCGGCTTGTTGCAATCCCGCTTCCTCTGGGAAACGCGCAGTGCCTTTTTCGCTGACTTGGTATGAGGCAAACCAAACCTCCGGAACTATATTAGCGCAAGCGCCAAGTTTTGTCCAGTTGTGCTCCCCAAATCCTCAGCGTATAATCTGATACAGAGCATGGTTTCCTGGAATCGATTATCCCCTATTTTGCCGGATACGGCTTCGCTGACCGAAGATGAGCACCTGGCCATCGGCGGCTGTGACCTGGTCCAGTTAGCTCAAGAGTTCGGCACCCCCCTTTATGTCTTTGATGAAGCCACCCTGCACGCCAGATGCGCCGAGTACCGTGAGGAGTTCACAAAGCGCTATCCCGATGCCCTGGTTATCTATGCCTGCAAGGCCTTCATCAACCCGGCCCTGGCCCAGCTGCTGAAGGAAGAGGGGCTGGGGCTGGATGTGGTCTCCGCGGGGGAGATAGCCATCGCCCGCTCGGTTGATTTCCCTATGAACAAAGCCTACTTCCACGGCAACAATAAGACCCGTGAAGAGCTGGAGTTCGCCCTCAAGTCCGGTGTGGGCCACATTGTAGTCGATAACCTCGACGAGCTCTCTCTATTAGGCCAGGTGGCAGGAGAAGCAGGAATTGTGCAGGATATCCTGCTCCGCCTCTGCCCCGGCATCGACCCCCACACTCACCGCTATGTGGCCACCGGCGTGGTGGACAGCAAGTTCGGCTTCCCCATGGCCCAGGGAGAGGAGGCATTGACCCGGGCCATCTCGGCACCGCATCT
This sequence comes from Dehalococcoidia bacterium, assembly GCA_034414595.1. Lineage (GTDB taxonomy): Bacteria > Chloroflexota > Dehalococcoidia > SZUA-161 > JAUWZY01 > DAOULY01. The sequence continues at coordinate 507,005 of DAOULY010000021.1, forward strand.
GAACCTGATTGGTCTCCATGTACACCTGGGGTCTCTCATCGCTGAGCTTGAGCCGTACCTGAAGGGGGCCGAGGTGGTGCTCGAGTTCGCCGCCGAGATGAAGGCCAAGCATGGCTTTGAGCTTCGGGAGTTCAGCCCTGGCGGCGGCTTCGGCATCCAATACACTCCCGATGACCCGGCGCCGACGACCGCCGATTTTGCCCAGGGGATAACAGCCAAGCTCCTCGACCTGGCTAAGAAGCTCGGCCTGACCCCGCCCAGACTGGTGGTGGAGCCGGGGCGGTCTATCGTGGGCCGGGCAGCAGTGGCACTGTACCGGGTCGGAGGCGTGAAAGAGATACCGGGAATCCGCAAGTATGTGTCTGTGGACGGCGGCATCGGGGATAACGTCCGCCCGGCACTCTATGGCTCGAGGTATGAAGCCATCGCCGCCAACAAGATAAACGCCTCTGAAGTCGAGATGGTCACCATCGCTGGCAGGTATTGCCAGGCCGGGGATATCCTGATCAAGGACATCGCCATGCCCAGGCTCGAGGTGGGAGACACCATCGTCCTGCCTGTATCCGGGGCCTACTCCATTCCCATGGCCTCAAACTACAACGCCGCGCTCAAGCCGGCCATCGTCATGGTCAAAGAGGGGAAGGCGCGCCTCATCCGCCGCCGCGAGACCTACGACGACCTGATGAGCCGTGACATTCTTTAGGCATAGGACGTACCCACTATGTGGCAAATCATAGGCCAACAAAAAGCAGTAAGCCTGTTGCAGCGCAGCCTGGAAAACGGGCGCCTCGCCCATGCTTATCTCTTTGTCGGCCCGAGGCACGTGGGCAAGATGACCCTGGCCCTGAATTTAGCGCAGGCGCTCAACTGCCAGGAAGAGGAGAAGCCGTGCGGGGCCTGCCGCTCCTGCCACAGCATCGCTTCAGGCAACCACCCCGATGTCCAGGTGATACGGCGCGGCGACCAGAACTCGACCGACGTCCCCAAGAAGGATATCGGCATCGATCAGATGAGAGAGATACAGCACGCCGCCAACCTCAGACCGTATGAAGGAAACTGCCGGGTGTTTATCATCGATGGCGCCGAGTACCTGAGCCAGGAGGCGGCCAACTCCCTGCTCAAGACCCTGGAGGAGCCTGCCGCCACTGTGGTCTTCCTTCTGCTCACCACAGACCGGAGCTTGCTTCTCCCCACCGTCGTCTCCCGATGCCAGAAGGTCGAGCTGCCCCCAGTCCCAACCCCGACCATAGAGCAGGCGTTAATTGAGCACTGGGGGACAACGGCAGAGCATGCCCGGATCTTAGCCAGAATTTGCCACGGCGGCATCGGCTGGGCCATCTCCGCCCTCAGTGATGAAAGCCTGACCCGAGAGCGAGGCCAAAAACTGGAACAGCTGATTGGCCTCAGCGACGCCAGCATCGAGGAACGCTTCGCTTATGTCGGACAATTGGCGACACGATTCGCTAAGAATAGGGAATCGGTCTCTGAGGAACTCGACCTCTGGCGAGGCTGGTGGCGAGACCTGCTCTTGACTAAGGGAGACTGTGCTGCCCTTATCGTTGACATCGAACAGGAAGCAATGCTTCACCGCGAGGCCGAGCGCTACAGCCTGACCCAGATCGAAGGCTTCATCAAGGCCATCGGGGCTGCCCTGGAGCAACTCAAGCAGAATGCAAACCCAAGACTGGTGCTCGAGACCCTGATGTTGGACATTCCCCTAAAGAGGGAGGCAGAACATGAGCGAAGTAGTCGGCGTTAGATTCAAGCGAATAGGACCGGTGCATTACTTTGACCCGGCAGGGCTGGAACTCGATATCGACGACCAAGTGGTAGCCGAGGGCGCGCATGGAACGGCCCTGGGCTGGGTGGTCATCGCCCCCAAGCAAGTCCTGGCCGCTGAACTCACCGAGCCCCTGAAACCGGTGCTGAGAAAGGCAACAGCAGATGACCTGAAGCAGGCAGAGGACTTGAGAGATAGCGAACAGAAGGCACTGGCCCAGTGTGCCGAACTGGTGGCCAAACACGAACTCCCCATGAAGCTTCTGGCTGCAGAATACAATCTCGATAGCAGCCACCTCACCATCTACTTCAGCGCAGAGAAGAGAGTTGACTTCAGGGCGCTGCTCCGTGAACTCGGCGCCACCTTTAAGTGTCGGGTTGAGCTCAGACAAGTAGGGGCCCGGGATGCAGCTAAGTCTATCGGCGGGCTGGGCAAATGCGGTCGCCCTTTGTGCTGTGTCACCTATCTATCCAAATTTGAGCCGATCTCAGTGAAGATGGCCCGGGATCAGGACTTGCCTCTCAATCCAGAGCGCCTTTCCGGCGCCTGCGGCCGACTCCTCTGCTGTCTAAACTACGAGCACGAGCAGTACTTGAACCTGAAGCAGAAGCTGCCGTCGGTGGGCCAGACTGTGAGCACCAGCCACGGCAAGGCCAGGGTGATAAGCTGCAACCCGCTCAAGGAAACGGTCATGGTGGAACTCGAGAGCGAAGCGACAGTGGAGTTGCCCCTGTCACAAATCGGAGCCCAAAATCAAGAATAAACGGCCACAGTATTGCATCCTCAGCAAAAATGTGTTATCCTTAACAACGGCCCGTCTGGGCTAGCAGGGAGGTGTTTGTAGGATAGTTACTCCAGGAGAAAGGGCTGGTGTCTTCTCCTGGAGGCCCCACGCGAGAGCAAGTTGGGGCCCCATAGAAAAACCTTGGTTTTTCTACTGACGTAACTGAATATTTTATGGACGGTGACGAGTTATTGTCGGTGGACGAGGTAGGCAGAATCCTGAAGCTACGCAAGAGTACAGTGCAAAGATGGTGTCACGAACGAAAGCTACCAGCAGTGAAAATGGGTAAGATGTATCGGATCAGGAAAAAAGACCTTGACAACTGGTACGAGCAGCAGCTATTGCAGAAAGTAGTGGCCTAAGTTTAGCAGATTAAGATTAGCAGAAAGGGGGTGGGGATCCATGCACCTGATCATGGATGGTTATGGCGGCAATGCCCAGAAGCTTGAAGATGCGGAGCAAATCTACCAATTACTTGATCGCTACCCAGACGAAATCGGGATGATCAAGATCTCACCCCCAAAGGTAAGCAAATATGTGGGCAGCAAGCCCGAGGATTGGGGCATCTCGGGATTCGTGCTCATCGCCGAGAGCCACATCAGCATCCATACTTTCCCGGAGCGCCATTATATTAATATCGATATCTTCTCTTGCAAGGAATTCGATGCCGAACAAGCAATCAAGGAACTCCAGGAGCATTTCGGCTTAAGCGAGGTCAAAACTTTCATCCTCAACCGCGGCCTGGAATACCAACCCGGCAAAGAAGCCATCAAGGTTCAAGGGTGACGGCAGAGCTTTTCTATTCTCCACAGACCTTCGCCGCAATCCCCCCTCAAGACGCTGCTTGGGAAACATCGAAGGTGGTAATTCTACCTATTCCCTATGACAGCACCACCGACTACAAGAGCGGCACCAGGGAGGGACCGCAGGCGATCATCGATGCTTCGCAGCACCTGGAGCTATATGACGCTGACCTCAACAGGGAGACCTATCAGATTGGGATCCACACTCTGCCCCCGCTGGAGCCGGTGATGAGCGGGCCTGAGCATATGATCGAGCGCGTATATCAGGCAGCCGCAGAATTGTTGGGACGGGATAAGCTGGTGGTGATGCTGGGCGGGGAGCATTCCCTGACCTTGGGCTTGGTGCGAGCCTTAGCGGAGCGGCATCCAAAGCTTTCCGTGCTCCATCTTGATGCCCATGCTGATCTCCGCGACGTGTACATGGGGACAAAATACAGCCACGCCTGCGTCATGCGCCGGGTCTGGGAGCTTTGTCCCATAGTCCCGGTGGGTATTCGCAGCCTGAGCTTGGAAGAGCATCAGTTCATCGAGCAACAGGGGCTCAAGCTCATCTACGCCGAGGATTATGCGCCAGATGCCATACCCCAATTGATCTCCAGGTTGAGTCCACAAGTTTATATCACCATCGACCTCGATGTCTTTGACCCCTCGATCATGTCAGCCGTGGGGACCCCTGAGCCCGGAGGCCTGAGCTGGTACCAGGTCTCGAGCTTGCTTCAGGCTGTGGCCAGGGAAAGGCATGTCGTTGGCTTTGACCTGGTGGAACTCTGCCCTAAAGAGGGTCCCACATCCTGCGCCTTCCTCGCTGCCAAGCTTATCTACAAGCTAATAGGCTATACCGCTTCCTGACCCCGAATTGACACTCCAGAGCGCTTACGATATTATGTTTTAATGGAGGGGAATGGGACGTTCCATACGCTTAGGCAAGCTCTTCAGCATCGACGTCGGGGTAGACTATTCCTGGTTCATTATCTTCATTTTCCTGACCGTAAGCTTAGCTCTGAGCTATACTTCATTGTTTACCGATCCCTGGATAGCCTGGGTTTTGGGGTTCATCACCAGCATCCTGTTCTTCGCCTCAATCTTAGCCCATGAGCTGTCCCATAGCCTAGTATCGCTGAGATACGGCATCCCGGTGAAGAGCATCACCCTCTTTATCTTTGGCGGAGTGGCCCGGATAACAAGGGAGGTGCCTCGGCCTGGCGTTGAGCTCAAGATGGCCCTCGCCGGACCGCTCTGCAGTCTGACCTTAGGCCTCTTCTTCTGGCTCATCACAGCTGCCATACTGGGAGATATTTCCGCACTCTGGCCCGCCTGGCTGTTCCGAGAGGAATCCACCTCGACAGCGTCACCGCTGGCGGTGGTGACAATATGGCTGGCACAAATCAACGTTCTGTTGGCCGTGTTCAACATGATCCCAGGCTTTCCCCTCGATGGCGGCCGGGTGTTTCGCTCCATCGTCTGGTCCACCACAGGAGACTATGGCCGAGCCACTCGCATCGCTTACATCGGGGGCCGAACCGTGGCCTATCTATTCATGGTTGGGGGAGTTGTGGCAGTATTCATGCTGCCGGGGCTTTGGTTCAACGGGCTGTGGTTCATCTTCATCGGCTGGATCATCGATATGGCCGCCAAGTCAAGCTATCGCCAAGCCAAGTTGAGGCTCGCCCTCCAGCCATTCACCGCAGAGGAAATTATGACCCGCGACTATCCCTCGGTGCCACGGGGACTCAGCTTAAAGCAACTCATCGACAATTACCTGTTCTTTTCCGGGCACCGATACTTCCTGGTCACTGAGGGAAGCGAACTCCAGGGGCTGGTAACCCTGGCCGATGTTGAGAAGGTCCCACGGGAACAGCAAGAGTGGACCACAGTGGGCCAGGTGATGACGCCAGCGCAGAAGCTGACCACAACCTCCCCCAGCGATAGTGCAGCCAGCGTGTTGGAGAAGATGGAAGAGGCGGAAGTACAGCAACTGCCCGTGGTCTGGGAGGGCAAGGTCATCGGCGTCATCACCAAGGAAGGCCTGCAACGCTTCCTTCGAATTCGCAGCGGTTATCGCTAACGTTTCCTTCTCCTTCCCGCTCTATTTAGCCTTTGGCCTCGAGAACATCAGGGCAACATCGCTGTGACTATGCTTCTGTCCCATCTCTGTTACGTTCACCCGATAGAGTTACTGAATTGACAGCGCAATGAAATGGCAGTAAACTAAGACATAAAAGAAGGCTCATATCCGCGGGAGGAATGTAGATGGAAAAGGGGACGTGGAAGGTGAAAACGGGGCTGGCCCAGATGCTCAAGGGTGGGGTTATCATGGACGTGGTCAACGCGGAGCAAGCCAAGATCGCCGAAGCGGCTGGAGCTTGCGCTGTTATGGCCCTGGAGCGAGTCCCCGCTGATATCCGCGCCGCAGGTGGAGTGGCACGGATGGCCGACCCGGAGATAATCTGTACCATCATGGAAGCGGTGAGCATTCCCGTGATGGCCAAATGCAGAATCGGACACTTCGTGGAAGCCCAACTGCTGGAGGCACTGGGAGTAGACTTCATCGATGAGTCCGAGGTATTGACCCCGGCCGATGAAAGCCACCACGTCAATAAACACCCGTTCAAGGTCCCCTTCGTCTGCGGCTGCCGCGACTTAGGTGAGGCCCTGCGCCGCATCGGCGAGGGAGCGGCTATGATCAGGACAAAGGGCGAGGCCGGCAGCGGAAACATCGTAGAAGCGGTGCGGCATATGAGGGCGGTGATGGACAGCATACGTAAAATCGAGAGCTTGCCTGAGGATGAGCTGATGGCTGAGGCCAAAGCCCTGGGCGCTCCCTATGAATTGGTGCTCGAGGGGCACAACACAGGAAAGCTCCCTGTGGTCAACTTCGCCGCAGGCGGGGTAGCCACCCCAGCCGATGCCGCCTTAATGATGCAATTGGGTGCTGATGGCGTCTTCGTTGGCTCCGGCATCTTCAAATCGTCCGATCCCGAAGCCAGGGCCAGGGCCATCGTCAAGGCCACTACTCACTATCAGGACGCCGAAATCATCGCCGAGGTGTCTAAGGGACTGGGCATGGCCATGCCCGGCCTGGACATAAAGATGATACCGGAACAGGAGCTGCTGGCACCAAGGGGTTGGTAGGGTGAGGAAAATTGGGGTTCTCGCCCTGCAGGGTGATTTTCAAGAGCATATTTCCATGTTGCAGCGGCTCGGCGCTGAGGCCACGCCAGTCCGGCTGCCCCAGCAGCTCGAGGGATTGGAGGGACTGATCATCCCCGGCGGCGAAAGCACTACCATCAGCAAGCTGATGATAGAATATAAGATGAGGGATCAGATCCGAGAGCTGAGCTTGGGGGGCTTGCCTCTGTTTGGCACCTGCGCTGGGATGGTCCTGCTGGCCAGAAGAGCCACAGGGCTTGAAGTTGAGCCATTGGGCGCCATGAACATCGACGTTCGGCGAAATGCCTTCGGTCGTCAGGTGGATAGCTTCGAGACCGACCTCTCAATTCCAGCCCTGGGTAGCGATCCGTTCCCAGCGGTATTCATCCGAGCCCCCTGGATCGAACAAACCGGGAATGGGGTCCAGTGCTTGGCCCGGCTCGAAGACGGCACAGCAGTGGCCGCCAGGGAGGGAAGTAAAATAGCTTGCGCCTTTCACCCCGAACTAACCGACGACACCAGATTTCACCAGTATTTCCTAGATATTGTTGCCGATCATGGCCAATCTAAGGCAGGCTGAGGTGCGGTGATTCGTCCCTTATTTCCTATCGATGTGCCCGCCGTGGCTTATTTCTACAGCAAGAGGCCGGTGAACCAAGTGAAGCCAAGGGATAGCCTTGGCGGAGAACAAAAGGGGCTACCCCCTGTGGCCCCTCTACCTATAGAGTGGGCTCCCTGGGGCCGCCGCAGATATAGCTTGGGCTTGTTTCATCGCGGGCTGATCTATGGGCTGGTATCAGCCAGAAGCTGCTCAGGCTCCAGCTCCTGGGAGATCGACCGACTCATGTTCCCCGAGGAACCTTATGAAATGAGACTGATGCAAAGCCTGAGCCATGCTCTTGGCCGGCTCAAGCTGGGACAACTTTTCCCTGGTTCAGCTATCACCGGCCCGCTGCTGAACCTCAGCCTCGACCTTTTGGAAAGCGTGAGCCTGGCATTGGCACATGTGGGGGTGGCTAAGCTTTTCCTCAGCTTGCCGTCGGATAGTCCGGTGCTGGAACTGGTCATGCAGGCCGGATTCTCCCAATATCTTTTCGAATACCTGTATAGCTTTGAGGGCAGCACGCTGGCAATGTCACCCACGCCCTTTGTCCTTCGCCCCAAATCCGAGGCCGATGAATATGAGCTATTCCAGCTGTATAGTAAATTAGCCCCGGCTTCAGTGCGCAACGCTGAGGGGCTGACCTTTCAGGAGTGGCGCCAAGCCAGAGAAGAAATCAATGACGGCGAGCTCGTCTATGAACGGGATGGCCGCCTCCTCGCCCTGCTGCGAATTAGAAGGAATGGCAATTCAGGGCAATTTGAGATCATGGCCGAGTCTAATAGAGCCGAGCTGCGCCAGCTCATAGAGTGGAGCCTGATCCTGCTCAATGAGCAGTGGCCCATATTCTGCCTGGCCTCCGGTTTCCAGACCCAATTACAACAGTTGCTGACTGAGGGGGGTTTTGAACCGGCCGGGGAGTATATTCGGCTGGTGAAGCAGCTCCAAGCTCCAGCGCGTGAGCTGAAGCTTGCACCACAACAAGCATAGTGAACCGTAGATGCCCAAGGTAACCACCGACGACCTGGATGCGCTTCTCAATGTGCTTCCCCCTTATATCTCCCAGCAACTGTCTCAGAGGGAGGATCGCGCTGAGCTCTTGGAGCTAGTTCTCGATCTGGGACGTCAGCCTGAGGCTCGCTACTCCCAGGGAGAGGTGCTGCTGAGCCAAAAGGAGGTCAGCCAGGAGGAAATAGATTATGTGGTGTCCCGCATCGGCGTGTTCACCGACGACAATCGCGCCGGGATCGAGCGCACGCTGCATCGCATCTCGGCGATCCGCAATCGCAGCGGGCGCATTGTGGGCCTGTCCTGCCGCGTGGGCCGGGCGGTTTTCGGCACCATCGAGCTCATCCGGGACTTAGTCCAGTCCGGGAACAGCATCCTGCTTCTGGGTCGACCAGGTGTGGGCAAGACTACCATGCTCCGTGAGGTGGCTCGCGTTCTCGCCGAGGACCTGAGGAAGCGTGTGGTCGTGGTCGACACCTCCAACGAGATCGCCGGCGATGGTGATATCCCACATCCAGCCATCGGCCGCGCCCGCAGGATGCAGGTGCCCAGACCTACCATGCAGCATGCGGTGATGATCGAAGCCGTGGAGAACCATATGCCCGAAGTTGTTGTCATCGATGAGATCGGCACCGAACTCGAAGCTGAGGCGGCTCGAACCATCGCCGAACGCGGAGTGCAGCTTGTGGGCACAGCTCATGGCAACACCCTGGAGAACCTGATCATGAACCCGACCTTATCCGATCTTGTCGGCGGCATCCAGACGGTGACCTTAAGTGATGAAGAGGCCAAGCGCAGAGGGACGCAGAAGTCGATCCTGGAGCGCAAGGCACCGCCAACTTTCGATGTCGTGGTTGAGATCCAGAACAGGGAGCGGGTGGCTATTCACCCCGATGTCGCCGCCGTGGTCGATGCCATGCTCCGCGGTCGGCTGACCCCGGTGGAGAGCCGCTGGTTCGATGAGAACGGCGATGTCCAAACGGCGGAGGAGATTCCCAATTCAACCCTGGCCACGGTTCCCGAGCCAAGAGTGCCCCGCCGACCGAGGCGAATTCTGCCCCTCGGCATAGACCACCGCCGGTTGGAAAGGGCAGCCCAGAAGATGCAGCTGCCCTTAAGATTGGTCGATGAACTCAGCCAGGCCGATGTCGTCATCACCTCAAAAAGCCGCTACCAGGAAAAGCCCACCATAATCGTGACCGCTGAGGCAGCGGGGATCCCGCTGTATGCGCTAAAGAACAACAGCACATCCCAAATAGAGCAGGGCTTAGCCGTAATCTTCGGCGCTGGGAATCGAGCCAGCTCTCTCACCTCAGCCCTTGAGGAGGCCAAGGAGGCCATCAGGGTGGTAGAGAGCAAAGGCAATGCCATCGAGCTCAGTCCTCAGAACGCCTTCATCCGCCGCCTCCAGCACCAACTCGCCGAGAGAAACAGCCTTCAGTCGCGGAGCCGGGGCAAGGAACCGAGGCGCCGCGTCAGGATTTTCAAGGAAGGTGATTAGCAGTCCCGCTTAGAGAAAGCCAGGTAGATTGAATGACTGGAGGGAGCTGTGAGTCTATTTATCGTATTTGAGGGATGTGAGGGCAGCGGCAAGACCAGCCAGGCGCGCATTCTCTATGGTCGCCTCTGTCAATCAAGGCAGCGCGCCCGTATTCTGCATGAGCCTGGAGATACGGCACTGGGTGATGCCCTGCGCACCTTGATCACAGCACCGCGGCAAACGCTCTTTTCCGGCTGGCGGCATTCTCTGACACGCCCGCTGGCCGATTCCCAGCTGGCAGCCAAAGACCTCTGGCTGCCCATCGTGCCCGAAGCTGAACTGTTTTTGTTCACCGCAGCTCGGGCTCAGTTCGTCCAGGAACGGCTCAAACCCTTACTGCAAAAGAACGTCATCGTAGTTTGTGACCGTTTCACCTACTCCACGATGGCCTACCAGGGCTACGGGTGTGGTCTCGATCTCAAGTTCGTAGCCAGTGTCAACGAGCTGGTGACCCAGGGCCTCGAGCCCGACCTGGTGATCCTGCTCGATGTCGAGCCCTCGAAAGGCCTCGCCAGGAAAAGAAAGACCGCAGAAGTGACCAAGTTTGAAGCCCAGGAGCTGGACTTCCACCAGCGGGTGCGCCAGGGCTATTTGGAGATGGCGCAAAAGGACCCCGCGCGCTGGTTTGTGATTAATGCCTCGAAGCCCAAAGCAGAGATCTCTAAGCTGATCTGGGAGCGAGTAGAAGGGCTGCTGCCAAAAGTTTAGCCCGGCATAACCTCTCCAGAGGCATCGGCTTTGAGCAGGGCGACAAAGTCGTAGCCCCGTCTCCTGAGCTTATCTGAGCCGCCCTGCTGTCGGTCGAGAAGGGCAATGACCTTGACCACCTGGCAGCCCTCAGCCTCCACCGCCTCTATCGCCTGGAAAACCGAGCCCCCGGTGGTGATTACATCCTCCACTATAGCTACTCGCCCCCCTCTGGGCAGGTGCCCTTCGATCCGCTTCTGGGTGCCGTGTTTCTTGACCTCGCCCCTGACGATGAAGGCTGGGATGGGTTGGCCCTCGAGGTGGCTGATAACGGCCACTGCCGTCACAATCGGGTCGGCACCGAGGGTGGGGCCGCCAACGGCATCAACCTTTCCCACCAGCAGCGAGAAGACCTCCTTCCCCACCAGATAAGCCCCCTCAGGAAGCAATGTTAGCAGCCGACCATCGAAGTAATAGCTGCTCTTGGCCCCGGAAGCCAGGGTGAACTCGCCATGGAGCACAGCATACTTCTTGAAGACCTCGAGCAGTTTGTTTTCCTCCGTCAATTTCAACCTCCGCTCGTCGTGTAAAACTGGTGCTCTTGTATATAGTGCTCCACGGTCTCGGTCACGAGGTAGCGGAGAGACAGCCCTCGGGCCACGCGCTCTCGAATCCCGGTGGAGCTGATCTCGATCTGGGGCACATCGACCACATCCACTCGCGAGGAAACAGCAGGGAGTACCTGCTCCAGCGAGCGCCAGTCCAGCTTATCATGGCCGGGACGCCTCATGGCGACAATGCGGCATAGCTCCAGAAGCTGTGAAGACTCCTTCCAGACGGGAAGCTCAGAGAGGGCATCAAAGCCGATGATGAAGAAAAGGTCTATCCCGGGACCGAGTTCGGCCCTCAGTGCTGAGACAGTGTCCACGCTATAGGTAGGACCGGGGCGCTCCAGCTCGATGCCCGATACCTCGAAATGGGGGTTGGAGTCGGTAGCCAGCTTTACCATCTCCAGACGATGCTCCCCCGGTGTAATCTCACGCTCCATCTTGAGCCAGGGCTGCCCTGCCGGGATGAAGAGCACCCGATCAAGGGCCAGCTTCAGCCGGACATCCTCAGCCACAATGAGGTGACCAGTGTGGATAGGGTCAAAGGTGCCGCCGAAAAGACCTATGTTCATTTAACCGGCCTCGGTCGGAATACTTTGAACTCCTGTTTCCCGGACTGGGCTCGGGTAGCATGGCGCGCCAGCATCTCAGCGGCCTTATTCATCATCTCAGCAACGCCCTCGCCAGTGGCTGCTGAGATGAAATAGACAGATGTCCCAGATTCCTGAAACGCTCTCCTCAATTGCGGAACACGACTCCGCGCCGAAGGAAGGTCAATCTTGTTCACAGCCACAAGCTGGGGCTTTTCCCCTAGGCTGGGATTGAATAGCACCAGTTCTTGATTTATCTCGTTGAGCTGAGACTGGGGGTCCTCGGCAGTGCCATCAATGAGATGGATCAGGACCCTTGTGCGCTCGATATGACGCAGGAAATCGTGCCCCAAGCCCCGTCCCCGATGCGCTCCCTCAATCAGCCCCGGGATCTCAGCCAGAACAAAGGAGCTAAAGCCCAGCTCTACCACCCCAATGGCGGGCTCAGTAGTGGTGAACGGATAATCGGCTATCTTGGGGCTGGCCCGGGAGACAAAACTGAGCAGGGTGGACTTGCCTGCATTAGGATAGCCTATGATGCCAACATCGGCCAGGAGTTTCAAATCCAGCACCAGGTGATATTCCTCACCAAGCTCGCCTTCTTTGGACAGCCGCGGGGCTTGATTTACTGAGGTAACAAAGTGTGCATTGCCCCACCCCCCCTTACCACCCTTGGCCACTAAAACCCTCTGCCCGACAGCAGTTAGATCAGCAACCATCGTCTCAAGACCATCTTGCTTGCGGTGGACTGATGTCCCCAGAGGCACTTCGATAAACAGGTCCTGCCCCTTCTTACCATGCTGGTTCTTTCCCTTCCCATGACTGCCCCTGCGTGCCCGAAAGTGCCTGCGGTATCTAAGGTGACTCAAGGTAGTATGCTCAGACGAAGCCACAACGAACACGCTGCCGCCATTTCCGCCATCACCACCATCAGGACCGCCGAAGGGAACAAACTTCTCTCTCCGGAAGCTCACCACTCCATTCCCTCCATCTCCACCTCTTACCCAAATTTGTATATTATCTATCATTTTATATTATCTTAATTATATAGATTATATAGTAAAGATACTAAACTTCAATAATAATGGTGTGGAGAACTGGAAGGACTGGGATGGCAATGATAGGCCTAATAATGAGTCCTTACTGGTATATTAGAGGAAAACCGGGGTCGGCCTGGGACTTTGGGGAAAAGTTTTTCACGCAGGACAAGAGCCTTCAAAAATTGCCAGAAGTTATCCACAGTCCGTGAAGGTTATCCACAAAAGTAGCGGGTTTATCCACAGTGGCAGGATTAAGCTTGCTCAGAGTACAGGCGCTCTTTAATTTGGAGCACCTCCCGGCGCAGGGCATAGTTAGCCTCGACATCAGCAGCGATCTTCTTATAGCCGTGGACCACGGTGCTGTGATCCTTGCCTCCTAATTCCCTTCCGATCTCAGTCCAGGCACATTGAGTTTCCTCTCTGATGAGATACATGGCAACTTGGCGAGCTAGGGCGATAGGGCGGTCACGCCTTTTCCCCTGCAATGTCTCCGGGTCCAGCTTGTAGAAATCGGCCACTGCGGCAATTATGGTGCCAGGAGTGAGGCTTCGCTTGAAATCAAGGCCTGTCATTTGGCCCATTATCTGACGCGCCAGCTCTGTGGTTGGCAGGGAATGAGTCAGTATGGCATAGGCAGCGATTCGATTTAGTGCCCCTTCAAGCTCGCGGATATTGCTCTGGATCTGGTGCGCGATGAAGTACATCACATCAGGTGTGAAGTTAACATGGTGCTCCTGCGCCTTGGCTTGAAGGATAGCGACTCTGGTTTCCAAGTCCGGGGGCTGGATGTCGGCGATGAGACCCCACTCGAAGCGGGAGCGGAGACGTTCCTCAAGCAATGAGAGCGCCCTCGGCGGCCGGTCGCTTGAGAGCACGATCTGGCGGTTGGCATTATGAAGGTCATTTAGAGTATGGAATAGCTTTTCTTGGGTCTCTTGCTTGCCCGCGATGAACTGGATGTCATCTATGAGGAGCACATCAGCGCCTCTAAATTTATTGTCAAAGTGCTCTACGCGCTTATCTCTAATGCCGGCAATGAACTCATTGGTGAATTGCTCTGCGGTTACATAGATCACCCTGAGCTTGGGTTGCAACAACGTGTGGCCGATAGCATGCAGGAGATGGGTCTTGCCCAAGCCTACTCCGCCGTAGAGGAAGAGCGGATTATACCCTACCCCTGGCCTCTCAGCCACGCTCAGGGCGGCGGCATGGGCCAGTCGATTTGAGTTGCCCACAATGAATGATGCGAAGGTATATTTAGGGTTGAATTGCGGCCGAGGTAAAGTCAGAGGCAGTGGGGCTGGCTGGCTCTCTTCTTCCTCTGAGTGAGTCTGAAACTGTACTTCGGTGGCGTGTCCAGTGATTGTGCTCAAAGTTTTCCGGATCAATGGCTTCAGGTCCCGATCCAGGCGCTCCCGAGCCAGGGTGCTAGGAACCTCGACCACAATACGGTCATCTTGATAGGATAGCCCTGCTGTATCCTTGAGCCAGGTTTGATAGATGGATTTCGCCACCTGGTCTTGGAGGGACTCCAGGGCTTGGCCCCAAATATCACTTGCTGAATTGGCCTGCATATTGGCCTTTAATCTTCGAATTTTTGGAATACGAGGCAGGCGTTCTGCCCGCCAAAGCCGAAGCTATTACAGAGAACTACCTTGACCTCCTTGCTCCGAGCCTCATTGGGCACGTAGTCGAGGTCGCATTCCGGATCAGGGTGCTCGTAGTTGATGGTGGGATGGATGATGCCTTCAGTTATAGTCTGTATTGCAGCTATGGACTCGACTCCTCCGGAGGCGCCGAGAAGATGCCCGATCATGGATTTGGTGGAGCTGATGGGTACCTGATAGGCATAATCGCCGAATAGCGTCTTTATCGCATTTGTTTCCGAGGCATCATTAAGCGGCGTTGAAGTGCCATGGGCGTTGATATAGTCCACATCGGTCGGTGCCAGCCCGCCATCCTCCAGGGCCCACCTCATAGCGCGGACAGCGCCATCGCTGTCTGGCTGCACCACGTGATAGGCGTCGGCAGAGATGCCAAAGCCTACTATCTCGGCCAGGATCTTTGCCTCCCGACGCAAGGCATGCTCCAGGCTTTCCAAGACCAGTATCCCTGCCCCTTCGGCGGGGACGAAGCCATCTCGCAGCGCATCGAAGGGCCGGCTGGCCTTGGTTGGCTCATCGTTTCTGCTGGTGAGGGCTTTCATAACGCTGAACCCGGCAACGCCGATCCTAGTCAGGCCGGCCTCGGTGCCTCCCGTTATCATGACATCAGCTCGGCCGTGCCTGATGACCTCTGTGGCCTCGCCGATAGCCTGAGTCCCGGCAGCACAGGCGGTGATCACGGTGGAAATGTACCCTTTGACCCGGAAGGTAATGGCCACCTGTCCCGCCGCCATATTGGCCAGGACCACGGGCATGAAGAAGGGACTGACCCTCATTCCCCCCTTGCTTAGGAGCACTTGGACTTCCTGCTCGGTCTCGGGCAGACCGCCGATGCCGTTGCCGAGAAAGACCCCGATCCGGTTCGGGTCCTCCTGGGATAGGTTTAACCGGGCATCCTCGATGGCCATTCTGGTCGCAGCAATGGCAAACTGGGTGAAGCGAGCGGTATGCCGTGCCTGCTTCGGGCCGAGGAAATCGCGGGCATCAAATCCCTTGACCTCCGCAGCCACCTTGCAACTCAGGTCTGAGGCATCGAAGATAGTCGGCAGCCCGATGCCCGACCTCCCGTTTATCAGACCCTGCCAGTATTCCTGGACACTGAGTCCCAGTGGTGTTACTGCCCCCATCCCGGTAACCACAACACGGTGCCTTCTTCCGCCTTTCCCATCATCTGAGAAGAAGGTTTTATCCATCCAGTTCCCTCCGTGTCCAATCGGGGTAGCGCTCGCCTTGGATCCCTTTGACCCACTCTCTGACCTCAGCTGCGAGGAAAACAGAGCCCGCAGCGCAGATAAGGTCTGTTGCCTGGGCCATCCGCAGGGCCTCGGCTGTGGCCTGCGCCGCAGTCTCCGCCACCGCTGGCCTGAGACCACATTTTTCCACCTCCTCTGTCAGCAGCGATGGCTCAGCGGCGCGAGGATGCTGGGAGCGAGTGACGATCACAGATTGGAAGGAAGGCACCAACTCAGAGATAACTCCTGCGGCATCCTTATCGGCTGATATTCCCAGGATCAGGATCGAGCGGTCAAAGTGGCAGAGCTGTTCCAAAGCCTGCCTCAACTTTCTCGCCGAATCCCCATTATGAGCACTGTCGACGACCAGCAGTGGCGAATGTCGCAGGATCTCAAGTCGTCCTGGCCAGTTTACTTGGGACAGCCCGGAGACTATAGCTTGCTTGGGGATTCCCAAAGCCTCCAATGCAGCCACGGCCACAGCCGCGTTCTCCAGCTGGTGGTCGCCGAGGAGCGGTATCGCGAGGTCATAGCAGTCGACTCTCCCCTTGACGGTGAAGGATTGCCCATGGAGATCGGTGTTTCTCTTCTCCCAGGTAACCTCCTGCCCCACCCTGATTAGTTCAGCTTCCCTTTCCAAGCAGGCCTCCCGGATGACCTCTGAGGCCTCCGGTGGCTGAGGCGCACTCACCACTATAGTACCTGCCTTGATGATGCCCGCTTTTTCCCGTGCTATCTGAGAGAGGGAATCACCAAGGACAGCGGTGTGGTCCAGACTTATCGAGGTGATAATGCATACTCGGGGTTTGACCACATTAGTAGCATCAAGCCTGCCTCCTAATCCAGCCTCCAGCACCTGAAACTGGACACCGCTTCTTTGGAAATAGCAGAAAGCCAGAGCAGTCAATATCTCAAACGTGCTCAGCTCCCCATAGGCGCCGTTCCCGTTCACGCTTTCGAACTCCGGCTCGAGCTCGGTGACCAGCGTGGCAAAATCCTCCTCGCTCACCGGTCGCCCATCGACACAGATCCGCTCGCGGAGTGTGTGGAGGTGTGGGGAGGTGTAAAGTCCAGTTTTATAGCCGGAGGCACGGAGCGCCGAAGCGATCATGGCTGAGGTGCTGCCCTTGCCCTTGGAACCAGCAATATGAACAGTCGTCGATTTCGACTGTGGCGGACCTAATCTTAATCTAATAGTCAGCTGCTCCATGCGTCTCAGATCAAATCGAGAAGAGTAGGCAAAGCCCGGCCAGCGCTCGTAATCAGCAAAACTCAAGACATAATAAAGTGCAGCTTGATAGTCCATCGGGGCAAAACAAGGGTTATTATAATGGCTGGGGCGGGGGGTCGTCAATAACCCCCCAGCTTGCCCTGGAAAGTCGTATTGACTTATACTATTGTCATATTGGGAAAGGGGAATGATGGCAGGTAAAGACCTCATCTCTATGGCTGACCTCAGTCCAGGTGATGTTTGGCGCATCTTGGGTAGCGCTTTCCAGCTCAAACAGGGAAGCCGGGCTTCTGTCCTGTCTGGAAGGACTCTGGCACTGGTCTTTGAGAAGCCTTCTCTTCGCACCAGGGTCAGCTTCGATGTGGCCATGCACCAGCTCGGCGGCCATACCATTTATCTCTCCCGTGAGGAAGTGGGACTGGGCGTTAGGGAACCGATATCGGACATGGCTCAGGTGCTCAGTCGTTATGTAGATGTCATCGTCGCGCGCACCTTTGCTCACTCCAGTGTAGAGCTTCTGGCCCGCCATGCCACCGTGCCTGTGATCAATGGCCTCTCAGATAGGGAGCACCCGTGCCAGGCCATCTCAGATTTGATGACTATCTATGAGTGCAAAGGCAAGCTCGAGGGCTTGACCCTCGCTTATGTCGGCGATGGCAATAATGTGGCCAGCAGCCTGATTCTGGCGGCCACGATGATGAGGATGCATTTCGCTCTGGCGGCTCCTGATGGCTACTGGATTCCAGACGAGGTGCTGAATCTGGCGATGGGCTTTGCTAAGGAGAACGTGACCCAGGTTTTTGTCACCCCGGACCCTGAGGCAGCAGTGGCCGATGCCGACGTGGTCTACACCGATGTCTGGACCAGCATGGGGCAGGAGGCCGAGGCAGAGAGAAGACGCCGCGATTTCGCCGGCTATCAGGTAGATGCCAAGCTTTTAGCCTTGGCCAAGAGCGATGCCATCCTGATGCACCCGATGCCCGTGCATCATGGTGAGGAACTGGCCCTGGGGCTTATAGACAGCCCCCAGTCAGTGCTCATCGATCAGGCGGAGAACAGGCTTCATGCCCAGATGGGGATTCTGGCTGAGCTGATTGGGGTGGAATGTGATGAGAGTGGTTTGGGTTAGGTATGTTGTCATCGCTATCTTAGTGCTCATAGTCGCCAGCTCGGTGCTGGTCTGGAAGTGGTCCAGCTTCTTTGGCACCGGGATCGATTCCTCGAACGGTTCGTCTTTGGTGGAGTTGATACCGGCGGATTTCGGCCCCGTGATAGAAAAAGTGGCACCTACGGTGGTTCGCATCGAGACGGTAAGTTATGGGTACTGGTATTGGCAGCCCATCGTCCAGACAGGTTTAGGAACGGGTGTCATCGTCAGCTCTGATGGTTACATCGTGACCAATAAGCACGTAGTTGAAGGTGTTAGTCAGCAGAACATAAGTATTTACCTTCCAGGTCGCTCGAGCCCTTCTACTCCAGCCGAAGTATGGGTGGCCACGGATACCGACCTGGCGGTGCTCAAGATCGAAGAGGAAGGTCTGCCCTTTGCTGTCTTCGCCGGCTCTCAGGGGGTGCAAGCGGGACAATGGGTGCTGGCCCTTGGCTATCCCTATGCACTTGCCGGGGAGGCCACTGTTTCCCAGGGTATCATAAGCGCTACCGGACGCACCATCGAGCTTAGTGATGGAACCATACTGGAGCATGTGATCCAGACAACGGCCGCTATCAATCCCGGGAATAGCGGTGGCCCTGTGGTGGACCTGAGTGGCAACATCGTGGGAATCAGTACCGCTATTATCGAGGAGGCGGAGAATATCGGGTTTGCCATCGGCATAGATGCCGTGGTCCCGGTGGTGGAACAGGTCAAAGGTGAAGCCGTATAGTCTTATGGGATGATGGTGAAACCCATTGTGGCCATTGTGGGCCGGCCCAACGTGGGCAAATCGACTTTATTTAACCGGCTGCTGGGGGAGCGCTGGGCCATTGTCGAGGATTTGCCCGGGACCACCAGGGACCGCATCTACGGGGATGTCTCCTGGGCTGAGCATGAGTTCACCCTGGTCGACACCGGTGGGCTTGAGTTGAAGCCTACATCCGACCTGAGGCACAAGGTCAAGGAGCAGGTCCAAGTGGCCATCGAGGAAGCGGAGGTCATCATCTTTTTGGTCGATGTCCGTGATGGCGTTATCATCCCCGATGTGGAGATCGCTGAGGCACTGCGCCGCTCGCGGAAGGCGGTGATCTTGGCGGTGAACAAGTGCGACAACGAAGAGCGTCGTAACCAAGCTGTTATCTTTCATGAGCTCGCACTGGGCCAGCCCTATCCCATCAGTGCCTATCACGACGCTGGCATCGGTGAGCTTATGGATGAGGTCATTGCCAGGTTGCTGCCGCCCGCACCGCTTGCCGAGGAGCCGGGCCTGATGAAGCTGGCCATCGTGGGCCGGCCCAATGTAGGCAAGTCCATGCTGCTAAATGCTATCCTGGGAGAAGAGAGAGTCATCGTAGATGATGTGCCGGGAACCACCCGCGATGCCGTGGATATGGTATTTGGCTATGATGGAGAGTCTATGCTCCTCATTGACACCGCAGGCATCAGGAAGAGGGGTCGGGTTGAAAGCGGCATTGAGCGCTACAGCGTGCTGCGGGCGCTGAGGGCTATTAGCAGGTCCGATGTAGCTATTCTGGTCACCGATGCCACCGAGATGGGCACTGCGCAGGATGCCCATATTGCAGGTTATATCGAGCAGGCTGGCAAAGGCATGGTGTTGGCAGTGAACAAGTGGGATCTGATCGCTGACGGTGATATGGCTCAATACACTATAGAGATCAGGCGCAGGCTCAAGTTCATGCCCTATGCGCCCATTCTGTTCACCTCGGCCAAATTGGGGTGGGGCATTGAGCCACTCTTATCTGCGGCCAGAGAAATCCGCCAGGAGCGGCTGAAGCGGTTATCTCCCTCTTCGCTGAAGGAAGCCCTGGCACAGGCAGTGGCCGCTCATGGCCCACCTGCGGTGGCGGGAAAACGCCTCAAGATTTATAGATTGAGACAGTCCGGTGTTGCGCCACCGACGCTTGTCTTCTCGGTCAATGACCCCAAGCTGCTTCATTTCTCCTACAGACGCTACTTGGAGAACAACTTGCGGCAGCGGTTTGGCTTCCGTGGCACCCCGATCCGCCTTCTGTTCAAGAGTTCGGCTTCAGGCCGCTACCGTCGCTCAAAACGACAAAACGGTGGTTCAGCACCGAGCGTACCTCCGCGCCCGGCATTCGACAAAGGGGAGAGATGAGCGAGGTTGCTCTGTTTGTTGCTGTCATCGCTCTCGGCTATCTTCTGGGCTCGGTGCCCTTCGGGCTGCTCTTGGGCAAACTACGCGGGGTTGACATCAGAGAATACGGCAGTGGCAAGCCCGGGGCTACAAACGTGTTGCGCACCTTGGGGCCGAAGTTTGGGATTCTGGTCCTCCTCGGCGATGTGGCCAAAGGGGCGGTTCCAGTCCTCGCTGCCAGGTTTCTCTTGGGCCCAGGTGGCGAGGTTGCTGCTGGCGTGGCCGCCATTGTCGGCCATAACTGGCCAGTCTACCTTAAGTTTCAAGGAGGGCGTGGTGTCTCCACCTCTTTGGGCGCCCTGGCCGCCATGTCTTGGCCGATATCGCTTCTGGCCCCCGTATGCTTGGCGGTGTTCGCCATTGTAGTGGCTTTATCTCGCTATGTCTCGCTGGGCTCCATGTCCGGGGGCGTGACCGCAGCGGTGGGCACGGCTCCTCTGGTGGCTATGGGCCAGGCGGGGGTCGTATACTTGGTTTTTGGGCTGGTCGCCGCGGGATTGATCTTGGTTCAGCATCGAGATAACATATCAAGGCTGCTCGCCGGGACGGAGCGCAAACTGGGTCAGCCGGGGGAGAAGAGATGAAGACCGCTATCATCGGGACCACGGCCTGGGGCACAACCCTGGGGATTGCACTCAGCCGAGACGGACGCAAGGTCGCACTCTGGGCACGCAGTGAAGAGGAGTACCAGCAGTTGCACCAGGGGCGGGAGTGCCCTCGCCTCCCTGGCATCCCCTTTCCTGACGGGCTTCAGGTTGTTGCTTCCTTGGAGGAGACGTTGAATGATGCTGCCTTGGTCATTCTCGCTGTGCCCTCAGCAACGATGCGTGATAACGTCCGGCGCATTAGAGATCACCTGCCCGACTCAATGCTCGTTCTGAGCGCAGCCAAGGGACTTGAGGTGGAGACGACAAAAAGGATGTCTCAGGTGCTTGAGGAAGAGTTGCCCCCTGAATTGGCCACCAACATCTGTGTTCTCTCCGGGCCTAACCTTTCCCGGGAGATCGCTCATGGCCAGCCGGCGACCACTGTGATCGCCGCCCAGGACCATGAGGTGGCCAAGAGGGCTCAGGGGATAATGGCTTTGCCTCTGTTCCGGGTCTATACTCAGACCGATGTCATCGGTGTCGAGCTTGGGGGAACGCTGAAGAACATCATCGCTCTGGCTGCAGGGATGTCTGATGGCTTGGGCTTCGGCGACAATGCCAAGGCTTCTCTGGTGACTAGGGGTCTGGTGGAGATCGCCAGGTTGGGGGTTGCTTGCGGTGCCAGGCTCCAGACCTTCTCCGGGCTTGCTGGGTTGGGGGATCTGGTGGCCACATGCTTCAGTTCCCTGAGCCGCAATCGCTTCGTTGGCCAGGAGTTAGCCAAGGGGCGCAGTCTCTCAGAGATCCTGTCTTCAATGGAGGGCACAGCGGAGGGCATAAATACCACTGTGGCAGCGCGAAAGATGGCACAACAGCTTGGAGTGGAGATGCCGATCACCGAGCAGGTATATCAGGTGCTGTTTGAAGAGCTTGAGGTTCGAAAAGCGGTGCCGGCGCTCATGGAGCGAGAGCTTAAGCACGAGCT
The DNA here is from genome assembly GCA_034414595.1 of Dehalococcoidia bacterium. Classification (GTDB taxonomy): domain Bacteria; phylum Chloroflexota; class Dehalococcoidia; order SZUA-161; family JAUWZY01; genus DAOULY01. Next base: position 528,624 of record DAOULY010000021.1, read on the forward strand.
TATGGAGCTCGGGCTTTAGATCTGCTCTTCTTCTTGCTTTCTCATGACGCTGTATTTCAAGATCCTCAGTGTGGTTCCGCCTTCCACCTTCAACACCACGGTGTCGTCGCTGATGAGTTCTATCTCACCGTGAATGCCACCGGCGGTGATCACCTTATCGCCTCTTTGCAGACTGGCGATCAGTTCGCTATGCTCTTGCTGTCGTTTTCGCTGCGGTCTGATGGCGAGGAAGTACATCATGCCAAAGAACACTACCACCAAGACGATCAAAAAAAGAAACGACATATCCATTGTCGACCTCCTTACTACCTATTATACCTGCCTTGGAGCGACCAGGCAGTTGTCTTCTCAATTTGGACCGTCACCAGCCGGCCGAGGTAGTCAGCGCCATCGGGAAAGAAAGCGAGCTTCCCTGTCCTGGTGCGGCCGTACCATTTGCCACCTTTATGCCCTTCCACCAGCACCTCAACGGTTTGGCCCAAAAGTCCGCCATTTATCCTGGCGGCAATACCCTGTTGCAACCTTTCTACCTCCTTAAGTCGCCTCATCTTCTCGGGAAGAGGGACATCGTCTCTGAACTGGCGCGCGGCGATAGTTCCCTGGCGCTCCGAATATGCGGCTACATGGACTGTATCAAACCCGATTTCCTGAAGCAAATCCAAGGTCTCCTGAAACTGGCCCTCGGTTTCACCGGGGAAACCCACGATGACGTCGGTGCTCAAGGCTACCTCTGGGATTTCACTGCGAATTCGGTTGATAAGCTCCCGATATTGCTCCGTGGTGTAGCCTCGCCGCATCGCCTTCAGGACCTCATCACTCCCAGCTTGCACTGGGAGGCTGATATGCTCGCAGACCTTGTCCAATCGGGCTATGGCCCTGATCAGCTTCTGACTCAGGTCCTTGGGGTGATTTGTCAGAAAGCGTATTCGAACCAGACCCTCAACCTGGTTGAGTTCCTGGAGTAAGTCGGCGAGGTCTGGCCTGGACGGGAGGTCGTGCCCGTAGGAATCAACATTCTGCCCCAATAGGGTGACCTCCTTGGCTCCGCGCTGGACCAAACTCTGGACCTCACACACGACCTCTTGTATAGGGCGGCTTTGCTCCCGGCCACTCCGATAGGGTACGAAGCAGTAGGAGCAGAAGATATCGCATCCCTGAATGATATTGACGAAGGTGCTTATCGCAGGTGCTGAAGAAATAAAGTCCTGCTCCACAGGAGCTTTGCCCTCGGCAGCCAGAAGGGAGTCCCAGGCCTGAGGCCTTAGGAACAGGTCTACATGGGGGAATCGTGTCTGCAGCCCGTTGCTCTCGGCACCGACCATACAGCCGGTGAGGACTATGCGCAGGTCGTGGCGCTTTCTCTTGAGCGCCTTCAAGGAATTGAGCTTGTTTATCACCCTATCTTCGGCGCTCTTGCGCACCACGCAGCTATTGAGCACAATGAGGTCTGCCTCCTCAGCGACCTTGGTTTGCTTATAGCCCCGTTGCTCAAGGCTCCAGCCGAGCCGCTCTGAGTCTGCTTTGTTCATCTGACAGCCTATAGTCCAGAGATAATGCTGTGCCACAAGCCCCCCCGCAAGATTATATCAACACTTCAGCGATTGCGAAAGCTCTTTTCAACCGGGGTACGCCAGAGAATCAAGCCACAGCGCCTGCTTCTTTCTGACTGGTTATTGAATCATGGTCTTATGCAATCTTGCCTTAGTTAGTAGTTAGATAAGAGAGTACACCATCTTGACACAAGAGGGCTTGTCTGTTATCATTGGGCCACTTTTTAGTACACCTGAGTCGAAAAGGGCAAACCCGCTGAAAGGCGGTGACGCAAAGCCACGGGTCTACAGCCTGAAGGCCAGGACCGCCGGGCTGCCGAGGGTAACTTGAGATAACGCCTTTGGGTGCGGATGCCCAAAGGCGTTTGTGCTTAAACTGAGGGGCTTTATATATGATACATTCCGGCAATGGGGGGAGATAGCAATGGGGCGGAAAGTTGTTAAAACCACCGGCGCCGAGCACAAGCAGGCCGAGGAGGCGTTGCGAGAGAGCGAGAGGTTTAACACCAGCCTACTGACCAATTCTCCACATCCCATAATAGTTATCAACCCAGACACTTCAGTACGGTATGTCAACCCTACGCTGGAAGCGCTAACCGGTTTTTCTTCTGCAGAGCTTTTTGGCGTGAAGGCCCCATACCCCTGGTGGACAGAAGAAACATTGCAGAAAACCAGTATGGATTTGAAGGAATCTATGAGCAAAGGAGCACGTAGACTCGAGGAGCTTTTTCAAAAGAGAAATGGGGAGCGATTCTGGGTTGAGATATCCTCTACACCGGTAACAAAAGATGGGCAGTTGGAATATTACCTGGCAAGCTGGATTGACATAACCGAGCGCAAGCAGGCGGAGGAAGCGCTGCGGGAAAGCGAGGAACGCTTCCGTTCTTTGGTTGAGGCCACAAGCGATTGGATCTGGGAAATAGATGCCAACGCCACCTATACTTATGCCAGTCCCAAGATCAAGGAATTGTTGGGATATGAGCCAGACGAAGTTGTGGGCAAGACGCCGTTTGATCTAATGCCTCCCGAAGAGGCAAAACGTGTTGCGGCTGAATTCGCCGCTATTACAGAAGCCCGCAGGCCATTTTCGCGGCTGGAGAATCTAAACCTGCACAAAGATGGCCGACGAGAAGTTACGCTGGAGACGAGTGGAGTGCCCATCTTTGATGCCAACGGGAACTGGCGTGGCTACCGAGGTGTTGACCGTGACATCACCGAGCGCAAGCAGATGGAAAGGAAATATACCGCAGCCATAGAGGCTACCCCTGACGGTTTCTGGATGGCCGACTTGGAGGGTCGTATTGTCGATGTCAACGATGCATACTGTCGGATGCTGGGTTACAGCCGTGAAGAACTGCTTGCCATGTCCATAGATGATCTCAAAGCACCTGGAGAGAGAGGACAATACAGAAAGAAGATGAGCGAGCAAGGTTACCACCGTTTTGAAACACGTCATAGAGCGAAAGATGGTGAGATCATCGACGTTGAAGCCAGCGGAATCTATCTTGATGTTGAGGGAGGCCGATTCGTTGTATTTATACGGGACATCACTGAGCGCAGTCAGGCCGAGGAGGCGCTCCTGGATTACTCGGAGCGATTGGAAGAGATGGTAGAGGAACGCACCAGAGAGCTCCAAGACACAGAGCTGCGATACCGCACTCTCTTCGAGCAAGCTCCAGACGCAATTGTGCTCATTGACCCGGAGAGCGGAGAACTTGTGGAGTTCAACGACAGGGCGCACCAGAGCCTCGGTTATACTCGCGACGAGTTCAATGACCTCCAGATAGCCGACTTCGAAGCCATTGAGTCCCCAGCAGAGGTAACCAGGCACTTGGAGAAGATCGTCAGGGAGGGTGCCGACACCTTTGAGACCATACACAGGACAAAGGGCGGCGAGATACGCAGCATTGAGGTAAGCGCCAGAGCGCTTGCCATCGGTGGAAGAGACTTCGTTCAGAGCGTATGGCGTGATGCCACCGAACAGAAGGTGATGCAGGAGAAGCTTCTTGCCTCCGAGCGTCTGGCTACTCTGGGTAAGCTCTCCGGCAGCATCTCCCACGAGTTGAGGAATCCCCTCGGTGTGATTGACACTTCGGCATACTACCTGAAGACAAAGCTGAAAGACGGCGACAAGAAAGTGCAGCAACACCTTGCCCGTATCAGGTCGGCTGTGGGCAATGCCACAGCCATTATCGAGAGCCTGCTGAACCTGACTCGGATGAAGGAGCCCCGGACAGAAAGGCTTGACCTCATAGCGGTTGCATCTGATGTCATTGCTGCCTCTGAGGTGCCGGCTACGGTCAATGTCATACAAGATTCTGCGGATGCAGAGGTCTTGGTAGATGCTGACCATGAACAGCTCCTCATGGCCTTCCAGAACATAGTGACCAATGCAATAGATGCCATGGAGGGCAGGGGAACGCTGACGGTGACGGTCCGCAAGACCGCTGATGGTGAAGCTGAAGTGTCCTTCGCCGACACCGGCCCGGGCATTGCTGCGGAGAACTTGGGCAAGGTCTTCCAGCCGCTTTTCAGCACCAAGGCCAGGGGCATCGGGTTTGGCCTGTCCATCGCTAAACTGGTTGTCGACAGGCACGGCGGTACAATACAAGCCAAATCGGAACCAGGGAAGGGGGCAATAATCATCATAAGGCTCCCTTCATATGTAAACACAGGCAAGGAGGCATAATAATTGGCGGAACGGCTAAGGATACTGGTTGTTGATGACAATGAGGACTTCTGCAAGAACCTCGTGGACATCCTGAAGTTGAAGGGCTATGAAGTGATGGCTGCCTCCGATGGATTTAAAGCCCTGGAGATGGTGCAGCGGGATGGCTTTGACGTGGTGCTAATGGATTTCAGGATGCCGATGATGGACGGTGTGGAAACCTTTAAGAGGATGAAAGCAATGGGGCCGCATCCCCCGGTCATTTTGCTATCGGCCTATGCTGTGGAAGACCTCATCAAGGAGGGGTTGCGGGAGGGGGCCTTCGGCTTCTTAAAGAAACCGCCCGATCTTGACAGGCTCTTCACCATCATTGAGCATGCCATCCCCAATGGAGCACTGCTACTCGTGGTGGATGATGACCGTGACCTGTGTGCCAATTTGGAAGATGTCCTCAGTGACAAAGGCTACCGGGTGAATGTTGCCCATGACGGCGACGTAGCAATGGGGAAAGCATGGGAGAAAGACTATGAAATCATGCTCATTGACTTGAAATTGCCTCCCCTGAACGGCCTGGAGGCCTACCTCCATATTCGGGATATCCGGCCCAATTTGGTGGCAATCATCATCACCGGCTATCGGCAGGAGTTGGGAGATCTGGTGCAGCAGTTCATGGAAAAGAGCGCCTACATCTGTCTGGATAAGCCGGTTGATATAGAGGGTCTGATTTCGCTCCTTGATAGGATTACGCAACAGAAGGCCAGGGGCATTCTCAAGAAACCTGAATAGCGCTTTGTGGCTGTCTCAATGAAGGGGGGGCAGTATGGGCCGAGATTTTAGGATACTCATTGTGGATGATGACCCAGATTTAGCGTCAAACCTGCTGGATATCTTGGAGGCCGAAGGCTACCAAGCCAGCGTTGCCGGGAACAGCCAAACCGCGCTCACCCTGTGCACTGAGAAAGAATTTGATTTGTCCCTCATCGACGTCAAGCTGCCTGACAGCGATGGCTTAGACTTAGTTGAGAAGCTAACGGAGTTGTTCCCTGCAATGGAGTACATCATCGTCACTGGCTATGCTTCACTCGACAGCGCTATTCAGGCCGTAAGGCGGAAGAGCATAGTAGCCTATGAGACCAAGCCCATTGATGTGGAACGTCTCCTTTCCCTTATCGGGCAAATCGCCGAGCGCAGGTGGGCGGAGGAGGAGATTCAGCAGCATGTCAGACAGGTGGAGGCCCTCCACTCCATCGCACACACGGTTAGCCAAACACTGGAGCTGGACGAGATGCTGGGTGGTGCCCTGGAGAAAGCGATCGAGGCAGTGGACGCAGACATGGGTCTGGTATTACTGCTCGATGTGGCAGATAGGTTGTTCTTGCTCAAAGCCCATAGCGGAATTCCCGAGGAGGTTGTCCAGCAACTGGCTGAAGTTAGGCTGGAACTGGAAGAGGAAGAATTCCAGAAGCTGCTGCAATGGGGGGATCACCACACCCCGCTTTTGGAGATGCTTGGTGAGACTAACCTTGGATTGATCGCCGAGGTGGAAGAAAAGGCTGGAGCAGAAGCGCGCGCTATTGTTCCCTTGTGGGCGAGGGGGGAGAACTACGGTGTGCTGGCGGTCGGGAGTCACACTGGCACTGAGTTCAGCGTGGATGACTTCGACTTACTTGGAGCAATTGGCAATGAGATAGCGGTGGGCATAGAGAACGCTCGCTTGCTTGAGAAAACGAGGGAGATGTCGCTAATTGATGAACTGACGGGGCTATACAACCGCCGCCACTTCTACAAAATGATTGACACCGAGATAGCTCGGACGCAGCGCTATGGCCGCTCTTTTTCCCTGGTAATGCTCGACCTCGATGGATTCAAAGAGTACAACGACAGGTTCGGCCACGTCAATGGCGATAGCGTCCTGAAATCACTTGCCCAGGCGCTCAAGTCATCCTTACGGAAGGCTGATGTGGCTTTCCGACACGGCGGTGACGAGTTCGCCATCATCCTACCGGCAACAGATGCTGACAGAGCCCTGAGGATTGCAGACCGCATCAGAGTAAAATGGCTGCAAGCACCTAAGGCGGAATATACCGTGCTGGAGAGTCCTCTGGGGTTTAGTGCTGGTATTGCTCAGTTCCCTGAGAATGCCGAAACAGCAGATGTCCTGGTGTTCCTGGCCGACACTGCTCTCCTCAACGCTAAGCGACTGGGAGGGTACAGATCTGTGACGGTATCTGATCTTGACGAACTCTCGCCAGAGGTCATTCACACGGAAACGATGGATCAGGTCTATGCCCTGGCGGCCACGGTAGATGCGAGAGACCCATATACCTACGGTCACTCAAGGGCAGTGGCCACCATATCGGAGTCGTTAGGCAAAGCAATCGGCCTGTCGCCATGGGAATTAGCCGATTTACATGCCGCTGCGCTGCTACACGATGTTGGCAAGGTGGGTGTCCCAGACTCGATCCTGATCAAGCCCTCTACGCTAACGGAGTACGAATGGGAGCTAATAAGAAGGCACTCAGCTGAAGGGGCGAGGATAGTCGGGTATGTCAGGGCACTGGCAATGGCAGTGCCCATGATCCGGCACCACCACGAGTGGTATAATGGCGCTGGATACCCGGACAGGCTGAAGGGGGAAGACATACCCCTTGGCGCCAGGATCATAAGCATAGCTGATGCCTACGACACCATGACTACACCGCGTCTTTATAGAAAGGTCGTGTCCCAGGAAGAGGCACTTCAAGAATTGAGACGATGTGCCGGTACCCAATTTGACCCTGAGTTGGTTGAGGCGTTTTGTAGGGCCATAATGGAGACTGCTGGGCAGGGCTAGGTAGAATAAGCCCTTTCGTGTAGTCGGGTCTTATCAACAGCACCCGATGGTGCTCAAGGAAGAGCACAGGTACTACCCATCGATTTCTTGTGCGTAAAAGTTCATTGCCGTTGTGCATATTCCCACTTCCATAGTGTTTTCCAACAAGAGTTTCGCATTTGTTTCCAGCAGTGTATCACGAATGGAGTGGACACGTGGTACGCTATATCTCCGGCATCAAACTTGATGCTTCATTGTCTTGAGGAGTAAACATTCCTGAAGATTGACTTGGCCTGGGTAAGGTATAAAATTAGTTAGGTCTTGTTGAGGTAGCGATGGTATCTGGCGACTGCCTATACGTAGATAAACCCTGGGAAAGTTTGGTTCCCCGGGCAGTTGTCGAGTTCATGATAGAGCATCGGCTAAGCCAAAGGCTGAAAGAGGTTTGCGGTGAAGGCAGGGGTCCGTGGAGGAGCGATGTCCGATAGCAGCGCCCGACCAGGAGTTACTCAAAAGCTGCTTGCTATTTGTGGTATTAGTGGCCCTATATTATATACCATCGTGGTAATCACCCTTGGTGCGCTTGAACCTGGATACAGCCATGTCACTCAAACTATGAGTCAGCTCGGCGCGGCCGGTGCTGCAAATGCCATAGTGATGAATACTGTGGGATTCGCTGTGCTGGGCATATTGATGATCGCCTTCGCCTTTGGACTCCATCGCGGCATAAGCAATAGCGGCAGGGCTTCGAAGATTGGTCCGGCGTTGATCGCTGTCTCAGGTGCTGCGTTGATTATGACGGGGGTCTTTCGTTGCGACCCTGGCTGTGCGGATATATCAGCGGTTGGAATTACGCACAGTGTTTTCGCCATAATTGCTGCATTTGGTATGATATTTGCTCCCCTGGCCATCTCCCAAAGATTGTACAGAGACAGCCGCTGGCAGAGCTATGTAACCTACTCCATGGCCACGGTGGCCGTGGCACTCGCAATATCTGCTGTGTATAGCTTCAACTTCTTCGACCAATGGGACGGTGCGCTGCAGAGAATTTCAATGGGGATACCGCTTATATGGATAGAGGTCATGGCTATCCGGCTACTGCGTCTATCGTAAGTCTTAAGGCCTGAATTTGCCTTTTATCATATCATCAAGGATAGCCACTGCTTCTTGGGCAAATTCCGGGTCATTGATGTGTAAGTCGAGCTCGAGGACCTTGATCTTTGGCTCTATGTATTTCTTCAGCGACTCGGCAAGGGCTTGGAGCCGCTCCGGGTCGTAGAACATCGCACCCGGCTTATCCCACTCGGAAAGGCCTCGACTTGGGATCAGTAATACCGTGGGGCCGGTGGCCTGGTTTAACTTCCTTGCCATGAGCTCGGCTATTTCTACCATCTCCTCTGCCTTCATTTCCACGTCGGTGTCCTTCGGGTTGTGCTTGTGAATCTTGCGGCCTCTAAATCGAGGCGGCAGCGATTCCACAGGCCCATTCCAGCAATGGGAATCCACAGCCCCAGGAGCAACAACCTGGGGGACCTCTCTCCTGCCCGCAGCGGTCAACCTTTGGGGTCCCGCGTCCCATAGACCACCATACAATTCGCACAGCAGCTCACGCATGCTCAAGTCCAGGGCACCGACGATGCCCCCTTCCTCTATCAGCCGTTCAAAGTTCCGGCCGCCGATGCCAACGGTGTGAAATACAGCCACCTCATAGCCCTTTTCTTCCAACAGGGGCTTGGCATACAAGACATACCTGAGGGCGGCTGTGCCCAAGGTGGTTATGCCAACCAGCGGTTTTTCCGGAGACCTCTTGCCTTTATATGTCTCAGCCATGGCCGAGATAGCCGCTGCCGCCTGCTCCAAGGTGGTCTTGGTGATGGTGTCCAAGCTTCCCCACATGTCGACCACGCACTGGATCATTACCTGGTCAGGGGCCACATCTTCACTGGTGATGAGAGGGGTAAACGCTACTGTGGACACCATCAGCTTTGGCACGCCCAGGGGCAGTGATTTCATCACTGGCAGTCCCAGCGATGTGCCCATAGAGCCGCCCAGGCCGATGATGCCATCAAGTTTGCCCTCGGAGTGAAGTTGCTGGGCGATCTTCGCTGCTCCCGCTACCATCGCTGCCAATGCCTTTCCCTCATCGCCACTGGCAGCGAGCTCCTTCAGGTTCCCGCCGCCGGCCTCGGCGACCTGATGGTGGCTGAAGGCGGGGGGGAAGGCGGGCTCGCCCAGGACGCCGGCATCGATTACGATGGTTTTATGCCCCCTTTCCTCTATCCGCTCTTTGATGTAACTGAATTCCTCTCCTTTAGTATCCAAAGTGCCGACCACAACTATGCTCTTAGCCATTTCAGCCTCCTCTCGTTGGAAGTCTATCATCCTTTTCACCGCAGGACAACTGTTCCCGATTGCATACCCCGCCTGATGGCTTGACACCTGGAGGCAGTTAGTATAGCATTAGGTTTAAATGAGACCAGGACTAAATACAGGACTAACTAGAGGAAGAATAGGGCTTATAGTCATTGCAGTTGTGGCGGTCGGCTTGGGCGTTGTTCTCCCTCTCGTCCTTACTGGTGGCGGACAAGGACCTGCTAGTGCTGCTGACCTACCCGGGGCCTATCAGTTCCGGATAACGTATTCTGACGATGACGGCAATCAGGGCATCATAGATTACTGGTTTAGGGACAGTAAGGAGAGGACTGACTGGCAGTGGACAGATTCCGGTCAGCCAACAGAGGTAAGAACACTCATCAGCGATGGCCAATTTGACTGGCTGTACATCCCCACTGGCAACGGAGTGGTGATCAAGTTCACCAGAGGAGACTATTCTAATCCACGTGCATCATACCTGGCCCCGTTCAAGCAGCACTACTACGGGGCTGTGACAGAGGAGGAGATGCTGGCAGCAGCACAATCCGTTTGCGATGCTGATTCCGACTGCAAGAGTGTGGGGATCAGCGGGCATGAGACCATTGGTGGGGAGGAGTGCGTCGCCTTCATCTGGACCTTCAATGACGGCAGTACGGCAACAGAGTGGAGTTCAACCACCCGGGGCTGTCTCTTGAAGAGGGTGTATCGTGTTGCCTCCACAGGCAAGACCACGACGATGCAGTTCACCAACGTAGACCTGAACCCTACAATCCAGGATGAGAGGTTCGATATCAACGCTGTCGCTCCGGGTGCCACAATAGTAGACATGACAGGCAATTAACGAAGCCCGCATAAGATATTGGAAATAAGAGCCCTGTAGCGGAGGCTGCGGGGTTCTTCATATCAGAGGTTGGCGGCAGACAGTTTACCACAAAACTCCCTCTTGACCTCCTTGTTTAACATAATATAGATTGTCGTCATAGAGGAGGTAAGCATCATGCAGAGAACACCAACGACATTGTACCTCTGGATATCAAGGGCTGCTGGCTTTGCCGGAATCGTGTGCATCATCATAGCGTTCATAACGGGAGTGACGGGAACCCATGTGGTTGCAGCTCCAGCTACTTTTGTACAGCTAGCAATTGCTGCGTTCCTGTTTGCTATCTGGGGTGTGCTCTATGAACTGAGAGATCTGGGCATAAAAGCAAGGTAGAACAGCTGGGCTCCTGATAAACCTATCGACAATATCATCCACCCGCACCAACCCGTGGCCTATTCCGTAGTTCTGCTTGAGCCTCAGCGGCACGCAGCAGCAGGGACAGCAGTTGCATATGGAGTAGAAGTCCTCTCTGCACCTGACAAGAGTATGGATGAGACGTCTTTCATGGCAATCCAAGAGGACATCCTTTGCCTCTTGCTTGGAGATCTCTTTGTAGTCCCCCGGTCTCTCCTCAGTGAAGACGTTGGTCCCCAGCCCAATGACGATCTCCGCGTTCACCGGGTTATCGCAGTTCTGGAACACTTTGCGGCAGTCGCAGGGGCCCAGTAGCAGCTTGCGTGAGAGGTCTATCAGCTGCTCGGCCTCCTCCAACGTAATGAGATATGCGTTATGTGAGCTCTTGCCATATGCATTTGCCACCGCCCGCACCACATTGCCCACAAGAGGTATGCGCGTCCATTTGGCCTGAAAGATGTAATATCTGAGAAATATCTCCCGATGCTTACTGTAGAACCTCAGCGTATGGTGCACTGACTAACTCCTGACACACTATGGCGGGTGAATCCACTATCAGAAAGTCTACATCAGACTCAGCCTGGAGACAAGGTTTGAATAGGGTGAAGGCAGCCACTTTCATTTGGAAGCTATCGGGGACTTTTCGCGGAACTAACAGACTTGTGCCTTGGCATCGGTCCCAGAGCGGTGAGGAAGAGGAGGAGGATAATATAATTTGTGCCTACCGGCGTTTCGTCTGTGTCAGCCGGGGCAGGCTTACTCCCAAACGCTCGTGTCACTGTTGTTCCCAAACATGAATTTGGTTCCGACCTCCCTGTTTTGCCTGGTATAGCGCTTTGTCAGCTTGGGAGACAAGATCCTCGTGACCGAGGGCGTCTTCAGGATAACCGGCGACGCCGACGCTAATCGTTAGCTTATCACCCGTGGGCAGGCTGACTTCAGCTACAGCCTTGCGCACCCTCTCAGCAACAATGGCTGCGTGCATCTTCTCCG